>NZ_JABSVA010000003.1:0-810856 GCF_013284365.1 Brevibacillus sp. RS1.1
TTTGTGGCGTTCCTCGTCTGTGATGAATGAAATGGCAGAGAGATGGTCCGTAGGCTGAGCCATTATGGACTCAAACACTTTGATCAATTGAGCCAATACTTTATCCATGGTGATCTGATCGAATCGATTTGTTTCATAAATCAGCTTGAGCAATAGCTCTTCGCCAGGCGCCGCCACCAATGTCAATGGATAGTTCGTCTGCTCAACTGCTTTGATTGCGTTTAGTGACATGTCTGTATTCGCATTTGTTTCTGCACCAGACATGTAGTTCTCGAAAACGAGTATGCTGTCAAACAACGCCTGTCCAAGCGGCACTTCACTCCAGCTTTGAATATCTACGAGCGGTGTGAACTCGTACTGACGTATCGCACTCTGTTCCTGTTGGATGTTCTGCAGCCAGTCGATCACCGTCACTTGTTCCGAGAAAAGCATGCGAACAGGGAGTGTGTTGATAAACAGACCCACCATGGAGTCCACTCCACGCAAATCTGTAGGACGGCCCAGGTTGGTGGTCCCAAATACTACTTCCGACTCACCTGCGTAACGACTTAAAATCAACGCCCACGCCCCTTGGACCAGCGTATTCATCGTCAGTTGATGCCTACGGGCAAAAGCTTGCAGACTCGCAGTTGTTTCCTTCGATAAAAGTATCATTTGATCTGCGTATTCTTTTTGTTGCACAGCCCTTCCACCCGGTTTCCCCATGCTAAGAGGAGTTGGTGTACGGAAGCCACGCAGGTGTTTTCGCCAATACTGCTCTGATGCCTCAAGACTCTGCTGCTTTAACCAGGCAATATAAGTGGAAAACGGAGGAGCGACAGGCAGTTCTGCTTTGGTACCATCAACAGATGCCTGATAATAGGTCAACCAATCGTTCAGGACGATCGGAGTACTCCAACCATCCAACAATATATGGTGAAAGCTCCAAACGAGCTGACTGGTTTTTGAATCCAGACGAATTAACGACCAACGCATCAATGGCGGGTGAGTGAGATCAAAGCCTCGCTTGCGATCTTGTTCGAGATACGTTTGTAAGTTCGCTTCTTGCTTTTCTTTCGGTAAGTGACTCCAGTCCAGTTGTTCGACATGTGCTGTTACTTTTGTATGAACAACCTGATGCGGTTTATCTAATCCGATCCATAAGAAGGTGGTTCGGAGGATGGCATGACGCTCGACAACTTTTTGCCATGCATCTGAAAACATCTCCACATTCAAGTGATCCAAATTCACGACCAGTTGAACGACGTAGTCCCCGCCTGCTTGCTCATAAAGAGAGTGGAACAGCATCCCCTCTTGTAACGGGGTGAGTGTGTAAATGTTCTCGATCAGACGATTGTTTCCGATGAACTTGTCGAGGCTTGTTTGATCCAACTCCGCTAACGCGAAATCGGAAGGTGTATAGCCACCTGCCTCTTCAGAGCGACAATGGGCAACAATCGCTTGCAATGATTGCACATAGTCACGAGCGAGCTCTTCAATCGTTTGTTGTTCGTACATATCGCCACTGTACGTCCAGGTCATTTCTAACTGATCTCCCGCCACCATGCTCTGGAAATCAAGGGTATGGATTCGGACTTCATCCCTGCTCAAATTGGATGCTGACCAGTTCGGAATGATCTGGAACAAGGAAGAATCAGCCGTTTGATCCTGATCAAATTGTCCTAAATAATTGAAGCTAATCTCAGGTTGCCGATAAGCTTGCAGGGTATTTATCGTTTGTTCATCTTTGCTTAAATAACGATGAATGCCGTAGCCAATCCCTTTGTCAGGAATCGAGCGCAATTGTTCTTTGACTGATTTTATCAGGGAACCCCAAGGCGTTTGTGGCTCCATTTCCAGCAAGACCGGGTACATGCTAGTGAACCAGCCTACTGTTCGGGAAATGTCCACGCCATCGATGATCTCTTCACGCCCGTGTCCCTCAACGGAAACATAAAGTGTCTGTTGCCCCGTCCAGTTGTTATAGGCTCGGATCAAAGCACTGAGTAACACATCGTTAATCTGAGTACGGTAAGCAGCTGGTACCTCCTGCAACAAGGCACGTGTCTCGTCCACGCCCAGCTTTACCTTTACTTGAACGGCCAGACCTTCTGTGTTCTTTCCATTCGGATGGTCAACAGGCAGGTTTACTACATGACTGGTATCGAGAGTCGCCCAGTATTCGTCGACTACGCTTTGCTCTGCGTACTGTGTCAACTGTTCTGACCATCGCTTAAAAGAAGTCGTCTTCTGAGGCAAATTGATCTGTTGCAACTCTATCAATTGTTGATAGGCTGTTTGCAAGTCTTCCAGAATAATTCGCCAGGAAACCCCATCGACAGCGAGATGATGAATCGCAATGAACAGACGCTGTTTGTCCTCGCATTGGAAGTATGCAGCACGAAGCAATGGTCCTTTTTCGATATCCAGACTTTCTTGTAGCTCGTCTGCAATGGCTTGCATTTGTTCCTCTATTTCTGTTTCACGTACAGCCGTCGTCAAATCTACTACCTGAAATACATCCTCATCCGAAACGACATCAAGATATTGCTCCCATTTCCCGTTGACGTTCCGAAAGCGCAGGCGCAAGGCATCATGGTGTGCAAGAATCGCCGCAAAAGCTTTTGCTAACAAACTCGCATCCATTTCTTCACGCACAGCAAGCATGACAGATTGATTCCAGTGGTTGACATGGCAAATTTCCTGTTCAAAGAACCACGTCTGAATGGGTGTCAGAGGCAATTCGCCTGTAACAACCCCCTGCTCCCTATGCACTTGTGGTGCATCCTCAAGAACTACTACACTTGCAGCCAATTCTGCCAATGTTTGAGAGTCAAACAAGTGCTTTGGTGTAAATCGGATACCCGCCTGATTGGCACGCGCGACAATCTGAATCGTCAATATCGAGTCGCCGCCCAGTTCGAAAAAGTTATCGTGAATCCCGATTGACTCTACACCTAGAACTCCTTGCCAGATTTCGGCGAGCTTGTATTCTATTTCCGTTTGTGGGGCAACATAGCCATCTTCCCATTGGGCTCGCACGGTATCGGGTAACGGCAAAGCACGGCGGTCTACCTTTCCGTTAGGAGTGAGAGGCAGAGCATCCATCCGTATGATGACAGAAGGCACCATGTAGTCTGGAAGTCTATCTTTCAAAGACTGACGCAATTCATTCGTCTGTACCTCTTCTCCCTCATGAAGCACGGCATAAGCCACCAGTCGTTTGACACCAGGCGTCAAATCCTCCCTGACGATCACTACTGCTTCCGAAACAGCTGCATGTGCATACAAAGCCGACTCTATTTCCCCTAGCTCAACCCTGAATCCGCGAATGCTTATTTGATCATCAGCTCGTCCAATAAACTCCAAACTTCCATCTACCAAATATCGAACTAAGTCGCCAGTGCGGTACATCCGCGCCCCTTCATCTGTAGAGAACGGATTCGGTACAAAACTGGCTTCCGTCAGGTCAGGTCGATTCAGATAGCCGCGAGCCAAGCTTTTCCCCGCGATGTAAAGCTCCCCGACAACTCCTACAGGCACAGGCTTTCTGCTTGCGTCGAGTACATAGACAGATACGTTGTCAATGGGACGTCCAATGGAAGGTGCCGCTTCTCGTTCTCCCTGCACAGGCACGATGCCAGCAGTAGCCACGACGGTATTTTCTGTTGGGCCATACTGGTTTACCAGCGTAAACGGTAGATCAGCAGACGGGTACTGGTGCAAAGTATCTCCACCCGTCAACATGTAGCGCAATGCTGATTCGGCTGGCCAATTCACCGTAAGCAGACTCTCTGCCAAGGGTGTTGGTAAAAAGCTTATCGTGATACCAGATTCGACTATCCAATCACGCAGTTTTTCCGGTACGAGACGAATCTCTTCCTGCGGCAGGCAAATCGTAGCACCCGCCGTCAAATACGGCCAAATCTCCCATACCGAAGCATCAAAAGCTGTACCAGCTATTTGCGATGCACGGTCAGCAGCGTTTACGTTGTACGCTCGCTGATGCCAATGGATTAGATTCAAGAGTGATCGGTGCTCGATCTCGACTCCCTTTGGCGTTCCTGTTGAACCTGACGTATAGATGACATAGGCGAGCTGTTCAACTTTCGTCGTAACCGCCGGCGCAACCGAATTCATCGTAGCCATTCCATCCCAATCTCGATCCAAGCAAAGGAACGTTGCAGCCCCTTCTGGTAACGCACTTACCAAACGCTCTTGGGTTAAGACCAAAGACATCTGAGCGTTCTTGATCATAAAAGCGAGTCGTTCTTGCGGGTAAGCAGGATCCATCGGCACATAAGCGGCACCTGCTTTGAGAATGGCGAGTTGACCGATCAACATCTCGATGGAACGCTCCACGCAAATTCCTACCAAATCTTCCGAGCCAATCCCTTGTTTTAACAAGAAATGAGCGAGCTGATTGGCCTTCGCATCCAGCTCTGCATAAGTGATTGCACCTTGCTCACCTGAAACTGCAAGCTGATCTGGCAACTTTTGTGCGATCTCGGCAACAAGTTCGTGCACGCAAAGATCGCGGGAATAATCAACCTCAGTATCATTCCAACCGACGAGCAGCTGATCTCGCTCCCCATCCCCTAACAGTTCAACTTCTGTTATTTTCTGCGCTGGATTGGTCGCAACAGCTTGCAAAAGATTGCGGAAATGCTCTGCCATCCGCTCAATCGTCGTCCGATCAAATAGATCTGTACTGTATTCAAACACACCCTTGAGTCCGTCATCCTCGTCTTCAATCATGGTGAGTGTCAAATCAAATTTGGTCGTCTTGTTGAGACTGACTTCATTAGGTGTAATGGAGATCGTCTCGCCTTTACGTACACCCGTTGACATTCCCTGTACGGAGAAAAGTACTTGGAAAAGCGGCGAGTAGCTGAGGCTGCGCTCAATTTGTAATTCATCGACCAATTTTTCAAAAGGAATATCCTGATTGGCAAAAGCATCAAATGCCGTCTCACGAACACGTCGCAACAGTTCAACGAATGTAGGATCGTTCGACAGGTCCGTTCGAAGAACCAGCATGTTGACAAAAAATCCGATCAAGTTTTCTATTTCCTGACGATTACGTCCCGCAACAGGTGTTCCGATCAGAATATCTGTGGTATGCGTATAACGGTACATGAAGTGCTTGAATGCCGCTAAGAGCGTCATGAACAGCGTCGCGCCTTCTTGTCTTCCTAGCTCGCGTAGCTTTTGCCCTACTTCACTCGGCACGTAGAATGAATAATTGTCACCGCGATAGCTTTGTACGACTGTCCGTGGACGATCGGTCGGAAGGGGCAAAAGTGGTTCACTCTGTCCCAGCTTCTTTTTCCAATAACTGAGCTGCTGCTCCCATACATTGCCTTGCCAATTCTCTCGTTGCCAGACTGCGTAATCCCGATATTGAATGGGTAAATTGGTAATCGGTACTTCTGCTTCTTTGACGAATGCTTCATAGATGGTACTTAGCTCGTTCACCAATACATCCATGGACCAACCGTCTGAGATGATGTGATGCATATTTATCCAGAGAACGGACTCTTGTTCCTCTAGTCGGATCAACGCTGCCCGCATCAACGGCCATTGATCCAGCTGGAATGGCGTCGCGCCATCTTCTTCCACCATACTCATCCAGATCGTGTCTTTTTCCTCTGCTGGCAAGTCGCGTAGGTCAGTGACAGGAAGTGGAAAATGTACCTGTGTATGAATCACTTGGACCGCTCGTCCTTCTATGTCTTTCACCGTTGTTCGAAGTGATTCATGTCGGTTGATCATTTCATTCAAAGCACGTTCCATTACATTCGTATCGACTGCTCCACGCAGACGGAATCCGACCGGAATGTTGTACATGGCGCTATTCGGGATCAGTTGATCAAGGAACCATAGACGTTGTTGGGCGAAAGACAGTGGTAACTCTTGAGTACTGTCCAAGGAAAGCGGTTTGATCGGACTTTGCTTTATCGGCTCAGCACCTTGGCGAGTGATTTGAATTCGTTCAGCCAATTCTGCTACTGTCTGATAGGTAAAAATCTCACGCATCTGAAGCTGGGTCTGAAATACCTTGGATGTACGGGACAGCAATTGTGTCGCTAAAAGCGAATGCCCGCCCAATTCGAAAAAATTATCGTGAATCCCGACTCGTGATACACCAAGGACCTCCTCCCAAATTCGGGCGAGCAATTCCTCAATCGGATTGCGCGGCGCACTGTACGCGTAGCCTGTTTGCACATCGCCATCTGGAAGCGGCAATGCTTTGCGATCAATCTTCCCGCTCGAAGTCAGAGGGAACTCTTCCATTTGAATGAAATGAGACGGAACCATGTAATCCGGCAGCGTTTGGCGAAGCAGTGTACGTAATGAGGCAACCGTCCACATCTGATCGGCGATAATATAGGCGCATAGATACGCTTGATGGTTATGATCTGTTTGTGCCACTACCACTGCATCGCGAATCGATTCTTCTTCGATCAACCGGCTACGAATTTCGTTCAACTCGATCCGGAAGCCACGAATTTTCACTTGATGGTCAATGCGTCCGAGGTATTCAATGTTTCCATTCTTGCGATAACGAGCCAGGTCGCCTGTACGGTACATGCGTTTGCCTGCTTCAAACGGGTGGGGAACAAATTTTTCGTTCGTTAACTCTTCATTGTTTAGATAACCCCTCGCCAATCCAGCTCCGGCAATGCATAATTCACCAGGAACCCCGATTGGCTGTAACTGCCCATGTTGATTGACGATATGCATTTGGTAGTTGGCCAAAGGCTTTCCAATAGGCACAGGATTTTCTATCAAGTCTGCAGTGAGTGAGTAGCAGGAAGCATAAATGGTAGCTTCTGTCGGACCATAGATGTTCTCCACTTTCACTTCTGGCAATACTTTATATACTCTTGACGCAAGATCATTCGGCATGGCTTCCCCGGCAGCCATGATGTATCGCAGTCGGTTTGCCTCTTTTTGCCCCTCGAGATACTCGACAAAAAGAATGAGCATAGATGGAACAAAATTGACGTGAGTTACGTCATAATTAACGATGGATTCCCAAATTTTGGCAGGTTCTTTCTCTGCGCCAGGTTCGAGAATCACCAGTCTGCCGTTACCGAGAATCCAACCGAAGATTTCTGCGACGGATACGTCGAAGGTATAAGTCGTTTTTAACAAATACGCATCTTTTTCTTGAAGCGGATATTGCTCTTGCAGTGCGAAGATTTGGTTCAATAGACTCGCATGCTCGATCATGACGCCTTTCGGTTTGCCTGTTGAACCCGATGTATAGATGACGTATGCAAGATTACTCGTTTGGGCTACATTTGCAAGATTACCCGGTGCTCCCTGATAAAGCTCATCCGCCTCTAGATCAAAGATCCGATCAGCGAAATCAATTGTCTCTAAAAAACGTTTTTTTGTAAGAAGCAGTATACTGCCGCTGTCCTGTAAAATGTATTCAATGCGGTCCTTCGGATGAGCCGGGTCGATTGGTAAATAGGCGCCGCCTGCTTTAAAAATCGCAAGAATAGCAATGATCATCTCCGCCGAACGTTCTGTGAGCAAGCTGACAATGCTTTCCGGCCCGACCCCTTTTGCACGTAAAAATGTAGCAAGTTGATTTGCTTTTTCGTTTAGCTCAAGGTACGTAAGCTTTTGCTCTCCCATGACCAGCGCAATGTGGTGTGGTTGTTTCTCTGCACGCTCTTCAAAAATCTGGTGAATCAGATAATCAACAGGATAATGGCGATATGTATCATTAAAAGTATGGAGCTGAAGGTGCTTCTCTTCGGAATTGATTATTTCTAGATTTTTTAGAAGGATATCTGGTGTATTTGTCACTTGCGTCATGATAGTAATGAGTTGTTGATTGAGGTGTTGGAGTTGATCCTCCGTAAATACGGATGCATTGTATAAATACGTAACTGTGAGGGTATCGTCTGCGGTGACCATTATGTTTAGGTCGTAGTTGGTTTGTTCAAAGGCATGCAGCTTTGTGAGAGTGAATTCTTGGTTATATTGATTCAGACGGGTCAAAAGCTCTGCGCCCATCGGGTAGTTTTGGAACAGAATAATATGATCGATCAGTTGTTGATTTTTTTGAATGTCCGCGAGAGAAAGATAATGATATTTTTCCAGCGAGCTTGACTCTTCTTGTACTTGTTTCACCAGATCAGAAAACGTTTGATTGTCTCTCATTTGAACACGGATCGGTACGGTATTGATGAAAAGTCCAACCATCTGCTCGACGTTCGGGATATCGATTGGACGGCCAGAGACAACCGATCCGAATACAACATCATCGATATTGCTTTGGCGCTGCAACATGAGACCCCAAATTGTACGAAAGAGGTTGTTTACCGTTACTTGCAATTGTCTTGCGATATGATTCAACTCGGTCGTCAACGACTGACCAATCGTGAAGACCAGCTCTGCTTGATTGTATTTGATTCCGGTACCCTGCTTTTGAATAAATGTGGTCGGCTCATAGTCACTTAAATACCGTGACCAGTTGTCTTTTGCTTCTTCTGCATCCTGTTCCCCTAACCAGCTTATGTACTTACTGTACGGATAAACTTGGCCGAGATTTACTGGTTGTTCGTCTTTTACTTGTTGATAGATTTGAAAAAAGTCATGTAACACAATCGGAATGCACCAGCCGTCTAGCAAAATGTGATGGTGACTCCAGATCAGGGTATATGCATCAGAAGAGGTTTGGATAAGAGTGAGGCGAATGAGCACATCTTTTGCCAAATCAAAGTTTTTCTGACGTTCCTTTTTAGCATAATCCTCCAAAAAGATGGCTTGCTCGTCTTCAGAGAGGTCTGTGATATCTATCACCTGAACGTTTGTCTTTCTTTCCTTGAGTACAATTTGTCGTGGCTTCTGAACCTTCTCAAGGATAAAGACAGTTCGGAGAATATCGTGTCGCGCGATCAGCGCGTTTAAGCTTTGTTCGAGAATAGCTGGATCGATGAATCCTCTAATGGTAAAACGCAATTGTTCAAAATAGGACTCTGTTCCTTCGTCCAGGAGGGAATGAAATAACATTCCCTCTTGCATGGGAGATAACGGATATATATTGGCGATCTTTTTACTTGACACGTCTACTCTCCTCCTGAGGTACATTTACTTACAAATCGCCTATCAAGTCCATAATGTCGTCGAGTTCTTCCAGAGAGAGCTTCTTGTCCACGAAATCACTCGGTGTTAACTCAGAATCTTTCTTTTCTATACAATGAAAAATAATAGCGTTCAAATGAAATTGATAGAGTCCCATGAGTTTGTCTATCGTCGTTTTGTGAAACTCATGGCGATTGTAATTCAAATAGATAGCCAGCTCTCCACCGATAATCTTGGCATAGATATCGAGCGGGTGCATGCGCTCGGCATGAGGTCCTAGTACTCTACCCCCTGGTAGATCCGATAGCGTGAACAGATCATTGTCCAGATCAGCATCGTACTGTCCCAGATAATTGAACACAACCTCGGGTTGGCGTGTGAAATGGATGTCTCGTTTGTGCTCGGAATCTGTGAGATGCTTTAGGATGGCATACCCGATTCCTTTATTAGGAATGGCACGCATCGTTTCTTTGACCAGCTTGATCTGCTCCCCCAATTGGCCCGATTTGGCTACAGGCAGCACGACAGGGAAAAGGGAAGTGAACCAACCTACCGTACGGGAGACATTCAAGCCTTTGACAATCTCTTCACGTCCATGTCCTTCCAAAAAGACCCTAACATCGTTTGCCCCTGTCCATTCCTGCATTGCCATTCCAAAGGCAGTCAACAAGATCTCTTGCGTTTCCGTTTGGTAGGCGTGATTTGTATGGCGCAGTAATTGTTCCGTTTGCATTTTGGAGAAACGAACCGATGCTGTTATCGTCTCCAATTCGGTCTGATAAATGGTCTCCTGATCCTTTGGCAAGGGAGGGGACGGAATGGATTCGACTTTTTTCCAATAAGCTAGTTCATTGACAAGCTTCTTGCTATTGGCAAAGGTTTTCAGCTCTTTCGCCCATTTTTGATAAGAATGTGTTTTTTCCGGTATAGCAATTGGATTACCTGAGGCTACTTGCTGATAGGCGTTTCGGAAGTCTTCCAGAAGGATTCGCCAGGACACACCGTCAACAACCAAATGGTGAATCGCAAAAAACAGATGGTCACCTACTCTGGTCTTGAAGAGCGCTACTTGAATCAGAGGTCCCTCTTGTAAATTCATACTGGCTTGCAGACGGTTTGCTTCTTCTTCTACTTTGTTTCGAGCATTCAACTCTTCTGTAAAATCAAACACCTGGAGTACGAACAGATTACCATCGTCGCCCCGATTGAATTGGACAAATCCCTCATCCGATTCGGTAAAGCTCATGCGCAGGGCATCATGATGAAGGACTAGCGCATGGAGAGACTCCATCAGTAGCTCGCTATGAAAGCCCTCTCGGCTGAAAACCATCATTGCTTGATTCCAGTGCTGTCTGCTTGATGAAATCCGTTCAAAGAAGTAGTGCTGGATCGGTGTAAGTAAGACAGGCCCTGTAACCAGTCCCTGATCGATATTGATACTCTCGGAAATGATAAACGGTGCCATTCGTTCGATCGTTGGATATTTAAACAGATGATTGACTGCCATCATGAGATTCATCCGTTGCAGACGAGACGCGATCTGCAAACCCTTGATTGAATCCCCACCAAGCTCGAAAAAGCTGTCTTGAATCCCTACTCTCTCGATGCCAAGTACTTCTCCCCAAATTCCAGCAAGAATCTTTTCCATTTCGGAGCGCGGTGCTACATATTCCACTTCGCTTCTCACACTTCCATCCGGTTCGGGCAGGGCCTTGCGATCTAGCTTGCCGTTGGAAGTAAGTGGGAACTCCTTCATGAGAACGAAGTGGGCAGGTATCATATATTCTGGCAAATCACGGCGAAGCAAGTCGCGCAATTGACTGACTGTCCATTCCTTCGCGGAAAGCAGATAGGCGCATAAGTATGCCTGATTGTTCTGGTCCACTCGGGCCATAACCACCGCATCATCAATGGACTCTTCCTGAATCAGTTTGCTTCGAATTTCATCCAACTCGATGCGGTATCCACGAATTTTCACCTGATGGTCCATCCGTCCGAGATACTCGATGTTGCCATCCTCACGATAGCGTGCCAGGTCGCCAGTGCGATAGATACGCTTTCCAGCCTCTAATGGATGGGCAACAAACTTTTCAGCGGTCAGCTCTTCGTTATTCAAATATCCTCTCGCCAAGCTTATTCCAGCAATGCATAGTTCGCCCGGAACGCCTATAGGCTGCAACTGTCCGTACTGATTGACGATGTACATTCGATAGTTGGGCAGTGGCTTTCCGATGGGGACAGGATTCTCCAGTGAGTCTTTTGCGAGCGAATAACGGGACGTATAGATGGTCGCTTCTGTTGGCCCGTAGATGTTTTCCAATTTCACCTCCGGCAGTACTTCATACACCTTTGGCACGAGATCATCCGGCATCGCTTCCCCGCAAGCAAGGATGTACCGCAATCGGTTGGATTCGTTTGTCCCCTCCAGATATTCGACGAACGGAATCAACATGGATGGCACGAAATTGATGTGGGTAACCCCGTCTTTGACTACGGCCTGCCATATTTCTTTGGGGTTCTTTTCCGCCTCTGGCTCGAGAATGACTAACCTTCCATTCCCAGGAATCCACCCGAAAATTTCGGCAACAGAGATATCAAAAATGTAGGTCGTCTTCAGCAGGATTGCATCTTCACACGTAAGCGGATATTCATCCTGCATGGCATGGAGTACATTGAGCAGTCCCCCGTGTTCAATCATCACGCCTTTTGGCTTCCCGGTTGAACCCGATGTGTACATGACATACACGAGGTCATCCGGCATGTTAACCAATGGTAGATTGCTTGTATCTGGGGAAAAGCTACTCTCACTGTTCAGATCCATAACATTCGCTGTAAAGCTTGCTTTTTCAACGAAACGCGACTGTGCTACCACTAGCTTGGCGCCGCTGTCTGTGAAAATGTAGGAAATTCGGTCAGACGGACTGTTCGGATCGATCGGCAGATAGGCTCCACCTGCTTTTAACACGGCGAAAATGGCCACTATCATCTCAAAGGATCGTTCCACTATAAGCATCACCAGATCGTCTGGTTGCACCCCTTTTGCTCGGAGGGTATGTGCCAGTTGGTTTGCTCGTTCGTTCAGCTTTCGATACGTCATGCACTGTTCGCCGAGTACCAATGCGATCTTGTCCGGTGTAGCAGTCGCCCATTCTTCTAACAACTGCATGATCAATTTGCTGGGGTATGTTTTGGATGTATCGTTTACCCCTAGTAACAAATCGAGGCGTTGCTCTTGGGGCATTAGTTCAAACGTTTTAACTTGCTCCTCCAAGCCGTGAACAGCTTGCAAAAGGAGATGTTCAAACTGCGCAATCATGCGGTTGATCATGCTTTCATCAAACAACCGTGTGTTGTATTCAAAAACAATATGCAGCTCATTCTCCCGCTCCACTGCTTCGAGTGTCAGGTCGAACTTGCTAATCCTGTTATTGATATGACGCGTGTGATTTTCCAGCCCTGTCTCCGATGCGCTTTGCATCATGAACATCACATCAAACAGGGGATGGCGATTCCCGTCGCGTTTTGCGCCAGAGCCTTCGAGAATTTTATCAAAGGGAACGTACTGGTTTTGCAAAGCAGATAAAAGCTCTTGCTTAACCTGTTGCAGGTTATATAAAAAGCTTTCTTCATGCTCAATCGAGAGTAGAAGTGGCAAGGTATTCACGAACATCCCAAGTATCTCTCGGGCATCCGGATGCTGTCTTCCATCTGTTACGGTACCTAGTATGACTTGCTTGCTGTCGTTATTCATTTTGGATAGCCAGACAGATACGATGGTGAGCATCAGCATATAGAGGGTTCCATCATTTTTGGTTGCGGTGGTCTTGAGCTTTCTCGTGAGTTCTTTGTTTGCGCGATACGTGATCGTAGTCCCATCAAATGTCAGTTGCGGCGGACGTTTTCGTGTAGGAAGCTGGACAACAGGAAGCTCGCCCTCAAGGAGGGTTTTCCAGTAAGCAGCTTGCTGTTTGTATTCCTCGCTTGAATGCCATTCATTTTGCCAGTGCGCAAACGACTTATAGGTACTCTGTAAAGGGAGAAGCTGCTGTCGTTCGAGTAAAGTCTGTAATTCCCGTAACAAAATCGACTTGGATAAGCCATCCATGAGGATGTGATGGGAGTCGAGCCAGAGAACCTGTTTGTCAGGAGTTTCAATGATTCCAGCCCGGAGCAATGGCGCTTTTGCCAAATCAAATGGCTTGATGTGCTCTGCTAGTAGGCTGTGTAGTACCTCTTCTTCACCCGTTTGACGGACAAATGATAGTTCGGCGAACGTGACAATTCGTTTTACGATTTCGTCATCATGCATGTGATACGTGCTTCGTAATCCTTCGTGACGCATCACCAGCTCCTGCAAGGCCATCTGGATATGCTCCACATCTACGGAATGGGGAAAGTCAACCGTGAATGTCACGTTGTATGCAATCGACTCTACATCCTGCTGCTGAATGAAGTACATGCGTTTCTCCACCGCGGACGTCTCGTATTCCTGTTGTACGCCCAGCTCCTGCAATGGTTGTAGGTTCGTCTGCTCTTGCTCTGTGAACAAACGTTTCAATTGGCGAATCGTTGGATGCTTAAAAAGCTGGTCATATCTCAAATCGAATCCGATATTCTTGAACTGGGAAATGAGCTGCATGGCCTTGATCGAGTCCCCACCGCATTCAAGAAAATGGTCGTCGATTCCCACCTGCAAAACTCCTAGCACGCTGCTCCACACGTGAGCCAATTGTTGTTCAAGCTCATCAGTAGGCCCGACATAAATTTCCCTCAGCAGTTCCTCATCTCCCTGTACATCTGGCAGCGCCCGCTTATCTACCTTTCCATTCGTGGTGAGCGGTAGAGTCTCCATGCGAACAAAGTGGGTCGGGATCATGTAATCAGGAAGATCATTTCCGAGCCATTCCCTCAGCTCGTGAAAAGGGATTTCATCAGGAGCAACATAATAGCTAACTAAGAATTTGCGGCCATCCTCCCGTTCTTTGGCGATAACGGTTGCCATTTCGACCTTTGGATGATTCATGAGGAAAGGCTCAATTTCTCCTGGCTCGATTCGATATCCGCGAATTTTTACTAAATTGTCGAGGCGGCCCAAAAACTCGATGTTCCCGTCAGGCAACCAGCGTGCTCTATCTCCCGTACGGTACATGCGCTCACCTGTCTGCGGATGAGTGATGTATTTTTCAGCGGTCAAATCTGGTCGGTTCACGTATCCTCGTCCCAACGCTTCACCGAGGATAAATACCTCGCCCGCTACCCCAATCGGCTGCAATGCCAGCTTTTCGTCCAAAATGAGGATGTAAGTATGAGCGATAGGCTTGCCAATCGGAATACTCTGGTATTGCTTGTCCACCTCAAAAGTAGTAGCAACAATCGTGCACTCTGTCGGCCCATACAAGTTGTAAAGCTTGTAAGCACCGCGCCGTTCAACCCTTTTTAGTACATCCCCGCCTGTGAGCATCACTCGAAAAGAACGATTATCCATCTGCATGAACTGTTCTGCTGCTCCTGTCGGAAAAAAGCTGATCGTAATACCTTCTTGGTTACAATAATCATTCAAGGCAATCAGATCATACTTCAGTGCAGTTGGCACGATGTGTAACAAAGCGCCCGTGAGCAGATAGGGAAAAATATCTAAGGCAGATCCGTCAAATGCAAAACTGGAATAGACAAGGGCTTTGTCTTCAGAGCTCACTTCGAAGTACTGGCGATGCCATTCACAAAAGTTTACCAAGTTGCGATGCTCGATCATGACGCCTTTCGCCAAGCCTGTCGATCCCGATGTATACATGACATAGACGAGATCTGTTGATCGATTGACATGTGGTAGATTCTCTCTACTGTCGCTGAAGCTACCAGGGTCACACACATCGATCACTTCTACTTCGCAGATGCTTTTCGCCTTCTCTATAAGCGGAGTCTGTGTCAATAAAACGGGTGCACCACTGTCGTTTAACATATAAGCAATTCGTTCATCCGGATAATCCAGATCGATTGGGAGATATGCTGCTCCAGCCTTTAGAACGGCGAGAATACTCACCAACATATCCAGTGATCTGTCCATCATGAGCGCCACAAGATCGTCGGGCTTAATTCCTTTGGCACAAAGGTTATGGGCTAGCTGATTGGCTCGCTCATTAAGCTGTTTGTATGTCAGGGACTGGTCTTGATAGAGAACTGCTAGACTGTCCGGTGACACTTCGACTTGTCGTTCAAACAACTGATGATAGGTTTTATCGCTCTGCTTCTCCACTTGTGTTCGTTCCCCACAAAAACGCTTTAAGGCCAGCAGTTCTTTTACGGTGGTCATATTCAGGTTTTTGTAGAAATCCCTGTCTTTTTTGTAGTGAATCGTTCCACCAGATGGTTGCGGAAATGGTGTGATCCGCCCACTGACAATGTTTTCCCACTCTCGGATGAACAGGTCTTCAATCACTTGATTCGCTTTGTTGTAACAATCGATCAGTGTATCTTCTTCATCAAAAGAAATCTCTTCCTGAACAAGAATATTGCCTGTATCGATGTTCTCGTCTATGAGGTGGAGCGTAACCCCTTTTGGTGTCTCATCCCAAATACTCCAGAAAACAGGGTCTCTCCCCTTGTTCCAGGGCAAGAGGGATGTATGTAGATTGAGAATGCGCCCTTTGAAATGGGAAACGATTTCCTTACCCAGAATATAGCCGTACGCGTAACTGACAACGTAATCGACTTCTTCCAAATATTCGGTTTGTTGGTCCCATTTTTTCGTGCACACGATGACTTCGTGGTTTCTTGATTCCAAGTACTGGACAATCCTGTTTTCTTTGCTCATGAATGTTGTTAGGAATAGTATTCTCAAAAAAACATCACCAGCATTTCTCATAATTTCGTTGACAAAAAGTTGACTTCGATTGAAAATCATCCTAGATGGAAGTTGTGCCACTTTTTTACTTTTTGTTACATGATTTTACATATAACTCAAAAATATGGTTTTCTGCAAGTAGTTGTATGTAAATTTTTTTATTTTTTTGTGCCCAACAATTAGAGGAAAGAACGCAAAAAGGCGCTACTCTGCTAGTTTTGAGCGATGAAAGGAGGTAAGTTTACCACTGGTAAAAACTGACATTTTCTGACAACTCCCGTTTTCAACGCTACTCTTCGGTCAACATGACATTTCACTCTGAAATGAAATTGCCTCTGTGTCTCCATCTCCAGTTGTTTCTGACGATTTTTGTATTTAATGCATCACTTTTACAGTCTTTTAATATTCCGAATTGGATAAAAAGGTTACGATATGAGTACTGCACACGCAATTGGAGTCACAGAGAAATCTTAGGAAAGGGGATTTTTTTATGGAGCCTGCAATCGTCATTAAGGATCTCAAAAAATCATTTGGAGAAAAAAAAGTTCTCGATGGCATTTCCCTCTCGATTCCCAAAGGTACAATTTTTGGTCTACTTGGACCTAATGGAGCTGGAAAAACAACCTCCCTTCGAATCCTGTCCTGCCTTATTGAGCCTACGTCAGGAGAAGTCACCATTCTCGGTCACCAAATCAGCAAAAATAAAGAAGAGATTCGCAAAAAAATTGGTTGCGTAACAGAATCTCCCGGGGTGTATGACAAGCTTTCTCTGTTGGACAACCTGGAATTCTTCGCCTCCTGCTACCAGATGCCCAAAGCGAAGCGGGCTTCACGCATCGAGTATTTGCTGCGCCAGTTCGATTTGTGGGACAGAAGAAACGATCCTGCTGGCAGATTGTCAAAAGGAATGAAACAAAAACTTTCGATTGTTTGCGCGATTTTACACGATCCAGAGGTGCTTTTCTTAGACGAGGTCACAGCCAATCTCGACCCTGTCAGCACTCGGAAGCTGAAAGACCTGATTCGCGAGTGGGCTGCGTCTGGAAAGACGATCATCTTTTGCTCACATATCCTGGCAGAAATTGATGAGTTATGTCATGAATTCGCCATTATTAAGGGTCAAGTAATTCGTTTAACGACCCCACAGAAGTTCCGCGAAGAGTGGACCACCTACAATGTGCTTCTTGACGTAGGAGCGGATACGCATAAGTCGGAACAGATTATTAAAGCCGCCGAGGAAGTGGAGACGTATAAGCGCACCGAAGACCAGTTCCACCTGAGGGTAGCCAATCCGAAGGACTCGAACCCACAGCTGATCAAAAAGCTGGTCGCAGCGGATATTACGGTCAATTACATAGCTCCCATCTCCGTGTCACTGGAGGACTCCTATCTCAGCTTGTTGAACCAAGAAAAGGAGGCGATCTAGGATGCCGGGATTTGTTATTATCCGGGAATGGAAGGAGCTTTTCGCTGCACGCTCCGTATTGATTACGAATCTTGCTGCACCATTCGTTATATTGGTTGTCGCTCTGATCACCACAGTATTTGCCCAAAACGGTAAGATGGAGTTCATCCTTAACCTGATGAAATTGACCAATCCCCTCCTTAACATGGCAGGTGAAGATGGTCATATTGCCATTGCCCGCTTCTATTTCCTCTTGTTCCTGATCGTACCGGCGATGATCCCCTTAACATTTGCCACGACGAGCATCATCATGGAAAAAATGACAGGAACATTGGAAAGCGTACTGGTCACCCCAATTTCCACCAAGGAGTTTTTGCTGGGTAAGGTCCTAGCTTACTCCTTGCCTTCCATCGCTTTGACCTGGGTGGTCCAGCTAATCTTTCTAGGGTTCATCTTTGCAACCTTTGACAATGCCAGCGAGTATTTTTCCATCGTATTTATTCTCGCGATGCTCCTGCTGGTTCCATTTATTTCGATCATCAGTGTATCCATGAGCGTCATTGTTTCCTCCAAGGTTGACAACGTCGCAGCAGCCCAACAATTTGGTGCCATACTGGTGCTGCCAATCATCGGACTTGCTGTCAGTCAGGTCATCTTCCTTTCCATGATGAGCAATCCGGTAATCTATCTGGGAATGGTTACGCTTTGTGCGGTGGTTGCCCTGATTTTGTTCCAGACAAGTATTAAAGTGTTTGATCGCGAGCATATCATCAGCAAGTGGAAATAACCGAAAGTATAAAAATAACCACCTTATGAAATCGTTGTTGTTACACGATTCCATAAGGTGGTTTTACTATTTGGGTATTGTTTTTAGCTAATAATCGCTTTAAGGGTTTGGGTCATCGTGTGCCAGTCTTCTTCTTGCATGATCGTATCTAGAGGTCTCTTCAATTCTATGAGTACATCCTCTACATAATGCTCACGTCTCATCCCCACGAGGACGCTGTGTACCTCTGGAGTGGCGCGCATCGTTCTAATCGCTGCTTGGCTGAGGTTATCTGTTGTCATCAAATGCGGCTTCACCCTCGTCAGCTCTTTCGAGATATCCAGTGAACGCTGGTAGTCTTTGGGGGCGTAGTAGCTCTTCAAGGCTTCTGCTGTCTCCATGAGAGCTGCCTTGTAGGTATCCAGCCATTGCTGTGTCTGGTCGTCCAAGCCATCATGTTTTTTAATCGTATTACGAATATCTTCAATGACCGGCTCAAACAAGAAGTTTCTCACATTTTGCACATTTGTAGCCGAGTATAGCTTTTTCCAGTATTTGCGAAGTGTAGCACCAGATGATATTTTTTTCTTCAGCTCTTTCACATCTTCTTTCTCCATTTTCAGTAATGGCAAGACGCGATAGACGATCTGATCCTCTACATCATCTACACGATTCAGACAATCCTTGATTCGACGAGTAGCTTCTTTTTCATCAATGACCGAGCTCAGATCTAGTTGGATGTTCGTCAGGCGGAAGATTTTATCCTTCGCTGTCACATCTAACGTCCGGTTGGTCATGACACCAAGTCCCTTTTCCTTGGCAAATAACAAGGCACTCTTGCCTTGCGCATGACTTTTTTCCAGTATGGCACCAGATTCGTACATGTTCATTGGAAACTGGATGACGCGAAAATGGTGATTTGGTGTAATCTTTTCTGCAATGTCCCAGAGGGTATCTAGCGCAACAAAATCAAATTCCTTGACATTGCTGCCAAACGAATTGGCACTGACACCATAGCATTGAATCCGACCTGATTCGACTTCTTTCTCCAGATGTCGAAAAGCCTTCTCCATTCGCTCTAATAATTCATCATACGCTTCCTGTTGTTTGATCTTTTTCATTTTGGCCCATAGCAAATACCACTCTGGATTGTGCAGCATGTAGCAATCAATCGTGTCCACCTGCAAGCGCTGCAGGCTACGTGTCAGCTGGTCTTGAAGGTACTCTGGGTGGATACATATCGACATTCCTTCGTGTACCGTCGTGAAGTCTTGATACGGTTTTCCTTCCGCTGTCCTCTTCGTCGTCTCCTCGGAATCTTCGCCTTGGACGATACCGGCCTTAGACACGATTACAAGCTCTTCCCGCTTTATTTTTTCTTCACTGATCAGCTGCTTCAGCACATGACCGATGACTTTCTCAGCGCTACCATTTGTATACATACTACTTGTGTCAATCAAGTTAATTCCTTCGAGCAGCGCTTTGCGGAGTGCCTGCTTGTACTGCTCATCCTGTTCATCAATCCGGTACGTTCCGAATCCAACCTGACTGATCCACACATCGAAGCTGCCAAATTGCTTATAGAAAAGATGGGGATTGGCCTGTGCTAGGCGCTGTGTCCCCTCTCGTGTTGCTTTTCCTGTCATCATCCAATCCCCCTATACCCGGCAAGATAATTTTGAAGAGTTGACCCGACAATAGAAATGACTTGGTCCTGTTGAGAATGGATGAAAAAATGGTCGCCTTCCAGTATATGCGTTTGAAAAGAAGCGTTGGTATGTTCTCTCCAGGCTTCGAGATGTGTTACAGAAAAATCCGGGTCCTGCCAACCGCCAATGGCCGTCACTCCGGACTCCAGCGGTTCCCCGTCTTGATAGCGATACGTCTCGCATATCGAGAAATCGGCCCGAAGCGTAGGGAGAAGCATATTCAGAATCTCCTTGTCCTCAAAAATTTCCTTTGGCGTGCCATTCATTGTTCGAACTCCCTCCAGAAACTCTTGATCCGGGAGATGATGAATGGCTTCACCCGGATCTGGCAGATGCGGGGCATGGTATCCGGATGCAAACAAGTGTTGCGGCTTGAGGTTGTAATGTTTGCGTAAATATCTGGCCAGTTCAAAGCTAACCAGCGTTCCCATGCTATGTCCAAAAAACGCAAACGGTCGATTTAGATACGGAAGAAGCGCTTCTGCCAAATCACGAATCATTACAGACAAATCCGTGTAGCAAGGCTCTAAGAAGCGATTACTTCTGCCGGGAAGCTGCACAGGACAAACGCCAATTTGAACGGGCAGCTTTTTTTGCCAATCCCGATAAATACCAGCGTGACCACCAGCATAGTGAAAGCAAAATAATAGCACTTCTGCCTCTGCTGTCATTTTTGCAGAGAGTAGCCATCGGTTCTGGGAAACGTTCATCTTTTGCATAGGTATCCTCCTCGTTATTCCTTAGGGAACAATGCGAATTTTTGCCTGATCTTTTAATTGGGATTGTCCCTTGATCACTACCTTGTCTCCTGGTTTCACTCCGGAACCGATAAGCGTCTTCTCCGTTCCTTTCGAAGCAATCGAGATTTCCTTCTCGGCTACTCTCTCGCCATTCACAACGTAGGCTACTGATTTCCCATTTCGCTCAAGGATGGCATCTGTCGGTATGAGAATCCCTGCTTGTCCGTGGCTGGAAGAGACTTCTGCCTTCATTCCGGGAAGTAGCGTACCTTTTGGATTCGGCACTTCTATTTCCACGGGGAAAAGCTTAGATTGGTCAGCAGCCTTTAGTCCCACGTAGGTAATGCTGCCGTTGACCTTGATATTTTGAGAGGGAACCTGCAAATTTAGTTGTGTTCCTTTTTTGAAGCTAGCCAACGATTTTTCGGACACATTCACCTTCACAATCATCGGGTCAAGGTTAATGACTGTTGCAACAGGCTTTTGCGGATTGATCGTATCGCCTTCTTGGACTTGGATATCGGTGACAATGCCGTCAATTGTTGATTTGATCAGCGTGTTTTCCAACGCATTCCTGGAAATGTCCACTTCAACCTGTCCCTGTTGCACACTTGCTTGCGTGACTCGTCCATTTTTATCGGCTGTATTCACTTGCGACCTGGCATTAATTAAAGCAGTTTGCGCCTGATCCAGCTGGCTTTGATACTGGTTTTTTGCTTGCAGATACGCGTTTTCTGCATTCTCAAGCTCACCTTTGGACAAAGCTTTCTCTTCAAACAGCTTTTTCGAGCGGTTGTAATTTGCCTGGGCCAGCGTCAAGCCTTGTTCCATCGTTCGCTTGACACTCGCAAAGGTTTGCTCCGCCTGCTTCAGTTGGCTGTTTGCCAATTCGCCAGACGTCCCCATTTTGTTGGAATGCTCTAGATTCGCCTTGGCGACTGCTAATGCCGCCTCCGCTTGGCGCAGTTTCAATTGCGCTTCGGTTTGATCCAGCTTTCCGATGACTTGTCCTTTTTTTACGGTGTCCCCTTTTTTCACCAGGATTTGTGAGACGGTTCCGGTAGTTTTGCCGTAAATACTCACATCCGTGTTAGCGAATACCTCCGCCAGCAATCTGCCGGAGTCTTTGAGTTCTCCTTCTATGACTTCCTCTACTTGAACATCAACGGAATTCTCCACTTTAATGGTTTCAACCTCAGTACTCGACTGGCTTTCGTTTGATGTTCTTCCTTCTTTCGAATTGGTATTGTCTACGGATTGTGAACTGCATCCCGAGATGATGGTCAAGCCTAAAAGACATGCCACGCCTGAGCTGATTAGCTTCGTCTTCTTCATTGTTCGTAAACTCCTCCCTCTGCCTTACCCAGACTTTTTCATATCGCGTAAACTTCTCAGCACGGAAATAAACATATCCTCACTTGGCTCGATCTCCGCTTCTTTGGTATCAGGGGCAAAAAACTCTTTTTTGATCCGATACAGTAATTCATACCCGATAGGAACCACGAATAAGGTCAGGATCGTCGAAGTAACGAGTCCGCCAATGACCACAATCGCCAAGCTTTTGGTCATCAAGGCTCCTTCAGAAAAGCCGAGGTAAAGTGGCAAGAGTGCGCTGACTGTCGCAACAGCCGTCATAATAATGGGGCGTACGCGGGTAACGCCAGCTTCAACAACTGCCTCACGCATAGAAGTCCCTTCCAGTCTTCGCTGCTGAATATTGTCCACATACACGATTGCATTCGTAACAACGATTCCGACCAGCATCAAAAAGCCGATAAGTGCCGTTATATCGAGAACGGTATCCGAAACGAACAGGCCAAATAATCCGCCAATCACAGCAAGTGGCAAGGACAATAGAATCGCGAGCGGAGCTGTAGCATTGCCAAACGTGATGAGCATGACGATGTAGACGATAAAAATCGCGGCACCAATGGCTAAAAGCATATCTTTAAAGCTTTTTTCCATGTCGCTTGAGACGCCTTCAGATGACAGTGTAACTCCGGCGGGCAATTTTTCCGCTTGCAACATCGCAAACAGGAAATTACTCGCTCCTCCTTTGTTGTCACTCGTGATATCTGCTGTAATTTGTACGAATTGTTTTTCGTCCTTGCGCATGATTTGGGATTGAACTTTTTCTTGATCAATCTCGGCAAAGTCCACCAAACGAACTTGTTGCTTGCTTGGCGTTTGAATGTAAATATTGTTCAGTTCCTCTAGCGATTTCGCATGGTTTTCACCGAGACCAAAGAAGAGACTATAGTCTTTGTCGTCGACTTTGATCTTGCCAATTCGGGTATCCGAGACCAGGAGGTTGACCTCTTGAGCCACCTGTACAGGGGAAACTCCCAGTTCCGAGGCTTTGTCTCTATCGACTTTGATAACAACTTCATTTTTGAAATCGTTCAGATTGTCCTTCACGTTGGTCAACAGGGGACTTACTTTCAAGTTTGATTTGACAATTTCGCTTGCCTCTTTCAAGCGAACCAGATCTGGTCCATACAGGATCACCTTGAACTTGTTGGTATCGCTGCTACCAGGTTTCGTCAAGGCCATCTCAGATCCTAGTGGAATCATCGGTTTGACGATTCCCTCAAATTTCTTGATGGTTTGGTCGAGATTCACATCTTGCCCTATTTTGATTAGCAAGAGGGCTTGGTTCGATTGGCGTATTTCCGCTTCATTTTCAGAGCCAAGATTGATTTCTATGTACTCTACTTCAGGCTGCTCCATCAATTTACTTTCAACCTGAGCAACCGTTTGATCGAGTCCATCTAGTTGTGTACCTTTTGGCATCGTTACTTGTGCGAATATGTACTTCGCTTCCGGATCAGGAAACAATCCGTATTTCATGTATGGGAGAAGCGCTAGACTTGCGACAAATAGAACGAGTGACAGAAATCCGACAGCGGGCTTGCGGTTGAGTGACCATTGAAGTAACTTTCTGTACGTGTCAGACCCTTTCCCTTGTTCATGTTCCTTGATATTGTGGTCTTTTAAGATCATTAGCTTGGCTAACAGTGGAACAATCGTCACGGCTACTAATAGTGAGGCAAACAGCGAGCATACAACCGTTAGAGCAAATGGGCGGAATACTTCTCCGATCATCCCTCCAACAAACACAATGGGTAAAAATACGGCGGTTGTCGTAAAAGTCGATGAGGTAATGGCATGTAGCATTTCGTGGGTGGCAATTTGAATCAAGTTTTCCTTGCGTTCTTTGTTCAATTGCAAATGGCGGAAAATATTCTCGATGACGACGATACTGTCATCCACAACTCGTCCTACAGCCACTGCCATCCCAAATAGTGTGATCATATTGAGAGTAATCCCCATCCAGGACATGAAGATCAGACTTACTAGGATGGAGGTTGGGATAGAGACAAGGACGATGAGGGTTGCTTTTACATGACGCAAAAAGAACAAAATGACTACAGAAGCCATAATAGCTCCAAGCAAGCCTTCTTTGAGCATGCCGTTAATCGAATTCTTGATATCGACAGAAGTGTCATAAATCGTGGTAAAGGTTAAGTCCGGGTACTCTTCTTTCAAACGGGATAATTTTGCGTTAATCGCATCACCGGTTTCTACCGCATTGGCGTCACGTGTTTTGTAAATATTGATGTTAATTCCATTCTTGCCGTTATAGCGGCTGATCGAATTAACGACTTCATCAAAATTGACTTCAGCGATATCGCCAAGCCTGACGTAGGTAAGCCCATTTGTGGGGTCACTTGGGAGGAAAATCTTCGTGTTTCGAATATCATCCACATTGAGGTAACGGCTTACCACGCGAATGATGCGCTCCTCCCCATCCTCGGTGATCGAACCGATTGGCAGGGCTACGTGATTGTCAAGTAAAAGCTGTTTCAGCTGCAATGGAGAAATTCCGTAGTAGTTTAGCGCATCTACCTTTGGCAGGATTTTCATTTCTTTGAATTGCCCGCCTATTGTTGATACTTTATCAACACTTTCAATACCTTCTAACTCTTTGAGCACTGTTTCTTTTACGTCGTTGTCAAAATGATCGAGTCCACTCTCCTTATCCTGTCCTGTCACAAACAGATAATAGACGGGTTGATTGCTGAAGCCCTGAATCATTACTTGCGGTCTGTTTACTTTGCTGGGAAGCGCAATACTGGAGATTTTTCTTTCCAGCTCGTCCCTGACTGCTTGTACATCTGAACCAGTCTCCAAGTAGACCTGTAGCGTGGAACTATTGTTGCTTGAATATGACTCCACTGCCTTAACGCCTGTTACATGGCCAACTTCACGTTCCAATGGCTTCGTTACATCATCGAGAACATCTTCTGGAGATGCATCCGGATAAGTAGTATTGACTAGAAGCACGGGGAAAGTGATATCCGGCATGTTCTCTACCTTGAGAGACATGGCGGCAATGATTCCGCTGACTACGATAAGCAGGCTCATAATAATAATAGCTGTGGAGTTTCTGAGAGAAAAATTCGTTAGAAAGCGCAAGGCATGCCCCCCTCATTCCTAATAAATTCCATTCTCTATATTACCCCTCATTTTTTCCGTATTCAATAAATTTCCATAAAAATTAAAATTTGTTTTCTGTTTCGCTCTTTTACCAAACAGAAAGAAGACCAAAAACCATCTTCCGACGGGGTTTTTGATCTACTTTCTTGAATAACGTCTCCAAATGTAAAGAAATTGTATGTTTTCTACCCTCACAAAATCGTGTGGGAAGCGGTCTTATTTGATGAAACCATGAAGGATGATATCCCCTATCGCGTGCGCAATCATTGCATACTCCAGACCGCGCTTCCAGTAGAGGTAACCGAATAAGATTCCTGCCACCCCGTTAAGGGCAAGTGTGCGAATGAACAACAGCGGGGTAATCTCACCAAAATAAACATTTGCCGCAGGGAGATGACCAAGCCCAAATATAAGGGCCGCCCCAATGATCCCTGTCCAGTACATCCAGGGCTTAGGAGAAGAGTTACGTCCGAATAGCTTGCTACAAATCCACACGATCATGGTCATCATGAACAAGCGAACCATGACTTCTTCGTATACGCCGCCTTGAATGGATGTCAGAATCCCTGCCCAAACCGATACTTCTACGTTTTGGGCTTTTTCTGCCAAGATTGGCAGTAATGGTTGGAAAACCGCGAATTCCAGTAAGAGGAGAAGACCTGTTGCTGCAAATCCAAAGATGACTGCTTGAATGATTCCCTTTTTGTTAAAGGACTCTCCGCCCGTTTTATATAACCACTTCCGAAGGACAGGGGCATCCATCCCAACCTTAGTTGCGAAAGTCAATCCAATCCATGAAAACAGAAACGCCATGATGGTTCCCTGCAAGACAAAAATTGTCATTGCCACCGGCAGCGGGATAGGTACCATGGCTAATGCATCCCCGCCAATTGCCAGCAAATAAGGAATAGCTGCGATAAAACCGATAGCGCTCACCAACGATAATAGAAATGCTATTTTCAAGTTTTTCATTTTACTTTCCCCTTCCTGTTTTTTTGTAATAGTACCGACTGCTTCCAATCGAAATCAGAATGGTCACCAACACAATGATCAGCATGAGGATGTAATGGATGGTTGTTGGTAAGAATGAAGTGAGCATGATGAGGATTCCTCCGATGAAGAACACACGGGAACTCAATAGGTGGGTATTTTTCCAGACCTCTTCACTAGCGAGTGACCATGGCGTGCGTATCCCAATCAGATAGTTATGTCGAAACCGAGGCATGAAATTCCCTATCGTTACAAAGAGAATTCCTAAAATAAGGGTTACGAATATTCCAATATTTAACATATACCCATATCCATATGCGATGATCACGCTATGGATGACGAGAAGTACGATCATTAATGTATGCAAGATTGTATCGTGACTGCTTTGGAACTTTTTGTAATACTGTTTTTGACTGCGAACAGCCACGAAAAGAAACAGCATCACAACCGGAATAAAGGTTACACCCACAAGCTTAGGCGCAAAACCATTCGGTTCGCCATTTGGTCCCCAATGAATGACCATCTGATCTGGCATGGAGGGATAACAAATTACGCCTAAGACAACACTGATGAAGAAAAACAAGATAGACAAATTGGATTTATTCATGTGATTCCCTCACTTTCTAATGAAATTGGATAAACCATTTTAATAAGTCTTGAAAAACAGTCGTATTCAGTGAGTAGTAGATGTTTTGCCCTTTTCGTTCGTCGTAAACCATTTGTGCCTGTTTCAACAAACTGAGGTGGTGGGAGATGCTGGGCTTTGTCATTTGAAAATGGTCAGCTATTTCTCCAGCCGTCATATCTTTCTCCCTCAACAGGTCCAGAATTTTTCTTCTTGTGGGATCAGAGAGTGCCTTAAATGCATAATTCATTGACATAATCAATCGATCCTACTTTCATACATCATTTTTAGATATTTAGAAATTTATCTAAATATTGAATTGAGAAATGCCTTGTGCCAACTTGTAAGGCACTACTGGATCGTTTATCTGTATATCAATACTACCATAAACACTATTTTTTTCCAACAATTACATACAATTCATCCCAACTAAGCATTCAAAATGTCATCAGTCTGCCACTTCTTTGGTTGGGGCTAACTATTTGCTTACCTTGCAAATCTCAAAGTGTGTACAATGTCGAGTGACATAAGCATTTTCTGGCAAACGCAGTCAGTATCCTTGGTTATATCACTCGACAAGAATCAAAAAGCAATCTATGAGCACATCTTATCAATTACGATTGGATACGTGAATATCTAAATGTATGCCAAATTTCATTATCATCCTTAATGCTTAGATAGACTTGCCCCGCTCCATAATCCCCCATGGCTACGTACTCTTTTCCAGGAGTATACTCGCCTACATAATTACCATAATAATCGCTGTCAAATGTTAATCTTCTTCCTGATATTTCAAAGGTTACGGATGACTCTGTAGCTCCTATACATTTGACATTTACTTTATCTACTCCTGGCTGTTGATAAGTTTGATCATTTTGAGTTTGCACTGAGCTCTGCTGTCTGACCACTTCTAAATCCTTTTTTAATCCACCATTCTTTTTTGTACATGCTGACATGGCCTCTTGTACCTCCGCCAGATGTCGTTCTAATCTGGCAATATGTCTCAGCAATTCGTAATTGTTGTAGTGTCTACCTTCTCCCGCTGAAATTGGATAATAACCCTCTTGTGGATACCACCCGTACATAAATTCCCTCCTCCATTGGCTTTCACACACTTTACGTTATGGATTTTCCGCCTATCTCGTTCGCCTATTTTCCCATAAATTGGGTTTGTGCTGACTCCTCTAAATGAAATAGCGGCCACCTAAGACCTGAAAATAAAGTCTTAGATTGGCCGCTGTTATTTTTGAATGTACATTCCCGTTCTGTTCCGTACTTTCCTGGAAATCTTTCCAATAATCTTTAGCCGCTACTACATCATTGGACTGTAAGAGCAAATGAAAGCTCTCTTCGCTCAGATGTAAAAATGGCCCTGAAGTATAATAATCCGCCAAAAATCACAAGCTCTTACGCCAAGGCCAGGCTAGGTCGAGCAAAGAAGCGACGGCAGCTCCCGCAGTGTACCGCACAAGGTCCGCCGTCAAAAATCCCTTTCCTAATACCAACGCCCCAAGAGTTGTCCCCCGGAGGTAATTGATCCAGTCGGCCTGATACAATTGGCTGGCCTCGATCGCAAAGCAAAACGCGAGGCTGCACCACAGCGAGAAAGAAATCTTTTTGTGAGCATAACAAGTGCGAAAGCCGAAGTAGATCATGCAAGCCCATAATGCATCGCCAAAATGCTCCGCTACAAAGACAGGCAACACATCGGCGAACGCTCTGGACCCTAAGCCCAAAGCCATAACAACAAAAACGGCCACGATATAGGCGCCCCTGTCTCTCCATCGACACGCGGAGCGCTTGTTACAAGTGCTCATAGGTATCATACGGTAGTCCTTCCATTCGGCTTTGTGCATACATAATTAAAATTTCATGAAAGTAATCGTAAATCTTGTAAAGCTGTCTTTCTCACTCTCCACTTTCATCAAGGCATGATGTGCTTCGATAATCGCTTTGACTAGCGCCAATCCAATTCCAGTCGAATCCTGCTTTTTAGAACCTGTTGCTTTGTAGAATCGATCAAAAATATGCGATAATTCTTCAGGTGCGATTCCTTCTCCAAAGTCTTGTATCACCAACTCTGTATAGATCGGCGTATCTTTTACTTGAATCATGATTGTACTGCTGGGTTTGGAATGCTCGATCGCATTCTTCAGCAGGTTCAACAATGCTTCCTGCATCCATAGTTTATCGTGGGCGACGACGATTTCCTTCGGCGCATCCCAGTCAATCGCTATATGCTTATCACTGATCATGCTTGTCAAGCGATCTAAAACTTCATCGATCGTCTCCACCAAATTGGCTGGCTCTCTATCAAATGAAATAGCGTTGGCGTCAATTTTCGCTACTTTTAATAAATTTTGTATTAAGACATTCATTCTGGAGATTTGAACTTCATTATTTTGCAGGAGTTGAACTTGCTGCTGACGAGACAGCTCTGCATTCAACAACATTTCATTGTAGATGGATATCGTTGAAAGAGGCGTTTTTAATTGGTGGGAGATATCTTGCAGCATTTGTGCTAAAAACTCTTTCTCTTCCAGAAGATCCTGCATGCTTTTTCGAATAATATTTTTCATGGAACGGAAGGATGCCGCTAGTTTCGCGAGATCCCCTTCCTTATTTTCATTGATGACTACCGAGTAGTCCCCATCGATTATTTTTTTTGCTGAAGAAGTAAGTTGTCTAATTTTATGGAAGACCATCTTGTATTGCATATAGCTTGCTCCAAGCAACATCAAACCGAAACAAATCAATCCCCAATACACCCATTGATTATGGCTGGAAATCTGTTTATTTAAAAGGGGAAAAAGCTCTGATCCCAAATCTTCATATAATCCATACTGTCTAAAGAGCTCTCTTCCTTTTTCCTGGTACACACTTGAATTAGATGCGTGACTTGTTAAGATTTTCATAATTTCCGCTTCATTCTCGGGATTTTGTTCAACCAATCTAGCCGTAATTTCACCCCAGGTTGCAATGGAGTCTCTTTTCAAAGCATCATAAAAAAGTTGATGGGCAATAAACTGGCAAATGGTAAATAGTGACAACAGAACGGCCAGTATCGTCATATACCCTTTCAATTCGGTATTCTTCATCATCTTACTCTTTACTCACATCCTTATTCCACCGATAACCTAATCCTCTTTGGGTAACGATAAATTGCGGATTTTTGGGGTCATCTTCCACTTTAGCTCTTAGACGCTTAATGTATACAGATAGCGTGTTTTCATCAAAAAAAGCATCTTCTCCTTCCGATACTTTCATCAGGAGATCATCTCTTTTTAGTGCTTTATGGGCGTTCATCATGAAAGTCAGCAGAAGCTTATATTCAAGATTGGTTAATGGAATGCTTTCCTGATTTTTATAAGCCTTGACGAGGTTCGTATCCATTTTTATATTTTCAGATACTAAGGTGATAGAAGAAGTTTCTACTCTCCCACGTTTGCGCAATTGCACTTTCACTCTGGACATGAATTCCTTGACTCGGAATGGTTTCGTTATATAATCGTCCCCGCCAATATCCAGGCCCATTACTACATTTGCTTCTTCATCCAAGGCCGTTAAGAAGATAATAACCGATGAATCGTTTTGTTTTTTGAAATGCAGACATAAATCATAGCCGTTTCCATCTGGAAGACCGACATCCAGGATCGCCAAATCAAAAGGTTGTTGATCAAACTGGTGTTTCGCTTCTTTTACACTAGAGGCTCTGACCACTTCATAGCCTTCATTTCTCAATGAGAATTCGATGGCTAGACCAAGCGCCTCATCATCTTCCACAAGCAATATTTTATGCAAGGTTGTCATCTCCTCATTTTCATTCCAGTGTTCAGCTATTGACCAAACCGAAAAGCCCGACTATAAAATAGCCAGGCCCATTTTATCATTGTTCCCTGATAACATCGATAAGATTATCTTTTTGAATTTTTCTCAGTGGTAATAGAACAGATAAAAAGCTGATGAGCAAAGCTGAAACAAACGTAATGAGACAAGCTTCGTACGGGATCGTCCATTCGACCTTCAAGACACCGGAAGCTGCCAAATAGATAATATAAGAAAGTATACAACCGAAAAAGATCCCTTGTAAGCTTCCAAAAAAACCATATATCAGCGCTTCATAGATGATCATTTTTTTCAAATCCCTTTGTGACATGCCTATAGATTTTAACGCGGCCAGTTCTTTTCGTCTGATGATGATGCTGATCGTAATCGTGTTGAGGATATTGACACTGCCAATCAAAGAAATGACTGTGATAAAACTGTATACCAGCACTTTTATGACGAGCTCCGAATCCTGCTTCACTTTATTCTCATCAATGTGATTCACAATGGAAATGGCGTGTTTTTTTCCAACAGAGTCCTCGATGTGAGCAACAGTTGCAAGAGATTGAGTCTTATCCTTCAAATCGATTTCAAAATGGAGGTCTTGTTCCTTCACTCCGGATACATTTTCAACTGACTTCAAAAGCTCCAAAATTTGCTGTCTTTCTGCTGAAGTATCATCATGATCTTGTTTCAGATAGATGGATAGATCTGTTTTCGTAGATAAATTTTTCACATATTTGGATGCAAATGCGATATCCATCATAGACGAGAAGGTAATAAACAAGACACTGGATATAATGATGGATAGAATCGTAATGGTATAACGATTTTTATTTCTTTTGACATTTTTCAAAGCCAGGCTCATGGGAAAAGATAACGGTTTTTTCAACACGTTATTCTTATGTTTTTTAATCGCCTCTTTTTTTATGGATAATCTGCTGCTGATTGCCAACAGTGGAGATATTCTGCCCGCAAAAAAAGCCGGGTAATAACTGGACGCTAGTACGGCCGTCAGCGTAATGATCGAACTAATGAATAAAATCCACCAATCGATATGAAAGAACGAAACACCTGCACCATCTTCTAAAATGATCGAGAAAATGAATTGGAGAGCAGCGACCGCCACTATGCTACATACAAGTCCAACTGGTATGGCGATGACAGCCAGCACAGCCGCTTCTCTCATCACGATTTGTCTAATTTGCTTTCGCGTAGCACCTATGCTTCGGAGCAAGCCGAACTGCTTCATTCGCTCTACGACGCTGATTTGAAAAGCGTTGTATATCACCACAACTGTCGCGATCACAACAATACTGATGACGATAACGAGCACGGCCAAAATCGATTGATTCGATCCCGGTTTCAAAACCCTAATCATTTCCTCATTGATAACCAGATTCTCGTCATTCGTAAGTGATTTTATCTCATCTATAACCTCTCTAAAGTCGGCTTTCTCGTTTATTTCGGCTAAGATCCTACCCTCTCCGATTGCAAAATCATGTTTATAGGTTAGGAAACGCCCCACTTTATCTTTCTGAGTGAACGCCCGATTATCCAGTAAACCAACCAGTTGATAGGTTTGACCATCCAATTCAAATGAGTCGCCGATCTGAAGACCCTTTTTCAAAAAAGGAAGCGTCCATGAATCGACAGCTGCTTCATGCTCATTGGCCGGTAATCTGCCATCAGCGAGACTGTAGGTTAAAAACGCCAATGCGCTATGATCAGCGAAATTCTTTTGAACAGAAACATCTCCATTTCCAACCGGAACGATTCCGCCCTGAGACATCAAACCATACGAAGCAATTTGGGGATTATATTTGATTTTGTTTAATAGTGCTTCATCGTAATTGGAAATACCCAGATGAAAAGAAAACCCGTTCACCTTCTTGATATTCTCGATTTGGGATAGTTGTGATCCTTTCATAAAAAGACCGACTGTCGAAATTAACGCTACAGAGAGTATGATTCCGATCAAGGTCAAAATCGTTCGTTTCATATTCCCCTTTAAATACTTGCTGCTTAATTGTTTATAGCTGCTGATCAAAATCATTCTCCTCCAATCTTTTGGCTAATTCGCAGCAAGCCGTTGGTCTGAAATGATCGTACCGTCTTCTATCGTGATGATCCGGTCAGAAGCCGAAGCAATCGCGAGATCGTGAGTTATCAAGACAATGGTTTGATTGTATTTTCTGGCAGTCAATCGTAATAAATCTATGACTTCCTTCGTATTTCGTGTATCCAGATTCCCAGTGGGCTCATCCGCCAAAATCAAATGCGGCCGATTCATTAAGGCTCTGCCGATGGAGACCCGTTGCTGTTGACCGCCCGATAATTCGGAAGGCAAGTGGTCTTTCCGTTCATGGAGACCCAGGATTTCAATAAGTTCATCCAGATACTTCATATCTATCGGTTCCTCATCCAATAACATGGGCAACGCGATATTTTCCTGGACATTCAATACCGGGATCAAATTAAAAAATTGAAAAATAAACCCGACCTTTCTTCTTCTGAATATGGAAAGCTCATCATCTGTATAATCGTAAATATTATGATCCCCAATGAATACTTGTCCTGAAGTTGGACGATCCAACCCGCCTAAAATATGCAACAGTGTACTTTTACCAGAGCCGGAAACACCAACAATGGAAACAAACTCTCCTTGCTGAATCGAAAGGTGAATTCCTTTTAACGCATCTACCTTGCCATTTCCTTCCCCATAACTTTTTACTACGTTTTCCATTCGTACAACTTCCATACAGTCACCCTCTCATCAACCAAACTCAATCTTGTACGTCTACGAAGTTTACTTTGTCTTCACTGTTTGCGTATACGTTCCCGATTTCTTGTAAGACTTGGTTCACCTGATCTTTCTTCTTATAATCGAAGCTGCGATTTTCAAACTGGATCAAGGAGAGCGTTGACTCTACTTCGGTTAATTGGTTGTAAGTCTGGTCGTCAACGATAACAAGATCCGCTTGTGGTATATACCCGATCCACATCTGATGGTTCACATGCTCAACAGGTACCATCTTGCCGTTCAAATCAATTTGGCCATTCTTCATTTCATGATCACTATAAGAGTAAAGCAGATTTTGACCATTCGATAATTGTTTTATGCTGGTAACAGGGTCTGAAATAGTAGATGTGCTGTTTGGATCTTGTCTGGCTCTGAGAATCCCCTTCTTGACGAATTGCTCAGCAGTGGATCGAGTAACAACCGAATATTTGATCTCTCTAGTTTCAAATTCCTGACCTGTTTCTTTCTGCTCTTGCTCTGTATGTTTCGTCTTTTTTATCGTTGTAACCAATTTGATTTTGTAGTCCATCGCTTGTTTGGTGTTATCTTTATACAACTCTTTGACCTTATTCGCATCTTTTTCTGTGCCGATTACGAGAACGCCATCGACCGGTTGTGATGGACCTTCTACAAATCGGTTTACACCGTATCCAATCCCTCCAAAAATGACAATAGCCAACAAGAAACCTATTACTTTTTTCATCTTAATTGCTCCCTTATAAACGATTTATGTCTGGATTATAGACCAGACTTTCCTGTAATTGAATGACTCTTGTCTAACGATTTTGACCTTCTTTCTTACAATTTAGTAAGAATGGAGCCAAGTATCTGAATTGCATCCTCTACATACTGAGTTACTATATCATGCGTCTTCTCACGCAGGGTAAATACAAAAGGACTGCTTCACTGGCACAAGCAGCCGAAGCAGTCTTTTCTCTTATACAGATGTAGTTGTGCTTTCTTCTCGTTCAAGTAAGATATTTCTCATTTCCTGCATCACCGCTGGTCCCTGTGGCAAGACAAAGTTAGGCTGCATGGTGCCAGATGCTACTTCATAAGCCATAGCTTCTACTGGATTCACAACAATGTGACCGTCCTCTCGAAGCTGATTTACATTGCGCTGAACCGCTTTTTTCATCCACATGAGGCGATTCATATTTGGAAAAAACATAACGGGTTTTGGATGAGCTAGAATAGTCGAGGTTAGCAAGTTTGGGGCAATTCCGTTAGCAGCTTGTCCAATTACATTCGCCGTCGCTGGCAAAACAACGAACAAATCTGCCCAACGTGCTAACTCAACGTGGTTCATTTTTTTCTCAAGACCAGGCTCTTCATCTATAAATATCTCGTCGCAGTAAAACAAAAGCGTAGACGGCGGAATCAGCGTTCCGGCCTGTTCTGTCATCACTACTTTTACCTCTTTGAACAGAGCTCGAAACATACTAAGATAAGCAGACACACCTATAACGGCAATCGAGCCTGATATACCGACCAAAAGTTTCTTCTCCTTCAGAAATGGATCGTGTGTCATATCTCGATTTCTCCTTTTTAGGCCAATAGGAATGACTGATCCCACAGTGGCTCTTGATTACTGCTTGCTGAAAGAAGGGCAAGACCAATACCGGCTGCACCTTCAAGTGCACCTGCCTTATTGAGTCCTACTTTTCCATCACCATTTGGTTCTATATCTTGATAACCAAAAGGAAGTAATGGATTAAAATTATCTACAATGCTCTTAGCTAAATACTCGATATGTGACTGATAGCGTTCGTCATTAGTAGTCGTTGCCATTCTAAGCGTCATTTGCAATAGTCCTGCTTTTCCATGACAAAACGTATCAGCATACAGATTCCAATCGCTTTCTGATCTCTTGAAAACATCATCGTAAGCTTGAATGGCAAGATTACAATATGATGAATCTTGCAGAGCTTCACCCGCTAGATAGAGTGAACGAGCTACTCCTGGCGTGCCATAGCACCAGGCATCACGGCGAAACGGCTGTTGGGATAGCATTTCTTCCCCTAGCTCTTCTTCTAATTTCACTCTACCTCGCCACATAATCCCGCATGCGTCCTTTTCTTTCCACCGTACCAACCAGTCAGCGATGCTACGTATTGCTTCCCTCTGACCAGTTACTTCGACTCCTTCTCTCAAAGCAAGTGCTAATAAGGCTAATGGTCCAGGAATCCCATGAGCAAGCCCTACGTTAAAATTTCCATTCGGATACATCTCTTTATCAATGTCTAAATATTGCATCTCCTGAGTCAAGTACCACCCTGGTATTTTTCTACCATCTTTATATTCTCTCGGCTGGCTTATATATACGAGATATCGCAAAACATCCTGTAAGGCGGAGTGAAGAACATCGATTTGCTTACTTGCCAGTAAGTACCGTCCAATGCCTGCTACACCATGAATAGCATCATAGACATGAGGATTACTCCCTCCTCTTTTTTTATCAAGAACATACTCGTCTTCAATTATGACCGCTGTTCGTGAAGCGAGCAATTGATCCAGTTGTCCAAGAAAGCGTTGATAATGCTCTCGATTGCGTGAAGCTACTAGCGTAGCAAAGCAAATACCTGCTACCCCACCACACATGGACTCACTTGATATCCCTACTGCCTTAATTTTTTCTTGAAGAGCAAGGAGATGTTCATGAGCAACGATATTCCAACCCTGATCAGGGAAATGTCTTTCCAACTCAGCAAAAAAGAGTATGCTACCCGGATATCCGTGAGAAAGAGTAGCAGCCCCCCAAGGATGTTGATGAAACCGTCCTACGACGCTTATGTTATCTTTATCCATTACGACCTTTTCTACCTGAATCGGATCTCGTAAATACGCAGCTACCTTGAGTGCAGTAGACAAAGCCTTTGTTCTTAACTCTTCATTTTTTATCCCTTTCCATGCATGCTTAGTTGTTACCACTGCTTTATTTGTCTCCATACTTTCCCTCTCTCTTTTACATTTGTCCGACCATCTGTCTTGTCGATTCGTCCGTCTCTTCCAGATAAAAAGAAGCCTGCATCTGAAAAAGAGAGGCATAAACGCCATCTTTTGCGAGTAGTTCCTTATGCGTACCCGCTTCAATGATCTCTCCTTGTTTTAGGACAAGAATCTGGTTGGCATATCGAACAGTTGAAAATCGGTGGGAAATAAATAATCCCATTTTATTCTGGGTCAATTCATGGAACCGAGTGAATACTTCCTGCTCTGCTTGAGGGTCTAGTGCTGCAGTCGGCTCGTCAAGAATGTATAAGTCCGCATCGCGCATATAAGCGCGGGAAATGGCAATACGTTGCCACTGTCCCCCCGAAATCTGGAACCCCTCCGCAAACCATTTGCCAAGCTGTGTATGAAATTGTTGGGGAAAACGTTTAATCATATCATCTGCTCCGGCCCGTTTGCTTGCCTCGATAATGGCTGCTTCATCATCCGCTTTTAGATAGTTTCCAAAGCCAATGTTTTCATTGACTGCCATCTCATATTTAATAAAATCTTGGAACAAAGCGCTCATTTTTTGGCGCCATTCATTCTCCTCATAATGGTAAATCGGCTTACCATTAAACAAAATCTCGCCTTCTGTCGGTTGGTACAATTGCGTAATTAATTTTACGATTGTCGATTTTCCCGAACCATTCTCCCCTACTAACGCCATCGTCTCTCCTGGACGAATGGCGAAACTCACATTACGTAGCGCGTAGGCATCGACACCTTGATATTTGAACGAGACATTGCGAAATTCTAAACCAGATGCATGGTTCTCACGAGGATTGCTTTCGGCTATTACTAATTTTTTCTCATCTGGCACAGCTAAAAATGTAAATAACTGACTAATGTACAGGTTGTTTTGATACATGTTGAAAATCGTTTGCATAAGATCTGTGGAGGTTGTTTGGGTGTAAGATATCGCCTGGATAAACGCAATTAAGCTGCCAATTGCAAGCGTACCTAACATCGTTTCCCATACTACATACGACTGCATCGATACGACAGCAAAGAGTGACAGGGCCTGAAACCCAAGCGCCACCTTTGTCCTTTTTATCACCATTGCTTTGTCCTGCTGAAAAAATCGCTCGTAATATTTACGATATCGATCAACCAGAAATCGACCTAACTGAAAGGTTTTTAGCTCTTTTACTGATGAATCGCTGGTCAATAAATGCATCAGATAATATTGCTTACGACGATCAGAAGCGCGATTGTGGTCAATCATGAATTCCTCTTGTCCTAATCGAATAAATGAGAAAGTGGAACAGATTGGTAGCAAGAGCAAAATCAGTGCTAGCCACCACTTCCAAGCGATCAGCATAGCGGAAACAGATAGTAATACAATCACATTGCTAATAATACTTATCACCTGTTGAAATAACTGATAGGGGCGGAACGTGGAATCTTGCTTTGCCCGTTGAAGTTGGTCATAGATTCCTGCATCCTCAAAACTGGAATAAGGAAGTCGCGTAGCTTTTTTCATGATCAACAGATTTACATGATTGGCTAGCAGCTCTTGATACAACGTTTTATAGACTAAGTCAACGTGTTTGAGAATATCGCGGATCACAGATAGAAACGCGAAAAGACCAAACGCGATGAAAAGCGGAACGATTCTCCCACCGACTGAGATGGCTACTGCCGCATCAATTAATGTTTGCGTGGCAATAATCACCCCTACAGGTATCAGGCTACTTATAATCGTCAATATCATAACAATCACAAAGTAGCGAGGATTTGTTTGATACAGTAAACGAAAAACACTAGGCCAATGAGAGAAGGAAGCAAATACGTTTCGAATCGTTTCCAATCGATTGCTGTTTGCCTTAAATGGAGTCACCAACATTCTCCCTCCAGTGAAGCTGGCTGTGTAAAGTATGACGTACAAAGGCCATCGCTTTATCTTCCATCTCTCGCCTTACTCCAAATAAGCGATTGCAATGCAAATGGATCAAGCTACCCATGATCATCGATGGGGAACTCCACAGCGATTGGTTTTGTTCACCCTCTGCTACAAACCTTCCGAAATCCTGCAATACATCCACTCTCAAGGCCATTGCTTCACGAATGGCTTCCCCGCTCGGATGACTACGCAATCCTTGCCAATTGCTCCGCGGATCAGCGAGAGTAAGCAATGGTTTCCGCCATTTTCGGAACTCTTCTCTCTGGGCATCCTTTTTCACACGCATGTCCATCCAAGCCAGTTGCTGTTCAAAACTAAGTCCGAATCTAGTCATTATGTCAATAATACTAATCGTTGCCAAAACATAGTCTGGTAGATTCGTTTGATGAAACCGCAACAATCTCAAGAGATTTGCAGTCGTCTGGCTATCTTTGGCAAATACTCGCTCCGCATCAGCCATCATTAAAGGTCCACCATATCTTTCTACTTCGCGATCATACGTATCAATTACCATTCTTTGAATAAATCCTTCTCGCTGACATTCTTGAATCCAAGGGTAAAGTTCTGGAAAAATCTCCTTCATAAGCTTCTCAGGCTTACCGTGAAAGCGAAGGCGAATATGATGGTCAGGGTCTATATATCGCATGAAAAACCATTCATCTGCTAGTCCTTTTTTAACCATGGAATTCGCAAATTCATGGATCTGATCAACGATAAATTCATCCTGTCTCTGGTGGCCCCCATACAGTTTTAAAAACAGCCAATCACTTCCAGGGAGTTTTATGTATTGCTCCTTAGATAGAACATTTGCATTTCTATAGGAGGGGATCATTTTTTTCTTTTCTATATGTGGTCTCCTTAGCAATGGAACCACGCATTCCATGGAAAAATGACCTTTTGGTCCAGTGACCCAATATTCTTCTGTACCCCCGATTTTTTCACGGAGTTGAATGTTTTTTGACTTGAACAATTCTGTACGCAACTCTTCTACATGATAAGGATTATCCAAATCTAATAAAATACGGTTGTCACCAATTCCCATGTACACATATCGTGGTAGATCCCACTCCATTCTCCATGCAGCAAAAGCCCCATTCCAGATCTTGTCTTCTTTCGGATCTCCCTTCAGCCCCAGAGATTCGGGTATCACCTTCCATATAGCAGGCGACAAGATGGTTTTTCCATAGCGAACACGTGGAAAATACGGTGAAGCATCCATATTCCCCCAAGAGAATGGGTTCCAAAGACGTACATTTTCCATAGAGACTTCTCGCAAGAAACGATATATATTTGGGGCATTCTTGAAATTAAGCATATTATCCGCTGAAATAATTAATTTCTTTCCATGTATACGGGATTTCAGATAAAAATGCTCTATTGTGGCACATACTACAATATCCTCAAGCTGAAGGATATGCTGAGCCTTCTCAGAACAATTCGTGCCAATGGCCAGTTCATATTGGCTGAGGGATGGATGGAGAACAATATTGGCATATCGTCCAACGGCTGAAAGATAATTGGCATCAACAAAGATCACATCTTCATGCTGTTCCTGTATTTGATTATGAATTTGTTTATGTTTCTCTATCGCTTCTGGTCCGAGTATATCGAGGAATCTTCCGAACGATTGACCCACCTTAGCTGAACCAGGCATGGGTGCCACCTCTAGCAGATAGTCTCCTTGATCAATTGCTTGCTGTGAGGGGGCGATTACCTCCACGTACAATTCCACGGAATCTGGTGCGTATTTCGTATCTACTGGCTCTGTTTCTAGCTGATCGAGAAAATCATTCGTAATTTCTATCTCTTTTGTTTTTGTAGCAATCGCATGAACTACTTTTCTCATCAAACTAGCTTCTCGCTTATCAGAGTACTTGAGAGGCGATACTGGCTCTCTTCGACTGCTTTGTGGAAACATATATCCTGCTGGAGCTCCTAAACCAACCTCATCACTGAGAAGCTCCAAAACAGGGACTTCTCTTGACGTTCCGTATTTCTCCAAAAAGTCCTTATGGTAGCTTCTTAGATGGGACGCCCCTCGCTGTGGTAAAGACAGTCGCCACAGACATTCCACCGCTTTCGCTACCTCTTCGCCTATACCGTTGTGTAAAGAAACTTTGTTCGTACCAATATGGAGGTCTACTTGTACTGGCATCATGTTTTCTTCAAGGGCCTTCATCCGCGTAATTAATTCTTGAAAGCTTTGCATGCCTGTTCCAATCGGAAGTCCATCGTACTGTTTCATTCTTGCTTGAATCGCAGTTAATTCCGAATATATATCCTGTACACCATCAAGTGAGTCAAGGCGCTCCATCACATAATCAAATGGAGTGGCTACTGTGAGTGGTGGACGTAATTCGCTAATTAAAAACTCTTGAGAAAATAATTGCCACAGCAGTCCGGTTACTTTTTGTTCCCCTGCCTCCGGGTACTTTTCCATCAATCTGATCATTAATTGTTCAAATTGAATCGGATGTTTTGCCAGATCAAAAACAGCGTGCACAACTTCTGTAGCACGGATTGAAATTCTCTCTTTTTGTTTACCATCTAAACGTTTCAATTGACCGTATTCAGTGGCAAACGTAAGCTCTATTCGCCCGCCGATCTGCACCGAAGCGTGATTTCGTTGTACTTTTAACTGTTTAACTACATCTAGTCGTTGCTCTATTCTCTGAATGATTGCAAGCAGCCATTCCATGTCAGGACGTGTGCGTTTTTGGTGAAAGTGTGATTCTTTCAAAGAGACGTTTGTCTTGCCAGTGAATGAGCCCAGAGCAACACCAGCGAATAAGCCATATGGAGTGGCACGGGTACACATCCTTAACAAAAAACGAACAAAACTAGAAAGAGCCTGCTTGGTTTTTCGAGAAGTAGGATCGCCTTCTAGATTTGGCAAAGCTTCGTACAGAGATGGACTAGAAAGGAGAATAGCTTCTCGTACATTTTCGTCCCTCGCATATTTCCTTATAGCAGCTAGATAATCACTGGTTTTATTGGATTCATTGAAGACCTCTATTGGAAACAGAGGTATCCGCAACATAAAAAAGTCTGCTGAGGTATATAGGTTTTCCTCTTTTTTGTTCTCATGGTAGCGAAATGTCAGCTCCCTCTCTAAAATTTGCTTGGCCATTCATACCCCTCTTTCCCATGCATGAAGTGAGACTATAAAGGAAGAACATCGCTTATCGCGATGCTCCTCCAGCGTCAAACTAAATTAGCAGCAGTTGGTTTGGCACCAAGTAGCTGAACAGAATGTAGTGCAAATGAGGTCGCTCACTACTGAATCTGATTGTACTTGATTTACCTCTACTACTTGAACATCCAAATCGAACAGATCTTTTTGCATTTTTTATTCCTCCTCTAATTTTTTTGTTCGTAGCCAGAACTTCACGCGCGTCTGTTAGTGCTTGGTTACGATCACAAATAAATAATAGAATAGAAATTATTTCCAGTAAAGGATATTTTTAATAATTTATTTAATTTTTTTGAATTTTTATCCACAACGATTTTTTAAACAGAAAAAACCATTTCTCATTGAAAAAACTCCAATGAAAAATGGCTAGTTTCTCGTAACAAAGAAGTTGTCTCTAGAATTTCCACTTGCTCCACGTTGTTAACAATGAAAAACCAATTGGATATTTGTACCTTCACCGAGCTTACTTTCTATTCTTATTTCAGCGTCATGAATGTTAGCTATCTCCTTACATAATGAAAGCCCGAGCCCGAGGCCTCCTCCATTCGCTCTCGATCTCGATTTATCGGACATAAAGAAGGGCTCAAAGACTTTGTTTATGTCGTCATCAGGAATACCAATCCCTGTATCTTTCACTTCAAGAATAATTCTTGACTCCGCATCTCTGTATGAGCGTAGCAGTATTTTATCGTTGTTCTTCGATGCTTTAATCGCATTGTCTATCAGGTTTGCAAGCAAAATTTTCATCAAATCCTTATCCATGAAAACACTCAGATGCTCCGTCGATATTTCCAGATCGATATTCTTTATGTTCAGCTTTGGAATAAAGGAATGTTTGATTTCCACAAAAAGTTCGTCAAGTTTTCCCGTTTTTAACTCAAAATCTTCTTTTCGCAAAACAATGAGCTCCATCAGCTTAAATGTCAGTTTCTCTAGCCGCTTTCCTTCTTCATAGATAAAGCTTAATGAGTTGATATACGTCTCTTCATCGTATTTATTCGTTCGTAAATAGTCCGCATAGCCTATGATCGAAGTTAAAGGAGTCCGAAGTTCATGTACCAGGTTATCGATAAACCTTTGCTTGTCTTCTGAAGATCTTTTAAGCTGGTTTACTTTATCTTCTACATCAACGGCCATCAAATTGAAATTTTCCGCTAACAAACCGATTTCATCTTTCGATTTGACCATGACTCTTTCGCTGAAATTCCCGCCGGCAATTATTCTTGTTGACTGGATTAGTTTATTAATCGGTTTTACGATAAACATGCTCATGATGATGGTAACAATGACCAAAATTGCTGAGACAAGAGCATTTAACTTGATTAAAAGGCTTAATAAGTCTTCTCTATTTTCATAGACACTCGAAATATCTTTCACGTAAGAAAGCTTATAGTGATTATTTTCCAAATAAATATTCTTCGCTATAAATAAGTACGTCTTTTCCCCTAGATCCCGTATGATGTAATTTACTTTATCGGATGGGATGTTTAATTCTTCTCGATTCGTAAGAGTTATCTTGTTATTTTTAAAATGACTAAAAATGACTTCGTTTTTTTCATCTATTACATCTAAATACACATCCTGTTCTCCGAGGTTGTCCAAGTACGTACGAATCATGGAATCTATGTTTGGTTTGCCAACCCCTTCTGCATCTGGAATTGAAGATTTTTGAACTTTAAGTAGATAGAGATTTGATTCTAAAGAGTTAGCAAATCGATCCTGTTCACTTATCCCGGAACGGATCTCCATATTGAGATTGAGTTCAAAGCTGCTATTAATCAGGTAAATGGATGCTGGTACAAAAAAGATTTCGAATATGATTAATGTACATAAAAATATCCTCTGCCAAAATTTCATTTATTCCTCCAGCCTATATCCCAATTTAAATACTGTTTTAATTTCATCTTTCCATCCCAGCTTTTTTCTTAGCTTTTGTATATGGTTGTCAATCGTCCGAGTCTCGCCAACGTAGTCATATCCCCAAATTTTTTCTATGATTTTTTCCCTCGTTAATACGATGTTTTTATTTTGCACTAAAAACACCAATAATTCGAACTCCTTCAAGGTAAGCTCAATCATTTCACCGTTCTTTTTCACCTTCATTTCTTCCAAGTATACTTCTGTGTCTTTAAAATTTATGATGTTGCTTTTTTTATTGTAATGCCGTAATACATTTTCAATCCTGGCCAGCAATTCAATTCCTTCAAACGGTTTCGTCATATAGTCATCTACTCCCGCTTTTAATCCATACACCTTATCTGTGACCGAACTTTTCGCAGTTAAAAAAATGACAGGTATCCCTAAAGGTTTAATTTTTTCGAATAAAGTAAATCCATCCACTTTCGGAAGCATCACATCCAAAAGTATGAGATCAAAACGATCTCTTTCAATCACATTTAGGGCTTCCTCTCCATCAAAAACGACTGTACTCTCATAATTTGCTGTATTTAAATTCAATTTAATTAAATTTGCTACTGCGATATCATCTTCAACCACTAAAATTTTTATCATTCCATTTTTACCTCATTCCTTTTGTAACAGTTAGATGGAGTAAGTACCATTTCGGGCACTTACTCCATCTAATCAGTCCTACAATTTTTAATTGACTTTCAGTACTCTGAAATTCTCACGGTAGTCTTTTGCTACGGAAGGTAGAGTGATTAGTCTATCATAATTAATCTCATAACTGGATACGGAATAATTTTTCAGACTAATTGTCATTTTTACATCCCTTCCATCTTCCAGGTTGCAAAGAACACGTATGGTTCCGGAACTAGCACTCTTACTAACCTTCATCGCATTTTCCTTCACTTTTTTCTGTTGTTTCCCAAAAAAGTTGATAACCGCAGATTTAACTTTCGCATCATTGATTGTTGTCTCTTTGCTTCGATCTTCATCAGTGAAAGCAGCTAACGAAACAATTTCACCTGTTTTTTCATTAATGACAATGTTATTCGAAGTACCCATTGGCTGCTTTAAGTCTTCAGCACGAACAAACTGTACCACGATAACATTTGCCGTATCTTTTTTGGCGTTTTCTTTTAATACAGCTGCATCTTCTTTTGAAACTAAACCCATTAAGAACTTAAAGTCTTCTTGCGCGTTCGTTCGCTTTACATGCGCCTCACCAAAAGATTTCGCGTCAAGCCCCCTATAGTCTTTTAGAGCTTTGGTTGCCATTTTTACCGCTTCTGCATCACTAATCTTTCCATTTGCTGCTTTGCTTGCCATTGTTACGACGTTGTTTTTAGTAGAAGGAACCGCGTTTTCGCTTGCAAATACAGCTGCTGTAGAACCGCCTACAATGGATAGAGCCATTGACAAAACGAGAATATTTTTTTTGTTCATATGTAATGCCTCCTAAAACTTTTTTGATAAGAGGAGTAAGTACCATTTCGGGCACTTACTCCATCTTATCCGTCCTACAATATCTTCATTTACTTACAACGCTCTGAAATTCTCACTGTGGTCTTTTTCTTCGGAAGGTAGAGGGAGCAGTCTGTCATAATTAATCTCATAACTAGATACGGAATAATTCTTCAGACTAATGGTCATCTCTGCATCTCTTCCATCTTCCAGGTTGCAAAGAACACGTATGGTTCCGGAACTAGCGCTCTTACTAACCTTCATCGTATTTTCCTTCACATTTTTCTGTTGTTTATCAAAAAAGTTGATAACCGCAGATTTAACTTTCGCATCATCGATTGTTGTCTCTGAGCTTCGATTTCCATCAGTGAAAGCAGTTAAAGCAACAATTTCACCTGTTTTTTCATTTATGACAATGCGATTAGAAGCGGCCATTGGCTGCTTTAAGTCTTCAGCACGAACAAACTGTACCACGATAATATCAGCCGTATCTTTTTTCGCGTTTTCTTTTAATACAGCTGCATCTTCTTTTGAAACGATATCCATAAAGAACTTAAAGTCTTCTTGGTTGTTCGTTCGATTTACATGAGCCTCACCAAACGATTTTGCGTCAAGCCCCATATAGTCTTTTAGAGCTTTCGTTGCCATTTTTACCGCTTCTTCATCGCTAATCTTTCCATTTGCTACTTTGACTACATCATTTGTAGTGGTTTGAGTTGTGCCATTTCCTTCTTTGCTTGCCAACGTTACGACTTTGTTTTTCGTAGAATGAATTGCGTTATCGCTTGCAAATACTGCTGCTGTAGCACCGCCTACAATTGTTAGTGCCATTGACAAAACGAGAATATTTTTTTTGTTCATGGTAATGCCTCCTGAAATTTTTTGTTTTTGGTTCGGGCACGAAACCCTTGTTACAGTTCATAGAATATAGCGTTCATATGTTAAAAGTATCTTTCAATTGTCTCCAAGTTGTAAATTCGTTACCGATTTGATTTCTACTATTACTATAGAAAATATAAAGCAAAGAACAGTATCCAACAACAAATACTGTTCTTTGCTTTATTTTTCAAATTATGCTTATTTAAGATCGAAACGATCTGCATTCATTACCTTCACCCAAGCAGCAATGAAGTCACGCACAAACTTTTCTTTGTTATCGTCTTGCGCATAAACTTCTGCAATGGCACGCAGAACAGAGTTTGAACCGAACACGAGGTCAACAGCAGTTGCTGTACGTACGACTTCACCTGTTTTGCCATTGCGTCCTTCAAATACGCCTCCGTCTACAGGTTTCCACTGTATGCCCATGTCTAGCAAGTTAACAAAGAAGTCGTTCGTGAGTGTACCTACGCGATCCGTGAATACACCGTGTTGTGTGCCACCGTGGTTTGTCCCGATAACACGCATACCGCCAACGAGTGCAGTCATTTCTGGAGCAGTAAGGTTTAGTAGCTGTGCCTTGTCTATCAGGAGCTCCGCAGGACTTACACGATATTGCTTCTTCTGGTAGTTTCGGAAACCATCAGCGATTGGCTCAAGCACAGCAAAGCTTTCAGCATCGGTTTGCTCTTGTGTTGCATCGCCACGTCCAGGAGCAAAAGGAACCGTTACATCAAAGCCAGCATCTTGTGCAGCTTTTTCTACTGCGGCACTACCGCCGAGCACAATCAAATTGGCCATGCTGACTTTTTTACCAAAGTCCTCTTGAATGACTCCCAGGATCGTAAGCACCTTTTCAAGTTTTTTCGGCTCATTCACTTCCCACTCCTTTTGTGGAGCAAGACGGATGCGACCACCATTCGCGCCACCACGCATATCCGAGCCTCGGAAGGTACTAGCGGAAGCCCAAGCCGTTGTTACTAGCTCGCTGACAGTAAGGCCTGAGTCTAAGATGCGTGTTTTCAGTTCTGCTACATCTGCATCTGTTAATTCATATTCTGCAGCGGGTACAGGATCTTGCCAGATAAAATCTTCTTCTGGAACTTCTGGGCCTAAATATCTTGAGCGAGGCCCCATGTCGCGATGTGTGAGTTTGAACCATGCAGTTGCAAATGCATCTGCAAACTCCTCTGGATTCTCATAGTAACGACGAGAAATCTTTTCGTATGCTGGATCCATACGCAAGGCCATATCCGCAGTGGTCATCATCGTTGGAACACGCACCGACGCATCTTCTGCATCCGGTGCAAGATGCTCATCAGCAGGATTTACAGCAACCCATTGGTGTGCACCTGCAGGGCTTTTGGTCAGCTCCCATTCATATCCGAACAATAGTTCAAAGAAACCATTATCCCATTGTGTCGGATTCGCAGTCCAAGCCCCTTCAATACCGCTGGTGATGGCGTCATGACCTTTACCTGAACCGTGTGTGCTCTGCCATCCTAAGCCCATGGCTTCCAAAGGAGCAGCTTCCGGCTCTGGGCCTACAAGAGCAGCATCTCCTGCGCCGTGAGCCTTCCCAAATGTATGGCCGCCTGCCACGAGTGCAACGGTTTCTTCATCGTTCATTCCCATGCGTTTGAAGGTTTCGCGGATGTCACGAGCGCTGGCAAGCGGATCTGGATTCCCGTTCGGACCTTCGGGGTTCACATAAATCAGACCCATTTGAACAGCAGCAAGCGGATTCTCGAGATCACGATCGCCGGTGTAACGATTATCGCCTAGCCATTCCTTTTCAGCACCCCAGTAAATATCTTCTTCTGGATGCCAAACGTCCGCGCGTCCGCCTCCAAAACCGATTGTCTTCCCGCCCATGGATTCAATAGCAGCATTGCCGGCGAGAATGTACAAGTCTGCCCAAGAGATCTTGTTGCCGTATTTTTGCTTGATCGGCCATAGAAGTCGTCGAGCTTTATCAAGGTTGGCATTGTCTGGCCAGCTGTTAAGTGGAGCAAAACGCTGTGTGCCGGTTCCAGCACCACCGCGGCCGTCTCCTGTACGATATGTACCAGCGGAGTGCCAAGCCATACGGATAAATAATGGCCCGTAATGTCCGTAGTCGGCAGGCCACCAATCTTGGCTGTTTGTCATGAGATCATAAAGATCCTGCTTGAGAGCCTGGTAGTCCAACTTTTTGAACTCTTCTGCATAATCGAAGTCTTCGCCCATAGGGTTAGATTTTCTGTCATGCTGATGCAGGATGTTCAAGTTCAACTGGTTGGGCCACCAGTGTTTGTTCGACGTAGCACTAGGGTTGTGATTCGTAGTACTGCCATGCGAAAACGGACATTTTCCAGTGTTAGCGGTTGCCATAGAGTCCATTTGTCCCTCTCCTGTCATTTAAATTAAGTATTACATAATAATACTTCTAATTAAGTTATATAGCAGTTAACAAGGGAAATCAACATTTTTTTGTTTTTTCCTTTTGAGGATTTAAATATATTAACTCTTTCATTTCCGTATGGTTGATTCTAACGTATGCATGGACCGTGTAGATTATGATCTTGGCAAGCTCCATTGTTCGCCTTCTATTCGAACTATCACAAAAAGCCCACTTTTCTCCCCGAAACGGAATGTGTGGGCTTTTTGTGCGTAACTAATTTACTTGATTGTTATTTGAAATTCGAAGCCTGGCATACCGGTAAATACCACTGTTCCGCTCTTCGGCAGAGTCACTTTATTCTTGTCGCTGACGATGGAATAGTTGAGAGGGTATTTTTTAGTTAGCAGAGTCTGGAGAAATCACTTCCCATTTTCCAAACAGTGTGAATCCCGCTGCTTTGGCCAAAGCCGCAGACGAATCATTATCGAGTTGGCATCGGTACTGTGGTTCATATCCTTGACCATAAGCATATTTGGAGATGGAGCGCACCACTTTGCGGGCGTGACCCTTTCCTCTAAACGACGTCAGCGTAAGTACGCCCAGATCCGCAATATGCGCATCCTCCTCCCATGGATACATACTGGCAGCGCTGACCAGGCGATTTTGCTCAAAAGAGCCGAACACTGCCCAGTGATCCAATTCCACATAAGCGTCATCCAAGTCTTGTTCCGATGCGGAGGATGCAAACTCGGAGAAAACCGCCTCATCTTGCTCGGTTAACCGGCGCAGGTCACCTTCGAGGTTTTCTTGCAGCAATACGTTCTGATCGGCTTTTGAAATATAAAAAAGATAGTCTGCGCCATGTAGCGTAACCCCTGCTTCATTCAATTTCTGGCGAAAGATCGACTCAGTCAAGGATTGTTGCTGGATGAGACCTATTTTCTCAGCGACCCCAGGTGTTAAGACCGCCATCACTCGTCCATCGGAAGTTTCCAGCACCATGACCCGACTATCCTCGTCAAGTGCAGAGTTTATGGCAACAGTAAAAAATTGATCGCTATAGAGGACCTCACCAATCAAAAATTGCTCCCGCCAAAAGTCAGTGATCGTCTGTGAAAATACAGGCGCACTTCTTACTGGATTTGTCATTATGTTCACTTCCCTTTCAGATTCATCAAACAGTTCTTCTGCCATTATGTATGCTTAGGAAGTTTCTTTAGAAATCGCTCGATTGCATCCATATAACCCGGTATCGTAATTTGTCGCGGAGCGAAAAGACTAATGATGACTGCCTGCATATTTGAATTTGCCGTTTGCTTACTTAACATAGAGTGATCAGCATCAGGAAAGACCGCTACGGTTAGCAGCTCAGGGTTTACGATATCACGATATACCCTCTCTGTTTCCTTTGCATCGACATGTATATCTTCTTCCCCCAGAATCAGGAGCACAGGCGAATTGAAATTCGGGAGGTCATTCGTGGCATCTGACAAGAAATTTTTGCTCACAAAAGTCCATCTGTCTTTTGACATCAAACTATTTTCGCGAGCAATTTTCACATACTCCTCATAGGAAGCCTGTTTTTCCAGTAACGTGAGTACTTGCTGGTCATACGCCTCTTTGTCTTGAATTTCCGCTTCTGAATACCCGTCTACCACCATATTTTTGCGTGTATGATATTGCCCTTGACTTACCCAATTAATGGCGGGTGATAGAAGTAGGCTGAATGCGAGCGGTTCCTTCTTGGCGAGCTTTGGAATAACCCATCCCGCCTGGCTTGCTCCCCAAACCCCAATCTGTTTCTCATCAATCATCGGCTGCTCTTTTGCCCAAGCAATAGCTTGACGCGCTTCTTCTACGCGGTCATCTATACTCTGGTGTAACCAATTGCCCTCGGAACCGTTTATTCCTCTCTTATTAAGGGACAAGGAGGCGTAACCAAGTGAAGCTAACCGCTCCCATAGCGGCTTATAGCCATCATCATGCGTGGCATCAATAGGTCCATCACCATGTATAAACAAGACTAAGCCCAACTTGTTCGTGTAGTTTTTAGGCAGTACGAACGTACCTGTCAATTTGCCTTCAGATGTCTGGATTTCAACGACTTTCTCAACCATATCAAAGCTGTTTTGTTCCAAAATGTAAAATCCTGCCCCGCCAAATAGCAGGACGATGATCATGATGGAAATCATTATTTTCTTTTTCATCTACCCTTCTCCTCTTAAAAAATTTCTAAGTGAATTTCTCAACCATACACCTTAGGTCAGACCTAAGGTCAAGTGATGGAATGAGTAAGGCAGATGCAAAAAATCGTGGTAGTAAGCCTTCGAAAGGGCGTCTCTTCTGCGCAGATACCCATCATTTTCTTAGTACAAGTTGAATAACATGGGCTAATCCGGTGTGCGCCTTTCCTGCCACACGTTCTTGTTCGCCATAGAAGTAATGGATCACCTCATGACCTTTGCACCAAGCAAGAATTTCCTTTGGATCATACAGCATGTCAAGATCCTGGGGACCGCCTGTACGATACTTCAATTGTTCCTCCGAGAATACCTCAAGCATCATCATCCCATTCGGCTTTATTGCCTTTTTCATTTTATTCAGAATCATGATCTGCGCATTTTTATGAAAATGTCCATATACCATAATCGCGGCATCATATTCTTCGTTCGGCACCTCCTCTTCCAAAAGGTCTATTTTTTGGGTAAGTACGTCAACGGAATGCTTCTGCGCCAGTTTTTTCGTTTTTTGCAATCCGCTCTCCGCATAGTCAATGGCTGTCACTTCAAGATTTCTTTTTGCTAAAAAAACGGCATTCCGGCCTTCACCCTCTGCGAACGCAATCACTTTTTGTCCATGTTCTAACCGATAAGCCTGTTGTTCAATAAAAACGTTAGGTTCTTCCCCATAATAATATTCTTCCGAATGAAAGCGCTCATTCCAAATATTCGCCATACTTACCAGCCTCCCGTCATTAAAATCTATTATGGATTTATTGTGTCTACAATATCTCCAAAGACATGGATATGTCAATATCGCGTGGTATTGAGCGTGTTTACAAAAGAGACTATCTTTGAACGTACCTCTTGACCTTAGGTCTGACCTACGGTATATGGTAGAGATATTCCATCACATCTATAGGAGTAACATTTATGAAGAGTGAAATCACCATTAGCGAACTAGCGAAGCTTATGAATGTGTCTGTTCATCAGATTCGTTATTTTGAAGAGAAAGGGGTTCTTCTACCTGCTTACTTCGATACCAATCAGTACAGGATGTACAGCATGGATCAAGTTTACCAGCTTGCCCATATTCTGTTGCTGCGCAAATTGGGAGTGCCTGTCCAGTCGATTAAAGAATGCATGACTTCCTATTCTGCTGATCAATACGGGCAGCTACTCCATCATTCTTTGAGAGAAATAAATAAAGAGTTGCTTCGCCTGCAAGAGCTTCAGCAATTCATAACAAAGGTTTTGCATGAACAAATGAATTTTCAATCTCACACGAATCCCTACCAAATAAATTGGCGCGAAACCACTTATTTAGCACGGTGGCTGGAAATGAGTTCACAAATGACGCTAAACGCCAAACTTTTGGCTGAACAGGCCGAGTCTGTCCCGAACTTGTTCGAATCGGACATTCATTTTATCGAGGATGGTTCCAGTACCATTACGTTATACACGGAAACAGAAGCGCCTGGCGATTTTTCATTGCCCAGTGGCAACTATCTGTCTACCCAAAGGCTGGTCCATGAAGAGAATGACCTTGAACAAGTGATTGAACAGTTCTACTCCTATGCCGCAGCTCAGTCTCATGTTATACAGGGACCCTTGATCCTCATTGAAAGATCTTACTTATCCCTATTTAGTCAAGGCCAACTGCACTATGAACTACAAGCTTTGATCGAACCGACTACCCATTCCGAAAAGGGAGACTGATCATGACTGTACCACCAATTACGATAGAACCTATGCATTCTATGTACAATCAACAGATTGGTCAGCTTCTTGTTCACGGGTTTCGTGGGAAATTCCAAACCCTTACGAAGCTCAATGATGGCGAGCTCGCCCTTTTTTTCGAAAAGTTATTTGATCATGTTCCTGCAGACCTTGCGAGTCAACGAATGGTCGCGCTACAAGAGGGAGAAGTTATCGGGACGATATCCATCAAGTGGAAAAAAGAATCTGGTCGCATGCAAATTTTTCCTGCATGGAAGAACCTCCATGGTTTTGGCAAATGGAATCTCCTGAAAATGTTTATCGGGTTATCTCTCTTAGACCATAAACCACAGGCAGGTGAATGTTACATTACAGACGTTGTTGTCCATCCGGATCATCAAGGCAAAGGTATTGGCAACCTGCTATTGCAGTGGGCGCAGGATTTCGCACAAGCGCAGCCAAGCTTAGACAAGTTAAGCTTGTACGTCGCAGGAAAAAACCCCCGGGCTGAGCAACTTTACCAACGATTAGCGTTTCATACGCAACTACGCGTAAGTAGCTTTTTATCACATCTTTTATTCAAAGAGAAAAAATGGAGTTATATGGTGAAGAGATTGAAATGAATCATGACAAAGGGCGAATCGTCTCTACACGACATCCGCCCTTTCACATGATGGTACTGGAAAGCATGAATTTGATTATTACTCTACTTCACAAGAAAATCTGATTAGTCGGCAGCTCTCTAATTCTTTCATTTGTACGTTGTTTATGATCTCATTCGCAGCTAAGCGGCTAATGATGGGAGCTAATGTAACAGCTGAATGCATAACGGTCAGATAAAGACCCTTTATTTCGTCATGAAATCCAACAATGGGGTAACCGTCTTCAGGCATGGGTCTTAAGCCTACCTTGATGCTTTCCAGCTCCAGCTTTTCCCCTCCTATTAAATTGTGCCGAAGAATGTCAAACACCCGCTTCCCTATTTCCTCAGGTCCATTTTGTTCAGACTCATCAATATAATCTTCCGCTGCTAGTAACGTATCATCGGTTAGTTGTCTCGCTTCAAACTTAGCATTTGAAACTAAGGTGTGGATCAACTTTTCTTTCGATTTCATTCGGATCAGTATAGAAGGCGAAGGAGCGACAGGAACATCAAAGCCTAATGGCTTACAGAGTTCGGGTATAGCTGCGCCAGTTGCTAATACAAGAACGTCTGATTCTATAAAACCTTTGGAGGTGTTTACCCCAACAACCTTGGAAGCCTCTGTGACGATTTGCATCACTTTTGTATCAAACAGGGTGTTCGCCCCATTTTCTTCTGCTTTTTTTACGAAAAGTTTAGTAGTCAAAATTGGATCTAGTGCGCCTTCTTCGTTCGCATAATAAGCTTCCTCGGGGTATTCCTTTAGATTTGGTTCTAATTCTATGATTTGCTGCCGTTTTACTAGTTGTTTACGAGACCCCTCATTGTCTGTAGGGACTTCCCAAGTCAATGATCCATCCCATTTTATTTCTAGGTCAGGTATCTCTTTTTCTAATTCATGATATTCGGCTATGGATGCATCATACAAATGTCGAAAATTTTCTAATACCCGGCCCGATGGATGAATCCAAGCGAAAGATTTCTGAGTGGCTTCACATGCAGCAGACGAATTCGTCTCTATTAGAGTGACATTCTGATTCTGCTTTGATAAGGAATAGGCCATAGCTGCACCAACAAAGCCTGCACCAACTATTACAATTTTTTGATTCTTCATCGTGGGCGATCCTCCTGACTACATCGTAAGACTACCTCGCCATCAAGCTCTTTGCTCATACAGCTTAACGATTTCGATGATGGTGTTCACAGCGTGCATCATGTTGTCTACGGAAACATACTCGAACCGTCCGTGGTAGTTTTCCCCGCCTGTGAAAATATTCGGAGTTGGCAACCCCATGTAGGATAGCTGCGAGCCATCCGTACCACCACGAATCGGTTGAATATTTGGCACGATCCCGAGGTTTTCTAGTGCTTGCGTGGCGATGTCCACTACTTCCATGACAGGCTCAATCTTTTCCCGCATGTTGAAGTATTCGTCTTTGATTTCGAGCTCAATTCGCTTCTCTCCGTATGTTTTCTGTAACTCTTCTACGATACGAGCCAGTTCAGACTTTCTCTCCTGAAACCGATTACGATCGTGATCCCGGATCAAATAACGCAGCTGCGTTTGCTCGACGTCACCTTGAATGGAAGACAGATGGTAGAAGCCTTCGTAGCCTTCCGTCTCCTCAGGCGTTTCATTAGCCGGCAGCTTTCCATGCAGCTCCATGGCTATTTTAGCAGCGTTGACCATTTTGCCTTTGGCCGATCCGGGGTGAACGTTCGTCCCTTTGCAGGTAATGGTGGCAGACGCAGCATGAAAGCTCTCGTACTCGATCCCTCCAAGAGGACCGCCATCCATCGTATAGGCATATACGGCGTCGAAGGCGGACACATCAAATTTATCAGGGCCTCTGCCGATTTCTTCATCCGGGGTGAAGGCTACTCTTACTTTCCCGTGTTTCAGTTCTGGATGGCGAATCAGATAGTCCATGGCGGTCATGATCTCGGCAATACCGGCTTTATCATCGGCGCCAAGCAATGTGGTACCGTCTGTTGTGATTATGGTGTGGCCTTTGTAGCCAGCCAGCTCGGGAAACTCCTGCGGCGAAAGGACAATATTCAGTGCTTCATTCAAGACAATGTCTTGTCCGTTATAATTTTCAATGACTTGCGGTTTCACGTCAGCGCCTGTAAAATCGGTAGCCGTATCCATATGAGCGAGAAAACCGATTGTGGGAATTTCTTTGTCTGTATTGGACGGTAGGGTTGCCATTACATAGCCGTTCGAATCCATCGTAACTTCCTGCATACCTATAGCTTTCAGCTCGCCTACAAGCATTTGGGCCAGTACTAGTTGTCCTGGTGTTGAAGGGCACGTTTCGCTATTTTCATCGGATTGTGTATCAACTTGTGCGTAAGAGATGAATCTATTTATGATCTCCGTTTTCATGGTCTTATCTCAACTCCAGTACAATTAGTCACACCTCTTCTAAAAAGAGGTAATCTCGTGACAAATTCTACCACGATCCCCATCGATTCTTCAATCGATTGGCCTAATGCTTTGATAGATGAGTTGCACAACGCCAGAGGAGAGCGTTTTGGTATTCACCAGACTCAAATTCAACCTCTGTTTTATATCCATAAACAACGGTTTTCCTTCTCCCAAAATAACAGGGTGAACAGATAATCGAAATTCATCTACAAGCTCTAAATTGATAAATGTTGTAATAAGACTGGCTCCACCATATAACCAGATGTCTTTTCCGGGCTTATTCTTTAGGAGATTGACTTCTTCAAGAATATTATCGTTAATGAATATTGCTTTATGATCAGTCCCTTTCTGTGTCTTGGAAAACACATATTTTTCTTTACGATGAACCAATCCCCAAATCTCTTTTTCCGTATCCGTATGTTCATTTTCCGGCGTATATTGCCCCCATAAATCATAGCTTTTTCTTCCGTAGAGAATCGTGTCGATTTGATGTAAGAAATGAACAAACCCCATTTCAGCGTCCATTATGCACCAATCAACTTCTCCATTTTTCCCTTCAATAAACCCATCTAACGTAACAGCTAAATCTAATATGACTCTTCGTCTCATGAGTGGTTACCCCTTTCGTTGATCTCCTCCCATTTTAGACCTTTAAATATGTCATCTTATGTCATATTCGTAGTATAAAAACAGCTCACTTCATTAGCGATAGGTACCAATGCGTGCATGCTCAAGCTATCGAAAAGGGAATCGGATGTGGGGCGTTCTCATGTCCATGCATCGGGCAACAAATATCCTTCTGCTACCAGCATTGAGTTGCCTTCCAAGTAAACGGATTCGGCAGCATAATCTGTAAGATGGCAAGAAATTTTAAGTGGTCCCCCTCGAGTAAGTAGGTTCACAGGGGTGTCTACATGTCCTAAAATACCGGCAATGATGGCTGCAGCTGTCGATCCGGAACCGCACGCGTAGGTCTCTGCTTCTACTCCGCGTTCATAGGTTCTGATGCTAAGCGTTTGCCTATCAATCCGTTCCACAAAATTAACATTGGTACCATTGGGAAACTGCTGCAGATCATTTCTGACCATCCGTCCCCATTCTCTGAGCTGGTCGTCCGCTATCGCGATAACATTTTCCACAAACCAGACCGTGTGGGGAACGCCGACAACACCATAGTGGTAGACGCCGCTTGGTCCGTCCCACTCATATGGTTGATTCAGCTTCAGCGCTTGCAATGGAACGTCCGGGAACTTGACCTTCACGCTGTTCTGATTGAGCTCTGCCTGATAGATGCCGGCCATCGTTTCGAAGCTCATCTTCGTCTCGGCTGCTCCAATGTGGTAAGCAAAGCGCGACATGCACCTTGCACCGTTGCCGCACATTTCTCCTTCACTGCCATCTGCGTTAAAATACCTCATCTTAAAATCAGCGATGTTGGAGTTCTCCAGCAGCATGAACCCATCCGCACCGATTGAAGCTCCTCGCCTGCATACATTTTGGACAAAGGCTGAAAGTGCAACCTCGTTCAACAGGCCATCGCGATTGTCTACTACAATAAAGTCGTTGCCACAGCCATTCATTTTTTTAAACGGGATCCCACGTTCAAACATTTCGCTCCCCCTGATTATCCGATGTAGTGTTTTCATCCAAGCAACTGCTCCACAGGATGGACTGGGAGCAGTCACTCTGATTTAAGAAAGACATGATTGATAGAGATGACAAGCGACCGATTGCCCTTCTATTTCACGCAGCTTTGGCAGCTCGACCTTGCATATTTCCATGCTGGAACGACAACGCGGATGGAATTTACATCCCTCCGGTGGCTTAGACGGAGACGGGAGTTCTCCCGACAACACAATTTGCTCTCGCGTATCATCAGGATCGGTAATGGGTTTGGCTGAAAGCAATGCTTGTGTATAGGGATGCAGCGGTCGTCCGAACAGCTTTTCTTTCTCGGCATACTCGATAATTTCACCTAAATACATGACCGCCACTTTATCGGCAATGTGCTCTACTACGCTCAAATCATGCGAAATGAAGACATACGTCAAGGAAAATTGTTCTTGCAAATCCTGTAGCAAATTTAGGATTTGCGATTGAATCGACACATCTAGTGCGGAGACAGGCTCATCCGCGATAATCAGCTTTGGTCGAAGAATCAGAGCACGGGCGATGCCAATTCGTTGTCTTTGCCCTCCGGAAAATTCATGAGGATAGCGAGATAGATGCTGTTTGCTCATACCGACAATCTCAATCGTTTCTTCCAATAGCGCTTGTCGCTGCTCCCGGGGAATACGGTGCGAAATCAGCGGCTCTGTCAAGATGTGCCCGATCGTTAGTTTCGGGTTCAATGTTTCAAATGGATTTTGAAAAACCATTTGCATATTTCGCCTAACTGCAAGCATTTCATTTTTGTTCATTTTTCCTATTTCGTTCCCTTGGAAACGAATCTCGCCTTGGACCGGCTCCAGCAAACGCAGAATGCATTTTCCCAATGTAGACTTTCCGCAGCCTGACTCCCCGACAATCCCCAGCGTTTCTCCTTCATAAACGCTCACATCAATCCCGTTTAGAGCATGAACATCATGCGGTTGTTGAAGCCACCCTCTTTTCATGCGAAATAGCTTGCGTAGTCCTTTCACTTCCAGGATTGGAGGCGTCATCCACCTACCACCGAGCTTTCCTGTACATGCCCCTTGTCTTGGGTAAATAACCAGCATCGACAAGAAGAATACTGATCCACTGGACGAAGCTCAGGATTCTGCTCCCAACATATCGCCATCGCTCGATCGCATCGCGGGGCAAACCTGCACCCATTGGGTTTGTTTTCCGGTGTCAGCACACTACCTTTTATGCTGTGAAGCCTCTTTGTGCGTTGCCTTGGTGTCGATTGGAGCAAACCTACGGTGTACGGGTGCTTCGGATTGCGCAGCAACGATCTTACGTCCGCTGTTTCAATCGCTTGTCCCGCATACATCACCATGACGCGGTCGCACACTTCAGCGATCACCCCTAAATCATGCGTAATCATGATCACTGACATTCCGATATCCCTTCTGATTTTTTTGATCAGATTCAAGATTTGCGCTTGAATGGTCACATCCAGTGCGGTCGTCGGTTCATCAGCGATCAGTAACGACGGATTGCATGCGATCGCCATGGCAATCATCACACGCTGCCTCATTCCTCCTGACAAACGATGCGGGTAATCCCTGTAAATCTCTTCTGCTCGGGAGATGCCCACCACGGTAAGCAAATCCAGTACCCGTTGCCTTACCACCGCCTTGCTTTCACCCTCATGCTCGTGCAATACCTCACTGATTTGCCGGCCGATCGTCAACACGGGATTTAACGAATGCATCGGTTCCTGAAAAATCATTGCCATTTCCTTGCCTCTGAGACTGCGCATCTCGGCTTCACTCAGCGCAAGCACTTCTTTCCCGTTGAATCGAATGCTTCCAGTCAAAGTGGCATTATTGTCCAACAGTCGCATGAGTGAAAGCGAAGTGGCGCTCTTGCCACACCCCGACTCTCCGACAATTCCCAGCGTCTCCCCTTTTTTTACATGTAAATCAAGCTGATCAACGACCGTAATCGTTCCCGACTCCTTCGTGAACCGGGTTGTCAGCCCTGTCACTTCCAATACATTGTCCATAAACGGAGTCCCCCCTCCAATCCTCTCATTGCCCTTTTACTTTTGCGTACGAGGATCAAAAATATCACGTAAGGCATCTCCCAGCCGGTTTACTGCCAACACGACAATGGTGATGGCCAATCCTGGGTATATCGCAAGCCACCATGCATCGGACAAATAATCCTTTCCTTCATTCAACATGGTCCCCCATTCGGGAGTCGGCGGCTGCGCGCCCAAGCCGATAAAGCCCAATGCAGCCGTATCGAGAATCGCTCCCCCGACGAACAGTGTCATGTAAACGAACAATACATTCGTAATATTGGGGAGAACCTGGAAAAGAATGATCCACCAACTCGGCGTCCCGATCGATCTGCTGGCTTCCACATATCCAGACGACATGATCACGAGCGTCGCTGCCCTGATCAGACGTGCAAAGCTAGGAATCGAAGAAATGCCGATTGCGATCATCGCATTGGTTTGACTCGGTCCAAGCGCCGCGACAATGGCCAAGGCCAAAATGATCCCCGGCAAGGCGAGCAAAATATCCATGATCCGCATGAGCAGATGATCAATGAATCCTCCCACATACGCACTGATGACCCCAATCATCGTTCCTGCCACTACTGTGATGCCGACCGCCATGACAGCAACCACAAGAGTAACGCGCGTTCCGTATAAAATACGGGAAAACAAATCGCGGCCGATCGCATCCGTTCCGAGAACATGCTTGGCAGACGGGCCTTGCAAAAAGGCTTCGTAATTACTTTCAGTAGGGTCATAAGGAGCAACCCAAGGCCCGACAATTCCGATCGCAGAAATGAGTAAAAGCACCACCAAGCTTAGTTTTGCTGCTCGTTGTTTCTTCATTTTTCCCCAAAAGGCAAGCTTGGGGAAAATCGGGAATTTGGCATGCGTCACCCCATCTGCGACGGTTTTGCTCCCCTCATTCAAGTTACCGCCCCTCCTTTTCTGTAATGAGGTCGACACGCGGATCAATCAAACCATAAAGGAGATCGACCATCATATTTACCACGACGTAGACAAAGCCCATCAGCAACACAATGCCCTGAATCATCGGAAAATCACGGGCTGAAATCGCACGGATAGCTAATGTGCCGATTCCAGGCCAGTTGAACACTTGTTCGATGATAACTGCCCCGCCCAGTAGAGTTGCGATTTGCAAGCCTACCACTGTAACAACAGGAATCATGACATTGCACAAGGCGTGTCGGAATAGGATGATCGACTCCCTCAATCCCTTGGCCCGTGCCGTTCGAATGTAATCATGGGAAAGCACTTCGACCATACCTGAACGCGTCAGTCGGCTGATCATCGCGGAAGACAATACGCCCAAGGTACAAGCAGGCAAAACAAGATCCTTCCATCCCGTACCACCCGCGATTGGAAACCAGCCTAATTGAACGGAAAAGAACATGATGACGAGTAAGCCCAGCCAGAAGCTCGGTAGCGATAATCCAATCGATGCTGCCGCCATCAGCATAAAGTCCAAGAACGTATTCTTGTATTTCGCTGCGATCATTCCCATCGTTAAACCAATGACGACCGCGATGCCAATTCCAGCGAAGGCTAGCTTGACCGTTGCTGGAAACCGTTCCATTATTTCCACGATGACAGGTCTTTCCGTTTGTAAGGAATTTCCGAAATCCCCTTGGATGACTTTTTCCATGTAGGTCAGGTACTGATGTGGAAGGGGCTGATTTAGCCCCATTTGTTCACGTAACTGTTCCACTTGTGCTTTTGTAGCCTTTTCCCCTAACATGATCCGTACCGGATCTCCAGGAATAAAATGAACGAGCGCAAACGAAAAGATGGAAATGCCGAGGAGGACAATCACTCCTGATAGCATCCGATTCAACAAATACTGTTTCATGATTGGTTCACTCCTCTCTTCTAGAATGCGTATGGCTAAACTCGCTTGGGAATTTGGCGATAGGAGCCCATCATGCGAATGACCGTTTGACTCCCGTCTCGTATAAAGCGTACGGTTTGATCCGACCCTTCAACATTCGTGAGAAAAACGTCTTCATCTATAGCTTTTAAAGAGAATGAGTCCGAATGATCGATCGTTACAATCAGCGTGCCTGCATCCACGCTTACCTGAAGATAAACTCCTTCCATAGAGCTATACTCGCCCGCATATTCAAGCAGACGATCTGGCGGGAGGTCATATTCCTTATAGGTGACATGCGTTGATTTCGCCGGACGATTCTCGAGGCAGTGAAACGTGCCATGTGCCAGTGCAACAGCCGGCGATCCGCTGAGATTAGTGAGCGCCACGGCAGCCAATCCGTTCTCGGGGATAATGCTCATGTAGGCTTGGATCCCTTTCTCGCTGCCGCTATGGCCCAGCATCACAGCACCGTAGAAATTGGGTGTAATCGCTATACCATACCCGTAATATTGGTTATGTTCACATCGGAAATAAGGGGTGGTCATCTGCTGTACACTTTCCGTGCGAAGAATTCGTTCCTTGCCAATCAAACCTTTCGTTCGAAACAGCTCGGTGTATCTCATCATGTCGGTGAGCGTTGATTTTAATCCGCCAGATGATTGAAACGGCGGTGTCTCAAATAGTGGTGTTCTATCCTCGTACCCGTGCAACTCCGCCAAAGAAAAGCAACTATGCTGCATTCCCGCTGGTTGGAGAATATGCTCCTTCACATACGTCGAATATGGCTTTCCGCTTGCCCGTTCAACAATTGCTCCCAGTAGCGTATAGCAATCATTGGAATAACTGAACTCCGTACCTGGTGCGCCCAATAAAGGAAATTCCAGTTGTGCCATATAGGTCATCAATTCCTCATAGGTGTTCATCCCAAGCTTGAGAGCTTCATCGACGCAAGATATTGGCGGCAAACCGGAGGAATGGGTTAGAAAGTTGTGAATGGTAATGGCCTCCGTCCCACTTCCCGTTTTTACATGAAACTCTGGCAAAAAGCGGGAAACAGGATCGGCAACCGTCAGTTTTCCGGCTTCCTGTAGCTGCATGATCGCAATAGCGGTAAACGATTTCGTAATCGAAGCGATTCCGAACAAAGTATCAACTGTCGCTACCTGACCTTGCTCGGCATCACGATAGCCGAAGCCTTTGGCATAAACGAGCTGTCCGTCTTTGGCCACTCCAATTGCAGCTCCAGGCACCTTCCTTTCCATCATGGTTTCTCGGACAAACTCCTCATAACTCGCGATCCATTCCTGACTGTTCATGACTTGTTCTCCTTGTTTTTTGTTTCCGCGCTTACTTAACCCACACGTCCTGATACAATTTCAGTCCGGATGGATCAAGCATGAGTCCTTGAACACGGTTGTTTACCACGACAAACCGTTTTTCCGTGTAAATGGGAATCCAAAAAGCCTCCTCCACAGAGCGCTTCTGAATATCTTCGTAGATTTTTGCTCTATCGTCGCTCTTCATCGTCACCTGTCCCTTTTCCAGCAAGGAATCGATCGTTTTGTCATGGATGGCTGAACGATTCATCCCACCGATCTGACTCGAATGCATGAACGGAAACAAGATATCAGGGTCATCAGCGACGTATCCGTCAAGCGCCAAGTCAAATGTGCCAGCAGCCGTTAGCTGGTCGACTGCGCTGCCTTCCAGAGTAATGATTTTTACGTCTACTCCAATCGCTTTAAACATTCCTTGCATCAACTGGGCAGGTTGAGACCACACTTCCATACTCAACAATTCGAGATGAAGCGGTTTTCCTGCTTTCTCCCTTATCCCTTGTGCATTCAGTTTCCATCCGGCCTCTTCCAGGAGCTTCACCGCTTCCTCGGGGTTGTATTTGTATGCATAGTGGGCAATGGATGGATCGTATCCGAACAAATTGGCAGGCAGCGGACCATCTGCAACAATTCCTTCGCCTTGCAGATGCGACTGCACGATAGCCTCTTTCTTAACTGCCATTTGCAACGCTTTGCGTACGTTTTTATCTTGTAAAATCTCGTTATTCAAGTTCAGCTCGACAAACAGCCCCAAGTCGCGCTTTGTCTGCTCAAGTACGGTAAAACGATTGTTGTTCTTGAATTTCTTTGCGTCTTTTGCAGGCAGATCAGCGATGTCGACGGTTCCGCTTTCCAAAGCAGCGACAGCCGTTTGCGGATTTCGAATCAATTTCAGAACTAATTTGTCCGGCCTCACTGGCCCTTGATTTTGAAAGGAGGGCGGTGCCCAGCGATAGGCATCATTTTGTATCAACGTGATCGAATCTCCTGATTTCCAGCTCTCCATCTTCCATGGACCGACACCGACCGGATTCCTTCCGTATTGATCCCCAAACTTTTGCACCGCGTCCACCGAGAGCGGCTGCATCCAGCTAGCGGAAGTGAAATAGGTGAGGAGCGTGGCAGACGGTTCATTTAACTCCAAAATCAGGGTCTGATCATCTGGTGTTTTGATTGATTGGATGATACCAAGAACCATGCCTACGCCTTTCGGAGCGATTTCCGGAGACATGGCCCGCTCAAATGTTCGCTTGTACGCCTGTGCAGTGAGCGGTGTCCCATCATGAAAGGTAACGCCTTGGCGAATGCGAAATGTCCATGTCTTCCCATCTTCCGAAATGGAGTAGGATTCCGCCAGATAGGGCTTGACCTCATTTGTTTGGGGATCTCTGTAAAGGAGAGCCCCCCCTAGATTGAGCGCGACCCCCTCCGTGCTTAACGCTGTCGATTTGTGGGCATCTAGTGTATCTGGTTCACTGCTGATCGCAACGGTGATCGTTCCGCCCTTTTTCTCGGATATATTGGCATCTTTATTTCCTTCATCCGTACCTGATTTCGTTGCAGGTACATCGCAGCCGGACACGATAGCCAGCAGTACGAAACAGGAAAGGACAATGCTCACAATCGTGGCGATTTCCCGCTTTCTTATCCCCATCAATGACACCACTCCCTTGTTTGGGAAATATCCTCGCCTCCTACGATTTGAGCCAATCAACCGTTTTTTGATCCAGCTTTTTGACGAGAGCCGTCAGCAATTTCACCGTATTTTCCACATCATCATGATGGAGAATCGAAGCGTGACTGTGAATGTAACGCGCAGGGATTGCAATGACAATGGATGGAGCCCCTTTGCCAACCATATGAGCAGCTCCTGCGTCCGTACCCGCACCTGCAAGAGCAGCATATTGATACGGGATGCCTTCCTCTTCAGCCGTATCAAATAACAGATCACGCAATTTCCGATTAGGCACGAGCGAGCCGTCGAATAGACCAATCGTAGGCCCACCACCAAGCTTGATATCAGGCAAATTAGGAGAGTCGGCGCTTCCCGGCGTGTCAAACGTTATCCCCGTCTCCAATGCAATAAATAAATCTGGCTGCACCATATACGTGCTCGTGAATGCGCCGCGACATCCCACTTCTTCTTGTGCAGTAGCGCCGCTATATACGATGTTGGGGTGATCCGTTTCTTGCAACTGTTTCATTACTTCAATGGCTGTCAGGCAACCGCCGCGATTATCGAGCGCTTTTGCCATATACATCTTGTCATTCGCCATCACCGTGAAAGGGCAGATCGGCACAATCGGATCACCTGGGCGAATACCCAGCTCCTTTGCCTGTTCTGCATCGGATGCTCCGATATCGATGTACATCCGTTCGATTTCAACCACTTTCTTTCGTTCTTCCGAAGACAGCAGATGTGGCGGTTTTGACCCGATTACGCCAACAATATCCCCTTTGCCTGTTTTAATGTTCACGCGCTGTGCCAGCATCACCTGCGACCACCAGCCACCAAGCGGCTGGAAGGCGATGAATCCATCCTTCATGACACGCGTTACCATGAACCCCACTTCATCCATATGGCCCATCATCATGATTTTCGGTCCATTGGCCAGGCCTGTTTTCCGACCGATTATGCTTCCCAGATTATCTGTGAACACTTCTTCTGTAAGCGGTTCCAAATAGGTGTGCATTAATTCTCGCACTTCCTGTTCTTGTCCGGGAACTCCGGAAGCCTCTGTCAGCTCTTTCAGTACCTTTACCCAACTATTCATCCATATCTTCCTCTCCATTTGCATGTTATCTCCAGCTATCATCAATGCGATCATAGGAACCGATGCGAAGATCTGCTTTTTCGTTCGCCAGTACATGCTTGGCTATACGCTCAGATGGGGTACGAGGCAACTCACTGCGGTATTCCCAATATCGTGGAACCTTGTAGTAAGCAAGATGCTCGGTGCAATAAGCGATCAACTCATGAGGAGACACCTCTTGGCCCTCTTTTACTACCACGTATGCCTTGATTTCTTCCCCGCGTAATTCGTCTTTCACTGGAAGGCAGGCAGTATATTGCACGGCCGGATGCATTTTCATAACTTCCTCAACCTCAGCAGCCGAAATATTTTCCCCACTCCGACGAATCATCTCCTTTTTTCTGCCGACATAATAGATGTATCCGTCTTCGTCCATCCGCACCAAATCTCCAGTGTGGAACCAGCCGCCCTGAAAAGCAGCGCAAGTCGCATCAGGATCTTTAAAATAGCCATCCATCATCCCCAAGCCCCGCAGGAGGAGCTCGCCAACCTCGCCCCTCGAAACGGGGCGGTTGTGAATATCAACAACACGGACGGTCCGGTCTTTATCCGGTTTTCCGATGCAGCCTGTTCCGAGCAATCGGTCATGATCGTGCGGTTTTACCGAAATATCTCCACCTGTCTCTGTCATGCCAAAAACCTCATACCATGGCGCGCCCCATCGCTCTTCCAATTCGCGGTGCAGATGCGGGGGAATGGCCGAACAAAGGATGGTACGAACGTTATTTTCCCTGTCTAATGGCGAGCGTGGTGCTTTGACCATTAGCGTGGGCATGATCCCCAAGCAGTAGAAAAAGGTAACGCCATATTGCCGTACTTTCTCCCAAAAGGTAGAGGGATGAAATCGATCGAGAACCACAAGCTTTGCCCCCACAGCGATCGCACCCAGCAAATTCCATTGGGGGTCCATATAGTAAAAGGGCTGCGCCGTTAACAGTACATCTGAATGGGTCAAATGGGGATGCTGCTCCATCACCTTTTTTGCTATGGTGAGCCAATATTCATGTGAAAGCATACACCCCTTGGGTAAGCCTGTCGTGCCGGAAGTATATTGGATGTTGACTAAAGTTTCAGGAAAAACGGGAAGCGTTGTTGGAGTCGTGGGCGCTGTTTCACACATCGCTCTGAAATCGACAACGTTGGGATCGTCTGATTGGTCTATTGAGAGGATTGTTTTGAGGGTTTGTAAAGAAGGTCTGATCTTCTGTAGCAGGGATAAAAATTCTTGTGAAGTTACGATAACGATTGCTTCGGAGTGGTGGAGGATATACTGTGCATCGTACTCTTTGTAATTTACATTGATCGGCACGATCGTCGCGCCCAGTTTTGCCAACGCCAGCCACGTAAGGGGGAATTCCGGCTGGTTCCTCAGCATGACGGCTACCCGATCCCCATAGCCTACGCCCCGCACTTGGAGCATGTTGGCGATTTGGTTGGAACGGTCTTCTATCTCCTGAAAGGACAGTTCTTCATTCCATTCATCAAAGACAAGCCCGATTTTTTCTCCCCATCGTTTGGCTGCCCGTGCCGTCAAAGACTTGATTTCTTGCATATCCAAAAGGTTTCAGCCCTCCTTCTCTATACCGATCCTTTTTTTCGGAACGCTTCCGCCGCCTGCTTGGATTCGATCGTTTGCACGGTTGCCAGCGCATGCTCGATCTCCAATTCAAAAGCTGCCTCCAGATCGCATTGTGCCCCGCGATTTAGCGCAAATTTGGCTTTTGCCAGTGCTACTTGCGGGAGCTCAGCTAACCGTTTCGCCCACTTGTCAGCTTCTTCAGCTAACACTGTATGATCCACTACCTTGTTGATGAGTCCTAGATGCAGTGCTTGCGATGCACCAAACCTTTCGCCCGAAAACAGCAATTCTTTCGCCCGGACCAGTCCGATCGTGATGGGAAGGATATGCGAGATCCCTCCGGTAACACTAAGTCCCACACTCACTTCCGGAAAGCCGAATTCAGCATCTTGAGCGGCGATGATCAAATCGCATCCGAGCGCAAACTCACACCCTGCTCCTAATGCATACCCGTGGACCGCAGCGATCACCGGAAAAGGAACACGCTGAATCTTTCTTGTTATATCCTGAATCTTCTGTAAATTAAAGCGGAGCTCAGCCTCATTTTCAGGCTTTTCTTCATGACGCAAATCATGTCCTGCACAAAAAGCATTCCCGCGGCCAGCCAGTATTGCTGCCCTTACTCCTTCCCGTTCCAATTTATCGAGCGATCCATACAGCTCCTCTACCAATTGAGGAATCACCGCATTTAACCGCTCCGGACGATTCAGGTGAATCCAGCCTATCTCTTGATGGATCTCACACTCTACCACCGCCTTACGTCTTATCATTCTTTTTTACCTCCGCCTTTATTTTGGAAACCAATGCTTTTGCATTCGAACCGAGCACCTTCTCTAGCACCTCTGGCTTTATGCTTAATTCCTTCCATTCTGAAATGGCGCGTTTCAGAGGAAATACAGGCCAGTCTGTCGCAAAGAGGATTTGATCTTGCAAGAGGTTGTTTGCCAACCTGTACATCATCTCCCACCCTGCTCCTTGCACCCCCAAATATCTTGGAGAAAGCCCGCCCAAATCCATCAGAATATTGGGGTGCTTGCGCGCTACGGCAACCATTTCAGGAACCCAGGGCCACCCTCCATGACACGCGATCAATGTTAATTCCGGAAAATCACAAGCGACTTGATCCAGCAGCAGCGGGTGTTCATTCCGGATGGGATGAATCCTTGAATAATTAATTCCCGTATGAATGGCAACTGTCAATCCTAACTCGGTAGCCTTTGCGTATACGGGATATAATTTGCGATCATCGATTGGCATCTCAAAAAATGCAGGCTGGATGTTTACTCCCAGAAAGCCCAGCTCTCTGATGCGACTCACTTGTTGGACTGCGCGCATCGGTCTGAAATGCTCCATTGAAATCGTACCGAATCCTGAGAAGAGCTCGGTGTGAGCGGATATGACTTTTGCCAATGCTTCATTCAGCGCATCCCCATCCTCGCCGAACTCGTATTCTGCATGCATAATGGCGTGGTCGACTCCTGATTCTTTCATTTCTTGCATCAAATCGTCGAGCGTTTTTGCCATAGTCGATCTTACTTGTAACACCGCATCATATTGAGCGACGTACTCATTTCGCATTTCACCTATGCGTGCCTCACGGAACTGCTGTGGCAAGCGGACACGGGCATCAAGAATGTTCATATGCAGCAGCCCCTAGCCATGGTTTCATAAAAAAACGAGCGGGTGTAGGTAGATCCAAATCGGAGACAGTCAGTTGCTGACCGTTTCGTTTTGCCTGAACGAGTGCAAGCGCCATATCAGAAAAATTCAAGCTGATTTCTTCCAATGAATTTGGGCCATCGGGCGAGTACCAATGAGCGACACCCGTGCACATTTGAAGCAAAGCCAGGACGGCAAGCTTGGTATTTTCTATCGTAAATACGCCCCTCTCCAATCCGCTCGTTAAAATACGCAGCCAGAGCAGCTCATATTCACTACGCAGCCTGACTATTTCTTCGCGGGTATTTCCTGTCAGCGCACGGAACTCGGTATCTACTACTAGCGCTGTTAGTTTGTCAATGGCATGGCTGGTAACATGAAGCTGGACAAACGCTGCCAATTGTTGTTCGGGTGCTTCAAGCTCAGCGAGCACTTCCTTTGCATTTCCGAGAAGGGTCTGTAACCCTTCTTGCATGATGGCAACGAGCAGATCCTCTTTTGTTTTCATGTAATGATAGAGGGTGGAGGAAGTTACCTCTGCTTCTAGGGCGATATCGCGTATGCTGGTTGCTTCAAAACCTTTTCTTGCGAATAGCCGTAATGCAGCTTGAAATATTTTTTCTTTCGTCAAAAAAGCGCGCTCCTTTCTACTGATGATTGCTGGAAACGAGAGCCTCTCATGTTCAGTTACTTGTCGCGGTTACATCATCTGCTTTTTTGGGTTTTGTCGATCGATCGATCGATAGGCTGCCTGTAATCACCACTTTACTAATCGCCTGATTTAATGTCAAGATTATTTTTTATTTTCTGACATTTATTTCGGCATAACAAAAATCTCCTCCGGTTTCCCATGAGGAGATGTATCCGTTAAGACATAGGAGCTTATTGCTTCAAGTATCTTCCCGTGATCGACTGCTCTGCATGAATGATCTGCGGAGGTGTGCCCTCGAAGATTACTTGACCGCCGTTGCTGCCCCCATCTGGTCCCATATCGATAATCCAATCTGCTTGGCTGATTACATCGAGGTTGTGCTCGATGACGATTACCGTATTGCCGGCATCCACGAGGCGGTTCATGATTTCCAGAAGGTGACCGATATCTGACATATGTAAGCCAGTCGTCGGCTCGTCCATCACGTAAATACTACCTTTCTTGTGTAACTCGCTGGCCAGCTTGATACGCTGACATTCCCCGCCCGAGAGCGTGCTGAGTGGTTGGCCGAGTGTAATATAGTTCAGCCCCACATCACTCATCGCCTGGAGCTTGCGCACAACTTCTTTTTGCTCAAAAAATTCCAATGCCTGCTCCACAGTCATCTCCAGCACTTCGGCAATGGACTTGCCGTTCAGCTTGTATGCGAGCACCTCTTCCTTGAACCGTCTCCCTCCACATACTTCGCACGGTAGTTTTACACTTTCAAGGAATGCAAGGTCTGTATACACAACACCAAGACCTTGGCAGTTCTCGCAAGCCCCCTTGGAGTTGAAGCTGAACAAGCCTTGGTTGACCTTGTTCGCGGAAGCAAACGCCTTGCGCACATCATCCATAATCCCTGTGTAGGTCGCAGGATTCGAGCGTGTTGACACACCTACCGCCGATTGGTCGATGACGATCGCATCCGGATGCTTGCTGAGGAATATTTCGTTAATCAGTGTACTCTTACCTGAGCCTGCAACACCCGTAACGACTGTCAGCACTCCAGTTGGTATATCTACACTCACGTTCCGCAGGTTGTGCAGTGTGGCATCCTCGATGGTCAGCTTGCCGGACGCCTTTCTGGAATCTTGCTTCAGTTGGAGCGGCCGCTTCATATGGGTGCCTGTCAGTGTCCCTGATTCCAGCAGTCCTTGAAAGCTGCCTTCATACACGATAGTCCCACCGTGGCTACCGGCGTGAGGCCCGACGTCGACGATATGATCTGCCACCTTGATCACATCAGGATCATGCTCGACGACAATGACGGTATTGCCCTTATCGCGCAGCTTTTGAAGCAATTCATTTAATCGATGTACATCACGGGGGTGCAAGCCAACGCTGGGTTCATCGAAAATGTAAGTGACATCCACCAGACTGCCGCTCAGGTGCTTCACCATCTTGACGCGCTGTGATTCGCCGCCGGACAAGGTATCCGTTTCACGATCCAGCGTCAAGTAGTCCAGTCCGATGTCGACTAGATGCTGCAACCGTTCCGTCAGCGACTTGACCATCGGTGCGGCAACCGAATCGTCAATCTCAGCAATGATGCGTATGAGCCGACCGACCTCCATGGAGGACATCTCAGCAATGTTGAGGCCATTGATTTTGCAGTTGAGTGCAGCTTGATTGAGTCTCGCACCATGACAGCTGGAACAAGGACCTTCGGAGATGAATGGCGCAACAGCTTTTTGTGTACGCTCCGACTTCGTTTTTACATCTTGCTTGATGTATTTGTTGGTGAACTTCTCAAGGACGCCCTCCACAGTAATATTCACGGCTTTCCCGGCGAATTGCATCTCTACTTTCCTCGCCTTGGCATACAATAGCCGCTCAAGCTCCTCATCCGAATAATCGCTCAGCTTCTTGTCAGGATCGAAGCCCCTCTGCACGAGCATATTCCATTCCATGCCGTCCACCTTATAGTCCGGCAGCAAGATTGCCCCTTCCTTCAACGACTTGGACATGTCCACTGCCTTGCTGAGGTCAACGCCTAATTTGCGACCGATCCCGTTGCATTCGGGACACATACCTTGTGGATCGTTAAAAGAGAACATGTTCGCTTGTCCAACATTGGGCTGACCTACTCGGGAGAAGAGCAAGCGGAGAATGGGAGAAATATCAGTAATCGTGCCCATCGTGGAATGAGAACCACCGCCCAGTCGCTTCTGGTCCACAATAACTGCCATGCTCAGGTTCTCGATCGCGTCTGTATCCGGCTGCGGATAGCGGGGCAGGAAATTGCGCACGAACATGCTGAAGTTCTCATTCAGCAAGCGTGTGGATTCTGCGGCGATCGTATCGAAGACGATTGACGACTTGCCCGATCCAGATACACCGGTGAAGATCGTAATCTTTCGCTTGGGAATACGCAAGGATACGTTTTTGAGATTGTTTTCCCTCGCACCGGAGATTACGATATACTCCTGATTAGATTCGCCCATGCCAATCATCCTTCCGATAGATTCATTTCTACTTATATTTTCATTGTACCATTCAGAAGGAGAACTTCCCTACCTATTATTTCCAATTAACAGCCGTCACTTTCACCAAACTGCCCACCATCCAATGATACTCGTGATCCGTCCCAACGTACTTATGAGTGTAATCAGGACCATCAATGATCATCTGCTACAGCAAGCTTCTATCACTTGATTTATATGGAAATCCGACATTTTTGGTTCACATGAAAAAGCTGGCATCGTTCAGCGCCGCATGCTCACATAAAAATAATCGAAAGAGGAACCGCAGATGGCGGCTCCTCTTTTTAAATGGTTACGGCAAGACATACGGTTGTTCGAAAACAATATTCTCGACTGCCTCTATTACTTTTTCTGTCCACTCCCGTTCCTGATCCACGTTCGTGAGATAAATCATTGTTTTATCTTTTTGGATGTATCGTCTTAGCCAGCTTCGATACCCCGGCCAGCTTCCGCCGTGATGCACGACTTTTCCTGTCACCTGATCTTCACACAGCCGCCAGCCATATCCATAATTTGATAGACGATTGTCGTTAAGCTGCACTGGGGAAAACGCTCTCTCTAGTGTCGCTTTTTTGACCAGCTTTTCTGTGTAGAGAGCTCTGTCCCACTTACGCAAGTCATCCAGCGTTGAACTGACCGCACCGTCTCCCTGAATGCCATCCAGATAAATGACAAAATCGTGCTCACTTGATTCATCCGGTAACACGATTGCTTCAGATTGAGGAGAATACACGTATCCATAGGCGTATTGCTGAGTTAACTCAGGAGAATATCTTCGGTTGTACACCTTCGTGTGCTGCATACCCAGTGGTTGAAAAATGTGTTGCTGCAAGAAATCGGCAAATCGTATTTCAGCTACGTGTTCTACAATAGACGCCAATAAAGCGTAGCCAGTATTACTGTACTCATACCTTTCATTGGGTTGAAACAACACGTCGGGTCGATGCTTGATCAGCTGTTCGAGTATGTCTTGATTTGTAGCAATATGTTTTTTGTCCCAAGATTTCGAAAACAATTCCATGTAATCTGGCAAACCAGATGTGTGTACAAGTAGGTTCTCTACGGTAATATCGGCGTATGGAAAACCTGGAAAGAAGCTATCCACTTTATCTGTATAGTCGAGCTTCCCTTGCTCTTGCAAGATCATGATGGCCATTGCTGTAAATGCTTTGGAAACTGATGCGAGTTCAAATACCGTATCCGGTGACAATCTCTCAGCCGTTTCCAGATTGGCGATTCCTATGGAATTTTGATAAAAAGGTTTCCCTTCTTCCAAAATCAAGATGTTGCCGCTCCAATTGTTTTGTTCGGCAATCGTAGAAAAAAGCTCATCAAGCTGACGGCATCTCGCATCACTTACGTTTGCGCGCTGGGTCATTTTTCGTTTCCCCCACTCGTTTTTTTATCTTGAATCGTAAATTGTCTTCCAGCAAAAGCCATTCGAACAATCTTATTATTTCCATCCCTGATAAACCGTGCGGAGAAATCGGTTCCAAAAGCCCGGACTACAAAGATATCTTCAGCAAATGGTCTCATCACGTAGTTTTCTCCCAAAAAGGAGAGCACCAGTTGCCCATTTTCCAATCGGATCGGCAATGTCCCAAACTCACTCGATTGATAATCCCCTGCGTATTGATCCATAGCTTCCTCGGTTAGGAAATCAATCTTGCTAACCAGATGAGAGGATTCCGGAGGGCGGTTTTCCAGACTATTTAACGCACCCACCATAACCGCCACAACAGGCGACAATTCGATATTGGACAGTGCCACTCCGGCCAGTCCTGTTTCGGGAAAGAAGCACATTTGAGCCGTTACCCCTTTAATACCACCACTATGTTCCACAAGCGTTTTTCCGTAGTAGTCAGTCGTTATGACCAAGCCGTACCCGTAAAATTGACCAGGTGCCATATCAGTCGGAAAATAAGGGGTCATCATTTGTTGTACACTTTCCGGTGTCAGGATACGATTGCCCTGTGCGGTAAGCCCACCTTTGCAGAACATGTCCGTATATTTCAACATATCCCGCACGGTTGATTTTATAAATCCTGCCGCCCGAGAAGCGGGAGAATCCCACCAGTTCGGAGATGAGAGCACTTCCTTGTGATCGCCTCTGTCTCGCATGATATACAGCTTTGTAATATTCTCATAGCCATTTAGCTCTTCCAGAAAAAAGCTCGTGTGCTCCATCCCGATTGGATCGATGATATGCTCCTTGACATAAGCCTCATACGACTTCCCGCTGACGCATTCAATGATCGCTCCCAGCAAGGCGAAACAGTCATTGGAATAACTGAACTCCGTGCCTGGTGGCCCTAGAAGCTCTAAATCTAATGTAGAGATTACACTCATCAGGTCTTCGTACGTATCGATTGGGACCGTTTCATCTGTCTGGTTTTGCATCAATGGAAGGTCTTCTACCTCCTTCGCGTCCATGCTTCGCATCACACTTGCCAAAAATGTGGGCAAGGGGGGAATTCCACTCGTATTCGTCATAAAATGATGAATCGTGATTTGCCCCACATCAAGATTTTTCAGACGGAATTCCGGCAAGTATTTGACAACAGGGTCATGTACGGATAACTTACCCGCCTCTTGTAATTGCATGACCGCCACACAGGTAAAGGATTTTGTTATCGATCCAATCCCAAATACTGTATCGATTGTAACTCCTAACTGCCGTTCCACATCACGGAAGCCAAATCCGTTACTATAGAAGATTTGACCATCTTTTGCTAATCCCATACAAACACCAGGAACCTGACTTTTGGTTATCCAATTTTGGGCATATTGTTCAAAAGAATCAATCCATCCGTTATTTTGCATATGTTTCTCTCCTTTGTTGACATGTAGTTAGTTCTCGATCCAGCTGTCATTATATGTCGGCATGACAGATGTCCACTTTACTCCCTTTATTCGAGAATTTATGACAGTAAAGGCCTTATCGTAATAGAGAGGGACAACATACGCTTGCTCAATGAGTTGCTTTTGTGCATCCATATACACTTGCTTTCTGGCATTCGTCTGTAAGGTTGTACGCCCTTTCAAAAGGAGTGCGTCCAGCTTGTCATCTTTTACACCAGACAGGTTGTAGGCACCGTTTGAATGGAAATAAAAGTATAAAATATCAGGATCATCATAGGCGCCCGATATCAACGTTACATCAAAATTTCCTTTGATGACTTCCTGCATGTACCCTCCTATTTCTAGATTCTGTATCATTATGTGGATACCAGCCTCTCCCAGCATGGCTTGGAGCAATTGGGCTTCTTTGTCAAAATCTGCGGTACTGAGTAAATTCAGACTCAGTGGTTTTCCGTCCTTTTCTCTCACACCACTTCCGTTTACTTTCCAACCTGCATCGTCCAACAATTTCTTTGCTTCGGCCACATTATACGCGTACCCGTACTTTTCTAAGGATTTGTCATACCCTAGCGTCGATGGAGATAACGGCATATGAGCCACTTCGCCTTCTCCCTGCGTAACCGCTTGGACAATGGCTTCTTTATTGACAAGCATATGAATTGCTTTACGTACCTGAATATCTTGAAACGGTGGTCTCTTCAAATTCATCTCCATCAATAAGCCTAGTCCAGGACGTAAGCGTTCTATCACTTGATATTTCGAATTATTCCGATAATAAACCGCGTCTTTCACAGGTATTTCCGTTGCTACATCGATAGCACCGCTCTCAAGCGCTGACAACCTGAGTTGGCTGTCAGCAATCGCTTTTATGACAAGTTTGTCGGCTCTTGGAGGACCTTGATTTTCATAATATGGTTCTCCCCACTGAAAAGCTTCATTTCTAACATAGGTGACACCTGCGCCCGTATTCCAGCTCTCAAACTTCCACGGCCCTACTCCCACAGGACTCCTGCCGTAATCCTCCCCAGCCTTTTCAATCGCTTTCCATGATAACGGCTGTGTTATATAATTCCCTAGTGAATCGAGGAAGGCAGTATTGGGTTCGTGTAGTTCGAGAACGAGGGTCTGATCGTCTGGCGCTTTGACACTTTTTATTGGAGCCATTACTTCAGCAGCTGTTTTTGCTTTTGTCTGCGGATTAAGAACACGATCAAAGGTTTCCTTAAAACTTTTGGCAGTCAGCGGTGTCCCATCGTGAAAGGTAATCCCGGAACGAATGGTAAAGGTCCACGTTTTGCCATCCTCAGAAATTTTATAGTCACTAGCCAGAGAGGGCTTGTATTCGTTTGAGGCGGGATCCTTATATAGTAGCGACCCACCGAGCAACCAGGTATAGACCCCAGCAGATCCAGCAGACATGTGAGCATCTAACGTATCCGGTTCATAAGGGTACGCTACTGTAATGGTTCCGCCCGATTTTGGTTTGGCACTCTCCTGTTGCTCGGCTGGCACAGTTGTTTGCGTGCTACAACCAACCACCAGGAACAGACATAGCGTGACAAATCCCCCTAAAAAGACACTGTACGCTTTTCGGTTGTTTTTTTTCATGTGTCAGCATGCCACCCCTACCCTTTTCTTTTGGAAAGAACTTCCGATGATGACAGATGATTTCACCTCCTTCGCAAGCTGTAACAAAGCGTACATTTACTCGTTGTCCAGTTGTTGAAGCTTCCACTGTACTCCTTGGTAGAATAATTCATTTGTTTTCATATACGTTTGCAGACCTGGGTACAGGATTAAACAGATTCTTCTAAAGCGTTCGAGATTTTCGGTTTGGCTTGAAAGCAACCATTCAGCAAATCGACGGAAAAATGATTGCGGGACAGGGAGTTCGTCAACATCCGCAAAGAGCAACACATACTCTTGAATATTCGCCTGTACGACAGGGCTGTCTGGAGTTGCATGTTGCTCCGCTGCTTTCAACAGCTGTTTATGGTTTTTAAGTATTCTGGCAGTCCACATCTCCACGCTGATTTTAGGCAGGTGAACTACTTCCAGAAAGGACATAACATCCTGCTTCATTTCCCGGACAATCTGCGGATCATTAAACATTGCCTCCAACTCATCTAATGCAGCCGTTTGCGCTGCCGAAAGATTGCCTTCCAGCAACGAAGAAACGTTAACCCCTAGTAAAAATATCTCTCGCCATTCAACCGGAAATTGTTCAGGAAAAACGGACGAAAACATTTTTTCTAAAATAAACTTTTCTCGTTCCAATGCATTTGCGGAAATGGATTCAATTAGCTCGTGCATATAGCTCAGAGAATCATTGCCATCCTCACTCTGCTTTGTTTGTTCCAAAATAGACTTCATGCTGGCAAGCGTACGCATTTGGATGTCCAAAGCTTCGATTTGCCATTCTATCGCCCTATCAACAGGGATATCCCCAGCTAACATTCTCTTAATCTCATCAATTCCAAAGTTTAAATAGCGAAGGGTTAGAATCAGTTTTAACCGCCATATTTCCTCTGCCGTATAAACACGATGACCTCCAGGTGTTATCTCAGCAGGTGAAAGCAGGCCAATCTCGTCATAATATCGAACAGTGGGTACAGAAGATCCTGTCATTTTCGCCACTTGTCCTATGGAGAACTTCGCTTCCATTGTTGTTAGATCGTTCTGTTGATTTTGTGTGTTGTCTAATCTGTTCCTCGCCTTTGCGTGCACGTTACAACACCCCTTTAGCCAATTATAAAACCTCATGTAGCTTGAGATTCAAGTGACAATATAAAAAAGCCAGGTAGTTGTTGACTCCATGGGAGTATTACCAATCGCTTGATGAACACCTGATAAAATCGTGTTTTCCGTAGACATAGCACCTCTTTTCGTATATTTTGGACTATATAGTGTCTATTCCGAACTATATACAGTTTATTTCTAGAAATCAAACGTACATACGTGTAAGATAACGTCCGAATTCAATGGAGGGCATTTATGGAAGAGTTTCACACAAATATTGGAGAGAACATAAAGCGTATCCGGAAGGAAAGAAACTTGAGCTTAGATAAAACTTCTGAAATAACAGGGGTTAGCAAAACGATGTTAGGACAAATTGAGAGAGGTAAATCTGCTCCAACCATCACAACCCTTTGGAAAATAGCTAGTGGGTTGCGCTTATCCTTCTCTTCACTCATTAGTCAATACAAGCCGAATGTTACGATTGTAAAAAAGAAGGAAGTAAACCCCATTATTGAAAATGACGGTCAATATCGTGTGTATCCACTTGTCCCCTATAATCCTGAACAACAGTTTGAGATTTTTTCAGTAACCCTTGAACCAGGATGCGAGCATATCGCAGAACCGCATACAACTGGGGTTGAAGAATTCATTCTCGTAAACGAAGGCACGCTAGAGGTTGTTGTCAATGAACAAATTTATGTCGTTGAGCCAGAAGATACTCTCATTTTTAAAGCGGACAGGCCACACATTTATCAAAACAACGGAGATCGTATCGTAAAGTGTTCGGTAATCATCCACTACTCCAGTCAATGAAAGCAAAGAGAAACCCCACTACCTGTAGGGTTTCTCTTCCGTTAGTGTTAGATCACTAGATAGATGCTATCCGTTTGCAGAGTTCCCCCATTCCCGTTTCCGCTCATGTAGCGAGCTCGCAATAATACGGTCCAGTACCTGTGTAAAGGTCATACCTGCTGCTGCTGCACTCTTTGGAAACAGACTGTTGGCGGTCATCCCCGGTAAGGTGTTCACTTCTAGTACGTAAGGCATATCCTGACACAAAATCATATCGACCCTTGCATAGACTTTGCACTGCAGCAGTTGGTAGCTGGCGAGGGCCGCCTCTTGCACTCGCTGCTGGATAACGGGAGGAAGCTCGATCACCTTCTCCTCCGCGCCGCCATCCTCATATTTCGCTCGATAGTCGAACCACTCTGAATGCGCCGAACGAATGCCGATAAGCGGGAGTACCTCGCCATCCAGAATCGCGCAGGTTAGCTCCGTCCCTTTCAAATAGGGCTCAATCAAGATCCCCTGATCCAAATAACTGGCTTCCTGAACAGCCGACAGCAGCTCCTTCTCATTTTGCACGAGCTGGACACCAATGCTGGATCCACCCAAATTTGGCTTTACAATCACCGGGTAACCCAATTGCTCCACCGCCTGTGGATCATAAACGTCCTTCCAGTAAAGACCTGCAGGCGTTTGAATGCCCGCCGTCTTCAGCAGCATCTTGGACAGTTGCTTATTCATACAGAGGCTGCTTGCCAGTACACCGCTTCCTGTATAGGGGATACCGAGTGTCTCCAGCGCTCCCTGCACTGTGCCATCCTCACCATATTGGCCATGCAGTGCCAACAGTGCGAAATCGATGCCTGCCTGCTGAACCTGCGTGATCAAATCCGCTCGCTGCGTAACGACAATAGGAACTGCCTCATAGCGACTGCGATCCAAATGATTGATCATCTCTTGACCAGTCTTCAGAGAAACCTCACGCTCCGAAGAAATACCACCCATAATAACGCCTATCTTCATGATGACACCTCATTTTTCTTCCAAATGGTTGTGCGGTCTGTAATCGTTACGTCTCAAGTAAGAGACGCGCCTGTTTGCCGATTATCTGAATACCCCGCTCGATATTTTCATCCGTTACTCGTGAAAAACCGAGTCGCAAGGTATTCGTCCCTGTTCCTTCTTGAATAAAAAATTTGTCCCCCGGTGTAAAAATGACACCCTGTTCTGTGCAAGCTTCTAGAAGCTGGCGTGAATTTACGACTGACGGAAAGGTAAGAAACAAATGCAAGCCCCCGTCGCCAGATAGCTGCGCCTCAGGGAGATGTGCTTCACAGCAGGCTTTTGTCAGTTCATATTTGCGCTTGTATTCCATGCGTGCTTTTTTGATATATTTATCGAAATTTCCATTCAGCAAATATTGATAGAGTATCGATTGATCGATGGTTGAGGTATGAATGTTGCGTGCACGCTTCATGCTTTCCAAATGGTCGATCAATGCCTTATCTCCGAGCACCCAGCCCACTCGCAAACCTGGGAACAGTACCTTGGAAAAGCTACCAATATAGATGACTCCGTTTCCTTGCCCTGCTGTTGCGATTAATGGGGCAACATGCGCTCCCGAGTAGCGCAGCTCCTCATTGAATCCATCCTCGATCACCGGAACCTGATAGTGCATCAGTAATTTCATAACAGCACTTCGCTTCGCCGGCGACATGACTATGCCTGTCGGATTGTGATAGGAAGGAGTCAAATAGGCCAAATCGAAGCTGGTTGTCTGCTTCTGCAATACCGCCTCAAGCTGCTCCACATCAATACCATCACTCTCCATCGGAATGCCGGTTATCTCAAATCCTTGCAGCTGCAAATTCTTGATCGCTGTATGATGGGTCGGATTTTCACAAATGGCTGCTCCACGGCGCGAAGAAGGACGAAGTGCCGACAACACGATATCGAAACCTTCTGTAAACCCGCTTGTAATCAGCATATCCTTACCGCTTACATCGACGCCTTTATTCTCCATATAGCGCATCAAGTAATCGATCAGTGGCTTGTAGCCCTTGGCATAGCCGTAGTTGAGCAGCACCTGCCCTTCGATTGCCATCCGATCCATAAAGGCCCGCCTTACATCCCCCAAATCAAACAAACGCTCATCCGGCGCGATGCTTGTGAATGAAATGGTTGCTTTTTTGCCGCGTATGCCCTGTTTCATCATGTCCAGTTCTACAGCGGATACAGCATATTCGTTCATTCGTGCCTTCCAGTCGATTTGCCATGCGGCAGAGCCTTCCGTATCACCGTTATTTGCAGCCAAATGGCACACCATAGTGCTTACATAGCTGCCTTTTCCTGGAATCGCATACGTAAATCCGTCATCCTCTAGGCCTTCGTAGGCAGCAATGACTGTATTGCGGCTCACCTTTAGCAGACTGCTCATTTCTCTTGTGGAGGGCAGCTTTTGATCTGCTTGAAGCGCACCCTTGATTATTAAGCGTTTGACGTATTCTTTCACTTGTATCGCGACTGGACGGTCACCAACAAGTCTGAAATCCTGGAACATCCTTCATCGCCCCCGTCTATAATGATGGCATGGGAGACGAGATAAAAAAAGAACCACCGTACTGGATTTTTCATCCTTCGGTGGTTCCTCTTTCGTAATCATTTTTTAGTAGGCCGCTAGTGTATCCTTTTACCAGATGCTATCCGTTTTATGGTTGTTTTGCGCCATCACAATATATTTGTCCAATTGCTGGCTTACCCCCAAAACTACGTCACTTGTAAGGCCATGTTTTCCGGCCAATTCAATCATTTGCTGTCGAAGTTGTTCGATGCTTGTTTCTAGTTCCAAGTGGTGGCGACTTGCTTCTATTCCCGCGCCCCAGATCGTGCACTTGCTTTTCGGGGATGTTCCTCGGTGCACAGAGACGTCCCTTTCTAATGAACTTACAAGAGCTTTTATGTTAAGCACCTCCTATGATTTACAAAATATGACATTAATAACTATAAATGAATATGCAAGAAATCACCAACTAAGGAAAAATGGAATAGAAAAAAACATCCTATCGAAAGGATGTTTTTTTGTGTGTATCTTATCAACTATTTTCTAAAAATCTGCACCATGCTGATAATTAATGACGTGTGCTGTGTCAGACTTTTGTGGTTCGTACACGATGCCGCTGCTAAACCCAAACGTTAGAAGAAGTGCTAGGAATACATGTTTCATTCTTTTTCATCCTCTCTACTTATCATCTTTTTCGTGATTGTTGATACATCGTCCTACAACTCGTACTCGTCTATACATGTAGCTTCAGCCTTCTTCTCTCCAATTACAATGGCTTGATATTGGAGGATTTGTGATGGCGAGGCAAGATGGCGATATTTTTCAAACAACTGTACACATTGCAGAGCATCATAATGTCGATTCATCAAATCCGATAGAACGAAACAGTGCAGGGTTTCATTGATTCCACTTTCAATGCGTCCCTTTGCAAAATCATATTTTGCTTTCTGATATCGATATTGGAGGTGCTGAACCATATTCACCAACATTGTTCGTTCATGGAATCTAGCAATATCTTTAGAGAGGCGTAATAAAACCTCATCCACACAAAAATGATATTTATTAGCTGCTTCCATAATCGTAACGAGGCCCGGAAGTATTTCAACAGGCTGCTCCGCCAGATAGTCGGTATATTCCTTAATAATTTTTTCATTCCCCATTAATACTTCCAGTGTGTAAAAATTCGCTCTCGCAAAGACAGTAAACCGCTCAACGATTCTAATCCCTTCATCGTCCAGAAGTTCAAACCAATGTAAATCGGCGTATGCTTGTACATATTCTTTGGATTGGGAATAAGCGCCTTGCATCTGTAGGACTAATCCTTTATATAAATAACCCATTCCGTAATAGTAGACAAGCGGTCGTTCTGTTTTTATCAACTCTGTCGTTCGATTTTTTCTGCGTTTTTGCAGCTTATCTTGATAAAAAATGTTGGAAAGCCCTCGTAGCTCATCTGCGTAGGTTTCTGCTTCACTCCATTTTTGCAAAGTGAAACAAACCTTCGACAAATTTAACAAAGCATCTAATTGATCCGTTTCGGGTAATCGCTTTCGATATGGCGAAAAGCGAATAACAGCCTTCTCATTTTCATCCGCATTTGTCCCGAGAATTGCCTGAAATAATCGGTAGTGACTCATCACAAACTGGGTAGAGTAGCTATCTTTCTCGTTCTCAATTACGTACTCATAGAATGGCACCGCCTTTCCCAGTTTTCCATCCTCATATAATTGCTCTGCCACAGTAAAAAGGATGGAGATATTTTTGGGATTCTCCAATAATTGGGAGGCAACAGCTTCGATGCAATCCTTTCGCCCATTCTCAGCGCTTCGAATCAAGTAAGGTATCAATCGGGGGCGCGAAATTTTCCCTTCATATAAACATTCATCGGGATAAAGTTCATACATCCAGCCTGGCTCGTAGCCAAACACCTCAGCGAGCGCGTCTAATTGACTTATCGTAATAGCCCGAGGCGGCTTCCCATTTAGAATCTCGCTCAATGTCCCCGGATTAATACCAGTTAAATCCCCTAGTTTGCTCAATGTATAACCGCGTGCTCTCCGATGTTGTTCGATTTCTGACCGCAGCGACTGGTGCAATGTCCCTAGCAGTCCCCCCATAATGGATCACCCTTTTAGTTTTGCTTTATTTTACAACCAAATGGTTATTTTTGGAAGATGCATAAGATATATCTTTATCATTTTCATGTCCGAAGATAAAAAAAGTAGTTAGTTTTAGACTCAATTATCAATCTTTACTGATCTGACAGCAAAAGCCCAGCATTCGTGCAAGCCGGGCTTTTGCTGTCGCGCTAACGGGAACTTTCGGGCCGTGTCACCTCAAAAACGTGACCAATCAAACAGCCTTCGTGTTGGACAGTCTTTACCGATATTGCGCCATTAGTTTGTCTAGCATTTCTCTCATAACATGAATCAACTCGTCTGGCGCTTTTACCTTTGCATCCGTACCCAATCCAATAAAAAAATGGCCGAAAAATGGAAGGCTGCTCGTGGGGATTCGATTGCCCAGCCATCCCGTGCCATCTTCTCGAACATGAATTTGCATTTTGTGCGCCGGCCACAGTTCGGATTCACATCTCTGCACCCCTGTTGCAGTAAGCTCAACATAAAGTTCCATAGCCGGACTCTCCTCTTCAAGGTGAGAGTCCCAGTTTCCTGTATGCACTTGCGTCAAATCGACCGCTTTTCGTTCGATCAGTTCAACAGATCTAACCCGGTCACAGCGAAACAAGCGAAAATCGCGGCGGTGAAAGCAATAGGCCGGACAATACCAAAACCCGTTGCTGGCATATATTCCGATCGGCTGAACATCTCTTAACCGCTTATCCTGTTTCGATTCGTACTCTATACGCACCACTTTTTGATCGATCGCAGCATCCAGCAACAAGCTCAAATATGGCGTGCTTGCATGTCTCATCGGCGTAACCAGATCAAATCGTTCCCGCATCCGGTCGATACGGTCCCGAATATCTTCTGACATATAAGAGTAAAATTTGCGCAACACTGAATCTGTTTCCGCCTCAAACGGAAGATTCGCGTAGTGCCTCAATGCATGGCTGGCAAAAAAGACAGCAAGCGCTTCGCCTTCCGTAAAAGCGACCGGGGGCAGCATTCTCTCGTTAAGCATCTTATATCCCCCATTCGGACCGACTTCCGAATAAAAAGGAACCCCTAGTGCGCTCAACTCCTGCATATCCCGCATAATCGTCCGCGTGGAAACTCCAAATTCACTGGCAAGCTGTTTGGCGTTGAAAGACTTCTTTTTGTTGACGGCCATCATAATCTCGATCAGTCTTTTGGATTTTGCCATGATAAACTCCTTTTTATTTATTACGACAAATATTGTCACTATTGTACGTTACGATGCTAATGAAGTCCAAAACAGCAAAAATTGGACCATTTCATTTAAAAGGAGATTGATTACATGTCGATGCGCACAACGTCGTTCATTATGCTGGATGGAAAAGCTACGGAAGCGATTGAGTTTTACCAAGAAGCGTTGAACTCGAAATTACTGTTCAAAACTACGTACGGGGAAGGCAAGAATGCCGAGAGTTTGCCTGAAGAAGGGAAAACGCGTATTGCCCATGCCGTGTTGCAAACTGGAGAAAATGATATGATGATTGCTGATCTTTTTCCGGGGCAACCTTATGTAATCGGAAATCAGGTGAATATTTGTATAACAGCGACGCAACAAAGCGAGATTGAAGAAATGTTTAATAAATTGAGCGAAAAAGGGCAAGTGTTGTTCCCGTTGCAAAAAACTGAATTTAGTCCCTGCTTCGGAATGGTGAAAGACCGTTATAACATTACGTTCCAATTCTACATGAATGATACAACAAGCAGTTGGAGCTGAAAATACCAGAATGAACGCTATAAAGCTCCGAGGGGAACCCCGGAGCTTTATAGCGTTCATCGTACCGCTTCTTTTAAACGTTCGCTATTCCTTTTTCCCAATCAACAATTCCACTTCCTCGATTTCCTTCGGGATCTGCGATGAGAGCACCTCGTAGCCGTCTGCTGTTACTAACACATTATCTTCAATCCGAATGCCAATCGCTTCTTCCTCTATGTACAGACCTGGTTCAATCGTGATCACCATACCGGGTTGCAAAGTAGCACTGTAATCCGAGACATCATGCGTATCCAGTCCAAGGTGATGGGACACGGAATGATAGTAGTATTTGGACAGCTCACTGCTGTCTTGGATGAGACCGAGACGTAGCAGGCCATCTGTCAGGACTTGTTTCGTCACATCATTGAGTTGTGTAAGTGTGACACCAGGCTTGACTGCTTCTATGGTCTTGATTTCTGCTTCGAGCACGAGCTGATAGATTGCTTTCTGACGTTCTGTAAAGCGACCGTTCACGGGAAACGTTCGTGAAATATCAGCTGCATAGTAATTCGATACTGCACCGAGGTCGAGGAGGACCAGATCACCATCTTCTGCACGCTGATTATTCGCTTCATAGTGCAAGATCGTAGCATTGATACCGCTACCAATGATAGGTAAATAAGGAAGCTCGCGAACACCATGCGATTTCAACGTGAAATCATAGTACGCCTCTAGCTCGTATTCCATGATTCCCGGACGTGCATGCGACCACATGCGACGGATTGCTTCATCCGTGATCGCAATCGCACGTCTGATTTCTCCGATCTCTGCTGGACTTTTCAACATACGCAGTTCTTTCAGCCATGGGCCCGCATCGTGAATCTGCAGGGTCCGATATTTCTTCTGCGCGTCTTCGGCAAAAGTCTCTGCAGGGGTCAGCTCGTCGCTCCATTGATAGCGATACAGGTCGAGATAGAGCGAGCACTTGCCTTCGCAGCGTCTCATAAAGGTTCCAAATGACTCCAGCCACTCGTCGAGATAGTCGAAGTGTTCGATACCAGACTGCTCTTTCGCCTCTTGATCCGATAAGACGGCCCCTGTCCATTTCGCTTCCAGTTCATTTGGGCGCTGAAGAAATAGCGTTTCGTTCACGATGCCAGCGCGTTTCGTGATCATGAGAATGAGGTTGCTGCGCGCAATGCCGGTTAAATAATAGAAGTTGCGGTTCGGTGAAAACAGGTATTTATCGTCATTGCTGCGTGTCTTGACAACCCCCGAAAATAGGACAATTGCGCTGTGGTCAGGCATTTTTTCCGCGAGTTTTTGACGGCGATTGATGAACTCTATTGAATGTAAGGTTCCTGTCATTTGTTTTATACCCCCTCGTTCGTGAGTTTCTTCTTATTGTAGGATACTTTCATCATTTGGGAAACGAGTTTCAACAAAGAGCAGTTGCTCTAGGCAAACTGCTCCTTGTTATCGTAGACTACGACCGCATTTTATGAAACGTTACTCTGCCACTCTTTTCGCCCAACGCAGGTCCGGTGTCCCGGTTACACTGAAGCGGATGCCTTCGATTTTTTTGCTGTTGAGGTAGTTTTCGTTATTGAAATAAACCGGGATGACTGGCATGTCCTGCATCAAAATGGTTTCAGCGTCGTGCAAAAGCTTCATGCGTGCTTCCTCGTTTTGCTCGACCTTTGCTTTTTCGATCAGCTCGTCAAACTTCGGATTGGCCCAGTTGGTGAAGTTGCGGGAGCTTTTCCCTGTATACAGCTCCAGCATCGCGAGCGGATCAAGGTAATCGCCGCCCCAACCCATGCGGGCAATCTGGAAGTTTTTCTGCTTGAACGTATCGATGTATGTTTTCCACTCCTGATTCTCCAGCTTCACTGGCACGCCCAAATTTTGCTTGAACATTTCTTGCAGGGCTTCGGCGATCTTCTTGTGGTTTTCCGCGGTACTGTATTTCAGTGTAATCGGCGGCAGCTCTGTCCAGCCTTCTTCCTTTAACCCTTCTGCCAGGAGCTGCTTCGCCTTGGTCGGATCAAACTGATAGTAAGGCGCTACTTCTTCGCGGAAGTCCTTACCCGAAGGAGTTTTCACCCCAAATGGCGTATAGCCGTACGCTGGAAGCTGACCTCCCTTGGTCACGTTTTTCGTCAGGATGTCCCGGTCGATCGCGTAGGAAAAGGCCTGACGAATTTTCGCATTCGTAAACGGCTTTTCCTCTACGTTAAACGTGTACGTATAAATGCTGTAGTCCGGGAATGATTTGTACTCTTCTTTCTCTTTTTCCTGCTCAATCACGTCGATCGGCAGGGAATCAATCAGATCAAGCGCTCCTGTTTTGAACATCTGGTAGTAGGTGGTCGCTTCGTTTACCATCTTGAAGTGGACGGTGTCCATCGCTACTTTTTCTTTCTCCCAATAGCTCTGGCTTTTGGCAATCGTCAGTTGGCTATTGTGGTCCCAGCTCCCCACGGTGTACGGGCCATTGGTCACGATGCCTTTCGCTTCGGCCGCCCAGTTTTTGTCTGCATCCACGACTTTTTTATTCACTGGCAGATAGGCGCGACTCATCATGATTTTCGGGAAATAGGTGATCGGGTCTTTCAGTCCAACGATGAGTGTTCGGTCATCCTTTGCCTTGATCTGAACGTCATCCACGCTGCCTTTGCCTGTGTTGTATGCCTCCGCGCCTTGTATGTAGTAGAGTGCGGATGGTTCATAGGCGGCAGTCTGTGGATTCAACACACGCTTCCAAGAGTATTCGTAGTCATGCGCCGTCACCGGATCGCCGTTCGACCATTTCATCTCGGGGCGCAGAGTAAACGTGTAGGTTTTGCCGTCCGGGGAGACTTCCACCTTTTCGGCTGCTCCTTCGCTGATGTCCCCATTTTGGCTGTATCGGTACAATCCTTCATACAGATGATCAATTACCCAGTACGATGTGGTATCGGAAGCGAATGCCGGGTCTAATGTGTACGGTTCGCCCCGCAGATTAGCGGTCATGACTTGTTTAATGGCTGTCCCCGTCTGTTGATCGGAAGATGCAGCTGATTTATCGCTGCCGCACGCAGAAAGCGCAGGCACAGCGAGAGCTAGCAATGCAACAAAAGTAAGCAATCCCTTTTTCATGATGATTTCCTCCTTGTTCTCCTCTGTCTACTGTACAAGATGGCAAGCGATCCAGTGTCCGTGCCACACCTCCTTCCAATCCGGTGCTGTTTCGGCGCAAACGCTTTGGGCAACCGGACATCTGGTGCGAAACGGACAACCGCTTGGCGGATGAATCGGGCTGGGTGGTTCTCCAGTCAGTACAATCTGCTCCCGTTCTTCGCGCTGGGCTGGATGGGAGACGGGCATTGCCGAGATCAAGGCTTGCGTGTAGGGATGCAGCGGTGTGGCAAACAACTCCTCGCTCGGTGCAAGCTCCATCATCTGCCCCAGGTACATCACGCCAATCCGGTCGCTGATATGCTTCACCATCGACAAGTCATGGGCGATAAACAGATAGGTGATAGACCGCTCTGCCTGAAGATCAGCTAAAAGATTGACGATTTGCGCCTGAATGGACACATCCAGTGCGGAGATGGACTCGTCTGCCACGATAAAGCTGGGCTCCACCGCAAGCGCACGAGCGATTCCGATACGCTGTCGCTGTCCGCCGCTAAATTCATGCGGAAAGCGTTTTGCGTGGCTTGGGTGCAATCCTACGAGCTCCAACAGCCGATAGATGCGCTCTTCTCGTTCTTTTCCTTTTGCCAATCCATAGGAGTCAATTCCTTCGGCGATGATGTCGCCTACCCGCAACCGCGGATTGAGTGAGGCCTGCGGATCCTGGAAGATCAGCTGCATGTGGCGGTTGGCTTCCCGTCGCTCACGTCGATCCATCCTGGCGATGTCTTTGCCTTGGAACAGGATGCGCCCTGCAGTAGCCGGATACAGGCCTACGATCGTCCTGCCCAGCGTAGACTTGCCGCAGCCGCTTTCCCCAACGATTCCGAGCGTCTCCCCTCGCCTGATTTCAAAAGAGACGCGGTCAACTGCTCTAACCCGTTGGCCTTTGCCAATCTCAAACGATTTAGCGAGATTCTCCACTTCTACTAGGTTGTCACCCATGTGTCTCCCTCCCTGCTACCATCCACACTTCTGCTCCCCGGGCACGCGGGTCGTTCAGCCAGCAGCTCGCCTCATGCTGATTGAAAAACGAATTTGATTGCGGCATATGCTCCAGGCAAATTTCCATGGCAAACCGACATCGGTCAGCGAACGGGCAACCAACAGGCGGACGAAACAAATCCGGCGGTGTCCCTTCGATGGGGATCAGTCGTTCTTTTTTACCTGCATCGAGACGTGGCACAGACTGCAACAGCCCTTGTGTGTATGGATGGCGCGGATTGTCAAAAATCTCTCCCACCGGGCCGCTCTCCACTACTACACCTGCGTACATGACCGCTACATGATCGGCCACCTCTGCGACTACGCCCAGATCGTGGGTGATCAAAATGATCGACGTCTGCAACTGCTCCTGCAATTCCTTCATCAGACGAAGTATCTGTGCCTGAATGGTCACGTCGAGCGCCGTCGTCGGTTCATCCGCGATAACCAACTGCGGTTGGCAGGCTAGCGCCATAGCGATTCCGACACGCTGCCGCATTCCTCCACTTAGCTCGTGCGGATATTGTTCAAATCGCCTCGCCGCCTCAGGAATACCTACCCTCTCCAGCAGTTTCAGCGTCTCTTCGTTTGCTTCCGTCTTCGTATGCTTTCGATGTTTGATCAGCCCTTCCGCAATCTGCTGACCGATTTTCATCGTGGGATTCAGCGAGGTCATCGGGTCCTGAAAGATCATACCGATCTGCGAGCCGCGAACCTGCTGCCATTCCAGATTCGTCAGCCCAGTCAGTTCACGCCCGCGAAACCGAATGCTGCCACCTTTTACCTGACCTGTTCGCGGTGGAATCATCCCCATCAATGCCCGAGCCGTCACACTTTTTCCGCAGCCGCTTTCCCCCACAATCGCCAGCGTCTCTCCCTCCTTCACAGAAAAGGAAACCCCTCTTACTGCCTGCACCTCTCCACCGTACGTGCGAAAGGAGACACGTAGCTGATCTACTTCCAATAAAGGCTTCATGATGTACTCCCCCTCATTTCCTGATCCGTGGGTCCAGTGCATCCTGCAAACCGTCCCCGAGTGCATTGCAAGCGAACATCGTAAGCGAAATCATGAATCCCGGAAAAAACAGTCGCCACCACTGTCCGCTCAGCATAACCGCCAGCGCGTCGTTGGCCATGGTTCCCCAGCTGGCTATTGGCGCTTGCACACCCAGCCCAAGAAAGCTGAGAAATGATTCGGCGAAAATCGCGTGCGGAATCGTAAAGGTCAGGTTGACGATGATGACGCCGATCGTATTCGGCAGCAGATGTTTGATGATGATTTTGGTATGAGAGGTGCCCAGCTTTTCTGCGGCCAGCACAAACTCTTGCCGCTTGATCTGCATGATTTGTCCTCTGACCAGGCGGGCCATCCCCACCCAGCCAGTTAGCGAAAGGGCAATAATGATCGTTGTGAGGCCAGGCTCCAGAACCACCATCAGCAGGATTACCACCAGCAGATACGGAATGCTGTACAGAATTTCGGCCAATCGCATCAGGATGTTGTCTACACGGTCGCCCAGTTTGTTCCTCCCTGCCATGTAACCGGATATCCCGCCGATGCATACACCAATCACGAGGTCGATGGCTGCTGCCGCCACACCAATAAACAAAGAGATTTGTCCGCCTGCCCAGGTACGTGCCCACATGTCCCGCCCCAAGTCATCGGTTCCAAACCAGTGCTCGCCCGACAGTGGCAGATTTCCTTTCGTCAAAGACTGTTCATGTGGGCTGTGGGGAACGAGCAGCGGACCGATGATTGAGAGGGTCACCACTGCTGCGAGCAGAAAGAACCCGAGCATTGCCAGCTTGTTACTGGATACCCGTTGCAAAACCTCCTGCCAATACCCAAGACTCGGACGCTCCCGAATTTCCTCGGATAGCCGGTTTCGGTCGACTGGTCGAAACAGGGAATCCAGTTGTGTTGCCTGATTGGCCATAACGCTACTTCCCTCCACTCGTTAATCTGATGCGCGGGTCAATCACCCGATACAGCAGGTCGATGATGTACAAAGTAAAAATGAGCACAAAGCTGTAAAACACTGTCGTTCCCAAAATAACGGGATAATCGCGGTTAAAAATGCTTTCCACGAAATATTTTCCGAGCCCGGGAATGGCGAAAATCTTTTCCACCACAAAGGTTCCGGTCATCAGGTTGGCAAACAACGGACCGATAAAGGTAAGAACAGGCAGGATGGCATTGCGCATCCCGTGTCTAACGACAATGGAAAAGGTGCCAAGCCCTTTGGCCTCTGCCGTGCTTATGTATTCCTGTTGCCAAACCTCAAGCATGCTGGCTCGTACAAAACGGGCGATAATGGCGAGCGGACCGATAGCGAGCGCAAGTGTTGGAAGAATCGAGTGCTCCCAGCTCCCCCATGCAGCGACGGGTAAAAGCTCCCATTTGACCGCTAAGTACTTGATCAACAGTGGCGCGAGAATAAAACTGGGGACGGAGATCCCGATGATGGCAGCAAACATAGACAAGAAATCCAAGGTTCGATTGTGATAGAGTGCCGCTACGATTCCCAGTGTGATTCCACCTGCCAGTGCGACCGCAAACGACTGGAGTCCCAGAACAGCCGATGCGGGAAATCCCTCTGCAATCAGTGTGTTCACATCCCTCGTTTTGGACTGGATAGAGGGCCCCAAGTCAAATTGCAGCAATCCTTTTAGATAAAGCAGGTATTGTACCGTGATTGGCTGATCCAGGTTGTACTCCGCTCGCATGTTCTTCACCACTTCTTCTGGAAGCATTTTGGCATCTGATGCGAATGGATCACCTGGAATCAAGTGCATGGTCACGAACGTTACCGTGACAATCATCCACAGCGTAACGATCATGAGAAAGCCACGCTTGACTGCATAATAAAGCACGTTGTTTCCTCCTTTGAACTATACATAGTAAAATGATATGAATACTATGGATTATAAATATAGAAAACCCCTCTCCGAAAAGAAGAGGGGCGATTGCACGTTTCCCACCTTCTCATCTCGCAGAATAACTCCGCAGGAATTAGCACCGTAAGGTCAATCAGACCAAGGTTGCCGGGTTTCATCGGGCCAGTCCCTCCACCACTCTCGATAAGAATGTTCTATGAAATTTAATTTCATTGTAAAATTCTTTTTTATCTTATCATTTTACTCGGATATGTCAATGCTGTTCCATGACAATTGATTTTTCTTTATTTTGTTTGTAAAAAAAGTAAATCTTCATACACGTATGAATAGGAGGATGTCAGCCCAAATCTTAATCGTGGTGGCTAGGATCAACAAGGCAAGAATGGATTGGAGAATCCGCGTGCCCAAACATTTGCTGACCTTCGTACCGAGCGGCGCTGCCATGATGCTGGCGATTACCATGATCACGGATGGCCACAGCAATATGTCCCCTGCCATCCATTTCCCTATCGTCGATCCAATGGAAGATAGAAAAGTGATGGCAAGAGAGGACGCAATCGCAACTCTTGTCGGTATCTTGAGGATGATCAACATGATGGGAACCAAAATAAAAGCGCCCGCTGCCCCGACAATTCCGGAGGCACCTCCGACCATCAAAGCAGATAAGACAGCTGTTGGTTTATGAAAGATAACCTCTGTCGTCTGTTCCCGTTCGTCCACTCGCTTTTTTGGCAGGAACATCAAGATTACAGCAATCGTGGCCAAGATGGCGTAAACGATATTGACGGCATTTGCCGAAAGAAATTTCCCTCCATATCCTCCAAGCAAGCTCCCGACAATAATGGCACTTCCCATGTACACAACGAGCTGGTAATGAATAAGCTTATCTTTGCGCAGAGTCCAAACAGCGGCTAGGGTGGCAAAAAATACTTGGACGGCACTTATTCCGGATACTTCGTGAGCTGTGTAAGCAACGAATCCAAGGGCGGGCGGAATGTACAGAAGCATCGGATACTTGATGATGGAGCCCCCGATTCCAACGAGACCAGAAATGAACGATCCCACGAAACCGATAACAAACAGTGTGATCACTAGGTCGATAGTCATAGGCTCACCCTTTGCAGCGACTCGCTTTGATTTCGTTTTATCCTCGTTGTACTACTGTCAAGCCGTCTATTTGCCATTGTAAGATACCGCCGCTCAAATTCATTACATCCTTGAATCCGTTTGCTTTAAGAATGCTTGCGCCAATGGCAGATCGGGCACCGGAACGGCATTGTACGAGAAGCGGTTTATCGTGAGGAATCTCATCTAGCCGCATGGCGAGTGAACCAAGCATGATGTGCTGTGCATCTGGAATGTGTCCTTCCTTCCACTCAGCCAGATTACGTACATCTACTACGTGAACCTCTCTCTTTTCCACGCGCTCTGCAATCTCTAGCGGTGTTACCTCTTCAATTGTCTCGAGCGAAGACACTTCCCTTTCCATTAGCTTGGTGCTGTCGATAAAGCCTGTGACATGATCAATCCCTACAGCATGCAAGGCTTGCAAAATCTCGTCCAGCGCATCTGGGGTGGTCAGGATGTGAACGGGGCGATCGTAATCGACAATCCAGCCTGCCCAGTTGGCAAATGACTTGTTGAGGGGAATGTGAAGTGTTCCCGCCAGATGCCCCTTCGCAAATTTCTGGAAAGTTCGCGTATCGATCATCTGTCCGTTTTCCAGTGATTCCTTTACCGCTTCTAGCGAGTTGAACTCTTGAACAACAGGAAGCTCCTTGAGCAAGGCAGGGCCTTCCTTATTCACGCGTTTCATCACCGCAAAATACGTTGGCGGCTCTGGTTGTCCATCCAGGAGCGCCTGAACGAATTCCTCTTCACTCGTGTGTGACATCGCCCAGTTAAAGAGCTTTTCATAGCCAACGGTAGAAGACGGCACGGCCCCCAGTGCTTTCCCGCAAGCACTTCCTGCGCCATGGGCTGGCCATACCTGCATATAATCCGGCAGTTGCTTGAATTTTTGGAGGGACTGGAACATGGCTCTTGCACCTAACTCGGACGTCCCCTTCATTCCCGCTGCTTTTTCGAGCAAGTCCGGTCTGCCGATATCGCCGACAAAGACGAAATCTCCCGTGAAGATCCCAATAGGGCGATCTGCATTCCCTCCAAGGTCTGTCAAAAGGAAGGAGATACTCTCAGGCGTATGGCCAGGGGTATGCATGACTTCAAATAGCAAGTTTCCGATAAAAAAGCGATCCCCATCGTGCACAAGCTGATGGCTCAAGCCTTTCACGTATTGATATTTCCAATCTTCATCGCCCTCATTGGATAAAAACAGCTTCGCTTGATGAACTGCGCCCAGTTCCCTGGCACCAGATACAAAATCAGCGTGAATGTGGGTTTCGGCGGCGGCTACAATGGTTACTCCCTCTGCTTTGGCGACCTGAAAATAAGGAGCCAGATTACGGGCGGGATCGATTACAATCGCCTCCCCGGTTTTTTGGCAGCCGACCAGATAAGATGCATGGGCCAGCTTCTCATCATAAAAGTAACGCAATAACATCGTGTATTCCTCCCTTAACCTGTCAATTATTTGTTTGCTTTTTCCGCGAGTAACTCAAGCAGAAACCGGAGTGATTCCAGATCGTGCAAAATGGATGTCTCCCCCTTTCTTTCGAAAACTCCCTCACATCAATCCTTTTAGCATGCCATTCCAATAAAGGATGGGAAGCAGTTCTTTTTTCATCAGGTACATACTGAATCTTTCTTTGGATTGGTCAAAAGGAAAGGTTTCGCACGGCTTCAGGTTGTAATCAAATTCGGCGAGTACCAGCTTGTTGTACCCCGTTACGAGTGGGCAGGATGTATAACCGTCATACTTGGCAGTCAATGGATTCCCATTGATCAGCGCGAGCAGGTTTTTCTCGACCACAGGCGCCTGTTTGCGAATAGCAGCTCCGGTTTTAGACGTGGGAAGATTCGTGCAATCGCCAATGCCGAAAATAGTGGGAAATCTCTTGTGCACAAGAGTAAATGCATCGACATCGACCCAGCCTCCTGTGTCTGCCAATGCGCTGTTTGCAATGAAATCGGGCGCTTTCATGGGAGGGGTCACATGAAGCATGTCATACTTCCATACTGCCTGCTCTTTGGTGTCCAGATTCTCGAAGACGGCTTCTTTGGTATCCGCCCGCACCTCCAGTAGGTTATGCTTGTATCTCGTTTCGATGTTCTTGCGACGAATGACCTTATTGAGGGTATTGGCATACGTGGGAACGTCAAAAATACTTCCCTTCGCTGAAGCAAAAATGATCGCTGACTCGTTGCGAACCTTTAACTTGCGAAAGTAATCATCGGCTAGATACATGATTTTCTGAGGGGCTCCGCCGCATTTTACGGGTGAATTCGGATGAGTAAAAATAGCAGTGCCGCCTTTAAAACTCCGGATGGCTTCCCATGTACTTTCTACCGTTTGGTATGCGTAGTTGCTGCAAACGCCGTTCTTCCCAACGGCATCCTTCAAACCCTTTACCCCCTCCCAATCCAGTTGCAGACCGGCAGCAACAACGAGGTAATCATAGGTAAAGACGGCCCCCTGCTTCGTACTAAGCGTTTGTTGTTCCGGTTGAAACATGGTGACCGCATCACAAATCCAGTCGACGCCTGTGGGAATCAGAGAGGCGAGGTCTCGCTCGGATTCCTCCTTTTTCGCGGCACCACCTCCGACTAATGTCCACAAAGGCTGATAATAATGCTTGGATGCGGGATCGATGATGGCGACTTGTCCCATGAGTCTTTTGGAAGCACGGACGAGACGGGAAGCAACAGAGATACCTGCTGAGCCTGCTCCCACGATCACAACCGTATAATGAACTTGTTTTGCCATAGCTCCTCCTTCGACGACCATTTGGTTTCCAATCATACGATGACCGTTCATAAGATGCAGTCTCTCTATTCAGTTTATTCCGCTGACATTTTTTCCATATAGGGGAAGTCCCCTACTTTTGGATTCAAACCATTAAAACGCCAGATCGAGATATCTATTTTTTATGGCGTATTGGATCAATTGATGCTTGGAATCCAATCCTAGTTTCTGCATGATATTCGTTTTGTGGTTCTCCACGGTTTTTACGCTGATCAACAGCTTATCCGCCATTTCCTTATTGGAATAGCCAAGCACAATGAGTCTGACAAGCTCCTTTTCACGCAGCGTTAAAACAGAAGGCAACGTCTTGGCATCCGATCTCAGCCATTGATTGATGATTTCTTGCGATACTGAAGTCTTGTAAAAGCACTTGCCTCTGTAAACCTCCACAATGGCTTGAAACAGCAGTTCTCCATGGCTGTTTTTTAAAATGTAGCCATGGGCTCCGACCGTGATGGCCTCCTGGACGAAAATCTCCTCGTCATGCATGGTCAATATGACGATTTTCACCAAAGGATTCGACTTGCGAATCTCTTTGCTCGCGGTAAACCCATCCAACCCGTTCGGCAATGACAAATCCATCAGCACTACATCGGGTTTCAGCTGATTGGCTTTCAGGATGGCATCATTGCCTGTATGACTCTCTCCGACAATTTTAATTTGAGAGTAACTTTCGAGAAGCACACGCAATCCCTTCCGAATCATCGTGTGATCATCAACCAAAAGCACTCGTATCACTCTACTCTCCCTCCTTGTCCTGCTACCGTTACCTTGATCGATGTACCTTCGAGGAGGACGGATTGAATCTGAAGAGTCCCCTCCATCTGATCCACTCGTTCTTCCATATGTTTGAGGCCCAGACCAACCTGAACCTGATCGCGCACAAATCCGATTCCGTTGTCCTGAATCAGCAGAGTCAGTAGGTCGTCTTCCTTGTACAAGATGACTTCAATGAGTGTGGCCTTCGCGTATTTCAGTGCGTTATGTAAGGATTCTTGGATGACACGGTACAGATTGATTTCCAAGTTTGGCTGAAAATGATCACTAACATTGCTGTAAGAAAAGGTAATGGAAACATCCTGATGTGCTTTGTTCAAGCTAGAAACAAGATGCTGTACGGTAGGAATCAGCCCCAACTGATCGAGACTATGCGGACGCAGCTGTAGAGAATACAGCTTGACGTCTTGTATTGCTTTTTCCAGCTCATTCACAATCTCTTGCATGAATTCCCGGAATTGTCCCCTCTCGTTGAGGCGTGCTTGAATTGCCTGAATACCTACTGAAACAGAATACAAGGATTGACCTACGCCGTCGTGCAGTTCCCGGGCCAGGCGCTTGTGTTCATTTTCTTGAGCTTCTAGCGTTTTTTGCAGCACCTGCTTGGAGATTCTGACCTCCTCTTCTTTTTTCTTGACCGTCATATCTTTTAAGACCAAAAGGACATCGTGCATGTCTTGTTCTCCATTTTCATAGATGACAGCCGTGCTCATCTCCATGTCTACGTACCGTCCTTCATAGGTAGGCATCGCAGAGAGAAAATAGGGAACCTCCCGTTTGGCGAGCAAATAACATCGTTCTTCTCCCGGTTCCAACTCTCTGTTTTGGCAGTAGGAGCAGAACGGGACCTTTTCTCCTCGTTTCCAACCGGTCATTTTCTCTGCGGATGGGTTCATCACCATAATTTTTCGTTCCTGATCCATAAGAATAATCCCGTCCTGCAAGTGATCGAAGATTTGCTTCAGATACCCGTTATCCATGGCTTTTCCTTCTTCACCATAGCGTTCAAAATAAGTCAGACTTTGATCCATCATAGGTCCTCCATACTGAAAGATATTGAGATCATTTCCCCTATGACCCAATCGTAAAAGACCGGGAGCACCTTTCAAATAGGTACCTTCCCCTATCTTTTGTGACGCTAAATGATGGTCAAATAGATACTGTGTTTTGATTCGCATCTGCGTATGAAAAAGCCGAGTAAACGCTAGGTATCATCTCCTAACATGTACTCGGCTTGCCACCTGAATATTTTCCTCCGTGTCCAACGACGATCTACGGATAACTGTTTTCTTCCTTCCACGATTGAGCTTTAGCAATGAACATCATCGGTCTTATCGTAATCCAACAGAACTTTTTTTGCTTCGTTCATAGGCAAAAATGATCATCGTTACGCCTAAGATTGCACAAATCATATACATGAAGGAATAAGAGAAATGATCAGCGACTGGCCCCATGATGACTCCTCCCAGAGAAACACCCAAATCGGCCATAGCTATGAATAACCCGATTAACACATTGCGATCCGTCTTTGGCAGAACAAATGTCAAATACGTCGTTAACGTAGGATAGAGAAGGGCTTGAGCAATTCCCATTAATATGGCCCCTACGTAGAGAAAGGCTGCTCCACCCACGCTAGAAAAGCTTACACTTAACGCCGCTACTGCAAGAATGAGCATAATTCCCATCATAAAAGAGGAACGCCACTTACCGTCTGACGGAATTTTCTTTCTCAACACAAACCGCGATAATACGATGGTACCCGCTTGAAGCATCAGGAAAACCCCCGCATTCCCGTAGTTGATTTGTACAGCGTACAGCGGTATAAAGGTTGTCACAGCTCCAAATATAATGGATGCCGCCAGCATCAGGACGCTGCATTTACATAAATACGGGTTTTTGACTAATTGGCTCACAGAACCAAGCATGGTTGCTCCCTGTTCAGTCTGACCCGGAGCAGGCTCAGCTACTTTTTTGTCGATGCTGGCGCTATAACCCACCACTCCTGTAAGGATCGCAATGGTGACCATGGCAACTGTAAAATAAGAGCTATCCCCCGCTTGCCAGATGCCTAAAGCGAGTAGAGGGCCAAAAATACCCGGCAAATAAGCACATAAGGAATACAGGGAGATCCCTTGTGAACGATCCTTGTCCGGCAACGCATCAATAATCCCTAGCTGTAAGGCCATGGAGAAAAAAGCGGTACACATCCCTTGCAGAATACGGGCAACAATAAAACCCTCTAATTCAGTAAACGTATATAAAATGAGAGCCGCTCCATTGAAAATAAGAATCGTGCGGAGCACTTTGATTGGTCCATGTTTTTGGATGATATGGCCTGCCCACGGCCGAAAAAACATGGTTGTAAACAGATACGCTCCCATAACGACTCCAATTGTTGTATTGGTCGCACCTAACTCTGCACCCTTTAACGGAATAATGACATTCAGAATAGAGTTCGCACTAAAATACAAAAGAGTCAATATGTATAATCGTAAAAATGGCCAAGACAGAGCCCCTCTCATAGCTCTTGCTCCTTCCTCTGATCCTCTGCTTACTCTCATTGCCAATTCCTTTAAGCAATAGTCATTTGCAGCAGTTTCTTCGTATAGGCGGATTGAACATCTTTTAATTCTTCAACCCTCACAATCTCTTCGATCTCACCATTTCGTATGACCATGACTCTGTCGCAAATATAGGCGGCAGCCTGTATATCATGGGTGATGAAGATATAGCTAATCTTGTAACGTTTTCTCAAGTCTTTTAGTAAATCAAGCACTTGCATTTGCACAGACCCATCCAATGAACTGATTGCTTCATCGAATAGAATGCATCTCGGTTCCGTTGAAATAGCTCTCGCTATGCATACCCTCTGAGCCTCCCCCCCTGATAGCTCATGAGGAAATTTCTTTCGATAGGAAGGATCCAACCCTACTTGACTTAATAAATGGTCAATCTCGCTTCGAACATCTTTTCGTCCCCGTCTTTTCATTTGCAAAGGCTCCCGAATGGCGTCCTCTACCGTATATAATGGATTGATCGAAGAAGTGTAATCTTGAAATACAGCGCTGATATTCCCTGTTCTTACTTTTCGATCCTCTACTTTTTTGCCCTCAAACAAGATGGTACCTCGATCAGGCTTTTCTATCCCCAGGAGCAATCTTCCTAATGTCGATTTACCACTTCCGCTTTCTCCGATGATGCCGAAGCACTCCCCAGATTTGCATTCGAAGCTAATGTTACTCAACACTTGCTCTCTTTCCCTTGAGAACAATCCACCTCTTCTGTATGATTTCTCTACACACTCAACGCTCAGCAATACTAACTCCTCCCATGACCCTCTTAAAATGTAGATTCATCGGCAGCTTCGTGGAGAGTAAGTAACGGGTATAGGTATGCTGCGGTTCAGAGAAGATGGCTTCGGTCGTCCCGTTTTCAACAATTTCTCCTTCTTTCATGACGAGAACCTCATCTGCCATTAATTTGACAATTCCTAAATCGTGAGAGATGAAGATCATGGAACAGCCCATTCGATCACGCAATTGCAGGAACTGTTCAACCACTTCGAACTGCGAGATTGTATCGAGTGCTGTCGTTGGTTCATCAGCAATCAGAATGTCAGGCTCTAATACGATAGCCAGCGCAATCATGACCCGCTGCAGCGTTCCACCCGACAGCTGGTGGGGATACTTATTCATTACCTCTTTCGGGTCTTTCAGCATGACGCTTTCCATGGCATTTTTCATTTTGGTTGTGATTTCGTCACGGCTCCATCCAAAATGCTCCACTAGCGTCTCCTTTAAATGAACGCCCACCACGCAAGAGGGATCAAAGGCACGCATGCCATTCTGTAAAATCATGCAAAGCTGCTTTCCCCTCTTTTTCCTCATCTCCTGTTCGGAGAGCTCCATGAGGTTTTCTCCTCGTAATAGAATGTCACCCGATTGGTGAATCCCGGCTTTATTCAATCTCATGATGGCCTTGCACGTAACCGACTTCCCGCTTCCGCTTTCTCCAACAATGGCCAGACAGCTTCCCTGCTTCACATGAAATGAACTGTTTGGAACGATCACTCGATCATTGCGGCTGTCCCAGATTTTCAGGTTATTTACCTCCAAAATGTTCATCTTCCGGTTATGCCACCCCTTTTCCTTCGAGCTTCACGGCAGAGGCTCTTACTAACCCTTGCTGCTTATATGTAGAAGTCATCAATTTGGGATCTAAAGCCACTTGAAGCGTATCAGACAAATAGTTAATGACCGATACGACGATCACGATGGTCAAACCGGGAGCTAGCATGAATTCCGGACGGGAAAACATGACCTCTCTCGCTTCGTTCAACATCATGCCCCACTCTGCTTCCGGTGCTTGAATGCCTAAACCGAGGAAAGAGAATCCTGATATTTGCAAAATCATCGAACCGAAGGAGCTGCTTGAAATGACAGCAATGTCGGGCAATGCAATCGGAATAATGTGCCTGATCATGATTCCCAAATTGCTCGCGCCGATTGCCTTTGAGAATTTTACATAGTCGGATTCCGCATATTGCATGACTGACGCTCTGATGATTCGAGCAAACCACGCCCATTTCATCAATACAAAGGCGATGATTACCTTTTCAAAACCTACTCCCAAAATGCCGATAATCGCCAGGGTCATGACATATCCCGGAAAAGAAAGGATCACATCGCAAACACGCATCAAGAAGGCATCGGTTTTTCCACGAAAGTAACCCGCAAGAACCCCTACAATTGACCCAATCAATACAGAAAGGAGAAGCGCAGCGAAGACCCATAGCATGCTGGGACGAATAGCGTAAATGAGCCTGGATAAAACGCATCGCCCTAAGTGGTCGTTGCCCAAGAGATACTCCCATGATCCGGATGCAAATCGAAGCTCCATATGTACTTCTGCAGGATCATGCGGTGCAACGAAAGGTGCAAATATTCCAGCCATAGTTGTAAGCGAGATAATGGATAAGGATAGGACAGCAACCTTGTCTTTCCACACATGTTGGAATCGATTCATCTAGAGACCATCCCTTATTTTGGGTTTCAATGCCGCATTGATGATGTCGGAAACGGTGTTGAACAGAATAAAAGCGACTGCCAACACTAGGACATAGGCTTGAATGATCGGAAAATCCCTGCTTAAAATGGATTTGACGCTTAGCGTACCGAGTCCCGGCCAAGCAAAGATGTTTTCCACGACGACTGTGCTTCCCAAAATGATGGGAATCGCCATGCAAAATACGGAAATGGCCACCTGCAATGAATTTCTGAGAATGTGCATCGTGATCTTTTTCTCAGGTAAGCCGCATGCCCTTGCATAGAGAACATAGTCTTCATTCATGTTGCTTAACATGGAACTTCTGATGATTCGAAAATAGATACCAGCATAGCTGATTGTAATCACAACAACGGGCAATACATAGCTTTTGTACGACTCCATTCCGCTTGTCGGAAGCAAATCCAACTTGACGGAAAAATACCAGATCAGCAGAGCGGCGAGCCAATAGGACGGCATCGATGTCAGGAAAAATGAAACGCCTCTGACTGATTTGTCCACCCATTTGCCTGCGTTCAATGCGCATGCCACTCCCAAAACGATGGACAGCGAAACTATGGCAAATGTCGAAACTAACGTCAGCTTTACTGTATGGAAAAAGGCTGGTCCTAGCATAGACCACACGGGTTTTCCCGTTATGTATGAATCTCCAAAATCAAGCTGCAAGCATGAAGCGACCCAGTTTAGGTACCGGGTCAAAAAGGGTTGGTCCATCCCAAGGTTCGCTCTGGTTTGAACAAGTAACTCATCCGTTATTGTGGGAATGCCTTGCGAATGCAGCACCACTTCGGCAGGATCCATAGGAGATAGATGAATGAAAGAAAACGTTACAAACGATACGATCAGGACCAAAGGAATCGATAGCATGAACCTTTTGATGATATAGCTACCCATAGCACGCTCCTTTTTCCGTATTTATTCAAAGTACATCCGCTCAAATGGAAGCTCGAATTGCGTTTGCTTAAACGAGATACCCTTCAGGTTTTTGGGAGCCAGGATCGTGACTCTTCCATTCGTAATCGGAATAAATACGGCTTCCTCATGGACAATGGTCAAAATATCAGCATATAGCGATTTTCTATGTTCCTCATTCGTCGACACCATAACTTCTTCTATTTTTTTATAGAGCTCATCAGCTTGCGCGAGGCCTCTTGTCGTATGGTAATAGGAAGACTTGGAAGTAAAAGCAGCGATTGTGCTCTGCGGATCATATGCGAGTCCCCACGTTTGATTAAAAAGCAGGTCATAGTCACCTGTAGATCTTCTGTTCGCAATCGAAGAAGACTCCTCGCCAATAATCTCCAGTTGGACCCCAATCCTTTTTACCGTATGTTGAATCAATTCAGCCTGCATTTTTTGCGTGGACGAATTTACATCATAATAAAGCTTCATGGCTAATGGCTTTCCTTTTTTCGATCTGAATTCGCCCGTATTCCCGATACCCCAGCCCGCCTCCTCCAAAATCTTCTTCGCTTTTTCCAAATCGTATCCCCGCTTCTCTAATTTCACGTTGGCGTAATGAACATTCGAAGAGAAAAGGGTATTAGCTGGTTGTTCAGTGCCTTCAAATATTTGTTTGCTGATGGTCTCTCTGTCAATCGCATGCCAAAACGCTTCGCGTACAGCCTTTTCATATACAGGGCTCTCTGTTTTGCTGCTATTGACGACAATTATGCCTGTGTTCATTGGTTGACTGCGAATGATTTGGTGTTCACCTGATTCAACAAATTGATTCATGGCTGCCACATCGAGACTATTAGCCCCTCGATCATCCGTAAATACAAAGTTGACTTCTCCCTTTTGCAATGCCAAGAAAGTAGTTTCTCCTGCGGGAAGTACTTTGGCCGTGATTTTCTTCACTTTAGGCGCGCCACCCCAATAATTTTCATTCGCTTCAAATACGGCATACTGATCGACTTTATGCTCAGTGAGCTTATAGGGACCAGTTCCGTTATAACCACTAACACCATCTTTGGTTCCCCCGTTCACAAAATTTTTTGGCGAGATGAATACATAAGGTCTTGTCATCGACAATTCGACCAGCGTCGGGTAGTACGGTTCGGATAAGACCAGTTCAACCGTATACTCATCGAGTACATTGCAGGCCACGATCTTTGTTGATAACTTGATCCAGGAATGCTTGCTTGCATTGCTTTGCACCGCTTCGATATTCTTTTTCACTGCTTCCGCATTAAACAGCTCTCCATCATGAAACGTCACGTTTTTTCTCAAATGAAACGTGTACACTTTCCCGTCTTCGGAAACTTCCCAAGATTCAGCTAACAAAGGTTTGATCCCATCTTCTGTATTTTCCACCAACGATTCGTACACCATCCCTTGAGCTGGCATGGAGCCGGAATAAAAATGCGGGTTCATATCGTTAATATCTTTCGAAGTGGCATAGACGATCTCTTTCCCTTTATTGGTTGACTCCGTTTTTTCCGTATCACCGTTACTGCAGCCAACCAGCAGAACAACGGAGACCATGAACGTCCTTAATAAGGATCCCATTCTTCTTGTCATACCATTTCCTCCAAAAAATACGTGTTAGTGTGGCTTCTTTGATCCGATACCCTTTTCGATCTCACTACATATCATTTTCAAATCTTCCGCAAAGCTTTGCACAACGAACGCATCCGATAACTGTTCACCCTTACGTGTTTGCGCAGCTTCCGAAATTTTACTCTCGTACGTTTCAATGAATGTATCGATCGTCGGGCAACTGCTATCTAAGTATCTTGCAATGCCCTGAATCATTTTTATCCGATAGTAATCTTCCTTTGGCATGCGCGGGATATCCCAATACCCTTCTCTATTGATAAATATTTTCCGGATGGGGACAGCAGAAAAATCGAAGTATCTTCCATCTGAATCTGGCTCCGAAAAAGGATCAATCAGCAGTGAGGTATATCGAATGAACAATAAATACTCTTGATGAATCGTTTCATAATGAACGAAGTTTTCGATATCATCACGTGATAGACTTTCCAGCCTCACCGGATAATTATCATCCGTCATGAACTTTAGCAAATTGAGCCCTTTTATATTGAGCTTTTCCACCACTTTGGTAATCTCTTTCCATTGAGCCAGCATATCGCGTATGAGATATTGCGTGATGGGGCCCTCCGGAAACATTTTGTAGACGTACTTTTTGATTGGTTCCTCTCCAAATATCACACGAAGGGAGAAAGCATTCATAAACAGTGGCGGATGCACGTATAGTGATATGTTTCGCGTTTCCGCTTCGATCGGAGAGTCCATGACTTCCAAATGAATACCTACTTGCTCAAATAACTCACAAAGTCTTTTTACATTCGGGGAGGGTGCGCGCGTCGAGCCGATGTAAAGCTTTTTCTTAACCCCTGTCGTAATCACTCGATTTGATGGCTGATCATGGAACCAGCGTGTATCGCCAAGGTATGTAGAAAAACTGATAATCTCCGCATTCGAACCAATCTTGTTTAAATAATGACGTAGTAAAGTGTTGGAACCAAGGGTCGGGGAAACCAAAACCATGCACTTTATTTGTTGTAAAACCTGATCATTTATTTGTTGTAAAACCTCTGTATATGCATCTGTTGTGACAGATAATATGATGGTATCCCATTCCCCTGTAACTCTCCCGTATCCATGGAATACATGATCGATTTGGCATTCGCCTTCCATCTTTTGATGCTTTTCATTTTGAATATCTGTTCGAATTTGCTGACTGCTTTGCTTAAGTGCAGTAAAGAATGATGTGGAACGAACAGACTCACGCCCAACGACCCCGACGCAACACTTCCAATGTTTTTTAAACATGACAGCCATTTGAATGGAAGCAGGACCTGTTCCCAATAGCAAGATTCGTTTCATATCACCCATAGAAACCTCCTTTTAAGATCAGCATGCAACCGATGCTTTTTTGTACAACGCGATATCAAATACATGGTCGGGACGCAAGATAGTTTCAATCAGTCTCCATTTCCGCTCATCTACCTCTCTCATGGGGTAGTTAAAAAGGGATTTCATTTGATTCCCGTATCGCATCACCACGATCACTTGGTCATTTGTCAATGGATGTAATTGTTCCAGCAGATCATACTTATTTGCAACTGTTGAACTAAAGATGATATGGGTTGCATCCTTCGTCACATCAAGTCGTTCCACAAACTCTTTCTCCAAGCGGATAGACAATCCACTTCCCAGCCTTTCTACAACACTCCGCCCTAGTTCGATGGCCTCCTCATCAATGTCGATACCAACTACTTCTGCTCCCGTCCGCTTCGCAATCAATAATGGCGTCATGGGAAAGGAACCTGAGCCTACCATCAACACCTTTGAATCAACAGTAACTTGAAAACTCCCAAATTCTTCTTCAATACAAGATTCTATGTTTTGAAAGTAGTCGGTCTTATCGTCAATCCCTTTTAGCAGCTTCAACGCACGATATTTCTCCATAATCGAAACGCAAATCGCCGACGATTTTCTTACATTCTCCACAAGCTGGTTCAATTGGTTTCCGATTGGCTGTTCTATCTGCTCCCAGGCTTCTTTGTTTCTTTCATCCGTTATGAAAGTAGAATACTCATCGATGATCTTCTCTAACTCCGAGCTGTGATGGATGGTACCGTCATATCGATCTGCTAGATGGGTGAACCTTTCTAGAAATGCAGTCAACTGTTGATGCAATTGTTCGTGTCTATTCATTCCGTTCTCCCCTTGCTATCTTGAATCTCGATGAATGCTTTGCCTTGTGCCACTATTCCGACTGCCCCCTCAATTTTGAGACTTGTTACTTCTTCTTTTTGCCAATCGGCCGTTACTTGAATCGTGCCTCCCGGTTGCCTGATGTGAGCAGCGATATCACCTTGCTTTTTCCAAGCCAGATAGGCCCCAAGTGAAGCAGTACCTGACCCACAGCCGCTTTCCCAGATCATGCTATCTAAAGACGGAACAAAGATAAGGGGAGCCAATTCATTCGAAGCTGGCTGATACAATAGCACCCCGATTAAACTCACCCCTACAGTTACTCCAAGCAGCTTGGCTAAGGATTGCGCACGTTTTCTTACCGCCTCACTGAACTGTTCTACTTCAATCACGATGTGAAAGAAATCTTGATACCTCACAATCACCAGGTTTATTTCGTCGCCATCATAGTTGATTGACTGCTGCTCGATCTTTTTGGGAAGAGGCATCGAAACTTGGCAGTAATATTCGTCTTTAATTCTTTTCACTTGACAAACAACGAAATGATCTGTTCCCGAAGCTTCCAAAACAATTTCGGTGAAATCATTATGCTGTAGACCATTTTCATGCGCGATAAGCGACGCTAATGCCATGCATGCGTTGCCGCAAAACTCACCCCCAGCCATTTGCAGATGTGCTGCTGCTCCATAATTATTCGGTTTTTCGATAAAACCCACTTGTTCAGCATGGACACTAGCGTAGGACATAATTTTTGAGGCGATGTGCGTATACTCTTCAGCTGGATGGTTGTTTTTCACAAGAATGGTCATATTTTGTGTGGGATTAAACTTTATAAAATCGATTTCCCGTTTCATCTCAACCTACCCTCTTACCATATTTTTAATGAAAAGCGAATGACCCTAGGTTAAACGTAATCATTACGATTTAAGGCTTAAAAAATAAACCGTAATGATTACGATTATTATCGAGTAAATCATAACCACAATTTGGGTGTCTGTCAACGGTAGACTTGTCGTTCTTTATTCCTATTCTCGAAGTCGATCACACTTCCAGATATGCGCTCTAGTATTTTCTAGTAGGATTTTTACATCTATACAAGAAGAATACCTTGACTTAACAAAGTGGAACAGGTAATCTTTACCCGCACCACAAACGGATTTTATCGTACAGAAAGGTTGTATTGACTTCATGGCGTTATCTCAAACTACTACCAAGAAACAGGTCAACAAGGAAAAGTCTTCAATCTCTTTGCTCTCTCTTACCGTGGGTTCCTTTGCCATTGGGATGACGGAATTCGTCATCATGGGTCTACTACCGAATGTTGCAGAGGATTTGCATGTTAGTATCTCATCTGCGGGACAACTCATTACCATGTATGCGCTAGGGGTAGCTGTCGGTGCACCGATACTGACAGTCCTCACCCACCGGATTCCCCAAAAGAAGCTACTCTGTCTCCTTATGATTCTATTTATTCTCGGGAACGGAATCTCTGTTTTTGCTCCCAACTACGATATATTGATGGGAGCACGCTTGATTACCGCTTTGACGCACGGGACATTCTTTGGGGTGGGAGCTGTTGTAGCCTCCAGTCTTGTAAGTCCTGACAAACGTGCCGCTGCCGTTTCCATTATGATGGCAGGTCTGACGATTGCTAATATTATTGGTGTGCCTCTGGGGACTTTCATCGGTCAACACATGGGATGGCGAGCTTCATTTGGTACGATTGCGATCATGGGAATGATAGCACTTATCGGAATACTCGTTTTCGTTCCAAACATGCGGCAAGAAAACATCGGGAGTATCACTGGGCAAATTACTGCTCTACTAAAGCCCAAGCTTCTTCTATACCTGTTGATCGGAGCGTTAGGCAACGCTGGTCTATTCACCGTATTTACGTATATTACGCCACTGCTGACGCAAATTACCGGTTTTGCTGAGTATCATGTAACGTGGATTCTTGTCCTCTTCGGCTGTGGTGTGACCATCGGTAATATCGTGGGCGGAAAGCTTGCGGATTGGAAGCTAATGCCTTCCATTCTCGGACTTTACTTCACGATATGCATCATTTTGACGCAGTTTACGTTTACCATGTACAGTCCAATCGCTGCCGTTCTGACCATATTTCTTTGGGGAGCTGCTTCTTTCGCTGTATTTCCAGGGCTGCAAGTACGCGTGATGAACCTCGCTCAGAATGCGCCAGCGCTTGCTTCTACTTCCAGTCATTCTGCCGGAAATCTAGGAAATGCTGCGGGTGCCTTCATTGGCGGATGGGTTATTACGCATCTTGATATAACCTCCCTGCCATGGGTGGGTGCCGTGCTCGTAGCACTGGGTCTGATTTTGGGAATCGCATCCTATATGGCTGAACGCAAGCTGCAACAAAGTTGAAAAGGGTACTCAATATGAGCACCCTTTTTCTTTTTCTCTGGTCTAAGCCGCTCCGTACGATTTTGCCAAAATTCGCTCCCACATCGGAATAAATTGCTTGATAAGCGGTCCAATGGCAAGGGCCGTCACAAAAGTTCCTACCGAAACAGGCCCGCCAAGCAGCAAGCCCAACACCATGACTGTGCACTCTATACCGATCCTGACTTTACCGATTCCCCATCCCATTCGCTCATGTAAAGCTAACATAAAACTGTCACGTGGACCGGCTCCCAATCGCGGTGAAATATACATACCTGTTCCGATCGTATAAATGAGCAGACCGACAGCAAACAAAATAACTCGTTCGAGAACGGTCTTACCTGTAGGAATCCAGTTCAGCCACATGAATACGTCAATAAACAGCCCGAAGAAAAACATGTTTAAAAACATACCGACGTTCGGCCGGATCTTGCCAATGATGTAGGAAGCGAGAATGATCATGGCTCCCACGATCTGCGACCATATGCCGATGGTCAATCCAAATGTCTTTTGTAATCCGATATGCAGTGTATCCCACGGCGCAACACCTAAATGCGCCTCAATCATCATGCCAATACCAAACGCCATAACCGCCAGTCCGATCATAAACACACTGTATCGAACTGCAAGCGGATGAAGCAGAAACTTCCTCCACATGATTTTCTCCCCCTCTAATGATTCTAGCTTTCTGAGCACACGTAGGTGGAGATTTGGAGTAAGCTACCTTTTTGATAGCGATTTGCGAATTCATCTGGATCACCTTCCTATTTCGAAATGGGAAACATGATATCCACGGTGGTACCTTTGTTGATCTCGCTCGAGATGGTGATGGTTCCTTGATGATCTTTCATTATTTTATTGCTGACAAGTAAACCTAAGCCTGTTCCTTTCTCTTTCGTAGTATAAAAAGGTTCACCGAGTCTGGGCAGCAGCTCTTGGGAAATGCCACATCCATTGTCGGTAAAGCGAATCCGCACTTGGTTATTCGGTAGACATGTGGTTTCTATGCTAATTGTGCCATTTGACGAGATCGCATCCAGGGAATTCTTCAATAGATTGATAAAGACTTGTTTTACTTGATTTTCTTCTCCTTTAATCGCTATGGGAATATCGCTGAATATTGTGTTGATCGAAGTGTTGTTTTGATTTGCTTCTGATTCCAGAAACGTTACCACACTTTCAATAAGAGGGTGTAAAAGAATCCGCTTCACATTCAGCGTTTGCGGCTTGGCCAACACAAGTAGCTCACTCACGATAAAGTTGATTCGATCTAACTCGGACAACATAATGTCTGTATAAGTGGCTCCCCCCGATAGTGTTGGCCGCAAATATTGGATAAAGCCTTTCAATGCCGTAAGCGGATTTCTTATTTCGTGCGCAATACTTGCGGCCAATTCACCGATTACGGACAACTTCTCTGTTCTGCGGAGAAGCTCTTCGTTTTGCTTCCTCTCTGTTAGGTCACGTGTAATGTTGATGAAGTATTGATTTCCACCATCTGAGCTAAAAAACGGCATCCCTCTTGATTCAAGGTAGATCCATTTCTCGTTTTCCAGTTTGTATCGATACTCACATGTCACCGGAATATCGAACTCAATCATCGTGGAAAATCGCTCACAGACGAATGCTGCATCTTCTGGATGTATGTTTTCAAAAATAATTTGGCTCGTCCCTAATTTCTTCACATGGGAAGGTGAACTATACAATACGTGACCGTATTTATCTATGACGGAAATGAAGTCTGCCGTGTGTTCGGCAATGAATCGATACTGTTCCTCGCTCTTGCGCAAGGCTTCTTCGGATTGTTTTCGCTCGGTGATATTGCGTGAAACGAATAGAAAGCTATCAATCTCTTTGTTCTCAGACATAATCGGAACACAACGTGACTCCCAATACACCCACGATCCATTTTTATGACGTAATCGAATCTCCATTTGAACATTTTGGGGATGCATAGAGATTAAGGAACGCAGATCTTTCACGGTTTTTACATCATCAGGGTGAATGAGATCAAAACTATTCGTTTGAAGATATTCATCCTGAGTGTATCCCAAGTGGTGTTCGATAGAAGGAGATACAAAAAGATTATTCATGTGTACATCATGTTGGCAAATAACATCACTCGTATTTTCTACAAGGATGCGGTACTTTGCCTCGCTATTCACGAGTGCTTCTTCCGCCATTTTGCGGTCCGTAATATCTCTGGCGATAACGGAAGTGCCTACGATCGTACCTTCTGTATCTCTTATAGGGGAAGCGGTTAGACCAACGTGAACGATCTCACCATTTTTTCGTTGACGCACGGTCTCATAGCCTGTAATATTTTTTCCTTCAAATTTAACCTCGTGGAAAATTTCCTTTGTCTCGTCAATGAGTTCTTCAGGCACGAGGCAGTACGGGTCATTCAGGAGGTCTTGATATGTCCAACCGTAGATTTTTTCAAAGGCACTATTCACAAAAAGTATATGACCCTGCATGTCCCTAATTGAAATCGCATCCGTAGTCGTTTCAACCAGTGACTGAAGCAGCTCTTTCATGTTGAACTGTTCTTGTCTAAGGTCGACTCGCTGAGCTTCTTTATCCATAGGTTTATACCTTCCTTAAACGAAGATTGTGAATAATGTTATTATTCTATACCCGTTGAAAATATCCTTGAGAAAATATCTATCCCACTAAAAAAATACCGCCCCTTGAATAGGAGCGGCATCGATCATTTCAAACATCTAAGGATCACTAATCCCGACGGTTTTACCTTCAGACGATGTGGCACCTTCTGAACTGCCAACGGAGCCATAGACACCAGGTTTCCGCAACAATCATAAATCTCTACTACTCTGTTAGGTAACTCTCTGTCTACATCCAAAACCAGCTCTTGGTGTAGTGTCCCGTTCATAATGAATAGCTTTTTATTGCCTGGCTCAACCACTTTTACGTATGGGCTACCAAAGACTGCCATGACTACTTTCGATGAATTTCGCGTTTGAACATTCGGATAGAGTAACTCGGGAGCTTCTGCACGTAACTCTCCAAATAAAAGCACGTCTCTGTTTTCTCTCCAAAACTTCAACCAGAACTTTGTCATTTCGATATGCTCCGGCGGTAATTTCTCGAAGCGCATCGATAACTGTGGAACCGCAAACAAAACATTAATGAGCTGTAGGGCCGCATTTTCAACCGTATCTTCCGGGCTCCACATCAACATATCTGAGTGAACAGCTGTTTTACCGGAAAACAACCGCAAATCGATCGTCCCCACCCGATTGGTAACGGCATCATTCGGACAATCGGCAACCCGAAATATGTTTCCAAACCTTCTCATAAAGGGACCGATATACTTTTGACGAAATTCAATCATGACATCAGCTTTCCTGGCATGTAACCGCGCAAAGATTCCTTCAAGCAAGCATTCAACCGCTTCCTGAACGGAGTCAAAATCTCTTCTCCCATCTTTTTCGAGGGCTTTGTCATTCGCTTTGTTCAAATCAAACTCATCGATAAAATCCAGCTTGAAGCCATCGACGCCCCATTCGTTCAGAGCAGTTTCATAAGTGGAAATCAAGTATTCCCGGACTTCCGGATATCTTGGGTCCAAAACACCTGCTTGCAGATGCTCTCGATAAACCAGCAGCTTATCTTTATAGGTATCCCACGCTTTCGAATGGAAGCCGATAAAAGGCATGCTATACCACAAGATGTATTTCATTCCCATAGCCTGAACTTTTTGCACATGTGCTTTCATGTTGCCGATCTTTTGATGAGCGACCTCCCAATCCCCGCAATAGGCATATCCTCTTTGGTTATCGGTTGTTTGCCATCCGTCATCCACGATTACGGTGTCGCATCCGATCTCTTTTGCCATTCTGCACTGTTCTTCGATCTCTTTATCTACGAGCTCTTGATGAAAAGAATACCATGTAGAATACATCGGGAATGTTGCCGCTTTGGGTATCATACATGGTCGATAGGCATCCATGCTCTCGTACCAATAGGATATGGCCTGAATCGCTTGTTCAAAAGGAATGTCTCTTTGATCAATACGAATGGTTCCCTCATACCTTTTCATCGGTTTGGAAGGCTCCGAAAAAAGCGTGATTTGACAGCGAATCGTTCCGTCCTCTTCACGGATGCCCATGTTAAAGTTGACAGTCTCGATTGCATTGGAATAAGCAATAGCGAGGCGATTACGTCCATCTGAACTGAGAAAGCAACCAACAGGCGCAACAACCGTACCTTTGGAGGAAAAGCCTTTACTCCAATCGACTCCGAGACTTTTGTTGCGAAAACTGCCAGGATGCCAGTACGCTTGTATATTGACCGCGGGGTAATGCCATGCGAGTTGAACCTGCGGAAACGAAATTTCCTCATCTGATTCGATTACGACATGTACATAGGAGATGTCACCGTCAGTACATTCGTTTTGCAATTTGACCCGAAGCACAGAATCATGATATGCCTCTATATGATGAACCATCTTCCTCCTCCTTTTTATGATTGATTTACTTGAATCCGGTAGTAGATGCTCCGTCCATGATGTATCGTTGAGCTAGGAAAAACACAAAGATGGGAGGAACGCAGATCAAGAGAGTCGTTGCCATGACGGATATGACATCCACATCGAACATCCCTTTAAACTGCATCAAGCCGAGCGTCAACGTATATTTGCTTTGATCGTTCAAGAAGATCAATGGGCCGAGGTAATCATTCCAGGAATTGATCATCTGATACACGCCTCCCACTACAAGCACTGGAGACATCAACGGAAGTATGATCTTCAAGTAGATTTGCAGGGAGTTGGCGCCATCTATTCGTGCGGCATCTTCCAGTTCTTTTGGGATTGCCAACAGGTATTGTCTGAATAAAAAGATAAAAAAAGGACTTCCAAACCACGTCGGGACAATCAAAGGCAGCAATGTATCGATCCAACCGAGCGCATTAAATTCAATGTACTGAGGAATGGCTGTCACATCCCAGGGGATCATCATAGATGCCAAAAGAATCATGAATAACGTATCTCTCCCCTTGAAGTCAAATCTGGCAAACCCATAAGCAACAAGTGACGAAGCGAGTAATTGTCCGATCACGCCTAGCCCTGTCACGATCACGGAATTGAGCAAAAAAGTCGTAAACGGCAGCTTGTTCCACGCCTCCAGAAAATTGCTGAAATGAAATTCGGAAGGGAACCATACGGGTGGATAAACAAACGCTTCTTGAGGTGACTTGACAGCCGTCAAAAACATCCAGATAAATGGAGCAAGAAATAAAAAGCTGAAAAAAAATAGTACGGAGTGAATCATCCATTTATAAACACGATTGGGTTGAATCATCGTACCTCCCCCTACGTTCGGTTTATTTCTTCCCTTTCCTTTCATTTTCGTTATACACCCAGGTTTTCGATGTTTTGAACAATACAAAAGTCAGCGACAAAATGATCAGGAACATAAACCAGGCATTTGCCGCTGAGTACCCCATCTTAAAATAACGGAATGCGTTCTCATAGACGTACATGGCGTAAAAATAAGTCGACCGCAACGGCCCGCCTTTGGTGATGACCAAAGCAAACGTAAGTTGCTGAAATGCACTGATGACCGCTGTGATTAGATTAAACAACATAGTTGGGCTGAGCATGGGCAGAGTGATGGAGAAGAATTTGGAAAAGACTCCAGCACCGTCTATCTCTGCTGCTTCATACAATTCTTTGGGGATGTTTTTCAGTCCAGATAGAAAAACCAGCATCATGACACCTTGCCCCCATAATCCCGCAAAAACAATGGCAAAGAGTGACCACTCCGGATCGCTTAACCAACGCGGACCTTCAATGCCGAACCATGACAGAATATAATTCAGAAGGCCGTATTCTCCGTCATAGACCCAGGCCCAGATAAGCGACAGCGAAACTCCTGCAATAACTGTCGGAAGATAAAAGATCGTTCGATACCAGGAGGAGCCTCCGACATTCTGATGTAATAGAAGGGCCAACAGCAACGATATCAAAATATTTAACGGAACCAGAATCGCAGCAAACTTGAAGGTAACCCCTAAGGACTCCCAAAAAATCGGATCATTCGTAAACATCTGCACGTAATTGTCAAAACCAATAAACTGGGGAGTACCGACTATTGGATAGTCAAAGAAACTGATGGCGAACGAAAACAAAAGAGGTCCCAGTGTAAAGGCTACAAATCCAATGATCCATGGGGAGATAAACAGGTAGGGTGTGAGATTCCCACGCCTTTTCTTTTGTGAAACAGCCATTTTCTCGATTCGTTCCCTCTTCTCTCTCGTCTGAATATTGGTCGAAATCATCTTGCAAGATCGCCCCTTTGTTACTTCGTTTCAACGAACTGATTCGAAATTTTCACCGCTTTATCCAAGGCGTGGTCTGCCTGGTCTTTTCCGAGTAAAACAGATGAAATGGCATAATCCAGATTTTTATCGATTTCGTTCCATTTTGCATGGAGAAGGAAAGCCGGTACCTCATCGCCTTTCTCTAACATGGAATAAAAGGGTTTGCGCAATGAGTCTTCTGCGACTTTTGTTTCCTTGGCGACACTTTTTAGCGCTGGCATGTCGCCCTTCCGTATTTTGGCTCCCTCTGTAGAGACAAAAAATTTGACGAACTCCCACGCAAGCTCAAGTTGCTTGGTATCCTTTGCTATGGATACTCCCGCCGAATGAATCACGCCTTTTACCGGTTTTCCAGGAAAGGCGGGTAATTCCACCGTACCAAAATCGAGCCCCGCTTCCTTAAATCCCTCCAATGGCCAAATGCCGTTTTCGATCATAGCGATTTTGCCTGACTTAAAGCTCTCTGTGTATCTGTCGCTCTCCACCACGATGGCACTTCCGTCTTTAATCAGATTGCTAAATAGAGAGATCGCTTCTTTTGTTTCTTGGCTGTTCATGAACCCTTCCAGTTTCTTCCCATCCGGGCTGATGAAATTTCCACCATTGCTCCAGACGAACTCTTGGAAGGCATAAGAATTGTCTTTTTGCTTCAAGACAAACCCGTATTGCTTTTTAGCTGGATTGGACAGCTGTTTAGCTGCCGAACGAAAATCATCCCATGTCCACCCTTCTGTTGGATAAGGAAGGCCTGCTTCATCGAAAAGTTTTTTATTGTAGTAAATGACACGGGTTACAAAGCCAACGGGTAATCCGTACGAGCTCCCTTCAAACTTGTGGTAGTTAAAGATGTTTTCATAGAAGTCCTCCGTGATGGACTTGGCAGCCGTATCCTTTGCGAGTAAATCATCCATGGGCAGAAGAGACTGATAATAGGTAGGATAATTCCACATATACATCACATCCGGCGGGTTTTTCGTACCAAAGGAGGCGGCAATTTTATCGTCATATCCTTCCGCATAGGATTCCACTTGGACTTTGACATGGGGGTTTTTCTGTTCAAACAGCTTCGCAATTTCTTGTTCATACTTCAAGCTCTCCCCAGTGTCCCAGGTAGCGAATCGAAGCGTAACCTGATTCGACGAGGATGAAGCCATTTCATTGCTGCAAGCGGATACAAAAATTGAGGAAAGTAATAGAACGCAAACGATGGTCGATACGAATTTCTTCATGTAGTCTCCTCCTCGGGATAAAAAATTGTTGCGTTTAATATGTAGTGAATTTTCTGATAAAACATGTTACTTTAATCTTAAATCCCGCTTAAACGGCTATCAATCGTAATAAAGTGTGATCGGAGGGTAATATATTGCTGTATTTGATCAGTAAGAAAAACAACTATGGAAGCTACGGCTTTCGTTTTCAGGATGATTCTCGAAATGAAACAGCCAATATTTGGTCCATTGGATGGCAAAGGCAAACTTCCGCCAGTTACGATTGGGATGGCTTAAATCGAAGCGATGTTGGGACATATGTCTTCCAATACACCATCTCCGGGAGCGGACGACTGGATATCGGGGAAAAGTCATACCCATTACGGGCAGGAAAAACCTTTCTGGTGGAAGTACCTAGCTGTCATCGATACTATTTTTCCGGAGAAAGTGATCACTGGGAATTTGTTTACATCACGCTTGTTGGCAGCCAAGCTACTGAATGCTGGGAGTACATACAAGCGAACGGGGGGCCTGTCTTATCGATTCCACCAGAAGCGAAGCTCGTCCAGCTTTTGCTCAAGATTTACCAGGAAGTTTGTGAAAAACGCGTGACTGATCTTTACTGCTCTTCAGCAAAAGCATATGAGTTCGTCATGGAGTGTTATCGATTTATGAAAAATATAGATAATCCTAGCAAGCAGGTACCGGAGCGGATTTCGGAAGCCGTTTGTTTTATCCAAGCTCATTACAAGGAAACCATATCGCTGCAAGACATCGCAAACGCTGTAGGATTATCTAGATACTACCTCATCAATCTATTTCGCGAGTATTTGAATACGACTCCCCTTCAATACATCACCAAGCTTCGGATTGAAAAAGCAATGGATTTGCTTACCCAAACGAACCTCTCCGTCAATGACATTGCACTGGCGATCGGATACGCAAATGCCAACTATTTCAACAAAGTGTTCAAAAAGCTCATTGGGACATCCCCCGGTCAATTTCGAGAATGCAAAAACAGCTTGCCGACCACCCATATTCTGATCGAGTAAGTGAACAGGAAGAAACCCGACAAAAAAGCTGTCGGGTTGTTATTTGCCTTGTTATGAAAATTGCGGGAGCCACTCCCCGTGGGCTTCAATTAAATCATCGCATAAAGACACAATGTCATCGATGGATAATTCTGAAGCGGTATGAGGATCGAGCAGTGCTGCATGATAAATGTGCTCCTTTTTCCTTGTAACAGCTGCTTCAATTGTCAAAAGCTGCGTATTGATGTTCGTGCGATTGAGAGCGGCCAACTGCTCAGGAAGTTCCCCAACATACGTAGAGGTAACACCGTTTCCATCTACCAGGCAAGGTACTTCTACACAAGCCTTTTCCGGTAGATTGCTGATGAGTCTTCCCGTATTCAAAACATTACCACCTATCGTAAATGGCTTGTTCGTTTCCATTGCTTCGATGATGTATGATGCGTATTCTAGGGTGCGAGCGTGACTGATTTGCTTGTTGTTCACCAAGTCTTCTCGCATGGCTGTCCATTTGTTTATTTGTTCTACGCAGCGTCTCGGATATTCGTCCAACGGAATATGAAAGCGTTCGATCAGCTCTGGATATCTGCCTTTTATAAAGTATGGGTGGTACTCCGCATTATGTTCGGAGGATTCTGTCACATAGTAACCAAAGCGAAGCATGAGCTCAAAGCGAACCATGTCATCGTGTCTGGCCTTCTGTTTTTCCGCTGCACGCCGTTTTATCTCCGGATACAGGTCTACCCCATCTCTCGTGATCTCCAGCAACCATGCCATATGGTTGATCCCCGCAATTTTATACTGAAGATTGTCTGTTTCCATTCCTAGTGACTTTAGTAAATAAGGTGCGCATACTTGGACACTATGGCAAAGCCCCACTGCTTTAATCCCGCCAAAACGAAGCAATGTACCCGTCAATGCAGCCATGGGATTCGTATAGTTGAGAAACCAGGCATTCGGGCAAACTTCCTCCATATCACGTGCAAAATCAAGTAATACCGGGATTGTTCTCAAATTTCTAAAAATACCACCGATACCCACTGTGTCTGCGATCGTTTGTTGTAGACCATAACGTTTGGGGATTTCGAAGTCGATAATGGTACAAGGGTCATAACCACCGATCTGTACGGCGTTTATCACGTATTTCGCTCCGCGCAATGCTTCCTTTCGGTCGGTATAGGCTTTGACCGTCACCTCTCTACCTGTACTTTCCTTTAAATTGTTCAACATACTCTCAGAGTCTTTAAGCCTTTGGGGATCAATATCGTATAGGGCAAACTCAGAGCCTTCTAACGCAGAAACATGCATGCAGTCTCCTAATACATTCTTGGCAAAAACAGTACTTCCCGCTCCTAAAAAAGTGATTTTTGGCATGACTACCCCCCTAACGGATTTGCAATGCAAGATATTTGGATTCATGAAATGGTATGATTTGTACATTCTTAGCGTAATGGAGCAAAAAGTCACCAGCAAGGGTAAAAAAACCGTATCCAACGGTAAAAAATTGCTGTATACATGCCAGTTCCAGACCAGGGAATGAGAAGCGTGCTCTCCATACCTTCCCCAATTTTTTTTGAGTCGCTGCCTCAAGGTGAATACAGGTCGTATTATGTAAGACAAGCTTAAGTCCAAACAGAAAAACCACCTGACCATTTCTGGAGGTGGTTTCTGTGATGTCTAGCACCATTTCTATTAGCTCGATTCTTATTGAGGGCTTTGCTCAGAAGCCATGGCACTGGCTTTCGTCTCATGAACGGTCCCAAATGGATGATGAGGTGGCGCATAGATGGAATATACTTTAAGGGGTGTATTTCCCGTATTGATAACATTGTGCCATGTGCCCGCGGGGACCATGATGGCATCGTTATCATTGACTCTTTGTTCAAAATCTAAATGATCTTGGCGATCTCCCATCCGAACAAGTCCCTGACCTTCTTCCACTCGGATGAATTGATCCGTATTCGGATGATTTTCTAAACCAATGTCGTCCCCAACGTTTATGCTCATTAGTGTTACCTGCAAGTGCTTCCCTGTCCATAATGCCGTACGGAATGTGTTGTTTTGCTTTGTGGCTTGCTCAATATTCACGACAAAAGGCTTTGGTCCATAATCTCTCAATTCGATGGTATTCTGATAACGATTCCAGTATCGATTCCCATTCGCATGGCTCCAGCTGTAATAATCAGGACTCCAACCATAGTGAAAATGGTTGTTATTCCAGCCGGCAAGCACGGGATAATACCATTGATAGTGATGGTAATAGTTGTTGTACATCTCGATCTCCTCTCCAGTGTAAAGGATTTACCCTTTAGCCTATGTGGCTACCTGATAACAGGTAACTATTCTGAAGAGCAATTTCAGCTGGTTCTTCACAACGATCACATTCTTCCTTGCCAATACTGTCGTTATGATTGGTTGCCTGTCAGCCTTTCACGAGTATCAATTTCCACGCCGGATAATCGTTTGGTAAAAGTCGCTCGCCAATTTGAGGACAGCTCCTCTACTTCCAATAGCTTTTTCATACCATCGATATTGTCTTTTTCTTGATGCATGATTCGGTTTGCATAAGAGACCGTTATCGCTTTTGGATGACTAGAAAGTCTTATTAATCCATCCGTATGAGATACAAGCCCTTCTTTTAGCACGCGAAAATAATAACCAGTATAGCCGGTCTCTTGTACCTTAACCAACATTTCAGGTACACCGTAACGGACAGACAATTTGTAACAGGGCTGTCTCGGTTGACTAATCTGCACAACCGCTTCCCCTAGCTGAAAGATATCACCGATACAAACATCCGTTTCTACTATTCCCCGGATCGTCAGATTTTCTCCGAATGCACCGATTGGAAGTTCCCTCTGCAATTGGGCTTCCCAAAATGGATAATGCTCATAGGGATAGACGCATACAGCCTTTTCCTTCCCTCCATGGTGGACAAGATCTGCTTGCCCATCTCCCTCCAAGTTTAAAAAGGATAAATAAAGAGCTTTTGTGGTCGGGGTTTTGTAAATGCCGGTAGAGACCTCTTTGTTTTGGTACTGTACCTGTTTGGGTTTAGCTACATTTATCGATAGGATTTCGATTTTCACAAGCAATCACCTCATGCTTTCATGGAAGTGCGCATGGCACACTACATTCATATCATTTCATAATGGTTTATCTTATAATAATAGGAAAATCCTATTGTTCGTTCATAAATCTCCGGGGGATGGTCTTTTTGGAGCTCAAGCAATTAGAATACTTTATGGCACTGTGCCAGGAGTTAAATTTTACTCGTGCAGCTGAGAAATTGGGCATTGCGCAGCCTTCACTCAGTCAGCAAATCCGTCTGCTTGAGCATGAAATCGGCATGCCCTTGTTTGATCGCATCGGCAAACGAACGGTTATGACGGAAGCAGGCAAAACATTGCTTCACCATAGCTATCAGGTGTTTCATGAGTTGTCACAGGCACGGGCAGCGATTAGCGAGCTGCAAGGCTTAAGCAGAGGCGCATTAAAGATTGGCGTACTGCTGACGGTTGTCAATTACTTGCTCCCACCTACTGTTATCGAGTTTCACCAGCGTTATCCGAAGGTAGAATTGTCTGTTTTCGGGTTGAGAACTGGTGATATTTATGAAGGACTTTTGAGAAACGAACTCGATCTGGGGATTGTTTTTTTACCGATGGAGCATGACGATCTGGAAACCATTCCGCTCTATACAGAAAATCTGGCCATTGGCGTACCTGTGGGTCATCCGCTCGCGAAGGAACCGTTTGTTTCCCTTGCGATTTTGAAAGAAACCCCCTCCATTTTATTTCCCAACACGTACTTTTTGCGTCAGTTGATTGACGAAAGTTGTAAGGAGCTGGGCTTCTCGCCACAGCCTGTTTTGGAGATGACCACAATGGAATCGATTACGAATATGGTCGGGCAAGGTGTCGGTGTCACGGTTCTTTCGAAAGGCTACCTCGACTATATCGATGATAAACGGATTCGCACGATTCCAATCCAACAGCCAAATATTACGGCGCAAATTGGTATCGTTTACCGGAAAAACAAGTATTTATGTGCGGCAAGCCGAGTTTTTATGGAGCAGTTAATTGCCACGGTAAAACGCGATGATGTTCGCTGATGCGGGAGTCAAGATCAGTTTATGACGAGGCGAATCATTGTTCAATAGTATCGTTGTTATCATTTGGATAGGGAATGCCTATCATTATTTAGTCATCAATTACTTTTGAATAAAACCTTTGAACGCTTCAATAAATTCTGTATACACGTCTTTTTCGAAGGTTAATGGCGGAACATGGATCGGTTTTGACATGTCCACCCCATATCCAAACGTTTTCCAAATGATGTAATTCTCCCCCTCCTCTACATTCGTGGCGACAACTGTACAAGAGAAATCCATGTCATCCGAACAAACTAAAATAGGAAGAGCTACATTTATAAAAGAAAGCAATTCAAGGACTTTTTGCTGATCCCGATTATTAAAAAGCCCGATAGGTGGAACCAATAAATCAAAAGAATGACTCTGCGTATTTTGATTCAAATAGTCATTCAAAGTGATGTCATTGATTGTAATGACATATTGGGGATGCTGAAAACCCTTCATCTGATCTTGGCGTATTCCGATTTTGCTATGTATGTATTTATGGGACTTTCCCACTTTGAGCACCTCCGTCAAGAATGACTCTTTGTATTGACTCCCTTTCATTTTACAGGTTCATTAACCAGAACACTATGAGAAACGAAGGCTCTGGATTGCACGCCCACAGAGCCCCATCGTTCATCATTCGTGTCATCTATCCATTCCCGCTTTTTTCAACAAAACATGAACAATCACGCCTCTTTCCGCGGAAGGAGCTATGGAGATGCTTCCCTCGTGATCTGCAACAATTGCTTGGGCGATGGCCAGACCGATCCCGCTTCCTCCCCTTTTTCGCGTACGGGATTTGTCTACGCGATAAAATCGTTTAAAAAGATGGGGAATCTCCTTTGCCTGAATACCGATCCCCGTATCCTCTACCACAATGTGCACGGCCTCTTCATCCCCATATGCTCGTACACTCACTTGTCCTTCATCTGTGTATTTCCGTGCATTGTCCAAAAGGATGTCCAATAACTGTCGAATCCGCTCTCGATCCATGAAAAGGACAAGAGCTTCTTCCCATTCAAACAGCAGCTTAATTTGTGGAGGGAAAATGGGTACCCATGCTTGCTTTACTTCCAGTAACAGAGGAGTTAATGGCTGCACGACCTTCGTTGAGCCTACTTGTGAGGCATGCTGCAGTTTGGCTAGCGACAACAGGTCATCGATGAGTTTGAAAAGTCGTTTACACTCCTGCTCCACAGCAGCGAGTGCTTCGTCCCTTACTTCTGGTTTGTGCTGCCCCCATCTTTGCAGAAGACTTACATACCCTTCAATAATCGAGAGCGGTGTTCGCAATTCGTGGGAGGCATCTGTGACGAATCGCTGCTGATAGACCATTGCTTCTTCCATACGATCTAACAACAGATTAAAGGCATGGATTAGCTCGTAGATTTCAGTCTCTACGTGATGATGGTGAATTCGCTGGGAGAGACGTTGAGGGAAAATGGAATGGATTTGCTGGATAAGATGATCGAGAGGCTTCAATCCCCAGTTACTCAACCAGTAGCCTCCAATCGCCGAAAGAAGCAAAGTAAAAAAGGACGAGAGAAAAAGAATCGTGAGCAAGATCGAAAAATACCATTCAAGCGCCTCTGTCGTAGTAGAAATTTGCACAAACAAAAGCTCGGATGTAAACGGCAGCTGTACAGGCTCTTTCGCGACCAAGGTCCTTTCATAATAGTCTTTCGGGTCTTTTCTCCAATTGGCTCCCTGTATCGAAGCGATTTCCTTGCCGTTTTGATCGCTGATGGTAATGGATTGATTGACGTCAGCGTAATTGGTTAACAGACGCGTCAGGTAGGGAATCTTCAACGATGCTTCTTCGGTGATCTCTGTTTTCAAATCGGCTGCGATGGCCGTCGCTTTCTGATTGAGTAATTTTTGCTCATGTTGATGGACGAGATTAGAGGTGCTGAAAAAAATAAAAATAGACAAAAAGAGAAGCAAAACCAGCATGCCAGAGCTAAAAAACAGTGTCAGTCTCCACTTGAGTGAGTATCTGCGAGGTGTAAGCACTGCGTTCTCCTTTTAATCTCGTAGTGTATAGCCGATTCCTCGGACGGTATGTATCAGCTTGACGGATGGATCACTTTCAATTTTGTTCCGCAAATACCGGATATACACATCCACGATGTTGGTATTCCCCATAAAGTCAAAACCCCAAACGGCTGTGAGAATTTGCTCTCGCGAAACCGCTTGCTCCTTGTTTTGAACCAGATAATAAAGCAAATCAAACTCGCGTGGGGTCAACATGATTTCCTCTTCATCGAGGAACACTCGCCGCGCGTTGGGTTGGATACGCAATCGGCCAACCACTATCTCCTGGTTTGCTTTTGATTCCCGCTGACGCAATAAGACTCGAATCCGGGCAAACAACTCCTCGATGGCAAACGGCTTTGCCAAATAGTCATTGGCTCCACTGTCTAATCCCGTCACGATATCTGGAACCTCTCCACGAGCCGTGATCATGATAATAGGGACGTCTTTGGTTTCCCGAATTCGTCGGCATAATTCTATCCCCGATAATTCGGGCAGCATGACATCCAGCAGGATGAGGTCGTACTCGATCGTCAGTGCCTTTTCTAATCCGGAAAGCCCGTCGTATTCAATATCCGTCGAAAATCCTTCATTCTCCAACTCCAATTGTAAGTATCTTGCCAAGTTATGTTCATCTTCAACAAGCAGCAAATAACCTTTTCCATCTGGCGTAGGCATGCATATCATCTCCGTTTGAATATCTTACCAACAGTTTTCTCAGGAAACTCTCATGAAATTCTACCGGGAATCTTAGTTTTGTTGTGTACGATAAGAGCGTGGATGAGAAACACACAACATGATCAACCATTCAGAAGGAGGAACATCATGACAAAGCGAAACTGGAAAGGCACCACTACTACGGTCGTAGCTATTCTAATGGGAACTTCTCTTCTCATGAGCGGACAAGCCTACGCGGCCTCCGAGACAAGTCTCATCTCCACAGCTGCACATACTCCGGATAAACAGCAGAAAAAACATAAGTATGACCAGAATATTGAACAAATTGATAATGAGCAATATGGTCAGATGGTACAAGACGGTACAAATAACGACCTGACTGCCACTGAGGAAAGTACCACTGATGGTAGCCAGAATAAACAGATAGTTAGTAAAACGGCTCCCTCTTCCGACATTGCTGATCAGGTCATTTCAGAAGGAATGAAGTATAAAGGCGTCCCTTATAAATTTGGTTCCAGTAAAAAAACAACGCGTACATTTGATTGCTCTTCCTTTACACAGCGAGTGTTTAAAGAGGTCGGAGTAAGTCTGCCACGAGACTCACGTCAACAGTCTAAAGTCGGTCAAAAAGTCTCGAAGGATCAACTGCAAAAAGGAGATCTTGTTTTCTTCCACAGCTACGGCAGCTCGTCTTCTCGCATTACCCATGTTGCCATCTATGCTGGGGACAATAAGCTGCTGCATACGTACGGTAAACCTGGAGTTACAACAACCAATTTCAAGGGGACTTCCTGGGAAAAACGTTTTGAGGTCGGAAGACGTGTGATTTAATCATTTTCTTGGACTCAACAAAAAAGGCTGCTGAGAGCTACAGCAGCCTTTTTCATATCTCTTCAAAACTAGTGGCCTGATTCGCTCTCTGCAAACTACAAAAACTCTGTCACAATAACACCTCCCTGATTGTCGCCAGAAAGCACATATTTCCCATTGGTCGGCACTTGAATCATGATGCTAGTCGCCACTGGATAATAATAAATTTTGTAGTCGCCACCATTTATCGTCCCTGACACTTCCTTTGCCTCCCGCAAGTATTTCACGTACTCCTCCAAGGTTAACTGGCGCTCTTGCATAATGGCGCTGTGCGGCAAACCTACAAATCGGTAATGCATAGGATTGTAAGGAACGCCCGTGATTGTGACCTTTTCCTTCGGATAACGCAAAATGAACCCGTATTTCCAGGCGTTTTCTTGTAGCCACTTTCCTTCAGGGGATTGGTCGATTTTCATTTGTGTGGATGTAACTTCCAACGCTGTACCCAGATGATGTTCGTTAAAACAACCTGGCAATACATCGTCGTCATGTCCCTTCTCTTCAGCCAGTTTTCCCGGTTTTTCCAAGCTTCGATAGCCGCTTTTGATCATAAAATCCTTTACATTATCACTGCTTGCTGCATGGACCATCTCGTTGAACGCCTTCGCTGCGTTCTCAGACAATTCAATGGAATTATCTTGCAAGCGATAGCCCTCCACTAAATAGTTGTGCGAAGACAAAAGGATCACATCGGATGGCACCGCCTCTGCATGGATCGGTTCCTTCTTGTTGACCAATAACAGATCGCCCTGATAAATCTGGTCTTTTTCAACTCGAATCGTTTTGTATTTCGGGAAAGCAGCAGCATCCGGCTCTTTTGGTTCCCATAAAGCATCTATGAGTGGCCACAAGAATGGATAACCGAACAACAATAAAAGAATACCTAGTAAGAGAAATCTCTTTTTCATTTCCACTTCCTCCATTGTTCAAACACACGTTATTCTTTTTTACTACGATGGTACTAGGCAATGTTAAATGAAATCGTACTCAAAAGATAAAGTTTTCCTTAAATCATTTTGTTGTAAACAAACAGAAAATTCCCGCAGTACCCCTATCTAACCCGATAGTTTTGCGAAAGAAAGCTGAAACGTTATCATTTGTTCCTCGTCAAATGGAGTGAAACTTCAAAAATTGACGAGGTGGCTACCATGAATATCAGAAAAAATATGATCTCTCTTTCCTTGCTTGCATTGTTCACTGTGTCATTCGCCCAACCAAGCTTTGCTGCAACGACTCCTTTTACGGATCTTGGCCAATCGGGAGCGAAGGATAAAATTCTTTCCTTACAGCAACAAGGTGTGATAAAAGGCGTAGATGATAGCAAATTTGCACCGAACGAAACGATTACGGCTGCTCAAGGTATTCAACTGATGGTAAATGCCTTTGATTTGAGTCTGGCTGCGATCACTTTCGTAAAGGCGCCACAAGCGACTGACTATTTTTCCAAAGCAGATAACGATGCTTGGTATGCTGAAAGTCTGATCATAGCAGCAGTGAACGGATTGGAATTACCGAATGATCTCGATCCGAATGCGGAATGGACCAGAGAGCAGTTCATTCACCAACTAATGAAAGTCATGGAGACCAAAGGTAATCTGCCCATGATCAAACTAGTACCAGTAGAAATCCGAGACGATCAAGAGCTCACCGTGGATTACCAAGGCTCCATTCAACGAGCTTTGGCAAGAGATATTATCGAATTGGATAAGGAAAACAAGCTCCATCCGCAAAAGCCCGTCACACGCGAAGAGGCAGCCGAAATGATTTATAATGCCCTTGCGTATTTGAAAAGTCACAAACCTCTGAACTAAAACAAAAAAATGCAGCGATCCTCGTGAGGAGGGGCTGCATTTTTTGTTTCCTTAACCAGTAATCATCTGATTCACTTGTCCGGTTATCAACAGCATCGCTTGCAATACGGGCATCATACTAACAAGATCAGGCGAATGGAAGCGTACCGTGCGTCCTTCGATTAGCTCGACTCCTGGCATCCAGCTGACTGCTGTGGCAAATTGCGATTTCGTAAACTCGACTTCTATTGTATTCTCTACTTTTTGTGCAAGTGGTTTAACTGTACGGCGATGGAGCAATGCTTCTTTTGCTTGCTGACGGATCAGCTCTCTCGCACGAACGGGATGCATCGCTTGCGACGAGAGTCCTGTAATTCCTGTTTTCACAGCGACCGTAAAGACTCCAGGGATATCTTCTTCTACCTCTTTCGCCGTTTGGGAATCGCCGGTAACGAGTACGACCGGGACACCAAAGGCTCCCGCAATTGCTGCATTTAACCCTGCTTCGCCCACTTCTTTACCATTTAAGATCAGCCGATGGATAGCGAGGCCAGACAATGTATGATTGAGTACCGCATCTCCTGTCCCTGCTTTTCCATGATAGCCGATGAAAAATGCGGCATCGCAGCTACTGTCAATCCCCTGCATCATACAAAGAGGCTTGAAAAAACCACGGATGACATCTGCCTGTGGATGCAATTCTTCCAGGATGATATTGTTCATCGGCCCATGAGATTCATTGACGATAATTTGGGTGGCTCCTGCTTCCAATGCTCCCTCAATCGCCGCATTCACATCTTGGGTTAACAGTCTTCTCCCCGCTTCGTAATGTCTGCGACCAGGGATCACGTCCTCCCATTCACTTAATCCAGAGATCCCTTCCATGTCCAACGAAATAAACACCTTCATGCGAAACTGCCCCCTATCTTTGATTAGATTGCTTTCGGCATTTGGCGCGAACCAAAAGCCAAGCGCTTGATCTCACCCTCTGGATGGCGAACAAAGCGGATGAGTGAATCGATGTTGTGGCGCGTGAACAGAAACGTATCTTCGCCAACGGAACGCAGTGGGAACACATCACTGCCTAGAACGAGTACAAGCTGGCTCTGTGCTTCATCAAATCTGATCTCTACTGCGTCTCCTTCTCCTGATTTATATGTACCAGGACATTGTTGCAAGTAAGCAAGCGGCACTTCATATTCGGGAAATGTGGCGAACTGCGTCTCGAGCGGGCGACCGAACATACTATTCAACAGTCCCAAGGTCAGATTGGAAATAGGGGCATCATCCATGTTGGTCAAAAGAATGCCAGTTACTCCCGCCTCTGGGACGATGAACATTTGCGCGGTCATCCCTTTCAAGCCGCCGGTATGGGTAAGTAAGGTGTAATCTTCGGAAAATGGAAACACGCCGAGTCCGTAACCATAGCTGCGGCTCAAATCAACACGGACATGAGGGGCAATCATTTGTGAGGCGCTATCTCCCGAGATGATTCTCGCTTCATTTGAAAGCCCGCCTGTCCGATAAACATCCGCATACCGAAGCATGTCACGTGCGGTCGATTTGAGAAAGCCTGCTGCACGCATGGAGGGAGCATCCCACCAACCTGGGGCACGTACTACTTCACGAACACCATCTTTCATGCGACGTGTGTACAGCATGGTAGTATTGTTGTCCTCGCCTAATTCCTCTACATGAAAAACCGTTCGTTCCATGCCAATTGGCTGTAAAATATGCTCTTGGATATAGGCTTCGTAAGGTTTACCGCTGGCACGCTCAATAATCGCCCCAAGCAAGCCAAAAGCTTCGTTGGAATAGCTGAATTCTGTCCCAGCAGGTCCCAACAATTCAAAGGGCAGCTTCTCTATATATGCCATGAGGTCTTCGAAGGTATCGATTGGGTGTTTACATTGGTCTTCAAAATGGTGAAGTAATTCGTCTGCTGTCGGATCGGCTTGTAAGCTGGGTAGCATAGCGGGAATGAGAGATGGAAGTGGTGGAAATCCGAGGGTGTGTGTCATGAAATGATGAATGGTAATGCTTTTCGTTTGGGCTTCATCCGGCGTGCGAAACGCAGGCAAATAGGTGATTACCGGATCATGTACGGAAAGCTTTCCTTCTTCTTGAAGCTGCATGATCGCCATGCATGTAAACGACTTCGTAATCGATCCGATCCCAAATACCGTATCCAGATCGATGGGAGCTTGTTGTTCACGGTCCCGAAAACCAAACGCTTTTTCATAAGTGAGTTCTCCGTCTTTGGCTACAGCAATGATCGCACCGGGAACCTGAAAATCATCCATCAGCCTTTGGACGTAAGCTTCGAACGACGCTTCCCACTCCTTCATCTTCATGTCACGCCTCCTTAGGTTCATTTCTTACAAACAGGAAAGCAATTTCAGGCTTAATCTGAAGTATATACTTCGAAAAAACGAGGATATGAAGTTCATGCACTAGTAGAATTATAAGCGGCAGATGAAAAAACGACAATATTTAATTCTGAAAATAATTAATTTTCGCAACAAAAGTAATCAAATAACCCCTCGTCTTGTTGAGGCCAGGCCCTAAAATGTCGCTGGTCAAATTTGATCATTCGTTGTTTTAGTAATGAGCGTTGCTGTACCGCTGTACCGATTGGGTCCAGTTAGCAGGACTGTGGAACCTCGTGTCATTGGCTATGCTCGTCCCGTCTCCAAAATGGATAAGAAACAATCTCTTATTCATCACAAGTTTTCTCTACTTTTGCTTTGCAATCGTCAAGTGGTATCAATCGTACTTCACCTAAGTTTTTCCTGCCAGTTAGTTGAGCAAAGGCTGCCGGTTTTAACACCAGCAGCCTCTACTTGTGTTTGTTCCACTATCAAATCCATAAGGCGGAACTGGCCGAGCCGTGTGGACATATGCGGATTCCATGGGTAAGCACTCGTTCGTACTATACGGTTAACCCGATATTTAAAATGTATCTGTCCTTTTCTGTTACGATCTATGAACCGGCTATTTTTTTTCCTCTTGGTTGTCTGCTGTTGGCGTCCGGTTCGACAGTAATGCCGATTTGATCAAAAGTCTGCCCTTCGGCGAGCTGGTAGGTCAGTATGCCGGATCCGTTTTCGTCCGGCTTGAATATGCCACCATTCTCCCTCGTGCTGTTTTTCAGCAGCCAAACCTGGTAAACCTGTGAACCTTCGACGCCGGGCAATTCGTGAACCTGCACCACCAAATTTTTCTCTGATCCCTTCTGGACAATATAGGCGATGCCGTTTGTTCCCGGGTGGCTTTGATTGGCTGTTTTTAAGGGAATCGCCGTTACAATTTCAATGGGGACATTTTCCGTATGGCGATTTTTTACCTGTACATTCGTTATTCCAAGACCAATAAACGCGAGCAACAAGACGGCCACGATACTGGTTGAAACGGGAGTGAACTGGCTTTTGAGCATCATGGGGAGCTTGCTCATCTGAGCCATGAATGTTTCCGTACCGCTTTTCCTTTTGTGCTCAAAAACAAACCCCAGCACCTCGCCTTTTAGCGATTCAGGCACCTCGATTTCGGTATAATCGAACGGCAAAGCATGCCAGGCCTGGGATAATTCCTGATATTCTTTCTTACACTCCTTACAATTCTTTAAATGTTCAGCAAAGGCCATGTGGTCGCTCTCCTTGAGCTCATTTGCTATATATGATATTAAATGATCGCAAACCCTTGTCATTTTATATCCTCCAGTTCCAAATGCTTCCTCAATCCTTTAAGAGCCTGGTGAAGCCTGCTTTTAATCGTGCCGAGCGGCTCTTGTTCCAGCTTGGCGATCTCTGAAAGAGAATACCCTTTCCAATAAAGCAGATCGATTAATTTTCTTTGGGCCGTCGGCAATTTGTTTTTCGCCATCGCAATATCATTCGTATTTACTCGTTGCTCGACTGCATTTGCAGGGTCGGCGATCTCTTCATGTTCCTCTTGATGGTGTTGCATATGCCTCTTCTCTTTGCGAAGGTAGTCAATGCATATATTGCGGGTAATCGTGAGGAGCCAATTTACAAAGCTGCCTTGAGTAGGATCGTAATGGCTGTTTGTTGTCCATAGCCTCAAAAAGACCAGCTGAATAATTTCTTTCGTCTTATCCTCATTCCCATTGCAAAACTTCATAACAAAGCCGTAAACAAGCTTGATATATCGATCATAGAGCTCCTCTAATGCGTGACCATTTTTTTCGTTAACCAATCGCATTAATTCCGCATCGTAATTTTCTTTCATGTGGCACTCCCTGCTTTTGGATAAAAATATACTGCCATAACACTTTTATAAAAGTAAAGATGGGAACGACCGCGACTGATCGTTCCCTGGGCAAGCTTATTCAAATGCTGTTTCGCTGTTTATGACAAACCATACTTCTTTTACTCCTTGTCCGTTTACATCCCCTACTTGCTGGTCTTTTGCAAAATAATAGAGAGGAAAGCCTTTGTACGTAACCTGCTTCTTCCCATTGTCTTCTCTTGTGATCGTATCGAAATCCTTTTTGTCAAAACCTTCTGGGACGGCGAAATCCTCCTGGGTAAATGCCGGCCAGTTTGCCAGGCAGTCCCCGCTGTAATTGCTTTTTCCTGCTTGGTCCTTTTTAAAGTAATACAAGGCCCTTCCCTGAGGATCTGCCAGGTACTCTCCTGCTTTTTCATTCTTCAAAAGCTGGAGGGCTTGATCGGGTTGAACCGCCTCTGTTTTTACCTCCGTGCTTTTTCCGCAAGCAGCTAAAGCAAAAATAATCAAAATCATCGCAAGTGTAAAAACTGCATTTTTCATGTATGTTCCTCCTTACTTCCAGCCCCATTTTTGAAAGATTTGGTGAGATTTTTCCGTTTTTAAATAATCAATAAATTGCTGTGCCTCTTTTTTCTGATCAGTGATTTTTGTCAGGGCGATCGGCGTTCCACGATAGAGCTTTTCTTCTTCGGGCAGTTCGACCAGGTCTGTCACATCCTGGAGCCGGTAATGCCACGATTCATAGGTAATCCAGGCGTCCAGGCTGGCATTCGATTTCCATCGTTCAATGGCTTCGGCACTCGACTTTACAGAAACGTTTATATTTTGAGTAATGCCTCCGATCAGCCCTTTTCTGCCCGCCAGGTCTTCCCACAGGCCAAGCTGGCCAGCCCCATTCACATCGATTATTTTTACTCCCTTTTTCGTTAAATCCTCCAGCCTTTCAATCTTCTTAGGATTTCCTTTCCTCACCAATATTCCTGCAGCGCGTGTGTAAAGCTCCGTACGTGATTTCGTGTCGATCATTTCGGGGTAGTGAAAGATAAAGTCCTGCAGCATATACTCGGAGCCACCGAAAATTATATCTGCATCTTGCTTTGCTTGACCGATCCACTTGCTCTCTGGTCCGGCTGTTACTTCCACCTTCATACCCGTCTCAGCTGAAAAATGTTCAGCAGCTTCCTTGATCGGTCCAAGTGGTCCACCTGGTCCGTACACCCGGATGACTTGGTCACTTTGTCTGGAATTTGGTGTCGCCTGGGACGCCGGCTTACCGTACATTTTTGCATAGGCTGACATTCCGGTAGTCGTAAAGAAAAAAAGCAGTAGAGTTGCTAGGAACACAGTCTTCCTCATGATGCTTCCTCCATTTCACACTTGTTTTTTTAACGGTTCTATCAAAGGAAACGAAGGCAGGCTGTAAACGGTTTGATTGTAATTGTGAAATAGTTAGAAAGTTACATAAAACGATGGAAAACTAGTCTGGTGAAAACTAAATAAAGATCTCCGCACAACCAAGGCCAGTCTGGCCAGGTGTATGGTGATCTTTGTCTTTGAGATGCCGTTTTATGCAGAAAAAAACGACCCTTTTTCAGGGCCGTGAAATGGTTTGCTCTTATTTTTCTAATTCTCCATCGCTATTTGTTACCGCAAAATTGTAATTAATAGAGCGTGTAAATGGTTCGCCATCCTCATTGACGCCGGTTATGTCAAAAGAGAGATTATAAACGCCTGGCTTCGTCGGCACAGTAAAATTGCCCGTAAGCTCATCTTCTTTTACGGCAAACTTCACTTCATCCAGGACGCTTGCTTTTTCGCCGTTCATGGAACGAGTCAGGTTTGCTTTTTCCAGTGATGATTGATCAATTTCGTTTTTGCCCAGGTCGACGGAAATCTTCGCTTTGTCGCCTTTCTTGAATACTTTTTTGCTCGCTTTTACTTTTGCTTCTTCTCCACCATCCACGGAACCAACCATGAAAAAGGCGTCGTCAGAACCCTCCACTTCCAGTGTCCATTCACCTGCTTCAGGCTCCTCTACTTCAATGAAGTGATGAACAGCATCTTGGAATATCCCTGGTTCATCCTCCGACTCGCTTTTTTTACTAAGATCCGCCTCGTACTTTTTGCCAGACGGACTGATCAAGGTCACAATGGTGTCTTCTGACGAGGTCATCGTATCAAGATTCAGCTTATCGATTCCGCTCTCCAGGAAAAATGTTTCGGAGGCGGTGTCTTCCACTTCGCCGCCGCGGAGAATGACGGAGCTCTCTTCCACAGTGGCTTCTTTCGATTTGTCTTTGCTTACTTTATTTGCGCGTTCTTTCATAGATGCATTTTGCAATTTCGGTTGAACCAGATTCCATGTTTGTGAGGCTTTCGCTATTTGACCGTGGGAAACGTCTTTTGTAAAGCTCTTGATCCCATAGGGCAAACCGAAGGCAGACTCAACGGAAACGGCTCCATCGTCTTCACCAGGAAGAACCGCATGACCAAACCAGGTCGCACTAAACCAGCCATCATCCCCTGTTCCGGCTGCCATGTATGTCTTAGTTGAACCAACTTCGCTACGGTTGTCTGTCTGTGCACGGAAATTGGCCATATATGACGTTTGCAGGGAATACACCGCATCGTCTTTTTTGCCAAGAATGTCGGCGAGCCATCCTGCCCAATTGCTGTACGCCATATCAGCCAATTCTGAACCTTTGTTTGGCGTGGAAAGCTGGTGAACAACGTTGACATACGGATGCGCGCCATAGTGGACGAGTGCTGCCTGTGTATCGATGCCACCTTTGGAATGTGCAATGATATTGATTTTGGAAACACCATAATAATCTGCAACCTTTTTAATGACTTCAGCGAGCTTGGCTCCGTTTGTCCACATGTTGCCACCAGTACCATCCGCGTCCTTCAGTTGCACGAATGCGGTACGATACCCGGCGTTATAGGCTGCATCATAATACCCGTCTGTTGTATACCAAGTATTGTAAGTGGAGTGCAGACCTTGGACAAACAGGATCACGGGCTTGTCTTTGGATGCATTGGGAGGAACCGCACCTGTGTACCAGTCACCAAAATGACCACTTGGATTGTCATCATGCAAAACCGGAGCTGGAGCCGCCGCGCTTGCTGCTTGTGGGTAGACCAGCGCCGTTGATAATGTAACAGCGGCCAGCAAACGAGATAGTACTTTCTGATTCATGAAAAAACACCAACCTTCACCTAGGATTTATTGTTGCCGTACACAATCGTTAGAATTGTGCACGGATTGCAACTGCCTGTTCTACCTTCAATGTGTCTTGAATGATCACGAGGATCGTATTCATTTGCTGATGAATAAAGAAATGCCCACCAGACATAGGGTAAAATTTGCATTCCCGCCCGCAATAGTCTCGCCATGCCACAATATCTTGGATTTCAATCGAATCTTCTTTCCCGAACAAAACCGTCATGTTGACCGGGATTTGCTGAGGAAGCTCGTGATTCATTTCATACGTTTGCACGGCCTGGAAATCAGCGCGAATCATAGGCAAAAATACCTCCAAGATCTCGTGATTATCCAAAACTTCATCAGGTGTGCCCCCGAGTGTACGTAGCGATTCAATGAACTCGTCATGCGGCAGGTTGTATGTTTTTACCAGTTTGTGGTACGCATGTGGCACACGGGATGCAGACAAGAACAAGTGCTGGGGCAGTGGCTTTCCATTCTGCAACAGCTTTCTCGTCAGTTCATACGCGATTAATCCACCCATGCTGTGGCCATAAAAAGCAAAAGGTTCTTCCCCCAGCTCTGGTATAATCCGTCTGTATACATCCTCCAAGACCTCATAAAACGAGGTGGCAAGAACCACGCTATCGCTATGAAGTGAAGGCCGTACCTCGAATGGAACCATTTCTAATAACGCTGGCGACACTGCCCGTTTCCACCCGTAATAAATGCTAGGAAGTCCACCTGCATATGGAAAGCAAAACAATTTCATCTCTTTTCCCGCCCTCTCCTCATTACGAAATTACCTCGACATCTTTCAATGAAAAATCGCTTGATGCAAATCTTGTAAATCCTTCATGACTACTTGAGCAGCAAACTGATTGGTAGTCGCGCATACTGACAATTTATAGCCTGGATCGATCTCATACTGCTGAAATGCCCAAGCCTCGCTCGAATCACTTTGCGATATCGTAATCGATTGGTCTAGGTTTTTTCTTATGGCGAATGATTGCAACGGAATGGACAGCCCCATGCCTCTCGCTTTTATATAACTCTCCTTTAAAGTCCAAAGGTCATAGAAATACGAAACCCGTTCATTCGGATGTTTTGCCAAAAGATCATCTACTTCGGCTGGTGCAAAATAATGAGTGGCAATATCCAATTCAATTGGGCATATTTGCTCCACATCAATCCCTACCTGCGAGTCATGCGTGGCGCAGACGACCCATTCTCCAGAATGCGAGACGTTAAAGCAGAAATTGGGAAATGATTTCAAAAAGGGTTTTCCGTATGCATTGTAGTCATACTCGATTTCGTCATTGGAAATCTCGTAGGCTTCACAAATCAGAGAGCGTACGAGCACGTCCGCGAGCAACGCCCGATAGGAATCAGCTGGATTTCTGAAACGGTTGACCCGTTCCCGTTTTTCTTCGGGTAATGCTTGCAAAAATCGGTTGAACGACTCTTTCTCCATGACAGCAGGACATTTCAACGCATAAATGGCAATCATGTAGCACTCACTCTCCTTTCTGTCAGATCAAGACTACTGATTTGTTCTGCTCGATCCTTTCGCTGCTGCACTTCGTACAAGTTGGCATACGTGCCGTTGTGCTGCATTAACTCAACATGGCTCCCTTGCTCGATGACTTTTCCATGATCCATTACGTAAATCACATCGGCATCCTCTACAGTCGACAGGCGATGAGCGATGACGAGGACTGTTTTATCCTTCATAAGTGCGGTTAATGCTTGCTGCACCCAATATTCCGATTCTGCATCCAAAGCGGAAGTCGCTTCATCCAGTAGAAGAATCGGTGCATTTTTCAGGATGGCTCTGGCAATGGCAATTCGTTGACGCTGTCCGCCTGATAGCTTGGCACCACGTTCTCCTGTTTTGGTCTGGTAGCCGTCTGACAGTTCCCTAATAAAATCATGCGCATACGCTGCTTTGCTTGCGTTGATGACATCCTCATCCGAAGCATCCAGGCATCCGTAGCGGATATTGTCTTCGATGGTTCCTTCGAACAAAAAGGCATCCTGAGGCACGTATGAGATCAAGTTTCTAATTTCTGCAAGAGAATAAGCTCCCATGGGCTTGCCAAGTAAATAAAGAGTTCCGCTAGCAGGTGGGTAATACCCTAACAGAAGCTTCATGACGGTACTTTTTCCACTTCCGCTCGTTCCGACCAGCCCAGCCATTTGGCCTTTGTCGACTCGCAACGTAACACCATCCAACACGTTTGTAGCATCGTTGTATCCGAAAACGACCTGCTCCAGCTTCAGCATGCTTTCACAATGCTGGTGTTTGTCGGTGCTATTCTGATACTCCTCTGGTTCGGGAGGTTCATTCAGAAAATCGACGACCCGAGAAGCGCCTGCTAACGAGCTCTGCAACGCTGTGATGACTTGGCCAAGCTGGAGAAAGGCCAGTGTCACAAGCATCTGTTGTTGAACGAGGGCGACCAGCACACCCAACCCGATTATTTGTTTGGAAACCATCATGATTCCAAAAACAAGCATTCCCCCGAAGCTTACAAATTGGATAAAAAAATTGGTCCCTTCCAGTAATCCGTGTTTATGCCCTTGCTTGATGGCAGACGTAGCTACTTCTTCGTTTGCTTCCGTGTAACGGGCAGTCACAACGTTATGTAAATGAAACATTTTGATGATGGGCAACCCAGACAAAAAATCGTTTAATCTTTCTGTCCCCATCCCCATCTGCTGCTGCATTCGATCTCCAATGCGCCGTACTGACTTGGCAAACAGCGTATTTACATAAAGAGTCAATCCGCTTACGAGCAACAGGACGACGGCAATTTTCCAATCCATCACAAACATTCCTAGGATCGAGCCGATCAGAGACAGCAGGATGATGCTCAATGTTTTCAATTGCTCTGCGTACGCGTTTTCCATGAGGACAACATCGTTGCCCAATCTCGACATCGTATCTCCCGAATGGTGCTGCTCATAATAATCGAAAGGGAGCTTGCTCAAACGTTGATAGACTTGAAGCCGAATGTTGGCAATGAGCTCACGAACGCATCGACGATATATGTAGCTAAAAAATGGAGACAGGATACTCAGCAAAAGGAACATCACAGCCATGGTGACAATCGCTCTGGTTAATAACGCAGGGTCTTTTGTGTTCGCAAAATCCGTCAGATCCTTGAACACGAAAGGCAAGGATACCAATACAGCAGCTTGACCGATTCCGTCACCCACAAGGCCCAACATATACGCTCGCTTTTTCGATTTCATAAACGACAGGAGTTGACGTAGTTCCCGCATCAAATTCTGGATGAACATGCCTATACCCCTCCTGCTGCCAGCGAGCTATGCATCTCTGTGGCAAACTGTTTTTGATACAATCTGGTGTAAACGCCGCCTTGGGCAAGCAAATCATAGTGTGTACCACGTTCAACAATTTGTCCTTGCTCCAAAACAAGCACTTCATCCGCGTCTTTTATCGTAGACAGTCGATGGGCAATGACGAGAACAGTCCGATTTTTCATCACATTTTCCAGCGCTTCCTGTACCAAAGCTTCCGATTCTGTATCGAGGGCAGACGTTGGTTCATCCAGCAGTAGAATCGGGGCGTCCTTCAAAATCGCTCGGGCAATCGCGATGCGCTGTTTCTGTCCTCCGGATAAACGAGAGCCTCGTTCTCCCACTTTTGTTTGATAACCCTCCGGTAGCTCCATGATGAAGTCATGGGCATTGGCCGCTTTTGCCGCTGCGATGATCTCGTCTTGTGTCGCGTGAATGCGTCCATACGAGATATTTTCCGCAATAGACACGGGGAATAACGTCGTATCCTGAGAAACCATGGAAAGGTAGCTCCGCATGTCCGTCATATTCCAATCCGCCATGGAATGTCCGAAAACATTCAATCTTCCGTTGCCCGGTTCCATTTGATAAAACCCGCACAGCAACTTCATGATGGTGCTCTTCCCACTTCCGCTGGCCCCTACTAACGCAATGGTCTTGTTCGGATGTAATGTAAAACTGACATGATCAAGAATCTTTGCCTGCTCGTAGGCAAACGTAACATTCTCAAACTGTACAGGAATCGCCTTTGGATCAACAGGAATCGCAGGTTGATCGTCTTGTTCGACTGGCTGTGAAAAAATTTCTTGCAGCCGCTTTGCCGCACCTGATGTCTCTTGTACTTGGGCAAACAACACGGGCGCGAGTGAAAGTGGTTCGATAATAAAGTGAAGCAAATAACTGAAAATGACCAAGCTGCCCAGATCCAGTTCTCCTGCCTGTATCAAGTACCCACCATAAGCAACAAAAAACAGAATGGGGGAAGAAAACAATAAAATCCCTGGTGCTGTCATCCACGCACGTTTCTTCTCTGCCTGGAACGCATTTTTCAAAACCTGCTTCATACCCGCATGGTATTTACGATACAAAACATCTTCCAATTGAAAAGCTTTGACCATGTGAATGCCGGAAAGCGTATCCTGAGCGATAGCGTTCGTTTGACCCAGATGATCTTGCATTTGCTCCGAATATTTTTGAAGCGGTTTGCTCATCCACCCAGTGATCGCGATGGCGACAGGTAAGATTGCGATGCTGAAGATGATTAACTTCCAATTGATCGTCAACAACAGTCCAAGAGCTCCGGCAAAAACAACTGGCAAATAAAAAAGCTGGAAAAAATGTTTTTGCAAAAAGCTTTGCAAGATTTGGGCATCTGTTGTTAAGCGTGAAACGAGATCGCCGGAATGATATTTATCCATGGTGGACATAGGGACTTTTTCAAGATGAGCAGCCATGCTGTTTTTCAAATCTCTCATGGCTCTTGAACTGAATCTAGCTGCCGAATATGTGATGAAATATTTTGAGAGAAAACCGACGATGGTCAGACAAAAAATGATGAGAGCAATACTGACTAGCTTGTCGAAGTTGTTCGTATGTTCGACCATGGTTTTGATTAGGATTCCCATCCAAATGTCTGCGACAGCCACAAGAAGCGCGGCAATGATACAGATCATGACCCAACCTCGATAAGGCTTTACATATGAGAGTACCCAGCCAAACACGGGCTCTTTCTTTCTGTGCTGAGCTTGCTTGGTAAAAATCATGCGCGGCTCCTCTCCAATGATGTAATGGATGAACTCCCCTTGAAAACCATGTTCCCAAGGGGAATCATCACAAAGCCGTGATCTTATTTCAGAATGAACAGCTCCTGTAGAATGTCTCTAAGGATGGAGGCATTCATCGACACGTAGGTTCCTCCCAACATTCTGGAGTGGATTCCGTACCCTTCGTACGTCATCAGTCGTTTCGTAGCCTGTGTCCAAGCGGCTTCATTCCATTTGACTGCGACAAGATCATCCTCACCCGATTCCAGCTCTGATTGTATGAGATGGATCGTTGTGTTCGTTGCACCCGTATTGATCAGTTGATTGTGGTACATCACGTAGCTGACCGTTTTTCGAATGAAGCTTTGCTTGACGAATTCATTGGCAGCGTACAAATGGAAGTCTTCTTGTGTCATGTTGAACATCTCGGTGTTCTCTCCAATTTCGGCAAATAACTGCGCAATATCACTCTCTGTTTCCGCAAGAGTCCGCTCCATCACCTTGTCTTTCCAGTACGAATCGAACAAGATGAGGTCGGTCACGACATATCCTTGATTCTCCAGTTCTTTTGCGACTTCAAAAGCCAAATTACCTCCCGAGGAATATCCCATGAGCGTAAAGGGTCCTTTTGGATCAATCGCCACGATGGCTTCGATGTACTGCTCCAGTCGATTGTCTTCTTGGATGAAATCAAAGCTATACAAGGAAACGCCCTTGATTTCATCAGCAAGCTTCTGATAATAAACACTTTGGGCGCCAATCGGCGTAAAGCAGAAAACCTTTCTAGCCGTCTCTTCATTTAAGAGAATGGCACCACCGGAGTTGCCCTCGAAGTTCTTGTGCGTAATGAAATCCGCTACCTTCTCAATCGTTGGATGCTGGAAGATGAGGTTCAACGGTAGTTCAATCTGCATGTACTCATACACCTTTGCAACCAGCAGCGTTGCTTTCAATGAATGTCCACCCAGCTCGAAGAAATGGTCAGTGATGCCGATTGGGTCTATCCCCAAAACTTCCTGCCAAATGGCAGCCAATTGATACTCGATCGCAGTTCTTGGGGCCACGAACTCGCGTGTGGTCGCATCCGATGGCTTTGGCTTCGGTAACGCTTTGCGATCCACTTTTCCATTGGCTGAAAGCGGTAGTTGATCTAACTGGACAAAATAGCTGGGAACCATGTATGCAGGCAGTTCCTTCGCCAGATGCCTTCTTAGCTCAGAAACGGATACCTCTGCTGCTGGGACGAGATAAGCGCAAAGATACTGTCCGGCCGTTAACTCATCCTCTTGCACAACGACCACTGCTTGATCGATGCCATCGTAAGCAAGTATGGTGCTCTCAATTTCCCCGATCTCGATGCGGTACCCTCTCACCTTCACCTGTTCGTCAGCTCGACCGATGTAATCGATCGTGCCATCTGCCCGCCATTTCACCAAGTCACCCGTTTTATACATGAGCTCTCCTGGCACAAACGGATTCGGAACGAACTTTTCTTGTGTGAGCACTGGTTTATTCAAATAACCTTTTGCAAGCCCGGGTCCTCCGATGCATAGCTCTCCCACTACGCCAATCGGTTGCAAGTGATGTTGTGTATCTACGATGTACACTTGGACATTTGCTAGCGGACGTCCAATCGTGATATCTTGCCCTGCTTCAATCGAACGAGAGATGGTGGTGACGACGCTGTTTTCGGTCGGACCGTATTCATTGTTGATCTCGATTGCTGGATGCTTTTCTTTCGTTTTTTGCACAAGCTGCGCAGGTAGCTTCTCGCCTCCCAATGTTACGCAACGAAGAGGAGAGAAGTCGGCAGCAGTCGAGCAATCCAGAATCGCCTGGAACAGACTCGGTACACCGTAATAATGTGTGACTCCCGCTGAGGCAATCAGCTTTTTCAGCGCTACCGGATCTTTGGCTTCTTCCTCTCTCGGCAAGACGCAAGTAGCACCTCCGAGAAGTGGAGCGAACAAGCTGGCTACAAAACCATCGAAGGCAAAGGAGAATACCTGCAACGCCTTGTCTCCCGGCCCGAAGCCATATTCATCTCTTCTCCACTGCAAGCAATTGACGATTCCCCGATGTGGAATCATGACGCCCTTCGGCTTACCGGTCGTTCCCGATGTATAGATGACATAGGCGAGATCGGTCGGTTGATTGAGTGATGAGAGATTGGAGCCATCTATCTCGACGTCATGCTCTGCGCTCAGTTCAAGCCAGTCAAGACCGCTCGACACGCGAGACAATAGTTCCGACAAATGGGACTGGCAGAGAAGCAATGCTGCGTTGCTGTCCGCAAGCAGGTACTGAATGCGTTCTTGCGGATACGCCGGATCGATTGGAACATAAGCACCGCCTGCCTTTAAAATACCGAGGATGCCAATGATCATCTCTGGAGAACGCTCCGCCATGACTGCTACAAGACGATCAGGTCCGACTCCCCTGGTGCGCAGAACTCTTGCCAGCCTGTTGGCTCGCTCATTGAGCTCGCTGTACGTCAATGACTGACCGTTAAAGAGAATCGCTTCCTGATTTGGCGTCTTCGCTACTTGCTCTTCGAATAATTGATGTAGCGTTTTGTCTTTTACATAGCTGACAGCTGTATCATTGAAACTCTCGAAAATTTGCTTTTTCTCCTCTGCCTTGAGCATGTCAATTTCGCTCAAGCGGGTATGCGGATTTTGCACAACGATTTGGGCAATAGCCATGAAATGGTTGCTTAACCGTTCAATCGTTTCTCTCGTAAACAAGCTTGTGCTGTATTCCACGCCAATGCGAATCTCTTCACGCTCTTCTGCGGCAGTTAACGTCAAATCAAATTTGGAATGGTTGCCAGCCTGATCAGTCATGAAAGGCGCAAGTGTCAAGCCGTGCAGGTCGATAGCATCATTTGAGTTATTTTGCACAGTAAACATGGTGTCAAAGAGCGGGTTTCTGCTTAAGTCCCGCGGAATGTCGAGTTTTTCCACCAGCTCTTCGAACGGATAATCCTGATGAGCGTACGCATCTAGTGCATTTTGCTTGACTTCCAGCAACAGCTCAGTGAAGGTTTTCCCAGCATGCGGCTTGTTTCTCATCGCCAATGTATTGACAAACATACCGACGATTGGTTCCAGATCAGCATGGGATCTGCCTGTAATCGGTGTGCCGACGATGATGTCCTCTTGCCCGGAATACTTGGAAAGCAGTACGTTGTACGTCGCGAGGAGCACCATGTACAGTGTCGTTCCCGTTTCTCGAGCCAACTGGTTCAAGCCTTCCATGAGCTGTTTACCGGTTCCGATGGAATACTGATCGCCTGCGAAATTTTGAATGCTTGGTCGGGTGTAATCCGTTTGCAGGTTTAGCACTGGAATTTCGTCTGCAAACACTTGAGCCCAGTACTGTTCTTGCTTGTTGAAGGCATCGGATCGGAAAAGCTCCTGTTGCCATACGGAGAAGTCCTTGTACTGAATTCGGAGCTCTGGCAAAACATCCCCTTGGTATAGCTGCACTAAGTCAGACAGGAGAATGCCGGAGGATACACCGTCGGAAATGCTGTGATGCGTGTCGGTAAAGAGCACATGACGATCTTCTCCGATTTGCAAAAGACGTACGCGAAGCAACGGCGCTACACCCAGATCGAATGGCTGAACGAGAGAGGAAAGGACCTCTTGTGCCTGGTCTTCTGTGATCGTTGTATACGAAAGTTCAAAAGAAACTTCCTCGTGAATCTTCTGAACAGGTTCTCCATTTACAACGGCAAAAGACGTACGAAGACTTTCATGTCGCGCAATCAGCTGCTTAAACGCTGTCTCTAATCGTTCCGGTTCCAGCTTCCCTTCGATCAGCATGGTCGAAGGCATATTGTAGCTGATGCCGACTCCCTCGAACTGATGGAGGATATACATGCGCTTTTGAGCCGATGAAACAGGGTAATACTCTTGCGCAGGTGCTGGTTGGATCGAAATGACATATTCTTTTGCTGTCTCTTCGATGTGTGCAGCCAATTGCTGAATCGTCGGTTTTTCGAACAAAACACGAAGCGGAATATCGACTTGATATTCGTTATGCATGCTCGAAATCACACGCATCGCACGCAAGGAGTGACCGCCAATTGCAAAGAAATCATCCAGAACCCCTACTTGCTCCACATTCAGTACTTGCTCCCAGACGCGGGCCAATTGCGCTTCCAACTCTGTACGAGGTGCCACGTACTCTGTCGTTCTGAGTAAATATACATCTGGTACCGGCAAGGAACGTCTATCGATCTTCCCATTTGCGGTAAGCGGCAGCGCTGCAAGCGTGACGAAATACGATGGAATCATCGCTTGAGGTAATTCTTTTAGCAATTGCTTACGTACTTGTGCTGTGTCGATCTCATGGTCTGCCACCATGTACGCGCATAAATACTTTTCTTGTCTGTGATCCTCTCTTGCGACCACGACTGCTTCCAGAATTCCGTCTAGCTTGCGTAGCTGTGTCTCGATTTCGCCCAGCTCGATACGGACACCCCTGATTTTCACTTGATGATCGTTTCGACCCAGGAACTCCATATTTCCGTCCGCACGCCACTTCGCCAGATCACCCGTACGATACAACAGCTCATCTGGTGCGAAAGGATTCGGTACGAACTTCTCCACTGTCAGTTCAGGTCTGTTCAAATAACCGCGAGCGACCCCTGCTCCACCGATGCACAACTCACCCACGACTCCAACAGGTTGAAGATTCAATTGTTGATCCATCACATACATTTGCATATTCGGAAGTGGTTTGCCGATCGGTACCGTTCCCGAGCGAATGGATGAGACATCTGTTTCTTCGTAATAGCTGGAATCGATGCACGCCTCTGTTACCCCATAACTGTTAACAATGCGCAACGTATGACTGAATCGGGTCAGCAAGGTCTTGAAGTCTTCCGCTGGACAACTGTCTGCTCCGAGGATCAAGAGCTTCATCTGACTGATGTCGAGCTCATTTTCGTAAATGTAATGCATCAATGGCATGATCAGAGCTGGTGTCGCTTCGAAAATCGTGATTTCATACCGCTTGATAATTTCGTACAAGGAAGCCGGGTCCATTTTGACCTCATTCGGGCAAATGACCAGCTGCCCTCCTGTGAGCAATGCTCTGGCAAAGTCGCCAGTCGAGACGTCGAAGGCGAAGCTCGCCATTTGCAGCAAGCGAACCGGGAAGGTATCCAGGTGATACTCATCCTGCCATGCAAACGCGACATTCGCATAGCTCCGGTGCTCGATCACGACTCCTTTTGGCTTGCCAGTCGTACCGGAAGTATAAATGATGTAAGCCGCGTGTTCCGGCAGTGCTACAGGCTCCAGATTGCTCGCTTCTCCCTGATACAGGCCCTCTGCATCCAGATAGAGAGTTTCGTAAGGGAATACAAGCTGTGTATTCATCTTTTGCAAGGTAAGGAATAGCTTCGCATCGCTATCTTCTAAAATGAATGTTTGACGCTCCAGTGGATAATCTGGATCAATCGGGACGTAGGCGCCACCGGCTTTCAAAATACCGAGTGTCCCTACTACCATGTGCAAGGAGCGATCTACCATGATGCCGACCGTGCTCTCTGGCTTGACTCCCATTTGGCGCAAAACACGCGCGAGCTGGTTCGCTTTTTCATTCAATTCCCGATACGTTAGCTGTTCATCCTCGCAGATGACAGCTACCTGATTCGGTGTTTTTTCGACCTGCTCTTCGAATAGCTCCTGGAACGTTTTGTTCGTTGGATAAGCGACTTTTGTGGCATTGAAATCATGCAGCATTTGCTCCATCTCATCTTTTGACAAGACACTGATCTCTGCCAGCTTGCAATCTGGATTGGCAATGATCGTCTGTAAAAGATGGATGTAATGAGTCGCCATGCGATCGATCGATTCTTTGGCAAACAGCTTCGTGCAATAGCTGAATTGCACGAGAAGCTCATCTTGTTGTTCCATCGCATCCAGCGCGATATCGAATTTTGCGATCTTGCCATCTACCGGGTAAGCGGACATGTTGAGTCCTGCAATTTCTAATACAGATGAGTCCGCAAGCCCCAGGCTGAACATCGTATCGAACAGCGGATTTCGGCTTAAATCGCGCCGCACTTGCAGCTTATCTACGAGATGTTCAAACGGATAATCCTGATGTTCAAACGCATGCAGCGCATTTTGTTTCACGTCACCCAAAAACTCGCGGAAGGTCAGGTTGCCTCCTGCCACATTTTTCAGGGCAAGCGTGTTGACGAACATGCCGACGATTCGTTCTACATCTGCGTGGGATCGACCTGCAATCGGCGTACCGACAACGATTTCTTCCTGTCCTGTGTATTTGGACAGCAGCACATTGTAGGCAGCCAAAAGCACCATAAACAGTGTGGAGCCCGTATTTGCAGCGAGTTGTCGCAACTCCGCAAGCAAGTGATTTCCTGTACCAATCGCTACCGTGTCGCCTTCGAAGCTTTGAACAGTAGGTCTTGGGAAATCATTTGGCAGGTTGAGTAATGGGAGCTCCCCTGCAAAGACATTCGTCCAATAATCCTCCTGTTTTTGGAAACGCTCAGACTGGGCCAGCTTCGTCTGCCAAGCAGCAAAATCTTTGTACTGGATACGCATGTCTGGGAGCTGATTTTCCTCGTACAAGCTCGCGAACTCCTTGGCGATGACTGCAAGCGATACACCATCGGAGATAATGTGGTGCATATCCATGAAGAACAAGTGTCGTTCTGCTCCCAGTTTGATCAAGTCAACCCGGAACAGCGGAGCCACTTCCAGATCAAACGGCTGGACCAACTCCTGAATCCGTTGCTCTACTTGGTCATCTGTCGCCTCGGAAATACCGATGAGCAGCGTGACATCATCATGGACTCGTTGCACGGGTTCCCCGTTTTTCGAATGGAAGGATGTTCGCAAGGATTCATGTCGTTTTACCAGTGTTCGGATCGCATATTCAAAGCGTTCGTAATCCAGATGGCCATCTATTATCATTACATTTGGCACGTTGTAGCTGATCCCGCTTCCTTCAAACTCATGCAGGATGTACATTCTTTTTTGTGCGAACGAGACTGGATAAAAGTCAGCGTGCTCTACCGGTTGAATGGTCTCGAACTGTTCTATTTCACTCGCAGTAATATAGGCAGTTAGCTCATGGATCGTAGGAGTTTCAAACAGGGCTTTTAACGGAAGTTCTACCTGAAATGCTTTGTGCACCTGCGTGATTACATTCATTGCCTTAAGAGAATGTCCACCCAGTTCAAAGAAGTTATCGTGAATGCCTATCGGATGAATCCCCAGAACCTCTTGCCAAATCTCAGCCAGCTTCTGCTCGGTTGCATTTTGTGGGGCGACATATGTGGAGCCTTGTACCCGATCTCCAGATGGTTCAGGCAAAGCTCTACGATTGACCTTCCCGTTTGCAGTCAAAGGCAGTTTTTCCATTTGGACATAGAAGGCTGGCACCATGTAGCTAGGCAATTCTTTGGATATAGCCTCTCTCAGCTCTACTACGTCGAGTTCCTCTTCTGAAACAAAATAAGCGCAGAGAGCTTTTTGGCCGCTTGTATCATCCAGTACCGTAACGACAGCTTCTTTTACTTTTTCGAGATTGGTCAGAACGGTCTCGATTTCCCCAAGCTCGATCCGATAGCCTCTGATCTTTACCTGTTGGTCGATACGACCCAAATACTCGATCGTTCCATCCGCCTTCCATCTCGCCAAATCCCCTGTACGGTACATGTTTTCACCTAAAACAAACGGATTCGGAACAAACTTCTCGGCAGTCAATTCCGGCTTGTTCAAATAGCCTCTGGCTACCCCGTCTCCACCTACGCACAATTCACCCGGCACCCCAATTGGCTGCGGCTGATTGTAGCGATCCACGATATAAGCTGTGGAGTTCGTGATCGGCTTCCCAATCGGAATATTGTCTTCGAATTCCTTCTCAATCAAATAGCATGTCGAGAAGGTTGTGTTTTCGGTCGGGCCGTACCCGTTCCAAATTTCCAGAGCTGGATGGGCGCTGTTCACTTTGTTGATGTGTCTCGGAGACAACGCTTCTCCACCGACAATTAACGCACGCAAGCCTTCAAACATCGCCGGGTTATTTTGCGAGAGTTGGTTAAACAGTGGTGAGGTTAACCACATTGTGGTAATCCGATTCTCTCGCAGGAAGCTACCCAGCTTCTCCGCATCCAATAGAACATCCTTACTAACCAGGAACAAGCTAGCACCATGCAACAGAGCTCCGAAAATCTCAAACGTCATGGCGTCGAAGCCAATAGCGCCCGTTTGAATCATGCGATCTTTTTCGCGTACCTGAACGTAATTGGTATGTTTCACCAATCGGGTGACATTGCGATGCTCGACCATGACTCCTTTTGGTTTGCCCGTTGAACCCGACGTGTACATCACATAGGCCAAGTCCTTGGCGTCATTGAGGTTGGTCAGATTGCTGGCATCTGCTTGCTCCAGGCTCTCGTCTTCCAAGATGATTGGAATGAGACCTTCTTCGACGAGATGCAACAGATGTCTTTGAACAAGGACAACCTTCACGCCGCCATCTTCGAGCATGTAAGAAATGCGCTCGGATGGATGCTCTGGATCAATCCCCAGATAGGCGCCTCCAGCTTTGATGATCCCCATAATGCCTGTGATCATCTCGAGAGAGCGATCTGCCAGCATCCCTACAACGCTGTCTCTTCCTACTTCCAATCGGCGAAGAGCACTTGCGATCTGGTTCGCTTTTTGGTTCAGCTCCCGATACGTCAGCATCTGTTCGTTCCTCACAACTGCAGCATGCTCAGGCGTTCTTTCCACTTGCTCCTCGAACAGCTCCTGTATCGTGCTTTCGCGTGGATACGTGGCAAACGTGTTGTTGAATGCAACCGTTACGAGATGTTTTTCTTCCTCACCGAGCAAGTCGATTTCATGCAACGCCGCAGTTTGGTCTGCAATGACTCCTCGTAGCACCTGAAGAAAATGACCTGCCATTCTTTCCATCGTGTCTCTATGGAACAATTTCGTGGAGTACACGAGACTAAAATGAATTCCTATCTCATCTTCATGCGCTTCCAGTGTGAGATCGAATTTGGCGTTGCCTTGCTGCCCATCTCCGGAGTAGGCCTCAAATTTCAGCCCATCCAGCTCATAAGCTTTTTTGTCCAGATTTTGCAAAATAAACATGGTGTCAAATAGTGGGTTTCTGCTGAGATCCCGCTGGATTTCCAATTTTTCGACCAGCGCTTCAAATGGATAGTCCTGGTGAGCGTATGCCTGCAGCGTATTCTGTTTGACATCTTCCAAAAATGCTTGGAACGATTTCGTTCCTTCAGGGTAGTTTCGCAAGGCCAACGTGTTGACAAACATCCCCAAGACTTTTTCTACATCCGCATGAGATCTACCAGCAATGGGCGTACCCACTACGATGTCTTCTTGACCGCTGTATTTAGAAAGGAGTACATTGTAAGCCGCCAGCAAGACCATAAACAGCGTGGTTTGGTTCTCATGGGCGAGCTTGTATAAATCGTCCATCAACGTTTTATCTGTGTGGAACGAAATGCAATCTCCCTCAAAGCTTTGAACCAGCGGGCGAGAATAATCGGCGGGCAGATTCAGTACCGGAATGTCACCCGCAAAGGACTTCAACCAATAGTTCTCATGCTTTGTATAGATGTCGGTTTGGAACAGATCCGTCTGCCAGAAAGCAAAATCTTTGTATTGAACATACAACTCTGGTAATAATTGGTTTCGATATAACTTCGAGAATTCCTCCATGATGATTCCAACAGAGACGCCATCCGAAATGATGTGATGCATATCCATCAGGAAAAGATGTCGATTCTCTGCTAATCTGAAGAGTCCGACCCTCCATAACGGAGCCTTCTCCAGATCAAATGCTTGCACAAATGTTTCGATGGTTTGCTCGACTTGGTCTTCGGTCAAATCCTCATAGCGCACATTCAGTTCAACTGCCTCATGTACACGCTGAACAGGCTCACCGTTCACTGTGTGGAAGGATGTCCGCAACGATTCGTGTCGCTTGATCAGCCCCTGTATCGCAGTTTCAAAGCGTGCGTGATCCAAGTCGCCTTCAATAAACATCACACTTGGCATGTTATAGACTGTACTGGTGCCTTCAAACTGGCGCAGGACAAACATCCTTTTTTGTGCAGAAGAAACGGGATAATATTCTTGCCACGGTGCAGGATGAATCGGTACATGCGTGTCTTTTCCACTTGTTTCGATATACGATGCCAATGCCTGAATGGTAGGTGTCGCAAAGAGCACTCTGAGTGGAAGCTCGACTTGATACTCTCGATGAATCTGTGCCGCGAGCGACATGGCTTTCAAGGAATGCCCACCTAGCTGGAAGAAGTTGTCGAGAACGCCGATGTCGGTTACGCCAAGCACATGTTCCCAAATCTCTACCAGCCTGCTTTCCACAGGACTTGCTGGCGCCACATATTCTGCTCCTGTTACAGGTCTGCCTTCTGGTTTCGGCAAAGCTTTCCTATCGAGCTTTCCATTCGGTGTAAGTGGGAGAAAATCGAGCTGGACCAAGTACGCAGGAATCATGTAAGACGGCAAGCTTTTAGACAGATACGACCACAGATTCGAGACTTCAAGCTTTTCTTCCGCCGTGTAATAAGCAGCAAGGGACGATTGGCCCTGCTGATCCTCGTGGACAATCACCACAGCCGAAATCAGCTTTTCATAGGAGAGCATCACCGACTCTATCTCGCCTATTTCAATCCGATATCCCCTTACTTTTACCTGTTCATCCAAGCGACCGATAAATTCAATCGTACCGTCAGGGAGCCACTTTCCTAGATCACCCGTCTTGTACATGCGCTCGCCTTCCAAATAAGGATGGGAAACAAACTTCTCTGCTGTGAGTTCCGGCTTGTTCCAATATCCACGTGCCAAACCATGGCCACCGATGCAAATTTCCCCGACGACGCCGATTGGCTGTAGCTGATGAAATTTGTCCACGATATAGATGCTGGTGTTGGCAATGGGACGTCCGATCGTTATCGTAGAATCCAGTTGCGAAATTCGCTGCCACGTGGCGACGACACTGCTTTCTGTCGGACCGTATTCATTGGCGATGACCAGTTGCGGATTCTGTTTGTTGCTCTTCTCAACGAGCTGAGCCGATACTTTTTCGCCCCCTAGTGTGACGGTTTGCAGGGAGCTGATATCCGCAGCAGAACCGCATTCCAATATCGCTTGGAATAAACTTGGCACGCATGTCATTTGCGTGCATCGCGCAGCTGCAATGAGTCTTCTGAGAGATACAGGGTCTTTGGCTTCTTCATCCTTCACCAAGACGGCGGTTGAACCGGAAAGGATCGGTGTAAAAAAGGAAAGAACAAACCCATCAAAAGCAAAGGATAAAGGCACCAGATTTCTATCCTGGACGCTAAACTGATACTCCTCTTTTTTCCACAACACGCTGTTGACAATGCCCCGATGCTCGATCATTACTCCTTTTGGCTTGCCTGTTGTCCCCGACGTATAGATGAGATAAGCCAAATCAGAAGCGGTTTGAATCGGCTCGAGATTCGAACGGTTAGGAGAATAGTTGTGCTCTTCCTCCAGATACAGGCATTCCACCCTCACACTAGAAGCGAGCTTAGCTCCAAGATGTTTTTGGGTAAGCACCAGACGGGCTTCGCAATCTTCCAGCATGTAGGCCACACGATCTTCTGGATATTCAGGATCAATCGGCACATAGGCTCCACCTGCTTTCAAAATGGCTATGATTCCCACAACCATTTCCATAGAACGGTTTGCCATGATTCCTACGAATTGGTTAGCCTTTACTCCCCGTTCACGCAAGGTAACGGCAAGCTGGTTTGCGCGCTCATTCAGTTCGTGATAGGACATTTGCTTTTCGCCGACTTCAACCGCAGCAACCAGTGGAGTTTTTTCTACTTGCTCCTCAAACAGCTCATGTAGTGTCTTGTTCTGCGGATATTCCGTATGCGTTTGGTTGAATTCTACTAACAAGCGATGCTTTTCTTCAGCCGAAAGCATCGTGATTTGGGACAACGGAATGGCTTGTTGCTCAATAACGGCATGAAGGATTCGGATGAAATGTGCCGCTATGTTTTCAATCGTTTTTCGTGTAAACAATTTGGTGCAATAATCAAGGCTAAAGACGATCTCCTCGTCTTCTTCGTACGCCTCTAATGACAGATCAAACTTGGCCTGATTCACTTCTGCTAGATAAGGTGTAAAGGTCAGTTGCTCCATTTCGAACGGCTTCTGATCCATATTTTGCAAGATAAATACGGTGTCAAACAAAGGATTCCGACTCAGATCCCGTTGAATGTTCAGCTTATCGATCAGCTCATCTAATGGATAATCCTGATTTTCAAAGGCTTTCAGCGTATTGTTTTTCACTTCTGCCAAAAAGCTAAGGAAGGTTTTCGTCCCCACAGGCTCGTTTCGCAATGCCAGTGTATTGACAAACATACCGATGATCGAATCCGTTTCAGCATGGGACCTGCCGGCAGTAGGCGCGCCAACAACAATGTCCTCTTGTCCAGAGTATTTGGAGAGAAGTACATGGTAGGCTGCCAGCAGAACCATGTAGAGCGTAGTCCCTGTACTATGGGCAAGTCGATTCAATTCCTTTTTCAAAAGGGCACCAGAGCCGAAAACCAATCGCTCACCCTCAAAGCTTTTTACAGAAGGTCTCGGATAATCCGTTGCAAGATTTAATACAGGAATTTCTCCCGTAAAGGCATCGATCCAATAGGCTTCCTGAGCAGTAAACTCATCCGTCTCGTACCACTGATTCTGCCAATGGGCAAAGTCCTTGTACTGAATGCTCAGTTCTGGCAGCTCTTCGCCGTGATAAAGCTGCGCAAGCTCTTGAACAAGAATGCCAATCGATACACCATCTACCACAATATGATGCAAATCCAGCATGAAAAGATGGCGTTCCGGAGCCAGTTTGACCAGTCCAGCGCGCATCAGTGGAGCTTTTTCCAAATCAAACGGTTGAATAAATTGTTCAACGATTTGTTTGAGCTCTCCCTCTGTTGACTCCATCAATGAGATATCCAGCTCGACATCTTCATGTACGCGCTGAACTGTCTCTCCTTTCATGGAGTGGAATGAGGTACGCAGAGATTCATGGCGCCTCACCACACTCTTGAGCGCTTGCTGCAAACGCTCTGTATCCAGCTTGCCATCGATGTACAGGATTCCCGGCATGTTGTAGCTGATGCCTGCACCTTCCATTTGCCGGAGAATAAACATTCTCTTTTGTGCAGAAGACACGGAGTAATACTCCTGCTTTTGGACGGGTTCAATCTTCGTATACTGGCCTTTGCCAGCAGTAGCGATGTATGCCGACAGGTCAGCGATCGTTGGTGATTCAAACAGTGTTTTCAACGGCACATCTACCTGAAGGGTACGATAGATCAAAGAGATGACGTTCATCGCTTTCAAGGAGTGTCCGCCCAACTCAAAGAAATGATCGTGTACCCCGATTGGATTTTGGCCAAGGACACTTTGCCAAATGTCTACAAGCGTGGCTTCCACTTCATTGCGCGGCGCTACATAGACAATTTCAGATGTGGATGCTCCCTCAGGTTGAGGCAATGCCTTGCGATCTACCTTGCCATTTGCCGTGAGAGGCAGCTTTTCCAAATAAACAAAATAAGAAGGAACCATATAAGATGGCAAATGGGAAGCCAAGTAAGCTCTCAGATCCGCTGTCTTCATTTCCTGATCAGAAACGATATAGGCGTACAAGTTGTTTTGCCCTTTTTCATCTGGATGGGCAAGGACAATGGCCGTTTTGATCCATTCATGCTCCAGTAGCCTTGCTTCGATCTCACCCAGCTCGATTCGGTGGCCTCTGATTTTGACCTGATGGTCGATGCGTCCGAGATATTCCACGCTACCGCAGGCTAGGTACCTTACCATGTCTCCCGTACGGTACATCCTGCTCCCCGGTTCAAACGGATTGTCAATGAAGCTAGCTGCGGTCAGTTCTTCACGATTCCAGTAGCCGCGGGCCAAACCATCGCCAGCAATGCACAGTTCTCCTGAAACCCCCACAGGCTGGAGCTGGTTGCTCGCATTTACGACATACAAGCGGACGTTATCAATCGGTTTGCCAATGGGAATCACGCTATGCTCCGGCAAACGAGGGCAAATCCAGTATGTCGCATCAATCGTAGATTCAGTAGGGCCATAGAGATTAATCAACTGTGCCGTTTGCGTCTGGTAAAAGCGCGAAACAAGCGCAGCTGTCAATGCTTCTCCACCGCAGAACACGCGTTGCAAGCTCGTGCAAGAGCTCCATCCCGGTTCGGTCATGATCAGATCCAGCAAGGAAGGAACCATCTGTAAAGTTGTGATCTTCTCTTCTCTGATCATACGAGTCATGTATGCGATGTCGCGATGTCCGTCTGGCTTTGCCAGTACCAGGCGCGCGCCCGTGATCAGTGGCAAATAAAATTCCCATACGGAAGCATCGAAGGAAAACGGCGTTTTTTGCAAGACAGCATCCTCTGTAAGAAGTGGGAAGTCATTCTTCATCCAAAGCATGTGATTGCAAATCGCCTGGTGCGAGATCATTACCCCTTTGGGATTTCCGGTCGATCCAGATGTATAGATGACATAGGCCAAGTCATCCCTGCCAGCCACATTGTCCAGATTGGTGTCGTCCCCTGCATAAATGGCTTCATCGTCTACATCAATGATTTCTCCTGTATACTCCACGGTCTCTTTCAAATGGCGCTGTGTCAGTAGAATGGGAGCTTTGCTGTCGCTGAGCATGTATTGGATTCTTTCTGGCGGATAAGTAGGATCCATTGGCGTATACGCACCACCCGCTTTTAACACGGCCAACATGCTCACAACCATCTCGATGGAACGGTCTACCATAATGCCAATCAACGTATCTGGTTGCGTTCCTTTGCTCCGCAGCATACGAGCGACTTGATTGGCCCGGGCGTTCAACTGGCGATAGGTCAAGGTGTATCCGTCATAGGCTACAGCTACTTGATCTGGCGTAAGCACTACTTGCTCTTCAAACAATTGGTGCAAAACCTGATCAGCGGAACGCTCGACAAAAGTATCGTTGACATTCAGGAGGAGAGCACGTTTTTCTGCTTCTGTCATCATGTCGATTTCTGCTAGCTTGGCATTCGGCTGTGCACAAATGGTACGCAAGATTTCCAGATAATGATCGGCCATTTTTTGGATGGTTTCTTTTGCAAACAGCTTCGTTCCAAATGCGAATTGGAAGTGAATGTCGGATTGCGATTCACTCGCATTCAAAGCAAGATCGAATTTTGAAATTTTGTTAAATAACTCATATGGAGCTGCTGTAAGCTGCTCGATTTTCAGCGACTGCTGATTCGCATTTTCCAGAGAGAACATGGTGTCAAACAAAGGATTTCGGCTAATGTCACGTTGAATCGCCAGCTTTTCCACCAGCTCTTCAAATGGATAATCCTGATTGTCATAGGCCGCTAGCGCATTTTGTTTCACTTCTTGCAAGAATTGGGTAAAGGTTCTGTCGCTCACAGGCTGATTTCTCATCGCCAACGTATTCACAAAGATCCCCATGATGCTTTCCACGTCGGCATGGGAACGACCAGCGACAGGCGTACCTACGATGATGTCCTCTTGACCGGAATACTTGGACAGGAGAACATGGTAAGCGGCGAGCAAAACCATATACAGGGTGGTACCCGTATCTGCTGCTACCTTGCGCAAACGCTCGGTCAATTCTTTTCCTGTGTCAAAAAGGACTAGATCCCCTGCAAAGCTTTGAATGGTTGGGCGCGGATAATCCGATGGCAAATTGAGCAAAGGAATTTCATCAGCAAACGTATTCAACCAATGGAGCTCCTGCTTCTTGTACACATCCGTCTGAAACAGCTCATTTTGCCAGGCTGCGAAATCCTTGTATTGGAGAGAAAGAGGCTGCAAGGCTTCCCCTTGGTACAACTTAGCAAATTCACTCAACAAAATTTGGGATGAAACACCGTCCGAGATGATATGGTGCATGTCGAGCAGGAACAAATGACGGTCTTTGCCCAACTGGACCAAGCCTGTTCGAATCAACGGAGCGAGTTCGAGGTCAAAAGGACGGACGAAATCGCGCATGATCTGCTCCGCCTTATCTTCCGTAGACGTCAGCATCAGGATTGGTACTTCTACCTCATCATGCACTTTCTGTACAGGTTCACCATCGATACGGTGGAAGGAAGTGCGCAAGGCTTCGTGGCGCTCCGCCAGTCGTTTGACCGTGTTCGCAAAACGATCGTAATCCAGCTTTCCTTCCAGAAGCATTGCACCTGAAATGTTATAGCTGATGCCACTTCCTTCAAATTGCTGAAGGATGTACATTCTTTTTTGAGCAGAAGATACGGGATAAAATTCTTTGACCTCAACCGGTTGAATGGCTGTGTACTTACTTTTCCCCGATTTCGAGAGAAAAGCAGCGAGCTCGGATACGGTTGGATTCTCGAACAGTGCCTTTACTGGCAAATCCACTTCCAACGCTTTGGAGACTTGAAAGATGACAGTCATAGCCTTCAGTGAATGTCCGCCCAAATCAAAGAAATGATCGTGAACGCCTACACGGCTAACCCCGAGCACCTGCTGCCAAATCTCAGCCAATTTTGTTTCCGTTTCATTCTGAGGAGCGACGTACGCTGTTCCCGTAACAACTGCACCATCAGGCTTCGGCAATTTCTTCCGCTCTACCTTTCCATTGGCCGTCAGCGGAATTTCCTCCAAACGGACAAAGAAGGACGGGATCATGTAGGAAGGAAGCGTACTTCCCAGATGCTCTCGTAGTTCAGATACGGTCAACTCCTGCTCGGAAACCATGTAGGCATAGAGCACATTTTGACCACTGTCATCCTTTTCAGCGATGACGACAGCTTCCTTGATCCACTCATGCTGCGCCAAACGCGTCTCAATTTCGCCCATCTCAATCCGATGCCCACGAATTTTGACTTGATGGTCGATTCTTCCCACGTATTCCATATTGCCGTCGGGCAGCCATTTCGCCAGATCGCCAGTTCGATACATTTTGGTCCCCGGACGGAACGGATTATCGATGAACTTTTCCGCTGTCAGCTCCGGTCTGTTGAAATACCCTTTAGCGACGCCATCTCCTGCGATGTACATTTCGCCGACAGAACCAACGGGTATCGGCTGCATGGAGGAATCAAGCAGATAGAGCTGAACATTGTCTGCCGGTACGCCGATTGGTACCGATTCTTGGATCGGTTTCTTCGGGTCGTACAAATAAATCATGCAGCCGACAACCGTTTCGGTAGGTCCATACTCATTGAAAATCTTGACATTCTGTCCAAAGTTCTCATAGATTCTCTTCGCCAATTTGGTTGGCAAATTCTCACCACCGACAATAAACCGTCGGATGCTGCTGTTTGTTCCATCTATTTCTTCTATCAGCTTCAAATGTGTTGGCGTCAGCTTGATGATTCCCACTTGATTATCTTGGATGATGTCTAAAATGACCTGTACCTTATCTGCTCCTCTGTAGACATAGATCGTATTGCCCGACAGAAGCGGCGTGAAGATCGAGGTGACAGTCAAATCAAATGAAATGGAAGAGTAAAGCGGAAAGTCTACAGCTTCACCCTCGACATACACTTTGTTGGCCCACCAGATGTAATTGACTAGACCTTGATGGGTAATCATCGCGCCTTTTGGATTCCCCGTGGACCCGGAAGTATAGATCATGTATGCCAAATCGTCCTGTTTGCATGAATTGTCAAGATCCGTACTGTTGCCTTCAAACAAGGAAGGATTGTCTAGGTAGAGGATATCGCCCTCAAACTCGACTTTTTCTTGAAGATGAGACTGTGTCAAAAGAATCGTCGTCTGACTGTCATCTAATAAATACTGAATTCTCTCTATCGGATACTCGGGATCAATCGGCAAATAGGCACCGCCTGATTTTAGAACGGCCATAATAGCCACGATCAGCTCGAGTGAATGCTCCGCCATAATGGAGACGATACTGCCTTGAGTAATTCCTTTCCCACGCAGAGCTCTGGCCAACTGGTTGGAACGCTCCTGAAGCTCCTGGTAAGTAAGGCGATCCTCTCCGCAAATAACCGCAGCTTTCGATGGCGTCTGTCTTGCCTGCTCCGCGATCAGCTCGAAAATCGTTTTGTCGCGTGGATAATCAGCGGTTGTGTCGTTATAAGCTACCAGCAATTGTTGTTTTTCCTCATCCGTGATGATTCCGATGTCATCAAGCAGTACAGTCGGATTGTGAATAACCTGCTCGATGATCGTTTTCAAGTGACCTTCTACTCGGTTCATGAATGACTCTTCATAAACTGCTGCATTATAGCTCAGCTTCACATACATCTCATTCGAAGGTGCGACCGCAACTACAACGTTAAAATCATAGGAAGTCTGTTCTTCCCCATTTTCCATGTTGAATTGAAAGCCTAAGGAATCCTCTCGATCATTCGAAGCATCATCCGGGTAGTTTTCATACGTCACCAAATGATCAATTAACTCTTGTTTCAGTACCGTCTTACTCTGAATTTCGTACAATGGAGCGAAATCATAAGAAGCAGAAGCCAAGGCTTGCTTCTGAACTGTTTTTACCAACCCACTGAAGGTTTGTTTTCTATTTGTTTGCACGCGGGTTGGGATCGTGTTAATGAACAATCCAACCATGCTCTCAATGCCCTGAATCCCTGGCGGACGACCTGATACAACAGAACCGAATACCACATCGTCCGAATTTTTGTACTTACTCGCCAAAATACCCCAAAGAGATTGAAACACGCTGCTCATCGTAGCCTGATTCCGATTGGCAATCTGCATTAGCTGCTGAGTCTTTTCAGCTGCGATGGTGAAAAGATTCTCCACATGTACATAATTGCCATCTTCCGCTACATTCTTCTTTTTAGGGAAATCAGCCTGATGGTCATAGCCTTCTAGGTAGTTCTGCCAGTAAGTAAGTGCTTCTTCTTTATTTTGCTTATCCAGCCATTTGATATATTCGCTGTATGGTTTGGTTGCTTCCCGCGGAACAGCCTCACCCTTACGAATGGCGGCATAGTACGCGAGCAGCTTATGAAGCAATACACCCAAAGACCAACCGTCGACGATGATATGGTGGAACGCCCAAACGAACTGATACTGATTCGCCTCGGTTTGGAAAATGGCTGCTTTCATCAAGACGTCTTTCGTCAGCTCAAACGTATGCTGCTGGTTGGTATACGCTTTTATGTAATCGTTCTGATCATCTATTGGCAAATGAGCAATGCTTTCGAAATGAACGGTAACTTTTCTCTCTTTAAAAACAACCTGTCGAGGCCGTTGCAGGTTTTGATAAACAAATACAGTGCGCAAAACTTCATAGTTCTCTACGAGCTTGTTCATGCTCTTTTCAAAAATGGACAGCTGAAAATCACCTTGGAGCTTTGCGGACATCTGGAGGCAGTAGGCGCTGCTGCCTGTATCTTTGACAGCATGAAACAACATACCCTCTTGCAATGGGGTTAACGGGTAAATTTTCGCAATATTTTCCTGTTTATTCATTCTGCACCTCAGCTCAGTAATTTATCGATTTAAAGAGGGTTCCTCCAATAAAAGCGAGATGTCCCAGCTTTTATTGGAGGAATCGCATTTCTCATGTCGCCCGATTAGATTAATTCCAGGATGTTCTCCAGTTCTTCCATGGAAAGGTCATCATCACCCAGATCACTCGGGGTCAATTCTCCCTTTTCTTTTGATAGGCAATGCTCAATAATGCTGAGCAAGTGATTCCGATAGCTGTCAGCCAATTTCGCAATGGTTTCTTCCTGATACTGGAGACTGCTGTAACCAAAACTGATCTGGAGCTTTCCATCCTCGATCATGCTGGAAATATCCAACAAAAATACCCTCTCCGATTCTGGACTGAAAAGCTGACCCGTCCCGAGTGGCGAGAAAGCAAATCCGCCAGATTTCACATCCGAATCAAATTGCCCGAGGTAGTTAAAACTGATTTCCGGTTGCAGGCTAAATTGCAGGGATGGACGCAGTTTATCCGCCGTCAACGTGCGTAAAATCTCGTAGCCAATTCCTTTTTTTGGAATGCGACGCAAGCTCTCTTTGATTTGCTTGATTTGGTAGGACAAGTCCTTTGATTTTTCCATATCTAGCACGACAGGAAACTGGGATGTAAACCACCCAATCGTTCTAGTCACGTTCATTTCATTCTGAATATCTTCGCGACCGTGACCTTCCAGGTTGATGACAGCATAGTTGGTATTCGCCCACTCTTTCACGGTTAATCCCAACGCAGTCAGCAATAGGTCATTCATTTCGGTGTGATAAGCATGATGGACGTGACGTAACAGGTTTTCTGTCTCTTGAGCTGTCAGCTCGACCTTCACTGTACGGGTGTGCTTTTGTTTACGATCTGCTGTAACAAAATCGGTTGGTAACTTTTCTGCCGTGGCCGTGCTCTCGAGGTTGTGCCAGTACGCCGCTTCTCGTAAAAGCTCGTCACTCTCGGCATAGTTTTGCAGTTGAGCCGACCAATCCTTGAATGAATCTGTCTTTTTCGGCAAAACGATCTCCTGATTGTGGGGAGCCTGCGAATAGGCAGAGGAAAAATCTTCAAACAAGATGCGCCATGAGACGCCATCCACGACCAGATGATGAATGGCAATCAGTAAATGGTCCCCTTCTGTTGTGGAGAAGAGTGCCAAGTGGACGAGTGGTCCCTGTTCCAAATCGATACTGCTTTGGATGTGATTAGACAACTCCCAAATATGAGCTGCACTATTTGCATGGTCTTTCAAGTCATATGAATGGAAGCGGAATCGCTCACCTGTCAGCGCTCGATTGATTTGCGTGATTGTTTCATTCTCCTGTTTGTAGATCATGCGCAACGCATCGTGGTGCTCGACGATTTTATAAAACGCCTGTTGAACAAGTCCCGGGTCAAAGCCATCCTCTCGGAACAGCATGACAGCCTGATTCCAGTGGTGGCGGTCAGTGAAATTGCGCTCGAAGAACCACTTCTGGATGGGCGTCAAGTCAATCTCGCCTTCTACTACTCCCTGATCGCTCTCTCTGTTGTTCGGTATGACATGGGCAGCAACTTGTTCGATGGTCGGATATTGGAACAGTTCCTTCATCGCCAGCGACCAGCCTGCTGCGTGCAGACGCGTGGATACCTGAATGGCTTTGATGGAATCTCCGCCCAATTCAAAGAAGTTGTCTTTCATTCCCACTTGCCCAATTCCCAATACCTCAGCCCAAGTCGTTGCAAGTAAGTGTTCCAGCTCGTTTTGTGGTGCTTCATATTCTCTGCCCGATTTTTCTTCGTGGCTTGGCTTCGGCAATGCTTTGCGGTCAATTTTGTCATTCGGTGTCAACGGCATCTTATCCAACTGAACAAAGAAAGAGGGAACCATATAATTTGGCAATTCTTTTCCCATAAATTCTCGCAATTGAGCCGGACTTGCAGCCCCATCAGCTACATAGTATGCGCACAGGTAAGGTTGCCCTAGGTCATCCAAATGTGTAATGGCTACTGCCTCCACAATCGTCTCATACCGCAACAGAACACTCTCGACTTCGCCCAGCTCTACCCGATGACCGCGTACCTTCACTTGATGGTCGATTCTGCCGAGATACTCGATATTTCCGTCCGGAAGCCATTTAGCCAGATCTCCGGTGCGATACATCTTCTCTCCTGGCACAAACGGATTGTCGACGAATTTTTCTGCCGTCAGTTCTGGTCGATTCCAATATCCTCTGGCTAGCGCCACCCCGCTGATGCACAATTCACCTATTTGACCGACTGTCTTCAATTGCATTTGTTCATCCACGATGAACAGCTTCGTATTCTGAATCGGTTTGCCAATCGTAATGGTCTGACCAACTGGTTCATGTGGCAAAGCCTTCCAAGTCGTCGCGCAAATCGTACTCTCTGTGGGGCCGTAGGCATTGATATAGGTCACTTTCTCTTTCCATTGCTCTACCAACGCGGTAGATGCTGCCGATCCAGCAGTAATCAGGATACGCAATGACGGCATACGATCAGGCTCCAGATAAATGGCATACGTCGGCGGCAACGTGAGAATGGTAATTCCGTTTTTGTGGACGTATTCCTCAAATTTGCGGAAATCGTTGATCGTATCACGCGAGATGATATACAAGGTCGCTCCTGTCAAAAGAGCCATAAACATATCCCACACCGATGCATCAAAAGAAATACTCGCAAAATGTCCTGGCCGATCTTGTGGGGTTACGCCGAAGTGATTCTTGAACATGGCTTGCAAATTGGCTGCCCCTTTGTGCTCCAGCATGACGCCCTTTGGATTGCCAGTAGTACCGGACGTGTAAATGATATAGGCAAGATCAGACGGCTTGTTGATGCAAAGTAGATTGTCTGTTTGTGCCGAATAGCTTTCCGCATCGTCCAAATCGATAATCTCTGCCTGACTGGACACCTTGTGGATCAAGTGAGAATGCGTAAGTACGAGCTTCGCCTGACTGTCCTCAATCATGTAGCGAATTCTTTCTTCGGGATAGTCGGGATCGACCGGCAAAAAGGCTCCGCCAGCTTTTAAAATGGCGAGCGTGGCAATGACCATTTCCAAGGAACGCTCCACCATCATGACAACGATTTGGGAAGGACCTAGCCCTTTTTCCCGCAAAACCGTGGCTAACTGGTTCGCTCTTTCATTGAGCTCTTGGTACGTCATCTGCTTCTCTTCAAATACAATAGCCGTTTGATCAGGCGTATTTGCTACCAGTTCCTCAAAGAGCTGTTGTATGGTCTGGTCTTCCGTATACTCTCTGTCTGTGTGATTGAACTCCACCAGCAACAACTGCTTTTCTTCTGCCGTCAGCATCTCAATCGCTTGAAGCTGCCTATCAGGTTCTGCTGCAACATTGCGTAGAATTTGCATGAAATGACGCGACATTCTATCTACGGTGTCTCTTCTGAACAGCTTGGTGCTGTACTCCAGTCGCAGCAACAGGTCTGTTTCCCGTTCAGTCAGGTGAAAAGACAGGTCGAACTTTGAAATGGCAAGCGCGCTCGTCGGTTCATAAGGATGATAGGTTAGTTGACCCAGTGTTTTTTGGTACAGTTCGTCGGTTTGCAGAATGAACATGGTATCAAAAAGTGGATTGCGTCCCGGATCACGCTGAATCCCAAGCTTTTCAACCAGACTTTCCAATGGATAATCCTGATGATCATAGGCATCAAGAGCATTCTGCTTGACTTCCATCAGAAACTCCTTGAAGGTCTTCTCCGCTGTCGGCTTGTTTCTGATTGCTAGCGTATTGACGAACATGCCGACAATCGGTTCGAGCTCAGCACGCGTCTTGCCGGAGATTGGCGTTCCGACAACAATATCATCCTGCCCTGTATACTTCGAAAGCAGCACATTGTAGGCGGCTAGCAACACCATAAACAACGTCGTTTTCGTTTCTGCAGCCAACGCGTGTAAAGCTTCCAGCAGAGGTCTATCGGTAGCAAGTACGATTTGATCACCCTCAAAGCTTTTCACAGCTGGTCGCGGAAAATCTGTCGGGATCTCCAAGACGCTGTTGTGCCCCTCAAACGCATGGAGCCAATACTCTTCCTGCTTCTTGAAGTCATCTGACTCGGTAAAGCGTTTTTGCCAGACAGAAAAATCTTTGTATTGGATACGTAGCTCCGGTAATTGTCTGCCTTGGTACAATTCCGCCAGTTCATTGAAAATAAGCGGGACGGACGAGGCATCCGCAGCAATATGATGCATGTCATACAAGAGAACATGCCGTTCATCCGAGATTTGCACGAGACCCATGCGCAACAGTGGCGGAACAGCCAGATCAAATGGACGGACAAACGCTTGGAAAATCTCATCGATCTGATGTTCTTCTGCATTCCGATACGTCATTTCCACTTCCACGTGGTCATGAATTTTTTGGACCAGCTGATGTCCTACCATCTCAAAGGAGGTTCTCCAGATTTCGTGACGATCTACCAATGCTTGCAGCGCATGCACCATTTGATCGCGATCCAGTTGACCCTCTAGCATGATCATCCCAGGCGTATTGTAGCTGATGCCCGCTCCTTCCAACTGATGAAGTACGTACATCCGCTGCTGGGCAGAGGATACCGGGTAGTATTCTTGTCGTTCTGCTGGTTGAATCGATGCATCTGACGTATTCTCACTGTTTGCTATCAGCCTGGACAAGGCCCGAACGGTAGGCTGCACAAAGAAATGCTTCAAAGTGAGATCAATTTGAAACTCCCGATGCACATGCGCCACTACCGTCATTGCTTTCAAAGAATGTCCACCCAACTCAAAAAAGTTATCCATCACGCCGATGCCGGAGATGCCAAGGACGTTTTCCCAAATCTTTGCTAGTGTTGCCTCTACTTCATTGGCAGGCGCGGCATACTCCACACCTGTTGTAGGCTTTCCTTCTGGCTTCGGCAGCGCTTTGCGATCGATCTTGCCATTTGGCGTGAGCGGGAAAGTGTCCAGTTGAACCAGATAGGTTGGAACCATATACGCTGGCAGTTCTTGAGATAGATGTGTTCGCAGCGCCACTTCCGAGATGTTTTCTTTACCAGTGAAATAGGCGGCCAGATACGCGTCCCCGCTTCCATCCTGATAAGCAACGACAATCGCTTCATTTGTCATTTCATAGCTGAAAAGAACCGATTCTATCTCCCCGATCTCAATCCGGTATCCTCTCACTTTTACTTGTTCATCCAGGCGTCCAGCGAATTCAATCGTACCGTCCGGGAGCCATCTACCAAGGTCACCCGTCTTGTACATGCGTTCACCTGGCACAAATGGATTGGAAACAAACTTCTCCTCGGTAAGCTCTGGTTTGTTCCAATATCCGCGTGCCAAACCGAGTCCGCCAATGCATATTTCTCCCACTACACCGATTGGTAGCAGCTGGTGCGAATGATCCACGATGTATATGCTTGTATTTGCAATTGGCCGTCCAATGGTGATCGGAGCATCCGGGAGCGCATCGCACAGATAGGTGGCGATAACGCTACTTTCTGTCGGGCCATACGCATTGACCGTAATCATTTGCGGATTCATCTCTTTGCACATCTCAACCAGCTTTGGCGATAGCTTTTCTCCCCCGAGCATGACCATTTTCAGTGGGCTGATCTCTTCGGTGGTGCTGCATTCCAAAATCGCTTGGAACATACTTGGCACACACACCGTGTAGCTGCAACTCCATGATGAGATCAGGTTTTTGAGCGCGATTGGATCTTTCGCTTCTTCATCCTTCGTTAAGACAACCGTTGAACCGGATATAATTAACGCAAAGAAGGTAAGGGCAAAAGCATCGAAGGCAAAGGATAGGGGCAACAAACCTCTGTCATGAACGGATAAGGCCAACTCTTGTTTGTTCCACGTCACACTATTGACAATACCTCGATGCTCCCCCATGACCCCTTTAGGCTTGCCTGTCGTACCCGATGTGTAAATGACATAAGCCAGATTGGTAGCCGTATGAATCGGGTCAAGGTTTGTGGTGATACGAGAATAGTTACTCTTATCCTCGAGATACAGGCATTCCACTCCAGCAGCAACCTTTGCACCGAGATGCTCTTGGGTAAGCACCAGACGAGCCTCGCAATCTTCCAGCATATAAGCAATGCGATCATTTGGATATTCCGGATCGATCGGCACGTATGCTCCGCCAGACTTGAGAATGGCAAGGATACCTATGACCATTTCCAAGGAACGATTGGCCATAATCCCTACTCGTTGGTCAGCTTTCACTCCCTTTTTCCGTAATGTACGAGCAAGTTGATTGGCTTTCTTATTGAGCTCCTGATAGGTCAACTTTTTGTCCCCGCAAACCAGTGCGATTTGATCAGGGGTTTTCCCTACTTGTTCTTCAAATAGCTGGGGAAGTGTGCTTTCCAGCTGAACAGGCTTAGATGTGTCATTGAAATGGACAAGTAGTTCCTGCTTTTCTTGCTCGGTGAGCATCTCTATCTCATACAGAGCCAAGTCCGTTTTCTGAGTGATCTCTTGCAAGATTTGGATGTAATGACGGGACATGCGTTCGATTGTCTCCTGCTTGAACAGCTTGGTGCAAAATTCGAAGCAGAACAGGAGACCTGCATGGTTTTGCGTTGCTTCGAGCGACAATTCAAATTTCGCCATTTTGCCCTCTGGCACGTAAGGCGTCACTGTCATGCCCTCGATGTTGATCGGATCGGCATCCATATTTTGCAAAATGAACAAGGTGTCAAACAATGGATTGCGGCTTCGATTTCGATTAACGGCCAGCTTTTCGACGAGTTCCTCAAACGGGTACTCCCCATGCTCAAAAGCAGCCAGTGTATTGTCCTTCACTTCTTGCAAAAATTGTTTAAAGCTTTTGGTCGCAACCGGCTGATTTCTCATTGCCAGCGTGTTGACGAACATACCCGTGATGCTTTCCGTGTCAGGGTGCGTTCTTCCAGCTGTCACGGTTCCGACTACCATGTCTTCCTGCCCGGAATATTTCGCGAGCAAAACATGGTACGCTGCCATGAGCACCATGTAGAGCGTAGTTCCAGTTTCCGCCGCCACTCGTTGCAAACCATCCGACAGTTGTTTTTCTGAACGGAATAGATGACGTTCGCCCTCAGAGCTTTGAACAGACGGTCGAGAGTAGTCCAAAGGCAGGTTCAAGACAGGAATTTCATCAGCGAATCGTTGGGTCCAATACGCTTCCTGTTTTCTGTACTCGTCTGTCTGTGCCTGACCTTTTTCCCAAACTGCGAAGTCTTTATATTGAATCCGCTGCTCTGGCAAGGATTTGTCTTGATAGAGCTGTGAAAGGTCATTCAGGATGATTTGCGATGACACGCCGTCCGAGATGATATGGTGCATATCGATGATCATGACATGGCGCCGCTCTCCCAGTTTGACCAGGCCAACCCGACTTAATGGCGCCTTTTCCAAATCAAACGGACGCATGAAATCCGTGATGACTTGATTCAAACGCTTCTCTGTCGCTTCCATGTAGGCGATTGGCAGTTTGCATTCCGGATGGATACGTTGAACCAGCTCGCCATTGATGGTATGAAAGGAGGTTCGGAGCGATTCATGACGACTCACAAGACCGGAAATGGCATTCTCCATCTGCTGCACATTCAATTCCCCATCGAGTACCGTCACAACGGGCAGATTGTACACCGTACTAGCCGGATCAAGCTGGTTTAAAATCAGCATGCGTTTTTGCGCAGAGGATACGGGATAATGCTCTTGCATGGCGACCTGTGGAATAGCAAGATACGTTCCTTCCTCTTCACCTTCTACATACTTGGCGATTTCTTGAATAGTTGGTCTATCAAACAAGACGCGAAGCGGAACATCTGTCTGGCAGTCTTTTTGCATCCGGGAAATGAGCTGAATCGCCTTGAGCGAATGTCCGCCCAGCGTGAAAAAATTATCCTGAATACCAATCGGGGAAACGCCGAGTACGCTTTCCCAAATCGCCGCCATTTTCTGTTCCAGCTCGGTTGTCGGAGCGAGGTAATCCGCTCCCGTAAATGCATTCCCCTCAGGGATGGGCAAGGCTCTTCTGTCTGTTTTTCCGTTAGGTGTAACCGGAATCCGCTCCAGCTTCATAAAGAAGGAAGGGATCATATACTCCGGCAGCGTTCGTGATAAGTACGCACGCAGCTCCTCGTTGCTGACTTCCTCTGCCAACACGACATAGGCGCACAAATACTTTCCGCCTGTCTCATCCGTTCTATCGATGACTACGGCTTCCTTAATCAAGGCGTGGTTGAGCAGGTGCGATTCGATTTCTCCCAGCTCGATGCGATGACCCCTGATTTTAACTTGATGGTCGATTCGCCCTAAAAACTCGATATTGCCATCTGGCATCCAACGAGCGAGGTCTCCCGTCCGATACATTCTTTCTCCTGATTGATACGGATTCTCGAGAAACTTCTCCGCAGTCAGCTCCGGATTATGCAAATACCCTCTTCCCACGTTCGCACCAGAGATATACAACTCCCCTACAATGCCCTCAGGTTTCATCTGCAGCTTTTCATCCAGGATGTAAATGCCTGTGTTGCTGATCGGTTTTCCGATTGGAGGCAGCTCTGGTATATCCATGCTTGGGTCCATCGTGAAGGTGGTTACCACATGTGTCTCCGACGGCCCGTAATGATTGTGTAAAAATACGTGATGGTTCCGCAGATATTTTTGTAGCTCATGAGTGACGACGAGCTGTTCTCCAGCTGTGATAATGTGCTTGACGCAACGCGGGAAGCTTTGTGCATAATCTTTTTCGTTAAAGATAAATTTCAAGAAGGATACTGGGAGGGACAAAATGCTGATCTGGTTTTCCTGGATAAACGCAAACAGTTTTTCTACATGGCGTCTCATCTCATTCGTGATGAGATAGAGCTGTCCCCCGGAAAGCAGCGTGGAGAAAATCTCCTGGTAGCAAACATCAAAGCTGCATGTGGTATACTGCAATACTTTTTCATGAAAATCGATGTTGGTCTTCGCAAACGTAAAGTGCATCAGATTTGCCATGTTTTGATGCTCTAGCATGACGCCTTTTGGTTTCCCTGTTGTTCCTGAAGTATAGATGATATAAAATAAGTCCTCTGGTTGATTGATCATTTCGACAGACGCACTGCTCTCTTCCCAGATGGCTGGAGCGCTGATATCTATTGTTTCAGTAGAGGCCGAGACCTTCTCTAGTAGATGCTGCTGGGTCACTACCCATTGAATCCCACTATGCTCGAGCATGTAGGCAATTCGTTCTTCTGGCAGCTCTGGATCAATTGGTACAAATGCACCACCGGCTTTCAAAACCCCAAGAATTCCGACAATCATCTCGATGGATCGATCCATCATCGTACCAACCAGACTGTCTGCTGCAATCCCTTTTCCTCTCAAAAACCTGGCGAGCTGATTGGACTTTTCATCGAGCTCCCGATACGTCAGATGCTGTTCTCCGAATAAGACAGCTACGTGATCAGGTGTCCTTTCCACCTGTTCCATAAAGAGCTCGTGCATGGTTTTCGTTGGATAAGCTGCAGAAGTATCAAGGTTTCTAGCCATTAGCTGTTGTTTTTCAGTTTCTGTCAGCAAGGTAACCTGTTGAAGGTTGACCCTCGGATTGTTTGCCACCCAAGCCGCAATCTGCTTGAGGTGCCCAGCCATTTTTTGGATAAAGGCATCGTCGAAAACAGCAGCATTATAATCAAACCGCATCGCAATCTCTTCTTTGGGCATTACCATAACGGTCATGTCATAATTGGTAGGTTCAAACATCTCGACATTGACAATGGCAAAGCCGACTTGTCGTGTCGCCGCCTTTTTCTGCAAGGCCTCAACTAATGGATAGTTTTCGATGACCATCAGGTGGTCGATCAAGTCTTGCTTCAATACGGAATCGTTTTGAATATCGTACAAAGGCACATGCTCATATGGCTGGGATTGCCGTGTTCTTTGGTGCACATCCTGTATCAAGTCGACAAAGGTTTGATCGTTCTTCGCTTGAACGCGGAATGGAATGGTATTGATAAACAACCCAACCATTTTGTCGATTCCAACGATTTCAGTTGGTCGCCCTGATACAACAGAGCCGAAGAGCACATCATTCGTAGTGTTATAGGATTGGAGCAGAATCCCCCATAAGGTTTGAATCACGGTTGGCAAAGTCACTTGATTTTGACTTGCGATCGCTGAAAGCTGCTGCGTCACCATGCGGTCCAGCACAAAACGATATTGCGCTGGTAGAAAGGCATTGCTAGAAGACTTCCCAAATCTCGGCAAAGAAGTTTGCTGTTCAAACTGTTCCAGATAGTCTCTCCAATATGCGAGAGCAGCCTCTTTATCTTGCTTTCCCAGCCAGCGAATAAATTGGCTGTAAGGCTGAACTGGATCAAGGGAAATCGGAGCCCCGTTCTTTAAGGATAAATAGACGGAAAGTAAGTCATCAAAAATAATGCTAAAGCACCAACCATCCATGAGTATGTGATGAAAACTCCAGATGATTTCATATTTGCTCTCCGTCATTTGGAAAATAGCTACTCTCATCAACGAATCTTTCGCCAGATGAAAGGTTTTCTCTTGGTCATTCCTTTTGTACTGCGTGTAGCGCTGCTGTTTTTCTTGCTCGTCGTATGCAGTTAGATCGCAAAATAAGATGGGAATGGGCCGTTCCTTCATGACAACCTGCAAAGGCTGCTTTAATTTTTCATAGAGAAACAGCGTGCGAAACACATCAAATCTCTCTACCAGCACATGCAAGCTATTGGTATACAAACCAACATCAAGATTGCCCTCGATCGAAACGGACATTTGCACAAGATGAGAGTTATGTTCTTCGTCTAGCAAGGCGTGAAATAACATTCCCTCTTGCATGGGCGTCAATAAATACATATCTTGTACTTGTTCTTTGCTAAAAACACTCATTCCGGCACCTCGATATCGACATTATTCGTCATATTTGTAATAAAATGTAAATAAAAGGCGTATTTTACCCCATGAAATTTTAGCAAGTGCTTCTCTAGTTAAGCGTATTGGCAAGTACTTCGAAGATGTCGTCCATTTCTTCCATTTGAAGTCCTTTTAGACTAAAGTCACTGGGAGTCCGTTCGACTTCTTTTTTCTGCGAGCAATGCGTAATGATCGACCGGAGATGTTTTTGATAGCTCTTACTCAATTGATGGATGGACTCTTCTCTAAACTGCTCCTCGCTGTAAGTAAACGTGATGAGAAGCTCCCCACCTTCCATTCTTCCTGTAATATTCAAGGAAGTGTAAATCTCCGAATCCGGACTCAGATTGTTCTTCCCATCCGCACCGAGTGAGTTGCCAGCACTATAAGGAGAACGGATGAACATTTCACTGGTAAGGCCTGAGTCAAACTGACCCAAGTAGTTAAACGTTACTTCGGGTTGCAAGGAAAAGGACAAGGCACGTCGTTTTTCCGGTTCTGTCATATATTTTAAAATTTCATAGCCAATGCCTTTATTGGGGATCTTCCTTAGGTTTTCTTTCGTGCATTTGATATGGTCAGGTAAGTGATTGATTTGACTCAAATCTAGTAAAACTGGATATTGGGACGTAAACCATCCAATAGTTCTTGTCACGTTAGCGTGTTCGATCACATCCTCGCGTCCGTGCCCTTCGACATTAATTACGATTTGGTCAAGCCTGCTCCACTCTGCAACGGCCAGCCCCAACGCTGCCAGTAACAAATCATTGATCTCTGTTTGATAAGCAGAATTTGCCTGCTTCAACAATTGTTCGGTTTCCTCTGCTAGCAATCCGACCTGTATGTTGCGGATACTCCTCTGTTTGCTACCCACCGTTTCATAGTCTTTAGGAAGGGGAGCATTCTTAGCTGTAGATTCAACATTCTCCCAATACGGGATTTCTCTCGTCAATGCATCACTATTTGCATATTCGTTAAGCCATACTGCCCAATTTTTAAAAGAATCCGTTTTTTCTGGGAGAACGATATCTTTGCCTGCTAGTACCTGACTGTATGCAGTTGCTAGATCCTCAAACAGAATGCGCCAGGAAATTCCATCCATGACTAAATGATGGATAGCCAAAAACAAATGATCGCCTTGGTGCGTATGGAACAAGGCTGCCTTTACCAACTGTCCCTCTTGTAAATTCATGTTGCCATGCAAGCGTTTCGTCTCTTCTTCGATTGCTTGCTGGACATCCGAGTGCGAGGTCAAATCATATGGAAGGAACTCGTATAATTCGCCACCCAATCCACGATTCTGTTGAACGATTCTCCCATTCTCGTTCCGATAGACCATGCGTAGCGCGTCATGATGCGAAAGGATTTTATCCAAGGCCTTTCGGATCGCTTCAGGATCAAATCCCTGCTCACGATACAACACATACGATTGGTTCCAATGGAACATATTCGTAAAGTTCTTTTCAAAGAACCACTGTTGAATGGGTGTTAAGGTAACAGGGCCTTCGATAATTCCCTGCTCGCTTCTCCTCGTCGTACTTTTGACATAGAGAGCAACCTGCGAAATTGTCGGGTAATTCAACAAATCTTTCGTGTCTAGCTTTCGTTGATAGGCATGCAAACGAGCAGCGACCTGGATCGCTTGAATGGAATCCCCACCGAGTGAGTAAAAATTATCGCGAATTCCAATTTTCTCGATTCCCAATACCTCTTGCCATACGGTTGCGAGAATCGATTCTGTCTGATTTCTAGGAGGTTCGTACACAAGATTTGTCTCAGCAGTAACATCAGGTTCTGGCAATGCTTTTCGATCAATTTTGTCATTCGGCGTGAGCGGCATTTTATCCAGCTTCACGAAATAAGAAGGAAGCATGTACGTAGGAAGCTTTTGAGCGGCATATTCTCTCATCTGCGAAGGAGTTACTTCCAGTTGCGAAATAAAATAAGCGCACAAATAAGGTTGAGCGTGTTGGTCTTCTCTTGCGATTACCACTGCCTCTTTTATTTGTTCATGTTTCAGCAAAACGGACTCGATTTCACCCAACTCGATCCGATGACCTCTGATTTTCACCTGATGGTCGATTCTGCCGAGAAACTCAATTTCTCCATTCGGCAGCCATTTGGCTAGGTCTCCTGTCCTGTACATCTTCTCTCCTGGTACGAACGGATTATCCACAAATTTTTCGGCGGTCAAGTCTGGGCGATTCCAGTATCCTCTGGCTAAGCCTACTCCACCTATGCATAATTCGCCTTCACTGCCAATTGGCTGCAATTGTAGCTCTTCATTGACAATATAAGCGGATGTATTTTGAATCGGTTTGCCGATTGGGATCGTTTGGTTGACGAGCACATTGGAAGGTGCCTCCCAAATCGTCGCGCATATGCTTGTTTCCGTAGGTCCGTAAGCATTCACGTACCTGACTTTGTTTTTCCATTTATTCACTAAAGGGAAGTTGGCAGCTGAACCTGCCGTAATCATGATGCGAAGGGGAGTAATATGATCTGGGTTGAGGTGAGTCAAATAAGTGGGTGGCAACGTGATGATGGTCAATTCATTTTCATTCACATAGTTTTCAAAACGGATGAAATCATGAATCGTCTGTTTAGAAAGGATATAGAGGCTGGCACCGGTTAATAAAGCCATGAACATTTCCCATACCGATGCGTCAAATGACATGCTGGCAAACTGTCCAACCCTGTCTGCAGGTGTTACACCAAACGTATTTTGAAAGAATGATTGCAAATTCGCGATCCCTTTATGCTCCAGCATGGTTCCTTTTGGATTGCCGGTAGTGCCTGACGTATAAATGACATACGCTATGTCAGTAGGTTTGCTTGGCAAGTGAAGATTGGAATCTGAGTGAGTATCCAGTTGTTCTTCCTCGAGCACGACTACAGAACCACGGTATCCGACGTCATAAACAAGTTGCCTGACGTTTTTCTGGGTGATGACGATCTTGGTTTGACTGTCTTGCAGGATATATTGAATCCGATCTTGGGGATATTCGATATCGATGGGAACGTACGCTCCGCCTGCCTTGAGAATGGCCAGAATAGCTGTCACATTTTCAATGGATTTCTCCATCATCACACCGACAATGCTGTCTGTTGTAATCCCTTTTTCGATCAGTGCTCTCGCTAATTGGTTGGCCTTCCGGTTAAGCTCCTGGTATGTTAAGCGCTCATTTTCATAAACGATGGCAACTCGGTGTGGCACAGCTTCTACCTGTTCCTCAAACAACTGATGGATCGACTTATCCAGTGGATACTCGGCCTTTGTATCATTAAACACGGCTACCTGTTCTTTTTCCCACTCCAAGTCAATGAGATTGGCCTGATTTGATAACATATGTCCCCTCCGATAATTGGCAAACTTTAGTCTATCGTGTGCCAATACAATGCGATGACCAAACAAGTGAACGCAACTGAAAGGAAATGGTCTGCGAAATCTGAAGATGAAGTCTCAGTGACCAATGGCTCACACTGGAAACTCCATCATCAACACCATTTAATATAATGGCCGAATGTAATAAAGTGTCTGGGTTTTTGTGTCTATTTTGTAAATATTACCCAGATTCATATTACTATCGTCATGAACCAATTTTCATCTACAAATTTTCCACCATTTTACACCGGTTCACAATGGGAAAAATTCCCTGTTTCCTCAAAGCAGTTTTCAGGACAAAAGTCACTTTCCAATTTTTATCCAAAAACAAATGTACTGGCCTTCACACCTCCTTAGAATCCAGCAGAATAGCGTATTCATATGCACCTGCTTGAGAAACTGTTATTCATTATAACAGAGAGCGTTTTAGAAATCAGTTAAAAATAGTCATTTTCTGTAAAATGAGCAACTTTTTACCTAAGTCAATCTTCATTTCCTCCAAAAAAAGCTCACACTTTCTGGTTTCATTCGAAAGTGTGAGCCTTTTGAGTTAGGTAGCACGCATCAATTCCCGATCTCGTTTCCCGTGTAACCAGTAATAAAGGGGGATACTGAAAAGAATAAAGGCAACCATCCCGCCGAAAATCGTACGATATCCTGTATGCGGTACGATAAATCCGAGTAAATAGGGCCCGATTCCTAATCCTAGATCATACATAATGTAGTAAGTAGAGGTTGCTAGTCCAAAGCGATGCGGAGCTGTCACCTTCACAGCTACCGTTTGGGCAATGGAGTTAAAGTTTCCGAAGCCTACTCCAATCAACGCAGCAGATAGTAGCAGCATCAAGGAAGTCGAGGCTTGACTGAATAGAAGCATCCCGACAGCAAAGATCACCAGGCTGGGGTATGTCACAATGTTCGCCCCTCTTGCGTCCATAAGCTTTCCTGAAAATGGTCGCGAGAGGATAATGACAATGGCATACACCAAAAAGAAATAACTCGCAGTTGAGGAGAGATTAATTTCTTCCGCATAAAACGATAGAAATGACAAGACACCCGAATAGCTGAAGCCGATTAATAAGGCAATAAATGAAATCGGCAAGGCTTTCGGCTCGATGAATTTCGAAAGCAGTGAACCTGTTTCTTCCTCTTTTACATTCGCGGAAGGAAGCGGAACATTGATTTTTGCCATGGCATAAAACAGCAAGCAAATCAGGGAAAACACGACATTCATCGTAAAGATCCAGGTGAAACCATTTTCAAGCCGCAACAAGATCATGCCGAGAAAAGGACCAATGGCAGTGGCTAAAATCGCACTTAAACTGTAATAGCCTATCCCCTCACCCTTGCGAGACGCTGGCAAGATTTGAGCAATAATGGTACCTGTTGCAGTACTGGCAATACCAACGGCAATCCCTTGCAGCAAACGATTTACCAGTAAAAAGCTGATATGGACAGCAAAAAAGTAAAGCAACGAGGTGACAGCAAAAAATCCCAACCCAATCCATAGCGTTTTTTTCGTACCAATATAACTAATGGCTCTTCCCGTAAGTAATCGGCCAATCAAAGCACCAATGATAAAGATACTGGAAACCAATCCAGCTAAACTGGTTGAAGCGAGAAATTCTGTTTTGGCGTACGAAGCAATCGTAACCATTAGTAAGAAATACATCAGTGTCAAAAGAAAATTGATGAAAGAAACAATGACGAACTCTTTTGTCCAAAGCCTATCCTGATTCACTGCTTACCCTCTTCTCTTTAGATTCATGATTAGTTTTTCCAGTACTGTGGCTGCTGCGTCTCTTTCTTCTTGTGAGATACCTTCCATTAATTCTTCCAAGAATGGATCAGTCGCTTCCATAATCGTTTTATGGAGCGCTTCCCCTTTCTCTGACAGGCACATAATTTTTTGCCGTTTGTCTGCACCTGATAAAATCGAAATCATTTCACGCGCAGCTAATTTTTGGGCAATGGGTGTAATAGCCGGCTTCTCTACTTGCCAATAATCGGCGACATCGCTAAAGGTAGCAGGACCGTTATCTTTGAGATAACGGATCAACGCCCATTGTGTGACGGATATATCTCTTTCCTTGCTGTTTGAGAAGGTCAAAATTCAAAATTGGTTTCCGTGTGGCTTTTTCCACGAACATTCGTCTAACCCTATATCATCATACAAAAGGAGAAAATCATGCTGGAAAAAAGGTTGTTCGTCATTCACTTTCTATTATTGCTTTTCTTCGTACTTTCTTTTCCAATACCTACGCTTGCGAAGGAATCCACCATTCAAAATCCGTATTACGTATTTAGCTGGGATGAGAAAGGCAATGTCCGCATTACCGATTTGGCAAAAAACGAAATCCTCTCTTCCATTCAATACCAAGCCGAATATGGTACCATTTATAATGCGATGACTCCTTCTCTTCCGAAAGGATCCAAACAAATAACGTTGGATCAAAGCCCACCATTTCAACCAGGCGCAGCCATCGAAATTCGATCCGAATCATTTGGCGGCAGAATGAATGCTCCGCTTGTTCATCAGGCGAAAGTGACTTCCGTCCGTGGAAATGATTTGTATTTCTCTCCACCAACGACGAAAGTGATCGACCGGAACATTTTTATCAAACGGGGCAGCCACTGGGTTCGTAAGTGGGATGATGTAAAGGTGGAACACCGGGAGACTGCCACTGGTAACACAGTCATCGTCACTGGTCAGACCCCGATTGCAGTGGTTTCAACCCAATATACATTGCAAAAAAATAGCCCAGCCATCGATATCACTGTAAAAACCACCTACAAGCGAGCGGCAAAGGTTTTTCGTGAAACGTTCGACCTGCAATTCAAGCCAAATGTAACAGAGGTATATCGCAAGAATCGGAAAGTGGACACACAAAAATTCCAAGCTTCTTACTGGCTGGATCACCAAGGTGCGAAATTTGGTCAAGGGAAGCAAGCAGCTTTTTTGTACCATGCCCCCAACGTGTCTTCACTTGAATTGAATACAACGCAAAAACAGCTCATCGTGAATCTGGATCACATGAACGATCACAGATACGTACAGCAAACCTCCACGAATCAGGTCGGAAAAGTCCGCCACGCTTCCGAATATCGCGCAAACGATGTACGGACGAATTCCTTCTCGCTAGTAGTTGGGTATCAACCGAAGCTCATGCCACGATTTATGAGTCAGCCTTCAGGTTTTTTGGCGACTCATGTATGGACAGAGCATGCTGATGAACAGACGCTGCAAACAAATCGGGCTGTTTATTTCGGTTCCGAGAAGATTTCATCGTCGGCACAAGCGACAGGCGGTTTTGTCAAACACCGAATTCCGGTTACGAAAAGCGTGTTTTACTCGAATCCTTATTTTCAAGAGAAATCGCCTGTCAATGTCGCCATTGCGCAAAGCCCTGAATTTTTGCAGTTTCTGGATGATCTGAATCGGAACGGCGATGATATTGGTCTACATACCCTCTATCCTTACGAAATCAGGCACTATCAAAAGACTACGGAAGATGCGTTGCAAGTAATGAAAGATCACTTCCAAAGCCGCACATGGATTGACCATGGGTATTTGAAGTCTAGTTTTGCCTTTAACGCACTTGACATCCAAACTGCGAATTACTTGGCGCATCAGTGGAAAAAATACGGCACATCCTATTTTTGGCACTACAGCTCAGAAGATATCGCCAATCCCAATAATGGTCTTGATCTGTACCAAACCCCAAAAGGCGACTCCCTGCGCACTCCTCTCTATTGGTCGCATCCGACAGTGACTGGCCCGTTTTATTCATGGTCGGCAGCCACCATTCCAGAATATTCACTAAACCTGTATCGGGAGCAAAATCTCCAGCAGCTCATTCAAAATCGTGGGGTTTTTATCAACCATACCTACTTGGCGAGATTTCCATCCAAAAAGCAAGGCGGGAAATTTATCATTCGAGATGCCCAAGGAAACTGGATCATCCATCCCGATTTTGACCGCTTGCTGAAGCGAATGGAAACGCTGCGCGATCAAGGCCAATTGCATTTGACAACCGTACGTGAAATCATGGATTATTGGCTCGCCCTCTCTCAAGTCAGAATGGAATATGCACCAAACGGCTCTATCGTTTTGCACAATCGTGGCGAGCACAAGATTTCTGGTCTTTCCATGGCGACAAAGGCTTCGGAAGTCTATGTGAACGGAATGAAGCCCTCACAAAAGAAAGCGGATGGCGATCTTATCTTTTGGTTCGATCTGGAGCCGAATGCAGTTGCTATCATTGCTGCAAACAAATTGGATAGCATTGCATTCCCGAAATAAAAGGAAAACAAATACAAAAAGAAGCCTCCCTTCATTTTTCCAGGGAAGCTTCTTATTCCTTTATCTATTGAGACAATTTTACCAAGCTGTAGTTTTTCTTGCCTTTGCGGATAATGATGAAGCGGCCGCCGATAGCAAGACTTGGTGTTACTTCCAGTTCCAAATCGGTTACGCGCTCGCCATTCATGGAGATAGCACCTTTTGTAATATCCTCACGTGCTTGACGTTTGGATGGCTCAATGCCGATCTCAACGAGCCAGTCGACAATGTTCTTCGTTTCGAGGGTAGATTCGAATGTCGGCATTTCTTTGAAGCCTTGCTCGATTTCATCTGCCGACAGCGATTTAATATCTCCAGTAAACAAAGCTGCTGTAATGCGCTTCGCCTGCTCCAGCAATTCCTCGCCGTGGACAAATCTCGTCATTTCCTCAGCCAGCGCTTTTTGCGCCTCGCGTTTATGTGGCTCAGACTGTACTTTTTCCGCCAGCTCTTCAATTTGCTCTTTGGAGAGGAACGTAAAGTATTTCAAGTATTTCACAACATCGCGGTCATCGGTATTCGCCCAGAATTGGTAGAATTCAAATGGTGTTGTTTTGTTTGGATCGAGCCAGATGGCTCCTCCTGCTGTCTTCCCGAATTTCGTACCATCTGCCTTCAGCATCAAAGGAATTGTGAGACCGAATGCTTTGGCTTCTGATCCTTCTTTTTTGCGGATCAGATCGAGACCGCTTGTGATGTTGCCCCATTGGTCGGAACCGCCGATTTGCAGCTGAACATCTTCATGTTTGTACAGATGCAGGTAATCCAGCGATTGCAGAATTTGATAGGAAAACTCCGTAAACGAAATACCGCTTTCCAGTCTGCTCGACACAACATCCTTGGCAAGCATCGTATTGATGCTGAAGTTTTTCCCGTAATCCCGCAAAAATTCAATAACATTGATTTTGTGCGTCCAGTCGTAGTTGTTCACCAAACGGATTTGGTTGTCGCCTTCTGTAATGAACAGCTTTTTCATCTGTGCGGTGAGTTTGTCGACGTTCTCCTGAATTTGTTCCAGTGTTTGCAAAGAACGCTCGGATTGACGGCCGCTCGGATCACCAATCGTACCTGTTGCACCACCGATCAAAATGACCGGGCGATGACCAGCAAGCTGGAAGCGTTTCAGTACCATAAAAGGAATCAAGTGACCGATATGCATGCTGTCACCTGTTGGATCGACACCACAATATAACGAGACTGCTTTTTCATTTGTTAATTCTCGCAGCCCTTCTGCATCTGTTTGCTGATTGACGGCTTCGCGCCATTCGAGTTCGTCGATAATATTCACTGCCATACACTCCTTCAATCTCCTATGGTAAAAAACAAAAAATCGCCCCTTGTCTATTGTAGACATAGGGACGATTGAATAACCGTGTTACCACCCATCTTGCACCAATGGACCCAAGCGCTTGCGCAGGCCATTCATGCCACTCGTAGCGAGTTATCGTTCGCGATTCCGCTCGGCATTACCCGAGATACTCCAGAGTGTATTTCGCTCGCTTATTGTGTACCGGGTTCCATCAACCCCCGGCTTTCTAGGACAGGGAATAAGCTGCTACTGGGCTCTTTCAACGTATGTTGCATTTGAAATTAAAGTCAGTATATTGAATTCAAATAGCAATGTCAACCATGTAGCAAGGATTCCGCTACGATCCCTTATTTTATTTTCGTGAGACCGTCAGAAGTCAGTTTATAAACAGTTGTGGCGACTTCATGTAAATACCGTCGATCATGCGAAATACTGATAATCACCCCGTCAAAAGCCGTTAACGCGCGGCAGAGAACAGGAGTCGTCAAAGGACTGATGTTTCGGGTCGGTTCATCCAGTATCAAGATTTCGCACTGATCCAAAATCATTTTTAACAAGAGCAATTTCGCTTTCTGTCCCCCAGACAAGTTTTGAATAGGTTGATGCATCTCATCTTTTGTAAATTTCATATTCCCTAAATGCGTATACGCTTTTGTAATCGCATCTTTATTCCCCGTTCTATCCAAGAATTCAATCGGTGTTTGGGTTGAATTCAGCCGGTCTTCATAGTTTTGGGGCATATAACCGATCTTGAATGACGAGTGCTGACCGAGCTCATCCATGATTTTTTTCAACAACGTGGTTTTTCCGACCCCATTTTCTCCAATAATCGCAACTTTTTCTGGCCCCTTGATCGATAAATGAATCTGTTTTAATAGCTGTTTGTTCGCTATTTGCAATCCTACCAATGAAAAGTCGATGATTTGTTTACTGCCTGGCACATGTACCGCAGAATCAAATCGGAATTCGCTTGCTTCTTCCGCACTTGGAGCCTCTATAAACGTTTCGGATGATTTCTCCATGCGCTCTCTTTGATTTTTCAGAGACTTGATTTTCTTTTGGAGACGCGGATCTGACCGAGATACGTTCCGATGTTGATGCTCTGCCTTATTCCAAACGTCACGCCATTTCTCCATTTGCTTTCGATGATCAGAAGCTTGCTTTCTGGCTATCTGTTCTTGTTTGTTCAAGTGGCTCGTGCGATTCGCGATGTAATTCTCATAGGGTTCTCTTGAAAACGTATATTTGGGTACTTGTTTGCGCTTCGTCAGTTCCATATGAAGGATACCGTTTGCTGTATTCGCAATAAATGTTTCATCATGCGATACATATAGAACAGGAATAGCCGTCTGTTGAATAAATTCTTCCAGCCACTCTATCGTTTGAATATCCAAATCATTCGTGGGTTCGTCCAGCAATAGAACATCAGGCTTCTGTGCTAACAGACTTAAAAAGCGGTATTTGAAACGCTCACCCCCGGACAGAACCCCCATCCTTTTATCTGAATCCAATGCATGAATGCCGAGGTCATCCATCGCTCTCACCAATTCTTTGGTCCATTGATTTTCCATAAAAAAATCGGCGATGGACATTTGTTTTTCTTCGTCCGATAGCTCCTGTGAGAGAAATCCCATGGAACATTCGTTTCTCCACACGTTACCTTCATATATGCAATACTCGGCGATCATTTGTTCCGCGTATATCAATTTTAATAAGGTGCTTTTTCCATTTCCCTCTTCCCCGATGATAGCAATCTTGTCACCGGTTTGCAGGGTCAAATGCAAGTTTTGAATGAGAGTCCTGTCGTCTTTTTTGGTGGTAATCGTGATATTGTGCAGTTCAACCATGTGGATTCCCCATTTCGTTTTTACGTTTCTCGTCATTTACTCTTTGTTCATCTGTATCACCCCCTTTTTTGACAACAAAAAAAGATGCTCCTGTCCAATAAACAGAAGCATCTTGCTCTCGTACTAGAAATCACTATATGAAAAATAGATCATACAGGAATTCAAGCTATACATTTGCGGGTGAATTTGGCTTCTTGTTTATTTATTATGGGATTGGCTTTTCCAATAAATAAACAATGGCGCAAATGATTCACCCTCCGTTCTAATTAGTTGCCTTCAATATAGCATGGTCTTCTAAATATTGTCAATGAAGCTATTCAACCAAGGCTAGCAATTGGGCAAGCTTGTCTTTGAGGGGGGAAGATTCCTTTTTTACTGCCTGTGCGAGCTTTTTGTTCCCGCCGAAAAGTCGATAAATAACGCTTTCCCGATGGTAATCCTCCATCACTGAAAGCTCCTCTATGAGTGCATCCACCAGTTCGGCACGATTGAATGTGACATTTTTCAAAGGCTTCGCCGAGTCGCTACTGCCAAGCACCAGAGAGACGAGTACGGGGATATTCTCTACGGTTACACCATGCGCCTCCATAAAAGCTAGGGCAAAATCGTCCTGAGCAGACTGATGCTCCGTGTCGACCAGCTCCATATAGCGGCGAAAGAGTGGAAAATAATCGCTGCTAGACAACCCGAGAGCCAATACCGCATAGGTGCCAGGCATGACGGATTTCTCACTAGGCTCTACATCCCCGTACCATGCGAACTCTTCCATCGCAAGCTCCGCATATTCGGCGATTTTCGGATATAAGACAGGATAACGGGACGCATTGGCAAAAAACTGGTGGAGACCTGACTTCGCCAGCTTTTTTACGGGCAGGTAGTGCTTTTCGCTACTCTTCAGCTTGAGCTTGTACCCTTTCGGAAAGCCTTCACGCAAGAGTCCGTTGATAAAATCGATGGCTTCACCGTAGGCGGCTTCTTCCTCAGTCACGATACGGATGTCGATCGCTTGTAAAACGTCATTGGCTTTTGCTTGAATCAGACTGCTTTTATACTCGTTTTCAAAGCGACCGCTGCCACGTTTTACATAGTCCGTAGCCCGCTTGGAGCCAAGCTGAACAGCGAGGTCCAAAAACTTCTTGCGGGTGTCAGGTTCCTTGTTACCTATTGCGAGAGCGACGTATAGGAAAAAGTCCAGCTCCTCTGCTTTTGGTTCCTGACGCTCCTGCTCGGGTTTCAAAACCCAGTCCAATCCATAATGCCCGGTACGATCAAAAAATTTGACTAAAAAACGCTCATCAGCCCAGCCTTTTAAAGCCAAGGCAGAGTGGTATGTCCACGAATCACTGCGTTCTTTATTAGAGCGCAGCTTTTCGCTAAGACGCTGGATGAGTGGTTCGATAAGCTCCTGCTTTTGTTCCATCAAGTCGGGATTGACGAGACAATGAGCGAAGAAGAAATCGTCTCTTTCTTTCGGACGCACAGGAAGCTCCGCTTTAATTTTTGTCTCGATAAATTGATCCAATGCTTGTTTTAGACTCTCGCGTTTTCGCTCGTTTATGAAATGGCGAGAATGGCATTGCACCGATTGTTTCCACTCGAATTCGAAGACGAGCTCGAAGCGGTAATTAAAAAAGTGAGAATCATAGTCGGTGGAATGGAACAAGGCCTCCATTCGATCACACAGTGCGGGAAAAAACTCTTGCATGAGGATTTCCTCTGTAAGCTCCTCGATATAAGAGCCCGCATCGTATTTGTACGAGTCGTCACTCCAACTGAATGGTTCATGGACATCTATGTGGATTTTGCCATTGGCCCAATTGAGCTTTCCTTTTCTCCACGCCACTCTCAGGTAGTCTTTGACCCCTGCCTGCAGTAGACTCCAGTCTTTGATCTCGTTGATCCGTTGGTTCTCTTTTTGGTAAATTTCTTGGATGGAAGTCCATACTTCGTTTAGAAATGCTTCTGCTGCCTGATTCATTGACTGACTCTCCTCCTTGCCAAAACACCTTAGCCGATGACTTTGACGACATTGCCCTCGCTATCGGTAATATTGGTTTTCACAATATGAATGGCAATTCCTTTCAGGGAAGGAATCTCAAAGCTGCTTTCCTTTGGAAGCAACTGCTTGGTAAGCGCAAGCGTTGTCGCATCATCGAGAACAAATCGAATGACGTCCTCTCCTGGAATACACGCTGGCTTCTCTCCTGCCTCAAATACAACGCGGACATCAGGTCCCACAAGGCTCAGGCTTTCCCCTTTGCGCATACGTCCGCGGAGAATTTTTCCGATGACTTCCGCTTGCTTAGCTCCCAGCCTCAAGGTCGAAGGCGTTTTTTTCAAGAAGCCATTTTTTCCTGGCTCCCATCCAAGCTGGCTGACGAACAAATAAGCAGTGCTGGAGCCTTCTTGTTCCATTCCTTTTTGAACAGCATCAGTTACCGTAGAATGGCGAAGGAGAGAATCCCGCTCGAGATCGGTTATGTAGAAAGGCATGTACGGCAAGCCAGATTGAAGTACGCCACGAGTATTCCAAGCCATCATCGCATCGAGTTCATCACCTGTGATCCCAACCATTTGCAAAAATTGCACCCGCCCATTCGGCGTATCCATTTCGGCAAGCTGAGGGTCTGTCACAAAAGCGAGCGCAGTCAGTTGGGTATCGGCGCCCAAGCATATCGGACCGTTTGCATCTAAATGATCACCTGCTTGAAACACATTGCCTGTGTTGAAGACGTAACGCCCCATATTTTGAAGCAGATTCAGCGCCCAAGCAGGCGGTTCTTCCTCGTCGTCCTTTCGTGCCAATCGAAACGTCAATTCAAAGCCAAAACCGCTTTCCTCTTCATTTTCGGACTCTTTTTCATACAATTCGGTAAATCCATACGTGACAAAATGCCAATGCGGGTTAGGCTCGTCCGATATATAGGCGCTTATTCCATCTAATGGATCGTTTCCACCCAGCGCATACGAGATAAGTGTGCCGTAATGTTTGGGCTCCTGCTCTCCATAAATCTTTCTCATCTCCTGATCAATGGCATCCCAGCCCGCTGACATCATTTCATCGTTCATTTCTTCGCTCATCTCTCGTGCCTCCCATGTCATGACTGTCTTAACAATAGCCAAAATGAAATTTGGATACTCTAGTAGACGGTCAATACCACTTAGCAAATTACATCGTTCTCATTCCCTTCTATTCAAAAGTCTTTAATAGGTTTGTGCTATCCCATTCGGAACAACTGGCTTCGATAACCAGTGCTGGTCGGTTTGTACATGATTTTTGCGCACAAACTTGGCGGCAGAGTGTTTAAAATCTTCGTACGGAAACCTCTCCGCTACTCGTACAACGTACCCCTCCTGCTCTCCACCGAAGACAGATTGTTTGGTGTAGCAACTTTTTATGGTCTCTTCCCTCCAAATCCCTCTGTATAAGACAGGTGCTGTTTCCAATCCAAGTAGTTTGGCCCATTCTACCGTTTCATCCCACGACAAGCATTCATTGTTTTCATTCCAGATCGAGAACACGTAGAAATAGCTCGTTAGATGTCCGTAATAGATAGAGTGCAGCGCATATACATTTTCCCCACATATTCTCCAGCCTTCCGGGATATGAAACGAAATCGTCCCGTGCAGCATCTTTACCCAATGCCTGGATGCATGATCTTTGCTATCGAGTGACCGTGCATGGATATGGTTTCGGTACAGCGTGGTATTTTCTCCATCCAGCTTTTCTGTCACGACTACTTCTTTTCCCTCGAAATGACAAACCGTTCGCAGGATTTTATCATCGTCAGTTCTACTTCTTGACCAGGGTAAATGAAAGGTTCTCGGATATTTTTTCAACATCGTTATTCACCTCCTTATTTGGCATAGGCATCTCCTTCCTTGAAGAAGTACAGCTTCCACAGGTACTCTTCGCCCAACAAATGATAAATCTCGGAAATATCTTGCTGCGTTCCGTAGTTAATCTTCATGTGCATTTGAATCAGGTTGACGACTTCGAAGATAAAATCATCGTCGAATCCTAATTCTTTTAAGAAATGGCAAGCAATTTGTGCAGATACATGCTCATGTCCGAAGTAGGAGTAATGGCCTTTCATCGGCTTGTAGGTCTTGCAAAATGGTTTTCCTGTATCGTGAAACAAGGCGACCACTTGCATGAGAAATTTGTCATCTTCCGTGTAAAAGGCGTTTACATAATCGAAAACATGATAGGTATGCTTGCACAAAGGGTACTGATGGTAAGGATTTTCCTGATTAAATTGATACATCTCTTTGAAGATCGGAATGGCATTCAGCCTATCGAACAGCTCTTCATAGGAGGGTTCATTTTGAAGCAGCTGAACGAACTCTTCTTTTTCAATGGCATATGGAACTGGCTCGTGCAAGAGATGAATGTGATCCCAGCCTTCATTCTTGATGGGAAAATGGAAGTTTTTCCGCATCTTCGCCAAGATGTATTCGTCTACGGTTCGCTTTCGGGCTCGATTGCGCTCTTGGCAAACGGAATAGGGAACATCGACGTAATAGCATTCCTTCTGGACATCGGGAAACTTGGCCAGGACCTTCATTCTCTTCTCTCTGTCAATATTGGTTGCGTCTAAGATGACATTCCTTCCATTCGCCAGCTCCGTTGCGATTTTCGAATAAACCTCAAAAAATACTTGCGCCGACTTTTTTTGTTTTCGCTCATCACCGAATAAGTTCTGGCGAATTTCATCCGTAGACACGATGATTGCCCGTTCCTTTTTGGCAATTTCTTGCGCCCACTTGCTTTTGCCACTGCCCGCAATGCCTGACAGGACGATTAATTTCTTTTTCACTTATATCTCACCTCCTTTCAATGAAAACAAATTATTCGACATGCTTTTCCAATATTATACACACTTCGCGTATGGATGGCACCCTTCTTTGTTCCTAGATTCTCCGTTCTTTACAGCCACGGACCAAAGAAGTTCTGGACAGCTTGCTCGGAATAGCTATCTTCCCCCCGCCAGTTCACGACGGCGAAAAAGTCATTCTTCCCGCCACGGCCTGGTCTGTCCTTGCTTGGAGCCAAGATCCCAGCGGATGCAAGAATTTCCATAAAGACATCCCGTTCGTTCTTGCTAGATGGAAAGACACCCTGGAGGCGCTTCTCCAGTTGACGAGCGGCATCGGTTGGTTCACTGCTGGCGATGATGGCTAGCACCTGACGGAGGATGGCTACATCTTCTTCCTGTACCGTAAGATTGTCTTCTTTGCTTACTAGCTCAAGATCAAGCATGAGGTACGGTAGATAGTTCAGGCGAATGCCGCCCCACTTGATTCTTTCAAAATTCAGGACATTCAAATCTTCGTCAGTATATAGCTCTCGCCCAGCGATATAGTAACGGTCGCATTTATGGCAGTCCCCGTACATGGCAAAATAGGTACCGTTTTCTGGATTTGTATACTTCCCTGCATTACTTTCAAACGTATGAGCCGTCAAATGCTCCGTCAAGGACCAACTAGACAATGCGCTGCGTAGGTACACCTTTCGCGTCGAGAGACTGTGCAAAAACGCTGTGGTGACTTGCTCTTTTGTCACTTTTTCATGCAAAGCAATGATTTTATCTATGCATTCCTCGTGACTGATCGTTAGCGGGTCAAACATAAGGCCTTTGCTTTTTGCGTATTCAAAATCTGCTCCCGAAAAATCGTATGGGCGACTCTTCCAGCCGTTGCTGCTCCAAAATGTCTTCATCAAGATTTGCTTTGCTTTTTTATCCATAAAGGAATTCTCCTTTTTCTTCAGCTTTCCATATTTTAGCGCAGAGCGGACGTATGAAAAAAGAGTCCAACGTGTAAAAAATCGTTGGACTCTGATTGCGTGCTATCAGGTACCGCAAAACGTTTGGTAAGAACGTGCTGATTCCGCTGGTAAAGTCGTGTATTCCACCTGTTCAGGTGTGAACGCATAGGGATCAGAAAGGACTGTCAGGAGCCGTTCCATCACCGTGTAGTCGCCCTCTTTCCATGCTGCTTCCAATGCTTCTTCTACCCGATGGTTCCGCGGAATGACTGCCGGGTTGTTCTTTTTCATTCCCTGTTGAACCGCGTCGGTGTCTTCTGGCTGTCTCGTTAGTCGTGCTTTCCACTGCTCATGCCATTCCGTGAATTCACTCGTGCCAAACAGCACAGTCTCTTCTGGTTGATTAAGCGTGAGAGCACGGAATGTATTCGTATAATCTGCACGGTGCTCCTTCATCATGTTGAGCAAACCCTCGATCAACGCTTCGTCTTGTTCCTCTTCGTTAAACAGACCAAGCTTTGCCCGCATTCCTGTGAGCCAATTGCTATGATACAGCTTGCTAAATTCGGCAAGGGCATCTTCGGCTATTTTCACTGCCTGCTCTTCATTTTCATGCAGCAACGGCAATAAGCTTTCCGCAAAACGAGTAAGATTCCACACAGCAATGTATGGCTGATTTCCGTAAGCATAGCGGCCCTGAACGTCAATAGAGCTAAATACCGTTGCAGGATCATAGGTGTCCATGAAAGCGCAAGGGCCATAATCAATGGTTTCGCCACTGATCGCCATGTTGTCGGTATTCATGACCCCGTGGATAAAGCCCACAAGTTGCCACTTGGCAATCAACGCTGCCTGACGCTGGATGCCCCCTTTTAGTAGGAGGAGATAGCGGTTTTCTTTTGCCTCTATCTCTGGAAAATGTCTTAGCAATGTGTAATCAGCTAACGCGCGGAGATCTTCTATGGAACAAAATCTTGCCGCGAATTGGAACGTACCTACTCTGATATGACTGGCTGCGACACGCGTCAAAATGGCACCAGGCAGCTCTGATTCGCGATAAATAGACTCCCCGGTTGTCACTACTGCAAGGCTGCGAGTCGTAGGAATGCCGAGTCCATGCATGGCCTCGCTAATGATGTATTCGCGCAGCATTGGGCCAAGGGCTGCTCTACCATCGCCGCCGCGTGAATAAGGTGTTCTGCCTGAACCTTTTAGTTGGATGTCGAAGCGCTCGCCTGTAGGCGTAATCTGCTCACCAAGCAGGAGAGCACGACCGTCGCCTAGCATAGTAAAATGGCCAAACTGATGCCCCGCATATGCTTGAGCGAGAGGCACTGCGCCTTCCGGGGTTTTGTTACCCGCGAGCATGGCTATGACTTCTTCGCTTTGCAGAGCTTCGACATTCAGCCCTAGTGATTTTGCCAAACGTTCATTGAGAATGGCAAGCTTTGGCGAGCGTACTGGCGGTGGATTGAGCCTAGAAAAAAATGATTTTGGCAGCGTTGTATAGCTGTTCTCGAAGTTCCATCCCGGTTCGATTGTTGGTTTTTTGTCAGTCATTGTATCTCCTTTTATCGATTGGCGTTATTTGAATGGAGGTAATTGTACGCATGATACATTTTGCCAATTTATTATACCCTTTTCATGCAAGATAGGAGCACATTCGCACATTTTTAGCGCACTCCTCGCCGAATATCTTTCATGAGTTGGGGGAAAAATACCATTTACATAAAACCAAAAGGTGTTATATCATCATAAAAGAAAAACCAAAAGGTGTTATATTTTTCACTACGAAACGGAGAGATTTTATCGTGGAACAGAACAGTCAACAAGCCGTAGAGGATATTAAGCAAACCATCGTTTTCGACGCCCCTATTCAAAAGGTATGGGAGAAGGTATCCACTGCGGAAGCCATCTCAGCTTGGTTTATGCCAAATGACTTTCAGCCTGTAGTTGGTCATGAGTTTCATATCCAATCCCCTTTTGGCCCTTCTCCATGCAAAGTGCTGGAAGTAGAAGCACCACATCGCCTTTCTTTTGCTTGGGATACAGACGGTTGGGTTGTCTCTTTTCTTTTAAAAGACCTGGGAGATAAAACGGAGTTTACCCTCATTCATGGTGGATGGAAAGCGGCAGATGAGATCATCGAAAAAGCAAACGCGAAGAGCGCAATGATTCGCGAGAAGATGAATCAGGGTTGGGTTGGTATTGTTCATGAGCGTCTGAAAAAGGTTGTGGAAGGCTAAATGTCTGCCTCAGCAGAAAAGGTTGATGTATTTCAAGCGATCGCTGACCCTACTCGTCGAGAAGTGCTTCGCTTGCTAGCTGAAAAAGAATTGCCGATCTCAGCAATTACCTCTCATTTCCCCATAAGCCGAACGGCTGTGGTCAAGCATCTTCATATACTTGCTGACGCAGATTTGGTTACGGGACATAAGGTTGGTCGTGAGAAAATCTATCGTTTGCATCCCGGTCCCCTGACAGAAGTAAAACAGTGGCTTTCCTTTTACGAGCAGTTTTGGAACAATAAGCTGTCTATGCTGAAGCACTTAGTAGAGACCGATGGAGATACGACGTTAACTGTCGTGCAGTCGGAACCAGATCAAAAAAGGAAATAGTTTGTCATGCCTTCCCTCTTGATCGATTGACCAAAGATCAAGAGGGTTTTCTTTGATCAGGCAGTATGGATAGAAAAAAGACTGCCGATTGCTCGACAGTCTCGCTCGTTCGCTTGCTTATTCAACAGCTCGGTCAGTTCAGTGGATTCGGTCAAATGCAACGGTGCCGTTCCATAAGCTTTCCCATCTTCTGAATCAAACATATGGTTTTTGTTGTCTCCGCTCAATACGAAGAATAGTGTCTTCGCCTTTACTTCTGTTTTGTTATCTGTATGAACAGTCGCTGGCAAAGTGTTTGTCGTTACTTCAGCGTAGTTGAATTCAACTGCCAAAGCCTCTTTCTTGTCCTTCTCCACCGCTTGGGTGCTCTCGTCAAAACGCATCTGGTCCGCAGGTGTTTCAAAACGTTTGTTCATGAGCGCAAGAATTTCCTTGAACTTGTTATCTTCCGGCTTCAGGGATGTTTTTACCCCTTGCTTGTATACTACGATTTCTTGTGGAGCAGCGATCACCTGTTGCTCTTCTTTTTTCGCTTCTTCAGGTTTTTGCGTAGTTGCTTCACCCGCTGGCTGTTGGGTGCCAGTTGTCGATTGATTTTGATTTGTTGGTTGCTCTGTAGGCTGCGTGTTGCCGCAAGCAGTAAGGACTGCTAGCAGGAGTGCAGCTGGGATCAATGCTGACTTTTTCATGTTGAGGACCACCTTTTACATATTCTCTCCACTTTTATACGCGAACACGCCCGTGTGGTTGAACGAGATGTGGAGTGCTTTTGACCAAAGCATTATATTACAATAAAATTAACCTTGCAAATAATCACCAATTCTTGTCTTCGTGCAAGCAAGCCATCATGAATGGGAAAGATGAGAGAAGGCAGTACCATTTGGACGACGGACTCATTTTATAAGGAGATACTTCATGACTCATCAAAAGATCATTCATTTCAGTGATAAGGACTTGGATGGCGTATCTTGTGCAATCCTGAGTCAAATTGCTTTTTCCAATCAAGAAGTCGATTACCGCGGAGTGACTCCTTACACTGTCAATCAAGAAGTTCAAAAGTTTCTCGAAGAAGAGCTTACCCCCGATATGTATGTCGTGATTACCGATGTAAGTGTCAATAACGAGGTCGGATCGCTCATTCAGAAAAAGGTCGATCAGGGACATGTATTTGTCTTGATCGATCATCACCCAACTGCCTTGCCGTTGGCTTCCACGTACGAATGGGCAAAGGTTATTACGGAAGAATCAGGGAAAAAGACTTCGGCTACGAGCCTTTATTATGATTATCTGGTAAGCCAGGGATATCTGACTCCTACAGGCGTTCTCTCTGACTATGTGGAGCTGGTTCGTGCCTTTGATACGTGGGACTGGGATGCAACCGGTACGGTACAAGCCAATCAACTGAACATTTTATTCTATATGGTCGAGCGAGACAGCTTTATTCAGAATGTGCTGGGACGCTTGCGTGGTGAAGGTACGCATACGGATCAGTTCGTATTTGACGAAGTAGAATCGATCCTCATCTATACAGAAGAAAAGCGTATCGATGAATTTGAGCATAAAAAGCTGAAGCAAATGAAGCTAATTCCGGTAGAGATTGATTTAGACGAGCCAAAAACGTATCAAGTTGGCGTGGTTTTCCTCGAACAATATCACTCCACGACAGGCAATTTCTTATGTAAGAATGCAGAAATGATTGATTTCGTTGCGATGCTCGATCCTGGGAAAGGTAGAATCAGCTTTCGAACGATTCGAGAAGACGTGGATCTGTCTGTGATCGCCCAGCATTACGGTGGTGGCGGTCATCCAAAGGCTTCCGGATGTTCCTTTACAGGCGTTACGTTAAAGGCTTTCGTGTACCCTGCTTTACGAACGAATTAGAAAGGTGAGGAAACCAAAACGGTTTTCCCCACCTTCTTCTTTTTTTTAGAGACTTTTTATCCAACTACAATTCAACGATTTTTGTAGCGATGTTATTACAAAACTCCCTGTCATGCTCCACAAAAAGAATCGTTGGCGAGTGTTCAAGGAGCAGCTCTTCAATTTGCATGCGAGAAATGACGTCAATAAAGTTTAATGGCTCATCCCAAATATGAAGATGGGCTTTCTCGCAAAGACTTTTCGCAATGAGTACTTTCTTCTTCTGTCCGCCACTAAAAGCAGAGATATCCTTTTCAAATTGCACACGGGAAAAGTCCAGCTTGCGCAAAATCGATTTAAACAGGCTTTCCTCAATCTCATTGTCCCGGGCAAAGTCAGTTAGATTGCCCTTTAAATGGGAAGTGTCTTGAGAAACATACGAGATTTTCAGTTGACTTCCCTTTCTGAATGTCCCCGTATGTTGAATGTTCTCCCCGCAAATGAGCTTGAGAATGCTGGATTTTCCTGAACCATTCTTTCCTGACAGCGCTATACGCTCTCCTTGGTCAATCGTAAAGCTGACATCTGCGCAAACTAGCTTCTCTCCGTAAGAAATCGAGACCTTCTCCAGTTCGGCCAGTTGATTTTTATGATAAGCAAGCTGTGCAATCTTTAAGCTTTCCTGGTTTTCAATGTTTTTCAGTAGCTTGGATTTTTCATCAATAGCGGATTGCTGTCTTTGCTCCATCGATTTGGAGCGTTTCATCATTTTCGCAGCCTTGTGGCCAACATACCCTTTGTCTAATTTGGAACCGGAATTCAATGTTCCATTTTTCGTCTTTTCCACAGCGTCCGACCAGTTACTTGTGCGTTTGGCTGCGTCTGACAAGCGTTTTATGTCTTTTTTGAGCTTCTCATTCTCAGCGAGCTCATAGTTATCCTGTCTCTGTTTATTTTCCCACCAATCGGAGAAATTCCCTTTTTGCACCTCAATGTTCGTCTTGTTTATGGACAGGATATGGTCGACACAGTTGTCTAGAAATGCGCGGTCGTGGGACACCAGAATATAACCGCTTTTGGAATGAAGATAATCACTGACGAGCTCCCTTGCATGCATGTCGAGGTGGTTGGTTGGCTCATCAATTAACAAAAAACTGTTTTCCTTTAGAAATAAGGCGGCTAACATCACTTTCGTTTGCTCCCCGTTAGACAAAGATTCAAAAGGACGATATAGAACATCGTCTGAAACCTTTAAGAGGGAGAACTCGCGCATTAATTCCCATAGCTGATAGTCCGGGACAATGTCTTGAACGATATCAAGGGTAAGATATTCTTTGTTCTCGACTCGGAAAGGAAAGTATTCAAAGCTGACTTGAGCACTAATCTTTCCACTGTATTCATACTTACCAAGCAACAGGTTGAGAAAAGTCGTCTTCCCCCTCCCGTTTCTTCCCGTAAAGCCCAATTTCCAATCCGTATCGATTTGGAAGCTCACATTTTCAAAAATGTTATCAAAACTGCCTTCATAGGCAAACGTCAAGTTATTTACACTGATTAATGACATACAATCATCCCCCTGTACGCAAAAAAATAGAAAAGCTACAAGAAAGTTACTCTCTTGTAGCTCAAATAAATACAGCAAATCCAACTCAAAAAAATGGAGTTAGATAAGGATATATTGTTTGAGTGAAGAGATATAAGTAACTTTCTTGCACATAAAGAATAAAACACGCGAAAGATATCGCTGTTTGTTTTATTTTTTAAGCAAGAAAATTATCCATTATACTCTTCAGCTCCAGTCATTAAGTTATCAGCATCATATCATATTCATTTGCACCTTTCAACAAGGAATATTTCCGTTTTTTTACTGTAGCTTCTATTGAAAACACGTGTTCCTTGGAACAATCCTCTCGATCGACAATTTTTCAGCAAGAAATTTTTTCCATATAGAGCAGGAAGTTTCAAATTCACCCAGAATTCTCATTATTGAAATTCTTTTAATTATTGCAATTATACGGAGGAGTTAAACTATGAAAAAAGTAGTCAGAGGCTTGGGTATTCTCGTGTTGGCATCATCATTCCTGTTCGTCCCGACTCAAGCAGCAGATGCGGTAGGAAAAGGAAACGACTCTAACGCCCGTCCACAAAAATATATCTTTGATGGAAACTGGAAGTACGGTGATACGTTAGTAGTGGCATACGATACGTTCTTTCCGAATGGATGGATTTCGATTGAAAAAGAGCCACATCGTGGAACACAGCTTGGATATGAAGTAGCGAAATATATTGTTGGCGCTAATTATGGGCAAGTAGAAAGAAGCTTGAGCTTTAACATCCCTTCTGGTTGGGTAGAAATCGGTCGAGGTTATAACAGCAAGAGACAAGCTTATATCGATATCAGAAATGAGAATAAAAAACGGTACCAACCTCAAGAGCTGGAGAATAAATGGGTCGGTACCGGGGTGCCTGTACCATATGGCTGGGTCGTGGTAAATGTAAATCTCTATGAAAAACAAATCGTAAATATCACCAGTATCCCTACTGAATCCAGCATTGAAGCGGTCAAACACCCTTCGCCAGCCTTTGCTTATGAAATCCCAAGAGGCTGGGAAATCACTGTAGATGGAGAGCATTCTCGAATTCTCACAAGAAAGTACTAATCATAACGGATACAATCTGTTACGAAATGAGATCATGAAACGGCCTGTAGGTAGCACGATGGAAAACCATTCGTGTAACCCACAGGTCGTTTTCGTTATTTGAAAGGAAAGCTATCCTGCGTTTTCCAAACAGAATTAAATTCAGTAATTTCAGTATTGACTAAAATAACTGAAATTACTTAAGATAATACACATAACATCTTTTAGGAAGTGATGCACATGAAAAAGTCTGCTTTGATTAGTGCTGTGCTCTTGTTTATCACTATACTCGTAGGGGTTCTTGGCACGTACAGCATCATGATTGCACTACCACTTATTGGAGAGGAATTACATCTGAATCCAGTGGAACAAGGTGCGATCATGAGTGTATATTTTTTAGGCTTCGCGATTTTCACCATTCCTGGAGGGATCATTGCTGATAAACGAGGATCGAAGCAAATTATTGTAATCAGCGTGGTACTGTGGGCAATATTGACTGCGCTTACAGGGGCGGTCACAAGTTTTGCAGCCTTACTCGTTGTCCGTTTTTTGTTGGGGGTTATCGATGCCCCACTAATGCCTGCTATGTATAAAGCGATTGCCGAACGAACACCTGCAAACATCCGTACGACCACAATATCCATCGTTTCATCAGCGGAACCAATTGGGTCTGGACTTGCCCCTTTTCTCGTAGCACCATTGATTGCAATACTGGGATGGCAGGAAGCTACTTTTGTTACAGCATCAATCGGCCTGCTCTTGGTCCCCATTCTCTTGATATTCCTTCCCCGTCCTTTCGTAATGGAACAACCTTCAAGCTCAGATTCAAGCTCAACATCAAAATCGAATCCTATCCCTTTACTATCTCTTTTACGTAACATCGATTTGTGGAAACTAACAGGTATGCTCAGCGGAATTAATATCGTGATGATTGGATGCATGACATGGGTACCTACCTACTTAACAACTGAAAAACATCTCGCTATTACCGAATCGGGCTTATATGCATCGCTTCCTCTTCTCATTTCCATGCTTGGCTATTTGGTAGGCGGTTGGTTATATGACCGTTATTTTTATCAAAAGTTTCGAACGCTGGTCATTCCGTCCATTCTGGTCTCAGCGATTTTCCTTACGCTTATGATCCTAACTGACGATGTCAACCTGTTTATGTTGTTTGAGTCTATTTCTTTGTTTTTTCTATCCCTTACCACTCAACCTATTATTGGACTTACCATGCGTCTCATTCCCTCAGATGCTATGGGCACTGCTACTGGAATTCTGTTAACCGGAGGAAAGCTGGCAAGTATTTTTACACCAATCGCGATGGGCGCATTCATTCAGGCGTACTCCTATCAAGCCGGTTTTTCCCTGCTGCTAGTAGGTGCAGGAATCTCTTTTGTTTCATCCATTCTTATCCATTTCAAAAGGAGTGAGTAGCTTGACTGATTTCATTCAAAAACTGCTGCAAGAAATGCCTGATTTCTCACATTTTCTAACTATTGAAGAATTGGACACCTCTTCCCGTGAATTAGCAGCCGCCTATCCACATCTTGTTACGCTCAGTACCATCGGTCACTCAACAGAAGGACATCCCATCCTTATGCTGCGAATTGGAAATGGCCAGCATCGCGCGCTGTTCGTCGGTTGTCCGCATCCAAATGAGCCGATTGGAGCTCTATCGCTAGAGTATCTCAGCAAAAAGCTATGTGAGGATTCTGCCCTATTAGAGCAAATGGATTATACCTTCTATATCATCAAAGAAATCGATGTAGATGGTTGCCGACTGAATGAGGGTTGGTACCGCGGCCCATTTTCTCCAGATCGCTACATCCGCAGCTACTATCGTCCCAGTATGCTCGAGCAAGTTGAATGGACATTCCCGTATGCGTATAAAACGTTGAGCTTCAGCGAGCCCATTCCTGAAACCGTAGCATTTATGCGGGCGATTGATGAAGCCAAGCCGCATTTCCTCAACAGCTTGCACAGCTCCGATCAAACGGGAACATTTTATTATGTATCGACGCCTCTTCCCGACGCATTGTGCCAACAGATCGTAAAACTTACCCATGATCATCAATTACCGCTGATGATCGGCGAACCAGAGGCACCATTCATGCCCCCTATCCAACCCGGTTTTTATCAGCTACCTGAGCTGTCTTCTATGTACGATTACTACCAAAGCATCCTGCCTACTGGAGAAGACCCTGCAAAAGCAATCCTCATGGGGGCTCATCCCGCGATTATGCTGGGACACGTTACAATACCTTTTGCCTAGTTTCGGAAATATCGTTGTTTACGGATCCAAGGATGGGAGATAAATCTGAAACCACTCATAGCTACAAGGATGCTACGCTGGACATAGCCAAACTGGAAGGTGAGCATTTTGCATTTTTATCCAAACAGTACCAAAGCGCACAGGCATTCATAACGATCCCAACCAAATTTCAGCGATCTGTAGAGGATTTTCTGATCGGTATGGAGGAAGTTCGAGCCCATCATTTAAAATCAGCTGAAAGTGATGAAACTTTAGCACGCTTCGCGACAGTAGCTGAATTGTTTGACTTGAAACTACGCACTTTATGGACTTCTCTATGCTGCTGCAGCATGCAGATCCGCATGCTGGATGCCCAGCCCGACAACATCACCCTTTCAGAGATTCGAGCAGAATCAGAAAAATGGCTGGATCAAGGCTTACAAGAGCTACTCTCCTTTTTTAATTGGTCGATGCGTCCACTACGCGAATTGTGCGGTGTCCAGCTAGGTTCTGCCTTGATGATAATGGAGCATCTTCGTCAAACCAATGATAGCACCGCTACGCCACTAAAATAAGGAATGATGTGAGCGCCTGTCAGCAGACCAGGCGCATTTTCTTTTGTTATTTTCTGAAGAAAGCGATGACTATTGATAGTATAATAGACAAAAGCATGGATATCGGGCAAAACGAGGAAAAAGGAGTCTTGAAGTTGGACAAATTAACGGCGGAAACGATGCAATTGATTGAAGAAATGGCTCTCCATCACGAAAATCAAGGATTATCCAGAATTGCTGGCCGGATTATAGGACTGTTGATGGTCTCGCAGGAACCCCTTTCATCCGAACAGATTGCCACTACATTGCAAGTCAGTATAGGCAGTGTATCTACCAATATGCGCATTCTTTTAAAAATGGGAATCGCGGAAAAAAAGAGTGTGACAGGCGACCGTGTGAGTTATTACATCGTGGCACCAGACGCAATTGAGGAAGAGTTTATACAGGGTTTAGAGCGAATATTATCATTAAAGAATATCATAGAAAAAGGAATGCAAATTGAAAATTTGAAGGAAAGTGAGTTAGTTATGCAGCGGTTTCATGAGATGCTGGAAGCAATTGAGCTATACAGGGAATCTCTCAATCAAATGCTCGCTGAGTGGAAGTCTCGTCGCATGTAACATCAAAGAGCTCGTATCAATATCGTATCAAATGAAAAGCAGAAAAGGCAGCTTTGGCGCTGAAAAGCCACGGGCTGCCTTTTTCAAAAAAGGATGGGTATCAATCATTTGACTGGCGATAACTCGTTTTCCGTCACCCATTTATAATTTTTGACCTCTCCACCACCCGATGTGGGCGTGTAATCGACCATATATACCGTAGTTGATTCGACAGTATCGAGCTTCCCTGTTGCATCCAGCATCCCTTTCACATGATCAGCCTTCAGAATAACTTCTGTTCCTGGATCATACGGCTGCTTGATGTGATTTTTGATCTCTTCCTGAATGATCCATTTATAATTCTTCACTGGTGGTTCCCCTGTTGTAGGCGTATAGGTAACACTATAGGCCGTCGTATCGTATGCCGCCACAATCTTTGCTTTAGCCCCCTGCATCCCCGGAACATGATTCGCTTTTAGGATGACTTCACTTCCAATAACATAGGTAGGCTTTGGTACAACCTCTACTCCCTCCGGAACATTCGGTTTTCCAAAATTGCATCCACTTATCCCCATAATTGCAATCAGCATCAACGAAATTAGTCGCAGCCTTTTCAAGTCGACACCCCCGAATTCGTAGTTGTCTGCTATCGTGTTTTCCGCTATCTGTCAATTATTATGGATACGGATGGCATACCTTATCCACCCAGTGCTATTGAAAAGCATCCTTGGAAGGAACCGACAAATCTCGCCCCATTCATACTCGACCTTTGGCGGTACTTGGCTGTACACGGTCCTGATGACGATTCCATCCTCTTCTAGCTCACGAAGCTGCTGTGTCAGGATTTTTTGGCTAATGTCCGGCATTTGTTTCTTCAATTCACTCGTTCGTTTGGGGCCGTAGTATAACTGACATAAAATCAAGGTTTTCCATTTGCCACCTAAAACGATTAGTTTGAAATGCATATCGATCCTAATTAACCAGGCACATTGAAAGTATAAAAACAGCCTACAATTTTGAAAAATCTTGAAACCCTCGGCCTTTAGCTTGATTTTGTTAAGAAAATAGTTATAATTACGTTCAAAGGATTAAACGAATGAACAAAAGAGGTGGATTGAATGAGCCAACAAACCGAGCATGTTCTACAACAATTTAAAGATTGTATCCCATTATTGGAAGTACTGACGGATGAAAACCGTCAAGCCATTATTATGCTGTTGGCGCAGAACAAATTAGGACTCAATGTTAATACGATATCAGGCCATATGAGTTTGTCTAGACCAGCTGTATCCCATCATTTAAAGGTATTGAAACAGTCTGGTTACATTAAAGCCGAAAAAAAAGGTGTAGAAAACTATTATGTATTAACTGTCCGTAAACCTCTTGAACAACTCAAATCATTAATTACTTCCGTTGAATACGCATGCAATTTATCCGATGACCCTAAGACCTGAAGGAAATACTGTAGGGAAAAACTTATTATGCACAATTGGTTCATTAGTTTAAACCAATAATCGCAAAGGAAGTGATTTGAAATGAAGGCTATGATCATTGAGAAATACGGGGAAAATGTTCCATTAGTGATGTCCGAACAACCAATGCCTACTATCGGAGAACATGATGTTCTAGTGGAAATTCATGCAGCCAGCTTAAATCCTATTGATTTTAAGATTAAGGAAGGGAAAATGAAATTCCTGTTGAATTACAGGTTTCCTCTAATCTTAGGAAATGATTTCTCCGGTGTTGTAGTCAAAGTTGGTGATCGTGTGAATACTTTTAAACCCGGAGATGAAGTTTACGGGAGACCCCGCAAAAACCGAATCGGAACATTAGCCGAATTTATTGCTGTTCATGAGGATGATATTTGGCTGAAGCCGCAGGGTCTAACCTTTGAAGAGGCAGCATCGATACCGCTGATTGGACTTACGACTTACCAAGCTTTTGTTGATATATTAAACCTTCAAAAAGGCCAAAAAATTTTGATTCACGCTGGTTCGGGAGGCGTAGGAACCTTCGCCATCCAACTGGCCAAGCTAATGGGCGCTTTTGTAGCCACAACAGCAAGCGAAAAAGGCTATGAATTGGTCAAATCGTTGGGGGCCGATCTAATTATTAATTATAAAAAAGAGAATTTTGAAGAAATGCTTACCGGATATGACGCTGTTTTTGATACTTTAGGTGGAGAAGCCTTGGAAAAATCATTCCGTATACTGAAACCAGGCGGACAAATCGTATCCATCTCCGGCATGCCAAACGGCAGATTTGGAAAAGAAGCGAAATTGGGTTGGATGAAAACAATAATTTTGTCCATCGTAAGCCGTAAGATCAAAGCCCAGGAGAAGAAGAGCCAAACGAGGTATCACTTCCTTTTTATGAAACCGAGCGGAGAACAATTGAAGGTTTTAAAGGAATTTATTGAAGAAGGTCTCATTAAGCCTATTATTGATAAGGTGTATCATTTGAAAGATGCCGATCAAGCATTTAATTACCTGGAAAGCGGAAGGGCCAAGGGAAAAGTAGTCATTAGAATAAAGTAATTCTAGAAAAAATCCAACTGATATCCGTGAATGACAACAGCGGTAGTCTAACACTTTATTTTCAAAGAACACTAGTGTTGCTTCAGAAGGAATTTGGTATGTATGCTTGAGCTTTGGTCTCATCGATTGGCTATCCTCCCCTATTACTTACGATTTTTACAGGAACCTTTTTGTTCCTATGTTACTTTTTGGTATCAATAGCACAAAAAAGTGCGTACTTTTCATTTTCCATTATATGGTGCATGATTCGGATATACCAGCACCTTAGAAGATGGACGCCCATCTAACATACAAATGACTACAAAGATAGAGGGTGTATAAAAATGAGAGTACTGACAGTTGTTACTCATCCACGAACCAATTCCTTGACCTTTGCCGTTGCAGAACGTTTCGTTCAGGGACTAAAGGATGCAGGACATGAGGTTGAAGTATTGGATTTGCATCGCAGTGGTTTTCACCCTGTTTTATGGGAGGAAGATGAGCCAGATTGGAACAATGGAGATAAGAAATATTCCGAAGAGGTCGAGCTTGAAATGGAGCGCATGAGAAAACACGACGCGTTAGCCTTTATTTTTCCGATCTGGTGGTTCAGCATGCCGGCCATGTTAAAAGGATATATCGATCGCGTCTGGAACAACGGGTTTGCCTATGGCTCACGCAAGCTGCATCATAAACATGCATTGTGGATCGGTCTCGCAGCTGCTCCAGAAGATCACTTTCAAAAAAGAAATTATGACCAAATGATGGCGCACCACCTCAATGTCGGAATCTCCAGTTACGTCGGAATCGACGATTCGAGAGTTGAGTTCCTCTATGACACCTTGACGCAAAATCCAGCGCATATCGAGCAGCTGTTGGACCGTGCTTATCACCTGGGATTCCATTATGGAAAGAAAGAGAGCCTGAAAATATAAAAAATATCATTCTATCGAAGCCAACGGTGGGCGTTGCAACTTTATCGCCCACCCCTTCTGATTTACCGGATGTTTAAACAATAAAAAAGAAAGCCCCCTTTTTCTCATGAGAAAAAGGGGGCTTTCAACTATGTGACGCGTTACGCAAGTACCTCAACAGTAAAACCACCAGGAGCTTTCACATAAAACGTCCACCCATGCGATCTTACTGGCGGCGCTACTTTGTAACCATCTTCTTTCAAGCGTTGATTGATTTCATTTACTTTCTCTTCGCTCTCTTGGATGAAGCCGATATGAAATGTCTTGGGATATTGGACTTCGGCACCCTTCATCAAGGTAAACACCAGACCGTTATCGTCAAATAGGACCCTAAAATTATCGCCACGAGCATCCTCCGACGTATCTAACTTTTTTAGGCCAAAATATTTCTCCAAGAAACCCGCAGCAGCTGGAACATCCGTAACGGTAAGATTGACGTGATTCAATTTCATAATGACCACACATCCTTTGCACGAGATTAATTCAAGCGTAGCACATTCATGCAAATGCCAATCTTGATAGGCTCAGAGGCAGATCATTGTCATGAAGATCCGTCACATATCTTTAAGGTTTCAGGATCATTCTATTTGCTCACAGCAGCTACTTTGATTTGTTTACGATATGAATAGCATGGCCTAACACCGCTTCGGCAGCCTCCAGCCATACCTCGCTTAAAGTGGGATGCGGATGCATGGTTAACGCCACATCTTCTACACGCGCAGCAAGCTCAAGTGCCAGTACGCCTTCCCCAATCAGGTTCGATGCATCAGCACCTACAATGTGCATTCCCAACAATAAATGACTTTCTTGATCCACTATCACCTCAGCAAAACCTTCTCCTTCATCTATGGCGAGTGCTCTGCCATTCGCCCGATAAGGGAACGTCGCTGCCTTGACCTTGTACCCTTGAAGCTCTGCCTCATCGCGTGTCATCCCCACACCAGCTATTTGCGGCTCAGTAAAAATCACATAAGGTACAAAAGGGGAATCTACGCTGCTAGGCAGCCCTGCGATCACCTCGGCTGCCACAATCCCTTGCTTCGCCGCACGATGGGCTAACGCAGGGCCAGGTGTTACATCGCCGATGGCATAAATATGCGCCTTGTTCGTACTGCCAGTCGATGTCACGGGAATATAGCCGCGCTCGTCCATTTCTACTCCCGCCTGCGCAAGTCCGAGTTCACCTGTGTTCGGCACTCGACCAATGGTGACGAGGGTTTTATGTGCAGTGATACTTTCGGAACCGTTCTTTTCCGAAGTGCATACGAGTGTGACTCTTCCGTTCGCAACCTCAGCCTTCTCTACTTTTGTCGCAATCTTGACCGTCATCCCGAGCTGTTTCGCCTGCTTGAGCACTTCCTGAGAGAGATGGGCGGCTGTTTGCGGCAAAATGCGCTCCGCTGCTTCAATGATGGTCACCTGCGATCCAAGCTTGGCGAACGCCATCCCGAGCTCCATTCCAATATAGCCGCCGCCGATTATGGCCAGTGTTTCCGGTACGTCATCCAATGCCAGCATATCAGTAGAATCCAGAATATATTCTCCATCTGTTTTTAAAAACGATGGAATGAATGGACGTGATCCTGTGGCAATGATCGCTTGTTTGCATTTGTATGTTTCAAAATCGCCACCCGTCTCTACGCCAATCCGATCACTTGAGAGAAATGTCGCTGTTCCCTTCACGACTGTAACCCCATTGGCCTGACAGAGATAATCGACCCCTTTGTTCAATTGAGCAACGACAGAAGACTTCCACGTCTGCCAGCTCGGCATATGGAAGGTTGCTTTCCCTGTCGGAAGCTGGATTCCAAGCTTATTTAGACGATTTAGCTTGTGGTATTCGCCTGCTGTATGAATCAAGGCTTTCGACGGGATGCATCCGCGATTTAAGCAGACTCCACCCAGAACCTCCTTTTCAATCAGAACAACCGATTTCCCCAGCTGTCCGAGACGAATAGCGGCTGCATAACCTCCTGGCCCACCACCGATGACAACTACATCTGTTTCGACTGCTACTTCGCCGACTACCATCTATACCATCTCCGCAAACAATAGATTCGGATCTTCCAGCAGCTCCTTGATCCGGTTGGTAAAACGTACTGCCGTCACGCCATCGATCAGGCGATGATCAAACGAAAGTGACAGGTTCATCATCCAGCGAATAACGCCTTCATCCTCACGCACGACCCAGCGCTTCTCCATTTTATGCAAACTGATAATTGCTACTTCCGGGTGATTAATGATTGGCGTGGCTTGCAGTCCCCCTATTGGCCCTACATTGCTGATCGTGAAGGTGCCACCTGTAATGTGCTCCATGGTCAATTTTCCTTCGCGAGCCAAGCGTGCCAGTTGATCGATTTCTTCCGCGAGTTGAAAAATCGATTTGTGGTCTGCATCCTTGATGACTGGTACGATCAAGCCCTCAGGCGTATCCGTTGCAATGCCGATATGGTAAAAGCGCTTGAGCAAAATTTCATTCGTACGTTCGTCAATCGATGCGTTTAGCGTCGGGAATTCCTTTAGTGCAATGACCAGCGCTTTGATAAAGAACGGGAGGAAGGTCAGCTTAATATTCCGTTTTTCCGCATGTGGCTTTAGCTTTTCGCGCAAAGCACGCAGCTGATCCATCTCCAGCTCATCGACAGAAGTCACATGCGGGATGATTGTCACTGATTTCACCATATGCTCGGCTATCTTTTTGCGGATGCCTTTTAACGGTAGCCGTTCGATACCTCCCTGCGACGAGGTGACTGCACGAGTAGCGGTTCCTGTTTTCGACTGAACAATCGGTTCCGTCTCAATCGCTACTGTACTTGCCTCCAACAGGCGCTCATTGCCAGTAGCCGATGTCGGAAACTTAGCTGGTGCTGATTTTTGCAATCGATTGGCGAATTGGCGTAAATCTTCTTCCGTCACACGCCCCGCTGCTCCTGTACCTGTGACCAACTCGATATCCAGCATCATTTCCCGCGCTAACTGCCGAACGTACGGCGTGGCCAATGATCGGCGGTGATCAGCACGAGCTGGAGTAAAATTGACTGTCTTATCCGGGTTTACAACCTTTTCTGGATGCTTTGTCTCCGTCTTTACTTCCACTTCCGTACCTGCATCGATCACGAGAAGGGTTGTGCCGACCTCTACTGTTTCCCCTTCTGCTATGAAAATGTCACGAATGATGCCAGTCACTGGCGCAGACAACTCGGCATTCACCTTGTCTGTCTGCACCTCCAGTAGTGGCTGATCCTGTTGAACGGATTCGCCTGTGCGAACCAGTACTTTTACGATTTCTCCTTCATGCATACCTTCTCCCACATCCGGAAGCTTGAACTCAACCATATGACTCGCTCCTTCTCTTAAAACGTAGCCGTTTCCATAATTCCGTCCTTCACGCGTTCAGCCGTTGGCAAATAGTCATCCTCAATGCTAAATTGCGGGACAGGGACGTCAAATCCGGTAATCCGTTTCACAGGAGCCTTCATGTAGATCAAAGCTTCATCATTGATGATGGAAATGATCTCTGCACCCAACCCAGCAGTTTTATGGGCTTCATGTACGACAACTGCGCGTCCAGTCTTTTTGACCGAGGCTATGATGGTATCCCGATCCAACGGATAAAGCGTGCGCAGATCAATGACTTCGCAGCTCAAGCCGTTTTCGCGCTCGATCTGTTTCGCCGCATCCTCTGCGACACGAAGCATCGCTCCCCAAGCAAAAATAGATACATCCGAGCCTTCCTGGACGACCTTCGCTTTTCCGATGGGCACACGGTACATTTCTTCCGGAACCTCTTGTTTAAATGCGCGATAGAGCTTGGTCGGCTCCAAAAAAATAACCGGATCAGGATCTTCCATTGCTGCAATCAGCAAGCCTTTTGCATCATAAGGTGTGCTTGGTGCCACAACCTTTAAGCCCGGTACATGAGCAAAAAACGTTTCGACACTCTCCGAATGCAGCTCCGGACCGCGAATCCCTGCCCCGTACGGCGTGCGTATGACCATCGGGACATGGTACTGTCCGCGAGTACGATAGCGCATGCGTGCAGCATGAGAAACAATTTGCTCAAAGCCTGGGTAAATAAAGGCAAGGAATTGAATCTCGACCACAGGAATTTTCCCGTTCATGGCAAGACCGATCGCTGCCCCGATGATTCCCGCCTCGGCTAGCGGCGTGTCCACTACACGATCCGGACCGTATTTGTGAACCAAATCTTCCGTCGCCCGGAACACACCACCATTCACACCAATATCCTCGCCGAGCAGCATGATGCGTGAATCATCTGCCAATTTTTGATCCATGGCCTCCGTGATCGCTTGAATCATCGTCAGTTTGCGTTTCATGCTGGGATTCCCTCCTGCTTCGATGGCTTGACGAGCTCGCTCTCTTGTTCCGTTGCCATCCACGATGGTTCAGCGTAGACGTGCTTGAACATGTCTTCCGGTTTGGACTTCGGATAGCTCTCTGCTTCCACAAGAGCTGCATCGATTTGTTCATTCACGCGTGCCATCAGCTCATCTTCCCTCGTCTCATTCCACAATCCTTGATTCTCCAGAAACACACGCAAACGTTGGAGTGGGTCGCGCTCTTGACGCCATTCCTCGGACAAAATCTCTTGATCCCGGTATTTCTTCGGATCATCTGCGGTTGTGTGTGCGCCATAGCGGAATGTCACCGCTTCGATCAACGTCGGTCCCTTCCCTTCCAACGCACGTTGCATGGCTTCTTTCATGGTCAGCCAAACAGCGAAGATATCATTGCCGTCGATCCGAACCCCAGGGATATCATAAGCGGCCGAACGCTGTGCAATCGTTTTCGATGCAGACTGCTGTGAAAACGGAACGCTGATCGCGAAGCCGTTGTTTTGGCAGAAGAAAATGGTCGGCGTCTGAAATACGCCTGCAAAATTCAATGCCTCATGGAAATCTCCCTCTGAGCTTGCTCCGTCACCAAAGTAGGCGATGCTAACATGCTGTTCGTTTTGCAGCTTGCTCGCCCAAGCAGTCCCTACCGCATGAACCATTTGAGTCGCAATTGGTACACATGGCGGCATGATATTCAAATGTTTCGGACTGATACTCCCTTCCATGTGGCCCATCCAATAGAGGAACACCCGTGCCATGGATTGACCATGGACGATCGCTGCCGCATGGTCTCGGTAGGTTGGGAAAAGCCAATCTCCAGGTGTTAATGCCATCGCGCTGCCGACTTGCGAAGCTTCCTGCCCTTCAAAAGGAGCATACGTCCCCATTCTTCCTTGTCGTTGCAGGTTAATCGACTTGCGGTCAAACTGCCGAACCAGCACCATATTTTCATACATCTTGATCATCGTCGCCTCGTCTAAAAGCCCCTTGAGATCGCTTACCAGCTCACCCGCTGGACTCAATACCTGATATAATGAAGACATGGAAACATCCCTCGCTTTTTCGATGAAAAACACCACGGTGTCTTTCGATCATGTGATATGGATTCGTCTTGCCTCTGCTTTCGTCCCTATAGAAGAGCAAGTAACATGCCAAACATTTGAAAGCGTTTTCACAACAAAACAATCCGAAGATGATCATTTTTGCATATGCATACTTGAGCACCGATGATTATTTCTGATTATTCCGTTTACAAGCCTACTGAGGAGGACTTCGATGTATCAAACCAAGTATTTCCAGACCAGTGACAATCATGAACTCGCAAAATTACTGACGACCATCTTCAGTACGTCCCACGACGGATTGGCGATCTGTGACCGTAACGGCTACGTTCTGCTTTACAATGAGGCGTACTTGAACATCACGGGAGTTCCCGCCGACATTTTGAATAATTTCAGCTTTATGGAGCAAAAAGAAATGCATCTGGTTCCTGACTCTTCTGCTGTACGTACGATTTTGACGAAACAAACCCATAGTGTTGTCATCGATTATGCAAACGGTCGGCAAGCGATCAATACAGCTACCCCGCTGCTCGATCCAAACAAGGAATTATTGTTTGTAGTGGGAAATGTACGCGACGTCACTGAGCTGAATCAGCTTCAGAAGGAGCTGGAGGAAACACGTCAAATCAGTTCGGCGTATCAAAGGGCTCTGGAACATATCCAAACCGATGGTGACTTTGACGAGCAGATTATTTATCGCAGTGGGCTCATGCATCGAATTGCTTCACTCTCCAAGCGCTTTGCGACGAACGACTCTCCTATCCTTTTGCTAGGCGAGTCTGGTGTCGGTAAAGATGTCATGGCGAACTACATTCACGCTCAAAGCGGGCGAACAGGCGAATTTATCAAGATTAACTGTGGGGCCATTCCCGAGCATTTGCTCGAGTCAGAATTATTTGGCTATGAGAAAGGAGCCTTTACGGGGGCAAGTCAGTCAAAGGAAGGATTGCTCGAACTGGCGGATCGGGGAACCATTTTTCTCGATGAGATTGGAGACCTCCCTTTTCCTTTACAGGTAAAGCTCTTGAATGTATTGCAGGATGGGCGGATTCGCAGACTCGGTGGGAAAACATCGCGTCAGGTTAACATGCGTATCATCGCTGCTACCAATAGCGAACTGGAAGAGATGGTCGAACAAAAGCGTTTTCGTCAGGATTTGTTCTACCGGCTAAACGTACTAACCCTCACCATACCACCCTTGCGTGAACGCCGCGAGGATATTCCGGCTCTTATTTTCTACTATTTGAAAAAGCTCGAATGGAAGTACCAGCAAGAAATGCGCATCGAAACAGATGCGTTGGAGGCGCTGATGGATTATGACTGGCCAGGGAATATACGCGAGCTGAAAAATGTGGTAGAGCGCTCTTTTCACATGTGTGAAAATGGGCGAATTACCTTTGATCAGTTACCAGCGTCCATTCGCAATACGCAACAGACAGCCCTGCCTCTCCAACTCGCCAAAATGGATGAGCTGTTGCCGCTAAAAGAAGCGGTCGAACGATTTGAACGAGCGTATATCCAACGCCTCTTGAAGGAGACAGACACCATGCAGCAGTGTGCGGATAAGCTGCAAGTGAACATATCCACGCTCGTGCGTAAAAAACGCAGCCTCGGCATTAAATAGTGCAAAAGGAAAAGCCCGATACACGTTGGTTCGGGCTTTCTCGTTATTTCAGAGTATGGTCTCGCAAAACATCTGGGCGCTATTTCACAAGCCCTTCTCTTAATGTGTTGATCCCATGCTCCAGATATCCCTTCAAACAACTTAAGACGTACACCCAGCCTTCTTTATTGTCGATCATTTTTTGCAGGAGCGTTGGATCATTTTCTTGAAAACCCTCTTCGTTCACTTCAATAATCGTCGTGGCTTTATCTAACTCGTTTAACGTAATCGTTACGGTATTTTCTTCTCCCGCCCACTGGAAAACGATTCGTTTGTTCACTTCGATTTCGTGAACCGTAATCCCTACTTCTGCGTTGTAAATATCGTAGAATAACGTAATGTTCTTCCCTTCTCCCCACCTTGCCGAGCTGGAAGAGAACCAGAAGTTGCCGATTTTCTCTGGGTCCACGAATGCTTCGAACACTTCTTGTGCAGGTCTGTTAATCTGAAATTTTGTGAGATTGTTCATGCCTCCGTCAACTCTCTTTCTGAATGCTAACTCCACCGTATCACAATCACATTTGCGAGACAAATGATCGAATGACTCCCTTTTATTCTTTTACTGCCCCAGACGTCAATCCTGAGATAATCCGCCTCTGGAAAATCAGCACCATCACTACTAGCGGGATCGTCACAATGATGGAGGCAGCCGATATTTCTCCCCATGGGATTGTAAACATTCCTTGAAACATGACGATTCCAACAGGCACAGTCTTCATTGCTTCCTGCGTATTCAGCGTCAAGGCGAACAAAAATTCATTCCACGCTGCAATAAAAACGAGGATGGCGGTCGTAAAAACCCCAGGCATAGCGAGTGGGAAAAATACTTTCGTCATCGTTTGCCAAATGCTCGCACCGTCTACTTTAGCTGCCTCGCCCAAATCACTCGGTATTTTGCGGAAAAAGATAGTCAAATTCCAGATTGCGAGCGGCAGCGCGAAGGTTGTATAAGGAATGATCAGGCCAATGTAGCTATTCGTTAAGCCCATCGATTGCATGAACATAAAAATAGGAGAAATGGTAGCGATCTGCGGAAACATGGACACAGCCAGTACCACACCCAAAATAATCGTTTTTCCCCGAAAGGACAGCCAGGCAATTGCATAGGCAGCAAAGGAAGCGATTGTTATGGAGTAGAGCGTGGTTAACGTCGCCACGACAGTTGAATTCCACAAGTAACGGGCAAACGGTCTTTCCGTGAAGACGCGGACAAAGTTGTCAAACGAAGGATTTTGGATGATAAAATGAAAGGCACTCTCTCCAAACAGCTCCGCTGGTGGCTTCAATGCTGCGAGGAGAATCCATAAAAACGGGAACATCACAAGAAAAACGAAGAGCAGTAGACCCACGTAAAACAAGGGACCCGTATGTTTACGCATCCAATCACCTCCTTATTTGCCACTGCCATCACTCAGCAGATCAGCTCCCAATATTTTCACATAGCCAATGGAGATCACCGCCACACACAAAAAGACAATGACGGCAAGCGCCGAGCCTTCCCCAAAGCTCATTTGAGCAAACATCGTTTTGTACGCGTAAATGGAAATGGTCTCGGTCGAATTCCCGGGGGCCCCACCTGTCAGCGTGTAAATCAGGTCAAAAACACGGAACGCATCAAGTGTACGGAACAATAGCGCCACCAGAATGGTTGATTTCAGCATTGGAAGTGTAATTCGAAAAAATTGCTGGGCGCGGGTGGCACCGTCGACAGAAGCTGCTTCATACAAGCTTTGCGGGATCGTTTGCAGGCCAGCGAAAATGAGCAAGGCCATGAATGGGGTCGTCTTCCACACATCCGCCAAAATGACGGAAAACATGGCTCCAGCCTTGGTCGTCAGGAGCATCCCCATATCAGAGATCAAGCCTGCCTGCTCAAAAAGATAGGCAACGATGCCGTTTTGCCCGTCGTACAAAAACTTCCACATCATCGCGGAGATGACAGTCGGAATCGCCCACGGAATTAACACCGTAGCTCGTACAAGACTCCTTCCACGAAAAGGTCGATTGATCAACAATGCAATCAATATGCCGAGCACCAATTCAATGACAACGGAGATAACAGTGAAAAACGCCGTATTGTACAGAGCTCCCCACATCCGAACGTCCATTAAAAACTTCTTGTAGTAGGCAAGGCCAACAAAGTTGGGCTCGATAATCGAAGCTTCAATGCCTTGGATCACGCCAAGAGCACCCTCTGGCTTCGAAAGCAGCTTTTGTTCACTCATTTGCAAAAGCACTTCTCTAATTTTTGCCAAGCTGGTTTTGATAGACTCTGTTTGTTCGTTCGAGAGGCTCACATATTTGAGCTCGGTCGGGACTGGTTTAAAATCCAGCAATAGCTGATCGATCATTTGGTATCGGCTCGCGATCTCGCCTGTTTGGTTGAGGGAAGTGTTCAATTGCTCGATTTGCGCTTGAAGCGCGTTCAATTTTTCCTTTGATGACCCTTCTGCGGAGTCCGCCTCCCTCTTTACATACCGGAGCAGATTGGGTAACGTGCTGACATAGCGCTCCATATCTAATCCGTATGAAGAGTGAATCTCTGATTTCGTCGGGTCGTTCAACCGGATGTCGTGCAGACTAATCCAAAAGGATCGCATGACAGGCCAAATCGCGATAACAAGTATGATGAGCAGTGCAGGAAAAATCAGCAAATACCCCATCTGTTTTTCTGAGAGCGTCCTTTTCGTTGATCGAATCATCCGTTCACCACCTTCCTTCCCGCTAGAATCTTGCTTGTGCTTGCCAGATCGTTATGCAACTTCCAAGGAAGCCGGTTTGACTTCCTTGGAAGCCCCACGTGGTGCTACTTATTTTTTCATCAGATCGTTCATTTGCGTTTCCATGTTTTGCACCGCCTGCTCGGCTGTTTGCTGCCCTGCTAGCGCTTTGGACACCTCGATCTGGATCACTTCCGAAATTTTCGGATAAATCGGAGTCGTTGGACGAGATACAGCAGCGCTTACGCCATCGACGAAATCTTTGTTGGCGAACAACGGACTGGCTTTTTGAACATCGGCTTCCTCGTAGGCTGGCAGGTAGGTTGGTGCGAGCCCACCCTCTATCGCGGATATTTTCTGACCCTCTGGACCTGTCATGAATTTGAGGAATTCCCATGCTTCTTTCGGGTGCTTCGAGAACTTGTTGATTCCTCCCATCCAACCGCCGAGTGCTGCTGCGGAGCCTGCATCGCCTGCTGGCAGTGGAGCGATCGCGACTTGATCAACGATTTTAGACTGGGCCTGATCCTGCGCCAACGCGAACTGATACGGCCAGTTGCGGATAAACGCTGCCTGTCCCTCAAGGAAGGCCGTATGGGATTCTGGCTCCATGAATGTGGTGATATTGGTTGGGACGAAATCAGATTTGACGACCTCGATCATTTTTTTCAATCCTTTGATCGTAGCCGGATTGTTGACCACTACTTTTCCTTGTTCGTCCAAAATTTTTCCACCGTACGATGCACTGAACTCGACAAAGTTGCAAACCAATCCTTCATATTGCTTGGCTTGCATCAAATAGCCGAACTTCGTACCGCCCTTACCCTTCGTTGCTTTTGCTTGGGCAATCAGGTCATCCCACGTCTTCGGTGCTTCGGATACGAGATCTTTGCGGTAGAACAAGAGTCCCGCGTCGATAAACTTGGGCATGGTCCATTGCTGTCCGCCAAAGTTCCCGGCATCCATGGCCCCTTTGATGTATTTTCCAGTCTCGATACCATCTTGCTCCATTAGGCGGTCGAGTGGCAGAAGATAACCCGCTTGGGCGAATTCAGCCGGCCAGATTACGTCCAGGTCAAATACGTCGATTTCAGACGATTGCCCACTGAACATGGTGACGTATTGATCATGACTCTGCCCGGAATCGGCAGGCATCTCACGGATTTCTACTTCGATATTTGGATGGGCTTTTTGGAAAGCTTCTACGAGCTTTTTGGTGGAATCCGTCGCGTCTTTTCCGCGTGCGTAGACAAGCTTGATTTTTTCGGCTGTGGGCTGTGATGGCTCTGTTTTGGGTGCGGATGGTGTTGAAGGCTGTGATGGGGTTGTATCTGTAGAAGCTTGCTGAGATGTGGAAGAACATGCTGCCAATGCGAAGGTCATTAATAAGGTAAGTCCAACGGATGTAAGTCTTTTTGCAACTTTCATCTAAGTAACCCCCTATGCTCATGTTAGAAACGGACTGCTTCCCCTTTTTGTGCGGATGTGTAGATGGCTTCGATCAATTTGTTGATGTACAAGGCCTGTTCTGGTGTGCAGAGAACCTCTGCCTTCCCTTCGATGGCGTCGATGAAATTACGAAATAAGAGTACGCGTTCTTTTTGGGGCTTTGGTGTTAATTCTGTCGAGGCAGTTACGCCGTTCCACTCGTGATAAAGCGTGAGCTGGTTCTCCAATAAACGAAGGGATGCCCCACCTTCTTGTCCATACAGTTGAAGGAAAACGTTTTCCTCTTCGATGTGAGAAGCCCAGCTTGCATCGAGCGTAAGCGACAATCCGTTCTCAAAGGTAATCATCGCCACTGCCATATCCTCCACGTCAAACTTCCCGTTATCATCGATTCTTCCCCACTCTGACAAGCCGCGTTTGTGAGGCCCGAATTGCGCGTACGTTTGCCCGAGGACGGATACAGGCTTTGGATGATCCAAGAGCCATAGGGTCAAATCGAGCATATGCACGCCGATATCAATCAACGGACCGCCGCCTGCCGATTCTTTTTGTGTAAACCAGCTTCCCCATCCTGGAATCCCATTTCGTCTGATCCATCCGGTTTTGGCGTGATAAATATTTCCCAGCTTTCCTTCCTTCAGCCATGTTTTGACTTGCAGGGAATCGCTTCGGAATCGGTTATTTTGTGCGACCATGAGGATTTTGTCTGCTTTTTTCGCGGCTTCGATCATTTCTTCTGCTTCCTGGGTATTCATCGCCATCGGCTTTTCGCACAGCAAGTGTTTGCCTGCTGCAAGCGCATGTTTGGTTGCTTCTGCATGCAAGTAATTCGGGACACAAACAATGATCGCATCTACATCAGACTCTTGTAGCATCGTCTCGTAGTCCGTGAAAACCTGCGGAATGTCATGCCGTTTCGCACGATAGGAAGCCATTTCTACGGAAATATCGGCAATGGCAACTACCTCTGCTCGCGGTTCTTCCTTGATCGCCTCCAAGTGTGCTTCTGTAATTCCCCCTGCACCGATGATTCCGATTTTCCATTTGCGTCGATTCGTCATTTTCTCCCCTCCTACACCCACCATAGATTTTGGACTGGTTCTCGCAAGATGACTTGCTGCAGGTTTTGAACAGCGCGCTGGAATCCTTCCTCAATCGACATGATGGCGTCTTCGTGCTCGATGCTTACCACGTAATCGTATCCATTCATGCGCAGTGCACTCATCATATCCGCCCACGTCTGCTGCGAATGCCCATAGCCTACGGTTCGGAAATACCACGCACGTTCATGTAGATTGGCGTAGGAATTCATATCCGTCAGCCCGTACATGTTCACTTTTTCCTGGTCCATATACGTGTCTTTGGCATGGAAATGATAGATGGCTTTTTCTTTGCCCAAGATTTTGATCGCAGCTACCGGATCAATCCCTTGCCACCACATGTGACTTGGGTCGAAGTTTGCCCCGATTCCCTCGCCTACCTGTTCCCGTAGCTTTAGCAATGTCCCTGGCGTGTGGACGAGAAAGCCGCCATGCAGTTCCAGCGCAACCTTGACGTGATGCTCAGTCGCATAAGCAGTCCATTCGCGCCAGTACGGGATGAGCTTCTCGTTCCATTGCCAATGGAGCACGTCGCGATACTCATTAGGCCAAGGAGCAACAGGCCAGCTCGGGTACTTCGCTCCTTCGTGGTCGCCTGCCGTGCCAGAAAAGCAATTGACCACTGGCACTTCCAGCAGCTCGGCTAGCTGTACCGTTTTCACAAACGTATCGTGGGATTGCTGCGCAAAGCTTTTCTCTGGTGTCAACGGGTTGCCGTGACAACTCAGCGCGCTGATTATCAAGCCCCGATCCTCTACTGCCTTTTTGTACGCTCGTCTTTTTTCCGGACTTTCCAAGAGCTCATCCAGATTGCAGTGCGCATTGCCCGGATAGCAGCCTGTGCCGATTTCCACCGCCTCTAAACCTGCTGCCTGCACATGATCCAGCATTTCCTCGAACGACTTCTCGCTAAAAAGAACGGTAAATACGCCAAGCTTCATATCTCTTCACCCCTTTTGAATGCGTAAATTCGTTTGCTTCTTCTATATGGTCAGTCTTGTTGCCTCACTTAAGTAGAGCGCTTACAGTTTGGCGAATCACGAGATGATGTGGCACGGTGCTCATTCTCTCTACAGGTTCATTGCGGATTTGTCTGAGTAGCTGCTCTGCTGCGGCTTTTCCGTACATGAACGGGTCATTGTGCACGGTTGTGAGCATAGGGCGGGAAAGGGAGGCGAGCTCCAAATTGTCGAAGCCCATGACGGAGATGTCTTCTGGTACACGAACGTCATGGTCGTACAAGTAATTGAGGACGCCAACCGCCATCAGGTCTGTTGCGACAAAAACAGCTGTCGGACGGATTTTCTCCTCACAAATACGGCGCATGGCTTCGTAACCGCTCTTGGCTGTGAATTCCCCTTCCACAACGAACCCTTCATGGATGGGCAAGTCATGTGCCCGCATGGCTTTTCGGTAACCGCCCATGCGATCCAGACCGCACGGCGGGTCCCACAGTGGACCAGATATACAAGCAATCTTGGTATGGCCTTGCGAGATGAGATAGGCGGTAGCATCATAGGCGGCTTGCACATTGTTGACGTTGACAGTCGGAATCTGATAGCCGGGCAAATCGTGTCCGGTAACAACAAGAGGAACCTGAATCTCTTGCAATGTCTGGATATTGCCCTCCAGGAAGTGAATACTCGCGATAATGACACCATCGATTTGTTTTTCTTTGAAAAGGCGCAAGTACTTCAGCTCTTTGTCCACCACTTCATCGGATATCGCCAAAAACATGCTGTAGTCGTACTCGCTAATGACGCTGTCAATTCCGTAAATGAGATTGGAGTAAAAATTGTTGGAGATATCGGGAATCATTACCCCGATGATGCGGGTTTCCTTGCTGACCAAGCTCCTAGCAATCGCATTCGGCTGAAAGCCCGTCTCTTGCACGATTTTCAAAACTCTTTCCCGCAGCTCTGGACGGACTGGCTTGGAATTGTTTAGCACGCGCGAAACAGTCGCGATGGAAACGTTGGCGAGTTGTGCGATGTCTTTAATGGTTACAGTAATGGTTCTTCACTCACTTTCTATGTAACGGGTAAACGTTTTCCTAATGTGAAAATAACACCCAACTATCGTTTTGTCAATATTCAGTTAATTATAAATGCCATTGACATCGTGAAGGTGTTGTTAAATAATTTATCATATAATTTAGTTACTAAATTAATTATGTATAAAGGAGGTTTTGTCATGAATGTTTTCCTTACAGGAATATCAGGTTATGTCGGGTCCGTAGTCGCCGAGCATTTTCAGTCCCAAGGGTATCAGGTTGCTGGACTTGTGCGATCGGATGAGAAAGCGGAGCTGTTGCTCGCACAAGGGTTCACCCCTATTGTTGGCGATCTTGCGGATACCACCCTGTTAACAGAAAGTGTTAAAAAATCCGATGGGGTCATCCATACGGCGATCTCGCACACACCTGATATGGAAAAACTCGATGTAGCGGCGGTTACGGCAATGCTCGAAGGTTTGGAAGGCACAGGGAAGCCATTTATTTATACGAGTGGAACGCTGATCTATAACGATACGTACAACAATGTCGTGGATGAGAACTCCCCTCTCAACCCTTTGCCATTTCTCCAATGGAAAGCGAATCAGGAGCAGGAAGTGTTAGGAGCTGCCAAGCGCAATATTCGAACGATCGTCATACGTCCTACACTTGTGTACGGTCGTGGCGGTGGACTCGTCCAAGCAACCATTCAAAGAACGAAGCTCTCTCAATCAGCCAACTACATCGATGATGGGCAAACGGCATGGTCTACTATCGATGTTGATGATTTGGCAAGGCTTTACGAATGCGCTTTTTTACGAGCACAGCCAGGCTCATTATTCAATGCAACTTCCAAGGAAATGATCACGACGAAAGAGCTCATGACTTCGATTGCCAAAATAGCAGGGATAGAAAAAGTCGGATCCTGGAGCTATGAGGACGCGGCCAACGCATTAGGACCAGCCGCTTGGGGGGCGAGCATCAATCAGAGGATATCTGGATTACGCGCGGAGCAACAGCTGCAATGGAGTCCCTCTGCGAATTCACTCCGCAAAGAGCTGGAGCAAGGTTCTTATCAAAACAACAAAACACCATAGTCCATCATCGAACTATGGTTGTAATTCATCGCTATGCTGATAGGTATGCAGGAATCTGATTGATTTCGTTAAAATCCGTATGAGTGCCTGTGCATCATCCGTACCAAGATGCTCATGCAGCTGCTGAAAACGAGTAAACAGCTCTTGCTCTCTCGCTGCCACAAAATCAAAGCCCGCTTTCGTTGGGGCTACGAGAATGGAGCGTCGATCCTTAGGTCCCACGGTGCGGGTAATAAGCCCAAGCTGTTCGAGTGATTGAATGACATGCGTCACGGCTGCTGACGTTATTTTCAACTGCTTGCCTAGCTCGGAAACTCTGATGCCGTTCGAACCTGGTGGACTTACGTAGGTCAAGTGAACTAGCAAATTCAATTCACTCTGACGGAGGTCTTTCGAAGGACTGAAGACATGTCCGATCCGCTTTAACTGACCAAATACGAGAGCCAGCTCTTTCGTTGTCTGATCAATGGTAACATCCGAGTTTGTATGGTCTGTACTCATCTGTTTAGACTCCCATTCTTTGATGGTATCAATCGATTATTTACGAAATGAAATGAGATTGTCAAGAATGAGTGTCCACTTCGCACTCGAAAAAGCACCGTATGCCAAGTTCTGAACTCCGGCATACGGTGTTATTCCTACCTACTCTATTCTGGGAAGCAGTACTGCATTTTGCTAAACGATCTGCGCAATTCGATCACCTTCGACTGGACAACCTCGGGCTTTTCCCTGCCTGACAACATACTTACAATCAGGTCTGCAATCGTATCCATCTCTTTTTCCTTCATGCCAAACCGAGTGACTTCTGTCGTCCCGATACGCAAGCCGCTTGGAAAGTCCCAATCCTCTGGTCCGTCGCCTGGAATCAAATTTTTGTTCGTGATGATGTTCGCTTCTGCCAATCGCTTGCCTGCCTCGTACCCACCGCCAAACTCTTTTACGTCCAGAATCACTTGGTGTGTGCGTGTATAGCCTTTGTGCGCACATAGCACCCGAATTCCCCGTTCATCGAATGCTTTCCCCAGTGCTTGCGCATTCGTCACAATTTGGGCCATGTATTCCTTCCCAAACGCCAAAAACTCTGCCGCCGCTGCTGCCAATGCCGCTACCCGGTTGACTTGATGTGTCGCGGCAAGTGCTGGGAAGATGGCATTTGTTAGCGGTACCGAAAGTTCCGGGTCATTCCAGACGATGATACCGCTTTGTGGGCCACTAAACGTTTTCCCAGCAGAGCCAGTCATCACACATGCCCCTTCTCGCAACGGGTCCTGAAATTGACCGCCACCGATCAAACCCAGTTGATGTGCGCCATCAAAATAAATGCGACCGCCCCATTCTTTCACGATCTCTGCCATTTCCTTCAGCGGGAATGGAAATAAAGTCATCGACGCGCCTAGGGTAACGAGCTTTGGCCTTACTTTCCTTGCGACTTTCGCGAATCCATCCAGATCAACGGTAAGCTCAACGGGGTCCATTGGCACATCGACAATTTGCAAACCGCGAATGCCAGCAGGCCCGTCCACCCGATTGCTGGAATGCCCTCCAAACGGTTGCGCGATCGTCATAATCGTATCGCCCGGTTGCGTTAACGCCGCGTAGACCGTCATGTTTCCGATCATGCTCGCTACCAATCGATGGTCAGCAAAATTAGCGTGGAATACTTTTTTCAACAGCTCAACACATAACGCTTCGATCTCATCGATATATTTCGTGCCAGCGAACCATCTCTGCGTGCTCCCGATATGTCCTTCCGCAGCGCGAGTCCCAACCTCAGAAGCGAGCAATTGACGTACGATAGGCGTGGTAGGTGCTTCTGGTGCGAGCAAATTCAAACATTCCTCGCCTCGCCATATCGCATTGCGGTTGACTGCATTCACGATCTCTTGCTGAATCAGACGATGGGACGGACTCTCTTCGATAATGGATCGTGCCCATTGCAGAACACGCGAATCATGTACTTCCCCCTTCATTTCAACCGTACTCATGCCATTACCCCCTATTCATCTTTGGAAAGGTCCGTAAGCAATTTGCCGAGGTTGATCCAGTTTTCTTCCATCAAAGAAGAGGCAAGCTGACTGTTGTTGTCCCGAATCGCTTCGATGATTCTGCGGTGCTGTTCTACTGATTCCACCCCTTCCAAGGAACCGAACCGAGCAAATTCCAAACGCCGAATTTTCGGTACAACTCGCTCAAGTGCCAAGTAGATTTCACGATTCCCCGCAGCCTCGAGGATCAGGTCGTGAAAGCCGTCATCTGCTTCAATCGCTTTGATCACATCTTGCTGTTCAAGTGCGACCCCGAGCTTTTCATTCCACATCTCCAGACTACGGATGACCTCTAATTCAAATGGCATCGCCAGTCGTGCTGCCAACCCGTGCAAGGCCGCAACAACAGGAAAAGCGTGCTTCGCCTCCTTTTCCAGTAAGGGTGTTACCCGTGTGTGAGAGCCAGGGACGGATTCAATAAGACCTTCGTCCTCCAACCGTTTGAGCGCTTCTCTCACAGGTGTTCGACTCACGCCAAATAAAGCCGCCAGTTCGTTGTCGTTGACTCGTTGTCCTGGCTTTAGCTCCAGCATGATGATCGCTTTCTTCAAGCCTAGGTATACTTGTTCGCGTAATGTGGGGCGTTCGATTTGTTTGATTAGGTTCGTGTCCATAAAACCAATATATTGGCTTTATTATTATCTGTCAATTTAAAATATTTAGATACATGAAGATAGAGGAGGCTACCCCCACCAGTAACATTTACGAATGGGATAGCCTCTTCATTATTGAACGTAACTCTATCATTCTGCCGGAGGGCTACAATACTCCCGTATCAACTGCTCCTTCATCTCTTCAACCGGAAACCCTTCCGAATAAGTCGTCATCATCAACATTGCGCCTTGGAGCGCCGATGAAAAATAGAGCGATCTCAATCTGGGCTGCTTTACGCCTAACTGTTTGAAAATCTGGCACTGGACTTCAAACTGCCTGAGTGACTCCTCATTTAATTGCTCTCTGTAAGAAGCAAGTACGCGATCATCTTCGGGCTGCGTCTGCAAATTCAAGTAAAAACGATAGACATCCGGTCGCTGGTAGACGTTATCAAGCGCACCGTCGATAATATGGCGCAGCTGTTCGTGCGGCGTTGTAAGCTGAGTCGCAGCCTCCATTACTTCTTTTACTTCCTCGATCCTTACTTGGACCATCGCGGCGAGGAGCTCTTCTTTTCCTTTGTAATAGTTGTAAAGCAATCCCTTCGATATCTGGGCCTGTTTGGCTACATCGTCGATTGAGGTCGCGTGGTAGCCTTTTTTTATGAAGAGCGTCATCGCGGCTGCATGGATTTTGTCTTTTGCAGCTTGGCGAATGCGCTCATTTTCAGCTGGGGTACGGGGCACGGTTCAGTCAATCCTCCAAAAATTCAGTGATAGCGCGAGCGATTTCTTCTGGATGCGTCAATGTTGGCTTATGATCGGCACCCGTAATCTCAATAAACCTTCTCTCTGGTAAAACTTCTTTAAAATATTCAGCCATCCGTTTCGCATCCAGGGCATCTTCCATACCGATTATCAAGCATGTTTGATTCGCTAATTCTTTGAGCCGCTCTATCGCAGGCGGCTGCGGCCATACGGACTCCCACGTCGCCCACTCTAACATTTTTGCTAGATTATGCTTCGCCATCTCAACCATGAAGTCCTTCTGTGAACTTGCCATTACGACGCGATACGGGCAGGCCGATAAGGAAAGCTCTACCATACTGTCAACATCCGGTGCTTCTTGGATTTTCTGCATCCATTCCGTGAACGGCTGACTCGGTGTATACCCTGTCAAACTTGGAGCAATCAGCACGAGCTTGCTCACTCTTTGCGGATAAGTCAGCGCAAAATCTGTTGCAATTCGTCCGCCAATCGAGTGTCCTACGAGCGTGGCTTCATCCAGCTGGAAGTGGTCCATGACGGAAAGTAAATCTTCGACGTAGTTCGCTGTCTCTGTTGGAGACGGAGATTTCCCACATCCGCGTCCGTCGAAAGCGATAACCTGATAATGCTTCGCCAGAATCGGCGCGACAAATGCCCAATCTCGTAAATCAGCACCGCCACTGTGCAATAGAACGACTGGTTTTCCTTCCCCTGAAACCTCATAGTACAAATCCATCGGTGATCCCTCCGTGAAATGTAGATTTGGTATATGATCCCAGTTTATTATTGAATGAACGTTTAGTCAATAAAAAACAAATGCATTCCCCCTACAAAAGAAAAAGTCCTGATCGTCATGATCAGGACTTCTCTCTACAAGTCAACACAGAACAACTACGCCTCCGACTGAATGCGCTTCGCCTCTGCATACAGCACTTGAATAAACTTTTTCATATTGATCCGAATATCTGAACTAGGCGATGCAGCATTGCTCTTTAACTCCGCCATCTTCTTCCACACGTACGTAAAATCAAAAAACTGCGAAGCGTAATTCTCGAACTTCCAATTCGAGAGGTCCGCAAGCCCAAGAGACGCCAAATGATTCAGCGACTGATAAATCGCTCGGCGGACTCTCTGCTCAGAAGCTTTGACAACCTTGGCGACTTGTTGATCGTCTACAGCGACTCCGAGCCTGTCCTGTGCTACCGCCACAAAGATTTCTTTTAGGGCAGGAAATCCATTTTTAAACGTATGCGTCTGTTCGTATCCATGCAAGAAGTCCAAAATATCTAGCAAATCATTGCTACCATTGTCTCCCGCGATGCCCAACTCTGTTAAGAGAAATTGACCCGCCTCGCGAAGTGGTTTGCCCTGTGACGGACGAGTTTGTCCGGAAGGCGGCTGGTCCACTTGCATGACGGCATTCAGCGATTTGTGAATGTCCCGTATCGAACGCTCGAGGCGAATTTTCTCGATCACTTTTTGGAGGATCGTTACCACTTCGATTTTGTTTACAGGTTTGATAATGTAGTATTCACTTCCAAGGGCGTAAGCTTGGGCAATCAAATCTTTCGTTTCTGCCTGAGAGATCATGACGATCTTTCCTGTGAATGTCGGCTTCACTTGGCGAATCGTCTCTATTCCATCCCGGTTCGGCATGAACAAGTCAATCAGCAAAATATCTACATTGCGCGCGGTTAACGTATGACCGTCTACCATCGAGCCGTCAGATGCTTCCCCTACGACTTCGCCCAGATTCTCGTCTTCTATAATTTCCGTCAGCATGAGGCGAACGGCATCGTCGTCATCTACTAAATAAAACAGCATCTTCTCACTCTTTCTTCGTTATCGGATCAATTGGTAATCGCATGAGAAATGTTGTCCCCTTCCCATTCACTCCATCCTGTAGGGAGATTTCCCCTTGCCATTGTTCCACCAATTGTTGTACATAAGACAGTCCGATCCCTGTAGAGGGGTTGCCGGTTCGATCGTATTTCGTCGTAAAGCCTGGCTTGAACAGCAAGCCCTTTCTCCGTGGAGGTACTCCCGGTCCGTCATCGTTGATTTTGATTTCCACAAGATCGCCTATCCGATCAATTTCAATGGAAATGGCTCCTGTTTGCTGGATGGCTTCCACTGCATTTGCCACCAGATTATTGATCAGGGAAAGCATCATAAATACATGGTAGAGCGGGTGTGTCCCCGATATGGAAGCTGTGATTTGTATGTCCTTCTCCAACAAAGTTGCATACTTCATATTGCTTCGTCTGATAATGTCCACGAGCTGATGGATGTCCATGTAATCCGTGATGCTTTCATCCGATATCAGCTTGTGCAGCCCAGCGAAAATGCGTTGATTATCCTTTTTAATCTCGTGAACCTCGCCTGCGACAACCAATGCTTTCTTGGCAAAGCCTTCTACATTCGTGGCCACCTGTTCCTTATGAAGCTCCTGCAAGCCTTGGTACAACTCGAAAGACTTCATACTAATACTCTCTGCATTTTGCAGTGTTTTTTTCAGATGAATGGATTCCTCATATAAGGTAGAAATCAGCATCAGGATGTGTTCGTTCTGTTTTCTGGTCTGTTGCTCTCGCGACTGTGCCTCGTACAGCTTCATCATGTTGAGAAAACTAATCACGATAAAGCTGTGGGACAGCGCAATCACGAGCATTTCTTGCACCGCTCCCCATGTGAGGACGTTATTCAGCAGGACATGTTGCGAGAGAAACTCAATGAGGTCAGCCAATACCTCAATGACCATTCCCATTAATCCAACCAATATCGTCCTGTTGTGAATATGGCGTACTCCTGTTAGATAAAACAGAACACAATAAGCGAAATAAAAGAAAAAGCTAGAATAATGCGCTTGGAGAGAATCCTCCCATGCTGAATGATTCCCGGCGATGAGGTCAATCACAATCCGGAAGCATACGACCGTAATCCCCGTCAAAAAGCCGGCGAAAACAGATGGAATTCGTTGAAACAGTAATAAAAAGAAGAAAAAGGTAGGAGCTCCAAAGCTAATTCGAAATGTCTCATTGACGGGATAAAATTTCAACTCCCCTGCCAATGGCACCGTAATAAGCATGAGGACCAATATATACCAATCCCGTTTTACTTGTGTCTGAACACGCACGCCTTTCACTTCCCACGTTGTTTCTTGATGCCCCTATCTATTTTTACCGAGGATCGCATGTAGGACAAGTAAAAAAAAATCTGAAACTCTCATGAATCAATCTGTGAGTTTTTGTTTTATTTTGTAGGGTGGTTGTAAAGTGATCATTATATGTATTTTCGTGAAGCATGGAAGCGCTTTCTCTTTCACTTCGCGTAAGAGCAATGTATTCGATTTTTGGGGGGACAGGCGTTGATTCAGCAGGTTTTACTCGTGGATGAATTAGAACAATGGGTGGAACAATATCGTTCCAAGGCATCTGAAGGAAGATGTGCCAGTTATATCCCTGCTTTGTACAGAACAGATCCGAATCAGTTAGGTATTTGTATCATCGAGCCTACTGGAAAAATGCACACCGCGGGTGACTGGGAAGCTCCTTTTACGATGCAAAGTATTTCCAAAGTAATCAGCTTTATTGCTGTTTGCTGCTACCATGGCATCCCTTACGTGTTGGATCGGGTAGATGTAGAACCGACTGGTGATGCATTCAACTCCATTATCCGACTGGAAATGAACAAGCCAGGTAAGCCTTTTAATCCGATGATCAATGCGGGAGCGATTACGACATCTTCACTCCTCCCTGGTCAAACACCGGATCATAAGTTGCGTTACTTGAATGCATTTTTCAGTAAAATCACAGGTGTGACGCCAATGGTGAACGAGGAAGTGTTTCTTTCCGAATGGGAAAACTCTCACAGAAACAGGGCACTCGCCCATTATTTAAAGGATACGGGCTATCTGGCCTGCGAAGTAGAAGAGGCTTTGGAGGTTTATCTAACGCAATGCTCGATTGAAGTAACCACCGAGCAAATCGCCTTGATCGGTCTCCTGTTGGCACTCGACGGCTTCCATCCGCTGCGCAACGAACAAGTTCTCCCGAAAGATGTCGTCCGTTTAGCCAAAGCACTGATGCTCACTTGCGGCATGTACGATGCATCGGGCAAATTCGCCGCGAATGTTGGCTTGCCAGCAAAAAGTGGCGTCTCAGGCGGAATCATGACGTTGGTTCCTCCTAACCGCAAACAACATTCACCGTTTCAAGATGGCTGTGGAATCGGTATTTTTGGACCTTCCATTGACGGTTGCGGAAACAGTGTGGCGGGCGTTTCTTTATTAAAACATATTGCTCAGGAATGGGATGTAACGATTTTTTAGAGAATACTAAGGAAACATTCATAACAAAATCCGAGGTGACACGATGCAACAATTTCTACTCGACGTAACAGCTTCCATAAACGATTTTTTGTGGTCCTATATTATCATTGTCATGCTAATCGCGTTAGGCTTGTTCTTTACCTTCCGGGGCAAATTTTTGCAAGTACGCATGTTGCCGGAAATGATCCGTTCCATCAAAGAAGGAAGAGCGAAAGACGATGGTGGCATCTCCCCTTTTCAAGCTTTCGCTATTAGTATGGCCGCACGTGTCGGCACAGGGAACATTACGGGAATTGCCATTGCCATTGCATTAGGTGGTCCTGGCGCCGTATTCTGGATGTGGGTCATTGCCATTATCGGTTCTGCTTCCAGTTTTGTTGAGAGTACGCTCGCTCAGATTTATAAAATAAAGGATAAGAACGGTTTTCGTGGCGGTCCGGCTTATTACATGGAAAAAGGGCTGAACAAACGTTGGATGGGTGCCCTGTTTGCTGTCCTGATCACCCTATCGTTTGGTCTCGTATTTAATGCCGTGCAATCCAACACGATCACGATTGCTTTTGAAAATTCGTTTGGGACAGATCGTTTGATAATAGGTATCCTCATGACGATCGCATTCGCAGCTATCATTTTCGGTGGTGTAAAACGCATTGCGAAAATGTCTGAGTACATCGTCATTGTATTGGCTGTATTGTACATCGGGATGGCACTCTTCATTGTGATCATGAACATCTCCGAGATGCCTGCAATGATCGCGTTGATTGTGAAAAACGCGTTCGGCTTCGAACAAATCGCAGGCGGTTCTCTCGGTGCAGCGCTCATGCACGGTATCAAGCGAGGATTGTTCTCGAACGAAGCTGGTATGGGTAGTGCGCCGAATGCTGCGGCAACGGCAACGACAAGCCATCCAGTGAAGCAAGGTCTGATTCAAGCATTCGGTGTTCTATTCGATACCCTCGTGATCTGTACAAGCACAGCTTTCATCATTTTGCTGTCCGGCGCGTACACACAACAAGGACTGAGTGGCATTGAGCTGTCCCAAGCAGCACTGAGCATTCATATCGGTTCTTGGGCTTCTGGCTTCCTTGCCATTATGGTATTCCTGTTCGCCTTCAGTACATTGATCGGTAACTACTATTACGGCGAGACTAACATCGAGTTTTTAAAGACAAGCAAAGCATGGCTGATGCTATATCGGTTAAGTGTACTCGCCATGGTGCTGTTCGGATCAGTAGCAAAGGTACAGCTCGTATGGGATTTGGCCGATTTGTTCATGGGCTTAATGGTCATTGTCAACCTGATTGCGATCGCCATGTTGTCAAAAGTCGCCTATGCTGCACTACATGATTATTTAGAACAGAAAAAAGCAGGAAAAAATCCTGTGTTCTACAAGGACAGTATTGAAGGCGTCGATAATATTGAAGCCTGGGATGCTGCTCCATCCTCCAACAAATAGTTCTGCAAACCAAAAACGAGAAGCTTGCTCAGACAGCAGCTTCTCGTTTTTCATTTACAATCGCGGATCGATCTCCTTTTCCTTCGCCACTTCAAAGAGCATCGTTGCGACTACTTTTTGATACTCCGTATTTTCTGGAGAAATGTCGTCAAATGTAAAACCAAGCATCCGCTCACCCAGCTTGTGCTCCTGCATCGAAGTCTTGAGCTTTTGCGAAATGTTTTTCTGATTGAAAAGCTTGCGGTACTTGTGTGGGAATCGGTAGTCGTAGCCATAAATAATCGACAAGTACTCTGGATTGCGTACCTTCATGGCAGGAACGACCTTCTGATTGTTGAACTCTGGCTTGATCACGATGCCTTCCATTTTGTTTTCCAGTGTAATCGTGGAAAAATAACGAGCTGCTTCTTCATACGCATTCGGCTCGGACAAATCGATCGTGAGGAAATGATCGTCATTGACGAAACGATACATATCGGACGTTTTCCAGTCGGGCAATTGCTCGTCCCCATTCAAATAGACAGTCTTTAGAATCGTAAAAGGCTTGTAGGCCAGCTCCCCTTCTCCTGCATAGAGCTCCAACTGTTTTTGGTAAATGTGATAGGCCTCCAAATGCTTATCTACAGGAATGTAGCTCTCTTTGATTTCTCGCACATACTTATAGTTTTGATACAAGCTCGAACCAAATTTTTCCGTGAGTGCACTCTTGGATAGGTGGAACTGGTCTTTTTCAAAACCGCTCTCGTCATAATTGTGAATAAGTTGGTGCAGCGCCTCTTCAAAGCCATTTTCCTGCAAAAATGCAAATTCACTCCGCAACGCAGATTCGATCGGTTTGAACTGCTTTTCGATCAAGCCCTTCCCTATTGAACTCCACGGCAACAATTCGCCATCCAGGATGAGCATCGCGATTTCATTTTGCTCCATGTATGCGCGGAACCTTGCATGCAGCTTGTCATAAATCGGTGTCAAATCAACCTGATGGATGGCATAACCGTTTCTGCTGATTGCAAAGCATTTGTCGCGATCAAGATGGAGATAGAGATTGCAGCGCGAGCCCATGTATTTCGGCTGCAACACGACTTGATGAACGCCTCGATTCGCGAAATAATCCAGCCCCGCCTTCAACGACTCCAATTCCTGTGTCGCCGTATCCTTATCCGCCGGAGGCATCGTTCCAGAAATAAAATTGACCTTATTTTGCGAGCAGTAACGGAGGCGACGGAGTTCCTCCTCTTCCAAGTCTCCCATGGAAACTTGTTTTTCTGCATGGAACAAGATCGGTAGCTCCTCAGTCATCACCCGATGCTCAGACTGAAACGATTTGAAAAACGGCTTGTGTGCGATCACGACTGACGTTAAAGCATTTCCGTGCACACATCCGGTATCGAGATGGAGCTTGTTTTTCAGGCGAAAGGTTTTTTGTGCCGCGATATGCCCAAAAATATGGTACGGATGGTTACTGACCGCTTCAACTGTCAAAAAAGCGAGCTGCTCTTCCAATGATGCTGTTCGGTCTATCCGATAATTGCGTTGGCGTCGCATCGAATTCGCATCAAGCTTTCCGATATATTTCCTTCTGCAGGGTGCATGTGTGACGTAATAGGACGGCCCAGTTAATGCGTTCGATCGATAAAACGGCTGAGCCAGCGTATACAGGTGATTGAACTTCTCTGTTAATTCGGCGTCTTTTTCCAAAACGTGTGTGGAATCAAAATAAGTATCCAGTAGCTGTGGATCTACCCCTTTTAGTTCCTTTCGTAGGTACTTGTAGACAAAATTTTCGTGGTTCCCGAGAACGAACAAGAAATGCTCTTGGTTCGTGTATAGAAACTCGATGATCTCCCTCGTTTGCGCTCCTTTGTCGATCCAGTCCCCTGCTACGATGATTTTGGTATGCTGCACCTTGTCCGTCGAGATGAGGCGATTGTCCTCGAGCTTGAATCCGTAGGTTTGCAGGAGACCTTTTAGTTCGTGGACGCATTCGTGAATGTCTCCGATGATGATATATGTTTGATCTTTGGGAAGGATCGTAGCCAGATAGGCATCCTTATTTTCGATCACGACCTCATAACGCGGATTTGCCACCTCATCTGCCAGTGTGTAAAAATCTTTGTGCCGTATCCGGTGAATGTTGTGGTACCCTTCTTTGGATAATGCCCGGAGAACCTCTTGCTTCAACCGGAGAATATGGTTGGTAATCAGTTTTTTCGACCGTTCGGATGCATAGTAATCTTCTCGATTGCGATAATCAAAGAGGATCACCTCCAAGCGGTAATTGTTCTCTGCTGCAATGTCACGGACTTTCGAGCGGAAGTCTTCTGCTAGACCTGTTGTATCGACAACCACGAATTCGGCGTTGATCGGAAACGAGGTCACCAAGCGCAGCTTTTCATACAGGAGCTGAAACGCCTGCTCGCTGGCCTCCAGCATCACCTGATCATACTTGTCGTAATCATAGCCCAGCAGTTCCTGGCGAATGCTGTCTGAGGAAATGTATTGGACATTTGCTTTTACGTTTTTTTGTTCATCTTCAAACGAAAGCCTCGGCATGAGTACTTCCTTGGCAAAAGTCGTTTTCCCGCATTCGGTGGGACCGACAAGCATAAAAATCGTGTGAACCTGTGTCTGTAACAGCATCGTTACGCCCCCTTTCTCTGGACAATGACGCCTTGTGTGGTGTGGATGTCGTTCACGCCGTCACCAATGGACACAAATTGCCCCTGCACCCCGGCTTCTTCCATGATCTCGGTCATCCATGCCTGGAACTCTTCTTGTCCCATTTCCCATTTATGATCGTCGTGGCGATAGCCTTCCAGCTCATAGAACTGATTAAAATCTGAATTGGGTGTTGTAATGATAAGATGGTCAAAATCCAATCGTCTGCAGATTTGCTGGATGAGAGCTCTCGCTTCCTCTTTGCTCATATGCTCAATGACCTCAGTCATAATGACATCTACCTGTTCACCGTTGTAATCCTGTAAAAACTGATCGAGCGAGGGGAACAAAATGAGATTCGAGATTTCTTTTTCCTCGGCCCTGCGTCTGACTAATTCCAGCGACTGTTCATCGATATCGATGGCATAGTAATACTGCGGTAGCTTGGTAGCGAACGGGATCGCATAAAAGCCTTCTCCGCAACCGATATCTACAATGGATTTGGTAAAAGGAAGCTTACTCGCGATGTAGTTTCTTCTCTGCAAACCGGTGCTGCCATACTCCAATTGAATGGGATAGCGGCTCGTCTTCTCAATCTCGGTCTTGTACTTGCGATAGCGCTCTCTGGTTGTCAGGAAGTTGCGTGCGAACAGGCTACGTATGTAAAAAGGTGCGTCGATGACATGGATGCTTTTGATGTATTTATCCAGGATGTTATCGGATATATCGATGTACTCTTTTCCAAACATACTCAAGAATAGACAGAGCACACTTACGACGTGGAGAAGCTGATGCAGACTCGTTCTCGTTGTGATAGTCAGAGCGTAGCTTTTATCGGCGTGATGCTTGAGTTCAAAGGTGAAGTCCTTCAGGTGCTTCTCAAAAAAAGTCAGATACAGCAAGCGTTCGATGTGAATCATGTTGATGAAAAAAACATGCTCATACCCTTCTGCATCTTGCTCGTTGTGTTGCTTCATCGCTGCAGAAAAAAATTCATTGATCGCATTTAACGGGAACAAGGGTGTATTGTAGCGGGAGACATTCAAATATTCAAAATGCTCTTGTTCGGATTGTTTGTAGGAAACCTCATTTTCTGCATCTTTAAAGTAAACGTTGTATGTATCCGTATTGGAAAACCATCCGTAAGCGATGCCTTTTCGAATGGATCGTAAACTCATTCCGGAATTCGGATTTTTCTTGATCATGTACGAAAAATCCGGGTTCTCTGATCGTAGCTGAACAATGGCCATACGTTGTCTCACCTCTGGAAATGAAGAATGAATATCTATTGACAATTTTCACCTTTCCATCCCGTGCTGAACAGGGTATAAGTATTACGACCTTCCAAAAATGGTCGGAACATTTGCTTCGAATTGCTGTTCTTGGTATGGTGAAATCCGCGATAACAAACCAGCGGGAGGTGCGTCAGATGCCTTATTACAAGCCGATTGAGATCGCTCGCGAGCTACATATTAGCACGAGTGCTTTGCGTCATTATGAATCATGGGGAGTCGTTCCTGCTCCTGATCGTGCAGACAATGGTTATCGACTGTATACTGAGATCCATCTTGCCTATTTTCGTTGCCTGCGCGCCATGTTCCCCGGCTTCGGAGTCGCTATCACCTGTGAAGTCCTTCGATCGATTCAAAAAGCGGATATGGATGCTGCCTTTTGGCTCGTGAATAAAGAACAGGCCAATCTCCAACAAGAGAAGGTCGCCGCAGACCAAACACTCGAACTTTTGGAAAATCTCGACGTCTCCTTGCCCATAAACAAAAAGTGGCGAAACCGCATGACGATTGGTGAAGTCGCTGCATACACAGGAGTCACCACGTCTGCGATTCGCCATTGGGAAAAAGAAGGCTTGCTCGTACTGCCACGAGATCCTGAGAATGGCTACCGCCAATTCACTCCCACGGATATACGGAAGATTTTGCTTATCCGCACCTTGCGCAATACCGTGTATTTTTTAACGAACATGAAAGAAATCGTACAAGCCGTCGAAAATCAAAGTATGGAGCAGGCCAAAAAAGTGACGGCAGATGCGATCAAAAGCATTCATGATCGCAATCGCCATCAGATGTTCGGGGTTAGGCGGTTGGTTGAATTATGTGAAGTACTGGAGCTCGTGTGATTATCTTCCTGAAAAACGCGGTGGTGTCTTGTCTAAGAATGCTTTGGTTCCTTCCCGAAAGTCTTCGGTGGATGCCACGAGTCCGAAGTAATCTGCGCCCAGAAGTGCGGACTCCTCTACTGTCAGGTTACTTCCTCGATGTATCGCATCCCACGTTAGTTTCACTGCCAGCGGAGACTGAGACAAAATTTCTTGGAGAAGCTCCTCTGTTTCTGTCAGTAGCCGCTCACGCGAAACGACCCGATTTACCAGTCCTATGCGGTGTGCTTCATCCGCATCTATCGCTGCTCCTGTAAGAAGCAACTCCGCGGCACGACCTTTTCCTATTAGCCTAGGAAGTCTGGTTGTTCCACCAAAGCCCGCCACTGCTCCAATTCGTACCTCTGGATGGCCCATTTTGGCATGTTGAACCGCAATACGCAGCGTGCACGATTCAGCGATTTCAAGGCCCCCGCCTAGCGCATAGCCGTTAATCGCAGCAACGACTACTTTTCCCAACGATTCGATTTGACTGGTCACCGAAACGGCCAACTGAGCAAACTCCCTTACTTCCATCGGTGTCGCCTGATGCAGGTACGAGATGTCGGCTCCGGCCGAAAATGCTTTTTCTCCCGTCCCTGTAAGGATGACCGCTTTCACACTGGTATCGTTTTTGATCCGGTCCAAGATGGTCGAGAGCTGATTAAGCACATCTCTGTTCAAAGCATTCAATGCCTCTGGTCTGTTTAGCGTCAGGGTCACGATTCCTTTCTCATTTTTGAATAAAACAACCTCTTCAACGCTCATCTTTCCATCCTCCCATCGTTCTAGAAGCTACAGAATAATCAAGCATTTTTCGACCTGACAAACTTCTGGGTGATACACTCATACTTTGCTTTCCAAATGAAAATTCCTTCTTCTTCCATATACAAAAAAAGGATGACCCCGGAGCTTCAACCACCGAAGCACCATTACGGTCATCCCCTTTCTTATTTCTTTTCTACAGCATGTCCGCCAAATTCATTGCGCAAGGCTGCGACCACTTTTCCGTGGAATGTATCCTCGTCCAACGAACGGTAACGCATCAGCAAGGACATCGCAATCACGGGTGTAGCTGCCTGTAAATCCAGCGCAGTTTCCAGCGTCCATTTTCCTTCCCCGGAAGAATGCATGACCCCACGGATTTCATCAAGCTTGGCGTCTTTTCGAAAAGCTCGCTCTGTCAAGTCCATCAGCCAGCCTCGAATGACGGAACCATTTGCCCATACGCGTGCGACCTCGGCAAAATCGAAGTTATACTGGCTTTTCGCAAGCACCTCAAAGCCTTCACCAATCGCCTGCATCATGCCGTATTCGATTCCGTTATGAATCATTTTCAAGAAGTGGCCGCTGCCCGCTTCCCCAGCATACAAATATCCGTTTTCGACGTTAATGTCGCGAATCATTGGCTCGATATGAGTGAATGCTTCCCGATCTCCACCAATCATCATGCATGCTCCGTGGCGCGCTCCCTCCATACCTCCGCTCGTTCCTGCATCCATGAAGTGAATACCTTTCTCTTTCAAGCGTGCATAGCGATCTAGCGATTGCTTGTAATGGGAGTTGCCACCGTCAATGACGATATCTCCTGCAGATAGCAAGGTAGAGAGCTGATCGACTAATTGATCCACAATCTCTCCTGCCGGAACCATCAGCCATACTACGCGAGGTGTCGGCAGCTTTGCCACGGCATCCTCCACCGAAAATGCTGGAATCGCGCCTTCATGACTCAATTCTTCTGCACGCGTAGAATCTACATCATAGGCTACAACCTCATGCTGATGCGAGAGCAAATTAAGCGTGAGATTGTACCCCATTTTTCCTAATCCGAGGATCGCAAGTTTCATATCGTGTACGTCACTCCTTTTTGGATCATATCCGTTACCACGTATTATAAGACAAAAATTTTCATCTTTCATCAAAAATGAAGAAAATTTTTTCGAACCTATGAAAAGGAGTCTGATTTTCCTTATACTATCAGTACAGATTCACAATGGAACGTTAGGAGGTACCTATTGATGAACGCTTCCACCCCGCATGCTCCTCGTGTGCTCACGCAATTACGCGCCATCTATACACAATTAAGCGGGAAAGAACAACAGATCGCCGACTATATTTTGGAGCATGCCAGTGAAATTATTCACTTCTCGATCACGGAGCTAGCCGATCAATGCCAGTGTGCAGATGCTACCGTATTTCGTCTGTGTCGCAGGCTTGGATTTCGTGGCTACCAAGCATTCAAAATCGCCTTGGCGAGTGAAGTCACGAATCCGAAGCAAACGATTCACCAAGAAATCAACCTCGACGACGATGAAGTCAGTGCGATTGCTGAAAAAATTTTCACAGCAAATATCGAGACGATTCGGGATACGCAGCAAATTATCAATAAAGATGAGTTAATGAAAATCGTCTCCTGTTTGGAAAACGCAAGCCGGATCGAGTTTTATGGCTCGGGAGGCTCAGCCGTCATCGCGCAGGATGCGTACCACAAATTTATGAGGACAGGCATTCCTTGTCTCTATCATTCTGATGCACACTATCAAGTGATGTCCGCCTCGCTGCTTACCAAAGGTGCTGTCGTTGTAGGCATTTCCCATTCTGGGTCCAATAAAGATATTTTGGCAGCCCTTCAGGTTGCCAAGGAAGCCGGAGCAAAAACAATCGGCATCACGAGCTATGGAAAATCTCCTCTTGTGCGCCTGGCAGACATGTGCTTGTACACGACTTCACGCGAAACGGTATTTCGTACAGAAGCCCTATCGTCCAGGCTTGCTCAGCTCAGCTTAATTGATCTGCTTTATGTAGCCGTATCCTTACGGCGCCAGGATGATACGATCGCCAATATCCAGCACATTCGCGAAGCTATTTCACTCAAACGCCTGTAAATCAGGCGTTTTTTCTTTTGCTTGCCTACTCTTGCAACTTGCAGAAGGAAAATGCAAATCATACAAGCAACGTGTAAAGTGTTCAATTATGAAATAATTTTTTTCTTTATGCTTAACAAATGAAAAAAATTTCGATATAATCGCGTTATCTCCATGACAACATGTTGAAAGCGTATTCAATTAGGGGTGATTTCTATGACGCAAACCTACTTTATCGGGCTTGATATCGGTACGACCAGTACCAAAGCAATTGTTTTCACTCCTTCCGGTGCCATCCGCGGTACGGGTAATATCGATTATCAGCTACTCGTTCCCCAGCCGTCTTGGGCTGAGCAAGAGCCGGAGACGATTTTTGCTGCTGTCATTCAGGCATTGAAGCAAGCACTGGAGCATGCAGGCATTGCTAAAAGCGAGATCGGTGGTATTGGCTTCTCTACTGCCATGCACAGTTTGATCGCTGTCGATCCGAGTGGCAATCCCCTGACGAATAGCATTATCTGGGCTGATAATCGGAGCGTGGCACAGGCAGATCGACTAAAAGCCGACGGTGTCGGTCATCAGATTTACTTAGCGACGGGCACGCCCATCCATCCCATGTCTCCACTGCCCAAAATCATGTGGCTACGAGAGAACTTGCCAGATACGTTTCGGCGGGCAGCCAAGTTTATTTCGATCAAAGAGTATGTCATTTATCGGCTTTTTGGTGAGTACATCGTCGATTACTCCATTGCTTCTGCTACGGGGCTGTTTAATCTGAGAAAGCTCGACTGGGATGAGGAGGCACTGCGAGTCGCAGGCATTTCCAAGCAACATCTCAGTGAACCTGTACCAACTACTCATATCCTGCGAGGAATGAAGATCCGTTATGCGGAAGAGATCGGGATCGATCCAGATACACCTTTCGTTGTCGGTGCGAGCGATGGGGTTTTGGCAAACCTCGGCATTGGAGCTATTGACCCCGGACAAGTAGCCATCACGATTGGCACGAGTGGCGCAGTAAGAACGGTTGTTCCAGAGCCGATCACGGATCCAAAAGGACGGACTTTCTGCTACGTGCTGACGGAAAACCATTGGGTGATAGGTGGACCCTCGAACAACGGTGGGATCATGCTTCGCTGGTTCCGTGACGAATTCAGTTGGCCTGAAGTGGAAAAAGCGAAACAGCTCGGCGTTGATCCCTACGATGTCATGATCCAAGCTGCTGAGCATGTTCGAGCTGGTGCAGACGGGTTGCTCTTTCTCCCCTTTTTGTCGGGCGAACGAGCTCCGTACTGGAACGCACAAGCAAGAGGCTCCTTCTTCGGTATCGGCCTGCATCATAAGCGCGAGCATTTTATCCGAGCTGTTCTCGAAGGAATCTTGTTTAGCGTCTACAGCATTGGTATCGCCCTGCGCGATCTGGCAGGTGGAGCCAAGGAAATCCGAGCATCGGGTGGTTTCGCCCGCTCGCGGGAATGGCGGCAGATAATGTCCGATATGTTCGGGTATGAAGTGCTGATTCCGGAGAGTCATGAAAGCTCGAGCTTTGGTGCCGCTCTTCTAGCGATGCATGCATTGGGAGCGATGGATCATTTGCAAGATGTGAAAAAAATGATTCATATTTCGCATCGCCATGAGCCTGATTTAGAACGATCTAGTGTCTATTTGGAGCTTTTCTATATATACGAGCGTGTTTATTACAACCTGCTGGAAGAGTACAAGCTGATAGCCGAATTCCAAAAGCGGTTGAACAACTAGAGACAACAACTAGGGAGGGTTCATCATGCCACTCGTCATTACACTGCTGTCCATCGTCTTCCTGCTCGTTCTGATTACCCGCTTTAAACTGAACCCCTTTATCGCACTTTTATTGGCCGCAGGTTTTGTGGGAATCGCATCCGGTATGCCGCTTGTAAAGGTTGTGGACTCCATCAAGGATGGGATGGGTGGCACTCTCGGTTTTATCGCGATCGTGCTAGCCTTGGGAACTATGCTTGGCAAAATGATGGCCGAATCTGGCGGTGCCGAGCGCATTGCCCGTACGCTCATCAACCGCTTCGGTGAGAAAAACGTACACTGGGCCATGATGTTCGTGGCGTTTATCGTAGGGGTTCCGGTATTTTTCCAGGTTGGTTTTGTACTCTTGATTCCGCTCGTGTTTACGATTGCCAGACAAACAGGGGTCTCCCTTGTCAAAATCGGAATTCCGCTCGTAGCCGGCCTTTCCATCGTTCACGGGATTGTACCGCCTCACCCTGCTGCTATGGCCGCTGTCGATCTGTTCCAAGCAGATGTCGGTAAAACGATTCTGCTCTCCCTCATTGTCGCACTGCCTTCCGCGATCATTGCAGGACCGATCTACGGTAGCTGGATTAGCAAACGAGTCAAGGCCAGCATCTCTCCAGAGCTCGCTTCCCAGTTGGCGGAGCCAAAATCCGAGCGTGATTTGCCTAGCTTTGGGATCACCGTCTTCACCGTCTTGCTCCCTGTGCTGTTGATGTTGTCTGCAACGGTTGCGGATGTGACTCTGCCAAAAGAACATACGATTCGCCAATGGGCAGATTTTATCGGAAGCCCGATTACGTCTCTGTTGATTGCCGTGATTGTTTCCTTCTGGACACTCGGGTTCAACCGTGGTTTTACCAAAGACGATATTCTCAAATTCACAAATGATTGCTTGGCTCCAACCGCGACAATCTTGCTCGTCATCGGCGCAGGTGGCGCATTTAACAAAGTTCTACTGAACAGCGGTGTGGGTGACTATATTGCCGAGCTTGCTACGGCATCTGCGATCTCCCCTATTTTCCTGGGCTGGCTGATCGCGGCCCTGATCCGTGTGGCAACTGGCTCTGCGACCGTCTCCATGATGACGGCAGCTGGTATCGTAGGTCCTATCGCGCTGCAAATCCCTGGAACAAGCCCGGAGCTTTTGGTACTGGCAACAGGTTCTGGCTCCCTGATCCTGTCTCACGTAAATGATTCCGGCTTCTGGCTGATCAAGGAATACTTCAATATGTCTGTGCAAGATACACTGAAAACGTGGACAGTGATGGAGACCATTCTTTCTGTTGTGGCAATTATTTTGATCATGGGACTGTCCTATATCGTGTAACACAAAATGAAAAACAGGTCTTTCCATCCATATCACTGGAGGTAAGACCTGTTTTTTCTCTGGCTGGGTAACCTGCTACTTCATTCGTTTGGCAATCGGATGGTCTTCATTCAGCTGAAGCAAATCCCACAGGTTGCCATATAAATCCTGAAAGACAGCGACCATTCCATACGGCTGTACTTTTGGCTCTCTCACAAATTGGATTCCTCTTGCAACCATCTCATGATAATCTCTCCAAAAATCGTCTGTGTTTAAAAAGAGAAAAACTCTTCCGCCAGCCTGATTCCCGATAAATGGCTCTTGCTCAGGTTTGGATGCTTTTGCAAGCAAGATCGTAGTGCCAACAGAACCAGGCGGAGATACGACAACCCACCGCTTATCCTGTTCTGGCTGATACGTATCTTCCACTAACGTAAAATGGAGCTTCTTGGTATAAAACTCAATGGCTTCATCATAATCTTTGACCACGAGCGCGATGTGGACGATGGATTGAATCATGATCTTGCGTTCCTCCTGCTTAAAGGTTTTTTTTGGAATGAAAAGATAGGTTTGGGACAAACTATGCCTTGGGGCTGCACGTTTGATATAGCAGAGCTTCCCAACACTAATCGAGGGAGTGACAATCTTGGCTACGAACAACGAACGCAATCACAACGATGCTATCGGCAACGACGAAGCGAACATGACAGGCAGTGGAGCTGGTGAAGCTATAGGAACAGTTGGCGGTGCGGCAGTAGGTGCTGCTGTAGGTTCTATTTTAGGTCCGCTTGGTACCATTGCAGGTGCCGTTGCCGGGGGTGCAGTTGGCAACAAAATGGGGGAAAATGTGTCGGCTGACGCCAATGACACGTTTGGTGCTACGAATAATGATGCCAATAGAGACCGAACAGAATAAAGCAAGCTTCTTCTATGTTTCTCAAGACGAGGTGCAGGGGCAAACCTGCACCTCGTTCCATTAGCTGATGTAGAAAATAAGGCCTTTTTCTTGCTCTGCTGCTCGCTTAAAAAATGCTTGAACAGATTGAAAATGATGAAACATGTACGCAAAAAATCCTTCCGCTTCATCTCCCTCGTGAAGTGGGTACACATCATTTTCTACCAAGGTAGGAAAATGGTACTTCTCTTTTAGAGCTGACTCGGACACATTGGCAATGGCCTCATACGCTGCTTTTACCTGTTCACTATGTAAATAAAATGCGCCAAACTCCCCGAATTCAACTGCTTGGTCCGTTAATAAAGGTACCACATAGCAAAATGGAGGCTCTCCATCCATTAATTCTCCGCACAACGTATAGGGAATGGCTTGCCAGGTTTTATCTATATCCAGCATATCCTCTTCTTTCAGCTCTACCTCATATAAATCGATCGTCCCTGCAATCCATGAATCAATCATCTCGTCATTTGCTATGATGTAATTGCCACACATACCCATTCTGTTTCTCCCCCTTACTTCTTATTTAAATAATCTTCTACTGATTTTCGCAAATACTTGCTTGTCGCTTTTTCGGTCATCTTTTTCATTTCTTCTTGTTGTTCCTTATCAGCTTTTCTTTTTTTGCGCTTATCTTCCCTTGCCTCCAATGTTCTTTTCCCATTTCTGTTCGTTTTGTTTTTACTGTCTGTTTTTTTGTCATTATGATAATATTCCATGCCAAAATCATACCCAGTTATCGAATACACTACTTGTAAGCTACGAAATATTTTCTCTTTATATAGAGGATAGAACTCATTTACTGTGTCCTTGTATAAATTCCTTCCGATTCGATGGTTTTTTATCCATGTTAGGGTTAGGGTCTGTGCCTCTAGTATTTTGTTATACTGGGCCATGTTTTGTTGAGCACTCTCTATCTCATCCTCTTTCTTATTGTCTAATTCTTCCACCAACATGGCGAACTCACTTGCTATGATATCGAAGTTCTCTTTTTCTTTCTCAAAGCTTTCCTCTTCTTCTTGTTGTACATCAAAATATGGGTAATAATCCGCCTCTATTTCCTTAAGTATCTCGTATTCATTTCGAATTTTGTTTTCATTTAATTGATAAATAAATAGACATTTTTTCTCGTCTCGTTCGTCTAACAGGGAAATGCCTTCTGGAATTAATCTCATTTTTTCTGGCTTTTCTACATCACCAATTTCTTCAATCTCATCGATAAGAATTTTGTTTCGTTTCAGTTTGGCTGGTATGATTTCCAAAACATTGGTGGACGAAGCTTGCCCCTTTTTCACCTCACCAAAATGAGCTACTGCATTCGCTTCGTCTCCCTTCCATTCTACCGGTTTTTGATTTTTCAAAAAGTCTGTAGGTAATGATTGATGCATAGAATAGCGAATCCCTTTCACTTTCGTCGCCTCGAAGTTGTTGGAATCACTATCATAGAGCTCCTCATTTCCGTCCTTATCGGAAAATGCGAGATTAAATCTTGCTGTGTGGCTTTTTCTCGTAAAATCCAAATTCCCTTCATCCATTGTTTGAGAAAACTGTTCGAAAGAAGACTCTCCCTCTGTTGGACTGGCAAATTTCCAATTCTCTTCATCTTTCTTGCTCATTTCCGCCTTTGCATCCCATTTAAACGGAATCCTGACTGGTAGCTGAATTTCCCATGGCTTCGTTGAATCGACTTGCTTCAAAGCACCTAGCTTAACCAATTGTTCTTGATCCACACGAAAGTTCCATTGATCGTATTTTACCTCAACAGAGTACGTATACTCCGTACCTCTTGCCGCTCCACGTAGCATTTTTTCAATCGTATTATTATAAGAATGCTCGTTGTTTTTCTCATCCTGCGGGGCTATATTCCACGCTTGGTTCGATTCGATTCCTCGTACAATCTGATAACCGACCAAGTGCCCCCCATTGTATACGGTTTTAGCTGCAGCATTTTTTCCATCCCGTATCAATCGCTCTTCTGTACCCAGATTGCCAATCGCACTTACAACCGAATCGCCTTTACGATCCTTTCTCGATGTGCCTTTTTTTACGATAGCAGTAACGGAATGAGGACGATCACATGTATCTCCTAATACTTCTGTCTTGGAAAAGAAGTTTTTATTTACGTTGTCCTCCCCATATGTATCTTTCAATACGCCCAAAAAGGTAGGGAGGTCTTTATCTGCTCGAACAGCAGTAAATTTACCTTCGTTATTTGGATTGTTAGCATACTCATCTTTTGTGTAATCGGTTGGTTCAATATCCTTAAATTTGCCTTGTATAACCGGTTGCTTATTTCTTTGCTTTTGATGTAACTGGATCATGGCTTTGTTTCCGATTTTTTTGGCGAGCTGTAAGACATGGGGTGCAGCGCTTTTTGGGGTTGGGGATAGCGAAGAATTTTCAGGGGTTTGCCGATAACTTGATTGCGATTCGTGATTTTGGAAAAACATCCCATCACCTGCCATACAATCATTTATAGAATCTAATCTTTTCTTATCATATCAAATTCTGTCTTTTTTCCCAATCTGTTTGAATGAAAACGAAGAAAGGCCGACGACTCACAAAATAAGTCATCGGCCAACTCCTCATTTCCCCACTGAAACATAGGATTGCTCGGGCAATTTCTTTTTCGGGGCTTTGGCATCGCCTTTCTTCTGGCTCATTTCAAAAGCTGCCAATATCGCCTCTTGGCGCTTCATGCCGGATTTCTCCAACTCCTCCATTGTGGAGACGATTTGCTTGTAATCTTTTGGAATGACTTTGACAAACTGTTGGACGGTTCGTTCCCACTCATCGAGCAAAGCTTGTGCATAACGGCTGCCTGTGTGGTTGACGTGGTTTTCCAGCAAGCGTTTGACTCGTGCGATTTCCCGTTGATCTTCCAGTGTCTCCAGGAGTACCATTTCCTGATTGCACATCGCAGCAAACTTCTCTTTATCCTCAGCCAGCACGTAAGCAGTACCACCTGACATGCCTGCTGCAAAGTTTTTGCCGACGGGACCAAGAACGACGACGCGTCCTCCAGTCATGTACTCGCAGCCATGGTCGCCTACTCCCTCAACGACTGCCGTCACTCCGCTGTTGCGCACGCAGAACCGCTCACCAGCCATGCCGTTGATATACGCCTCCCCAGAGGTAGCTCCGTAGAACGCAACGTTTCCGATAATCATGTTGTGCTCGGGAGCGAATTTGCTGTTTTTCGATGGTGCGACCGTTATTTTGCCGCCAGATAACCCTTTTCCTACGTAGTCATTTGCATCTCCTTCGAGATGAAGCGTGATCCCTCGTGGAACAAATGCCCCGAAGCTTTGACCTGCCGAACCCGTAAAATGCAGGCGGATGGTATCCTCCGGCAGACCGTGCTCGCCAAAGCGTTTGGTTACCTCGCTGCCCAAGATCGTACCGACCACGCGATTCGTATTGGTGATGGCGAGCTTTGCCTCTACCTGCTGCTGTTTATTCAATGCGGGCTTGCACAGCTTGAGCAGTTTTTGACGATCCAGCGTTTCTTCCAGCTTGTGATCTTGGTTGCGCTGATGATAGCGGCCCACATCCTCGGAGACATCCGGTTGGAACAAAAGCGCAGACAAATCAATGTGCTTGGCTTTCCAATGTTCTTTTGCCTTGTCGCCCATCTTCAGGACATGGCTCTGACCGATCATCGACTCGATGGAGTGATAGCCCAGCTCCGCCATGATCTCACGAACTTCACGGGCAACGAGACGCATGAAATTCACGGCATGCTGCGGATCGCCTTTAAACCGTTTGCGAAGCTCGGGATTTTGTGTGGCCACACCCACTGGGCATGTATCGAGGTGGCATACACGAGCCATGACACAACCAATGGAAACAAGTGGAGCTGTAGCGAAGCCGAATTCCTCCGCTCCGAGTAAAGCTGCAATGACGACATCGCGTCCCGTCATTAGTTTGCCATCGGTTTCCAGAACCACACGGTCGCGCAACCGGTTGAGCAAGAGCGTCTGATGTGTCTCAGCAAGACCGAGTTCCCATGGCAATCCTGCGTGCTTGATGCTTGATTTTGGGGATGCGCCTGTGCCTCCATCGTGTCCACTGACCACAATGACATCTGCAAGACCTTTCGCCACACCAGCCGCAATCGTTCCAACTCCCGCCTTGGATACGAGCTTCACGCTGATTCGTGCTCGCGGATTCGCATTTTTTAAGTCAAAAATCAGCTGTGCCAAATCCTCAATCGAGTAAATATCGTGATGAGGAGGCGGCGAAATGAGTCCAACTCCTGGTGTCGATCCGCGTACTTCGGCAATCCATGGGTAGACCTTGCTTCCTGGCAATTGACCGCCTTCGCCCGGCTTTGCCCCCTGTGCCATCTTGATCTGAATCTCAGAGGCATTGACCAAGTAATGACTAGATACGCCAAAGCGTCCGGATGCGACCTGCTTGATTGCACTGCGTCGCAAATCTCCGTTTTCATCCATGATGTAACGAGCCGAATCCTCGCCGCCTTCCCCGCTGTTGCTTTTCGCACCTAAACGGTTCATGGCGATCGCTAAGGTCTCATGTGCTTCCTTGCTGAGAGAGCCGTATGACATCGCTCCCGTTTTAAAACGATGGACAATGGAATCAACAGATTCTACCTCACTCAGCGGAATCGGCTGCCGATTGGACTTGAAATCGAGCAAATGCCGCAGAGCTACGAATTGCTGGGTTGTCGCTTGCTCTGCATAGATTTTGTACTGCTCATAGCTACCTTCCCGACAAGCTTTTTGCAGGGCATGAACCGTCTTTGGGTTGAACAAGTGAAACTCACCATCACGGCGGAACTGAAAATCACTGCCTGCCTCCAATCCTTCCTCGGAATGCTCCGGCAAAAATGCTTTTGCATGGCGAATCAAAGTCTCTTGCGCAATTACATCCAGTCCAATCCCCGAAATCTGTGAAGGGGTACGGCTAAAATAACGATCGATGACGGCAGAATGAATGCCCACCGCTTCAAAAATTTGTGCGCCGCGGTAGCTCTGAATGGTCGAAATGCCCATCTTGGACATGACTTTTACAACACCTTCTACGGCTGTTTGCAGGTAAACCTCGACTGCTTCGTCGCTCGTAATCTCCTTCAGCTTTGCCGATACAGCCAGATTGCTTACCGTTGAGATGGCGACGTATGGGTTGATCGCATCGGCACCGTATCCAATTAGCATGGCAAACTGGTGTACATCACGCGGTTCACCGGATTCTATGATGATGCTCGCTTTGGTACGTGTCCCTGCGCGGACGAGATGATGGTGAAGTCCACTTCCAGCCAGCAAGGCAGGAATGGCGGCCAACTCTTGATTCATTCCCCGATCAGATAAAATCAGCAAGGTGTAGCCAGCAGCAATCGCTTCATCCGCCGCAGCGAACATTTGATCAAGTGCCAGCTCTAGCCCGTGTTCGCCCCCTTGGGCTGGGAAGAGTATCGACAATGTTTTTGCCCTGAACTCTTGGTATGGGTTCGCGCGAAGCTTCGCCAGCTCTTGATTGGAGATCAACGGATTGGACAAACGAATCCTGCGGCAATTGCTCGCATCTGGTGCAAGCAGGTTTCCTTCCGCGCCAAGTACAGTGTGGGTCGATGTGACGCAAGCCTCCCGCAACGCATCAATCGGCGGATTGGTGACTTGGGCGAAAGACTGTTTGAAATAGTGGTACAAGAGCTGTGCACGATCAGAGAGTACCGCGAGTGGTGTGTCTACGCCCATCGAACCAATGGGGTCTTTCTGCTCAGCCACCATCGGGGCAAGTACCTTATCGACTTCCTCCTGTGTATAGCCAAATGCTTTTTGATGCACAAGCAAGCTGTCTCCTTGCAGCTCCTCCATGTGACCCGCTGCCGGGAAATCCTCGATAACATGTAAGTTGTCTTTCACCCACTCCCGGTATGGCTGTTCGCTTGCGATTTTTTGCTTGATTTCCTGGTCAGAAACGATTCTGCCTTCCTCGAGATCGACCAGCAACATCCGTCCCGGACTCAGCCGGCCTTTCTGAACAATTGTTTCATCTGGTACTTCGAGAACGCCAACCTCTGATGAGAAAATGATGGTATCATCGGACGTCACATAGTATCTCGCCGGTCGCAAGCCATTTCGGTCGAGAATCGCGCCGATGTGTCTGCCATCCGTAAAGGAAATAGCTGTTGGACCATCCCACGGCTCCATGAGGCAGCTGTGATACTCGTAAAAAGCTTTCTTATTTTCGTCGATTTGCTCATCCTGATCCCACGGTTCAGGAATCATCATCATTGCGACATGCGGCAAGGAGCGACCTGCCAGCGAGAAAAACTCCACGCAGTTATCCAAAATCGCCGAATCACTACCCGCCATATCAATGACTGGCACCACTTTTGCCAAATCAGCACCAAACACATCGGACTGGAACATTTTCTCACGAGCCATCATCCAGTTCATGTTTCCTTGCAAGGTGTTGATTTCCCCGTTGTGAATCAAATAACGATTCGGGTGCGCCCTCTCCCAGGTAGGGAATGTGTTCGTACTGAAACGGGAGTGAACGACTGAGAAGGTGGAAGTGTAAGAATTATCTTGCAAATCAAGGTAAAAAGCATCCAGTTGTCCTGGTGTGAGCAATCCTTTATAAACAATCGTACGCGAAGACATGGAAGCGGCGTAAAAATCAGCACCTGTTGCCCGTTCCACCTGCTTGCGAATGACGTACAGCTTCCGCTCAAATGCCATTTGGTCCTGTATATTCGAGCTGGCTCCGATGAATATTTGGCGGACATAAGGCTGACTCGCTACAGCCGTCTTGCCAATTTTCGTCGCATCGACAGGAACGGTTCTCCAGCCGAGCAGTTTTTGTCCCTCTGCTGCAACAATCTCCTCCAGCTGCTCTTCATACTTTTGCCGTTTCGCATCGTCCATCGGAAGAAACAGCATACCTACACCGTATTTGCCTGACGCCGGCAGCGTGATATTCAGCTCTTTACAGGTCTTTTTGAAAAAGGCGTGTGGAATTTGCGTTAAGATTCCTGCACCGTCTCCCGTTTCTGGATCACTGCCTTGACCGCCGCGGTGTTCCAGTTGGCACAGAATTTTCAAACCCTTCCGGACCATATCATGCGTTGATTTCGATTTCAAATTGGCAATAAAACCAATTCCGCAAGCGTCATGTTCGAAAATCGGATCGTACAGGCCTTGCTTAGCAGGCATTCCTTGTGTCGTCATGGATCTCCACTCTCCTTGCTCTCTCTGGTATGTACATTTTAGATTGAGTGAAACGATACAAACAATATATAATTTATGCAAAATCTATCTCAAATCGAGATAAATGGGGAAAGTGGGGGTATTCATGGAGCTCCGACAGATTCAATACTTTATCGAGGTTGCCAAACGGGAGCACTTCACCGAAGCCTCCCATCATTTGCACGTCGCTCAGTCTGCCCTCAGTCGGCAAATCGCCAATCTGGAGGAGGAGCTCGGTGTGTCACTGTTCCTCCGCGAAGGTCGCAATATCAAGCTGACAGCAGTCGGAAAAATCTTTTTGCAGCACGTCGAAATGGCCATGAACGAAATCGAGAAAGCGAAAGAAAAGATCGAGGAGTTCCTTGACCCGTCACGGGGCACGATTCGTGTTGGTTTTACGAGTAGCCTTGCCGCCAATCCCCTTCCGACGGTCATCTCCGGTTTTCGCGCGCGTTATCCGGACATCGGCTTTCAATTAAAGCAAGGCTCTTATCAAGGGCTGATCGACTCGGTCATCCATGGTGAAATCGACTTGGCTTTTCTTGGACCTGTTCCCACTCATGAGAAAAATGTGCGCAGCTACATCTTCTTCGCTGAAAATATCGTCGCGTTGCTGCCCGCGAAGCATCCGCTGTCCAAACAACCAAGCTTGCGTCTCAGTCAGTTGCAGGAAGATACTTTTGTGTTGTTTCCACCCGGTTTCATCCTGCGCAATATCGCTGTCAATGCTTGCTCACAAATGGGCTTTTCTCCTAAAGTTGCTTTTGAAGGTGAAGACATCGATGCGATTAAAGGATTGGTAGCGGCAGGCTTGGGTGTCACTTTGTTACCAGAGCTTACGTTAACGGATAACGTTCCTCGTGAGACAGTAAAAATCCCGATAAGTGAGCCATTGGTGACGCGAACAGTAGGCATTATCATCCCGAACAACCGTGAGCTTCCCCCTTCTGAAAAGCTTTTTTATCATTTTCTGAAAGAGTTTTTTGATGTGCTGAGTAAGTATAGTTAACGGAAAAAGTCCTGATGAACAGATGCATCAGGACTTTTGTGTATCTTCATTCAGTTACAGGGATTTTCCATTTGCTGGCTCCACTGGCACTTGGCCGCGTCGATCTCGGTATTTTAAAAAATAGTTGGCACCATGCCCCCGTCCATACGGATTGGTGAACCTTTAAATGCGGTTGCATAAGGACTGGATACAAATGCTACCAGCCTGCCAATTTCAAAAGGCTTGATAAACCGCTGTAATTCGGATTGCGGCAGGTTTGCTGCCATAAATTGATTTTCTTTTTCCGAAAATGCCAGATCATCAGGAAACAGGCTATCAATGATTTGATAGACATTTTCGGAAAGCGTTGGTCCTGGTATGATTGTATTGGAGGTGACTTCGGTTCCTACCGTTTGTTTCGATAGACTTTTTGACAGGGATAATAGCATCGATTTCGTCATGCAATACTGAGGCATTTGCCCTGAAGGCATGATCGCTTCTTCACTTGCGATAAAGATAATTCGTCCAAAATTGTTCTTCAACATGCTAGGCAAGTAAAATTTAGATAATCCATTCGCGGCAAGGACATTGGTTCGGAAGTATTTTTCCCATACTTCATCGTCAACGTCTTCATAGGACATGATTTCATAAATCCCCATATTGTTAACGAGAATATCAACGTTGGGATATTTCTCAAATAAAGCTTCTCTTTGCTGCCTATCCACAATATCTGCCGTAGCATTCTGAGGTGAAGTAGCCGGGAATTCCGCCTTTAATTCATTTACGATTCGTTCTACCTCTTCATCATTCCGACCATTTACAAGAACATTGGCGCCTTCTCTGGCAAGCTCAATGGCAATTGCTTTCCCAATCCCTCTCGTCGATCCCGTTACCAAAGCAGTTTTGTTCCGTAGTCCCATATCCATAACACTTGTCTCCTTTGTAGTCATTCGCGGCAAACTGACTAGAAGTTCATCTTGGAACATCCTTGTGCTCCGGATAGAGATTATCGTACTTTGTCTGGATCGTTCGGTAACTAGCGTACGATGCCAATTTTCTTGCTGAACCCGCCAAATATGAAAACTGGGAAATTGTAGCCCTGCTTGGAACGGGTTAGGTTAGGAATTCTATGACGGGTGGATTGACCCGAAAGTATTCGGAACGCCAGTTTGAAGGTGTATCGCCTTCCCAAAGGCGAAAGGCCCGGTAGAATGAGTTCTGATCTTCATATCCAAGTAAAAAAGCCACTTCTTTTATATCAAGCTTGGGGTCGGCCAAGTATTCTCGTGCCTGTTCATGCCGAGCCTGTGTCAACAGTTGCTTGAACGTTGTGCTTTCATCCGCAAGACGACGTTGCAAGGTACGATCGCTCATGCCCAGCTCGCTGGCAACTGCTCGAATATCAAGGCGACCTCCGGTTAGGCTTCGCTTCAAGATCCACTTGACCTTCTCAGCAATGGAATGACTGCCCTGTTCATCCAATGATCGGTCCAATACAGGTGTCAATATCTCTAACAATTCTTTGTTATACGAAAGAAAGGGTCGGTCCAGATCGCGTCGATGGAGGGTTAATCGGTTATCAGTGGCACCCATTCGTATCGGGCAACCGAAGTAAGCTTCAAGTGCAGTTACATCCCCCATCGCGTGAGAAAATTCCACGGACTGAGCAGTTAAACGCTTGCCCGTGCCCCGTCGTCCAAGTTCTAGAAGAAAGGCGAGCGTGGTTCCAATCAGGACTGGTGGTCCGGGCTGCTCGCTGTGCATCCATTCCAATTCGATTGTACAGCGCTCTCCCTCCTCTGTTATACGCAACCTTTCCGGAGGGCACAGTTGTTTGTATCGGGCCATTCGATAAAGCGCGTCGCGATAGTCACGAGCATGGTAGGTCGCTAAAACAGTCGGTGGATAAAGTGCCGTTTCAAAACTGGTTGAAAGCTTGATGATTCCCGTAGCAATATCACCAACGAGATCGGAATACGCTTGCCAGATTCTGAAATATTGAGCGGTGGTGACTACGGCTGGTTCTGTAAGAATGGTGAGCGGAAGGCACGCTTTCCGAGCTAGGTCGTGTGGGGCAATCCCTAGTCGTTGTAATCCCGCCCAAAATCCCGCCGGGAATTTTATTCGGTCTGATTTCATTACGTATGGATCTCCTTTAATTGCTTACCGATTCGTTCCGCTTATCCCTAAGTATACATGAAGGTGATCGTACCCGTTATTTGACGCCTCCACATTTTGCGATTCAAATATAGCGGTATGCGGAAAGTTTTACTATGATATGGGAATAGTGTCACATTTCAGTAAGAGAGGTGATGTTCTTATGCTAGATTTCGCAAGTCCTGTATGGGGTAAGCTACAAGGCCCTTATGGCTTTTCTGATCGCATCCCTCCGCTCATCCAGCATATAATGCACGACTATTTTTCCGACGAAAAAGAAGAGTTGTATTGGGAGCTTCTGTATCATCAAAATACGATTTATCCATGTACATATGCTGCTGTCCCCCATTTAGTAGAGATCGCACGAAAAACAGAGAGCCCCGCTATTTTGTTGGACATCTTCATCACCTGCGGTATTTTCGAAGCCAGTAGAGAAAATGCGCCTCATGGGGATGTGCCAACGGAGTTTTTACGAGATCAGCCTCCATTATTGGATCAAGAGACCATCAGAGAAATCGATCGTGAATACCGCCGTGCCATTCTATCACTGACAGAGCAGACAGAACCCATCCTTCACCTAGCACGGACGGGAGAGCATGATGCAGACAAGCGCTACATACTAGCTGCGGACGCTGCGTTTCGTGGGGACAAAGACATTGCCAACATGCTTCTCACCTTTTCTGCGGGTGACGAATATGTAACGGTGTGTCCTACATGTGATCAGTCTATCTATATATGGCCAGATGAGGACGAGGATGTCTTGTACGGTTACGAAGAAGACCCCGTTTTTCATGAGAAAGCGAAACGATTTTCAATCATCACAAAAAAACCGGACACGCCAAACGACAGCGGACTTCAGAGATTATACCAACGTGCGCTTGCGATTGAGGATAAAACACTGCTTGCGCACCTTCCTTATCTTGCTGGTGAATTGAATTGCTGCTCATGTGACACCCCTATCCACGTTTGGACGGGACTTTTTTCATAAACAGCAAAAAGGCCCCAGCTAATGCCGTGGCCTTTTTGCTTTAGATGGCAGATACATCTGCCAAGGAACCTTTCGTTGCTTGTAACAAGCCCTCTACTGACATCTCGATCTGGACGCCAATGTTTCCCCCACTGACGATGATCGTCTCTAACGATTGTGCTCGTTGATCGATCACCGTCGGAAACAATTTCTTCATCCCAACTGGCGAACATCCACCACGAATATAGCCAGATACTTTGGTGATTTCTTTCACGGGAATCATCTCGATCTTCTTTTCGCCGACTGCTTTCGCCGCTTTTTTGAGATCAAGCTCAGCTTCAACGGGAATGACAAACACATAATACGATTTACTCGTCCCTTGCGAAATCAATGTTTTATAGACAACGCTCTCTTCGCGACCGATCTTTTTGGCGACAGCGATTCCGTCTATTTTTCCATCATCCGTTGCATACGTCAGCATGGTATATGCGATCTTTTCTTTATCCAATATCCGCATTGCATTCGTTTTTCCTTGCTTCACGCCATTCCACCTCCGCTACACGCTGGTCAACAAAATATAATCTATCTTAGGGGATGCCGTTCTACTTTTCAACCAAAAAACGCCACTGACACAAGCATGTCAGCGGCGCCTCGTCTTATTGAATCGTTACTTCGTCAATCTCGATATGACCTGCTGGGCTAATCCATACCCCTTGTACATTCTTTTGAATCGCCGCCAAGGTCTCGGAGAATCGGAACGGAATAAGCGGTGCTTCGTTCATTTCGATTTGTTGTGCTTTTTCATAGAGTTGCTTCCGTTTTTCTGCGTCTGTTTCTCGGCGTCCTTCGTCAATCAGCTTGTCTACTTCCGGATTGTTGTAGAAGGAATGGTTACCAGGTGCGCCATGTGCTTTCGAGTGATACAGGTTCGATTGATTGTAGTCGGCATCGCCCGTAGCATTTCCCCATCCACTCATGAACAGGTCTGTCTCCCCTTTGGAAGCTGCATCGATATAAGCCCCGAATTCCATCACATCCAGTTGCAGGTCAATCCCGATTGGCTTGAGCTGTTGCTGCAAAACCTCGGCGACGCTAATCCGTGCTTTGTTATCATTCAACGCGATTTTTGCTTTGAAGCCGTTTGGATATCCAGCCTCTGCTAGCAATTGTTTCGCTTTCTCGACATCATACGGAATGTCTTTTACATTCGGGCTGTATCCAACCATCGCTGGTGTAATCGAGGAGTGTGCTGGTGTTCCCACATTGTTGTAAACACCTTCAATAATGGTTTTCTTGTCGATTGCGTGGGCAATGGCTTGGCGAACACGCACATCATCAAACGGCTTTTTCTTTGTATTCAAACCGATGTGATCGACAGAGAAACCAGGATAACGCCCCAATTGCATCGATGGAGAATTTTGTACGCGATCGATGTCCGTCACAGGCAGGTTTTCTGCCACTTGAACTTCTCCTGTCTCAACCATGGCAAGGCGAGTTGTGTCTTCCGGTACGGTTTTGAAAACGACTTTATCCAAATTTGGTTTACCGCCATAGTAGCTATCGTTTCTCACGAGAACCACTTCTTGACCCGGCGTCCATTTTTCAAATTTGTACGGGCCCGTACCGGTTGGATGCTTGCTCAATTCTTTTCCATATTGTTCAATGGCTTTCGGGCTGATAATGCTTCCCTCTGCACTCGCCAAAACAGACAAGATCGGTGCGTACGGGTAATTCAAAATAAATTGTACCGTGTACTCATCTACTACCTTCACTTCTTTGATTGCTTCAAACATGTTAATCCGACTGGAGCCAACGGCAGGGTCTTGAACGCGAGCGATCGTTGCTTTAACCGCTTCCGCATTGAAAGGTGCGCCATCATGGAACGTCACTCCTTGACGTAGCTTGAACTCCCACGTCAAGTCATCGAGCTGCTTCCACTCACTAGCGAGGGATGGTACGTATTTGCTTTCTTTATCCATGCGGACAAGCCCTTCGTATACTTTGTGATGAATGATTGCTGCTGAAGGGATTTGGGACAGGAAATGCGGGTCGAGGTTGTTCGCATCGGACAGACGCGCGATGACGAGGGTTCCTCCTGTTTTGCCAGCTTCCGTAGTACCCCCTGCTTGTCCGGCGCTAGTCGCCGTATCCTGCCCTGACGAACACCCAGCCATAGCCGCAGATACCGCGATTGTCATGGCGATCAGCGTGTGATAAAAGCTCTTCTTTTTCATCTGTGTTCCCCCAATTCTTGTTGCAAATGTTTTAGCATTCAAACATGTTTTATTTTAGACAATATTCAGTCATTAAATTTTCACTTTGTTTACCTTTATTTTCAGTTTCTTTACAACTTGATAAATAAACAAAAAAAAGAGAGACTCCTCAAGAATCTCTCTTTCTTCACTGGACTCTATTACAATGATCGCGTCAAAGGCTTTTTCATCATATTGATGTACTGCACCACATACAAATACTGCTGCGTTAGCAACTCCGCATCTGTTTTTACTTCCTGCAAATAGCGATTGCCCTCTACATGCAGGTCTTCGATCAATGAGCCGAGAAAGCTCATATCGTATTCGGTCGCGAGCTCTTGCAGTTTTTTCAGCTCTTGCAAATCTTGTCTGTCAAGTTTATGAATTCCTTTGAGTAACAAGCGTTCCTGCCAATCAGTCAGCTTTTCGGTAAAGGAATATAACTCCTCCATGATTTTACGTCCACTCCCTCACCGTTATAGGTCTAACTTAAAGCTCGTCAGCGATTTGCCCTGCATGATGCTGATCGGATAAAGCCCATCTCCTAGTTCTTGCACAAGCAAATACACATCGCGCAACTCTAGCAGCCGTTTGTTTTGTTCGAGATGACGTATATTGCGGGCGAATTCGCCTTGATAAGAGATGCTCAATTGGAGAGAATGACTTTGCTCGTCTTCGATTGTCAGAATCAACTGCTGCGTCTTCTGATCGAAATCGACTTGGTTGAACTTGTTCGCTTTCAATAGAAAAACCGAGTCCAACGCAGTCTCAAACATATCGCCTGCCGCGTCCTTCCATCCATTTGACCAGTCGCGAACGAGCACCTTGCCGAGATCGAGCTCTTCGATATTGTCTCTGGGAACGATGGTTAGCTGCGTCTCTTCACTAGAAGACAAGCGCTGCTCCCGATTCGTCTTCGCCTGCGTCAGGATGACCTGTGAATGAGAAAGCTCCTCCATCGAGATCAACCCGCCCCAGGGTACCTTGCCTTTATAGCTGTCCTTAAAGGAAAAGGATATGCCTTCATAATACACGGGGCGCGCTTCTGTATACGTGTAGATGCGTTGATCAGAAAGCGAGTAAAAGTAATATGTAATCCCCTTGTACCCTGACCGCGTCTCCCATGGATTTGCTCCCAATGCATATAGACTTAACTGCGGAACCATATGGTACTTACTTTTGAAGCTGCCGAGTAGCTGCTTTTTCGCTTCGGTATGATCGGTCTTCTCTAGAGCAAGCAAGCTGAGATACACCCGGGAAAGTCGGTCGAGCAGCGCTTCCGTCGAAAACTTGACATGGCGCTGAAAAAATAAGTTCAACTCCCCATGAATGCCGCGAATGTCCTTTTCCACACGAGGAAGATTGCCGTTATGCGCAGCGATAGCAAGCAGCTCCAGTCGTGTACAAATCGTCTGGGATAGCTTTGCCAAGCCAATGCCAAGAATCTCTGCGATCAGGGCTTTGGCTTCCGTTACGACATCCGTTTCATAGCTGACATCGGTTACAGATGCTTGTAACTGCTCACGATCCTGTAGCTGGTGCATGGCCCGGTAGCGCAAAATGACCTCCAGCTTGTGCAAGCAATTGCCTTTTGCTTTGCAGGTGCACATGCTCTTCCCGATCTCCGATTCACTGTCAAAAGATACGGAAATATCTTGGGTGTGCAATGTCATCGTTAAAAAGGATGTTTCAACGACTTCCATCTCCTCGAAATAGTCGAGGCGAAACAGCACTTCTTCCAACTGCGCTGGGGTAAAAGCCTTACTAATGTGAGACGGCTGCAATTGCAAGAGCCAGCTAAAGTCAGGCTTGTAGGTCTCCTGCTCTTCCTCGGTCTCTGCTCCTGCTTGCGAATGGTTTTGGGCATAGTAGACGATGGAGATGATGACATGCTTGCATATCTTGTCAGATGGACATGAGCAGGAAAAACGCTCAATATCTGCATGAAGTCGGCATACGCTGTCATCTGACAGCGCACACTCGACGTAATCGTCTCCGAACTCGTAGGAAACGGACATCCCTTTTTCCATTTCCTTGATGGAACGGTTGTAAATCCCTTTATTCGCGTATTTGATTAAATACTCTTCGTTGCACAGCGCGATAAACCGATGAAATTCTGATGTGAAATCTGCCATCGTTATTTTCCTGCTGCACGCATGACATCATAGACAGTTTCGCTGAAAATGCGTGTTGGAATATCCGTGAGCTTCAGCCGATCCACTGGTTTGAAGTAAAAATGCTTGTACTCGGCATCTTTATTCGGGAAGAAAGCCAACGTCTCCAGCTTCACATCCTCCATTCCTTCCCAATACGAAATGCTTGCCCCGCTGATCTTCAACTCAGCCACCATACCGTCATACAGCTTGTAGAACTCATAATAATAACCGGCATCGAGCGGCGTTCCTTTGACCCAGCCGAATTTCTCCATCATTTTCGCAAAAGCGGTTGGTGAATACGATTCAACAGGCAGACGGAGCATTTCATTTGCTTTTATTTCTTCTTCCGTAGGCAGGAACGCTTCACGACTTAACTGCTCGAACGGTTGCGTTATTTCGTAATCTTCTAGCTGCGTACGCCAGCCATTCAACGTCTCTTCGTCCAGCTCCAGTGGGTGAATCAAGCCAATGAGCTGCTCATCTGCCAACTCATATTCATCCTCATCCACGGTGTTAAATGTCCCATCATCCATATAGCGGAACGTATCTACGAGCTTTCCGTCCTCGTATACACCCCAGATGAGCCCGATTGCGAATTTTTGCATCAACACGTTCTCCACAAAGAGACGTTTCCATGCTGCCGTTGACCAATAACGCGATTTGGACAGGGACTCCTCCAGACGAAGAGATTGTACTTTCACCATATTTTTCAGGTCTTTTTTCAACTGAGCAAAAGTCAATCGCGCTTGTTCTGCCTTCTCCTGATCGTCTTTCGCGGACGGTGCAGGCAGATTTTTGACCGCTTTTCCTGTGCTATCGTTCGTGACCTCCAGCTCCAGCTCGTTGCTAACTTTAACCGTGAAGGTGCGGTCGCCGTAGTCAAACACTTGCTTCCCGGACGCATCGAAGCCAAGCGTCGTGACCAGTCGGTCTTCCAGTTCCATCGCGGAAATGTTCTGATTTGCAGCCGCCATGGACAGCGCCTCTTCTGCTGCAGATTTGACTTGCCTGTTTTTGATCGTACGTTTAATCTGGTCGATTAGACGCAGGGCAGTTAAATCATTCGAGAACGACAGGGCACGCACGCCATCCGCAGCCAAAGCCCCGCGGGAGTGATCTGTCCACTCTTTAATCCACTGACCAATCGTATCGACAATACGTCGATCTCCAAAAGCAACGCAGAGCGGCATGACCCATTTTTCTTTGGCGACTGCTCCGTTATCGAGCCAAGTGCGCAAAACTTCTGTGGTAAAGTCAGCAACAGATGCCGCTTGCAGAGACGGTTTCAAGTCAAGCACCAGCTGGTTTGGCGCAGTCGGGAAATCGATTGAGGCGGTTAGCATGTACTCCATTACTTCTTGCCCCAGCTCGTTGCCGTCTTGGTCGCGAAGGACTGGCATGCGCTCCAGTGGCATCCATTTGATCCTTGTGAGTTTTCGCTTGTCGGTCAGGTTGCCCAAATGAGTCAAGCTCGCATCTGGCCCCTGCTCCTCAGCGTCGATAAATGTTTGCAGCAGCGTTTTAAATTTGCTACTTTTTTCATTTGTCAGTAGCTCCTGGAAAATCTCCTTGTTATTGTCCAGGGAGCGAATCGCATCCAGCGCCATTTCCTTGACCTTTGCTTTTTTCTCGGTTTGATAGACGTGCAAATAAAGCTCCTTGTCTTTGGCCTGAAGAAACGCAGCACCAGCGAGGCCGCTCACTTTCTTCGAGCTGTCACCCAACCCGAGCAGAATCACTTGGTTGCGCAATTCCTCTGACAGCGTCTCCTTTGCGGCTAATAGAGTTTGCGTCACAAAAACGCGAAGCTCCGTTTCCAGCTTGTCAAATTGAGCCAGAGTCATTTCCGGATTCGCTACGACTAACGAACGATACAGCTCTTCTTTGACGTCTGTGTAATAATAGTGCGACTCCTTGATCGACAAAATCTGATAGAAAAGTGTCTGGATATCTACAGCTTCGTCCTTCCGGTAATGATCGATGAAGGCGGTCAATCGATCCTGGAACGCATGAGTGAAGCACATATGGCCTACTCTGCGATTGGACTTGTCTTTGTATTGGCACATGAACGGAATCAGACGTGCAATAAACGGATGATCCACAGGCAAGAAGCTCAGGAGGATCATCTGCTGTCTGACGAGTTGTACGTCCTCCAGATGTACATGCTCAAGCACATCCTCTAGGGCAGCTTTTTCATCCAAATAGCTTGCCAGCTTTGTGGAGCCCTTCGCACGTCGCAGCGCGTCCTGAATAATCCCTTCCAAAGATGGCTGGAAATCGGAAAGATCTACGCCTTCTGCCGCCAGCGTTTTGTGTAAGAATCCCTTGACCATCGGGATCGAAGCAAGCTCAAGCGCTCGTCTTGATCTCGTTACGTCTTCCAACACAAGTTGCTTCACTTGTTCCCAATTGGTCGGCGGGGATAGCAAATGCTCGCGCAGGCCCAGCAGTAAATCGTAAGGCTCATCCATGTGCACGAGGTCAACCAGTCTCTTATCTTGGGACAGGATATCAAGCGGGCACACGCCGAAAAGGATTTGCAAAGTATCGTGCAGCTCCCGATCGATTTCCTCTTCCTTGTTCAGGAACGCACTGATCCCGCCTTTCACGTGAATGCGGTAATACAGCAAGCTGATGACCAGCTCCATATACCGATTCAAATGCTTCTGATTCAAAAGGGAGCCTTCCTTGACCTGCTCTCCTGGATAATACTTTTCTCGCAATGCAGCTTTTTTCTCTTTGACATATGAAGGGTACAACGACTCGTTGGTCAGTAAATTGTTGCTCGAAAACTGCATAGTCACGACTTCTTTGGCAATCGTATGCAGCTCTTTTATATATTCGCGCGTATCACCTGTAATCAGGTAATAATAGATCGGCATCAGCTTTTCTTTTGCTTCTTCCAATAAGCTCGGAGAAATCGAGTACGCATACGAAATGAATAGCAAAAATTCGGCCCGATCAAATGTCGAGGAATAATCACGGCTGATACTTGCGCGATAATCCTCCGCGGCTTTTGACAAAAATTCGGCAAACAGCGTATGTCCGAAATGCTCGACCGTTTTTCTCATGGCCTCCAATGCTTTCTGATCTTTTGCTCGGATATCAGCATCACTGATGTCCTTCATACCCTGAAGTTCAATCTGATCCAGGAAGCACTCATCCATCACATTTTTCTTCTCGTAAAAACGGTTGCTAGCCTTGTAGATCAGCACAGCTGCTCGATAGAAGGCCAGCTCCTCGCCGCGTTTTTTCAGCTTGTCAAATTCGGATCGTACCGTATAGCTGTAAAACCGCGGGTCCTCTGCGATTGCCGGGCATTCGTCTGTGTCACCTGCAACGTAATCAGCGATTTGATCGTACAAATGCTTGTTTCGATCACTTGCACTGATAAACTCCTCCACAAATTTTTTCGTAACCGGATTCAGATCTGTCTTTCGTAATACCATTCCTTACTCCTCCTTCTCTCTATTTGATCACTTTACCAATCCACTGTGCGAGTTCATCAGGCGTGATCGCGGCAACGTTTGCTCCCATATCGCTCAATACCCTGGCAGCATGCTGGTTGTACGTAGCGTTGCCATTGAAATCCAAAGCCGTCAACACTAAAAACTTGCAGCCTGCGTCGATAATCTCCTTGCTTTGGCGATACATTTCCTTGATCGGGTAGCCTTCCTCCAAATCGCTGACGAGGATAAATATCGTCTTCGATGGATTTTCGAGCAGTGTTCTTCCGTATTTGAGCGCCTGTGCAATATGAGTCCCCCCACCAAGCTGCACACTCATCAGCACATCGACCGGATCATCCAGTCTATCGCTCAAATCAACGACCTTCGTATCAAAAATAACCAAATTTGTCTTCAAGGCAGCGAGCTTGTAAAAAATACTTGCCATAACGGAGCTGTAAATCACAGAGTCCATCATACTGCCGCTCTCATCCACAACAATGACGATGTTCCATTTGTTGTGATGCTGGATATTGCTGTGGAAATACAGCTCATCGATGATAAAACGGCTTTTTTTGCGATCGTAGTTCTTCAAATTTTTACGAATCGTTTTATGGACATCCAGATTTTTCATCGACTTCGTATAACCGCGTTTGTGGCGATTGCGCTTGCCGACGATGCTGGTCTGCACTTCATTTTCAAGCTGACGCCGTATATCGTCTACGACCTTGCGTACAATTTCCTTTGCACTTTTTACGACCTCTCCTTTCATCCTGCCTTTAAATTGGAGGATGTTTTTTAAGAGGGTCATGTTGGGCTCCATGCTTTCCAACACTTTTTTGTCAGTCAACAGCTCTGTCATGTTATAGCGATCCAGAGCTTGCCGCTCGAGGATTTCTACCGTCTTCTTGGGAAACAGCTTGCGGATTTTGTTCAGCCAGGAGGGAACCGTCAATGCCGATTCTCCTCGGCCGCCTTCTTTTCGATAGCCTTGCTCTTCTCCGTATTCACGGTTGTATAAAAATTCAAGAATCGAGTCCAATTCCTGATAGGAAAACTCGGATGATTGATAGACCCCGCTGCCTTCCAATGATTCCTCGGCATGCGAGCCCAATAACAACCGCCAGCGGTTCAAGGCTTCGCGGCTCAAATCAGGTTCCATTTGGCAAACTCCTCCTTGATCGCTTGATCGAGCATGCGGGCATCACGCAAGGTACGCTCATCGATGACTGGATTCGTGACTTGGTCCACCGTCGTTTGGAAGAGAGCTGCCACTTTTTCCGAGAGCATACTAATTTCCATTGGGCTAAAATATGTAAACGCCAATCGCAGTTCAGGCACTACCTGCAAAAAGTCGTCGTAGGCCAAGGATGTAATCATCTGATGCAGATCGCGCAGGATTTCCTCTTGATGAAAGAGATAGTCACGAGCCACGATAAAAACGCCATGTAAATACGCGGCGGTATGCAGCATTTGCTCAGGCGAGCCGAACATATAGGCACGGGCACGTCTGGAGATTTCTGCACGGTCGATCACTTCGAGATTGCACAAGATCGCGACCACTACCCCCTCCAGTTTCGCGGGGAGCTTGTCGTTACGCAGCAATTCCCGCAGTTGATCACTGAAAATCTCTCGGGAATCATCCGCCTGTCTCTTCTCACTCAGCATGTAGAGGAATTTGAGCTGATCGGCCAACTCATCTAGTTCGTTGGGGTTCGGGTTTCCCTGCTCGACGATTTTTGTCACAGCCTGGTAATATACTTCTTCCACCAAGTTCTCCAACCGTTCTGTTTCGCTAAGACCGAACAACCGTTTTTGCTCCAAAAGAATGGTGAGTGTCTTTAACGTTTTGCATAGCGAGAGAAAATGTCCATCCTGCCTAACGGACTCTACTACAGATTCAAAGAGCCTTTCCGACAGCTCTTCCAACCCCATAACAACCGCCATCAAAAGCCATTTTGCCAGCTCATAGCTCTGATGCTGCGGCAGTTCTTTTACCATATCGGCTAGCTTATGGGCAGCTGCCTCCTTCACCGTCCCACCGTAGACCGAGCTCTCGATCAGACGGGCTTCTACGAAGGAGGAATAGCTGTAGCGCCATGTTTCTCGGACGAGATTGACATTTCGGTTGTTCATCCAGTCAGGTCCGGCTTCTTTGGTGCAAAATTCTGTGCCCAAGAACTGCATGCAGTGAAAAAACTGGCTGGCTTCGCGATGCGACTTTTTGGCATACAGCTCTAGCACCTTTTGATTGCGCGCTGTCGTCGTGATCGCGAGCTTTAACGATTTACATCTGTCTTTGCAATCGTGAACGATGGGCACATCCAGTGAATTAGGAGCCACTTCACCGATTCCGTCTCCGGTTAACAGCTCTCGCAATGTCTCGATCGGCTGAGAGGTTGCTATCGAGCGCTCGCCTTTTGTAAAAGCAGAGAGAACGGAATCGAGCAACTCATAGGCACCGCCCTCAGCCTTTTCCCGCATGACAGCCAAGCCGTTCATGAGGCTATATGCTTCGATCGCATCCGCTGTAGACGTCGTTTCTCCCTTGCCACGCAATTTTTTTAGCAGTTGTGGAAGGTACGTTAACGCGCTTTTCGAGAAGGGAGCACGCTCCTTCTTCTCCAGTGCCTTCCACACACTCTCGTAATAATGGACGTACGGCATCCCGCTTGCGTATCCATTCAACTGATCTGCTTCCTGGTACGTGTACACCATCGGATATATTTTTTCTTCCTGCACCTTTTGTATCTTGTAGGAAGTCTTGCGTTCCTCGATGAGTCCGTATGTATGAAAGCCCCCGGTTACCACGAGAATTCTCGCATGCTTTTTCTTTGCCTCTGCAATTTTTTGACGCATGTGCGCCTCGCGAATCAAATCGCCTTCCGCTTCCAAAGTAGCGTCATCATAGCATTTTCGAGACAGGTAGCAGTAGGCAAAGACATCCTTGACGAAATCCTTCGTCTGTTTGCGAATCCCATCAATCTCAAAAAACTTTTCCCACAGCTCATCAAAGTTCCGGCATTTCATCGTCTGGCACAATCGCTGAATAAACTGCGAGCCTGCCAGCATGCGCTCATCGTGATAAGACAGCTTTTCATTCTTCTTTTTCAAATCATGGCCGTCTTCCAAGCTCTCCAGGCGGCTTCCGTAGCTTAGATCAATGAAAGCAGCGGGAATCTGCCGGCGTTTTGCTTCGACCAAGGCCACATATTCCGGCGAATACAGAAGAAACGGAAAGTAACAGACGTATTTTTGCTCCCCTGAGGCGTACGCATAATAAATGCTCACAGGAGGCTTCGTCCGTTCATCCGTTAAGATCGGAATGATATGATTGCTATGGTCCGGGCCTTCAATCAAAATGATTTCCGGTTGATACTCTTCGATCGTTTTTTTCAAATGAAACGCGCATGCAGGACTATGATGACGAACCGGGAAATAGACGACCTGTTTGCTGAGGTTGTAGACCTCATCTTCGACGAATGATTTTATGAAGCGGTCCTGATTTTTTATTTGATCCATTTCTTCTCGTTGTAATACGTTCCCCATAGACCCTCTTCCTTTGCCCGTTCTTTGACCACTTTGGTAAAGTAGGTTTTCAGGATATTTGCGTCCTTTTGGTTTTCCTTGACGACGGCTCCCAGCATGTTCTGCACCAGTCGATCCATGGAAATTGACCTGCCATCATAGTAATGGGACGTCATTGCACTTTGAACATAGACGGATACGGCTTCGGCTGTGCTCATCACGGATTGAGGGGAATCGATTTTGAATCCTTCCTTGGTCTCGCCCATCCGCAGTTCCATGAAGGTAGTCGCCAATATCTCAACCACATCGCGATCGATTTCGATGTTTACTCCACTTTGCTCCAGAATCACTTTTGCTTGGGATTCGATAATTTGGGCTTCCATTTTCACATGATTAATCGGCGCGATTGTCTCGAAGTTAAAACGGCGTTTGAGGGCGCTACTCATTTCATTGACGCCTTTGTCCCGCAAGTTTGCTGTTGCAATGATATTAAAACCGGGCTTGGCAAACAGGATTCCGTCTGACAGCTCGGGAATGTTCATCACCTTGTCGCTCAAAATACTAATCAACACGTCTTGAACCTCAAACGGACAACGGGTAATCTCCTCAAAACGGGTAATGATTCCCTTGCTCATTCCGGTGTATAAAGGAGAAGGAACCAGCGCTTGCAACGAAGGACCTTTGTCCAGCAGCATCGCGTAGTTCCAGGAGTATTTGATCATATCCTCTGTCGTTCCCGCGGTGCCTTGGATCGTATTCGTGCTCGTACCAGAGATAGCCGCAGACAGCAGCTCAGAGAGCATCGTTTTTGCCGTTCCAGGTTCTCCGACAAGCATTAAGCCGCGATTGCCTGCCAACGTGACGATTGCACGCTCAATAAGTACATCGTCTCCATAGAACTTCTTCGTAATCGGTATACTTTCGCCCTCATAAGAAAGGGGTTCATCCGTTCCTAAAATAAAGTCGCGCACAGCTCTGGGCGACATCAGCCAATTGGGAGGTTTTGTCCCTGTATCCTGGGATCGCAGTGCATTCAGCTGTTTCGCATATAACACTTCCATAGGTGGCTTCATTGTTTCCATCCAAATGCCCACTCCATTTCTGGTTGTACTTGAAAAATAAGGTATACTATAAAAAATGAAAACATATGTTTGTCAGGAAAAGAAGGGTATTTGTACCCATTATTAGGAAAGATATGTGAAAAGATGTGAATTGAGTACTACATGCCAAAAAGCGCCCTGGGTCCCCAAGACGCTTTTCTCGCTGTTTTTTGAAGAGTTTTTTACAACTGTGTCCGCAAGCTCCAAAGCTCCGGGAAAAAACGGTGATCGAGCGCTCTGCGTAAGTACATGACGCCTGATGACCCACCCGTTCCCGTCTTTTGGCCTATGATACGTTCGACTGTCGTCATATGGTTAAAGCGCCATTGCTGTTGCTGACTTGCGATATCCACCAGCTTTTCTGCCAACTCGTACAAATCCCAATACTGGTTCACATTTCGATACACGGTCAGCCAGGCTTGCTCTACACTCTGATTGGGTTGATATGGTTGCGACCAATCGCGATTCAAGCATTCCGGATCAATCGGCAAGCCCCGAACAGCCATCTCCATGATCGCCGCATCATAAATGCTAGGCTGCTGCAAGGCCACACTCATCTGGGCGTGAAGCTCTGGTTGATGCGCATACACCGCAAGGACATGCTGGTTCTTATATCCTAGCGTAAATTCGATCAGTCGGTTTTGATAGGATTGAAATCCGGACGAATGACCCAGCTTGTCACGGAACTGGAGGTAGTCAGCTGGCGTCAATGTAGAAAGGACATCCCACGATTTAATCAATTGCTGCTGGATACGCGAGACTCGCGCGAACATTTTGAAAGCAGGCTCCAGATCATGATTGCAGATGCATTCATTTGCTGCTGACAGTTCGTGCAAAATTTGTTTCATCCATAGCTCACTCACCTGATGAATGATAATAAACAGCATTTCATCATGATGGGTAGATTGAAGCTGTTGACTCGATAAGATTTGATCGAGCTGTAAATAATCCCCGTACGTCATCTCCTTTTGGAAATCAGTATGAATCTGTGTCTCTAATGAGCTGTCGATCGGTTGATTATTTCCTTGTTCATGTGGTCTCATCGTGGAACGACCTCCTTTCCCATCTAATTCCTTTCCACCCCTCTTTCCTCCTGCTGAATATTCCTTCTTCTCACCCGATTTATTTCGCTGCTTCCAAATATTTCAAATCGATCAAACCATCGATTTTATTACTGGAAATATATCCGGCTTCCTGGCTGATATCTGCCATTTCCTGAATGACTTTTTCATTAACCGCTGTTGTAACTTCCAAACGGGAAAAGGCTGCCTGCACTTCTTTTTTGCTCAACTCTTTGCCAGTCAGATTTTTCAAATGTTTGATGATCAAGTCTTGGCTTTCTTCGGGATTTTCCTGAATGAATTTGACTGCCTTTTTATGTGCTTGCAGGTAGGCGGTTGCCAATCCTTCTCGTTTCAAAAATTCATCGCTGGCTGCTACCACGGTATTGGTTGATTCTTTCCCCCAAGCGAATTGATCCCAGTCCAAAAGCAGTTTTCCTCCTGCCTGATTTTCCAGGACATATCCCCACGGCTCCTGCGTTGCTGCACCGTCAACGGATTTTTGTACGAATAAGGCTGCCGTATCTGCCGGAGCCGCCGCATATAGTTCCACATCTCCACCATTCGTCGTCGGTTTCAGGCCAACCTCATTCAGTGCTTTTCTGAGCATGACATCCTGTGTGCTACCGATTACCGGAATCGTGATTCTTTTGCCTTTTAAATCCTTTAGTTCGGTAATATTGGTTGAACCATTCATGACGAGCACAGCTCCGCCATTGACCGCACCTGAAATCAAACGATACCCGGGATGCTTGACATAAAAGTTCAACAGCGGTCCAGGTCCGACTGTCCCTACGTCAATCGCCTTTGTTGCCATTGCTTCCATAAACAATCCGCCATTGGCGACCGTTTTCGTTTGAATCTTTACATCCGCACCGAAAGCTTCCTTGAAATAGCCTTTCTCCAATGCAATGATCGTTGCGCTATGGGTCAGATTTGGGAAATATCCGATCTTGACTTCCTTCTCTGAGGATTCGGCTCCGCCTGTAGAGCACCCGCTAGCAATCCCCATTAATAATAGGGATGCGACAACGGTACTGAACACTTTTTTTAGCATGTGACGACACACTCCTTAGCCATTTTTCTTTTATGAATGGACTCCCCACTTCATCTGAACGTTGCGTTCGATCCGTGAAAAGACAACATTATCGACGATGGTTCCGATGATCGCAATAATGATCATGACAGATATCACCAAATCCATTTGTCCAAGTGAACGGCCCATCTCGAGTAATTGCCCAAGACCACCGCCACCCCCGAGCAACTCACCAGCCATGAGTGCCCGCCAGGAAAACGCCCAAGCGATCCGAAGCCCAGAGATGATCTGTGGTACGGATGCAGGAAGAATGACCGTTCGAACGAAGTGAAAGCCAGTCGAACCATAAGTCTTGGCTACCCGTTGATATAGCGGGGGGACATTTTTGAAACCGCTGGTCGCGTTGACCGTCATCGTCCAGGTCGCCCCAATCGTCACGATGAACAGGATGGAGAAGTCATTTAAGCCAAACCAGATAATCGCAAGCGGAAACCAGACAATACTTGGGATAGATTGAAGCGCAGTCACCACAAAGCCAAGCGTATCTTCTACGAGTTTGTACCTCCAAATGAAGTAACCCAATATCAGTCCGATGATAATAGCAATGAGAAAGCCCAACAGGATTCGTCCCATGCTTTTTCCAATCGCGGCGGTAATTTGCCCGCTTATCAAGCCATTTACGAGTGTTTCAAAAACCTGGGTCAAGCTGGGAAACATGAACGATGGCAGCCCAGATAATTTAGATGTGACTTCCCATATCGCCGCTATCATAGCGATGAAGATGACCCGTCTTAAAGCTGTAGTCATTGCCCATTTCCTCCTTCAGCACCTTTTCTATCTCTTCTTGCAGAATCGACAGCACCTTCTGCTCGGTGCTTACTGTCACACTGTCCGGCATGACCCCATCGCGCATGGCAGGAACCGCAATGATTTCCTTGATTTTTCCCGGGCGTGTGGCAAAAACGACGATTCTCTCCGCAAGTAAAACGGCCTCCCGGATATTATGGGTGACGAAAAAAATCGTGACCTTGGTCGTCCGCCAAATCTCAAGCAGCTCCTTATGAAGAACCATCCGCGTCTGTTCATCCAGCGCCGAGAACGGTTCATCCATCAGCAAAATGTCGGGTTCCATGACAAGTGCCCGAGCGATAGCTACGCGTTGCTTCATCCCTCCTGAGAGCTGATGGGGATAGGAATGAACATACTTGCTTAAATGGACCATCTTGAGCACTTCCAGCGCCTTTTCGTTGGCTTTCGCTGTAGACATTTTCTTCAACTTGAGCCCGTATGTAACATTTTCCAAAACGGTCAGCCATGGAAATAACCCTGCTTCTTGAAAAACGACAACTCTGTCAGGTCCGGGCTTATTCACTTTATTGCCAGCAACGTGGATGTCACCGTTGTCCGGTTGATCCAATCCCGCTATCAAGTAAAGCAGCGTCGATTTTCCACAGCCAGAGGGGCCGACAATGGAAACGAAGCTGCCCTTTTCCACTTCCAGATTGATATCATCCAGCACCTTTACTTTTTGTTTCTGCTCATTTACAAAATGTTTCGTAACATTATCAATAGTCAGATACATGAATGCACCTCTTTTTATTCCAACTTAGTCGATGGGGATTATGAATAAATAATGATTAATCCTATCGTTTTTGTCAACTATAATCCGATAAAAAAAGGGAAGGCGGCGGGCACCTTCTCCTATTCAATGCAAGGGCGACACTTTAGGTGCAGCATTGCACTACGTCCATTTCATCCGATCGGTTGACCCATATGGAACTGTCTGGTTTTATAAGAAAGTCGATGTTATTTTTCTTTAATGCTTCGATTTGTTCGGGAGAGGCGCCTTCCGAAAACTTATAATAGACATTACTGGTTTGATAAAATAAAAATGTGATAACAGCAATAGATGCAATCGCTGTTAAAATCAGAGAAATAGCGATCTTCCTTTTCATAAAACTCACCTCGAATAATTAGGCTGGAGTTTTTCATCTTACCGTTCAAAATACCACTTCTCCACAAGGCGTCACAAATCCTGGTCTATTCCTGAGTAAAACTGGAAGAAGCGTTACTGAGAGTACACCCAGTATCGCTTCTATGAATCCGAGAATTAGACCTCATTCAACTACTTACCCTATTAACAAACCACGCACTTTACTTATCAATATCCGAGCTTCGTCGGATCAAACCTTCTCTCATCCAAATAAGCTCGCGCATGCCCCCAGAAATACTTGCTTGGCTGCATGTAGATTTCCAGGCCTGCCCGCTCGATTGTGCGATTCGCCTCTTCATTCGCTTCCTTGAGGATTTGCTTTTCATCTACAGTCAAAACACGGCGCTCGTCCATAATCAGCTCACCGTCGACAATGACGTGGTTCACATCTCCACCGACTGCCTGATAGACGACACGATGGACGTGCATGTTCTCTGGATTCAAGTGGGCCTGATGCATATTTACGGTAATGACGTCCGCTTTTTTACCAGCCTCAAGAGACCCCAGCTCGTCATCCCAGCCGACACAGCGCGCCGCATCAATTGTTACCATTTCCAGCAGCTTGCCCGGCGGGAGGTAATAGTAATCACGTAGCGCCGCTTGTTGCAGCAGCTGCATTCTGCGCATGGCCTGAAACATGTCAAAAGGAGTCATCGGCGAAGTACCGTCTGTCGTGATCGCAACAGTCGCTCCCATCTCCAGCAATTCCGTAATCGGGGTCCGTGCGTTGATTTGACCAAAACCAGGAGAAGCGCTCACATTCGTTCCTGTTTCGGCCAAAATTTTCGCCTCATCAAACGAAATCCCCCGACAATGCTGCAAGTGTACGTCTGGACCGAGCAGCGCGTACTCTTTGTCTTGGATCGCGAGGTGAATCATGCCTCCAAAAGCATCAGAATGGATGCGCGTATCGTACCTTTTCGCAATCTCTCTAATTTTTCGCGCTTGGTACCGGTCGAAATCGGTTAAGCCAAACAATTGGTCAGCTGGTGTCGGATAGGACGGATTGACAGAGGTCACGATGACAAATGGTGTTATGTATGCTCTGGTTTTATCCGTTATTCGCGTGATTCAGGGCTTCGATCACCGCTTCTGCTCCAGCGAGAACCTGCTCATAGGTGACTTCCTTCGTTACTTTTTGTCCATCGACCCAGCGGCTAAAGGAATGCGGCCACGGTGGGTTGCATGGACCTGTCGCTACGATTTCGCGGACGCCAACCTCGTTGTACGCTTTGGCGTGATTCAAGGCAAAGATCGGATCATCAGAGCAAGGCATCGAGCCTAAGACGCTAACACCTGTCGTAATCCCGGCTTTAAGCCGCTCCAGTGCTGACAGCTTTCCCTCGTAGTACCAGAAATCGTCTGTCACGTAGTGCTTGTAAGTGTTGGTCATGATTGGCATCCAGTCGTTGATATTGTCCGTTGCAATCGTTTTGAACAAGGAATGTCCGCCATGACCATGTGTGTCAATGAAGCCTGGCAGTATACAATGATGCTTGCAGTCGACAACCTTTTGCGCGGGATACTTGTCTTTTAGAAGTGGAGTGTCGCCTACCTCCAAAATTCTTCCTTTGTCAATGGCGATTGCCCCGTCCTGTAGTACCCGACGGTCTTTGTCCATGGTAATGACTACGCCGTTTACGAGTAGCAAATCGATCAAGTTGCATCTCTCCCAGCCTCAAGAATGAGGGCGGTGCCCATGTCACCTACTCCCCCCTCCCTACACCTTAGCGCAATTACGGCGTTTTGTATTTGCAAGAAAATTACGACTTTTTGTAATATGTTTACCTCTTGGTTTCCATATGGAAAAACCACCTTCCCTCGAAGGAAAGATGGTTTTTCGGTTTTAGGCGTCCACTTTTCGTTTGCGGAGGAACAAGATGAGAAACACGATCCCCGCAAAGGCGAGTACAACATAAACGACATTGGAATAGAGATCGAAGTAGTACAGAATGTCTTCCCATGACTCCCCCAATAAGTGACCAGCCATCACGAGGATGATGTTCCAAATAAACGTACCAAGTGTTGTAAACAACAAGAACAGCGGGAAATTCATTTTGGTCATACCAGCTGGAATGGAAATCAGGCTTCTGATTAATGGGACCATGCGGCAAAAAAAGACCGTCCAGTACCCGTATCGATCAAACCATTTATTCGCCTTATGGATATCTGCCGTTTTAATGCGCAGAAGATATCCCCATCTCTCTACGATCTTCTCTATTTTTTTGACGTCCAGATAATAACCGATTCCATAGAGAATGATTGCCCCAATCACCGAACCGATTGTAGCTGACAAGATTACGCCAAAAACCGTTAAGGATGATTGCGTCGTCATAAATCCACCGAACGTCAAGATCACCTCTGAAGGTATGGGTGGGAAGATGTTTTCCAGTGCCATCATCAGTAAGATGCCAAAGTAACTATATTGTTCAATAATTTGGGTCATCCAGTTCTGCATGCTATCCCTCACAATTATTTACCAATGCTTATCTCTCCAGTATAGAGACACGCGTCGCATAGTTCAATGAAAAGCGATCATCTTTTCCTTCCTTTCAATACGAAAGAAGGAAGTCTGGGGTTACCTTTCCTTTGAAAATTTTTATTTAAAATATTCCGGAACAAAAAACATTGCAAGGATAGGTAATATATGGAATATTAAAAAGGTGCCTCCATGCACATTTTTCAAAAACGAATCGTGAGGAGGTGAACTGTGTGTTTCGAAAGATTATCCATTCACTCGTATGTCTTTTACTGGTTATGACGGCTGGCGCCGTGAATGTAAACGCGGCCCAAGCAAAAGCAACCGGCATGTTTTTCATTGACAAACCATTCAAGAAAGAGGGACTTCGGTTTCAAGTGACCGTTACCGAAACCGACAATCCAAAATACGACTCACCAATGTACCACGTAAATACCATTGTCACGAATACTTCGCGGAAACCCATCACATACACGACTGGGCATTGCTATGGTGTAACAAATCGGCTAGAAGCGTTTGCCTCTGGAGACTCTTGGGAGCTTCCCTACCCTGAAGACGAACCTGCCTGTACCCCGGACATCAAGGAAAAAAACGTAAAGCCCGGGAAAACGATTGAGCAAAATGAATATTTTCGAACAGACGAACTGCCGAGAGATCTAACGCCAGACTATTTTCAGTTAAACTCTTACGTACACATCCTCGTTGGACCTGAAGATAAAGAACGCAAAGAGGAAATCGTAAAGATGCAGACGAAATTTCTTCCAAGGCTAGCTCTCCATCCAGATGAGATTGAGCTCCATGCTGAATCAAGTGAGCTCCCTAAATCGTATTACCAAATCGAAGTGACAGGGAAAGTCTCGAATAAAGAAATCAAACGCGTAACCATTCAAGTCTTCAATACGGTCATTACGTTGCAAGTCGACTCGAAGTCAGGAGATTTCTCCACGAAGAAAAAAGTAAAAGCAAAAGGCCCATCCCTTCAATCAGGTGTACTCGAAGTAACGTATAAAGATGGCACGAAACATACCTACTACGTTCCCATAGAAAATTCCAGCAATTGATGTTCTCCATGAAAAAAAGGACTGCCATGTGTGCGTCCTTTTTTGTGTAAAACTCTGATTCTGTTCTAGCGTACTATTCTTTCTGCCTAGACCAGTAAATCATCGTGTCGTCCCTCTTTATTTCTGTAAAGCCCATTTTGACTAATAATTTTGCGGAATCTATGTTATCTAGCAGGCATTTCGCCGTAATCTTTTTCACATCTGGCTGTAATAACGCCCAATTCGCTAGACCTTCTGCTGCCTCATACGCGTAGCCTTTTTTTCGCTCGGCTTCAATAATTCCATAGCCGATGTCCACTTCTCCCTGCGCATTCGGGACTCCTTTGAATCCTACATCCCCGATGATCTTCATGTCTTCTTTTGTAAGGATCATCCACGATTCAAATCCTGTCGGTCCCCCTGTGCGTTCGAGTGCTTGGATGATTTTGGGGATCGTTTCCATCGCATCCTCATCTGGCCAGCCTTTGCCTAATGTAAGCCCCATATCCAATAACTCTTCGTAATTTTCTTGCAAAATATTCGTTGCTATTCTATGTGTAAATGGAATCAATTTGAGCCGTTGTGTATGAATGCTTTTTTCATTCATGGAACAAGTACCCCTTTCTCTTTCCTATATTGTCCGTGGCGATATTTACGTTGGATTTACACTCCAGATGTTTTTCAGAAAGGGTCTATTCCTACACCTCAGCTACTCTTCATACTCCGATAATAAGAATCACTCGGGCACCACCATTATAGCATGATTTTCCATCTAATTGATAAGGAGTGAGAGAATGTCCACACCGCTAAACACTGAGCTTGTCCGCATTCAACCCTGGGCGGATGACGATCTTTCTTTGCTACGCCTTTTAAATGCACCAGTCATGATGGAGCAGCTCGGAGGCCCGGAGACGGAAGAGCAGCTCCTAGCTCGACACGAGCGATACGTCAATAAGGGGAGACAGCTAACGAGCAGGATGTTCAGCATCATACTGCTCCCAGATCACACCCCCGTCGGAAGCATCGGCTATTGGGACCGCATCTGGCAAGGAGAAAACGTATACGAAGTAGGCTGGAGCGTCCTCCCACCCTTTCAAGGGAAAGGAATCGCCTCTGCAGCTTTAGCTTTACTGATTACCCGCATCAAACAAGAACGAAGACACAAGTTTATTCATGCCTATCCCTCTGTGGACAACCCTGCCTCCAATGCCATTTGCCGTAAGCTCGGTTTCACTCTGCAATCAGAATGCGTCTTTGAATACCCTCCAGGAAGTTTTATGCGCTCCAATGATTGGCGATTAGAAGTCGCATCTGTACATTTCCCCATCGAAAAAATCCGGGAGCAATTCCCAATGTAAGCCTGTGGCTGACTGTTGCTGCTGATCGTGGATTGACCGTTCGATGGTTGAAGGTGGATAAAGAGACACTTACCTTACAACGAGATGAGCTCGATACCCTCCTTACTTCCAGAACAAGACCCGGGTCATCGCGACTCGGGTCTTCCACTTTTTTATCCATGAAGTCCAGTCTGAAATCTGGCGCGGGGGCGATAGTGCCCGACCGGAATTTGAATCAAGCAGGTTTTCTCTTCGGACGCTAGGTTGTAAAGATCATCGCAATTTTCCACGTCAAATCCGAGTAACGGATGACCGCCCATTCCACACGTGAACGCTGCTAAAAGCAAGTGATGCACGACGATTCCTGCCTCCATCTGTTGGATGCGATACCCTCTAAACCCTAGTTGATTCATCAGATGATCACGTTTTCCTACTACATGAAAGCAGAGCGGCACTTGATACAGATTCACGTTGTCCAGGGTCATTCCCTCTTGTAGACGTGCTCGTAAATCTCCATAGACAATTGGATAAAGAGCGTGCTCCAGTGGTTCGTAAGCGTATGCCCCATCTTTCATCCCTTCTACCTGATGAATGCTGACAAAGAGTGAAAGCCTTCTCCACGCTGCTTCTTGATTTCCCCCCAAATCATTGCCATACGATAGCGCACTCATCGTCATTTCCATGATACGCGCTACCTGATTCTGGTCCGTTTTCCTCCTGATAAAGTCCATTTCCGGTGAAAAACGCTCCCTGCAATATTCCGCCAAATCATAACTAGGTTTCTGCAAACGCGGGAGAAGGATTCGCTCATCGGACCGGCGAGGCCGTTTGCTTTCCGCCTGATCCGAATATCGTCGAAATGAATGGGTAGATGCCTGCATAGCAGCTTCATTCATTTGCAGGAGTGCAGGATATTGTCTCATTCTTTTTGAGCGTGTCACTTGCACATGCTTTTGCTCAGGTAGTTCTCTGACTAGCTCGCTTGCCAGCACCCCTTTTTCTCGTTCTATCCATTGTGCCGGTGAGTGCGAATGCCTCCCCTCTTCTGTTTGGAGTGATAAAGGGACTACCGCGTAGACACTCTCTTGATCGGCAGACAATCCTAACAGTGTATTCATCGCTCTATCCAGGAACTGGTAGTGTACCGCAGTCGTAACACCGAGTTGGTTTGCCATTCCCTGCAATTGTCCAAGCAGTACACCAGCATCGAGGCCCTGCAATCGATAGGAAAACTCATCATACTTAAAAAAGTTCTTCCAAAAATAGATGGAGACGAACGCAACTCCAAAGCATGCATGTACTGGACAACTGCCACCAAGTGCTCGGTTAAGGACGTGATCAAAATTCCCTTCGCGCAATTGTACGAGTCTGTGATGAGCCACATCGTAGTGGTATAGACCTGGAGGAATACTCGACAGCTTCAAATACACGTACAGCTCGCTTGGATAGAGCCCTCCCCCAGACGGAACCGGCCTTCGCTTCATTACAAGCGGCAAAAACGACTCAGATTCTGCATCTGCCGAAGTCGTGGTTACCAACAACGATTGACTGATTTGTATCAGTCCATAGCTATACCATAACCATGCACCCAATTGTGGAAGAGTCATCTCTTGTGAAACCGTTTGATCTATGAGCGATAGAGACACGTCTTCAGGTAGTGAAATGACAGGTTGCCCCCTGTACAGCTTGTATGGTAGTGGCGCATCCCCCCAATCCACTTCGAGATCACTTGGTCTGGCGTTTTCTGTATCAAAATGAAGGCGGTACAAGAAATTTTCGAGATTCATCCGGCTCACTCCCAGATGCATGTTATGGAAACGGATGGGGAAAAGGATTCAACTCGTCTACACGCAGCGGTTGTTTCACATACCCCAGCTTCACAGGGACCTCCAATACTCGTTTCAATCCCGTTATTCGCGTAAGATGCTGGCCAAAAGTCATCGGAAGCATGCCAGGAATCAATACACGCACGCAAGATAAGCCATGGCGCCCTACCTCTGGTGTCGTTTGATCTACCACAATGACATCGAGATCCAACTTTTGGAATACACCGAGCAACTCCCCCAAATCGTCTGTTAGATCATGATTTTGGATTTTTCCAGGAAAGCGTTCAGCGAAAGAGACCATCGGACGTGAACCATCCATGAGAAAGGATAAGCGCTCCGCTGCTTCTGGCAAGCTGTAAAGCATTGCATGATCGTCCATCTTTTTCACGAGGGACGAATCTTGAAGCATACGCAAGTATTTGTCTCGATTCGCTTCGTACTTGTCTGTCAAAGTCATGAGCATGGCTGCCGTTTCGTAAATGGAGCTTTTCACAGCGCGGATAGGGTCTGGATGCGCACCTGCTGCACAAACGAGGTGCAGGCCTTCCGCTCCGCGGTTTTTCGCAATCGTCCATACAGCGGGAATCCCATTTTCCATAGTCGCATCGAACAAGTACAATTCGTAATTGGTAACAGTCTGCATCCGATCAATGAGAAGAAGCAATTCCCGATCATTGACCGTAGCGGGATCGAGGCGCGGCAATGGCAATTGGGCATACCAGGTCAACAAGAAAGCATCTCGCTCCACCACTTCGAGGATGCCGTAGAAGATCGCCTCCTCCAAACTACCGCCTAACGCACAGCCATTGGAGGTCTCAAATACAACACCCTCCCCGAATCCCATACTGTAGTAGGCCATGAGCTCAGGTACAAGAATGGGTCGTTCTTCTTTAAAGGAATAACCCCATACCCAGTTCATCTCTCGCTTCGGATCAAATGGCTGAAACGGAAAATTTGGCAGAGCATACTGCTCTTCTGAATGGGTCCCCGCTGTTGTCGGATCAAGGGCATACGGCGCAAGGTTTGCATAGCAGTCACGCACCATCGTCTTCTTGCCACGCGGCATAAGCCCGCAATATCTTTCCATTCCTTCTAAAATCGCCGTTATCTCACTATCCGCATATGAAACAGACCTGCCAGCCGTACCCTCGTCATGTGAAAATAACGGCAGATTGACACTTACATCTGCGAACACCGAGACAAGATCTCGTACTTTTCCATTCAAAAACCCAGTACGGGAATCCAAATATTCGGTGGAGAGAGCTTCTTTCAAAGAGGCTATAGATTTTGTCCGGTAGCTGTCCGGACTTTGCTTTACAATAGGCTTCAAGCGTATTCTTGCCCGCTCTTCAGAATCCTCAGGCAGCCGACTGCATACCGGACATACAGGATTGGGCAAGAAGAAGTGGCGCGTGCTGGTCAATGTTTGCAAATCAATAAACTGGATATGCTCAGATAACTGGGCTTGCCTACCCTCAACTATACGTTCAACCTCCGCACTGACATGGTATGCCACTTGTAACAACCCTGAGCGAGATGACCATGGATCACGGGGTATGCCGCCTTTCTCCCTCAGCATATTTTGTACCTTCCACATCTCTTTGCGATCGCGTCCCGCCATCAATCGCCGTATGTCTGCACACTGGGAGCACCCTGTTTGATCTGGATAAACCAACGGACCTACGATGGCCTCCCCGAATGAAACAAAGCCGCGCAGCCACGGGATATTTGTTTGGCGAAAATGTTTTTCCGCCTGTACATGCAAAGCAGGATGATACGTATCGTGCAACAGGAGAGCCAAATCTGCTCCACTTGTCGCAGACGCCATGTCTTCACTGTTCCAGACGCGATAGTCGTTCTTCAAATGTTCTGAAACCAGCTCTGCCAGTATTCCGTCTCCAATGACAAGAATGTCAGCACTCATCGGAGCACCTCCTCGAGAGCAGCAAGGCAAATACGCCACCAAGGTCTTCTTCCAGGAAAGGCTCTATCGCGGCATTCATGATTCGAGGAGAAAGATGATGAAGAGCCAGTACCTCGACAGCTTGTTTCCAGACCTCTATGTCCGATTCTTCCTGAACGCTACTGCGTGCAAGTTCGATGGCTTCACCTGTCAAGCCGACAGATTGCGCAGTTAGTACATACTTGGACACTTGATTGGTTGGCGTTTGAATCTGTTGCAAGGCATACATCAGTGCTTTTCGCAATGCTTCTCGCTCTAACAAGCCAATACTCCCGTACCATCCCGTGCGCGTTTCCACCCAATAAACCGGAAATCCGCATACCTCATGACCTTTTGCAACCCTCAGTTTCTCACCTAATGTAGCGAAAGACCGTACATAAAACTGGGACTGTTCATCCACAATCGAATCAACCTGCACAGGTCTAGCCGTTGGTTGTCGTCCTTTCATTTCTGACACATACGTGAGTGTCAAACAATGCTGTAACGCCCGGCATAAACCTTCTGCTGCCGTTTCTCCTGCTCCAACTCCGATATTGCTCTCCAGATCGGCTTGATAAGCTGAATTTTGAGTGATTAGGTGGTTCACCATTCTTCCCACATACATCTCTGCCCCAACCAATCCTGCTTCTCTTCGCGCCTCGTCATGGGTATATCCTGCGCATACAACTGTTGACAATAGCTCCGCAGGACCATCTGCCACAGGGTCGACTGCTGTCACCCTACACTGTGTCAGTGGTAGCTGCGTAAGCTCCCCCTCTTCCCAGCTGTGAAAAATCCCGTTATCTGGGGAGGTCCATGACGGAAACAGAGACAATAGACTTTCTTTCTGTTCTGTCTCTTTCGATATCCGTAATTCAAGCTCTCTCTCATCCAATACCTCTATGCCCACCTCTTCTTTTTGCATGGGGTGAGGCATGTAGGATTGCCAGCTTCCTTCCATCGTCTCCAGATTTAACAAATAAATTTTGTTTGGTTCCTCTGCTTCATTGACACCTGAAACGTATTTAAACCATTCAAAAACAGCGATGTTCGCCAGCATGGCTGCTGCGGTCATTGAATATGGATGTTGTTCGGGGTCCGCACACAAAGCCTGCCGATGTAAGCGACGCAAAGCCGATTCAAAGCAAGCCTCTGACTGTGGATGAATCAGCGGCCCTACCATTCCTTTTTGCTGGACAAATAACGCTGGAACAAACACTTTCTCACGCTCTCTGCACGCGAGCTGGATCACACTCACTTCATCCTTGTTTACGTTTGCTGACGTGTACAAAATAGCAGTGAAAGGCTCGATGGTCGCTGACCAGTCGGCTCCCTCCCACGACGTCAGCTTGAGTTCATCCAGCTTCACGTGTGGGTCCTTCCCACGCGAATGTTCTATCATCGCCTCTAGCCGCTCACGATTGGTCGCAGTCTCATTCGTGATGGCGTAATGGAATTGAACGCATCCCGATTCCAGCAATGCATGGATGACAGAAAGGAGAAAGGAGCCTGCCCCGATCACCAATACTTTTTCTGTTCGATATTTTTGAAACCGATACCCTCCTGATCCGCCTAACTGATCCAAATATTCAATCTGAGCTGCATACCTCGACATGACCTCTGGTGATAATTCATGTGGTTTCTCCAGGCTCACATCTTGAAGGAATCCATTTTCTAAAAGTGTACCGGCCACTTGAAAAATTTGTTGCTGATATTCTTCCGGCAAATCGTCGGTCAATTGCTCCAACGTATGCACACCATTAAACATGGGAAACAACTGATCTACCCACCGATCGATCATGTCGCCCTTCATGCGGAAAGTCCCGATGTTATTGCGAAAATACACGCTTCCATCTGAATCGGGTATATACACTGTATCCCGCTTCACTTTTATGCGCATCGAAGGATTCAGCTTATCCATTCTCCTCCCCCTAACGTTGTGAAATAAACCAATTTGCGACAAGACATGTCACAACTATTTTATGTATCACTCTTTGTCTCACATTCCAGTTGGAAAAACAAAGCCCCTGCCAAGTCACCATTTGGGGCAGGAGCTTCATTTACGTATGGATTAGAAATCGTCAATCACGATAAAGCATGGGAAGAAGCAAGTGCAACTGCAACTGCAAGTGCAGGAGCAAGAGCAAGAGCAGGAGCAGGAACAGCTACAGGAGCAAGAGCAACGACCGCAACGACCACAACTACATCTACTGCAACCACCACATCTGCCACATCCGCCACACCTACCTCGAACTAGCGTCGCGTCATTCATTTTTTCTTTGTCCCAACGCTGCATTCGATCTCCTTTTATTTCAGAAGCCTTCAATTTTTTTAGCTCTTTTTTGAACTCATCCATTCGTTTTCACCTCCGCCACTTCATGGAACTACTCTAGATTTATGAAGCGACGTTGGGTATTCGTGCAAAGATCATGCGCCCATTTTTGGCTGAACATGAGAAGAAACCGCTATGCGTCAAGGTTTTCTGACAAAAAAAGAAGCCGCCCTCAAAGTGAAGGCAGCTTGGATGATCATGGATTTACAGTTTGAAAATAATCCCCATCAGCGAGTAAATAATCACCGTCGAGAACAGCACCGTCATATGAATCAGCGAATAAATAAACATCGTTTTCGACCATTTCTGTGAATCCATTTTCCGGTATCCAAAGACACTCAGAACCAGCCATAAAACATTCAGGAGCAGAGCCATAAACGTAAGACCAGCGCTTAATGACCAAAATAGAAAGCTGCTTGCAATTAAAATGACTAAATACACATTTGTTTGAATGTAGGTACGTCTTGCACCTTTGACCACAGGCAACATCGGAACCCCAGCCGCCTTGTACTCATCATGCTTGCGAATCGCGATCGCATAGAAGTGAGGCATTTGCCAAATGACCATGATGATAAAGAGACCAAGGATAGCAGGATGCGTTACATCTGGGTGAATGGCGGCCCAACCGATGAGCGGCGGCATTGCCCCAGAAATACTCCCTACCTCCGTATTGTAAATCGTTCTTCTTTTCGTCCACATCGTATAAGGCACGACATAAAAAAACAGTCCGAGAAAACCCATAATAGCAGCCAATGGTGATGCCAAGACGAGAGCCGCCAAGCCAAAAATCGTCATCAGAGAGGCAAGCCATAAAACCGTCTTTGTCGATATATCCCCTGTCACCGTAGGTCTGTTTTTCGTCCGCTCCATGACAGAATCGATATCGCGATCATACACGTTATTAAAAGCACCCGCAGCTGCCATGATTAAAATAGAGCCGATTGTAGCAAATAAGATTTCTGGCAGCTTATCCATTAGACTGAAGTGATACGTATATAGTGCCAATGTTAATCCGGCAAACATTGGAATCAGATTCGATTTGATAATTCCCGTCTTAACCGTTTGCGCCAAGATATTGGACATAGGCCGATTCCGCGTTGCAACGCTTTCTTCCCTCTGCATTCGTACACTGTCCCCTCTTACTAGATGATCTATATATCTATCGTACTCCAAAATAGCATGACATAGTAGACGGTTAAATCCTACAAAACTGCCATTTGTATCTTACATACCAGCAAGGATTTAAATACTATATGGAATGTTAATTCTATATGGTATGCTTGTCAAGAGAAGGAGTGTGGACGAATGAACAGACGCAGATTAACCCAAGCAGAGCGTAAACAGGAAACACGGCAATTGCTCATTGACGCAGCCATTGAGACCTTTGCTCGGTTAGGCTTCCACGGGGCTTCCGTTGATAAAATCGCAGACCATGCTGGATTTACCAAAGGAGCTGTTTATGCTCATTTTCAGTCCAAAGAAGATCTCTTTCTCGCTATTTTGGAAGGTCAGATGCAATTACATGTGTCGAATATCCTTCACGTAATTGATCACCAGCCATCATTATCGCATTTTATAGAAGCCATGAACGCCTATTTTATGTCCGTTCAGCAACAAAATCGCACGTGGAACATGCTGAACCTGGAATTTTTGCTGTATGCCATGCGTGAAGAGTCTGTTCGAGAGCGATGGTCGAACATGATCATCGAGTCGGTACAGCATCTTTCCACGGCCATACAGACCTTGATACCAAAAGAAAGTGACTCTACTCTATCCGCGGATGAAATGGCATGGACGATTCTTGCTTTAGAGAATGGCATGTCGACCTTTTATTACATCACCGGCGACCAGATGCCCCTGTCTTTATACGGAAAAGCTTTGCAAAACATGCTGTCGTCTAAATAGCGGATTGCCAAAATGCTAGATCATTTCTGATCGGGCAGCCTGTTGCTTTGTGATTCGATTGACTCTCTCAGAACCATATAGCATGAACGCAATGTAGAATGCTGTAAAAAACGGTAAAATAGAAATGGTCGTCTGTGTAGCAAGCCACCCGAGCAACGGAGGCAAAAATGTGGCACCCGTGTACGCAACCGCCATCTGATAGCCCATCAGCTTTTTCGTTTGCTCTTTCCCAAAGCGTTCTGGGGTATCATGCAGCATACAGGGATAAATCGGGGCGAAACCTAACCCGAGCAACAGAAAACCGATTAGCGAGCAGAAGGTCGGTAATGGAAACATCAACAGCGCTGCCCCGGTGAATGCTACGAGAAGTCCACTGCGAATCAGGACGCGGTTGCTCACTTTAAAAGTAACAAAGCCCGTAATAAATCTACCAACGGTAATGCCACCGTAATACATGGCTACCCACATCGCCGCGACAGACGAAGGTAGCTCTTTTTCATTTACCAAAAAGCTGCTCCCCCATAATCCTACCGATGCTTCAGCCCCGCAATAGAAGAGAAATGTGAGCAAAGTCAGCTTAACGCCTTTTGTCCGTAACGGTTGTTCGCTCTGCCCACGAGACTGCTGAACTTGTGATTCTTTGACAGCATGGCTTTGTATGTTTTCCATCCGTTTCCACAAAGGAAGTGTAAACGCTAGAAGTACGACTAAAGCAAATTGAATAAGAGAAATAGTCAAGTAGCCATTCCGCCATAAATCATGATCGCGTATAAAGCTAGACATAATAATGGGGCCAAGCGTAGCACCCACACCCCAGAAGCAATGCAGCCAGCTCATATGTTGGGCTTGATAATGCGTGGCGACATAATGATTCAATGCGGTATCTACACAGCCAGCTCCTAGTCCCAGTGGCAATGCCAATACCATCAACCATATCATTGATGGGGCAAAAGAAAATCCAAGCAAGGCTGCCGCTGTGATCAAACAGCTAATCAGTGTGATCTGTCCTGTCCCCAGTCGTTTCAGTAATGCACCGCTCATCAAGCTAGATACGATCGTTCCAGACGCAATCACAATGTTGATCACACCAGCCATACCAAATGCCGCCCCATATTCTGCTTGCATGACCGGCCAAGCTGCCCCCAGCACCGAATCGGGAAGACCCAAGCTGATAAACGACAAGTAAATCATGATCAAAAAGAAGGTTGCCACGATCCTCCGCCCCCTGCTTCGTTTTTACATTCTTATCGTGAGTCTATCCAGCAATTTCTCTCCCTCTGATTTGAACCGCTTATTCTTTTCGAGAAACTCGTTCACTTCATGTAATTCGGCTGGTCGGTAGCCAGGACCATCGCAGCCGCAGGAATGATAGGCAAACCCATGCTGATAGAGAATTTCAACCTTTTTCCACTGCTTTACATCCGTTTGCTTGGGAGCCTTGAAATCATGCCCCATCTCTTTCATTCCCTCACCACATTGCGGACAGCTATGCTTGATCTTGTTCCATTCTTCTTCCGTCAATTCATACTTGGAGGTTTGCTTGAACACTTTTCGGCACGTGAAACACGCGTATATTTGTTTGTATGGACCATACATCCCATATCGACACATGATGATCAACCCCTATCCCATTCATCTGCAAGTTTCTCTTTTAATTGCATAGCGAGCATTCTCCAGCGCTTTCGTTCCTCCGATTCCGCGATTTCCTCCTCATCCATTTCCAGCCAATAGTCGGCATCCATCCGTTCATACATATCAAAAAGAGTGATCGTTGCACAGGCAGGATTCTCAAAAGCCACAATCATCGCCTCTGGTCCGTCATCCCAGTTGTAGCCATTCACTACAGCATGAAGGAGAACAGATGAATCAAGCCGTTTTATTTTTTTGCACCGCTTCTGCTCAGATTCGTCATATAAAATATCGTCCACCGTTTCCTCTTCCTCAGAAGACAGTGTTAGACGTACCGCTCCTTTCGTTTCGAGCAGCAGGTCTGCAATCGTTCTGTCGTTCCTGGCCGCATTCCAAGCAGAGGCCAAAATGCCATGCTGAGAGTCAAGCTCGGCTCCCTGCTGCAGCAATCGTGTTACGGCTTCGACTTGCTTGAATTTGACGGCTTTTTTCAACGCGGTATCGCCCAGCTTGTCTTCCGCCTCCAGCTCTGCGCCTTTATCCAAAAGCATCTGAATTGCTTCTGGCGGCATTCGGTTTGTGATAAAAAGCATCAGCGGTGTTCGCCCGCGTTGATCCCGTTCGTTGATATCTAATCGATCCACTGCTACTTGCACGAGCTCTAGATCCTTTGTCTTACTGACGTTTGCCCATTCCATCCGACTTCTTCTCCTCTGCTTTTCTAGACAATTCCCGTTCCGGTATTACTATGTATCCCCTTTTTTGACGAGCGTGCTTCCAATGAAGTCAAAGCTCAAAGGCGTCCCTTTTTTGTCAGGCTGCCACCCCAGCTTAATCGCCTCTTCAATGATAACTGCGACGTCAGCTGGCTTTATTACTCTCATTTCCAAATGCTGCACAAGTGGGTACTCCGCCCAAAAGTCATTCACATCTGATTTTACATACACGCGAATCAACTGACCTATCCCTTCATTGTGCTGGATGGTCAACGCGAGCAGACCCTTCGCTGCTGGGCTGATGACCCAACGATATCGCTGTTCTCCTACTGTTATACCCCTCGTGCCTTTTTTGGGTAATGCCATAGCAACCTCCTCATTGCGAGTAAATGTTTATCAGTACTTAAACTTGCGCTTCCAGTTGACAGTTATCATCATTTCCAGCAGTCTTTTTGATTTTGGCATGGCATAACTCTCAAATTTTTATTATGACAATTCCTGTCACGATTAACTGTTAACGTGAAGGAGAAGTCGAGTTGGACATGATGCTGTTTATCCATTAGGAGGAATTACTGTATGCTTCAGCCAGAACAAAAAGGAACGGTAACGAGAAAATTTTTCCAATCAGGTAACATAAAACTATCTTACCTCGATTTTGAAGTGGACAGTCAAGGAGTTTTGCTCCTGCTGCATGGTCATATGAATGATGCACGAACATTTTCAAAGTTTGCTTCCAGATTCACAGATTGGCGCGTGATTGGATTGGATCAACGAGGTCACGGTTGGAGTGAGTATGCCCCAGATAAGGATTATTCCCGTGAAGGCTACGTCAACGACATTCTCGCCTTTGTTCAGACCGTTTTGGATGGAGCTCCTGTTACGATCGTTGGGCATTCTTTAGGAGGCGTCAACGCTTATCAATTTGCTGCTCGTTATCCTGAGCTTGTGAACGCGGTCATCGTAGAAGATATCGGGGTTGAAATTAAGGCCGACTTATCCTTTGCAGAAAAACTCCCACACCGCTCCCCTTCTTTACACGATCTAAGGAAATCGCTCGAGGAAGTCGGCGTTCGAGCGGTCGATTATTTTTCGGAAAGCGTGTTTGAGGATGAACAAGGCTGGGGATTCCGTTCTGATTTAAAGGGCATGCCTATCTCGCAGCGACACATTAACGGGGAATGGTGGAACGATTGGCTAGCGTCTTCTTGCCCGATCTTGCTGATCCACGGCAAAAAAAGCTTTGTACTGGATGAAAATCAGGCCGAGCGCATGGTAAGCCAAAGGCCAAACACAAAGCTTGCCAGTTTTGCAGCGTGCGGGCATGATATCCATTCTACTGACCCTGATGGATATTATCAGACTGTAAGAAGCTTTCTTGACGAGTTGAAAGAATAGAATAGAGGCCTCCTCCATAGCAAACAGCCAACCCTCTAAGGATTGGCTGTCTGATAACGAGAGTCGTCTTCGAACTGGAAGCCACTGACTTCTTTTTTGCAAACATAGGATGAGAATAAACGTTACCCGTTATAAGTATTCCCAGTAAGGGGTGATAATGCGTACATAGTCACTCCCATATTTCTCTTCCAGCACTTGGCTGAAATCCTTCTCGATCTGACCCATGATGATGTCATGGTAGAAGGCGTTTTGCAGCAACTCAATGAGAGATGGGTGGTCCGTCTCCAGTATAGTGGGTTTGATCCCACGCCCAAAGCTGCCCAGCAATGCCGAATGTGCATCGCATAGAATAGAGAACTTTCTGGATTGCACTTGATGCCATTCCGCACTCCTTTTATGTACGACAACATTTTTTAGCTTTGCATGGCATTCACCAATGGATATTAGCGTGACAGCAACCCCTTGTTTTTCTGCTTCTACCAATGGTTCCTCTACCCAATGAACATCTTCGGACCAAATATCGACAACAATGCTTTTGTTTGCATTTGAGACGATTCGTTTTATTGCTGTTTCAATCGCTTTGTCACCTTGCCAATTATAAAAGGAAGGAGACGTTCTGGGAGTGGGTTTCAACTGTTCTTGCAGGACACGGGTTGTTTGATCAAATTCCGATTGTAACAAGCGAATCAGCTGCTCGATCGGTACTGCATCATAAAGAACAGGCTCCGATTCGATCATGCGGCACATGCCCTTTTCCGTCAATGCTCGAAGGGCTGCGTATACATTCGTCCGAGAGACGGAAACTTTCTTGGCCACTTCATATCCAGATATTTTCGGTTCCTCGTGAAGCACCAAATAACATCTGGCTTCCAGATCTGACAATCCGATTTTTCGAAGCTCATCAATCAAGGTGTTACCTCCTTTCTTTTTAGTAGTATAAATGAATACTGCTATAAATGAAAAAAGAACTGTAACAGAGAGGGATTTCTGTCACAGTTCTTTCATGCTCGTTACAAATCCAGCGTATTTTTTTCCAGAAAATTCGTAGCGAAATTCCCTGCGACAAAGTCAGGGTGCTCCAGTAGCTTCTCATGGAAGGGAACCGTCGTATGTACTCCTTCGATGACAAACTCACCTAGCGCCCGCTTCATACGAGCCAATGCTTCGTTGCGATCTGTTCCCCAAACGATCAGCTTGGCGACCATCGAATCATAGAAGGGAGAGATTTCGTAGCCAGGATAAACCGCACTGTCCACGCGCACACCGTAACCGCCTGGCGGCAAGTAGTTGACGACCTTCCCTGGTGATGGCATAAAGTTTTTCGCAGGATTCTCCGCGTTGATTCGGCACTCGATTGCCCATCCGTTGATTTTCACATCTTCTTGGGAGAAGGATAACGGATTGCCTACTGCCACAGAAATTTGTTCTTTGATCAAGTCAATCCCTGTAATCATCTCTGTTACGGGATGTTCTACCTGAATCCGCGTATTCATTTCCATGAAGTAAAATTGGCCGTGCTTGTCTAGCAAAAATTCAACAGTACCCGCTCCGTGGTACGAAACCGCCTTGGCTGCCGCCACCGCAGCTTGCCCCATTTGCTCGCGCAGCGTTTGGTCCAGCGCCGGAGATGGCGCTTCTTCTACCAGCTTTTGATGACGACGCTGAATGGAGCAATCCCGCTCTCCCAAGTACACAGCGTTGCCATGCTTATCCCCCATGATTTGAATCTCTACATGCCGCGGCTCTTCTACATATTTTTCCAAGTACACACCAGCGTTGCCGAATGCCGTCTCTGCTTCTTTCTGGGCCTGACGAATCGCCTTGGACAACTCATCGGCGTCAAAAGCGACACGCATTCCTCTGCCGCCGCCGCCAGCCGTTGCTTTTACAATGACAGGATAGCCGATTTTCTCCGCCACCTGCAATGCCTCATCGATGTCATCAATCAAACCGTCTGTGCCCGGAACTAATGGGACATTCGCTTGACTCATCGTTGCTTTTGCTACGGATTTGTCCCCCATTTTGGTGATCGCTTCGGGATCGGGACCGATAAAGGTTATCGAGCAATCCTGGCAAAGCTGGGCAAACGAAGCGTTTTCCGCCAAGAAGCCATAGCCCGGATGGATAGCGTCTGCCTTTGTGTAAAGTGCGACCGTCATAATCCGTGCCATGTTCAAATAACTGTCCTTGGACGCCGTAGGTCCGATACAATACGCTTCATCCGCCAATTCTACGTGCAATGCTTCCCGATCCGCCTCAGAAAAGACAGCAACTGTACTTATCCCTAGTTCCTGACAAGCGCGGATAACGCGGACAGCGATTTCTCCACGATTGGCAATCAATACTTTCGTAAACATGTGCGCACTCCTTCCTACTGAGTTTTGACAACGAGCAAAGCTTTTCCGTAATCGACAAACTGACCATCCGCGACGAGAATTTCCGTGATGATGCCGCTAACAGGCGTCGTAATATCGGCAGATAGCTGAAGAGCATCAGCCGTGCAGCGTCCAACCTTCTCACCAGCTTGAACAGTCTGCCCTACTGTCACTTCCGCATAGAACAGTCCTACTCCCAAAGACATGACTTGCTGTGTCACTTCCTTAGGTGCCTCAGCCTCAGCAACGACATTAACTGACTCAGCAGTAGCGGCAGCCTCCTGATAGCCATGCTCCACTTCGCCCACCTGTACAGGCGCATGGACAGCCATGCCTTCGATTGGTGCACTTTTCTTGATCACGATTCGTGTCTTACCCTTCTCCCATTCCAGCTCCTCAATGGAAGACTGATTCACCAGCTTGATGAATTCACGCAGTTCATGCAGCTTCATAGCACGATCAGAGCTCCTTTCTAAAGTGGGATGTTTCCGTGCTTTTTGTACGGACGATCTTCCTGCTTGTTTCTGAGCATTTCCAAGGCTTGCGCGACCTTTTGCCGGGTCTCGCGCGGGTCGATGACATCATCCACCATGCCGAGACTTGCCGCAACATATGGATTGGCGAACTTCTCTCTGTAGAGGGCAATTTTCTCTGCGCGAGTCGCAGCCGGGTCCTCACTTTGTTCGATTTCCTTTGCAAAAATGACGTTGGCTGCCCCCTCGGGACCCATGACGGCAATCTCTGCATTCGGCCATGCATACACGACATCTGCTCCAATGGATTTGGAATTGAGCGCCACATAAGCGCCGCCGTAAGCTTTGCGCAGAATCACGGTGATTTTGGGAACCGTTGCTTCTGAGTATGCATACAAGATTTTCGCCCCGTGACGGATAATCCCTCCATGCTCCTGATTGATTCCCGGGAAAAAGCCAGAGACATCTTCAAAGGTCAAGAGCGGAATGTTGAAGCAGTCACAAAAACGGATGAAACGCGCCAGCTTATCCGATGAATGAATGTCCAGTCCACCTGCCATGACCTTCGGCTGGTTGGCGATAATGCCGACACTGTGTCCATCGATACGCGCCAGACCGATCACGATATTGCGAGCAAAGTTCGGCTGTACTTCCATGAAATCACCGTGATCCACGATTTTTTCGATGACCTTGCGTACATCGTATACTTTCGTGCTTTCAGCAGGTACCAGCTCCAAGAGCTCCTCTTGCCAACCATTATTTTCCTCTGCTTTTATCACAGGTGCGCGATCACGATTGTTTTGTGGCAGGAAGCTGAGCAGCCTGCGTACCCCTTCCAATACTTCCTGTTCGGTTTCTCCTGTAAAATGGGCATTGCCGCTCACCGTCGAATGGACTTTGGCTCCGCCTAGGTCCTCCGCGGATATTTTTTCACCTGTAACGGTCTCGATCACTTTTGGACCTGTGATAAACATTTGGCTCGTCTTCTCTACCATGAACACGAAATCCGTAATCGCCGGAGAGTAAACGGCTCCTCCCGCACACGGACCGAGGATGACAGAGATTTGCGGAATCACACCGGAGTAAATGGCATTGCGGTAAAAAATCGTGCCATAGCCATCCAGTGAGCTTACCCCTTCTTGAATGCGTGCGCCGCCAGAATCGTTCAGACCGATAAAGGGTGCGCCGTTTTTCGCTGCCAAATCCATCACCTTGGCGATTTTCATCGCGTGCATCTCACCCAGTGCACCGCCAAACACCGTGAAATCCTGCGCGAACAAATAGACAGGCCGACCGTTGATTTTTCCGTAGCCCGTTACGACGCCTTCGCCTGGTGCCTCCATCTGGTCGAGACCAAAATGCGTAGCACGGTGCTCAACAAACGGGTTCAGCTCCATAAAGGTGTCTGGGTCAAGCAGGAGCTCGATTCGCTCGCGTGCAGTCAACTTACCGCGGTTATGCTGGGCATCGATACGAGCATCTCCGCCACCAAGCTGGATTTTATATTTGCGTTCCATCAATTCATCAATTTTTTCGTACATATTGCTGCTCATAAGGGCCACCATCTCTCTATTCCTTTTTCATGATCGCATTCTCATAGATCGCCACTAATTGCTGTACGGCGCTCGTCGGTGAAATCTCGCCACTCGCAACGGCTCCTTCAATCGAGGGAAGCAGCTCGGCTACTTGCTGGTTGCCGAAAAAGGTCGCGCGCAGGTAGTCCTGAGCCATACTGTGCATCCAATCGAGTAACTGCGCTTTGCGTCTTGCCTCAAACCCGCCTGATTGGATGGTACTTTCACGAAATTGACCGATGACCTCCCAAATATCCTCAATGCCTTCCCCTGTCAGCGAAGAACACATGTATGCTTTCGTTTCCCAGCCAGTGGTTGCCGGCTGCAAGTAATGCAGAACACGATTGTATTCCCCTTTGGCGATCAAGGCACGCGTCCGGTTTTCCCCATCGGCTTTATTGATCAGAAGCGCATCTGCAATTTCCATAATGCCTTTTTTGATTCCTTGCAGTTCATCGCCCGCCCCTGTCAGCATCAGGAGTAGAAAGAAATCGACCATAGATCTGACTGTCGTCTCGCTCTGTCCGACCCCGACGGTCTCGACCAAAATCACATCATAGCCTGCTGCTTCACAGATTAGCATCGTTTCCCGCGTTTTCCGATTGACTCCGCCTAGGGTGCCGCCCGTGGCAGAAGGTCGGATGAACGCCTGTGAATTGCGTGACAAGAGCTCCATCCGCGTCTTGTCGCCGAGAATGCTCCCACGAGTAACCGTACTGCTCGGATCAACGGCCAAAACAGCGACACGATGACCTTTTTCACAAAGCATACTGCCGAATGCTTCAATGAACGTGCTCTTGCCCGCACCTGGCACACCGGATACCCCTATGCGTATGGATTGACCTGTATGAGGAAGCAGTTGCTTGATCACCTCTTGGGCCATATCCATATGAGCGGGAGCATTGCTCTCGACCAACGTGATTGCCTGCGCCAAAACCGTTCGGTTATTCTCTCGTACGCCTGTGACGTATTGATCCACTGATAACCTTGGGAGACGTGCTTTGGAGGAAACGTTCAAGAAATTCTTGTCTGCCCTGCCCCCGGTCATTGTCCAGCAGCCTCCAGGCGATACACGATCTCTTGCAGAACGTGCTGGGCTGCTACAGGAATGACTGTTCCTGGCCCAAAGATAGCTGCGGCACCATGCTCTCGCAAAAAGGCGTAATCCTGCGCCGGAATCACACCACCTATGACGACGACAATATCTTCGCGTCCCAGCTTTTTGAGCTCTTCCACCAGTTGTGGCAGCAATGTTTTATGACCTGCCGCAAGCGAGCTGAAGCCGATCACGTGTACGTCATTTTCTATCGCCTGCTTCGCTGTTTCCTCAGGTGTCTGGAACAACGGACCGATATCGACGTCAAAGCCCAAATCGGCAAAAGCGGTGGCAATCACCTTCGCGCCCCTGTCATGTCCGTCTTGACCCATTTTCGCGATCATAATACGGGGACGTCTGCCTTCCCACTGCTCGAATTCATCTGCCATCTTGCGCACGGCCGCTACCTCATCAGCATCTGCGTATTCGGAACTGTAGACGCCGCTAATGGAACGAATGACCGCCTTGTGTCTACCCACGACCTTTTCATAGGCATCTGATATTTCGCCCAATGAAGCTCTTGCTCGCGCCGCTTCAATGGCCAGCTCCAACAGATTGCCTTCGCCCGTTTTCGCGCATTCCGTTATGGCCTGTAGAGTTGCTTGCACTCTCGCCTCATCCCGATTACTGCGCAGCTCCTGCAAACGTCTGATTTGCGCTTCCCGAACCGCCGTGTTGTCAACTTCGAGAATTTCCAGCGGATCTTCTTTGTCCAGACGATATTTGTTCACGCCAATAATGGCTTCTTTCGCTGAATCAATATGTGCCTGACGGCGTGCAGCCGCTTCCTCGATCTTCATTTTCGGCAATCCCGTCTCAATCGCTTTTGCCATACCGCCAAGTGCTTCGATCTCCTCGATGTGCGCCCACGCCTTTTCCACGAGCTGCGCCGTCAAGGACTCCACGTAATAGGAGCCTGCCCATGGATCGACGACCTTGGTTATCTCGGTTTCGTCCTGCAAAAACAACTGCGTATTCCGCGCGATTCGAGCCGAAAAATCGGTCGGTAACGCAATTGCTTCATCCAGTGCGTTCGTATGCAGAGATTGGGTATGACCCAGAGCAGCGGCCATGGCTTCGATGCACGTCCGCACTACGTTGTTATACGGGTCCTGCTCCGTCAAACTCCACCCGGACGTTTGTGAGTGTGTCCGCAGTGCCATCGACTTTTCGTTTTTCGGATGGAACTGTTTGATCAGATTGGCCCAAATCAAGCGACCTGCACGCATTTTCGCCACTTCCATGAAGTAGTTCATGCCAATCGCCCAGAAAAATGACAGCCGTGGCGCAAACGCATCGATGTCAATACCTGCTGCAAGACCCGTACGAACGTATTCCAAGCCATCTGCCAGCGTGTAGGCCAACTCAATATCCGCAGTCGCACCCGCTTCCTGCAGGTGGTAGCCTGAAATACTAATACTGTTGAATTTGGGCATGTGCTTGGAGGTGTAAGCAAAAATATCGGAAATGATCTTCATCGACGCTTCTGGCGGATAAATGTAAGTATTCCGAACCATGTATTCCTTCAAAATGTCATTTTGGATCGTTCCGGTAAGCTCCGCCTGCGATACCCCTTGCTCTTCTGCTGCCACGATATAGAACGCCATAATCGGCAAAACCGCTCCGTTCATCGTCATGGAGACGGACATTTTATCGAGGGGGATGCCGTCGAACAAGATTTTCATATCGAGAATGGAGTCAACAGCCACGCCTGCTTTCCCGACATCACCAACTACCCGGGGATGATCGGAGTCATAGCCGCGATGCGTCGCGAGGTCGAAGGCAATCGATAGCCCTTTTTGTCCCGCAGCCAAATTCCGTCGGTAAAAAGCGTTGCTCTCTTCCGCCGTAGAAAAGCCGGCATATTGGCGAACCGTCCATGGCTGAGTCACGTACATCGTCGGATACGGGCCGCGCGTATATGGTGGCAAACCAGGCATGTAGCCGAGGTGATCCATCCCCTCCACATCTGCCATTGTGTACAGTGGTTTTACAGGGATCTGCTCTAGCGTCTGCCACATTTGCTCCATTCCTTGTGGATTCGCACCCAGTTGGGGAAACAAATCAGACACATCACGTTTGGACTGATAAGCCATTTGTGAAAAATCAGGTCGCTTCATCATGAGCCCACTCCTATCCGCTCCTGAAGTTCTCGCAGCATCTCGTAGCAATTGGAACGCATGTGGATGCAATCATCTACACCGGCCGCCTTATAAGCAGCCTGCTGCTCCGCCTCTGGCAAGCCAGCCAACAGAACCGTCATCTGAGGTACACGTTGCTTGATTGCATGAGCCAATGGTGGAACCTGCTCCGGATAACTCGCATCGTCCGAGCAAATGACCGTGACCATCGCACCCGATGCTACCGCAGCTTCAGCCGCCTCTACAGTGGTAGAGAATGCTTGCTCGCGCAAAACGTCAAAGCCGCCAACCGCAAAAAACTCTGCTGCGAAGTCTGCCCGGGCCTTATGCTTTGACACAGGACCCATCGTCGCCAAGAACACGGTCGGTCTTTTGCCTGTTGTTTTCAAGAAATCATCTGCCTGCATCCGCAAGGCTTCAAAGCGTTCGGATGCCCGGTGAATACGAAGTGGCTGAATGATTGTCTCCACGGAATCTTCACGTCTCATGGCTTTGGCGATATCGCCCACAGTCGCTCCATGAAGCACTGCTTTTACTGCATGTGCCACGAGCTCATCGTTATGTTCCCCCAACTCATCAAGCGCTGCGGAGACGAGAGTCGCATTCTGTTTCAGCCGATGGGATCGTGCTTCCTCCGCTCGTTCTTCGTGCATGCTCAGAAGACTCTCGGCCTTCAGTGGCTGCTCAGCCGTATTGGCATACATGTTGGTTCCAACCAAACGCTTTTTACGCGTATCGATGCTCGCTGCTTTTTGATCCGCGCTCTGGGCGATCAAGTCTTGTGGGAAGCCCGCCTCTAATGCGCTCAGCATGCCACCGTGCGCTTCTACCTGCTGGAACAGCTCCCATGCCTTTTTCGCTAATGCGTCTGTGAGCCATTCTACGTACCACGAGCCTCCAGCAGGGTCGATCACTTTTGCCAGATGCGCTTCTTCTTGCAAAATGATTTGCGTATTTCTGGCGATCCTTCTCGAAAACTCATTGGCTGGGCGGATCGCTTCGTCAAATGCGGATACATGCAGACTGTCTGCTCCGCCAATAACGGCTGAGAACGCTTCTGTCGTGGAACGCAGCATGTTGACATACGGATCGTAAATCGTCTTTGTCCAAGCAGAGGTTCTGGCGTGAATTGTCATCTTTTGGGCTTCCGTTGATCCGCCGTAGGCCGCCACGATGTTTGACCAGAGCATTCTTGCCGCACGCAGCTTCGCGATTTCCATGAAAACGTCTGAGCCGATCGAATACGAGAACTGCATCCGTGCTGCGATATCCTCTATGGATAGTCCTCGCTCAAGCATCGCTTGCAAATAGTCGACCCCTGTGGCCAGTGAAAAAGCCAGTTCGGATACAGCGTTTCCGCCGCCGTCCTGATAAGGATTGCTTTGAACCAAGATCGTTTTCAGCGCGGGCGCTTGATCTTTTGCCCATTTCGTTACGCTTGCCATCGTGTTATAAGCTGTCTGCAAGGAACAAGGGAGCTTGCCCTCTGTGAGCAAAACCGCTACAGGGTCTTGCCCCATGCATCCGCGAAGCTCAGAGGCTTTTTGGCCTGTCGCTTCAACGTGTGCCAAAAGGATCGATAGAATGGGCAAGCCAAGCGCCCCTGTGTTCATGTAAAGAGGGACCTCTGAAAGCCTCACCCCTTGAAATGCCTGCTCGATATCCTCCCGGCAAAAAACAGATACACCTTTGTGACCAATCGTATCTGGCAATGCTTCGTCAGGATCAAGTCCAGCCAAAGTCGCTTGATCCACTATCAGATGCAGCATCGTTTGTCCGCGCGCTAAATCGTCTAGGGCTGCCTGATTAAATGTTTTGGCACTCGTTGCGCTGATTTCCTGACAGACCTGCCATTTGTGTTCCTTATGCTCGCCAGGCTGCTGATTTCCTCTATGAAAAGGCGCCTCTCCTGGCAGCGCTTCCAGATGCGGCAATGTTTTGACATCTTCGTACCGATAGATGGGCTGGCGAACAATTCCCTCATGCGACTTAGTCAGTAGCTTGGCATCAAAAGATGCGCCCTTTAGCGATTTCTCTGCTGCTTCCCGCCATTGGTCGTACGTAGGAACCGAGAATTCCTTGAACCATGTATGTTTGCTCACTCTTCTAGTCCTCCCCTTAAAAGCTGCACCATTACGCTTGCTTCACCAGGAACAACGGCTGTCCATGCTCAACCAACTGACCGTTTTCCACCAAGACTTGGACAATCTCTCCTTTTACTTCTGCTTCAATCTCGTTAAACAGCTTCATGGCTTCGACAATACAGACAATCGTAGTTGTCTCTACTCGATCATTTACGGATACGTATGGTGCTGCGTCAACGGCAGGTGCAGCATAAAAGGTTCCGACCATAGGTGAAGTGATTTTGTACAAGTTTTCTGTCACTTCTGGCGATTTCTGAGGTGTTTCCACAGGGCTTGTTATGACCGGGCGCTCAATCGCTTCTTTTTTAGGCAAAAGGACAGACGGTGCCGCCGTCACGATTGGCGCACTTTTGGTTTGTACGGGGGGCTGATGCACAACTGTGACTGGATTCCCATTTCTTCGTTTGATACGCAAAGAAGAATCTTCGTCATTTACCTCAAAAGATTCTATGTCTGTCTGCTCTAATAGCTTCACAAGTTCTCGTAATTCGTAAATGGTAAGCACGACTATTCCTCCCCTATTCCGAATCTAACTGGAACAACCTCACGAACCGGCTATGATGATTGCGCAAGACCGACCAGTTGGTCTTGTTGATATTATAGCAAATGTCAGAATACTAGTACAGACCAACTAGTTGGTCTGATCGAAGGATTATATAAGGGACCATCAAGCGACTATGCCCCTGTCTCCTATCGAAAAGCTCGAGTGTAGCCGCATGATCCTTGTTAGCACCCCTACAATGGATGGAAGGGATTTTCTTGAGATTGCAGGAAAAAACGTTGAAAGGCAGGGTTTTCCATTGATTCTGATTTCAAAACAGAATGAAGAACCATATCTGCATAAATATCCGCAATTTGCTCGATCGAGTACGTCCCTGACTTTTGATACCATTTGTAAATCCAGTTCACCATGCCAAAAATAGCCATGGACACAATCGGCACTGGCAGCTCCGGGCGGAACTCTCCTGATTCGATCCCGTCCGAAATGACGGTGAACATGATTTGTTTATAGCGATCCCGTTTCGTTTCAATATCTGTGTAGTACTCTGGAGCTAAAAACAAGCTTTCCTGATAAAAGATCGTAACCTGCGAGCGGTATAGATCAATCATCATGACGAAGGATTTTACGATGGCTTGCAGACGTTCTGTTGGGGTATCCCACTTCTCGTAAGCTTCCTCCGCTTTTTCCAGCACATACGTAATAAATTGATCATGAATGATGTAGAGGAGTTCATCTTTTGATTTGAAGTTGTGATAAAATCCTCCCTTTGACGTGCCGCTTTCTTTCACAATTTGATCCACAGTCACTTTGTGGTAGCCATTTGCTTCAAACAAGCGCATGGATGTTTCAATAATACGTTCTCTGATTGATTTTTCGACCATTATCTTCACCCGAGAACATTATAGCATAACTACATAGCAAAAACGCCGATTCTCTTCGGTACGAGATCGGCGTTGCTTCTTTAATTCGATGGTGTGGAAACAGGTACGGCACCTGAATATTCTTCGAGCGTAATCCCTTTTTCTCTGATTTCTTGCGCGATCTCGCCACCTACATAACGCAAATGCCACGGCTCATAAATATAGCCCGTAATCGCGTCTTTTCCCTCTGGGTAGCGGATGATAAATCCGAACTTCTCGACATTTTCATCCAGCCACTTCGCTTCCTTGGTTCCGGCAAAGCAGCTCGTTGCCGCACATTTGCCATCCTTACCAGAGACGTCAATCGCGAGTCCCGTCTCGTGCTCACTCGTACCAGGAACGGCACTGTAAGTCCGTGCTTTCTCCACGCCGTCTTTTTTTACATAGCGATTAAACAACGCTTTCTGGTAGGCGTGGGAGCGATAGGCAGATACGCCAGCCAACTGGACACCGTCAGCCTGGGCTGCCGCAAATAACTGCTCAAGCGCACCCGCTGCTTCTTTGCGCATTTTGCGTTTCTCGCTCTTTTCCGGGAGCAAGTAAGGAACATTTGGAAACACTAAATCATTTGGCTGATAGTTCTCTGGAAGCTTGCGTTGTTTGTTCACCAGTACAGCAACACTCTCTGGCTCACCCACAACCTCTATGTCCGGAAACGACAGCTCAGGCGGCTGACCAGCTGACGGTTTTTCTGCTGGCTTCGTTTCCGTTGGCTTCGCTTTCTGGGGTTGCTCCGGTTGTTCTTGCTTTGGTGTTTCAGCAGGTGGAGGCGTGGTCTCCTCCTTTGGCTTCTCTGCTTCTTTCTTTGGAGGAGTTGGCGACTCCGTGGATGGTGGTGTTTGTGGTTCTTGTGGAGCAGCTGTACTATTACATCCAGACAATACAAATGTCAATGCCGTTACGAGTACAAGCGGATGCAAAAGTCGGTGTCGAAAACTTCTCATTGTAACGTTCCTTTCGTTTTGGAGCGGATCCAATTATGTCGGTAAAAAAGTACGTACCTATTATGACATAATTGATAGGCTTTTCGTTACATGTTTTATTGAGAAATCACGACCTGATCGAGATTCAGGTAACCCGCTGGACTGATGGAGAAGCCCTGAATTTGGTTACTAATCACAGCCAAATTCTCCAGATTGCGAATCGGAACAACCAAAGCATCTTGCAGCTCCACTTCTTGTGCTTCTGCGTAGATAGCGAGTCTTTTTCCAGGATCTGTCTCGACACGGCCAGCCTCGATGAGACGATCCAGCTCGGGGTTGCTGTATTGAAAACTGTTGCCCGCACCGCCACCTGATGTATGAAACAAATTGTACTGATTATAGTCGGCATCCCCGGTTGCATTTCCCCAGCCACTGACAAAAATCTCATGCTCCTTCGTTTGCTCAATGGTTCGGACAAAGTCATCGTAGCTGACGACTTTTAGCTCCGCGTTGACGCCGATTCCTTTTAACTGCGACCGTATCACTTGGGCAACCAAGATTCGATCCCGTCTGTTGTAGGTAATCATATGAATAGGAAAACCATCTGGATAGCCTGCCTCTGCGAGCAACCGACGCGCTTGGTTGATGTCGTACGGGTAGCTTTTCACAGTTGGGCTGTAACCGAACACTTGCGGGCCAATCGGTGAGTTCGCCTTTGTTCCCACATTGTTATACACCCCTTTAATGATCGCTCCCGTCTCGATCGCCATACTGATGGCCTTCCTCACACGGATATCATTCAATGGTGGACGTGCTACATTAAATCCGATAAACTCCGTCCCGAGTGCATCGCTGCGGTACACACGCATCTGGTTGGATGCTTGAATTCGATCCAGCTCCATGACAGGGATGGACTCTGCAATATGTGCTTCTCCATTTTCGACCATCGCGATGCGAGCCGCATCATCCGGAACAACCTTGAAGACGACATGATCAAGCGTAGCGGCTTCGCCCCAGTAGGACTGATTTTTGCTCAACGTGATTTGACTGCCATGCTCCCATGATTGAAACCGATAAGGGCCAGTACCAACCGGATGCTGCGATAATTCCCGCCCGTATTTATCGATTGCTGTAGGGCTGATGATGCTCCCCTCGTGACTGGCCAAAATAGAGAGCAAGGGTGCAAATGGTTTGTGAAGAATGATTTGCACTTTGTACGGATTGATGACCCGTACCTGCTTTATTTTATCGAACATGGCTGCTCGAGGAGAAGCCACGGCCGGATCTAATACACGATCAAATGTTTTCTTGACCGCCTGAGCTTGAAAGGGAGTCCCATCGTGAAAAACAACGCCTTGTCGGAGAGTAAACTCCCAAGTAAGATCGTCGATTTGCTTCCATGCCGTTGCTAGCTGTGGCTGAATGTTCATGTTCCGATCTCGTTTGACGAGCCCTTCATACACTTTTCCTTGGATAACACTCGCCTCATTGATCGTCAAAATAAAATGGGGATCGAGATTTGCGGCATCCGACATACGTACAATGATTAATGTCCCACCCTCGGCAACGTTTTGGGGAGTCGGTGCGATCTGATTGTTGTGCGGCGGCTCCTGACCGAAAGAACAGCCTGCTAAGACAATGATTGCTGCGAGTAACAGTCCAATTCGTCTGTGTAAGGATGTCTGTGTGTACATTGGACCCTCCCTGCATGCTCGTATGTTTCCCTCGTTGTATGTGTAGCAAAAAGACCGCCCTTCTCCCAAGTTTCCCAGAGAGTGGCGGTCCACACTCTATTCTTTTTCGAATAATTGCTTAAACTCCCCGAAGCCTTCTTCCTCCAAGCGATCCTTCGGAATGAAGCGCAATGCTGCTGAATTGATGCAGTAGCGCAATCCATTTTCTCCAGGACCATCCTCGAAAACGTGGCCGAGATGAGAATCCGCCTCTTTGCTGCGAACCTCTGTCCGAATCATATTATGTGTCAAATCCACATGCTCAGTTACGTTTTCCTCTTGCATGGGCTTGGTAAAGGATGGCCACCCGCAGCTGGAATCGAACTTGTCCAAGGAACTGAACAAAGGCTCGTTGGAGACGATGTCTACGTAGATGCCCTCTTCCTTGTGGTCCCAGAATTCATTCGTAAACGGACGTTCTGTCCCGTTATTTTGCGTCACCTCGTACTGAAGCGGGGTCAAGATTTTTTTCAATTCTTCTTGCTTCGCACGGTCGCGCCATGCTTCCTTGGTGAATTTCGCTCTGCCTGATGCCGCCCGATAGTATTGGTAGCGGACCGGATTTTTCTTATAGTACTCCTGGTGATAATCCTCCGCCGGATAGAACGGCTTGGCTGGCAAAATTAGCGTTGCAATAGGCTTTTGGAAACGACCACTTGCATCTAGCTCTTGCTTGGATTTTTGCGCAAGCCTTTCTTGCTCTTCATTATGATAGAAGATCGCTGGCGCATACGATTGACCTCTGTCACCGAATTGACCACCAGCGTCAGTCGGGTCGATTTGTCTCCAAAACATCTGCAGCAATTCCTCGTAGGAGATGAGCGACGGATCATAGGTGATTTGGACCGCTTCATAGTGTCCCGTCGTATCAGAGCATACCTCTTCATAGGTTGGGTTTTCGACATGACCGCCTGTATAGCCGGAGACGACTTTTTGAATGCCTGGCATCTTGTCAAACGGACTGACCATGCACCAAAAGCATCCGCCTGCAAAGGTTGCGATTTCGAATGGATGTGTATCGCTGTTCACGCATTTCGCCTCCTGTAGATATATGTACACTTTCCTTTACGATTGTACATGGTTTACAAAAGCAAAGTCCACTCTGGAAGTGCTACAAGGGGGGCCAAATTGAAAAGGAGACCTTTTTACCCGAAAGGTCCCCTTTTCGCTATTTGGTTGCTACTTAGACAGCGCTTTGGCAAATCCAGAGAGCATGACAACCATATGGGCAATTCCTTCCTCGAAGTCCTTCAAACGGATCGATTCGTTCGGCGCATGTACTTTGCAGCCAACCCAGCCTACCCCTGTACTAACAACCGGAAGCTTCAGCTGTTCACCGAAAATATACATCGGACCTGTGCCTGCGGCGTTTGGCGAAAGCACTGGCTCATGATCGTAAATGACGCGAGCCGTATCCAGTACGTGAGCAACAAATGGATGATGAAAATCGGAGCGATACGCTTTTTGTCCGTTGATCATGGTGACGGTAATATCCGTAAAACCATGATTCTCCAAATGATGCTCGATGCAATTCATGATGTGCTGTGGATCTTGTCCTGGGACAAGGCGGCAATCCAGCTTGGCCTTCGCGCTTTTCGGCAGTACTGTCTTCGCGCCCTCTCCTGTATAGCCACTATCCAGACCGCAAATGGTCATGGTCGGGTGAAAAACCATGGCTTCTCGTGGGTCCACTTGGCTTGCTGCGGTAATCAGTGGGCGTTTCAAACCGTATAGCGCTGCTGTCGCCTCTTCACTGAACGGCAATTCGGAAACGACTTTCTTTTCATCCGCTGTCGGTTCCTCGATCCCGTCGAAGAAGCCTTCTACCAAAATCTCGTTTTGCTGATTTTTCATCGTCGCCAATGCCTGTACGAGGCGCCATGCTGCATTGTCTACATACGCACCGACAGAGGAGTGCATGTCGATCTCTGCTCCAACGCAGGTCAGCTCTAAGTACGCCATTCCTTTGATCCCGGCAACCATGCTGATTCGCTCATTTTCGTCTTTTCCACCAAATTCCCAAATGCAGGCATCCGCCTGGAAAAGCTCCTTGTACGCTCGGAGATATGGCTCCAGATTCGGGCTGCCGATCTCTTCTTCTCCTTCGATCAGGAACTTGATGTTGCAAGGCAAACCGCCTGCCTGCTGCTGCAAAATCTGAATCGCCGTCAGACGGGCAACAAGGTCACCTTTATTATCGGCAGCACCACGCGCATACAGTTTTCCATCGATGATCGTAGGGTCGAACGGCTCCGTGTTCCACTCATGAAACGGTTCTGGTGGTTGAACATCGTAGTGATCGTAAAAGAGGAGCGTTTTGCTGGCGTCTCCCTCACTGCCTGCTGCAAAAAACGCATACACGACTGGATTGCCGCCAAGATTGTCAAGTACCTTTGTCTCACCGCCAACCTCATGAATCATTTTGACCACGTATTCAACCGTTTCTGGGATGGCCTTATGCTGTGCGGATACGGTAGGAAAACGCAAATATTGCTTCAGCTTCTCGATTGCATGCGGCAAATTTTCTTGCACGATACCCATCACTTGTTCTTTGTTCATAATCGGGCACCTCCTATTGGCATTTCATGGCTTTTCGACTTTCTCTTTTTGGTGTGCAACCAAATAGCTGTCAAACCAATCTGTCGTATATTGCAGTCTCAACACGCGTTGCTGGGGATCACCACTGCGGGAAAGCTCATGACTGGCACCCGGGAAACGAACAAACGATACCGGAGCCTTGCCTTGATGCTTCAATGTTACATAGAGCTGCTCGGCCTGTTCGATTGGGCACCGGTAGTCATGTTCGCCGTGCATGATCAGCAGAGGCGTCTCGATGTTCTCCACCAAGCGAATCGGTGAATGCTGCCACATTTTTTCCGGATTCGTGAATGGATTTGCCTGAATCTCCTCCGCAGTGAAGAAATAACCGATATCACTGACACCGTAAAAGCTAACCCAGTTGCAAATACTCCGATCGGTTACGCCCGCTTTGAATCGATTGGTTTTACCGACGATCCAGTTCGTCATGAAGCCACCATAGCTACCGCCTGCGACACCCAAGCGGTCCTCATCGACAAAATCGAAATGATCGCATGCAAATTGCACGGCCGTCATCAAATCGCGGTAATCGTTCCCTCCATAGTCACCGCAGCATGCCTGAACAAAATGCTCTCCGTAGCCAAAGCTCCCTCTCGGATTCGTATAGAGTACGGCGTAGCCTTTTGCAGCGAGCAGCTGGAACTCGTGGAAAAACGTATTTCCATACATGGAGTGTGGCCCGCCATGAATTTGCAGAACCATCGGGTATTTTTTTCCTTCTTCAAAACCCACAGGCTTGAGCATCCAACCGTGCAGCTTCCAGCCATCCTTTGCGACAAACTCTATTTCTTCTGGAACTGGGAGCTCCATGCCCGCAAATAGCTCTTCGTTCAGCGCTGTTAGACGTTTTTCTTCTCCGTCCTTCAAACTTACTTGATACAAGTCGCCTGGCGTAGACGGATCACTGATGGCAGCAACTACCGTTTGTTCGTTTTCATGCAGCGAAAAGCCGTAAATATTCCGATTGCCCGTTACAACAGTCGTGACTTGACCGTCCAGCGTAACGTGATAAATGCCAGAATTTCCTCGTTCGCTGGCGATGAAATACATGCCTCTTCCGTCTGCTGTCCATACAGCACCTGGATTCGGGTGACCTGGCGAGCGCATGTCTCCGATGGTGGAATCGCCAACCTGAACGTCCCAATCCGCTGTGATACAAGAATAGTCGCCCTTTTCGAAATCATATACCCAGATGCGCTTCTGTGCTGCGTACAAATGCGTGTCCGATTCACTTCCGATAAACGCTAGCTTCTTACCGTCATATGACCAGGTCGGATAGGCAAAAATCCCTTTGCTGTTGGTCAGCTTTTTCCATTCTCCCCCTTCAGAAGGAATGATAAAAACATCAACACCGTGCTGAAAATCAGGGTCTTCTGAACGATTCGCCGTAACGGCGAGCCATTTTCCATCCGGCGACCAGGAGCCAATTGTATGATTGTATGGGCCATCGCTGAGTGGAGTAACCTCGCCTGTTTCTACATGAACAATAGCCAGCTGTTTGTTTTTCTCGTAAATGAAACCAAGATCATCGGATTTGTACTTCATTCTCCCGACATGAATGGCTTTGGCCTTTTCTTTCTCCTCTGCTCCTTCCAGGTCTGCGAATGTTTCCCCTTCATCCAGGATCGACGAGAAGACAATATATTTGCCGTCAGGTGACCAAGTCGGATTGCTGACGCCGTTTTTGCAACGCGTGAGCTGCCTAGCCTCTCCTCCGTTTGCATCGATCAGCCAAATCTGTGGTTTTCCTGATCGATTCGAGACAAAGCTGATCTTTGAACCATCAGGCGACCAACGCGGGTAGGTATCGCGGGAGCCAGACGTCAAGGGCAGTGGATCATCTACATCCAATTTTCGTAAATACAAGTGATTTTGATAAGCGTGGGACTCATCGATTTGATTTTCTACATAGGCAAGCGTTTTTCCGTCTGGTGATAGCTGCGGATCACTCGCGTACCGCATTTGATACAAATCTTCAGCCGTTATGCCTCTTTTTGCTTGCGTCATGCTTATCACTCCTCGATTTTATTGGTGGATGCGAGTTGCTCCAAAAAGAACTGGGAAATCTTTTGATTCAACGTGATGTGATTGTCCAGCTTTTCGGTAAAGTGACCTTCATCTTCAAAGATGTGCAAATCGACTTCTTGCCCCCTGCCTCTCATGTCTGCTACGAGCTGTTCTGCTTCACTGACAGGAACACGCGTATCATTGCGCCCATGGAATACGAGAAGCGGGGCCGTGATCTTATGCGAATGATTCAAAGGAGCAATTTCTTCAAAAAAGTCATCGTCTTCGCCGAGGAACCCATACTCCACCTCACGCAATCTCCTTCTCCATTCCCCGGTGTTCTCCAGAAAGGTTTTGAAGTGGGAAATCCCCACAATATCAACACCCGCGGCCCACAGGTCAGGGTAATGCGTAAGCGCAGCCAGTGTCATGAAGCCTCCGTAACTACGGCCCATGATGCCGATCGCATTCGGGTCAACGCTTGGGCGGTTGCTTAAATCTTTGACCAGCCATGCCAAATCTGCTACAGAATCCATCCGCTTGCGGCGATCATCGAGCTGGACATATTCCCGACCGTAGCCCATACTGCCGCGAACATTCGGTGCTACCACCGTAAAGCCTTCGTTCGCCAAAAATTGAAAAACGGGATGATACTCCGGTCGAATTTGGCTCTCTGGCCCGCCATGGACGTAGACGACGACTGGTTTTTTCTCTGTAGGTTCAGATGTTTCTTTGGCATAAAGGAAATACGGCACTTCCAAGCCATCAAAAGAATGAAACGTGCACAATTCCAGCTCGATGAGTTTATCCTCCAGAGCATCAGATTGACCAATGTTTGTCACACGCCGGCTGGTTTGCTCCGAAAGGGTGTACGTCCAGATATCACCTGGAAGTGTAGGACTTTTCAACGTATAGGCGAGCTGATCATCATTCACCCACGCCAAGGAAGAGATTACGCCACGTGGTGCTTCCTCTACCCGCTTCCAGCTTTGTTCTGTCAAGGAATAGAGAGCAAGAACGGAGTAGCCTCCTTCATTGATCGTGAAGGCAAGAAACTTCTCATCTGGGGATAATTGGGTCGCCTCCATGTCCCATTTCGGGTCGTGCACCAGTTTATCCAGCTCTCCTGTACGGAGTGAAAAGCGGCACAACGCTTTCGTATTTTCATCGCGGTCGGTTACGAGATATCCCGTTTGGCCGTCTTTAGACAGTACCAAGGAATGATAGCGCGCATGTTTGTTGCATATGGAGAGCTTTTGGGCTTCCTTCGTCTGCAGATTCAACAAATACAGGCAATTGTCAATGTTGGTCTCCTGCACGCTGAAAATGAGTCCTCTCCCATCTGGCAGCCAGCCGATTGGATCGGTGCGCCCATCGTAACGGAAGACTTCTTCATACGCGCCACTCTCGACATCCTGTACAAAAATATCAAAGCTGCGCGGATTGCGACGATTGCTGGACCACGCGATCTTTTGCCCACAAGGTGACCAGCCACCCAAATAGTGAAAATAATCAGGAGCGTCTGTCAGCGGCTTCACAACTGCACCATTTTCCGTTAGCAAAAAGAACTGCTGCCGCTCGTCTCCCTTGTTGTCCATACCGACAATCGTTTTCGTCCCACACGGGGAATGGGCAACTTCTACTACTCGATCAGGCAAAAAGGTCACTTGCTCCGAGCGGTTGGACTCTTCATTCCAGCGCCACAACTGCGCGATACCTGTCAGCTTCGTTAAAAAGGTAATCTCTCTACGCTCCGGTACCACCTTCAATTGATACGCGGATTTCACTTGCAGATAGTCCAAAATCACGAGAAATCATCCTTTCCTGTTTTGCTGGATGTTCGTTGGATTATGTAAAGAGAAAAAAGAGGAGATTGCTCCTCTTTTTTTCTATTTTTTCGTTGCCCAGCGAGCGCTTGGGAACGCGTTGACTGGGAAAGTGAGACCCTCCAGATTCGGTTTCACCAAATAGTTTTGCTGGTAGTGGTAGACTGGCATGAACGGCATTTCATCCATCAAAACGGCTTCTGCCTGATGGAGCAATTCCATACGCTTGTTCGGGTCTTGCTCAACTTTTGCGGCCATATTCAACTGATCATACTCTTTGTTCACCCAACCCGTACGGTTGTTCGGGCTTTCACCCAAATAGTAGTCAAGGTTAAATGAAGGATCATTGATTTGGCCTACCCAGCCCATACGGCCCATTTGATAGTTCTTTTGTTTGGTTGTATCCAGATATACTTTCCACTCTTGGTTGGTCATTTTCACTTCTACGCCCAAGTTTTTCTTGAGCATTTCTTGGATCGCTTGCGCTATTTTCTTGTGGCTTTCATCGGTGTTGTACATGAGTGTAACTTCTGGCAGTGTGGACCAGCCTTCTTCTTGCATACCTTCAGCCAGCAGCTTCTTCGCCGCTTCGTAATCTTCTTTGAAGTAGTCTCCACCCTCTTCGCGGAAGTCTTTTCCGTTTGGTTGCATCGCACCACGCGGAACCATGGAGTAAGCTGGCGTCTCTCCACCTTGGCTTACCATTTCGGACAGCGCTTTACGGTCAAGCGACATGGCGAAAGCTTTACGAACCTTTTTATTCGTAAACGGTTCTTTTGTTACGTTAAACATGTACATGTACGTACCGTAGTAAGGAACGGATTTAAAGTTTGGGCTCGATTTTTCTTGCGCGAGGATGTCAGACGGCATCTCTTTGTTGAAGTCGAGCTCGCCACTCTTGTACATCTGATAAGCAGTCGTGGCGTCGTTCACCATTTTCCAGGTGATCTTCTCCATTTTTACGTCCGCTTTGTTCCAATAATGCTCGTTCTTTTCTACCACGAGCTCAGAGTCATGCTTCCAGGAAACCAGCTTGTAAGCGCCGTTGGAGATGTAGCTGTCCGCATTTGCTGCCCATTTTGGATTCGCCTCTGCTTGCTTCTTGTTGATTGGGTGCCAGTAACGGGTAGCGAGCATTTTGTCAAAGTACGAGGTAGGTGCAACCAACTCGATTTCGAGCGTTTTTGCATCTACGGCCTTGATACCTACATCTTCTGCCTTTCCTGTGCCCTTGTTGTATGCCTCTGCTCCTTTAATGTAATAGAGCAAGTAAGCCGTAGTCGAAGCAGTTGCTGGATCAAGATGCTTCATATACGTGAAAGCAAAATCCTCGGCTGTCACTGGCTCGCCGTTTGTCCATTTCACATCATCGCGCAAAATGAATGTGTACTTTAGCTTGTCATCTGACAGCTTCACTTCCTTGGCTTGTCCCAAGATCGGATTGCCATCCTTATCCTTGGTGTACAGACCTTCGCCCAAATGATCCATGATCCAGAAGGACGTCGTATCGGTTGACGTGAGTGGGTTCAAATCTGGCGGCTCAGACTTGGCATTGAACACAACCTCTTGTTTGGCAGCAGCGCCTGGGGTAGTGGTACCTCCAGTTGATGCTGACTCGCCACTACCACCGCAACCAGCTAGAGCCGGAATGACGAGCGAGAGCGACAGGGCAAAAGCAGCTAATTTCTTCACGTTGTTTCCCCCTATATATTAAGATAGAAAATCGAACTACTGATAGAGATGACAAGCGACCCAATGGTTTGGTGCGGCTTCCTGCCATTCAGGAATCTGTGCCGCGCATTGCTCCATGGCCTTTGGGCACCTTGTTCGGAAAACACAACCGCTTGGAGCATTGGCAGGACTCGGCAAATCGCCCTGCAAGATGATGCGCTCCCGCTTGATTGTCGGATCAGGAATCGGAATGGAGGACAGTAACGCTTGTGTATATGGATGAAGTGGCTTTGCGTACAGCTCGAAGCTGTTTGCCATTTCTACCATTTTGCCGAGGTACATTACTCCGATTCGAGTGGAAATATGCTTTACCATAGACAGATCGTGGGCGATAAACAAGTAAGTCAGACCCCTGTCCTGCTGCAAGTCTTCCAGTAGATTCACAACCTGCGCTTGAATCGACACATCAAGCGCCGAAATCGGTTCATCCGCGATGATAAATTCCGGCTCGACCGCAAGTGCTCGGGCAATCCCTATCCGCTGCCTTTGGCCTCCACTGAATTCATGAGGGAATCGGTTCGCATGTTCCTTGGACAAACCAACCAGCTCCAACAATTCTTTGACCCGATCCGCTCTTGCACCACGGGACAAGCCGTGAATATCCAGGCCCTCCGCAATAATGTCCATGACGGTCATGCGCGGATTCAGACTTGCTTGCGGGTCTTGAAAAATCATTTGGACGTCGCGGTGAAACTGCTCTGCCTCTTTTCCTTTTAAGCGATGTGCATTTTTGCCTTTGAACAAAACTTCTCCATCTGTATTTTCATAGAGGCGAATCATCGTTCTGCCCAATGTCGATTTGCCGCAGCCGCTCTCCCCTACTAGTCCGAGCGTCTCCCCGCGATGAATGGTGAAGGTCACACCGTCGACTGCCTTTAGCGAAATTCCATTCCCTATCTCAAAATGCTTTTTTAGATTTTTGACTTCAACCAACGCTTGGCTCATCTACGTCTGCCTCCCTACTGCCACCAGTTCTTCCAGCTTCGGTGCCCGTGGATCATGTAGCCAGCATGCAGCTTGGTGACCCTCAGTGAATGTGGAAGCGTCCGGCATTTGCTGCTCGCATATTTCCATCGCAAACTGACAACGTGGAGCGAACGGACACCCTTTTGGCGGGTGGAATAAATCCGGCGGTGTTCCCTCAATCGGTACCAGTCGTTCCTTTTCCACGCCATCGATCCGCGGCAGGGAGCGCATCAAGCCCCATGTGTACGGATGCTTCGGATTTGCGAAAATATCCTCTACCTTGCCTGTTTCCACCACAATTCCTGCATACATAACCACGGCCCGGTGCGCGATTTCGGCTACGACACCCAAGTCATGTGTAATCATCACGATGGAGAGTTGCTGCTTTTCCTGTAATTCTCGGAGCAAGTCCAAGATTTGTGCTTGAATCGTTACATCCAATGCTGTCGTCGGTTCATCTGCAATGACGAGCTTTGGATTATTGGCGAGTGCAATCGCGATGACGACACGTTGCCGCATTCCCCCGGAAAACTCATGCGGGTATTGATCCACTCGTTTTTCCGGATCGGGGATACCGACCAATCGCAGCATCTCCATCGCTTTTTTACGTGCCTCTTCTTTGCTAACCTGCTGAGTACGAACAAATCCCTCGACGATTTGGGCGCCGACCCTCATCGTCGGATTCAGTGCCGTCATCGGGTCCTGGAAGACCATCCCGATCTCAGCTCCACGAACCGATAGCAATTCCTTCTTACTCATCCCCGTGATGACTTTTCCGTCAAAACGAATCTGACCATCCACGATTCTTCCCGGCGGGTTCGGGATCAAGCCCATGATCGCTTGGGCGGTTACACTCTTTCCACAACCGCTCTCTCCCACTACCGCAAGCGTCTCGCCACGATCAACATGAAAGGTAACTCCCCGTACAGCCTGTACCTCTCCACCGTATGTTTTGAAATGTACGCGGAGGTTTTCTACTTGTAGCAAATGATCTGCCATGTCTGATCCTCCTATCTTCGTGGCGAGGTTACTCGCGAATTCTTGGGTCCAATGCGTCCTGCAAGCCATCACCGAAGACGTTGAAGGAAAACATCGTCAATGAAATCATCAAGGCCGGGAAGAAAAGTCTCCACCAATCCCCTGTCAAAATGACGCCGAGTGCATCGTTAGTCATCGTGCCCCAGCTAGCGATTGGCGCTTGCACACCCAATCCCAGAAAGCTGAGGAAAGATTCTGCAAATATTGCCGACGGAATAGTAAACGTCAAGTTCACGATAATGACTCCAATGGTATTCGGAATCAGGTGGCGCAACAAAATGCGAGGGAATTTGGCACCCAGTACCTGCGCTGCCATGATGAACTCCTGGTTTTTCAATTGCAGGATTTGTCCCCGAACGAGACGAGCCATCCCTACCCAACCGGTTGCGGATAATGCGATGATAATGGTAACAATTCCAGGCTCCATGACAACCATCAGCATGATCACCACGAGCAGATATGGCAATCCGTATAAGACCTCGATCAATCGCATGATGATGGTATCGATTCGGTCACCCTTTTTGCCTCGACCGGCCATGTATCCGGCAATACCGCCGACGGTCACACCGATGACCAAGTCAATTAACGCTGCCGATATTCCGATAATCAGTGAAATCCGCGCTCCGTACCATGTTCGTGAAAACATGTCGCGCCCTAGCTCATCTGTTCCGAACCAATGCTCGCTCGAAATTTCCTGATTCGCATTCAAGAGACTCTGATCGGAATAGCTGTACGGAACGAGATGTGGACCAATGATCGCCATGGCTATCAGCATAACAATCAGGGTCAAACCCACCATGGCCAGCTTGTTTCTAACGAGCTTTCTCGCTACTTGTTGAAAATGAGTCAGGCTCGGTCGCATCTGGGCGATCTGTCCATCTGCTTTTTGAGCTCTAGGTCGAAACAACTCATTTACTGATTGATCTACCGCCATTGGCTACCTCCCCCTGCTCGATAGTTTGATTCGTGGATCGATGAATATATAGGCCAGATCAATCAAGAAGATAATGAGTACCAAGATGGCACTGTAGAATACTGTCGTTCCTAGAATAACGGGATAATCTCGATTGAAAATGCCATCGACGAAGTATTTGCCGATCCCTGGTACCGCAAAAATCTTTTCGACAACAAACGTTCCGGTTAACAACCCCGCGATAAGCGGTCCCATAAACGTGACGATCGGCAAAATCGCGTTGCGGATTCCGTGCTTGATCACTATCAGAAAAGTCGGAATTCCTTTCGCCTCAGCGGTCCGTATGTAATTCTGATTCATCACGTCGATCATGCTCGTACGCATATAGCGTGTAATGATGGCTAAAGGTCCAAAAGCAAGTGCGAGTGAAGGCAGAACCGAGTGTTTCCAGCTGGCAAGCGTAGCTACTGGGAATAACGGCCATTTAATTGCCAAGTAATTAATGAGCAATGGCGCCATGATAAAGCTAGGTACAGCAATTCCTAATACAGCCAAGACCATTGCCGCATAATCAATCCAGGTATTTCGGTTTAATGCCGCAATTGTTCCGAATAAAAGTCCGAAAAAAAGGGCAACTGCTATCGCCTGCAAACCAATCATTGCAGATGCTCCGAAGCCATCTTTGATCATATCATTGACACCGCGTGTCTCCGACTTAATAGAAGGTCCTAAATCGAGCATGACCAAACTTTTTAGATAAAGCAAATACTGCATCGGCAGCGGTTCATCCAAATTGTATTTGGCACGCAGATTGAGCAATATTTGCTCGGGCAACTGATCTGACTCCGACGCGAATGGATCACCAGGGATCATATGCATCAAGCTAAAAGTCAACGTTACAATAATCCACAAGGTGAGTACCATCATCAGAATTCTTTTGAGTAAATAACGCGACATCTATACGCCCCCTAGTCCAGACTTGCAAAAAGATTGAGAAAATTCAACGTACCCTCCTTTTGTTCTAGTTCAAAAAGTTGACTTTTCAGCACCGAGAAGATGGAGAGAACCGAACGAAGGAGGAGTGCAGTGTAGGCTATCTACATGAGCACCGGACTTCGGAGGTGAACGCCATATTCGATGTCGAATTCGCTTTCTTGACTACTTCGTGATCAAAAGACAACTTTTTGAACAACCTCTTTAACGGAAATTGACCTAAAACATTCCTTAATTCAACAATATAGTGCCGTAATTATTTAATGTCAATTCTGATTTTTTTATTTTTTACATCGATTCATAAAGGAATTTGCTGAAAGTTGTCAAATATAAAACAATTAATACGGAAAATTTCCCTAAAACATCCCTATTTAAAGCTTCGTGGTCGCGACAGCTCGCATACCCATCTGATGAGTTATATCTTATCTATATAAGAAAGACTGGCATACTAAGATGCCGAAGAAAGGATGGATCTCCTTCCTGACGAATGGTTTATCCCGTAGTTTAACTTTTTTGGAGGATATTTTGATGATAAAAGTAGGCATAGTCGGTCCAAAAGATTCAGTAGATGCAATGCTAGCTGTGGGTCGTGAGTTTTCCGATCACATCCTGCTCACCTCCTTTGTTTATCAAGGAGTGGAACAAGTACCTGCCTATGTAGCCGAAAATGATATGGAAACAGATATCTGGTTCTTCTCTGGAGTCGCCCCCTATTCGATGGCAAAAGCGCATATAGGCAAGAAAAAAGCCTTTTATCCGCAAGTCAATTCTAGTGTCCTGACCAAAGTGTTGCTCGAATTGGTATACCGCGATGGTCTTTCTTTAGATCGTGTGAGCTTCGACACCGTTTCGGAAGCGCATTTTCGTGAGACTTTAGAGGAATTGGGCCTGCACTGTGAGAATCCATACCTAAAGCCGTATAAAGAATTCAGAAAGAGAGCTGAATTGGTAGCCTATCACACCCGTCTTATCCAGGAAGGCAAGGTAGACGCTTGTGTCACGGGAACGCTTTACGTCACCGAAGAATTAAAACGACAAGGAATCAGAGTATACCGAATGGGCTTCACGCGCTTTATATTTCGAGAGATTTTCAAGCAAATTCTGCAAGAGGGTGAAACGCTCCACTTCAAGCGCTCCCAAATTGCAGTTCAATTGATTGAGGTATCCGACATGGAAAAGCTCGTGAATGAACCTGCAAACGCATACGAGCTACGGCGACTCGATTTGAAGCTGCAAGAGCTCGTACTTGATTACACAGAGTCGATTTCCGGTAGCTTCGTCGCGGTCGGCAATTCCAAGTTCATTATTTTTTCCACCCGCGGATCGTATGAAGACAATCCAGATTTTCACCCCACGATCCTTTTGGAAAAAATTAAGCTGCTCACCCATTCGCACGCGAATATGGGAATCGGCTTCGGTGTCACAGCATTGTCTGCGGAGCGCAATGCACAGCTTGCTCTCGGTCACGCCAAAAACCATCAGGATGCCGTGATCCTTGTTGACCATGATGGTTCGATTGAAGGTCCGCTACGTCAGCCGAACAGCATCAGCTACGAATATTGGACACAGGACAAAGAAATCAGCGAAAATCTGAAAAAAGCTGGGGTCAGTATTACGACGTTTAACAAAATCATTTCCGTCCAAAAGGCGCTGGGGCAAAAATATATCAGCGCTTCGATGATCGCGGAATGGATGGGGATGACACCTCGCAATGCGCGAAGAATCTTAAGTGACTTGGCTGAGCACAGCATTATCGAACTCATTGGGGAAGAGACGCCAACGAACCGAGGGCGCCCACGGAAAATTTATCGTATACTCCCCTCGCCACAAACCCCTTAATTGTTTCTCCTTGAGAAAGGCCCAAGCTTGTGATTTCCAGAAAACTTTTGTGGATCATTGCTGGTCATGCATATAAGCTATCCAACTATTATGCGATTAGGGGGTCATACACATGCCCGTTCATCCACAGATTCAACAAATATTAGACGTCTTCAACCGCTCACGTTATGATGTTGACTTTAACCAATTGACACCACAGATAATGCGAATGGCGACTGATCTAAATCGAGATTCAAGCGTGGAACGTGAACAGGTAAAAAAGGTAGAGAATCTCTCGCTTCCCTTAGAAGGTCGTTCCATTCCGATTCGCATATACATACCAGAAGGTCATGCCCCCTTCCCTGCACTCGTGTATTATCATGGGGGCGGCTTTGTGATTGGCAATCTCGAAACAGCAGACTCGGTATGTCGCAACCTCGCAAATAACGCAAAATGTGTGGTCATTTCTATTGATTATCGGCTCGCTCCTGAACATCCTTTTCCTGCTGGATTGGAAGATGCCTATGATTCACTTCTTTATATTTCAGCTCATGCTGATCAGTTTGGCATTGATCCATCGCGGATAGCCGTAGGGGGAGATAGTGCCGGAGGTAATTTTGCCACGGTCGTGAGTCTCATGGCGAAAGAACGACAGGGGCCGCCTATCATATTTCAATTATTAATCTATCCAGCCGTAGGAATTGTGGACACCACTCCCTACCCATCCATGCAGGAAAATGCGCGTGGCTATTTGATGGATGTGGAATTGCTGAATTGGTTCCTCTCTCATTATTTACCGCCTGCCGATCTGCAAAATCCCTATCTTGATCCAATCCATGGTGCCGATCTCACTGCCCTGCCTCCTGCCATGGTGATTACAGCCGAATACGACCCTTTGCGAGATGGCGGAAAAGCGTATGCTGACAAGCTACGCGATAGCGGTGTCGATGTCGTCTATCGGAATGAACAAGGCTTGATCCATTCCTTCATCGGATTCCATACGACTATTAAGCAAGCGCAAGAATCGCTGGATGAGATGTCGGCGCAATTACGAAAAGCTTTCAAAATATAGGTCGTATTGGATAAACAAAGCGTAGGCATCAACATGGTAGGAAGGATGAAATCATGACTAGACATACAGACGACAAAGTGACTATTCGTTTCGTTCGCATCGAGGATGCGGCAGCCATTTTATCTATGCAGCGTGATGTGTTTTACGAAGGTGAATTTTTCATTGCTGTTTCCGAAGAGTTCAACAAAACCATGGAGCAGCAGCTTGAGTGGATACAAAGCATCATCGACAATGACAGGGACACCATGTTCGTAGCGGAAATAAACGGGGAATTGGCTGGCATGGTCGTGTTCGTTTCTCCGGCTCGCAAGCGTTTGTCTCATACAGGTTCGATCACGATGATGATCCAGAAAGCTCACAGAAATAAGGGCATTGGCAAGGTTTTATTGAAGGAGTTGTTAGCTTGGGCAGAGCAACATCCGCTCATTGAAAAAGTGAGCTTGGGGGTGTTCTCCAACAATCTGAGAGCGATCGCTTTATACAAAAGCCTTGGATTTGTGGAAGAAGGACGAAAAGTGAAAGAATTCAAGCTGGCTGAGAATGAATACGCAGATGATATCCTGATGTACAAATTCGTATAGCGTCCATTCGTTTTCCTTCCATGCAAAAAAAGGACCTTCCCATCAGGTCCTTTTCTTATGAGCAAGTAAGCTCTATACCGATTTAGATGGCTGAACAGCTTGTTTCTTTTGAACACTGGCAACAATCACACCCACGACGATCAACAAGGAGCCTCCGACTTGAATCGACGTCACCTGCGAGCCAAGCAGTAAAAACCCGACCAGCATCGCTACAAAGGGCTGCAGGTTAAGAAAAATAGCTGCTTTGCCCGTCCCTACCACCTTTAATTGCTGATTCCAGACGATTCCACATATGCCTTGCATGAGGATCGCGGTCAAAATGAGCATCGCCCATGCCCACACTTCATGGCTGATTTGCGCCCCCGGCTCGATCGTCAACATCGCCGCGGGAGTCAAAAATAACGTGCCAACCGTCGTCGAGTAAACCGTGGCAATAAACGGCTGGATGGTTTGCGTTAGTTTGCGAATGATGATCATGGAAGACGAGAATGCGACCATGGCAATCACAATGAGTAAGACTCCCTTGGTAATGGAGAGTCCAGCCCCAATACCGACAACGAAGAATGTTCCCATGAGCGCCAAGCCAGACCCAATCTTCATACGCAAGGTAAACTGCTCCTTCAAAAACAAAGAGGCCAGCACTGCGGTGACAATCGGTGACAAGGAAAGAATCAACGATGCCGTTGTCGCGTCTGTCGTCAAGAGCCCGTTGAAATACGCCGTTTGATTCGCCAGCGTCCCGATCAAGCCTAGCAATACAAGAAGTCCTAGCTCACGAGCTGTGATTTTCACGAATTTTTTGGCCAGCCACGCGTAGATGATGAGAAACATTGATGTGAAAAGCAAGCGTACATCTGCCAAAAACAGCGGAGGAAACTCTTTAACCAGCATGCTTCCGAACACAAAATTACTGCCCCACAACGTCACACAAAAAAGCAATAGCAAGTACGACCGAATCATGATTGTTCCTTCTTTCACCCGATGCATTATTCTTCCGTTAGCTATCGTACAAGAGAGTGAGAAAAAAGTCCATGAGCTGATCTGCTATTGTTTGATGGAAATGATGTTTGGTTGTACGCCTGTCACATAAAAAAGACCAGCGAACGAGTTTGTTCACTGGTCTTCCCTTGTTTTATTGTACCATTTCTACCATAGGGGTCTCCTCGGTTGCTTCCAGTGCCCCTTCCATCTGCCCTGTCTCTTCTACTTCCGACTCTTTCGCTTTCTCTTCCTCTTTCACTTCCGGCTTCTTCTCTGGCTGCGTCGGCGCGATTGCACTCGCCACGAGTGCCGCGTATTTTTGCGAGCCTTCCTTATTCGGGTGAACACCGTCTTTGTAAAAGTAAGAGCTTTGCCCTTCACTTGCCGTATACCAATCCACAAGAACGACATGTGGATGGGCAGCAGCCGTTTCCGCCAGCATCTTATTCACGACGCTTTCCCACGGTTTCGGTACGCGAGAATTGATGAGAATGATCTGCTCTACACCATCCAGTGATTGCAGGAGCTTGTCGAGCTGCCCTTTACTAAATGCGCCGTTCGAGCCTAATTCAATCACCACGCGATTTCCCAATTGGCCTTTTGCCTTGAGCTGCGCAATTACGTCAGGAGCTTGCGCCATTTGCCTTCCGATTTTGGCATCCACGACGATTCCTGGCAATAGTTTCTCCATGTATGGAGCCACATCAAGCATGACAGAGTCACCGATCACAGTGATCCCTTTACCAGAGCCTATCGCTTTGATCGGTTCCTGTTTTTGGTCAGGCTGTTTGGAAGCATTCGAATCTTTCTGCTTCTCGGCAGGCTTCTGCTTTTGTCCGTTGTTAGTTGGCTTCTGCTCATTTTTCGGTTTTGTTGGTGGAGTAGCTGGTTTTTGAACCGTTTCCGGTTTCTTCTCTACGATTGGCACCTCAGGACCGTGGGGCTTGTCGGGAACCTTTGTCTCGGCGACCGTTTGAGTTGGCTGCGTCACATTGCCAGCGGTCGCATCTGACGTGAGCGAAGCGATCCCATAATACGTAACACAAAGAGCAATCGCACAACCAGTGGCCAAAACACGGTTTAATCGTTTTGTTTTCTGCCCTGCCTTATTGGAGAGATTCCAGATTTTCCCTAATGCACCGTAGCGAATAGGCTCTTCGAGATATTTCCATGACAACGATGCCAGCAAAATGCTTGCGAGGAGCTGCAAAACCGCTCCAGGTATCGCCATCCACTCCCTTTCCGCCAAAAACGGATTCGTCCAAACGATAACAGGGAAATGCCACAAATAAATACCGTAAGATCGAACGCCAATCCAGCGCAGTGGCTTGCAGCCCATCCATTTCGCCAAGCTACTTGCCGGATGTGCGAGTACGGCGACCAGCACGGCACTGACGACAGACAGAAGGACGAGCCCGCCTTCGTACAAATAGTCATCATATTGATTCGTGTTCCAAATGCTGTACAAAAGAATCCCTAAGCTCAAGAGACCGCTTAGATCAAGCGTAATTCGCGCTTTTTGTGAAATGTTCGTCGTAAGTAAGCGACTCGGCCACATCATGGCGAGTGCGGCACCGATCAACAATCCGAATACTCGTGTGTCCGTTCCGTAATATACACGACTTGGATCAAGACCTGGCTCATACCATACAGCCATGAGGATGGCGGATAGTGCAGCCAGCACCAAAGTAATGATCATGATTGGCCCCCTGCGCTTCAGGAAGCGGAGTCCCAGCGCGAGTACCAGCGGCCAAATGACATAGAACTGTTCTTCGACCGCCAATGACCACAGATGGCCTAATGGTGAGGGCGGACCGAATTTTTCAAAATAAGATACGTCATGAAAGACCAGCCACCAGTTGCTCATGTACAGAACGGCTGCTCCTACATCTCCTCGAATGGTTTCCAACTGGGCTGGGGAAAAGATGGCTACCCCTGCCACTACCACAAACAACATGAGGAACAGCGCTGGGAGCAGTCTTTTGGCACGGCGCAACCAAAAGTTTTTCATGTCGAGTCTGCCATTTCGATTCCATTCTGCAATTAATAAGTCTGTAATTAAATATCCCGATAAAACGAAGAAAATACCGACACCCAGCAATCCCCCGGGTGCCCAGTCGTAATTCAAGTGATAAATAATGACTGCGAGTACCGCCAGCGCACGAAGCCCGTCGATCCCAGCCATGTATCGACTGCTGGAGCCTTTGATCGGTTCAGGCATGCTGGTGGCCTCCCATCGTTGCATGTTGGCGAGTGATTAATTCGTTCTGATTATTGTTTCTTTTCGTACCCATCGTCCTTTTCATATTTTTATGGTGATTCTTCGTGCTCGCCATGCAAAACATTTCATTCTCCCCTTTTACCTTCCGTTCTGTAATTGTCCTTTGTTGTTGGGGGCAGTCATTACACATCGGGAATTGCGTGCTCTATGAATGCAAAAACCCCTGTTTCTGGAATCGTGCGAAAGCGGGGGTTGGTCTCGTTCATTATCTTTATGGAAAATGAATTCTTCCCATCATCGTTGCCCGTATTCAGGATGTGATGAACTACTCACTATCTCGTTGTTTTTGGTTTGCTTACTCCCTTATATATGCATCACACCTTCCTTATAGTGGATGGTCTCACAAGGAAATTACCCGGTCCTTGTCTTACGTTAGACTCTTGCTGACTAGTTGTGTGTAACCTGATTATATGACGGTTTCGGGGGATAACTCGTTACAAACTGTTTACATTCTGACCCTATTTTTTCCCGGTAAAAACGCGGAACAAAAAAAGAAGCTGCTGGTATACTTTCCCCCATCAGCTTCACGATTGTTGATCATCGCAGACCACCACTGTCAGATGCAAACGTAAATTTTGCGAGTTGTATTGACATTCCTGATTGTCATTCGTTGATAAACCTTTGAGCCAATAAGTTTCTGCTTGATGTCATGTCAAATCCAAAAGCTAGTATGTATCATCTCTTCCAATTTGTACCGAATGGTTGCTTTGGAATCGGTATCCCCCGAAGGAAAGCGACATCAACCACGGTCATTCCCCTATCACTACCATTTTCGCCAATCGAAACGGGAAACACAAGACAAAAATAAAATCCCCATCGATTACCAGCACCGACGAGGATTTTCGCTTGATTATCCCAATTTAAATATGATGAGTAAACAAATAATTCAAGAAAAGACCACCGCTGACAACCGCAATCACCATACATGCGATGCCACTTTTCACCCGTTCGGAGAGCAATCGCATAAATCCAAGACAGAAAAAGACTCCTGTGACCAAAAAATAAGCGACTCCAACCCAAAAAACATTCCAAGGCAAGCTCGCAAAATCTACGTTACCCACACGTGAACACCATCCCTGTCCGATTCTACTGATTACTTGTATGTACGATACTCCATTATAGCATTTGTTCACGCTTTCTTTCCCATTTTTGCACAATGCGTAACAGAAGTGTCATACATCCTGTCTTCATGTTTTCTACACAATCGTTTGGTACGCTTTCTCCAACAGCGAAAAGGAGGAAAAAGTGCACATGAACAAACGGAAAATACGCCCATGGGCTTATCCACTGGTTCTAGGTGGCGTTTTGCTGTTATCGGCATGCTCAACTGCCACTGACAATACCACGATGGATCATACTGGGCACAACATGAATTCTTCACCCGAAACATCCTCACAGGCTCAAACCCAACAGATGGCCGCATCCAGCGACTCGTCGATGGAGGTACTTACAGGCACTACGTTTACCCTCACGGCAAAAGAAAAGATGCTCCACCTCGATGACAAGACCATGAAAAACGCATGGACGTACAATGGAACCGTTCCAGGTCCACAGCTTCGTGTCAAACAAGGGGAAACCATCAGCGTGACGTTGAAAAACGAATTGCCCGAGCCGGTCACCATTCACTGGCATGGCTTACCCGTCCCGAATAACATGGATGGAATCCCTGGGGTTACCCAAAATGCCGTAAGACCAAACGAAAGCTTCACCTACAAATTCAAAGTGGACGTTGCCGGGACATACTGGTACCACTCGCATCAAAACAGCGCCAAGCAGGTAGACAAAGGGTTGTACGGTTCACTTGTGGTGGAACCGGCTACACCAGAGCCTGTTGATAAGGACTTTACCCTCGTTCTGGATGAATGGATGCAGGACGATAGCATGGCGGAAATGCACGGAAGTGGCATGAGCCATGGCACGAGTGCCCCTTCTTCCGCTAGCTCGTCCACTGGTGGTCACAACATGGCCAGTATGGAGATGCCCATGAGTGACGCTGAGATGATGCCGCTGATGTATACGATCTTTTCCGTGAACGGAAAAACAGGCCCGGCCATCCAGCCGCTATCTGTTAAAGAAGGTGAAAAGGTCAGAATCCGCCTGGTCAATGCCGGATACTTGAACCACAAACTGAACCTGCAAGGTCATGAATTTAAAATCGTAGCAACAGACGGGCAACCTATCAATAACCCGCCACTAGTAGGCGGCCAGCTCCTCAATATCGGACCAGGAGAACGATATGATCTCGAATTTGTCGCAAACAATCCAGGCAAATGGTTACTAGAGGAGCGCAGCACAAATCCAGGCGCCAAGTCCCTTGTCGTGCCCATCGTCTACGAAGGCTCAGAATCAAAAGCAGCCAAATCCGAAGCTGGCGATATGCCGACGATAGACATTACCAAATACGGCGAGGCGGCAAAAAGCAGCTTTACACTAGAGCAGAAATATGACATTACGTATCAAATGGATCTGAACACGGAAACGGCAGATGGAAAAATGGCCTTTACCATCAATGGAAAAACGTTCCCAAATGTCCCTCCGCTTAACGTCAAAAAAGGAAATCTGGTCAAAGTCACACTGGTGAACAAATCCCCAAAAGATATCCACCCGATGCATTTGCACGGACATTTCTTCCAAGTAGTAAGCAAAAACGGTCAGCCAATCTCAGGCTCTCCTCTGGTTAAAGATACGCTGAACATTTTGCCGGGTGAAGCTTACGTAGTTGCCTTTGAAGCTGACAATCCAGGAGACTGGATGTTCCACTGCCACGATTTGGGCCACGCTGCGCAAGGAATGGTATCCGAAATAAAATATGAAGGCTTCAAGCCAGATTTTGTCGTCGATCCCACTGTCGGCAACATGCCAGAATAACTACAGAAAAAAGCAGGAGCCTACATGGCTTCCTGCTTTTTCATTACGCCAACACACCGTCCAAAGACGTTTTCCATTCTACGTCACTCGGAAATACATCCTGTACGTGCTGTCTCAGCTTGTCATTTTGGCTCAATTCCGGACTCAAGATCGATACCAGACCGCTATCCTCTCTCGTGCGGATTAAACGCCCGATGCCTTGACGCAGTCTCAGCAGCATGTAAGGCATATCTACCTCGTCGAAAGGATTTGCTGCACTTTTTCGTTTTGCTGTAAACACCGGATCATTCGGCGGGAATGGCAATGACCAAATAATCACATTGGACAGCGAAGGCCCTGGAACATCTAGCCCTTCCCACAGGCTGACCGCACAGAGGCTGCTTTTCTCGTCGTTTTGGAACTGAGAGATCAGATGGCTGATTTCCGCATCTCCTTCGAACAAGAATCGCAGATCTGTACAGGTAGGCTCGTTTTTGATAGCGGCCTTGAATTGCTGTAATTCCTCCATGGAGGAAAACAACAACAGCGCACTACCCGCTGATTTTTGCAGCAATTGGGTAGCCTGTCTCATTTTTTCCGCAAAGGAGTCGGTCGCAGATAGTGTTGGTACGTATACTTCCATTTGCTTGTCGTATTCGTATGGAGAAGCAACCGAGAACGACAGATATTGCTCAATGCCCAAGCTGTCCGCCACATAGTTGAATGATCCATCTACAGATAGAGTCGCCGACGAAAAGACTATCGGCATCTTTTGTGAGAAGACGCGCTCTTCCAATACTTCCTGCACCTTTTTTGGCATGACGACCAAGGTCGGCCCTGTAATCTCTTCACTCATCCAGGAAATGACGTGATCCGGGTCTTGGAAAAGTCCCAGTGCCAGCTGCATCATTTCCAGATGCTCTTCGACAATTCGCAGTTGGAACTCGTCCAACGTATACAGACCACCCTCTAGCGCCAGCTCTTCTTCAATCCAACTGACGAGACTCGTAAAGCGGTGGATGGTGGCAATGAGTTCTGGGTGAAAATGGATTTCTTTGCGGTTGGAGCCCATCACAGCCTTGCTCTCTTCGTTCAATCGGGAGAACATCTCCTCGCTCTGAGCAATGGCTTCTTCAATGGCAATGGCGAGCTCTTCCCTGATCTCACCCTTCAAGACACGCGTAATCGTTTCTTCGAAGACGGAGTGATTCAGCTTGTACGTCAATGCTTTTTGGGCAGCAGGCTCCAACAGATGACCCTCGTCAAAAATGACCGCGCTATGCGGCGGCAGCAACGGTAACTGACCTCCGCGCTTGCGGATCTCATAGGTCCACACATGCTCCATATAAAAGTCATGGGAACAAATGATCAAATCGGCTGACTGACGATAATGATTTCTGGATAGGGTCTGCCCACAGCGGTGCTGTCTGTCGCACACAAAGCAATCCTGAAAAGTATCCCAGTTCATCTGCGACCATTCTTGGTCATCCAGATCAGGATATGTGCTGCGATCCCCGTACGGATAAAATGACTGCAAGGCCTCATGTGTATGAACAAACGATGGCAGCTCTTGATAAATATGCTGGAAAGCTTCACCTGTCTCAGGCTGGAATCTCGCCTCATCCAGCTTGCGCAAACAGACATATTGGTCTGGAGATTTACCGAGTCTCGCGTCAATCGTCAGGTTGAGATGGCGAGCCAGTTTGGCAATATCGCCTTCCGGTTTTACGAGCTGCTCAATCAGCGACTCATTCGCACAGGCAATGATGGCGGGCTTTCTGGTATATCGTGCATAGCAGATCGCGTACAGCAGGTAAGCCAATGTTTTCCCCGTGCCTACTCCCGCCTCTGCAAAAATCGTTTGCTTTTCTATAAAAGCCCGTTCAAGCTGAAAGGCCATGTAGATTTGCTCATCACGCACCTCGAACCCAGCCTCAGGCAATACTTCATAAAAAACGTCCGCTACCCAATCACTCACCTGAGAGATGAACGGCTGGGACGGATCGTAGTCAAAAGGATAACGTTCCAATTGTGACCTGCCTCCAATAATGTAAAGAATCGTCAAGCATAGATGCTAACATGTTATGATGACATGTCTTGACGATAAACACAATACAGATGAGAGAAAAAACCATTCCTTTTCGTGGTAAGATAAGGATGGTAGAAAAGCAGAATAAAACAGGAGTGAACAAGCCAATGGAAAAAGTAATGTTTATTGAAATTGGAATGGGCATCGACATGCATGGTCAAAACGTCACCAAAGCCGCAGTCCGCGCTGTTCAAAATGCTATCCATCATAATTCGATGCCTGGATTGCGTTCTGTCCTGCCAGGAAACGATATCCATAACATGAAAGTACATGTGAGACTTGCCATTCCAGCTGACAAGGACAAGCTCGACTTGGAAACGGTTCGTCAAGCACTGCCTTACGGGGAAGTCTCCTTCGAAATCGTCGATGGCGGCATGCTGACAAGCAGCGGGGTCGTGATCGCTGAAAAAGAGGACAAGAACGACCTTGCCTATATCGTCATCGCTTCGGTAGAGGTCGGCTATTAGAATCCCGGCTCATCTACTACCTGTGGGCGAAACTGATAGCGCTCCAACGCTATTTCTCCTGCTGCCGACACGACTACCCCTTCGCTTTCCAAGGCCATTTTTTGAAGCGTGAACGAATCCAAATCTTGCAATCCGATCTTTCCTTGGGCGTTGATGACTCGATGCCAAGGAAGCTGGTGCTTTTTGGACATGGAATGAAGGATGCGAACGATTTGTCTGGCAGCTCTCGGACTCCCGGCCAACGCTGCAATTTGCCCGTACGTCATGACATGGCCAGCTGGAATCCCGGCAATGATTCTTAGTGCGCGCTGCGTAAATTCGGTCATGATGACGACTCCTTCTTGCTTGATCAAATCAAAAGGCTTGTGACTCCTTGCGATCACAAGCCTTTTCTTCTTATTTCAGGTTAAAATAGTCTTTCCAGCTCGTCAACCAGACTGCCGACGTAGGCAACCGCCTCGCGGATTGGCTGCGGATCTGACATATCCACGCCAGCTTTTTTCATCAGCGCAAGCGGCGTCAGCGTACCTCCGGCTTTGAGCACCTCGATCCAACGATCAACGGCAGGCTGTCCCTCTTGCTTGATGCTCGCTGCCATTGCGGTAGAAGCGGTCAAACCAGCTGCGTACGTGTACGGATACAGCCCCATGTAATAGTGCGGTTGGCGCATCCATGTAAGACTAGCTGCATCGTCCAGATCAACTGCATCCCCCCAGAAGTCTGCGAGCACTTGGCCTTTCCATTCGGAGAGCTGTTTAGCAGTCAATGGTACGTCATTTTGCGCTGCTTCGTACACTTTTCGTTGCATTCTCGCTTCTAGCAGATGCGTGACAAAGTTGTGGTAATACGTATTCATCAATTGCAAAATGACCCAGCGCTTCAGACGAGGATCGTCGGATTGCTCCACGATGTGCTGCGCGAGCAAGAGCTCGTTGAGTGTGGAAGGCGCTTCGATAAAGTACAGCGATGGACGAGAGTTCGTAAAGCTTTGCTCTCTTGTCGCCAGCATAAAATGTCCGCAATGCCCCAGCTCATGAGCCAGCGTGAAAGCACTGCGCATATTTCCCGACCACGTAATGAGAATGTAAGAATGCTTACTGTATGTCGTTGAGCAGAACGCACCTGTCGATTTGCCCACGTTGTCTACGTAGTCAATCCAGCGTTCATTCAGTGCTTTTTCCATAATGGCGGTATATTCAGGCCCCATCACTTGCAAGGATGCCAGTATCTTTTGCCCAGCTTCTTCAATCGTAACTGGCGGGCTGAATTCTGGGTCAAGCGGTGTCTTCAAATCACAAAAGGACAGCTTCGCAAGGCCGAGCTCTTTTGCCTTCAACTTCGCATAGCGTCGCATGTGTGGAGCGAGTTCATTCCCGATGATATCCAGGATGTTGTGATACATATCCAGTGTAACTTGCTGTGGCTTAAGCAGCATGTCCGTTACGGTTTCATAGCCACGCAGACGAGACATGACGGTTTGTCTTTTCACCTCTGACGCGTATACCGCAGCGAAGGAGTTTTGGTAGGAAGCGAGTGTCTTCGAAAAGGATTCGTACGAAGCACGGCGCAGCGTCGTATCGGAAGACATCTCATAATCGGTCTCAAACAGCGCGAAGGATACTGGACGCTCATTTCCCTCGTCATCATGGACGGGTGCAAATGACATGTCGGACAGCTTTCCGCGCAAGTAAATGTTGTATGGTGCACCGAAAACCTCGCCCATCGCCGCAAACGCTTCCTCGGTCTCAGCAGACAGTCGGTACGGCTTTGTTTCCAGCAAATCTTTCAAGCTTTTGCGGAATGTTTCGAGTCCTGGTTCTTCCTTCAAGAAGCTCTCGATTTTTCCTTCAGGCAACGCCAAAATCTCGGAAGGTATAAAAGAAAGGGCAGCGTTTAGCTGGGATACGACATCACCTACCCGTGCTGAGTTCGCTTGGTTTTGTGGATTCGTCCCGTCTTCAGACGACCGCAGTCTGGCATACGTCGCTGCGACACTCGCCCGAACATTGAGCGCCTCATTTGCCTCCAAGCATGCCAACAACGTCTCTCCACTCTTATGCAGCTGGCCTTTGAATGCAGTGACGACAGGCAGATCCTGTATAATTTCTGCTAATTCTTGCTCCCACGCTTCCTGGCTCTCAAACAGATCGTTCAGGTTCCACGTATACTCGACAGCGACTTGATCACGTGTCTGTCTTGTCTTCACTCTGACTGCCTCCTTTAATTCTGCCAATAAAATATTTTTTATGTACTAAAATTGCCTTTTCATTTGAATTTTCCTACAATTAATCAAAATAAACAAGTGGACAACTTGCTCGAAATAGGCCGTAATCTGTCTTTTTCTGCGCTTTCCTAGGAAATTCTTTCAAATGATAAGCAGGTGATTTCGGAGGGGAAGGTTAAATAGATAGAATGCAAGTAAGCCTTTTGTTCTTAAAAGGAGGAAATGAACCATGTCTTTTGAAATCTTGTTTGACCGTTACGCTGATCTCGCAGTAAAAGTCGGCGTCAACGTACAGCCGATGCAAACGTTAGTCGTATCTGCTCCGCTATCTACTGCTCCCTTTGTAAGAAAGGTAGCCAAAAAAGCGTATGAAGCGGGTGCCAAGCACGTTCATATTGATTGGACCGACGATGAACTCACACGGATGAAATATGATTTGGCCCCTGATGAAGCGTTTCGTGAATACCCGCAATGGAAGGTGCAGGGATTAGAGGAAATGGCGGAAAATGGCGCGGCGTTTCTCTACATTTCTGCGGCGAATCCCGATTTGCTGAAGGGAGTAAGTCTTGACCGCATTTCTACGGCTAACAAAACAGCTGGTCAAGCTCTCCATAAATTCCGCAGCTATACCATGTCCGATAAAGTGAGCTGGTGCGTGCTAGCTGTTCCATCACCTGCATGGGCAGCCATGGTCTTCCCGCATTTGCCACAAGAGGAACAGGAGCCAGCCCTGTGGGATGCCATCTTCCGCGCCACTCGCGCAGATATGGATGACCCTGTCCAAGCTTGGCATGACCATCATGCGACATTGAACAGCAAGGTGGATCAACTCAATGCCAAACAATACCGCTATCTCCATTACGAAGCTCCCGGCACCAATTTGACGATTGAGTTGCCTAAAAACCACATTTGGATTGGTGGCGGTGGCGTAAATAAAGACGGCGTCTCCTTCATGGCCAATATGCCGACAGAAGAAGTATTCACTGCGCCGTTAAAAGAAGGCGTCAACGGAACCGTTCGTAGCACCAAGCCCTTGAGCTATCATGGGAATTTGATCGAGAACTTTACGCTGACTTTTGAAAAAGGAAGAATTGTCTCGGCAACTGCTGAAAAGGGAGAAGAGTCCCTGAAGCAATTAATTGAGACAGATGAAGGCTCGCATTATTTGGGTGAAGTGGCGTTGGTTCCTCACCTGTCCCCTATCTCGCAATCAAATATCATTTTCTATAACACGCTCTTTGATGAAAATGCGTCCAACCACTTGGCGATCGGAAACGCTTATAGTGTGAATATTGAAGGTGGCGCTGACATGAGCAATGAGGAACTGGCTAGCCGTGGTATCAATATCAGCCTCACCCACGTCGATTTCATGATCGGCTCCGCCGAGATGAACATTGATGGAGAAACAGCTGACGGCAAGCGTGAACCGTTATTCCGCAACGGAAATTGGGCTTAAATTTAACACGAGAATGACATAGCGAGAGGCTGGATTTCATCATCACCATGACAAATCCAGCCTCTTTTTTCTCGCATACAACCACTTTTCGCAAAGCGCTTTCATGAAGGGGAAATAATCGGATACAAGTGTCCCTGCATGGCAAAGGACGCTTTCCCCGTTTCCTCGGAGACAACAACGATCAACGCATCGCTTTTTTCACTCAAACCCAACGCAGCACGATGTCTGGTTCCCAGCTTCTTTTCCCCTACCACAACCTGAGATAATGGCAATACATTGGCAGCGGACACGATATGATTTTCCCGAATCAGGACGGCCCCATCATGCAAAGGGCTGCCAGGATAAAAGATCGATTCCAGCAAGGAATGGCTCATCGTGGCCTCAATCGGTATGCCTGCTTGCAGCAGCAGATCAAGCGGGTCCTCACGCTCAACGACAATCAATGCTCCTTGGCGCCTTTTGGCCAAGTGCTGAACAGCCTTGGATAAATCCAGATATTTTCCTGTATAGGGTGAGAGATAGCATTGTAAATAAAAAGAGGCTGCTACTGTTTCGAGTCGGCTAAACTTCGTCCGTATTTGATCAAACGTCCCGAGCACACATTCATTTTCGTTTTTTAACGCATGGATGCTCTCATCCAATGTAACGGATATTCCCCTCAGCTCTTGCAGCAATTCCTCCTTCAGCGATGATGTATCACAGTTAACTTCCAGCATATGAACCCCTCAATTTCCATTTCTCTTCACGCTTCGTTCTTTGTTTGATTGTTCCCCTCCCTCTAGGAAATCATTCTATTTCCTAGATGATAATTCCACTGCAAACCGGACATAGTAAAACACAAATGATCAACAGCTTCTGGAGCGAAACCGACATGATAACGGAATGGAATGAGTTTCTTTCCATCGCACAAGACTCGAACGATTTTAAGCATTTCCCCCTACTGAACGAGGAAAGTCCTTTTGTCATTTCGTACTATCAAACCTTGATAAAAACAGAGCTGCTTCAAAAAAATCTCTTGCGTCCCTATCAAGAACGCATAGAAGCAAATGAATCGCTCACGGAACTCCGCCACTTTTCCCGCTTCGTATATGTGGAGGATATTATTTATACAGATGACATACAGACTGTCGTCTCCAAGATCATGACGGGCTACGCTGCTATACAGCCAAAAGACCATTTGCAGTTTTTTGCCCTGATCAATCTGTCCAATCCGACTGAAGGATTGCGGACGGACAACGATACGGAAAACGAGTTTAGTGTTGTTGGACCAAAAGTAGGCTTTGTTGAAAATATCGATATCAACCTGCATCTCATCCGTCAACAAATCAGCACACCAAAATTAATCATTCGAGAGTTAACGTTAGGTACGCTCTCTCATACACGCATCGCCGTTGTTTATTTGTCTGGTATTACAAATCCTCAGCACATTGAAACCGTTCAGCAAAGACTACAGGCGATCGACTTCGATATTATTTTTGATTCATCACAGCTCGATCAGATCATGAGTGACAATTCAAATACGCCTTTTCCATTGTTCCTGTCTACTGAAAGGATTGACCGGGTCATTTATGCGTTAACTCTCGGGCAAATTGTGATTATTTCCAATGCTTCCCCGTATGTCATTACAGGTCCAACTACCATCTTTGATTTCTTCATTTCTCCCGAGGATTATTATTTACCGTGGATCTTATCGTCCTTGTTTCGGTTGATTCGCATTTTTGGGGTGCTTTTTTCGATCTTGATGACACCTGCCTATACGGCGGTTCTCACTTTCCATCTGGAAATGATTCCACAAGACATGCTGGCTCCGATCATTTTATCGAGGAAGTACGTCCCTTTTCCTCCCGTCCTGGAAGTACTATTCTTGGAGCTGACGATCGAATTCTTGCGAGAAGCAGGTGCAAGGCTCCCGACAAAAGTCGGACAGACTCTTGGAATCGTTGGTGGAATCGTCATTGGTCAAGCTTCAGTAGAAGCAGCCTTGACCAGTAATATCTTGCTGATCATTGTTGCTCTGTCGGCACTTGCCTCTTTTACCACCCCCATCTACAAAATGTCAAACACGATCCGTTTCTTGCGCTTCCCGCTCATTATTTTGGCTGGAATTTGGGGCGGGCTTGGAATCGCTATCGGTTTAATGTTCATGCTGACTCATCTGCTTCAACTCAAATCATTAGGAACACCTTACCTGGCTCCGCTTTACCCTTTTCGAAGACGTAGCTTTGCGGACAGCTTCATTCGCTCTTCCTATAGCAGAACGGCCAGAAGGTCTGCTGTTATGCGTGTCATCTCGCAGTGGAGATACGATCCTGACAAGGCGACTCAAAAAAGAGATATGGATGAATAAATGAAGGAGCCATCGAAGAAACATGGTTGCAAAGAGGAAATGGATACTCGTGCTATTGATCGTGATCTTGGCTGGCTGCTCATCGACGCGAATTGTCAGCGAAGTACAATTGATTCATTCACTCGGTCTCGATCTCGAAGACCAAAAAATTAAAGGGGCAGCCATCACTCACATATACGGAAAGGAAAAGACCCAGGTAGAGCTGTTGGAAACAAAAAGCTCGAATTTGTTTACGATCCTCCCTGATTTTAACGCCATCACCCCCTCACAAGTCGAGCTTGGACAGTTGCGCTCCGTCATTGTTGGGAGGAAATATGCTGAAAACGGAGTGGAAACGCTGGTACATACGCTTTGTCGCGATCCCGCTATCGGTTTTCGTCTTCAACTCGCAGTCGCGGAACCAAAAGCATTGACGATTTTGAAAGGCATGCGTCATATGCAAGTTCCTTTTTTCATCTCCGATAGCGTCGCTCAAAATATCAAAACGCTGAATATGCCCAAAACCAACCTGCATATTTTCTTGTTTCATTTATACGGCGAGGGACGTGATCCTTACCTTCCCTATTTCGTGATGCATAATGACAGAGTGAAGCTGGATGGTGTCGCGCTTTTTCGAGATGACAAATTCGTGCATCGCATCAATTCGAAAGAAAGCTTTTTGCTCAAAATCATGGTCGAAAAAGCCAAGAGTGGTCAAATTCCGTTTGAGGTGACGATTAACAATCGAAAAGAATCCGGACTCTTGAAAAATCTGCATTCCCATGCCGTCTTCGATCTCAATACGACTAAGCCTATCCCCAGTATCATGGTAAAGCTCACGGTAAATGGGCAAATCAAAGATTATTCGAAGTGGCTGCAATTATCCAATCCACAAGTTCTCCATCAAATGGAAAAAGAGCTTTCCTCGTACCTGCAAAAGGAGGCGACGAGCTTTGTGAAGCATTTACAGAAGCTTGGAGTTGATCCGGTTGGATTTGGTGATTTCGTTCGTAGTCGAAGCGCGTCATGGAACTACTCCCACTTCAAAAAGATTTATCCACAAATAAAAATCGCAGTGACGGCCTCGATCAAGCTGGAGCAAACGGGTGAGTAATGAAGAACCAGGAGGGATCAGGTGAGTACTTCCATTCGGGAAAGCGCGATGGTTTCACCTTTTTTCGTATTTTTTCTCGTGCATGCCAATATTGTGGGGGTCGGGATACTAGGGTTTCAACGGACAATCGTTACCCATGCCGGATACGATGCCTGGATCTCCCTTCTACTTGCTGGGGCAAGCATCCATCTCATTATTTGGATGCTCTATTTCATGCTGAATGCGGGCAGCCATGACCTGTTCTCCCTTCACGAGCTCTGCTTTGGAAAATGGCTAGGCAAGTTGATGAGCTTTGTCGTATTAATCTACGTCTGGATGGCTGCTTTTCTCATCTTGCGTTCTTACGTCAGTATTGTGAAGCAGTTTATTTTCCCGCTCATGCATACGTGGAGTACGACGCTGATTATTTTGCTCCTCATTTTGTACATTGTCGCTGGTGGTTTTCGTACAGTTACGGGCGTCTGCTTTTTCGGTGTGGTGATTCCGGCGATTTTGATGCTTCCCTTGTTTTTATTCCCTTTCGAATACGCTCACCCAAATAACTTGTTTCCGATGTTTTCGCATAACTTTACCGCCTTATTTGCCTCTGCCAAAGACGCTGTGATCAATTATATGGGCTTTGAATTACTGGTCATCTACTACCCGTTTATCAAGCAAGCAGCCCACTCGCAAAAATGGGCACACGCTGGCGTCCTTTTCAGTACACTCCTGTATGTAGCCGTCGCTATCGTAACATTCCTCATGTTCACCCATGGTGAGCTGGATAAGATTATTTGGCCGACCTTGACCATGCTCAAAATCGTCGAAATTCCGATTTTGCAGCGATTGGAGTTCATTGTGATCTCTCTGTGGCTGTTCGTGATTTTGCCCAACATCTGTCTCAATCTATGGGGGGTTACCCGCGGAATGAAACAGATATTTGGTCTCAGTCAAATCCGCGCCCTTCTGCTTCTCTTACTATCTTTGGCAATGGGTTCCTATCTGCTCGAAGGTACGGCTCCCTTGCTCATGACACTCGATTTTTATGGGAAAGTAAGCATCGTTTTTATTTATGGCTATATCCCGCTGCTGTTCTTATTCTTCCTCCTCTGGGGGAAAAAGCGAGGTACCGCACGATACCAGACTCCCGGTGCGGAAACAGAAAAAGCCCGATAGAGATCTATCGAGCAAAACGTGCTGCGATTGTAATGCCAGCTCCTGACAAAGCTTCACGGATGCTCTGTGCGAACGCCAACGCATTGGCACCGTCGCCGTGAATACAAATGGAATCGGCCTGAATCGGGATATCTACGCCTTGCTGGGTCAGGACACGTCCGTCGCATACCATACGAATGACTTGCTGGAGGGATTGCTGTTGGTCCGAAATGATCGCATTCGGCTGACTGCGCGGTGTCAGTGTACCACCCTGTTGATACGTACGGTCAGCAAAGACTTCGTGCGCCGTGATAAGACCGATTTTTTCCCCTGCACGCGTTAACTCGCTTCCGGCCAAGCCATACAACACTAGTTCCGGATTTACTTTGTAGATAGCCAACGCGATAGACTCAGCCAGAGCAGGTCTTGTAGCTGCCATATTGTACAAGGCCCCATGTGGCTTCACATGATGCATGACGCCCCCTTCTGCCCGAACAAACGCTTGCAGGGCGCCGATTTGGTACACGACTAGATCGTATGCCTCTTCAGGGGAAATCTCCATGTTGCGGCGACCAAAGCCGACCAAATCAGCGAATCCGGGATGGGCACCGATTGCCACACCTGCCTTCAAAGCCATTTGCACTGTTTTTCTCATCGTCGCAGGATCGCCAGCGTGGTAACCACATGCCACATTTGCAGAGGTGATATAGGACAAAATTTCTTGATCGTTGCCCAACTGATAGGTGCCAAAGCTCTCTCCCATATCACAGTTTAGATCTACTGTTTTCATCTTTTTACCTCCATCCCACGATTACTTCTATAACAAGCTTGATCGCCTTCATCCATGAATCCCTCTCGATAAGCTCCTTTTGAGCATCGCGCAGAGAAATTTCTTGAAAGTGGATCTTTTCGCCTGGCCGCAACTGGGCGACGATCGGCAAATCTATCGTTGGCACATAGCCTATCTTCGGATAACCGCCAATGGTTTGTCTGTCTGCCATCAGGATAATAGGTTGACCGTTTGGCGGAACCTGTATCGTACCAATGGTGACCGCAGCCGAGATCAGCTCCATTGACTGCGTAAGTTCAAGCGCCGGTCCTGTTAAACGATACCCCATCCTGTCTGATTGAGGAGACACTTGATAGGTTTGTTCGAAAAAGCTTTGACGACTCTTTTCCGAAAAATCTGCGAATTGCTCGCCTTGGATCACCCGTACAACCACTTCTCCATTTTTTACAGACGTACTTGAAGGAATAAACCAATTCGCTTGGTAGAAGGGAGCTGCTCCTACCTTTTTTTCCAATTGGTTAGCGAGAAATTGGCTGAATGAACCTGGAGGGCTTTGAACTAGCTTATCTCCTGCCGCAAGCATTCTACCCGCAAAGCCTCCGAAGCCTCCACGGAGATTCGTACTACGACTTCCCATCACAAGTGGCACATCCCATCCGCCTGCGACTGCGAGATAGGCGCGACAGCCTTCCTTGGCCAGACCAAACTTCAAGATGCTTCCACTCCTGATCCAGACTGCTCGATTGGGCAAGACGGATCTATCATTGATCGTGACTTTGAAGTCACCACCACAAATGGCTATGAGCATGTCCTTATGAAACAATAAGCTAGGACCTCTTATTGTCAGCTCCAGAACCGCATCCGTTTGTTGATTGCCAACTAACATGTTCGCAATCTGTACAGCTTGCCTATCCATCCCCCCACTGACACTAACCCCAACCTGCTGAAAGCCAAATCTACCTGTATCTTGAACGGTCGTGCAAAGTCCTGGAGTAATCACCTCTATACTCACTATTACACCTTCTCCCCGTTTTCGTATTCCCGCTCGGAGATAGGACGGAAGCGAACTTTATCACCAGCGCACAAGAGACTTGGAGAACTTTCACCTGCCTGAAATAAGCGCAGTGGTGTTCTTCCGATAATTTGCCATCCACCTGGGCTCTCTATCGAATAAATACCTGTTTGCAATCCTCCGATCCCTACACTCCCCATCGGAATAGATAGTCGTGGCGAGGAACGTCGCGGTGTTGCTAGTCGCTCATCCATTCCACCGAGATACGGAAAGCCGGGAGCAAATCCGATCATGTACACCAGGTACTCTGTTGTCGAATGGATCGAAATTACTTCCTCTATACTCAGACCATTTTGTTTGGCGACTACCTCCAGATCTGGACCAAAGCTCCCACCATAACAAACCGGGATTTCGACCAGTCTGTACTCTTTAGAATGAGTGCTGGAGATTTGCTGCGACATTTGCTCAAGAATAGCAACGGCACGATCGTATGGCAAAATATCATCAAGTGGATCGAACAGAGTAATCGGATCGTAATAGACTGTAACAGTCGTAAAGCCAGGTACAGATTCGATCATCCCGGGGAAAGGATGCTCCTGTAGGTATTCAGAGAATAGGATGACCTTCTCATGGGTAGGTTGATCGATAACCTCTCCTAGTTTGACCATGACACCCGAGTCCCCAAGAGGAGAGAATTCATATCTAGGCAACGTTTTTCCCTCCATTTTCGAATATCGGCACTGCCACATGAATGGAAGGGAGGAGGGTTTCTCCTCCTGCTCAGCTAATTTGTCCGCCTTCCATGACAATATCCCGGTCATGAGATATCGTCGTCTCGATTGCCAATCGCAAGCCTTTTACAATTGTTTCCAATGCCATACTTGGCTGATCTGCTTGCCTTGCTGCCTGTTCAGGCAAATAAGGGATATGGATGAACCCTCCGCGTACGGAAGCTTTTTTCTCAGCAAGGTAATGCATCAATCCATAAAAAAGATGGTTGCACACATAGGTACCCGCCGTCTGCGATATGGAAGCCGGAATTCCTTTTTGTTTTAACTCATGGACAATCGCTTTGATTGGCAATGTAGACCAGTAGCCAGTAGGACCGTTTTCCCTGATCGGTGTATCAATCGGCTGATTTCCTTCATTATCCGGGATTCGAGCGTCATTAACGTTAATCGCTACACGCTCAACCGCAATATCTCCTCGTCCACCTGCTTGACCGATACATAACACGATGTCCGGTTTCGTTTCTTCTATCGCTGCATACAGATGTTCGATAGATTTTTCAAAAACGGTAGGAATTTGGCGTAGCTCTACTTTATACAAATCAGACTCGATTTTTCCCAGTTCTTTTACCGATTCCCAAGCAGGGTTAACTATTTCTCCACCAAAAGGATCAAACCCTGTTACTAAAATGGTCTTCATAATTGTCTCCTCCGATCCGCATCGGTCTCATTCGTGAGAGTCGAATATGGTCTTGTCCATACTGTCGCGAAACACGCCGTGGGCTAGATGCCACACACTCCATGACAGCACGATTGAAAATCTTATGCGTTTCGATGCAATCTCGCAACGCTCCTCCCGCGACCGTCTCATCAGCCGCTTCCGTTATTAAATCAAGCGTCACCCATTCAGGAAAACGAGAGAGCAAGGAAGGAGAGGTTCTGTTCGGCTTTGTAGGCCAACGATAAAACAAGAAATCTTGATCAGTAGGCAATGGGAAAATGGCGGGCTCCCAGTTATGTCCATACCGAATGTAGCGGTCAATAAAGCGTTTATTTTTGTTCCACAGACGCGGATGATGTCTCAGCCATTCCTCGGCTGCCTTTTGAATCGTATCAAGAGCGACAGCATGCTGAGGATAGTCAGATCGGTCCATCTCGCGGCCAATTCCGTAAAAGAGTGAGATCGGCATCCAATAAGATACAGGGAATCTCGGCGGGCTATTGTACCCAGCGAATGGTTGTGTCCATTCATGCGAAGGAATTCCGTGATCATCAATAATCACATCCGGTATCCAGCGATAAAACAGGTGGGGAACTACCCGCGATTCGCCAAAAACACTCGGCTGAAAACGGTGATTGGTATACTCTAATCCCACGGCATTATAACGGGCAGCATGATGCTTCCAAAATGGATTATCTTTGACGAGCTCTTGATGAAGTGCGACCCCATCCGGATTGGCAAATGGAATCACGACCAGATTGAAACGAGTAAGCCAATCCCTTTTTTCGGTTATGAGCTCTGCCACCAGCTCACGTGCAGCAGGCATACTGGAAACCTCGTTTGGATGATGTCCGGTTTCGAGCAAAATGGTTGGTTTATACAAAGATAGCTTGTGAGTTGATACGTATTCGGAAATCCGGGGTGCTGTTACCTCCACTGCAAAAATCGGCCGTCCTTCAAACGATTTCTCTACTTCCCAGATATGCACAGACGGATGTGTAACCAGCTCTGCCCATTCGCCCATATCTGGCTGATGGTTTCGATGTAGAAAAGGAAGCTTCCGTTCTTCGATGCTGCTACTCTTTTCGTTCGTTCTCAGGATGCGTGCTTTTACAGGAGCAGATTGCTCTGCCTCGAAGTATAAATGAGTCGTTTTAATAGAGAAAGCTTGTTCTTCTTTATATTCTTTTACGCGAATGGTTGCCACTGGAGAGCTTGCTGGTTTGACCTTTACAAATGGTCGCACCGCCCCAGGAGAATTCCACGCCACTCCCGTTTTTCTTTCACCCAAATACGCATAGTAGTCCAGCGTATAAAAATAAATATCTTCATGCAACGCTTCTAACGACGATATTGTTTCTTCGTCGATGTCTAGCCGTTCTTCCTGTTCACTCATCGTGACGTTTACCTCTATCGAATGAAAGAGCGGACTGTTTCCTTGATACGGTTCATTTTGTTTACATAACAATCCTTCCGTCAACTCAGGTAAAAACTGCTGCGTATAGAATTGCCAAAACCTCTCTCGATCCGTCGGAACCAAGAATTGTTCTTTTGTTGTTCCATAGGAGAAGAAGAGTCCTGACGTAGTTGGATAAGCTCGACTTTGCTCGTCGGCATACGTCACTGTGGATACAGGTACATCCAAATTCCATGTACCTAAGTGCGCAAGCCCGACTCCCCAAGCCTCGACTCGGTAAGTAGTCGGTAGGTTCTCATCCATCACGAATGATACTTGCGACAAGGACAAGCCCAATTCTTTTTCCAACAACTGATCAACCGGGTATAATTCTTGAAGCCATCGATGAGAAAGCTCCATTCCGCCTTCTCTTTCTTCTCGTTGGAAAGAGATCAACATTCGTTCTACACGTTCCCCTGTACGTACAAGAGACGGCAAGATCGTTTCTTTTATCCAGCACAAACCTGGTTTAAAAGCAGAGTGAATATGTACCGTATTATCGTGATCCGGAAGCAGCTCCGTGATTGCGTTCTTCCAGCATCGCTCCAACGCACGTCGAATCTCTTTTGGTTCTGACAAAAACGCAGTGACCGCGAGCGGAGAAGATAAGCGCCCGGCCGTCTCCTTTTGACTAACAATCGCGATCAACTGCTCATGAAACAACTGTTCTATCTCATTTCGTTCGCCCTGGTCTTTCCAGGTTTTCTCTAAAAATAACGGGAATTCCTTCCCTTTTTGCTCGTCTGATTCTTCCCATGCACCAAAAGTACCCCCGAGTCGGTGCGGAGTGGCCGTCCCGAAATAATCAAGCGCCGCAACAATCGCTTGTCCTCCCCCTGAAAGCTGGATGACCCTTGTTGTCTTTTCTTTAGGGTCTGGGATTACCTCGACCACTCCACTTGCTAGAGGTGCTTCACCATTCATGTGTAAGGAAAAAGTGAGCTCCGCAATCCGATTTGCTTCTCCTGTGAGCGGGAAATGTATCCCGGTCGAGGCTAGACCAATCCGAGCTGCAAAGCGGGCGGCAGACATAACCGCCTCTGCAGTTTGGAGCCCTGTAAAAAATACATCTGTCCGACTCGTTAAATCCGTACGCCCTGCTTGATAGAACCCTGCCGTTGTCCAAAGCTCTGTCAGACTATCAAGTGGAGTTGGTCTCTCTACGATAGGGCTTCCCTCATGCGAGCTCATCAGTGCATACTGAGGTAGCGCAATTTGACAGACAGGTGAAGCATCCGCACAAACATACAGGTGAACTTCATGTAAAGAACAACGAATCCTTTCAATGTCACCGAGCGAAGCCGTTGCAGGTGCTGCATCTGTCCAATATGCCGCCATCCAGCGCAGTAATCGGCTAAGACTCTCTTCGCTTCCACCAACGAAAGCAATTCGATTGTTCCCTGGATCGAGAGTGCATGACGCATCATCCACGTCGCAGGATGGCTCGATACATACTGTGCAAAGCCATTCATCGCTTTTCGTGTTGCTAGCAACCATCGGTGAATCTTCCATACGAATGGAGGGCAGATCCAGCTCACTTGTTTCCAGGCCTAATCGGGCACAAAAATCAATGAATCCTTCTACGACGATTCCCGTTTGAAAACAGAAGGAAACAGACAACGAATCAGCTACACCGTCATTGTTTCGGTCCGCAACTAACCCTTTCGTTGTAAAAATATCACCTAGCCCTCTCATTGGTTAGCCCCCTTACACGCGCAGATTTGGATCTAGCTCATCACGCAGCCAATCGCCCAGCAGGTTAATTCCAAACACCGTAATCATAATGGCGATGCCAGGGAAAGTAGCAACCCACCATGCCGTCTCCAGATAGTTGCGACCGTCTGCCAGCATGCCGCCCCATGTAGGAATCGAAGGGTCTACACCCAATCCAATAAACGTCAACGATGCTTCCAACAAAATGTTGGTGGCTACATTTAACGTTGCCAATACGATGATTGAAGAAGAAACGTTTGGCAGGACATGTTTTCTGATGATCCGTAAATTCGTAGCCCCGATTGCTTTGGCAGCCTGGACGTATTCCATTTCTTTTACACTCATGACCTGTCCTCGAACCAGTCGTGCAAAGCCTACCCAGTTACTGATCCCCAGAACAAGGATGAGCTTCCATAGACCTGCCCCAAAGACCGTCATGACGATAATCGCAAACAAAATGAAAGGGAATGCCAGCTGTACATCTGCCAAGCGCATTAGCAGATCATCTACCCAGCGCCCGTAAAAGCCTGCGATGAGGCCCAGAATCACCCCGATAACTAAGGAAATCAGTACGGATACGACACCAACCAATAACGATATTTGCGCTCCGTAAATAATTCGGCTCAGTAAGTCACGTCCTACCTGATCCGTACCCAGCAAATGCTCGGATTTCCCCGTATCGTCCATCCACGAGGGAGCAACCAACCGTGCACGCAAATCAGCTTTATCAGGAGTGGATGGCGCAATTACCGGTGCAAAAAGTGCGGATACGACGGCAAGCATAAGCAAGAACATCCCCGTCATTGCCCACGGATTTCGAGCGAATCTTCTGCCCATCTTGCTCCATTTTCCACGTTTTTTGATTGGTAGATTGGTCTGATTGTTTGGAACCGTCGCTGTCGTCATTCGCTTTTTCCTCCTCCCTGCCTAATACGTGGATCAATAAAGCCATAACTGAGATCAACCAACAAATTCACGAAGATCATCAAAAAAGACAAGATAATGACAGAGCCTTGAATCACGGGAAAGTCACGTTGCGATATCGCATCAATCAGCATACGCCCGATACCTGGCCATGAAAAAACTTGCTCAATAATCACGGTACCGCCCAACAACGTACCAAATTGCAATCCAATAAAGGTTACCGTTGGGATTAATGCGTTTCGCAAGCCATGCTTGATGATGACAAGCCATTCCTTGATCCCTTTGGAACGGGCCGTATTGATATATTGCTGATTCATTACCTCCAGCATGGAAGAGCGTACTAATCGAGCCAAAATTCCTGACAAGATGAGTCCGAGTGCGACGGAAGGCAGAACCAAATACTCCAGACCTTCATAACCAGAAGCAGGAAACCAGCCCAGCTTAACGGCAAATATGATGATTAACATAATCCCTAACCAAAAGTTAGGAAAAGAGATTCCTAGCAATGAAAAAATGCGTCCGAAAAAGTCAGCTACGCTGCCTCTGTAAACAGCGGAAATGATCCCTACTGGAATCGCAATCAACAGAGCGACAAACATTCCCCCGAAGGCAAGCAGCAAAGTTGCTCCCATCTTCTCCTTCATCATGTCGATCACGCTCTCACCCGTTCGGAACGAGGTGCCAAAGTTGCCGGTAAACATATCTTTTAAATAAAGCCCGAACTGTACATAAACGGGCTCGTCCAGACCGAGATTTTTCCGAAGCTCAGTAATTGCCTCTTTGGTAGGCTCTCCTGCTTGAAACATGATCGATACTGGGTCACCAGTCATTCGCACCAGGACAAAAATGACAAGAGTAATAGCAAGAACGACAAAAACACTATGTAGTAGACGTCTAATTAAAAAGGCTGCCATCCCGCTCCTCCTTTATCAAAAATGAAGGGAATAGAAGAGACATCTTCTACTCCCCCTGTTCAAAACTTTCCTTATTCAACCGATGCTTCGCGCAAATCGATACGTTCATCTGTCGGAGGTTGGAAGCCTTTTACTCGTTTGTTTACTGCCCACAGGTTGATCGTTTGATAGAGCGGTACATCTGGGACTAGCTCATACAGGCGTTGATTCAGCTCTTTAAATGCTGCCATACGCTTTTCTTGGTCAAACGTGGAGCGTTCTGTTTTCAAGAGCTCCTCTACTTTTTCGTCATAGAAATCAGGGTTCCAGAACTCGCCTTTGTGATACATCAGATAGGCAGTATTATCAAAGTCGAGCGTCCATCCACCCCAGCCATTCCGGTACATATGTCCTGCTTTTCCTTTCGGGATGAGGTCAGAAGTAAATGTGGAGGCGTCCACCAGATTCAGCTTCACCTTGAGACCGACTTGGCCTAATTGCATTTCGATCGCTTGTGCTACCTCTTTAAACGTAGCATCTGTACCCGGGAGGAAGAGATCAAGCTCAGTTCCTTCCTTCACACCTGCTTCTGCGAGCAGTTGTTTTGCTTTTTCTGGATCATAATTACGTAATGGCAGGTTAGGATCATAGCCGAAAGACATATCGCTTTGGAAGGAATTGACGCGCTTACCATATCCGCCGAGCAGCGTTTCGATAATCAAGTCTGCATCAATCGCGTAAGCAATCGCTTCACGGACTTTTACATTGTCAACTGGCTTCATCGATGTATTAAATCGAATCGAATAAACGGTTGGCGACCCGACTTGCATCAGTTCAAGATCAGACATGCCCTTGATGGATTCTGTTTGGCTAATCTCGACTTTTTTCATAATGTCGATCGCACCTGTTTGCATTTCAGCTAGACGTGTAGTTGCTTCTGGAATAAAACGGAACGTTACTTTTTCCAGCTTCGGTTGACCTTGCTTCCAATAGCTTTCGTTTTTCACCAGTACAACCTTGTTATCTTTTTCATAGCTATCCATTTTGAAAGGACCCGTACCTACTGGATGCGTGTTAAAGTACTCGTCCCCTTTTTCCTTGTAATACTTAGGCGGAACGATCACTCCGCCATAACCTGCCAGCTTTGTAAGGAGTACAGGATCTTTTTCCTTGAGAATCATGTTGACTGTAAACTCGTCTACCACTTCTACACGGTCAATCGAAGCATAGTTCGCTTGCTGTGGTCCTTTTTTCCCTTCTTCACCAAGCAGGCGATCAAATGTAAATTTCACTGCTTCCGCGTTGAATGGCTCGCCGTTGTGGAAGGTCACTCCTTTACGAAGTTTAAACTGAAGCGTCTTGTCATCCTTGAACTCCCACGATTCAGCGAGTCCTGGCTGGATTTTCAAGTCAGTGGTACGCTCGACTAAGCCTTCAAATACAGAGGTTGCTACCGTACTCCAATCAAGTAAAAACGTATCAATCGGATCCCAAGAGTGCGGATCTCCATTCACACCAAGTGTAAGTTCATTTTTTGCCGGAGCTTGCGCTTCTGTCTTCGATTGCGGATTTGCCTGTGTGCTTGTGTCTGCCGACTTACCCGAACATCCGCCCAAAGCAGCAGCTAGCAAGAGTAATGCGGAGCAAGTGGTTATACCTACCTTCTTTTTCAAAACAAGTCCCCCTTTTTTCTTTACGTTCTGGCATTCATGTTGAAAAAAATATGATAGCCGTCATTTGTTCCTATTGGTTATACAAATGACAGGCAACATATCGACCATCGCCCATCGATTGAAATTCGGGCTTGTCCGTTTTGCAAATTTCCATACAATCCGGACAACGCGTATGGAACGTGCAGCCACTCGGAGGGTTCGCTGGACTCGGTACATCTCCAGTCAAGATGATGCGCTCTCGCTTCGTTTTTGGCTTGGCAATCGGAACTGCGGACAGTAATGAGCGCGTATAAGGATGCAGCGGCTCTTCATATAGTGCATTTTTGGGTGCCAACTCAACCATCCGTCCCAAATACATCACGCCGATCCTGTCGCAAAAATGCTTCACGACACTCAAGTTGTGAGAGATGAATATGTAAGTGAGTCCGTATTGCTTTTGCAAATCTCTCATCAGGTTCAATACTTGTGATTGAATCGATACATCGAGCGCAGATACTGGCTCATCTGCCACGATCAGCTTGGGATTAAGCGCTAGCGCACGTGCAATGCCGATCCGCTGTCGCTGACCACCACTAAACTCATGGGGAAAACGTTCGGAATTTTCTGGTTTCAGACCGACAACCCGCATCAATTCCGCTACTTTTTCCTTGCGTTCTTTTGACGTTTCATACAGTTCGAATATGATCATCGGCTCTTCAATGATCTCCCCAACTGTCATTCGCGGATTGAGGGAGGCAAACGGGTCTTGGAAAATGATTTGCAAATCCTTTCGCTTCATCCTCATCTCATTTGGGGAAAGGGCCGCTAAATTCTCTCCTTGAAAAATCACTTCGCCACCTGTAGGCTCGAGCAATCGTAGAATGGCTCTGCCTGTGGTTGACTTCCCGCAACCGGATTCACCTACAATTCCGAGCGTCTCCCCCGTTGCAACCGTAAAAGAGAGATCGTCAACAGCTTTGACGTGATTCGTTACCTTCTTCATGAATCCACTGCGAATCGGAAAGTATTTTTTTAACCCTCTCACCTCAAGCAAGGGAGTAGATTCTGATTTTTCCAAAAGATTCACATCCTTTACGCTTACTCATACAGCCAGCATCTGCTTTTTGTACCATCATTCAAATCGAATAACGGTGGAGCTTGCTCGTAGCATTTGTCAAAAGCCTTCTGGCATCGTTCAGCAAAACGGCATCCTGGGGGCATCTGACCTGGACTGGGAACGGTCCCGCCAATCGTAAACAAGTACTCCTGTTCTGTGTCCATATCCGGGATCGAGCCCAACAAACCAACCGTGTACGGATGCTTTGGAGTGGCAAATAGCTTTTCTACCTCGGCTTCCTCGACGACTTGCCCTGCATACATGACAACCACCCGATCACACATCTCTGCTACCACACCAAGATCGTGCGTGATCAGCATAATGGTCATCTCGCTCTTCTGCTGTAGCTCTCTCATCAGGTCAAGAATCTGCGCCTGAATGGTCACGTCGAGTGCGGTCGTAGGCTCGTCTGCAACCAATAGAGATGGACTACAGGACATCGCCATCGCGATCATCACACGCTGCCTCATCCCGCCAGATAGCTGATGCGGATACTCATCAACGATTTCTTCCGCTCTCGGAATCCCGACCAGCTTCAGCATTTGGATCGCGTGCTCTTTGGCTTGTTTTTTGTTCATATTTGTATGATTCAAGACGAGCTCCATGATCTGCGCCCCGATTGTATAAACCGGATTGAGTGAGGTCATCGGTTCTTGAAAAATCATCGCGATCTCTTTTCCCCGTACCTTCCTCATCTGATCCTTGGAAAAGGCAACCAGATTTTCACCGTTGTACAGGATCTCTCCTCCAGTGATTCGCGCGGTTCTCGGCAGAAGTCCCATGATGGATAGTGAGGTGACACTTTTCCCACAACCCGACTCCCCTACTACTCCAATCGTCTCACCTTTGTTGATTTGAAAACTAACGCCATCCAAAACGGTAATTTCTCCATTATCGGTTCGGAATCTCGTCTGAAGATTTTTGATTTCCAGCATCAAAGTCCCGCCTTTGCATCTGAATAGCCCAGCTTGCTCATGATTTGATTCGCTACCGCTTTTGTCTCCTGTACCAAATATTCCAATCGATCTGGCTGAAAGCGTGATGTAGCTCCAGCCAAGCTCAAGCCAGCTATTACTTGTCCCGTAAAATCTCGAATAGGTACAGCAATTGCTGCGGAATCCGGCTCCAATTCACCGTAGCTGACTGTGTAGCCGTTTTCACGTGCATCGTGAATCCATTGCCATAGCACATCTTTGTTTGTATTTGTTTCTGGTGATATTTTTCTCATGTCTACCCGGTTCAATAATTCTTCGATCTCATGATCCGGTAAAAATGAGAGCAAAATGCGCGGGCATGCCCCTGCGTACAACGGTGATTTTCTACCTACCTGCGTATATACACGAACATACTGGCGGGTATCGACTTTTTCGATGTAAACCCCTTCGTCTTGATCACGAATAATCAGGTTGACTGCCTCATCCACCGTATCTCGTAGCTGAAGCATATACGGGAGTGCGATCTTCCTGATCTCGAGCCGTTGGGCAACAATGTTCCCAAACTCCAGCAGCTTCAATCCCAATTGGTATTTAGGCGGATTATGAGTGGTCGTTTTGGAAACGAAGCCGCGCATTTCGAGCGTCTGAAGAATTCGAAACACCGTACTCTTTGGCATATCTGACAACTCGACAAGCTCAGCCAGGCTTAATTCACTGTTTTGGATAAAATATTCGAGAAACTCTAGCGTTTTTAACACACTTCGGTTTGCCGTTTTTTCTGTTTTGTCCATTTTCATCACCATTCAACTGTCCCAAAATACGGAACGTTATTTTGTATTTTGGCATGACGTAATATTAAATGAATTCAGTTATTTCCGTCAATACATTTTTACCCCTTAGCAATCAGGTCGTTCTACCTACCTGGCTCAGGGGTAATTTGTACGTAAGTTTTTAATGAATATTTTTCTTCTTAAACCGTCCACCAGAAACATCGTGAATATGACCGATTGCCAAAAATGCAGAGGAATCGATTTCCTCCACGATGGATTTCAGCTTCGCTTCTTCCAACCGGGTGATGACACAGAAGATGACTTTTTTGACGTCTCCTGAGTAGCCACCTTCCCCATTCAAATAAGTAATTCCCCTCCCCAGTCTCGCCGTTAACGCATCGCCAATTTCGGCTGGATAATCACTGATGATCCATACCGATCTGGATTGTTCGAGTCCGACCATCGTAATATCGATCATTTTATAAGCGATATAGTAAGCAATTAACGAGTACATGGCCCGGTCCCATCCAAAAATGAAGCCGGCACTGCCTAGAATAAAAATGTTAAAAAACATGACCATTTCGCCGACCGAAAACGGACTTTTCCTCGTCATCAGGATCGCAACAATTTCCGTTCCATCCAAGGAACCGCCCGCGCGAATGACAAGTCCCACACCGATTCCGATGATGATCCCACCAAAAACAGCAGAGAGAAGCAAATCGTCCGTCAAGCTCGGAACATGATGGAGGTAACTCGTCCCCAACGACATCACGACGACACCGAATAGCGTAGAGACGGCAAAGGTCTTGCCAATTTGCTTGTAGCCAACAAGTAAAAAGGGCAGGTTCAGCAGGAATAAAAATAAGCCGAGTGGGCCTCCCGTCAGCTTTGAGACCATAATGGAAACGCCGGTAACACCACCGTCAATGATGTTATTTGGAACCAGAAAGATTTCCAGTCCGACTGCCACCAACAAGGCCCCAATGATGATTCCTAGAGTTCTTACTGCGATTCTTCTTTTTTTCTTCCGCTTATGAGTGATCGGAGCAATTGCTTTTGCATCCATTTTGATCATCCTTAGCCGTTATTTTCTTACCCCTTCATCTTTCCCAGGTAGTAAAAAAAATAGCCAGCCAGGAATTCTCCCAACCGACTCTGTATCATCCTTTAGCCCCAAACCGCAATGGAAATAATGCCAATCGTGATCATCAACGACATAGACAGACGCCATATGCGTTGTCGCTCCTTTAACAAGAAGACCCCTAGGAGCGTACCAAAAACCGTACTTACCTCACGAATGGGCGCAATAGCTGCCAGCGGTGCCAATGTCATGGCAAACAAAAACAATAAATACGAACCTGGTGACAGGATGGCACCGAGTACAATCGTTCGCCAGTTTTTTTGCCACTCACGGCGGATGAGTCCCTTCTTCCAAACGAAGCCCCCAGCGACAATCAGACAGGCAAAGTTCGTTATTTCCAATAAAGCGAATGGAGATAATTGTTGGACGATTTGTTTGTCGGTTAACGTGTACCCTGTAATGCATAGTCCAACAGCAACAGCGTATCGCAGGGCGAGCGGATTCACTGGTTGTGCCTGACGATTTGGCCCTATCATCCCGCTAATGGCGAAGACTCCGATCACGATGCAAATGACCCCCAGCCATCCTGGTACCGATAAATACTCTTGAAAGAAAATGGCGCTAAAAAACGGAATGAGAAGCGTCCCCGTTCCCCTCATGATGGGGTAAACCTGTGAGATATCCCCGTATGTATACGCCTTTGAAATCAATAAGGTATAGCATCCTTGAAAGAAAAAGGACATAGACAGAAAAAGAACCAAAGACCATGTCAGTTGTACGTGCATCAATTCCCAAAGGAGAACAGGCAAGAGGATCACGGTTGTTGGCAAGGTAATCAACCAAAGAAACGCCATTTTGTTCTCACTTTTTTTCGTGAACAGGTTCCAGACTGCGTGCGCAAGACCTGACGATAATACGAGCAGAATCGAAATCGATAGCATGTGTGCCCCTTCTCTCTCATGTTGTACAAACACAACTAAAGGCAATCAAATACATTGCGTTTAGTTGCTTTTTATTCGACGTGTACAGTATACACCCAGTCCCCGGAAAAATTAAGCATTGTTTCTGCTAATAGCCCAAACCATTTTATTGCCCCTGTGAACACACGCATCTTTTTCCATTCTCCGCATTTTGGGTTATAATGGAGGGATGACACTTCGTTCGGAGGATCTGACTACATGTTGCAAAGAGAGTTGACTCGGGAACAAGCGATACAGGTAGGCGAGCAAATCCTAATTGCCGTCGAAGGACACATTATTGAACGGGGCTATACGTACTTTTCAGATGGCGTCGTCTTTAATACACGCGTAGAACAAGGCCAGTATTTGACGAGTGATGTTCAAGGTTCTGAGGTGTATCATGTTCGCCTCGATATGGAAACGGTTCAAAACAGTACGTGTACCTGCCCTTATTCGCGTATTTGCAAGCATATTGCTGCCACCTTTTTTCAGATGTACAGTGTGTTCGAGAATCCTCGTACATTTTTGACCCGCTCCCAACAACCAAGGCGAGCTACTTTTTCTCCTCATCTGCTGATTCCTACTTATAAATACAGCCATACCGCTCCTGCTCAGCAGGATACAGCGTCTATTTCCTCGGCTCTTACCGCGAACAGCTCCGTCAAAGAATGGTGGGTATTTTTTGAGAGCTGGACACGCAATCTGTTTGCGGCCATGGAATCGTATCGGGCTTCCTCTGAGTTATTATCGAGCTACCAAAATGTGCTGAGTGTTGCTGCCTCGTGGCCGAAGGATCGGGCACAGCTCTTTGTCATTCATGCCAATCTGTTTCATCTCATGAAGCTTACACAATACGTCAAAACGTACCGCCAATCATATTGGTTCCTGGATTTGGTTCAGACCGCCGAGCGGTTATTGGACCAATTAGAAGGGACATTGTACTTCGCGGATATCCCAGCTCTCTTGACTCACCATCAGGATGCTATCGTCGATACACTTCAACTGACGAAGGAATTGAAAGAAAACGAAGCCACCTCTCTCTACTGGATATTCGCCTATCAAATGTTATGGTGGATGCTCTTGAAGAAGCCAGAGTGGATGCAAGAAGAGATCCATGTGCTGGATCAGCTTATTAACAATGAAAACAGTTCTGCCGCCGAAAAGGAAAAAGGACTGCTGCTCCGTGCCCACTTTCATGTGCTGGAAAAGGAGGACGAAGCTGCTCTACAAATCTGGAAAAAAATGAGCCGCTTGAACCTCTCCTTCTACTTGTCCTATATGAAATCATTCGCTCGCAATGGCGAATGGCAACGATTTCTCGATTGGACTGCTTCTTTAACGTCCTTAATCGGTCAAGCGGAGACACAGCAATACCGTCTCGTTATCGCCATTTGGCAGGAAGCGATGCAGCGAGTGGGACGATCAGCCGAGTGTGGCGCCAAGCTGAAGCAGTTCTTACCGAGTAGTTATCACGAATATGCCGCCTATTTATATGAAGAACGACAGTTTCAGCAATGGATTGATTTGCAAATGTCGTTTCAAGTGCCCATGGCAGACATCTCGATCGTGCAGGTGAAAGAAATCGAGGAAACCGAACCGACTCTGCTCTTCCCTTTTTATTTGCGTGAGGTGAACAGACTCATAGCGGAACGTAATCGAACGGCCTACAAAGAAGCGATCAAGCTCATGAAAAAAGTAAGGACGATTTACAACAGAGCCAACCAAGATGCGCGCTGGGAACGATACGTGGAACAATTATCTGCCAAACATAATCGGTTACGTGCTTTTCAAGAAGAGCTAAGGAGAGGAAATTTCAACTTATGAATACCGTCACTACATTGGTTCTAGATGGAGAGCTTTTGGCAGACGGACAATTCTTGATTACTGGCAAAGACACACAAGGAGCTGTGGTCGATCCAGAAGAATTGGCAGGAACACTGTTTGCGTGGGATGAGTCATCTTATTACGGAACCTTCCTGGACAAAAACGAGCAAGGCGTCTTGCTTAGTCCTGCCAAGGCCCTCTCCTTTTTCGTCTCCCCCCAGTGGCTTTTGCATCGGACCTATTCATCCAGCACGCCATTTGAACAATTTACGCATGTAGCGGGAATGATCCGTGATACGCTCGCACAAGGCTCCCTTGCCCCTGATTTTTCTTCTTGGAAAAAAGGACAAATCGGCTGGAGAGCCCTGCATACTCCCGTCGATTTTCCGGAGTACGGCCATAGGTGGCTTTCGCTTGTCGTGGAGGAATCCTTGCAAGGCACTGGTGAGATTGGACGAAAGTGGGAGCAGCTATTGACGCATTACCCGGCTCTGTACGTCATGGGCGCCGAGCTTTCTCCACACCTTCAGGAACAGGAATGGTTGCAATCCATAGGCTGGCTGCCAGATACGACACCGTTTCGCACATGCTTGCAAATCATCGAGGCCGAGGAGCACACCAATGACTGGCAACTTCACGTGTATTTGCAGAATCGTGAAGAGCCAGATCAGTTATTTCTCATTGAACCACACCAGTTGACGGCTGAGGGAGTAGCTACCGCTCGCATCCCTGCTGACTGGCGTGAACACTGGAATCGTTTTCTCACGGACCTAGCCAAATGTAAAGAGATTCTCCCTTGGCAAAAAGACACCCAGGAGAATCAAAGCCGTTTTCTCACCCGACTGACGAACGAGCAAGCATGGATCTTTTTGACCTCGAGCAGTTTACAATTAGTGCAAGCTGGTATTCACGTCTTTTTGCCAGCATGGTGGGAACAAGTGCGTCGGGTAAAACCGAAGCTAAAAGCCAAGATTACAACCTCTGTCGGGGCTAGCAGACAATCGTTCCTGGGTGTCTCCCAGCTCATGGATTTTGAATGGAAGCTCGCCTTGGGACCTGTAGAGCTCAGCGAAGAGGAATTTGAGGAACTCATTAAACAAAAGCAGCGCCTGTTGAAAATTCGCGGGCATTGGGTGCAATTGACTCCCGATCTATTCTTGCAGCTACAGGAAGCGCTCAAGAAAAACCAAGCGAAAAACGGCATGTCCCTTCGCGATGTCATGAGAATGCACCTCGCCCCCACTGTGGAGGTTGAGGAGCTACCCGATGATGAGTTCGATTTCGACACTTCTCTAACGGTTGAAGTTCAACTAAACCAGCATTTGCGAGAGCTGTTGAATCAATTGCAAGAAACAAAGCGCATTCCGATCATGGAGCAGCCATCTACTTTTCACGGGACGTTGCGCCATTATCAGCTAGAGGGCAGTTCGTGGCTGTTCTTTTTACGCCGCTTTGGATTGGGAGCTTGTCTGGCTGATGACATGGGATTGGGAAAAACGGTTCAATTTATTACGTATTTGCTTCATGTCAAACAACATGGCCCTGCCAGTACTCCTTCTCTCTTAATCTGCCCGACCTCCGTCATAGGCAACTGGCAAAAAGAGCTGAAGCGCTTCGCCCCCTCTCTGCAGGTGATGATTCATTATGGTAATGATCGCCAAAAAAAGGAGGCCTTTTTGCCAGCGATCAAGGGAGCAGATCTGGTGATTACCTCCTACGCCCTGTCCCATTTGGATGAGCAGGAGCTAGGAATGGTTACATGGGATACGATTTGTCTCGACGAGGCGCAAAATATTAAAAACGCCTATACAAAGCAAGCATCTGCTGTACGCGATTTGAAAGCATGGCATCGGATCGCTCTCACAGGCACTCCGATCGAGAATCGTCTGAGTGAGCTCTGGTCCATCTTTGATTTCTTGAATCCCGGCTACTTGGGAAGTCTCGGGGAATTTACCCAGCGCTTTGTCCATCCCATCGAACGCGACCAAGACCAGCAGCTCATCAATCAAGTGCAACGACTCATTCAGCCTTTCCTGCTCCGTCGCGTGAAAACCGATCCGAACATTCAGCTAGACTTGCCGGACAAGAATGAGAGCAAGGAATACGTACCGCTGACTACCGAACAAGGCGCACTTTATGAGACAGCGATTCAAGATATGTTTGATCGAATGGAAAAAGCCTCCCCTATGGAACGGCGCGGTCTGATTCTAACGACACTGACACGTCTCAAACAATTGTGTGACCATCCTGAGCTCATTTTGAATGAAATCGCAACAACAGATGAAGCCAGTCGTTCGCACAAATTGGAAAGACTGCTGGAATTGGTGGAGGATATTCGCCAAAAGAAAGAGCGTTGTCTGATTTTTACCCAATACATCCAAATGGGCAATATGCTTCAACGGGTGCTGACGCGAGAAGGCTATGGACCTGTCTACTTCCTAAATGGAGCCACGAAAAAAGAAAAACGCGATGAGATGATCGCTCGTTTTCAAGACCCGACACTTCCGGACGATGAACGCGGGGCCATCTTCATTCTTTCGTTGCGCGCGGGTGGAACTGGCTTGAACCTGACGGAAGCCAACCACGTCATTCACGTAGATCGCTGGTGGAATCCTGCGGTAGAAAATCAGGCCACTGACCGTGCTCATCGCATAGGACAGCAGCGCAATGTTCACGTCTACAAATTCATTTCACTCGGGACAATTGAGGAACGCATCGATGAAATGATGGAGAGAAAGCTATCGTTGAGCCAGCAAATTGTCGGGACGGGCGAAAGCTGGATCACAGAGCTATCAACGGAAGAGCTGCGAGACTTGTTCACCCTGCGCCATGATTGGCTAGATACGAAAGGATAGATGGAGAATGGAGCGAGCGAAACAAAACGAAGGCAATTCCACTTTGCGTCGTCCAACAGAAGATCCCAAGCTGCCCGAGGCATGGCTTCGTTTTTTGGAAGCTGTTCAACAGCAATTTTCCGATAACCAAACAAAGAAAGAGTAAGTGTGAAAAACCCAAGGCCTGATCCGGTTATGGACCCTAGCCTTGGGTTTGATTTTGTTAGCAAACCCTCCGCAAAGGGAGGGTCAGCTACGTACGAATTCTCATCAGAGCTCGCTCTTCTTCTTTTATCCGCGGACAGGTGTAGCAATACTTTTGCTCCCCCGTCTTATAGTACAAGCAGCATTGATTCTTGATCCGAACTTTCCCTTGCGGATCACGCATATCCTCAATCCAGCGTACTTTCACGCGAAATGGATTTTTTTGCAATCCAAAGCTCTCGCCTTCCAACTGATTACAGAGGACATCGTAATCAGCCTTCACTTGCTCCTGGATGCTATCCTGTTCTACCAACGCCACAAAAACATCCATATAGTAATTGAACCTGGTTGGGAACTGTCCCCAAAGCATCGCTTCGGGGTTTCCTGTTACCTTTGCAAGCGTCGTGAGCAATGGGTGCAGGAAATCTTGGAAATACGCACGATAGTATTCCTTCAGCCAGATTGCACGCTCTGCTTCACTGGCAGGCGCTTCTACGATCTCATATGCCGGGATCACAAAGGCGAATTGCGGATAGTCATCCTCATAAAACAATTCAATTGTCATATGATCCAGCGTCATGATAAGTGCACGATTCCAGACAGAGATCATGTACGAAAGGCCAAGAGAAGGGCTCGTGAGCCAACTGCTGATGTAAGTACCAGCAGCAGTCAGCTCGTGTGCCTTGATTAGCGGAGCATAGATTTGAACAAGCTCATTCATATGTGTCGGGTCTACCAAATCTCTTGCCTTCATCGAAAATAAGGCGTTGGGTCTTGATTTTGAAGTAATGGTAAACCGTTGTGCAATAAAATCGTCATCCCATTCTAGCATCACGAACTCCCTCTCTATTCATGATCAAGAAAAAACACTGTTTGACTGGTCGAGGTACGTGCCGAACTGTGCTTGATACAGTCTGCTATAGATGCCTTCGCGAGCCAAGAGCTGATCATGACTTCCTTGCTCTGTGATGCCTTGTTCCGTTACAACGATGATGCGATCTGCATTTTTAATAGTAGCCAGTCTGTGGGCGATCACCAATGTCGTACGGCCTTTGGACAATTCCTGCAAGGACTGCTGGATCGCCGCCTCCGTCTCGGTATCGAGTGCAGAGGTAGCTTCATCCAAAATCAGGATTGGCGGGTTTTTCAAGAACATGCGCGCAATCGCCAGTCTTTGTTTTTGACCACCGGACAATTTGACTCCGCGTTCACCAATGATCGTCTCCAGACCAGCAGGCTGAGAACGGATAAACTCCTCCAGCTTAGCCAGACGTGCTGCTTCCCAGATCTCTTCCTCCGAAGCATTCAGTTTTCCATACACGATATTTTCACGAATCGTCCCTGAAAAGAGGAAAACATCTTGCTGAACGATCCCGATTTGGCTGCGCAATGACGCCAACGTGATTTCGCGAATATCCATCCCATCAATGGAGATGCTGCCCCCGTCGACCTCATAAAATCTCGGCAAGAGGCTGCACAACGTGGTTTTTCCTGCTCCAGAAGGACCTACAAACGCAATGGTCTCGCCCGCCCGGATGTTTAAATCAATGTTTTGCAAAACAGAAGACTCTTGGTCATAGCTAAACGAAACACTCTTGTACGAGATATCGCCCTTCAACGACTCTACCTGGATCGCATCCGGAGCATCTGCAATATCTGGTGCTGTGTCCATGATTTCGATGTAGCGCTTAAAGCCGGCAATCCCTTTTGGATAGCTCTCGATAATCGCATTAATTTTCTCCAACGGACGGAAAAATACATTCGTTAACAGCAAGAAAGCGATAAATTCACCGTAGGTCAATTCACCTTGAATCACAAACCAGCTGCCGCAAATCAGGACGAACAAATTGACTAAACGCATCAGCACGTAACTGACGGAAATATTTTGGGCCATGATTTTGTAGGATAACAGCTTCGTGATCCGAAAACGCTGGTTGTTCTCTGCGAATCTTTTGTTTTCAAATTGCTCGTTGGCAAACGCTTGTACGACACGCATTCCGCCTACGTTGTCCTCTACACGTGCGTTGAAATCTGCCATGTCACCGTACAGCCGATGGAACGCTTTCGTCATTTTACGGTTGAAGTGAACAACGAAGAATATTAAGAGCGGAATCACCAAAAACGTAAGCAGCGCCATTTCTTCGTTAATATTAAACATCAGGAGAAAAGCACCAATCAGCGTCATCACGGCGATAAACAAATCTTCCGGACCGTGGTGAGCCACCTCCCCGATCTCCATCAAGTCATTCGTTAGGCGAGATAGCAAATGCCCCGTCTTGGTATTATCGAAAAAGCGGAACGAGAGCTTTTGAATATGGTCGTACAGCTTCTTGCGCATATCCGTCTCGATATTAATCCCAAGCATATGTCCCCAGTACGTGACGACATAGTTCATCCCGGAGTTCAGACCATACAAAGCCAAAAGTCCAATGCACGCCCACACGATCATGTTCCAATCCTTGCTCGGAAGTAGTTGATCGACAACCATATTCACTGCAAGCGGAAATCCCAGCTCCAACAAAGCAACGAATACTGCACACGTGAAGTCGAGGATGAATAATCCACGATAAGGCCGATAGTAAGAAAAAAATCTGCGAAGCATTGAAGCAGCAACTCCTCTCTCTCAAGAACAACATCGTATCAAGTGTTTGATTTTGAAAATCATTTTCATTATATATGGATTTGTCTTTTATATCGATGCTTTATTGGAATTTTTTTCTCGCCGAGCACATTGGCACAAAAAAACGGCTCGAACCTCCTTGACCATCAAGGAATGAGAGGTTCGAACCTGAATTTCACTTAGTGCAAATCTTGATAAGCAAGCGCCCCACCCTCCCCTTTGGCAGAGAGGATCGCATTGACGACCGCTTCCGCCAGCACTTCTACACTCAGCGTCCCGACGAGATTGACCGAAGCATCCACGCCCCCTGTAGCGATGGCAAAAATCGTATCTCCATCACTCATCGTGTGAACCGGATGAATCATCTTAGCGAGTCCATTATGCGCCATTTGCGCGACTTTATTCGCTTGTACTTTGTTCAAATTCGCGTTACTCGCAACTACCGCGATGGTAGTGTTTGTCCCTGCCGGAACCGGGGGAGTTGCCGTATCGATCAGCCAAGACAGGCTATCGCGGATATTGCCATCCTCTCCCCTCGCTCCTGCCAAAATTTCTCCTGTGAAGGGTAATCGCACTTCTCCGACGGCGTTCACCGCTACGATTGCACCTACGACAAGACCATTTGGCAGACGGCGAGAAGCTGTTCCAAGCCCACCTACTTTGATACTGAGATTGTGTGCTGTAAATAGATCAACATCTTTTACACATTTCATGATGTTTTGAACCCATTCTTTACAGTTGCTTGCCTCTTCTTTTGCCTTACATTTCGAGTAGGCTCATCTGTCCTTAAGCTCTCAATTGGTAAATTATACTTCTCACTTACATACTCTGTTGCAGTAGGGTACAAATTTTAAAGCTCTTTTACTTCTCCAGTCTGTGCATTGATTTGTAAAATAGTATCTGTTTTATGATCATAGTCGGTTGCTTTTATCAGCCAATGATCTTTCTGTCCACTTGCACTTTTAATAATGATTCCATCATGATGTGTGCTCTTTAAGTAATTGATTGCGTGTTGAATCGCACTTTTTTCATCCATTTGATTAATAGGATTTTTGCTTTCTTCATTAATTACAAGTTTACTGAGTTCTGCGCCACTGGGATAAGATTGTGCTGATGGTGTTGTTGACCATGTAGATACTGTGTGACCAACTTCGATTTCATCATACGAGATGTTATTCCCCTTGCTATCGAGGAATACGGCTTCTTCTTTTGGGAAATACCACTCTGCTGCATAGAAGTTCTCATCGCTCGTCTTGGTTTCATCATTTTCTATAACTAAGAGACCTTTTTTTTCAAAATCTTTTTCAGTTACGTATCCTGTTAATGCTTGCTTTTCAACATCCTTGTGATTAGTTGCACATCCAGTTATAAGTAATGCTGCAATGATTAATATCAAAGTTTTTTTCAATGTGCTCATTTCCTTTCTTATTCCCCCTCCAATTAATTGATTTCAACGTTCCACACTTCACTCTTTTCATTTGACTTCCTGAAATGCAAACTGTATCTCCGATGGTTTCATCCCTTGTTCTCTGAACCTCTGTAATAGTATTGTATTCTGATTTATAATTTCCAAAAACATAGTAAGTAGCATCATCAGATCCGTTTGTTAGTTCGATGAGTGCTGCATCCACACTACCACCGAAATTAAAATCTCCGGTTTTCCCAAACCTTGCTCTTCCTTGCTCAAATCTATGTTGTTTGTGTAGATAATCCAACACTACTTAAGCCTATTCTCATTCTTAAAAAACTGGGCTTCAAGTATATATGAAATATCAGCTTCATCTTGTTCAATTTTCAGAAAATAGATAGAGAGATACTGATATATTCTTAATTATTGTTTCTTGGCAAGTGTGTTTTTTCCAGCCTATTAATCACCCTTTTGTGCTTGGCACCGCCGATCGATAAATTAAAAATAACCTCAGCTGGAATGATGAGGAGGACGCCCATCCCGACATTGTAGCCTTGGCCCTGTTCTTCCATATAACGCATGGCTCCACTTGCTGCATCCAATCTATAGGCACTCCCCCTGTTTAAACGATAGCATTGACTTCCTGGACAGAATTGATCGGATTCAACAAATCCGTGTCTCAGGTCCCCCCCTCTGCACTTTTAATCGGAAAGTCGTATATCCTTTTGCCTTTTTACCGTTTCCCTAAAAAAAGGATGGCGAAGATGACTCCTCTTTACTATAATGAAAAACTGTGAAAAACGGCCCCGACTTTTCTGAAAGGGGAAAGTCACGATACGATACAGAAATGAGGAACAGTATTGAACCTTCAACAACTAAAAATGGAATGGTTTTCGAACGTACGTGCTGACATGCTAGCAGGTATTACGGTTGCACTTGCCTTGATTCCGGAAGCCATTGCTTTTTCTATTATTGCCGGCGTCGATCCAATGGTTGGATTGTACGCTTCCTTTTGTATTGCAGTCACCATTGCATTTGTCGGGGGAAGACCGGGCATGATTTCCGCTGCTACAGGTGCGATGGCGTTATTAATGATTACTCTGGTCAAGGAGCATGGCATCGAGTATTTATTTGCGGCGACTGTTCTGACCGGTATTTTGCAACTGGTACTGGGTGCCTGTAAAATCGGCAGGCTGATGACCTTTGTCCCCCATACCGGACAGTCTGTTATCAATGTGAAATCAGGTGGACGTGGTCGTCTGTCTACCTTGGTTGCAGGGATTTTTCTCTTGTTCCTGATCCTGGTCCTTGTAGACGTTGTCAAACAAATCCCGATGGCTGCCCTCGTCGGTGTCATGGTCATGGTATCGATTGGGACGTTTAACTGGCAGTCCATACGTGACCTGCGGAAAATTCCTGTTGGGGATGCTGTTGTCATGATTACTACAGTGATCATCGTCGTCGCTACGCACGATTTGGCAAAAGGGGTCATTTCTGGTGTGATCCTGAGTGCGGTTATATTCGGCTGGAGGATGGCCCGCTTGCATGCCACCTCCTACGAGAGCGATATGGGCGAAAAAGTGTACACCGTCTCGGGTCAACTGTTCTTCGGTACCATGACACATTTCGTCGACCAGTTTTCCTTTCAGGATGATCCCCAGCAGATTTTCATTGATTTTTCTCGTTCCCACGTCTGGGATTTGTCAGCTGTTACGGCTATCTCGAAAGTCGTAGAGAAATACAGACAGCTGGACAAATTCGTCGTCATCACCGGACTTAATGATGAAAGTAAGCGATTGATTGATCGTGTGGGTATAAGCACACCTGCCGGACATTAACCTGCTGTTTACATGAAAATCCCCTAATGAGTACAAGAGCTTCATCTCTTGTCGTCAGGGGGTTTTCTTTTGTCCGAATGAAGTCAAGGTTTCCTCTTATTTCATTTTTGCAATAGTCCGATCATATTTCCGAATTGGTCAGCAGTAAATTGCAGTGCTAGAATGATCAATAACAACATTCCTGCTTTTTAACTGCAAAGGTTGTGACAGAAGATGGAATTTTCATGGAAACGTAATTTGATCGTCTTATGGATTGGGGTATTTTTTTGCAGCACCGCCTACTCCATCTCCATCCCTTTCCTGCCCATCTTCCTCCATACTTCACTGGGGGTCAATGAGCATCTGGAAGCCTGGTCCGGCATCTCGTTTGGCATCACGTTTTTAGCAAGTGCACTCATCTCGCCATTTTGGGGCTCTCTCGCGGACAAATATGGACGAAAGCCCATGTTGATTCGCTCTGGATTTAGCCTCGCTTTGTTGTACTTTTTGACGTATTTGATTACAGACCCTTATTTGTTTCTTGTGTTACGGATCTTCCAGGGCTTGCTTGCCGGCTACGTACCTGCTGCCATTGCGCTGGTAGCGACGAATACACCAGAAAAAAGCGTCGGGTACGCACTGGGGATTATGGCGACTTCGGGAGCAACAGGAGGAATCATCGGTCCATTGGTTGGCGGTGTCGTCAGTCACGTATGGGGAAACGCGGAAGCTTTTATATTTTCAGGATTTGTCGTGCTCGTAGCAGCGCTGATCGCTACTTTCTTCGTGAAGGAAACGAACTTGAACCGCTCCGGCAGTCGCTCGAGTGTACGAGAAGATTTGCGTGCTGCGATGGCAAACCGCCCGTTGATGTCCATACTGGGTATGAGTCTGATGGTCACGATTTCCGTTATGCTTCTTGAGCCTTTATTAACCGTGTATGTCATGCAATTGGGCGCTTCGCAGCAAGACGCATCCCTTAGCTCCGGCATCATTTTTGCGGCAGTCGGCATCGCGACGGTCATTGCTGCTCCACAATGGGGAAAGCTCGGGTCAAATATCGGCTATTCCAAAATCTTGTTCATCGGCTTAATGGGTGGAGCCGTCGGAAATTTACTGCAATTTTTCTTCACCAATCTGTATGGATTTGGCATTTTGCGATTCGCGTACGGACTGTTTTTTGCCGCTGTTTATCCGTCGATCAACGCCATGATTGTGAAAGTCACAGAACCAGAATTTCGCGGCAGGGCGTTTAGCTTGAACCAATCCTCGACGCAGCTCGCGACCATGATGGGTCCAATCATTGGCGGTTTTCTCGGAGGACTCATCCCCATTCGGTTCGTATTTATCATCAATGGTATCGCGCTGTTGATTACTGCCATCGTGATTCGATCCAAACGATCACAACTGGTCGGACAGCCGTTGAAGCAACGGAGCATCAGCTAGCTACGAAGTAAGCTGGGTAGCCTGATCACATGCGAAAACTCCCTCCCAAGCGTACAGGTGAGCACCTGACGATGACAGAAGGGAGTTTTTCACGTGATCCCGCCTTTTCTTCCACGATTGTATTCGCTACAATAGTAAGTACTTTGAATGCGAACAGAAGATTCTGACAAGTATAAAGTCAAATTACATACGCCATGGAACGACCTGCATATTCCGATTTGACGAGACCACTCATTTAGTCTGGGGAAAGGGGAACACGTACATGTCGGGTAAAACGGTGATCTTGCTTATTTTGATCATCATTGGGCTGATCTGTGTCAATCTGTTTGTCTCCAACGGTTTCATTCGCCTGTTTGCCATCGTAGGAATCTTAGGGATTACTTTTGTTCTGCAGGGGGCCGTGATTCGAAAGCGGTGAAGAGCGGACGGCTACCAGTGAAGGCGATCTACACCGTCACGCTGGCTTTTTCATAAAAACAGCAGCGGGCTCGGTTGAAAAATCGAATCCTAGCCCGCCGCTGTTACATTCCCACCTTACTCGCTCTTTTCCTGTGAGTTATCACAACAACTGTCCTTAAACATCCTGATATTACTAATGATTTTGAACTGGCATTTTTTCAAAAACACTTGTAATCAGGTAAGCAATTTACACTGATCCCTTTCTTTTCCCCCTCGACTTTTACTGAGCAGCATTACTCTACAAACGGTGAAATAAAATCAACCGCCAACTGTGACGGTTGATTTTATCTAGGGCCTGTACGCAAACTTATTTCCTTAATTTACAGTTTGCGTACACACCCTAGTTGATCGAATACCAACACCCCTTCTTTTACAGGGGTGTTGGACTAACTTGAAGGCCCCATTAGTGTTTCCAATGCAGCACTTCATCCGGATTGGCAACATTTCGTCCGTAGTATTGGTGGGCGCGGAAGTTGTGGATCTCCTGACAGGCCTTGGACATATTCCCGAGTACGACTTCCTGTGGTAAATCATCGTGCGGACTCCAGTAATAGATTTTCATTTCATATGTCTCACCATTTTCTTCTTCCCAGCTGTATTGAATGCGGTCCGCTTTCACAAACCCGTTCTTTTGATAAAAATGGACTCTCTTGATGGAATCTTCATCATTTCGATCGATAGGTTCTACCTCCAGAATGATGTCTTTCCCTCTCTTTTTGAGTGTCTGGATGACCTTGGTACCGATACCTTGTCCACGCGTGGCAGGATTGATTAGGAGGTAATCGATGAAGATAAACGTCGGAAACTCCGCGTACAGCAAAAGAAATTTGTCTGTATCGACTTTGTGGTAAATGTCTGTTTCCCTGATAAGCGCCTGAATTTGTCCTTCCTTTTTCATTTCATATTCTGGAAAATATTCATTTAATCGGTCATACCAATCCATGAGACATTCCCCCACTTGATCACTCGTAATGATATCTTTAGCTTATACAGAATTGCCCAAAACCACTCAGGCTCAATTACCGGAAGAATGTCAAGACCTTAATATTCTAAAGCAGGAATCTACTGAAGGTTATATATTATAACTACAAGGGTCACACGTATATGACTTGAAAACTGGCTGGCGACACGAAACGTACTACCATTCTGCGACACAAATGGGTTCAACAAGCCAGTTTTTAGAATCACATTTTTCGTTTGTGTCACTCGACACCCATTATCCCCATAATTAATTGACATCGCTTTCCCCCTCCATTTAACTACGGGTCACCTGTATAGAATAACTCGGTACTATTCTGTGGAAACGATTCTTAAATATGCAGGTTTATTCTAGATGACAATGATGAAAAACAGCATGTTTACAGTTATGAAACTTCTATCTGAGATTAAGATTTATATTCATCTGTGAAGGAGAGACACTAAAATTGACTGAGAAGAGAAAAATGAAGACGGAGAATAAAGAGTTGATTGGTTTGAAGGATTAGACTTGTTTAACATTATTTACTCTTATAAACAGATTCTTATTTTTTGGGGGACCACAAACGTGTCAATGCAAACCCGACATTATAAAAAGTTCAAAAAAACCTGTTATGACAACGGTTTGTCATAACAGGTTTCAGATGTTATTTGTCACTTTTCCTTATAATCAGGTGACATACTTAAATATAAGCAGTGAAAACATCAATGATAAATCACATTTCCCCATCATGAATGGACGAGCACAATCTTGCCACGCACCCTACCCGTTTGACTAAAGAGATGCGCATCTCGAACCCCTTCAAGCGTCAATGGATATACCTTCGTCAAGATAGGCTTTACGTTCTTGGCTTCCACTAGCGCACGGATATGATTCAGATTTAGCCCATCTGGACGCGTGAACACAAAAGTAACATCCAGCTCTCGTTCATTCTCAACCGCATCAGCGAACGAAGGTTTCTTGGCATCACGCTCGCTAATAATGGTTGCCACTCTTCCTTGCCGCCTCATAAATTTTATAGCATCACCATACGCTTCTCCACCCAGCGTGTCCAACATGAATGAAAATTTTGTAGAAGTATGAAGTGGTCCTTGATCATAAGCAATGACTTCATCTGCTCCCAGCTCACGGACAAAATCGCTATTTTTGGAGCTGGTTGTCGTAGCCACATAGGCACCTAGCGCTTTTGCTAGCTGAATCGCCATGGAACCGATCCCGCCGCTTCCCCCCAACACCAGGACTTTTTCTCCCGCTTGCACCTTCCCTACCTCTACTAATGCCTGCCAAACCGTTAGTCCGACCAGTGGTAGCGAAGCCGCTTCCGCATACGACAAACCACGTGGCATCGGGGCTACGATATTCGCCGGAACGACAATTTCATCTGCGTATGTCCCTTCCCTTTCCAGCTCTGGTCGGAAGAAGACATCGTCCCCGATTTGAAAATCCTGCACATTCGTACCGACAGCCGTTACCGTGCCCGCCGCATCCCACCCTAAAATAAGTGGCAGTTCAAAAGGAAAATCTGCTTGTAACAGTCCTTCCCGCACCTTCCAATCCACGGGATTTACCCCGCTCGCTTTTATGGAAATGAGCACATCGTCCGGCCCGATTGGTTTTGTTGGCCATTCCATTTCAGTTAATTGCTGGATACCACCGTATTGCTTCATGCCAATTCCTCTCATCGAACTTCCCCTTTTCATTCGACTACTTTTCGCAATTGGTTTTCGATGTGACTCTCTCCCCATTCACACATGACATCCAGAACCTTCGACAGGGTCTTGCCGTACTCCGTCAAGTCATACTCGACGCGCGGGGGAATCTGCTGATACACATTGCGGGTAATGATATTGTCCGCTTCTAATTCTCGCAGTTGCTGCGTTAACATTTTTTGCGTGATGGCAGGCATTGCGCGTTTCAATTCGCTTGTCCTCTTTGCCCCTTTTGCCAACAAGCAGAGGATCACTACTTTCCATTTTCCTCCAATAACTTCCAATGTTGCCTCTACAGGGATATTGTATCGTCCCATATCCTCCCCTCCTCATACGAAGATGTAGTCAAACCCGCTCCGTTGCGTCGATATGAGCCGGGAAATAAGGCAATACTTCTTGTCCAAGCTCATCAATGACCTCGTCAATGGGACGCTGGCTAGGGAACAGGGCGAAGAACAAATGATTGACGCCGACCTCTTGATACATGGCCAGCAGTTCTAAAAGCATTTTTCTGCCGACTCGATACCCTAATCGAATCGGCGTGACCGACTCATCCGGATCTTCCGCTAGATCCAAGTGAAGAGGCTGAATAAACGGCTTGAATACACCTGGATGATATTTCTGGACAAGTTCTCTCCATTCTTGGATGGCATGTGCTTGATTGAATGGATCACGCGGGTAATAAATCCAGCCATCTCCGTTTTGCGCAAACCAGTCCATCGTTTGTTGACTGTACCCCGTGATAAAGGTAGGAATGGGCGAAGTCGATTTAGGCACAAGATTCGCTCCATTAATCATACCGTATGGCGAGTTGATTTTTGGGAAATCCTCTGCCATAACCTTCTGCAAGTAGTCGTAGCCATCGCGAAACAGCTCCGCACGCTGTTCATGCGGCACATTCAGCCCATGAAAATCAGCCCGTCTGTCCCCAGAAGAAATTCCCATCATCAAACGTTGGGGAAACAAATTTTCGATGGTCGCTGTCTCTTTTGCCACTCGCAACGGATGCCGCAGTGGAAGCACGATGCTCGAGGTGCCAAAAGCGATTTTTTTGGTTTGCGCAGCCAAATAGGTTAAATAAATCATCATGTCATAAATTTGCCCGGTTGCAGGGTCACCAAAAGCAGGGTCCTGCAAAATCACATCGCGCAGCCAGATTCCAGTAAAGCCGTAGTCTTCTGCTGCTCTGACGAGTTCAACCTGGCGCTCCATTGTCGGCGCTTCCCATTCGTATGCCTCCAGCGGAATGTGAAATCCTAACGTCATCTTTCCTTCTTGGAACATTCGCTGAAAACCATAGTGACCGTCGAATTTGCTCATCGATGCTCTCTCCTTCTATGGTGAATTTGGAAACCACCAGCGGACACATGCTTTGATCCGCATCCGCGTCTTTGTTCGATTAACGACGAGTTTTTTCCAGCTTGCTGCTGATCACCGTGAGTAATGCTGCACCTAACACCATCACTCCGCCGACCCATGGTGTATGAATCAGGCCAATCGTATCGACGATCATTCCTCCAACGAGGGCTCCAATCGCAATGCCGAGATTGAATGCCGCAATGTTAATGGCAGAAGCTACATCAACAGCACTTGGCACGTATTTTTCAGCCAACTGCACGACATACACTTGTAAGCCCGGTACGTTCATAAAGGCCAAGAGGCCCATTAGCATAATCGTAAGGGTTCCCACCCATTTGAACGGAGCGGTAAATGTTAAGATGATCAGAATGATCGCCTGGACGATGAACATCCAGCGCAGTGCTTTTATCGGATTCTTGTCGGCCGCTTTTCCTCCGACCGTATTTCCAATCGCTACCGCAATCCCATAAACGAGTAGAATCAAACTGACGGCGCTCGCCTGATAACCTGTGATTTCTTCCAGAATCGGACCTAAGAACGTAAAGGTTACAAAGGTACCGCCGTAGCCAAGAGCCGTAATGGCAAAGACAAGCAACAGTGGCAAGTTTGTAATAATTTTCACTTGGTCTTTAATAGAAGCTGGCTTGGCATTTTTTAAATTGCTTGGTACCAGAATCGCTGTCGAGATAAGTGCAATCACGCCAAGAATGGCCACTCCCCAAAAAGTCGCTCTCCATCCAAACATTTGACCAATATACGTTCCCAAAGGTACGCCTGTAACGGTTGCAACAGTCAGACCTGTAAACATCGTCGCAATCGCACTGGCACGCTTGTTTTCTGGCACCAAATCGGCTGCAATCGTCGAACCGATGGAGAAAAATACACCATGAGAAAACGCGGTAAAGAAACGGGCAATGATTAATATCGCAAAGCTACTCGATAAGGCTGCCGCACTGTTTCCGACAACAAAGACAATCATCAAAAGCATGAGTAGCGCTTTGCGTGGAATTCGACTTGTGAGTGCTGTAATAATCGGTGCACCAATGGCTACCCCTAATGCATATCCAGAAATAAGAAGTCCTGCTAAGGTGATTGTTACTTTCAAATCCTGTGCGACAGTAGACAACAAACCGACGATAACGAATTCAGTAGTCCCGATACCAAATGCACTGATTGCGAGAGCAAGTAAAGCAAGAGTCGATTTTTTCGCACCAGTTGCTTGCTGCTTCACATTGGATGTAATTGTGCTCATCTAAGTTGTATCCTCCCTTTATTTTTCTTGCCGTTCACAAAGCAGGGCCCTTACTTATCATGATTGGCGAATATGTTGGTTCTGAATGCTATTATGTCTCATGCCTCACTTGATAGGAAGTACGTACTTTCAAGTATCATAGGCACCAAAAAGTACCTTACACCAATAATCAAGCAATAAAAAAAGCCGGGAAGACTTTCTCCCCGACTCATTCCTTTATCTTTCTTGCAGCGCTACTTTTAATCCCAATAAGATGTAAACAGAACCTACGATCTTGCCACTCCAGCGGCCCAGCCAGGAAATTCGCTTCACCAGATGCCCCAGTGGTCTGATGCTGATCGCAATTAATGCGGTGTAAAAAAACCCCAAGATGGCGAAAATCAATCCCAAGACAAGGAATTGATAAATGGCTCCCCCACGCTCCGGATGTACGAATTGTGGCAGAAACGCCAGAAAAAACAACGCCGTCTTCGGATTCAGAACTTCTGCGAGGATAGCTTGCCCATACGATTGCAGCGGTGGCAACGGTGTTACTTTTGGCAGCTCTGGGTCAACCGGTTTTTCAAGCATGGCCCGAACCCCTAAATACACCAAGTAAGCCGCTCCCACAAATTTTACGAGATTGAATGCCCATGCAGATGTCATCAAAATCGCGGATAAACCGACCGCAGCAAAAATCGTATGAATGAAGTCTCCTGTAGCAATGCCAAGCCCTGCCATGATCCCTGCTTTACGTCCTCCCTGAACGGTACGCGTCGCAGTTAACAGGACAGCGGGTCCCGGAATTAAAAAGAGGCCGATCACAACAGCTAAAAATGCTCCCATGGTAGTCCAATCAAACATGTGCCTCTCCCTCTTTGTATCGAATATTCGAATTCCCTTCCTATCATAAACGATGTGCAGCGAGAGCGATACGGTTTAGACTTACATTTCGCCCGCTAGCGATCTCCCCGATAAAAACGCTCAAATACGTGCGGGAGGTCCTTATGATCGATGCCCGTGCCGCTGTCCTTCACTTGCGCTCGGGCAAACGTAGCACTCATCGACTCTGTGACTTCTTGGACAACCTCACGCAGCTCCACTTCTTCTTGCGCGATAATGAAATGAGACTGAGCTGGAATTTCAGCATGCGCAGGGAGCTTCTAAAACAAGCTCCCTATTCTTTTGAAGAAACATATTGTCGAAAACTAACGATTGAATCTCCTCTTGCTGGAGGTTTTATAATCGGGAGTTAGGGGGGCTGATGCGTTGGATTCATAAAGGAGAAGATATCTTTCAAAAATATGTCGTCATGTAGATATTTTAAACAATACAGAACAAGGGAGCTGTAACATGGTAAAGAAGAAAAAACAGAGATTTCATGGCATTATTTTAGGATTACTAATTATGATATGTACGTCGTTGGTGGTTGCATGCAGCACACAATCAACCACACCTGAACCAAATCAACAGCCAGAGGCTAACAAACCAAAGACAGGTGGAACCATCACTGTGGCTTACGCAAGTGAAGCAGATACCTTAGATGTTCACAAGTCAGTTGGCAACGATATGGGTGTTACTTGGAATATGGGTGGATCGCTTGTCTACAAGGACCCTGTTACAAAAGAATTCAAACCTAATCTCGCAAGTGAATTCAAGATTTCAGAGGATGGAAAAACGTACACCTTTACCATTCGTTCCGATGTTACGTTTCACGATGGAACACCTCTGACTGCCAAGAGTTTTAAGGATACCTTTGAACGCATTAAGAATCCGAAAACAAAAGCAAAACTGGCAGGAATAGTTATGATGCCGGTGAAGAGCGTCAGTGCCCCAGATGATAAAACCCTCATCCTTGAATTACATGAACCCAATGTGTCGATTCTTGAAGATTTAGGCATTGGTGTAACTCAACCGCTATCCATGAAGGCCATTGAAAAATATGGTGAGGAATATGGACGAAATCCTGTGGGAATGGGTCCATGGAAGTTTGAGAGTTGGAAGGCTGGCGAGGGAGTTACATTGGTTCGCAATGAAGCCTTTAAGTGGGCCATGCCGCTCGATGAAAATCAAGGACCGCCAAGACCTGATAAACTGGTGATCAAAACAATTCCAGATAAAAGTGTTATGTTGGCCGCTTTGGAAAACGGAACCATCGATGTTGCATTCGATGTACCCGTAAAAGATATCAAGAAGTATCGAAACAATCCAAAATATCAGGTTTTGGAACTCTTTCGGGCTGGGATACCTCTTAGTTTATATATGAACTTGACAAAACCGGAGTTCCAGGATATCCAAGTCCGAAAAGCATTCCATATGCTGGTTAATAAACAAGCGATGGTCCAGGCTGTTTTGATGGGTGAAGGAGAAGTTGCCCAATCATTTTTATCCCCTTCAACATTGGGGTATGATAAGTCATTGGAAAAATACGGGTACGCATACAATGTGGAAGAAGCAAAGAAGCTCCTTGACGCTGCTGGATGGAAGGTAAACGGAGAAGGCCTGAGAGAAAAGGATGGAAAAGTATTTACCCTTTCCTTTTTGAGTTCGGCTAGGTTTGAGCTGCAAGCTCAGTTGTTGCAAGCTATGCTGGGCGAGGTGGGTATCAAAGCTACCATTCAAAATTTAGAAGAGTCAGCGTTTAGTGATGGACAAATGAAAGGAAATTTTGATGTGACAATGGTTACTTATAGTTACGATGACCCTGATGCTTTATACCAAAGTTTCCACTCCAGCCAAATTGGTGCTGGCTTTAACATAAGTGGTCTAAAAGACGGTAAGCTGGATGCTTTATTAACAAAAGGACGTGCAACCACTGAAACGGAAGCCCGAAAACAGGTATATGTAGATGCCCAAAAACATCTCCTTGAGCAAGCATATGTTGTTCCTATCTATTATGACAAGCTCTTTGTGGTAGTAAGCTCGCGAGTAAAAGGCGTGAAATGGACGTCTTATTCTCCCAATTTCCAAGATAGCTGGGTAGAAAAATAAATGGAGTCTTTACGTCTACGTCAAGAACCTAATCGATACGTTACAGGAATAGCATCTTTTGTTTATATTGCATCAGACGAGGGGGAATGATCGATGAATTTTCAACATGTGATTGATAAGGTGCCAGACTACAAGGTTTTTCTAACCGTAGATGAAATGGATGAAAGCACCAGAAAGTTGGCCGAAGAGTTTCCTGATGCTGTAACCGTATTTGAGGCGGGAAAGTCCCGCGATGGACACCCCATTCAATGTATCAAAATCGGAGACGGGCCCAAAAATGCGTTATGCTTTGCCTGCCCGCATCCTAACGAGCCGATTGGCGCGATGACGATGGAATATCTCTCCCGCGCATTGGCAGAGGACAAGGATCTGCGCGACGAGCTGGGCTTCACGTGGTACATCATCAAATGTGCTGACCCTGATGGTACGCGACTAAATGAAAATTGGTTTAAAGGGCCATACACTATTTTTAACTACATGAGAAATTACTATAGACCTGTCGGCTACGAGCAGGTGGAATGGACTTTTCCGTTTGAATATAAAGAATATCGCTTTGACAAACCATTGCCTGAAACGCAAGTGCTCATGAAAATCATAGACGAGACTAGACCTGAGTTTATGTATTCTCTACACAATGGGGGGTTATGCGGTGCTTATTGGTATATTTCGCACGATTTGCCGGAATTATACGAGGGATTTCACAATTCAGCAAGGAAGGAAGACGTGCCTTTAGATCTCGGAGAACCAGAGACGCCATTTGCGACAGAGTTTGCTCCGGCCATCTTCAGTTTAAACGGGCAAGACGAATACTATGATTATATGGAGAAACATACAGGAAAACCCCCAACACTTGATGTGGGGGCAGACAGCCACACATACGCCTCTTCGAAAGCGGATTGTGTAACATTAATCACCGAGCTGCCCTATTTTTTCGATCCACGAATAGAGGATCAGAGTGACTCAGATATCTCCCGCAGAGAGGCACTTCTGACCGAAGCAGATCAAAGTGAGGCTTTCTTTGAAATGCTGGAGGGACTTTTGGGTGGCATACGGTCCTATATTTCGCAGGATAACCCGTTTTTCAAGTTGATGGACCCCTCTTCCCCGGCACGCAAAGAAAGGAACGAAGCACAGAGAAAATGGGCAATGAGCGATCCTGAATTTGAAAAGCCGGCAAAGGGTTCCCAAGTTTTCAGCAGTTTCGTGGTATCGAAGTTTTATCGAGGATTGAGCTTAGGACTAGCGGTCCGCACTTGCGAATTTGAGCTAGAGCGGCTAACAAAGGAAGGCTCAAGCGACCAAGAGGCAATTACAAAACTGAAAGCAGTGCTGCAAGAAGGGCTTCGCCATTTGCGACAGTATACGGATGAGCTGGAACGAGAACTAAACTATACAGTTATTCCTATTCAGAAATTGGTACGTATTCAGTTGGAAAGTGGTTTACTAGTCTCCAATCACATCAGCAAGAATCGGTAGTCTTGCTGATTAATTCGCCAGCACTTCTATAACGATAACCACCACAATAACAAACTCTGGATTGTAATAAAAAGTCCCCAGCTTCCAAAACTTGTCGTTGTCGGTAACAACATGCCCGTCGGCCGTTTTCACTTCGCTCCTGCAACCTCCTGCTCATTTTACAGGAGGTTGATTTTATGAATGGAAATTAATTCTGATGCCCCGCCTTATAAAGTTCATATGGTTGCGGCGTAAATTGAGATAAGTCATAATGCCCAAAGTCTGTTCAATTCGAGATATTTGTTGTACGATCCGTTGAAAACCCTTCTCTCTGCTCCCTGAACGGTACGGTTTCGGTTTACTTTTCGCTTTCCTGAGCTTGCGGCGGAAACAAAATCGTAATGGTCGTACCCTCACCCACACTACTATCCAACGAGATGATTCCCTTGTGTGCCTCCACGATCCCTTTCACAATCGTCAACCCCAATCCTGCTCCACCGCGTTCCCTTGCTCGCGAGCGATCTCCCCGATAAAAACGCTCAAATACGTACGGGAGGTCCTTTTGATCGATGCCCGTGCCGCTGTCCTTCACTTGCAACCGAACCATCGTACTCGGTTTGTCCACTGTAACTACAATTTCTCCACCCTCTGGTGTATGCTTGCTGGCATTCGTCAACAAATTGGCCACGATTTGCGCCAGTCGCTGCCTGTCCCCTGTGATCCAGACAGCATGATCGCCTTTGAAGTGAAAATTCACTTGCGCTCGGGCAAACATAGCACTCATCGACTCGGTGACTTCTTGGACAACCTCACGCAGCTCCACCTCTTCACTGCGCATTTGCAAGGAGCCCGACTCCACTTGGATCACCTGATCTAAATCGCGGACGAGACGGCTCAAACGCAGTACCTCAGACCTTGTGCTTTCGAGATTTTTGGGTGTTGCTTCCCATATACCGTCGATCATCCCCTCTACTTGCGCCAACAAGGTGTTCAGTGGTGTTCGCAATTCATGGGCAATATCGGAGGTTAGTCGCTTGCGCAGCTCCTCCTGATGCTCAAGACTTTGGACCAGGTTGTTAAAAGCTGCGACCAATGACGTAACCTCATCCTTGCCACGAGGCTCCGGTACCCGTATGGACAGATTGCCTCTTGCTACTCGTTGCGCTGCGGTGCTCACTTGTACGACAGGGCGCACCATGGTCCGAGCGAGTGGTATGCTAATGATAATGACCAGGATGAGCAGCACAGCCATCGTCCACAACGTCGTGTTTTTATGGGCCCATTGGAAATGACTATCCAAGGTCATATAGGCACTCCGATCATCGTGGCTAATCACTAGTTGCCCAATCATGATACCCTTACTAACAAGGGGAATCCTGTCTACACTGTAATTGCTCGTATGGACTGGCCGCTTACCCCACTCGTTTTTCACTTGTTGTTGATCCAGAAGTGTGATATGCAATCCCAAGACCTCGGAAACCGCTTCCAGCTTATGATAGGCTTCCGCTCCCCAGCCTTGATTGTCCTGATACGCCTCGAGTGCGACACGTGATATTTCTTGGTTATGCTGATTTCTCACCTCATCGGCATACATGGAAAAATGAACATCCATTTCCTTTACGGACAACAACGAGGAAAAAAGAACGGCGCATGCACCGACAGTCATAATCACAAAGGCGAGCTTTACCCAAATATGCTTCATCGTTGCCTCACTTCTTCATGGGATCGTCAAAGCGATAGCCCAATCCATACACCGTCTTGATATACTCCGGTTGCTTCGGGTCTGCCTCTATCTTTTGGCGAAGATTTTTGATATGCGTATCAATGGTTCGGTCGTATCCCTCGAAATCAAAGCCCATGACCTCACGAACGAGCTCCTCCCTGCCCCACGTTCTCCCCGGATAACGGACAAGAGTGGTGAGCAAGCGGTATTCATTCGGCGTAACCTCCAAAGCCACTCCATTTTTCGTGACTCTCTTCTCATTCATTGATATGGTCAAATCGCCCACTTCAACAAAATCGGAGAGTGTTGAATAATCACCCGCACGACGCATGACGGCTCGAACACGCGCGACAAGTTCTCTCGGGCTAAAAGGCTTGATCAAATAATCATCAGCGCCAATCGTAAGCCCGCGAATCCGATCCGCCTCTCCACTTTTCGCCGTTAGCATCAAAATCGGGACACGCGACTCTTTGCGAATTTGGACGCAGACTTCTTCCCCACTCAAATCAGGAAGCATCAGATCCAAAATGATGCAGGTCAATGAAATCGTCGTGGCCATTTCCACTGCTTCCTTGCCTGTTTGGGCGGTCAGGACATGATAGCCTTCCTTTTGCAGATAGGAGGACAATATTTCTAAAATTTGCGGCTCATCATCGACTAGCAAAATGGTAGACATAAGAATCCTCCCTACTCTTCTTGTGTTTGAGCCTTTCCCTTTTTCCAGAAAAGGAAAAAGACGAGAGCGCCTGCCAGCAAGGCAACGAGCAAGCGAAACTTGTTTTCACCAAAAGTAATCAGATCATGACCGACGAATGTTTCAAAAACCATCGACGGCACTTTTCCTAGCAAGGTCGCCACCAAAAATTGCCCGAAGGTGATATTCGTCATAGCCGCGCCTAAATTGATTACACCCGAAGGCATCAGCGGATTGATCCGGAGCAAAACGATGGCAAGGCATTTGCGAAAACTCGTCGTTCCATTGATGGTATGTACCCATTTGAATGATTTCAGCTTTTCGCTTCGATCTGCTTTTTTGATCGTGTAGCGGTACAGAAAGAAAGCTATGCAAGCACCAACCACCTCTCCCGTTAAGGAAATCAAGAACCCTCCGTACAAGCCAAACACAACTGCGTTCGCACCCGATAAAAAAATGGACGGCAATACACCCGCCACACTGATCACGATGTTCAATAAAATACTACCGACAATCCCCAGCATCCCCAAAGAGCGAATCCACTCTGCCAGGGCTTCTATATTGGTTATCCAATCCATTCGTCTGTATGACTCCCCTCTGCCACTCTCCCTCTAGAGTAAACGAAACTTGTGAAGAAATCATGGAAAAAAGCAAAACAGTCGTAGCCTGATCGACTACGACTGCTTGTATAATTGAATGCCTCTTTATTCTTCAGCGATCGCGATGTACAAATCCACTTGCGCGTTGTTGGGATCAGCACAGCGCACTCCGTCATATCGTTCGAAATCTCCAGTAAATGTCCGCTTGTTCCCCGGTTGATGGGACCACTCCCACACCTTCGCCCAGGCCTCCATCACAACCTCTACCATCGGGCCTACGCGAGTCGTAAATACAGCGTAAGTAGAAGCCGGCAGGGTCTTGACTGTAAGCTCAGCAGGAAGCTCACCGTTTTTTTCTACAACGGTTCCCACTAACAAAGAGTACTCGCCTGTCTCGTCACTGTCGTAATCGGAATACACCCCCAGAACCACACCCGGTTCTTTTTGATGGGGAGTTTTGATGGGATGCTCTTCTTGATAATAGCGCTGCCACAGTCCCCCAATTTTCCCGTTCGGTCCGCCTTCCGCCTCATTGGTTGTCCGAATATGCAAGCCTGCTACACGCATTTCATCCAGTTTGACTATCGTTGGGTTCATCATTAACCACGCTCCTGTAAGAGTTTGTTTACATGACTTAGTATAACGACCATACCCTGACAACTATCTGTCAACGTTCCAACGTTTATTTATAAAGTTTCGCCATTCTTTTTACCGTATCCCCCATTCGCTGTCTTACATTGGAAGGCTCATGTACACACAAGGCATCGCCAAAGCTAAGCAGCATCCCGTTTAACCATTCATCGTCTGTCATCTTGGTTCGTACCAGCATTGAGCCATCCTGCATGGTCTCTATCGCTTCTGGCGCAAACATATCCCGTACCCTTACATGTACACGCTGCGCAAATTCGAGGACAAGAGAAATACGCTCTGCCGTGTCCCATTCTTCGAGCCATTCCAGTTTATCTATTTGATTGGGGCGAGGGGAAAACTCCTCTGTCAGCACGGACATGTCTGCAATCCGCGACAAGCGAAACAGACGATCCTCCTGGCGTTGTAAACAATAGCCATAAATGTACCACACATAACCTTTGATAATCAGTGTGACAGGCTCAATGATGCGCTCTTTCGCATCTCCTTGTATTTTCGTATAAATGATCCGCACACGTAGTCTTTTCTCGATGGCTTCCCGCAGCTTGTTTACCTTTTCGGCGATCGCCGGTGTACTGCCCCATGGATTAAAGTCGTAAACAACAGGATGTGCACTTCCTTGAAGAGAGGATGGTGCAGTGGTGAGCAACGCTTTTATTTTTTCCAGAAGCTGTCCGATTTGCTTGTCGTCTGTGGAGGAATGAACCCCTTTTAGCGCAGCAATAACCGCGACTAGCTCGTCCAAGGATAAGTATTGTCGATCGATCGTAAAATTCTCCATGATCTCGTATCCGCCGCTTGCCCCAGGGTACGCTACGATGGGAATTCCCGCTGCATTAATGGTTTCCAAATCCCGATAGACCGTACGCAAGGATACTTCGAAGTGGTCGGATAGTTCACGGGCGCTCACACGGCGCTTGTTCAACAGCATGATGACAATAGCGAGTAGCCGTTCTACCTTCATGATTGGCCCCCTTTTTTTTTGAGTCAACATAGTGGTGGAGAAGAAAAAGCACAGGTCTCTTCGACTCTGACACGCCAGCTGGGGGGATTCACTGGACGTCTCCACTTCAAAAAGGGGACCGTCGAGCCAAAGCCACCCTACGGGCGGAAGTTTCTCAGAGGAGAAGTGTTCGACAAGCGTGGTCCCCTTTTTGAAGTTCCGACTGGGTAGGCGTTGTCAAGGTCTGCGAGGCCTGTGCTTTTTCTTCTCTCCAGCTTAGTTGGTTCATCGATACCTTTTAAAAATTTGAAGATCATTTCCGCATGAATGATCATACAAAAAAGGAATCTGCAGCCTAAAGTTGCTGCACATTCCTTTTTGCCTTGCTTCATTCGAAGCTATACGCCCATACGTCTGCGTTGATTGTTTGGTTTTTTGGTGAGCTGGCTTTTCATTGATTGATTTTGCGCCTTTTGATTCATTGGGTTATTAGCCTGTGCTTGCGCTTGTTTCTTTTCTGCCATTTTGCGCTTCATTGCCTCTTGCAGGCTGATTTTGCCAGGCTTTTGTTCGGTGGTATTTTTTTCGTTTTGGTTTGGCTCCGTCATGCTTAGCAACTCCTCATAGAAATTGGTTATCTTCTATGTATTCTAGTGCAAGACAGGAGGAAGCGCCAGTGGGAATCTACCCGTTAATCGCCCGAAGCTGTGATAATTTAACACCACTCGCCTGGTACTTCAAAATTTCCTCCAAAAGTTCTGCAAGGTAAGCACCCGCTTCAATCGGTAACGTGCCACCCTTATGAATATTAGAAATAACCGTACGATCTGATTCTACCGTATTGGCATCCGGTTTGTAAATCATGTAAGCACTGAGACTTTCTGCCGTCGCAAGTCCCGGTCTTTCTCCGATCAAGGAAATGACGACCTTGCAATTGACGATGGACGCGACCTGATCCTGAATCCAAACGCGACCTTTGTTAATGAAAACTGGTTTTCCTACACTGACGTTTCTCATGGAAAGACCTTGGATTAACGCAGGCAGCAAGTCAGGGATCGTCGCCTCACACGCTGAGGTGCTGAGTCCATCCGAGATGACAATTTGCACGTCTTTGTTTTTATCCCCATGCTGCTCCAGCCAGCGAGCGGACTCATCCGATAGCATCCGTCCGGAGTCGAGGTTCATTAAATACTCCTCCATGCTCGTCGCTCTTGAATGGAGGACAGGTAGTTGCAGACTCTCGATCAGCTCTGGACTGATCGTTTTCATAACCGCATCGCGTGCTGCTGCCTGATCAATCCGAAATTGGAGGTAGCTTCCCGTCTTCATCCGGGTACCCGCCCGCCCGATTCCGATACGAGCCGGCGTTCGTTTCATCGCTTGCTCCAATGCTTCTGGATTGTTTGGATTCTTGACCCCGCATTGCTTTTGCTCAGGAAAATGAATCACTCCTTGGCCTTTTTTGGACAGCTCATCGATTACACGCTGGACCAAGTCTTCCATATTGATCTGTTTCACCTTGCTTCCCTCCCCACTCGTTAGTCAAAAATGGTTAAATCGCCTGCGCGCTCTGTCAAACGACCATTTTCCATTAGGCCCATTTTTTCCATCCATTTCTCAAATTCCCGGAGAGGTCGCAGTCCCAAGAGCTCGCGGTAGCTGGCGTCATCGTGGTAGCTGGTGTCTTGATAACTGAGCATGACATCGTCCCCACCTGGTACGCCCATATAAAAATTCGCCCCTGCCAAGGTAGTGAGCATCCCTGCAATCTCCTGGTCATTCTGATCCGCATACATGTGGTTCGTATAAGTCGGAGCGATTCCCATTGGCAAACCATGCAGCTTGCCCATGAACAAGTCCTCCAGATCGGCACGAATCATCTGTCTGCCATCATAAAGTGTTTCTGGTCCGATAAAGCCAGAGACGTTATTGACCATGAATGGCTTCCAGTGACGGCAAAAACCGTACGTACGCGCTTCCAGCGTCTGCATATCGACGCCTTCATGAGAGTCCAGCGACACTTCGGAGCCTTGCCCTGTCTCAAAATACATGACGTTTGGTCCCGACGCTGTGCCTTTTCGGAGCATCAACTCCATTGCTTCATCCAAAATCTCTTTATTTACGCCAAATGCATCATTCGCGCGTTGTGAACCTGCCAGACTCTGGAACATCAGGGAAATGGGCGCTCCGCCGCGAAGAGCCTGCATCTGTGTCGTGATATGGGCCAGCACGCAATTTTGTGTAGGGATTTCCCACTTTTGCATGAAATCATGTGTCATTTTCAAGAGCTTGGTAACGCTTTCAACGGAGTCGTTATTCGGGTTAATTCCAATGACGGCGTCGCCAGATCCATAGGACAAGCCTTCCTTCATCGAAGCCAAAATACCATCTGGATCATCTATTGGGTGATTCGGCTGACAGCGGAACGCCAGTCTTCCCGGCTCGCCAATCAGTGTGTTGCAGTAGGCTTGATGCTTCATTTTTTGGGAAGCCATGACTAGGTCAATGCTGGACATCAGCTTGGCCGTAGCGGAAATCATCTCGCTGGTCAGCCCACGACTAATTCGTGTCAGCTCAGGCATTCCTGTGGAAAACGACAAGATGTACTCCCGTAGCTCCCCTACAGTCCAATTTTTTATCTCATTGTAAATAGAGAGATTGATATCATCATAAATGATCCGTGTCACTTCGTCCTTTTCGTACGGTATGACTGGATTTTCATATAGATCACGAAGTTGCATTTCGCTTAATACGACTTTGGCCGCCATCCGCTCCAGTGCGGAATTAGCTGCTAGTTTACTCATGTGATCGCCAGACTTTTCTTCACTTGCTTTTGCCAATACATCACGAACCGAAGTAAACTGGTAATGCTGTTTACGTACAACGCAAGCCAATTTCATCTCTAGCTTCACTCACTTTCTTTTCAACTTTCCGTAAACTCTATCTCATGGAACGAAAAAAGCGCTTCGAAACAAAAGACGAAATGCTCGCCTTGGTCCAAGCGCCGTTGCTCTTCCTATCGATTCACTTTTTTGCGTTCATTGTTTGCTTGTAAGCACGAACTCCACTGCCGGTAGCAGTTCTTCTTCCATGACGGGTTTGACCAGATAGGCACATATCCCTTTCGCTTTGGCTTGCATGACCATGTCCTTTTGACTGTAAGCAGTCAAGAGAAGGATCGCTGCGTCCGAATGCTCTCGGATAATCCCAGTCGCTGTCAAACCGTCCATAATTGGCATTTTCACATCCATAATAATCAGATGCGGGTTCCACATTTGCGTCAATCGAACGGCTTCTTTGCCGTTTTTTCCTTCAGCTACGACGTTATATCCCTGCTCTTGCAACATCTCGACCAGGTCCATACGCGTTATGGGGTCGTCGTCTATGATGATGACTCGATAATGCTGACGCAATACTCCACCTCCCGATCACCAGTGAACGGACGTGCCAACTACTCATCATTTCCATACGCAACCGACGCCGTTGTCGGTTTATCGCATATTTCTGAATACGTTTATTATATCTATATTTTCAGGCTAATTCCAGCTTAAATCCAACCCACCCTTCTCCCTAGCTACTTCCTAGTGAAGGTACGAGAAAAAATCAATGTACGATTTTCGGCTGCAGCTATTTTGGGTGAGCGATAAAATGAAAACATAATGATGGAGGGGGAACCGAATGATAACGGCCGAGATGAAGTCCGAGTATTATCAGGCGTTACTGGATAAAAATTCAGAATATGAAGGTGTCTTTTTTGTTGGAGTCAAAACAACTGGCGTATTTTGTCGCCCGACGTGTCCAGCGAGAAAACCTAAGTTTATAAATTGTGAGTTTTTTGATCATGCCAAACAAGCACTTTTGGCCTCATTCCGGCCCTGCCAACGCTGCCGTCCACTTTCACATCCCAATCATGTTTCAGAGCTCGTACGTTTGCTAGTAAACGCTGTAGAAGAAAACCCCGAGCAGCGCTGGACCGAAAATGACTTTCAAAGATTATCCGTGGATGCTGCAACAGCGCGACGCCAATTCAAAAAGCGTTTTGGCATGACGTTCGTCGAATATGCAAGGGCGCGACGTATGGGGATTGCACTGAAAGAAATCAGAGAAGGAAAAGCCGTCATCGATGCCCAGCTATCCACCGGTTACGAGTCTAGCAGTGGTTTTCGAGACGCATTTTCACGAATTATGGGGGCAGCACCTACTCTTCTTGGCGATCATCCTATCTTAAAGGCAGCGTGGCTGGATACGCGACTCGGTCCCATGATAGCCATTGCGGATGAAGAAGCTCTCTATCTTCTTGAATTCATTGACCGTCGTGGCTTGGAACGAGAAGTTGAACGTCTTAGACAAAGAACGAAGTCAGCAATTATCCCTGGTTCTACAGCGCCTATCCGTTCGATTGAACGTGAGTTAGAGGAGTATTTTGACGGAGGGCGAACACAATTTGCAACGCCTTTGTTTTTGTGCGGATCGCCTTTTCAAAGAATGGTCTGGGAGCATTTGCAAACGATTCCTCCGGGGCATACTTCATCCTATTCCGATGTTGCAGCAGCTATTGGGAAACCAAGCGCCTTTCGTGCAGTCGCGCAGGCAAATGGTGCGAATCAGTTAGCGATTGTCATTCCTTGCCACCGGGTCATCAACTCCAATGGTGATTTGGGAGGTTACGGAGGAGGACTTTCGCGCAAACGCTGGCTGCTTCATCATGAAAAAGAAACATCCCACCCCCTTTGACCCGAATTCGTGAAACATCTGGAAAATGGATGCGGGCACTCCTTCCTAGCAAAAATGCCCTCGCTTATGCAAGGGCATTTTGTTCTTACTGCGCTTTTTCGGTTATTTTTTGACGAAGGTTATCTACGAGCTCGGACATTTTCACTCCGCCCAAAATCTCCTCCATGGCATGCTGCGCACGGGTCAAAATCAACTCCAGCACAAACTGTATATTCGCTCCCACTGGACAATCGGGGTTCGGTTGCTCATGGATGTGAAAAAGTTGCCCTTCTTCCACGACATCGACCGCACGGTAAATTTCAAGAAGCGTGATTTGATCCAATTCCTTGGCGAGAGAAGCCCCGCCAGCTCCGGCACGTACGTTCACGAGCCCAGCCTTCTTCAACAGCCCCAGTACACGTCGGATCACGACCGGATTTGTATTCACACTACCTGCGATCCATTCGGAAGTGCAATGCGAATTCGAATCAATGGAAAGCAGTGATAAAATGTGAACCGCAATGGAGAAACGGCTGCTGATTTTCATACGTTGTCACCCTTTCGTTGTAATGATTATAGTTACACCGAATACAAGAAGTCAAGTTAACCATACCGTCACATTTCGTCCCGTCGAACTTTTATTCATTCTACTATAATGACTGTGTCAAGTGTTCCCGTAATCTGGAAGGAGTGTTGACAAAATGATGCTTCCACAAATTGAAGTTACGCCTGTTACAGCCTTGATAGATGTTCCCGTCCATATTACACTAAGCGGGTTTGTCCCGAATCAATTAATCACCCTTCATGCTACTCTCAAAAGCGGGTTGCCTGGAGGAGATTTGACTGCATCCTCACATGCTATATTCCAAGCAGACGAAAATGGCTCGGTGGACTTGGTTTCCCAAGCTCCCTTATTCGGTACGTATGAAGGAATTGATCCGATGGGGCTTTTCTGGTCCATGAATGTCCAGACCATGCGTTTTTATCATGCTTATTCTCTGGACGACTTTCAGTTCACCCCACGCTCCACCGAGATAGAATTAACGGCAGAAGTCTACGATAAGTCCGTAGCAAAAGCAGTCGTGAAACGTATTTTTGTCTCCCGAGACGTATCGATACAGAAAGTGACAGACTATGGTCTAGTCGGTCTGTATTTTTCAAAACCCCACACAGAGCAAAGACCCGCCATTGTGGTACTAGGTGGAAGCGAAGGCGGAATTGGTTCCTGCTCACAATTCGCTGCTTTGTTCGCCTCTCACGGCTATCCGGCACTTGCACTCGCTTACTTTCAATGCAATGACCTTCCTGACGATATTCGCCAGATCCCGATCGAATATGTTCAACGCGCCATTCATTGGTTACAGCAACAGCCCTCCGTACACCCTGATAAAATTACGTTATTCGGACGTTCCAAAGGAGCAGAATTGGCATTAGTCACAGCATCGATCGATCAACATGTGCATGCTGTCATTGCTTCGAGTCCCAGCTCTACTGTTACTATCGGGACGGATAAGGCATTCGCTGGTTCAGACACGTTCTCCCCGCAATCCTCTTGGTCGTTTCAAGGAGAGCCTCTGCCATTCGTACCATGGACAGAGGAGCAGACAAAAGTCTCACAGGAGCGACTCGACGCAGGTCAACGTATCGATCATATCCATGCCGAAGCCTGGGCTGCTTGTGAATGGTTAGAAGATGCCGAAATCCCGGTGGAAAATATCAATGGCCCGATCCTCTTCCTCTCCTCGGATGACGATCACTGGTGGCCAGCAGCAGAGCATTGCGAGCAAATGGTCGAGCGGTTAAAGAATCATCAGTTTGCTCATTCGGTGGTGCATTTGCGTTACCCGGATACAGGACATGGGATCCGCTTTCCTTACATACCGACTACCCGCACACAGCTCAATGGTGGTACGCCCAAAAACAACGCCTACGCATCCGAGCACTCTTGGCGTGAGGTTCTTCAGTTTTTGGAACGGACTTTTCCGGAGTAAAAAACAGGGAAAGCCTACTTGCATGACGAAGTAGGCTTTACGATCTATCATTATAGAAAGGATGTATAGCCCTATGGACTGCTTATTTTGCAAAATTGTAAACGGAGACATTCCTTCTAAAAAAGTGTATGAGGACGAGCATGTATTGGCCTTTCACGACATTAATCCTGTCGCCCCTGTTCACGTCCTGATGATTCCGAAAAAGCATATTCAATCCGTTCTGGCTATCGAGCCTGAGGACAAGGAGCTGATCGGTCACCTCCATCTGTCGCTGCAAAAAGTGGCAGAAACAATGGGCGTGAACGAGGATGGATTCCGTATCGTAACCAACATTGGCAAGCACGGGCAACAAACCGTCTTCCATCTGCACTACCACCTCATTGGAGGCCGTCAATTGGAGTGGCAGTTCTAATCAATAGCGGCTACTGCTCTTAGTGAGAGGCAATGTGGCGGGCGATACCTTCACCATGAAACCTTCCATTTTCGATAAAAATGGCGTTCGCGTGACGGCCCGCCGCAATGACTCCCGCGATATAGAGTCCTGGGATGTTCGTCTCCATTGTCTCAGGATGATGTGCTGGGATTCCCGTTTCCTCGTCAATCATAACTCCTAACGAATGAAGGAAGGTACGATCCGGACGGTATCCAATCAAAGAAAATACATGGTCATTGGCAAGCGTAATGACTTCCTCGCCCATCCTCACCCTAATGGAACGTTCCTCAATTCTCTCGACGGTTGCACCAAACAGCATGTGGATGCGTCCTTTTTTGATCAGACTCTCAAAAACAGGCCTTGTCCATGCCTTGACCTTGTCAGATAGCTCCGTTCGGCGGCAAATCACCGTTACCTCTGCACCTGCCCGTTCCAGCTCCATCGCCGCGTCTACGGCAGAGTTGTTCCCCCCTACTACCGCTACTTTCATCCCTGTATACGGATGTGCTTCCTTATAAAAGGACGAAACCTTTGGCAACTCTTCGCCTGGGACCTGCAACCGATTTGGATTGTCAAAGTAACCTGTGGCGATCACCAAGTTTTTCGCTTCATACGTATGGGTTTTGGCGAAACGATCCGTAGTCGTAACCCGGAATCCTTCTGGTGTTTTCTTCGCTTCCGTCACCGTTTCATATACGTTCACGCGCAATTTTTCTCGCGCTGCTACCAGTCGATAGTAATTGAGTGCCTCTTGTCGGGTCGGTTTGTCGTTCGCCGTTGCAAAAGGGACACCCCCGATTTCCAGTAAATCTGGTGTGCTATGAAAAATCATATAGGTCGGGTAGCGATAAATCGAATGGACAAGCGATCCTTTTTCAATAATGATGGGATCAAGTCCAGCTCGTTTGCAGGCAATGGCCGCTGCCAGTCCACAAGGCCCACCGCCTACAATCAGTACGTCTTCCATTTCTCTCCGCCTCGCTTCACTCTCTCTATTTTTATTCCTCCATCATATCATATCGCATTCCCAGAAAAAGAGTTCGGGCACCCCTGCAAGGTTTCTACCAAAATCTGACCAATGAAAGAATGGTACTCCCTCCTTATACTGGATGTATGATGAAAAAACAAAAGATACATATCTGGTTAGTCTCCTTGGCTTTTCTGGTGTACGGTCTCTCTTTTGCCATCGGAGTCCCAGCATCCACAGCCTCGACGAAAAATTTAAAAGATATCGCAAACAGCTATGCGATAGAGCAAATCCGTTCGCTACAGGCGGCAGGTGTCATCTCCGGCGATGAAAACGGGTACTTTCACCCAACTCGCCCGGTGACGCGTGCTGAGTTTGTCGCGATGCTCACACGAACGCTCGGAATGAAACCGGTGGTCAGCAACGTCGCAGCCTACTCGGATGTTCCGAAAAACTCTTGGGCATACGGGTACGTACAAGCTGCTGCTGGACTTCGCATCGCGAATGGCATCGGTCCTACTTCTTTTGCTCCGAACCAGACGATCTCTCGCGAAGAGGCCGCTGCATTTCTCGTACGCGCACTGGAACAAAGCATTTCGTCTTCTTACCAGTTGTCCGTGAAGGATGCCAATGCGATTTCGAGCTGGGCACGCCCCTCAGTCAGCCACGCCATACAGAAAAATTGGTTGGTTGGCTACAATGGCTACTTCCGCCCTACTCAAGCACTATCGAGAGAAGAAACCGCTGTTATTTTGTATCGAATTCAGGAGAATCTGAAGAAGCAAAACGTTACAGCAAAGTCGCTTGTCTCTCTCGGATGGCAATACCAATCCACGACAGAGGAGTTCATCGCACAAGTCAAGAATAGCGGAGTCAATACACTATCTCCACGTTGGTACTTCCTGCAAAAAGACGGAACGATTAGCGACTCTACGGATACTTCCCTTGTCCAATGGGCACATGCAAATGGCAAGCAGGTGTGGCCGCTTTTCGGGAATAAATTTGATCCTGATGCTACTCACGCCATGCTGTCCGATCCCAATAAACGAAAAGCAGCCGTGCAAAAGCTTTCTTCGTTCATTGATCAATACCACCTAAATGGGATTAACATCGATTTTGAAGGGTTCTCCCCTGCGGATCGCAACAACTTCACCTTGTTTATTCAGGAGCTCGCGACTGCTCTTCACGCAAAAGGCACTGTCCTATCTGTAGATATTCCGCCTGATGGTGATTCAGACTGGAGCGACCCTTTCGATTTTGCCAAATTAGCAAAGTATGCGGATTATTTGGTAGTCATGGCCTATGAAGAGCATTGGGTAGGTGGGTCAGAAGCAGGCTCCGTAGCATCCTTGCCTTGGTTTACGAAAGTCATTACCGATCTGCTTGACGAGGTTCCGACCCAAAAGCTGATCGTCGGAATGCCTCTTTACACGCGCGACTGGTACCAATCGAATGGAACATTGAAGTCAACAGATATCAGCATCCCAGAGTCTTACCAGCTGCTCTCGCAATACAGAGCAAGAACAGTGTGGGACGATAAAGTTGGACAATACCGTTCGACGTATCAAAAGCAAGGCATCACTCACACGATTTGGCTGGAAGAAAGCCGTTCAATTGGGCTCAAGGCTCAGGCTAGTCTGCAATGGCAAGTGGGTGGGCTGGCGTACTGGTACGTTGGCTCTGAATCAACGGATATGTGGGCAGCCATTGCCAATTCGATTACCCTTAAACATGCACGTGAAAAACTGTAAGACTCATGAAAAGAAGCGCCCGCGTCCGGCTATAGCCGTGGCAGAGGCGCTTCTTTTTGGTGTGCTAGGCAATTCTCAATAAGTCCCGGATGAGCCCGCTCCGCCAGGATGCTTGGGCGCTTCGACGACTTCGTCCTTTGACGCTTTTCGGGTCTCAAATAAATCGGTGCTTCCTGCTGCGTGCGTCCCCAGCACTTTCAGTTCTTTATTTTCTACTTCCTGATTGTTTTGTTCAGTCAATATGATCCCTCCCAAATGAAAGTTAGCTGTAGTTTGTCTCCTTTTAACGATTATTAGACAGTCATTAGTGTTCTGCATGGGAATGCCCTCCTTTCTTCATACTGAAAAGGAGCAGAAGGAGGAAAGGTTCTTGCCAGATATTTTGATGAGCCCTGAATTAAAAAGAAAAACAGAAGAAGCTATCCAAGGTCTCACATTCACGAAAAATTTCCGTTCTGCAACAGCCGAGGAATGGTATCTGTTTTTGCCGGGATATCGAGATCCGCAGACAGAAGGGGCTTGCGGGAAAGTATTCATTCATTACGACCTGTTTGGAAATCGGGATGTTTTCATCAACACCACCGTGATTTTCGATGACCCAAAACTGCATGACCCTACTCTGCATCCGCTCGTCTACGCAGTGGTCGATGAGACCGTGAATCGTTTGGTTGGCTATGCCAATACGTTACTTTCGGTACATGCAGGCTTCAATTCGTACTCAGCGGAATACGTGAGTTAGCACCCCTTCGCCTAATGCCCACGAGCAAGGGCTCGCCATTACACACGAACAAGTCAGCGACAATCCTTTCCCCATTTTTTCCTGAATATCCATTGATTCTATACAAACACTATCAAAGGTTGACAGTACCCAATTCGATTACAGGAGGCTATTATGCAACGATTTGCTGCTCATGAGTTTTTGGAAACACAAGAAGCACTCCGCTCCAAACACGCCGCGATTGAAATGCACGGAGTACTTGCCGAGATGGCACAAGACCCGCAATTAACAGGTATCATTAACAGACATCAGCAAATGATTATGAACGCCTACCAGCAAGGGATTAGCCTCTTGCAGGGAAAAGGCTTCAACATTGCACCAGCTCCTATTCAATTGCGTGTAGCACAACCTACAGCAGTAGGTCTTAATAACCCACAGATGGCTGCTCCCAACCCACACCCAACCCGCTTGTCAGATATGACGATTGCTACTCTGATGCTGAACTGGCATAAATCGGGTTCGGCAATTGGCATGCTCTGGGCGGCTGAGTGCGTAGATCCAGGTATCCGGCAATATCATGTAAATGGCGCTAATGCATGCCAGCAAATGGCTTATGAAACCTGGCAATACATGAATGCCAAAGGCTACTACCAAGCTCCACAGCTTGCCGATCACACAATGAACACGATGATTAACGCCTATCAGCCGCAGCAACAAATGCTCCTGTAAGCCTCAATAACCGTCCTTTGTTTGGACGGTTTTCCCTTTGTGTGTACGAGAAAAACCTCCCGGATTCCGGAAGGTTTTGTTTGTTACATGGTGTCAGCTCTCTCGAACCGTCTCCGTATTATTCGACCAGCCCCAGCTTTCTATTGGTCGTTCTTCATTACTACTGTCTTTGTTGTCCTGTATATTTGGGATGACTTGTCCTTCTTCGTCGTGCTTCGAATGGTTGTCCTGCAAGTTTTTTGCTAAATCCATGATTTTCCCCCTCTCTTTTCATAATGTGCCCAGAGAACAGGAAAGGCATTCAAAAGTCTGATAGCGTGCATGTGAACGGACAAACAGAAAATGGCCACCTCTCTCGCATCACGGCACAAGAAGAAGTGGCACATTTTCCTTTTCTCTATTCGTTTATCCGACTTGCTGGAGCAGCTTTCCCCGCAGTTTTGCGAGCATGTCCTCGGTCATTTTGTCCAAGTCGTACTCAGCTTTGAAGCCCCACTCTTGCATGGCAGCCGTAGCATCAATGGAGTTCGGCCAGCTATTGGCAATCGCCTGACGCACAGGGTCGACTTCATAAGAGAGCGTAAACTCAGGGATGTGTTTACGGATCGCTGCTGCTACATCTTCTGGTTCAATGCTCATCGCAGTCACGTTGAACGCGTTGCGGTGGATGAGCTTGGAGGCATCTGCTTCCATCAGGGAAACAATCGCATTCAACGCATCAGGCATATACATCATATCCATGTACGTGCCTTTACCGATGTAGGACGTATACGCTCCATGCTGGATCGCCTTGTAGTAAATATCTACTGCATAGTCAGTCGTACCACCACCCGGAGGCGCTACATACGAGATCAGACCTGGGAAGCGCACGCCGCGCGTATCTACCCCAAATTTTTGATAATAGTAATCGCAGAGTAGCTCACCGGAAACTTTATTTACACCATACATGGTCGTAGGGCGTTGAATCGTGTCCTGCGGTGTGTTGTCCTTCGGTGTAGTCGGACCAAATGCACCAATCGAGCTCGGTGTAAAGAACTGGCAGTTCAACTCACGTGCTGCTTCCAACGCGTTTACCAGCCCGCCCATGTTCAGGTTCCATGCCAAGAGTGGCTTTGCTTCTGCTGTTGCAGACAACAGCGCAGCCAAATGCATGATCGTATCCACGCCATGTTTCTTCGCCAGCTCGAACATCCGGTTTCCGTCTGTGACATCAAGAACTTCGAAGGGTCCAGATTGCACCACAGGATCTTCTTCGTTTTTCCGGATATCTGTAGCGATGACTTGATCCGCTCCGTAAATATCGCGTAGTTTCATGATGAGCTCGGAACCAATTTGTCCTAACGCCCCGGTTACCAGAATTTTTTTCATTTCAGGATCCCCATTTCTTTCCCAACTTTTTCGTAGATGCTAAGGGCACGATCCAGCATTTCCTTGCTATGCGCCGCTGTTGGCATATTCCGTACACGGCCTGTTCCTTTTGGTACAGTCGGGAACACGATCGCTTTCGCGTACACGCCCTCTTCATACAGTCGCTTGCTGAATTCTTGAGTCTGCTGTTCGTCTCCGATAATGCAAGGAGTGATAGGCGTTTCGCTCTCCCCGATATTGAAGCCAAGTTCTTTCAAGCCTTTTTTCAGGTAATGTCCGTTATCCCACAGCTTGTCGTGCAGCTCGGTGCTGTTCATCAAAATATCGATAGCTGCAATGGAAGCAGCCACATCCGCTGGCGTCAGCGAAGTCGAGAACAGGAAAGGTCTGCTGCGTACTTTGAGCCAGTCGATGAGCTCTTGGCGTCCCGCTACATAACCGCCTACTACGCCAATTGCTTTGGAAAGCGTGCCAATTTGGAAGTCGATTTTATCAGACAGGCCAAAATGCTTAACCGTTCCTGCCCCTTTACCGAGAACACCAGAGCCGTGGGCATCGTCTACATACGTAATCAAGTCAAATTCTTCGGCTACCTCGACGATTTCCGGCAGCTTGGCAACATCGCCATCCATTGAAAATACGCCGTCAGTAATGACCATCAGTTTTTTATATTTGCCGGATTCTTTTGCTTCCTTCGCTTTCGCACGCAGGTCATCGATATCGGAGTGGTTCACCCGAATAATTTGTGCACGTGACAGGCGGCATCCATCAATAATGGAAGCGTGGTTCAATTCGTCAGAAAGAATCGCATCGTCCTTGTCCATGACAGCAGAGATCGCAGCCATGTTGCAGTTAAAGCCAGATTGGTAAGCGATTGCAGCTTCCGTATGCTTGAAGGCAGCGAGCTTTTCTTCCAGCTTCACATGCAAGTCCAAGGTTCCGTTAATCGTACGAACAGCCCCTGCCCCTACGCCATATTTGCTTGCTGCTGCAATCGCAGCGTCCACAAGGCGTTGATCAGTAGCCAAGCCCAGATAGTTATTGGAGGAGAGATTGATCAGTTCTTTTCCTGCAATCGTAATGACAGGACCATTTGCGCTTTGCAGTGGATCAATGACGTTGTACAGTCCCTTGCTCTTCAAATCTGCCAGATTTTCATGTAAAAAATGTTCAAGTGTTTTGCTCGCCAACGAGAATCCCTCCATATATTCAGCCATCGATTAGTAACTTCCACAAAAACAATTGTTCACACTGTATGGACATATCATTTTGATAAAATTCGCATAAAATCAACTTAATCTACAGACATTTTACCACCATTTACTTAAAACGTCCATATCACAAAGACATATTGTTAACGCTTTCAATCATTTTCCTTTCGATAATGCCATCTCTCCTACTTTCTCCTTTTGTCGTAAATCGTAGACTCCTGAAAATGAAAAAACCACTCTCTCGCTTCATGAGCAGATCGTGGCCTTTTCCTCATTTTTTTGCCTTTTGTGATTTTAAGATACCGGGCTTGGTGTCTATCGTACGCACAAAACCGTTCGTTTCGAAGCGATGCGTCATCAAGGACTCTACTGGTCTGCCATTTTGAAAATGCTCTTCCACCAACTGCTGTGCATCTTCTGGTGTCACGTTTTCATACCAGATTCCCTCGGGGTACACGATCATCACGCACGCGTCCTCACAGCGTCCGTTGCAACGCGTGCGGGTTGTATGTACGTAGTCATCCAAGCCTGCTTCAGTAATCGCTTCGCGTATCGCTACGGTAACCTCTTCGCCCCCCTTGCGCATACAGCTTCCACCGTTACAAATCAGCACATGATGTTTCGTCTGAGATAAGTCCCATGTTGCCACTATAAATCCACTCCGTTCTTGTCCAACATCGATCCACACTCCCCATCATGACGGTTTCTTGTTCAATTTGCAATTCCCAGAACGTTTGGTTTTTGATAGAATATATGTTCGTATACGATTACAAATAGATGTTGGTGGTGAAAGCATGTCCGTTACCAAACAGCGAGATGCCTTGCAGCTTTTGCAAACAGTGGGCTCCTACCCGTGGTATGTCGAAAAGTTTATTGAGCATAAAAAAGCAAAAAAGAATTCACCCTCCACCTTGCTTGGATACCTGCGCGATTTCTCCTTTTTCTTTCGCTGGATGATGACAGAAGGATTGAGTACTGCGACGGATATGAAGGACATTCCGTTAAGCGATTTGAATGACTTAAGGAAGGAAACGGTAGAAAGCTACATATTATACTTGCAGGAGTCGCATCTGTATGAGCGATCTGCTTTGCTCTCGAACCCTACCAAAAGCGCGAAGAAAGAGTACAGTGACCGTACGATCAGCAGAAAAATATCGAGCCTGAAGTCGCTTTTTCATTACTTGTCCGCCCTCGCCGAGGATGAGAATGGGGAATCGTATTTGACGCGGAATGTACTCGCCAAAATCGAGCTGGAGGTCACGGAGCTGACTCCCCTCGCACGCGCCCACGCCATTCGGGCAAAAATCCTGATAGACGACGAAATCTATCAGTTCGTCGATTTTGTCTACAACGGATATTTGGCTCATTGCGATACGGAAAAAAAGAAGCAGTATCACATGCAAAACCGCGACCGGGATACTGCCTTGATCGCGATGATTCTCTCCGGTGGCTTCCGCGTGTCAGAGATCGTCAGTCTCGATCTATCCGACATTATTATGGAAAAAAACCAGTTGAAATTGATTCGCAAAGGAAAGAAAGAGGACGCTCCCTTTTTCAGTGACTGGGGCAAAGAGTACTTGGCCAAATACTTGCAGCTGCGTGACAAATACAATCCCGAACCGCAAGAGGACGCTGTTTTTCTCGCTGTCTCCCCTGCCAATCCGAATGGGCATCGGATTGAAGTGCGTTCTGTCCAAAAGCTGGTCAAAAAGTACGCCAAGGCATTCGGCATTCCCGATTTGTCTGTCCATAAGCTTCGCCACAGCTTTGCTACACAGTTTCTACGTTTGAACCCTGACCCTCATCAGCTCCAAGCGCAACTGGGGCACTCCAAAATCGAAACGACCATGCAGTATGCCCATGTATTGGAAGATGCTTTGGGCAAGGCTGTGAACCGAACGACATAAGAAGCGCTCTGTATCCCCGCCGCTGTTCCACCATCAGGCAACCGGCCATGTGAAATCCATGCTTCGCTTCTTCTATTCCATAGCAAAAATCCCCTGCCATCCAGACAGGGGATTCTATCACATTCGTTTATTTCGCTGCGCGTTTGGCAGTAGGAACAACGGATATATGCTCGTTCTTAGCCAATGTACTTTCGCTTTGATCGATCACGGCCAATTCGTTCATCCGATTCAGTACAACCTCCTGCCGTTCTTTGGCTCTGTCCCAGTTCTTTACCGGTGAGTAACGCTCTGGTCCTTTCGGCAAAGAAGCTAGCATGGCCGCTTCTCCTAATGTTACTGCTCGATTTCCTGTTTCATTTGCTTTTTTTCCGAAGTAAAAGGGAACAGCCTCGCCAATTCCGTATTTTCCGTGCCCGAAGTAAATGACGTTGAGGTACATCTCGAGCAGTTCTTTTTTGCTGTATCGCTGCTCTAATTGTAACGCGATCGCGACTTCCTTTACTTTTCTAGTCATGGTTTTGTCGTTTGTGAGAAACAGGTTCCGCGCCAACTGCATGGTGATTGTACTTCCGCCCTGCACGTAGGCACCTTCCTTGACATCGACCCAGATCGCTCGGCTCAATCCAATCGGGTCCACTCCTGGATGCTGCATAAACCGATGATCCTCTATTGCAACGAATGCCTTCCACACATAATCAGGCATTTCGTCCAGCTTTACATAACTGTTGGATTGCTGTACAGCAACCAGCTTTTTTTCATCTATCCATATATTCCCTGTCCACGCAAGCACGAGCGGCGCCAGAATAGCTGCCATCATGATCACGAGAAAACTGATACGCAGTCGTTTTTTCCAACGAACACCGAGTTTCTTAAGCTTGGGCATGCTCGCCGCTTCATACAAGTCGGTGTTTCTTCCTAATGGGATTGGAAGGTGGTTCATGCTGCATTCCCCCTTGCCTTGCTTCTACTCACATTGTAGGGGATGCACGCATTTCGTCCCATCGAATCCACTTACAGCAATCTTACATTTTCGTAAGACAAACGATTCCCTATAAATGCTGATTTTGCTGTGCCTCCTGCTGCCGCAGCTCGATCCGTCTGATTTTACCGGAGGTCGTTTTCGGCAGTTCTTGTACAAACTCGATTTTGCGCGGGTATTTATACGGCGCAGTTAATTGCTTGACATGGTTTTGCAATTCCATGATCATCTCTTCGGATGGCTCATTCCCTTTTTTCAGGATGACAAACGCTTTTACCACATGACCACGCTCCGGATCAGGACTGGCAACCGCCGCACATTCCGCTACCGCCGCATGCTTCACCAGCGCATCCTCGACCTCAAACGGACCAATCGTATATCCACCTGAGATGATAATGTCATCGGAACGTCCTTCGAACCAGATGTAGCCATCTTCGTCCATGCGGCCCTGATCACCCGTCACGTACCAGTCACCCCGAAAAGCTCTGGCAGTGCGCCCCGGATCATCCAGATAGCCTTTGAATAGCGCCACCATATGGCGATCAATGGCAATATCGCCTACTTTGCCTACTGGCAGCTCCGCTCCTTCTTCGTCAATAATGGCGATTCTTACAACTGGCGATGGCTTGCCCATTGAACCTGGCCTTGGCTCCATGCCGACAAAGGTACCCACCAGTAAAGTGTTCTCTGTCTGTCCGTATCCATCTCGCACGGTCAACTGGAAGACGCGGCGGAATGTGTCGATCACTTCCCGATTGAGCGGTTCACCAGCCGAACATGCGGAGCGCAGGGCGGACAGCTTGTATTGTTCTAAATCCGTTACTTTTGCCATGATTCTGTACTCGGTTGGCGTCGCACACAAAACAGACACTGGGTAATTTTGCAGAATCGTCAAATAATTTTCCGCAGAGAACTTTCCTTTATAGACAAACGCGGTCGCTCCCAGCCCTAATGTAGAGACAAACGGGCTCCAGATCCACTTGGCCCAACCAGGCCCAGCCGTTGCCCAAACCACATCACCTTCGCGAACGTCTAGCCACTGTGTAGCCGCCACAGCCAAATGCGCAAACGGCCAACCGTGAACATGCATAACCCCTTTTGGTCCCCCAGTCGTCCCTGAAGTATAAGACAGGAAGGCCAGCTCATCCGACTTCGTGTTTACTACCTCAAATTCTGTGGCCTGCCCCTGGAGCAACCCCCCAAGCGAAATCCACCCTTCTTTTTCTTCGCCCGTCGTGATGTAGTGTTGCAGGGTAGAACAGTTGCCTCTCGTCAGATCAACCTCACTCATTGCTCCCGCGAAACTGATCACTGCCTTTACTTTTGCATGATTGATCCGGTACTCGATATCTTTGGAACGCAGCATCTCAGACCCTGGCAAAATCACAGCCCCTAGCTTCAGTAGTGCCAAATAGAGACCGTAAGCCAATGTTCCTCGGGAAACCAGAACGAGTACCCGATCTCCATGCCCGATTCCAATGGACCCTAGTCCATTCGCAATTTTATTTGAATATTGGCGCAAATCTTCGTACGTAAGGACATGCTCCTGGCCTTGCTCATCTAACTCCCAAACCGCACGTCTCTCTGGATGTTTTTTTGACCATTCGTCCACCTGGGCTGCGAAATTATAGTTCACTGGCATGTTTAATTCCATAGCACATCTCCACCTTTTCTAAGATTGATGAATTATAATTCGACATCACTATAATTCTCACCTTTTTCTTTCGACAAAAATGGGACAAAAAAAGGCCAACCTTTTCCATCGGTTGACCTCCCTTCTTTCATCCCTATCACTCTACTGGCTCTATGATCGTCGCAGCCTGCACGGAACGCTGCTTTCTTTTTTCCTTCCACTCTTGAAAGCTGCCGACAATTCCGCTCGGAAAGCAGAGCACGACCAAAATATAGAGCAAGCCAAGGAATATGACCCATCTCTCGAATATCGGGTGAAGCTTTGCCAACTCAGTCAATCCGTGATGCGCCAGCTCTACGATCCCCGACCCCAAAATAGAGCCAAATAGCGTTCCCAGCCCACCGATCATGCTCATCAAGAGTGCATCCAGTGTCGTTTCAATTGAAAACACTTGGGTGTTTACGAATCGCAGCATGACCGCGTACAAGCCCCCACTAATCGCTGCAACCACTCCAGCGACAATGCTGACGATTACCTTATAATGAAGAATTTGATAGCCTAACGCTTCCGCGCGTTGTTCATTTTGACCGATGGCTTTCAGTACCTTGCCGAGTGGAGAGCGCGTAAACGCCCGCAAGATGACGAACAGCATGACCATTAGGAACAGGCATACATAGTAAAAGGACAAACGATCCCGCAACAGCTCAGGCACCGGGAAGGTGAAGCCATCTCCCCCCATCGTCAGCGAGCGCCATTTCTCTGCCAATACGAATAGCAGCTGGGAAATCGCCAAGGTCAGCATCGCATAAAAATGACTTTTCAAGCGCAAGGATAGCATCCCGATCACATAGCTGAGAATCCCAGATAGCATGATGGCAACGAGTACACCAAGTAAGAAATAGCCGATCGACGCGTCAAAGTTTTTCAGGAATAAAGACACAGAGTACGCACCTATACCGAAAAACATACAGTGTCCAAATGAGACGATCCCCGTATAGCCGAGTAACAAATCAAAGCTCATCGCAAAAATCGCAAAGATAAAGATTTGGGTGAACAAGATGTACAGGCTTCGCGAGTCTGAAAGAAACGGCAAAACCGCTAAAGACAAAAACACAAAGAGGATAAAACGATGATTCAACAATCCGGATGTAGTCAACGCATGATCACCCCTTCGCTCCAAACAGGCCGGATGGTTTGATAAGCAGCACTGCCAGCATCAGCAGCATGTTCACTGCCAGTGAAAGCTCTGGAACGAAGTAAGCCATAAACGAGCCAAGCACCCCTACTAAAAGCGCCGCAATCATAGAGCCTTGAACGCTTCCCATCCCACCGACAATGACGACGATGAATGCCAGAATCGCATACTGCATACCCATTTCCGCAAAAATTACCCCCGAATACGGGGCTAGCAGACTTCCTCCCAGCGCAGCCATGCCTGCCCCCAGCAAAAAGACGAAAGTAAACACTTGTTTAATATTGATGCCGAGTGCCTGCACCATTTCCTTATCGATGACGCCCGCTCGGACGATCAAGCCTAGTCTCGTTCTTGTCAATAGCAGGTGCAACCCGACGTACACAGCTATTCCCACTGCGATGACAAACAAGCGATACGTAATTAGTATGATGTCGCCAAGCTCGATGCTCCCTTGCAAATAATCTGGTAAGCCTGCCCGTATGGGATTGGGGCTCCAAAACACCTTGAGCAATTCACTGATCACGAGCATTCCGCCCAATGTCACAAGCAGTTGCTGAATATGATCACCATACACGGGACGGATCAGAACTCGCTCTAGCACGAAACCGAGCAGCATCCCGATGACGGCAGCACCTACGATGGCCAGAAGAAAGCTATCGGTCACTCCGAAAAGCCATACACCAGCAAAGGCTCCCCAGGCAAACAATCCGCCGTGGGCAAAGTTCAACACACTCATTAAGCCAAAGATCAACGTGAGCCCGGAAGCGAGCAAGAAAATGAGTGTGCCTGTCGCCAGTCCATTTACAAGCAAATTTATCGCGACATCCATTTCATCCTCCCCCTCCCTGTCATACGCTCATGCAATACCCAAATATTTTTGTCGCGTATCTGCATCATCCTTCAACTCCTGCATCGCGCCACTGCGGACAATTTTCCCTTCATCCATCAAGTAGTACTGCTCGCCAATCATGCTCGCCATCATAAAGTTTTGTTCAACTAATAGCACGGTCGTTTTCTCTTTCATCGATTCGATGTGGAACATGAGTTTTTCAACCATGATGGGTGCAAGCCCCTTGCTCGGTTCGTCTATTAACAAGAGTCCGCTGCTGTTCACGTAAGCTCGTGCAATCGCAAGCATTTGTTTTTGACCACCGCTTAAGTGCCCACTTTTCTTTTTCCAGTAGTGATGCAGGTCTGGAAAAAGATCGAGCATCCACGCCAGCTTTTCTTTTTGTTCGTCGTCATTTTTTTGCATGGCGAGCCGGAACGTCTCTTCTACCGTAAAATCATGAAAAATCCCTTGATTCTCGGGCACATACCCAATCCCTTTACGTGCGATGGAATAGGTCGGCAAATGTCCGATTTCTTCTCCTCGATAGCGAATTTGGCCATGACGGATCGGGGTAAGCCCCATAATGGAACGAAGCGTCGTTGTTTTGCCAGCGCCGTTTCGCCCAAACAGGACAGTAATACTACCTGCTTGCACAGAGAGCGAGACACCCTGCAAGATGTGAAACTGGTCGAGGTACGTTTCAATCTGATCAAGTTGCAGCATCATGCTTATACAACCCTCCCAAGTAGGCAGATTGCACCTGTTCATTTCGCATCATGTCAGTCGGGGTTCCCTCAGCCAATAGCTCTCCATGAAACAGAACGACCATGTGATCGGAGAGTGATTTGACCATGTCCATCTTGTGTTCGATGAGGATGATCGTGCACGAATTGCTTTCCTTTATGGATTCGATCACCCTCAATACAGCCGGGACTTCCTCCAGCGAAATCCCCGCCGTCGGTTCATCGAGTAAAAGAACATCCGGACGCAGTCCAAGTAGCATGGCCAGCTCCAGCTTTCGTTTTTCCCCATGCGCCAGTAGGCTTGCCAGCACATCTGCCTTTTTCTCCAGCAATACCAGATGCAGCAATCGTTCAACTTCCTCAGCCTGTCGCATCTGATCTGCCTGGGAAATCCATAGACGAAACCGAACTCCCTGTGAAGCTTGCACGGCTAATCGAATATTTTCCCGCACCGTTAGCTTGGGAAATAAGTTTGTCAATTGAAACGATCGTCCAATACCCAATCTCGCTCGTGCTGCTGGGGGCAAGTGTGTAATTTCTTGACCCTTGTACTTGATCGTTCCTTGCGAGGGAGTAAGCTGTCCGCTTAACAAGTTAAACAGCGTCGTCTTTCCAGCTCCATTCGGTCCAATGATCGAAGTAAATCGCTGCTTCGGTATGCGTAGCGATACCTTGTTTATGACTGTTTGCTCCCCGAATGCTACGCTTGCGTCAACCGTTTCCAACAAGTAACTCATCACACACCTCCTCTACTTCTGGTTCCTGACAGGTGGTGCTGTCTCTTCCATCGTCATCTCCCGAACGAGCACCGGGACCGGATGATCGACTCCGTCTTTTTTCTCTAGCTTGATCGCGTATAATGTTTGCAGTGCCTGATGGTCATCCACCCGGAACTGCATCTGACCCTTAGGCGAATCAAAGGTCATGCCTTCCATCGCAGCAATCAACTTCTCCGAATCTGTGTCGGCGTTCGTCTTTTTCAGTGCTTCCACAATCGCTACCGCTGCCGTCATCCCGCCTGCCGTAAATAAATCTGGAATCTCGCCTTGAAAACGCTTCTTGTGCTCATCGATGAGCCAGTCGTTCATTTTCGTTTTGGGGAGCGAATGGTAATACACCGAGAAGCCTTCCATCCCGATCATTGCCTCCATCGTTTTCAATGCAGCGATATCAGGTGCTCCCGTAGACACCTTGATGCCTTTTTGCTGAACCTGCATATCTTGCAGCTGTTTCCACGGGGAGTTCGAGCCTGCCCACGTGATGAACACATATTCGGGTTTGGCGCTAATGATTTTTTGGATGTTGGCTGTAAAATCAGTCGTGCTCGTGTCCACGTATTGCTCTTCGATAATGACAGCCCCTAATTTTTCAGCGGCGGTCTTAAAGGCTTCGATCCCTTCTCGACCGTAAGCGCTGTCTTGAGCCATCGTCGCGATCTTCGTTCCTTTAGAAGCAATTGCCGCAGCGCCTGCTACTGCGTCCTGTGAAGAATTTCGACCTGTGCGAAAAATGTATTTGTTCCAGTTCTTCCCGGTGATACTATCTGCTACTGCTGGCTCTACGACCATGATTTTTTTGTACTCCTCTGCCAGAGGAAGGACCGCTAGCGTATCGCCTGAACTCGAGGAGCCTACGAGAAAGTCTACCTTGTCAGTTTCCAGGAGCTTCGTTGCTTTTTGGACGGCGACATCTGGCTTCGTCTCCGTATCCTCCACGACAAACTCAATCTTTTTGCCACCGATCTCTCGCTTGCCTTCCGTTGCATAATCGAGCCCGAGCTCAAAGCCTCTTGCCGTCTGCTTGCCGTAGCTCTCCAATGGACCTGTGAGCGAAGCGAGTACGCCTACCTTGATCGTATTGCCGCCACCAGATGAAGCGCTTTCATTTTGACTGCAGCCAACAACAAGCACGACAGACATCGCTAGCGGGAGCAACATTTTCCATCCTCTTTTTTTCACGCCCGTTCCTCCTCGAGTGTCATCATGTTCATTGCGATTCGGCTAACCATTCCAGGACGGTTGCAGCCCACGTATATCCAGTCCCAGCACTGACCGCTACGACAATATCCCCTGGGGAAAGACGTCCCTCTTGCTGTGCAACATGCAGTCCAATACACGGGTCGAGTGCAGACAAATGCCCGTAATGATCGAGATAAACGGCCTGCTCCTCGCTCAGTTGCAAACGTTCCAACAGCTCCAGGAACATCGAACGCTTTGTGTGCAAAGGAAGCAGCAGCTTCAAATCACGCAAGGAACGATTACTTTTTGCCAATGCCTGCTCTACCACATGAACAAAGTTTGGTATTGAGATGGGGTCAAGTCGTTCTTTCATATCGCTCGGATTCGGCACATCGATGTAATGAAGTCTGTTTTCCACCGTTTCATGACTAGGTTGGTGCTTTGAACCGCCTGCTGGTACCCTTACATCATCATGAAAAGAACCATCGGTGATGATGCAGCTGTGAAGAATTCTGCTCTTAGTAGCTCCACGTTTTACGAGAGCCGCTGTCCCCCCATCTGCAAAATTAAACATGAAGCGTGAGCGAGGATTGTCGTAATCGACGATTTGTGATTCTTTACAGCCAGCAACCAGCAAGATGTTTTCAATGGATGCATCTGCCGTCAGCATATCTTTGGCAACCTTCAAGGCGATTGGGAAACACGAGCTGACGTTCATCATCTCGAAACCGTATGCGTTTGTCGCTTTTAATTCGTATGTAATCTTCGGTGCGCTGGACCATACATAGTAATCTTTGTGCGGGCTGCCAAAGTAGATAATCACGTCAATCTCAGATGGATCGATTACCGAGCCGGTCAGCTGCTGGGCAGCGAGCACAGCGAGATCTGATGCATGAAGGGTGTCATCTGCGACATGCTTCTGATAAAGACCGAATTTTTCGATAATGACTTGCGTGGGGATTCCTGTCTTTTCAGCCAAACATTCAGCTGTTTCTACGCCTTCAGGAAAAAATACGGACGTCGCTTCCACTCCGATGGTCTGCTCTTGGATCGTATTTGCTTCAAGATGATTCATACTTTCGCTCCTTCCCTCGGTACGAGCATCGTCGCTGTTCCAGTTAGAACTACTTTTCCATGCTGATTCGTGCATTCCGTAAGCAATCGGATGATGCCACGCTCTTCTTGATACTCCAGCACAGTGGCGGTCGCGGTGATCGTGTCTCCGATCAATACCGGAGCCGTAAACGAAATGGTCTGGTCTTTGTAAATGGAACCGATGCCAGGCAGCTGCATCCCGAGCAATCTGGACAACATGCTCGCCGTCAACAGTCCATGTGAGATACGCTGGCCAAATCGGGTGTCTTTTGCGTACTGTTGGTCAATGTGCACCGGATTATAATCCCCACTCATTCCCGCAAATAGAACGATATCAGTCTCCGTAATTGTTCTGCTAAAAGATGCTTGCTCCCCTATTGCAAATCTCGCCATGTAATCACCTCATTGTGTAATGGAATCTGTCTTCAATCTGGTCAATGCTTGCTTGACAATTTTCCCTGTCGCATTGCGTGGCAGCTCAGTTAAAAACACGAATGACTTCGGGATTTTATACTTCGCCAGTCTTTGCTCACAGTGTTCTTTGATGTGTGCTTCCGTGATGACTGCACCTGATTTGGGCACGATAAACGCCTTCGCAACCTCTCCCCATTTTTCATCGGGTACACCGACGACTGCGACTTCCTGAACACCATCCAGCTCGCCGATGACCTGTTCCAGCTCCAGCGGATAAATGTTCTCCCCGCCTGAGATAATCATGTCTTTGCGTCTTCCTACGATATAGGCGAACCCTTCTTCATCAAAACGTGCCAAATCCCCTGTGTATAGCCACCCATCGCGGATGGTCTTGGCTGTTTCTTCTGGTCTGTTCCAGTATTCCTTCATCACATTTGGGCCTTTGACAAGCAATTCTCCGATTTCGCCCTGACTAACTTCTTTTCCGTCATCCGAGATCAAGCGGACTTCACAAAACATGACGGGCTTTCCGATTGAGCCGGCTTTTCTTCTCGCATCTTCCTTGGCAATCATAAACACGGTGGGGGATGTTTCTGTTAGGCCGTATCCTTGTCCAAAAGGGAGGCCTCGCTCCTGAAAATGCTGGATGAGTTCCATGGGGCATGGAGCGCCGCCGTTGTAAAACCAACGGACGGAATCAAATGATGTGGTTACAAATAAAGGGCTTTGACGAATGGCTTCATGGATGGCGGGCACACCCATCACGATGGTGACTCGGTGCGTTTCGATTAGTTGAATCGCTTTATCAGGGTCGAACTTCCCGGCTACAACGACGCATCCGCCAGCAAGCCATGTAGGGAAGGCGAACAATCCGATTCCCCCGATATGAAAGAGTGGCAATAAGACAATCGAGCAGTCTTCTGAGGTGAGATCAAGCGCGGCTACATTGTGTACGGAGTTCCAAAACATGTTTTCTTGGGTGAGCACTGCTCCCTTAGGCTTTCCTGTCGTTCCTGATGTATAGCAAATGATGTATGGATCATCTCCACTGCCGTCATCTGCGTCGATCCTACTGTGCTGGAATGACTCACTCGGCCCATCCTGGCTCCAAGGAAGTTCTCCCGGTTCCAGCCATATCATGTGCCCAACACTGGCCTTCGCCTTGATCAACTCAATGGTAGCAGCGAACTCTGGCTGGGCACATAACACGCGAATACCACTATCCTCAAACTGATAATCTAATTCTGCTGGGGTCAAGCGGATATTAAAGGGGACGGCTATCGCACCGAGTTTGGCGATGGCAAACAGCAGAAACACATACTCCAAACTGTTTTGGGACAAAATGCCGATCCGGTCCCCCTTTTTGACCTGTCGCTCATGTCGTAAATAGTTGGCAACACGTTGGATCTGCTCATTCATTTGCTGATACGTAAGTGATTGCTCGTTGGCAATCACTGCGATCCGCGTCGGAGTGATTCCGGCTCGCTTTTCAATCCAATAAGCAATTCCGTGCATGAACTCTACTCCTTTGCCTATAAAATGGATCGGTTATGGCTTGGCAGCAATCCCTTTCATAATCATCGACATGGCTGTTTCTAACACCTCTTCCGGTACGTCTTCATTTTCCCAGTAAACCCAACGCATCCCGATGAATTGTCCGATCGACATGAGACAATAAGACAACGTCTCATGATCCATCTCTCGAAACGCACCTTCGTTCATGGCGTTCTTCAAACTTCGTACGTACCCGGCTGCCAGTTTGGCGTAATACCAGCGATACAGCTCCTGGTCGACGAGTGCAGCCTGTTGAATAATGCTGTACATATTGCGATGATGTTTGATCCAACGAAAAAAGGCCAGAAATCCTAGGCGCAAATTCTCCTCTTGCGTGGTTGCTCCCATGATCGCTTCTTTGATCGTTGAACGTAGCTCTCTACTCAGCTGCCTGATCAATTCATCATAAATCGCTTTCTTCGACTCGAAATAATTGTAAAACGTTCCTTGGGACACCTGTGCATGCTGCGTGATCAAGACGATAGAGGCATCATAATAACCCAGCTCGCCAAACACATGCTCTGCGGCATCCAGTATTTTTTTGCGGGTTTCCTGTCCTTTCTTGGTTAAAACAGGGGTAGGTAGACTATTTTCTGACACCTGAATCACCTCTCAGTTTTTATTATATGTATATTTCTGAATATTACAACACATTTCTTGTTGCGAACGTAAAAGCGGTATGATTCCCTTTTCCCTATTGGCAAAAATTGACGCGAAACGATCTGTGCGAACAAGCGTCATATATAATACATAAGCTCCCATGCAAAGGCACGAGAGCTGAAATGGATTGAATGCTTAAATGACGCGCTTGATTTTCACTGTGCGCTTTTCCCAGTTCGTTCCATCGTACTTGGAATAAGTCACACCAGGACTGCCGTACGTGTGCAGGATTTTCCCATCCCCTGCATAAATAGCTACGTGTGTAATCCGATCAGAAGTACTGTTTACCGATGCCTTCATGAAGATCAGATCACCTTTTTGCAGATTGCTCTTGGAAACAGATTTCCCTACAGTAGATTGCTGGCGGGAGTCGCGCGGCAATGTAATGCCCGCTTCTTTAAACACGCGCTGTGTAAAGGAAGAGCAATCGAATGTTTTGGTCGTACTGCTGCTGGAGCCGTATTTGTAATTGGTGCCCATGTACTTTTCGCCATTTTTAATGACTTGATCGGCAACAGTGCTTGCCGGCTTTTCTGGCTTGCTTGGCTTATTCTCTGAGGAATTGCTCTCAATAACACGACGAGCCCCAACAAATTTGTCACTGTACTCCGAATATGTTTTGACAACTACCTCGTCTTCCCCTTTCGAAGAATAAACGAATTGATCACTGCCTATGTATATTCCCATAAAAGTTGGGCTGCCGCTTCCGCTAGAGGCGAAGAACACCAAATCTCCTGGCGTTACGCTTTTTTCGGATACTTTCGTCCCAGTCTTGTACAGGCTAGAGATTGTGCTCCCGATGGAAATCCCTACTTGTTTGTACGCATACGTAGCCAGCTCTGCTGATCCGAATTGCTTCGGTCCCTTTGCTTTGTACTCGTAATCCTTCCCGATCAAAGAAGTAGCAATATTTGCAACCTCTGATTGTTTTGAATCTTGTGTCTTAGCGGCCACTACTCCAACTTGACCACCCATTAACAGGGACGTACTCAGCATGACTGCTACTGTTGACCTCATTACCCAATCTCGTTTCGTCACTTTCTTTTCCTCCTTGTCATGTTGTGGCACCCGTCTTGGGTACATGGACAGAATAGCGCAGGAGGAAACAGGAGGATAAGACCGTAAAATTTTCCAATGATGGAATTGGTAGCATGGGACTAGTCAGAAAACAAGGTGTAACGTAGACGGTTGCTACTCCTTAGTTCCATAGAACCATAAAGGTTACAAAACGGTATCAAAGATGATTTTCGCAGCAAAAACCCGCTCTATTGCTGGCACGAACCCCAAACAAAAACCATCTTCTGCTTGTTTCTGTCAGAAGATGGTTCTCTATTTGTCCCTATTTCATTTTCGCGGTAAACTGCCCCCACGTCTCTTCTCCCCACTTGAGAGTGAGAACATCTCCATCCGTAACAGGTCCTACCCCCGCTGGCGTACCCGTGTAAATGATATCCCCTTGATCCAGTCCTAGATGTTCGGAAATATAGGCAATAAGGGTTTCCAAATCAAAAATCACATCACGCAGATTGCCGCGTTGCACTTGCTCTCCATTTTTCAGCAAGGAGAAATCTGTTTGGTGCAGCGCATCAATGCCAAGGAAAGGATGAAAAGAAGTCAAAATCGCTGAATTTTTAAACCCTTTTGCCAACAACCATGGATGCCCTGCTTTCTTGAGCTCGCTCTGAACATCCCGCAAAGTAAAGTCGATCCCAAGCGCTATTTTGTCAATCATCTCATCAAGAGTAACTCCAGCCTCATACGGCCTCGCGATGTGAATCACAAGCTCCGCCTCATAATGGAGCTCTCCACGAGATGAAGGAAGTTCAATGGCCTCACCATTTGCCATTGCAAGCGCATGTGTTGGCTTATCAAAGATCATTGGCTTGGTTGGCACATCGTTCCCCAACTCCGCAGCATGCAATCGATAGTTGCGACCGATACAGTAAATATTTTTGACGTGCTCCATTTTGTCCTCTCCTTTGGTGGCTGTCTTTTTTTCACTATATCATGGCTGCATGGCGTATTACAGCTTGTCTTGTTCGTCCTCTTCCATGCAGTTTCCATAGCCAGGCCAAAGGCGGGCATTTCCACGTGCTTCTACTTCGATCACGGTATCACAAATAGATTCCAAAGCACTTTCCAGATCCATCTCTTGCTCGGAGCTCCAGGAAAACTCGTAATGGAAAATCACATGCTGCTCTGTCGCTTCGGAGAGGACAAAGGCAAACTGCTGTTGCTGATCCACGACATGCTTTCTGGCTTCAACCGTTGCTTCCACCGAGAACATGCCATCCCATTCCGCCACCATATATGTAGAAGTAACATCAATCCAGAGGGCAGGAGTATCATTCGTCCGCCGGAAAATAACAGAGTCTTCCCGATAAAACCCGTAGCCAGAGGGCAGCGCACCCGAGAGCTTGAATGGGATTCCTACTGGCAAATCATGTGGCTTCAATGCGTGGACAAGTCTCCCAGGCAAAAGATAACAACCATCCTGCTGGCGTTCTAACCGTTCTCCCATGACGAGAACCTCTTGCTTGTGTGAATCACCTGTCACCTGAACGAACATCACGGCACCTCCTTCTAACACAGTATGGTCAGGAATGCATGACTCAAAACCAAATCGATATCCATTTTTTACCTGTCAAAATACCGAAAAAAACAGGGTTCATCCATAGGATGCCCCCTTTATTTCTTCGAAGCTACGCACGTATGATCGCAATCACAACATGTTCGTCATCGTATGATTTTGCTTTGATTTTCACAGGGAAATCATACAAGTTGGCAAATTTAAAATCCATATAGCCATACGCGACTGTGGCATCTTGACCCGCTGGCACGTATCTCACCGATTTGCTGTGGTTATGCCGTTCCACCATGATCATTCCCGCTTCAGCAGCTGTATTGTAAAGCGTGCTGGAAACCTGACATATCCCGCCTCCATAGTCATCAGCGAGCTGCCCGTTCTGAATGACGCCAGCCTTTTGCCAACCACCCTCAGGCAAATTCGAATTTCCCACTATATCGTTAAAAGAAAACACCTGTTGCGGCTTGATTTTTTCATTATGAATCTTGCTCAATGCTTGCTTGATGTTATGTTTACGCTCATCTGTGCTGTTTTTCATCGATGAGTAATAAAAGCCGAGAACCTCGTCTTCCTTGAGGCCCATCTTCTCCACATACTTTTCCTGTAACTTATCCTGCAACTCGATAGAAGGAGATACCTGGTCTAATTGTAATGCCATTGCATGCTCAGGCGCGAAGTTCATACTGAGCGAGAACACAAGGGCCACTGTAGCCATAGTGATCAGCCAATGCCGAACTTTCTTCATTTCTACTTCCTCTCCCACATTTGTTGATCGATTATCTAGCACGAAGTTCCCTATTTATATCGTCTGACCTAGTTTTTATACCTTGCCTCTTACAATGTAACGTATGGGAAAAGCGACAATCAACCTGCAAATGTTGGGCTTTTTGTCCTACATCAATTCTACTCGTCGTCCTCGTCGATAACCCCGAGGGCTTTGTTCTTTTCTTTAAAACGCTGGTTATGAGAAGAAACGTACGCCATCCGATCTGCTACCGGGTCAATGTGCAATTTGGCACTGTTTACGGCCACAGCCGCATCGGTGAATGCTCCCGCGATCAGCGTAATCTTGCTGTCAAAGCTCGCAAAATCACCCGCCGCAAAAATCCCTGGTAGATTCGTTGCCAGACGAGGGCTGACAAATACGTTCCATTCATCCATGTCCAAGCCCCACTCTTTAATCCCGGTGAAATCGGCCTTCAATCCGTGATTGACGATGATGGCATCGACATTGATTTGCTCCGTCTCGTCTGTCTCTAGATGACGTATTGTCACTTTATCGATCGTTTCTTTATCTGAGCTTTGCAATTGCGTAACCGCATATGGGGTTCGTACGATCGCAGATGACTCCTTCATGCGCTTCACATTCCGTTCATGTCCACCAAATACATCACGGCGATGCACGACAGTTACAGACGCTGCAATCTGCACCAGTTCATTTGCCCAATCGACCGCGGAGTCCCCGCCACCTGAGATAAGGACGTGCTTGCCACGGAATGGCTCCAGTTCCTGTACTGTATAATGAAGATTTGTCACCTCGTAGCGCTCTGCTCCTTCGATCTCCAGCTTTGCCATTTTTAAAATACCTCGGCCTAAAGCCAAAATGATCGTGCGGGTCCAATGCCGTCTTCCTGATTTTGCAACGAGTATGTACGTGCCATCTTCTTGTGGCTCTAGTCCAATGATTGCCTCACCTAGGACGATGGCAGGATCAAATGTCTTCGCTTGTTGCACCAGATTGGCAATCAGCTTTTCACATAACTGTGGTGGTACACCGCCTACATCCCAGATCATTTTTTCTGGATAGATCAACATTCGTCCACCGAGCTCTTCTTTCGCTTCAATGAGTTTCGTCTTCATATCGCGCATTCCGCTATAAAAGGCAGCGTACATCCCCGCAGGGCCACCGCCGATAATGGTTACATCAAACAGCTCCAACTGTTCTCCCACAACTACCCCTCCACTGTGTTTCTCGTTTGTTTATGAATCATCAAATGATAGTGAAAATGAGATTCATTATCACAATGTGATTGTAATGGAAAATGGAGGAGGATTCAACATGATAAAAAAAATAAAAAGGCTCGTAATTAGCTTCATCCGCTAATTTACGAACCTGTTGTTTGCCATATGGTGCGGTCGAGAGGACTTGAACCTCCACGGTGTTGCCACCACTAGAACCTGAATCTAGCGCGTCTGCCAATTCCGCCACGACCGCATAAAAATGGTGCCGGCAATAGGACTTGAACCCACAACCCCCTGATTACAAGTCAGGTGCTCTACCAATTGAGCTATACCGGCACGTTAAAAGAAACTATTCTATTCGCACATTCTAGTAAAAGAATGGCGGAGCTGACGGGACTCGAACCCGCGACCTCCGGTGTGACAGACCGGCGTGAACTCCAACTTCACCACAGCTCCATGTGGTTTTTGTCCCCCATCTTGCGGCGACTTCTGTAATATAGCACGATCCTATCTCGTGAAGCAATAGTTTTTTAAAAATAATAGAAAGATTAATTTTTTCATAGATTTACCAAGCAAAATCCGATAGAATTTTAGCTAGATATGCAGATTTTAGTAGATTGGTGGAGACGATGACATGAAAAAGACTTCGAGGCTACTCACCTTCCTCGCCCTCTTCACTCTGCTGCCTACTGCTGCCCATGCTTCCTCATCGGCATATGTGGTATCAGCAGGTGATACGTTGAGCAAGATCGCTCGCGAACATCAGGTCACGGTGGATCAAATTATTCAATGGAACCAACTGAATGATGATCGATTGTCAATTGGACAAACTTTGTCAATTCATGGTGCAAACACTACTGGCTCCATTGCGACAGACATTCCTTCCGATGTAACTGTCGATCAGAATGATAACGCTACCACTGAGTCTAAAGAACTAACCGCTGGTGAAAAAGCCCGTGTCACTGGTGACGTGCTGAATGTGCGTAAAAAGCCTTCGACTGACGCAAAAGTGTTAGGCAAGCTACGATCCGGTTCCATTGTAGAAGTCGTAGAAACGGGTAGTGAATGGACGAAAATCGAATTCGAAGATCGTGAAGCATACGTTGCTACAGAATTCCTCAGTCCAAATCTCACTTCTACCGTTTCGCTGCCTGTCGAGGTAAATGCAGAAGATCTGGGTCGTTTGAAGGAAATTTTTGAGCCATTGCTCAAAACACCATACGTTTTAGGCGGAACGACTCCGAATGGCTTTGATTGTAGTGGCTTTACTTCATACGTTTTTGAGCAGCTTGGGGTTACACTTCCGCGCACTTCTGAAGATCAATTCCGTGGCGGTCAAGAAGTATCACTGGATCAAGCACAGCCGGGTGACCTTTTGTTCTACGATGCGCTTGGAAAAGGACGCGTGTCCCACGTAGCGATCTATCTGGGTAATGGAGCAATTGTGCACGCGAATGGCGAAGATGTTCGTTATGGCAAAGTCGAATACATGCATAAGCTCTACCCGTTTTACGGTGTGAAGCGTTACGCTAATTTCCAGTAAGCTTTCTTACACGGATAAGAAAACAAACAGCCCTATCTGCCTTTTCAGCGCAGTTCGAGGGCTGTTTGTCGTTCTATGCTTAATGTATTTCTGTATTATGTCCCTGCTGTTGCTGCTGTTGTTGCTGTTGCCCTCCGATTTCAATTTTGCCCAACGCTTGCTTCATTTTGTCGAGCTGAAGTTGATAATCACGAACGACTACGGTAAGAACACTGACAGACTCCTTGAAATCCGGCTCGCTGCTTACTCTGTCGATGGCTCTATGTAAATGCAGCATCTTGTTCTCCGTTTCCCGTAATAGGTCGAGTAACTGCAATCCATTTACCACGTAATCACCTCATCTGTTTTTTCTTACTTTCTCCTTCCCCTCTGTTCCCTATGCGCACAAAAACGCTTTGCAGCATAAATAAAAAACGCCCGCTAATGACATAGCGGACGTTCTTCCTAATTTAGTTCAGGCGAGCAGACGCGAGCTCAACGAATTTTTCGATATCTTTTGCAACCAAAGAGAGGGAATTCCGCCAGAAATCAACGGAGCGTACATCAACATCCATGATGGCTGCTACATCCGCAATGCTCATTTTGCCCGTTACGGACAAGAGCTTGTCGTACTGCTCAACAAAAGCTTCCCCGCGCTTGAGATACTCTGCGTACAAGCCTTTCGCGAACAGGAGTCCAAAAGCATACGGGAAGTTGTAGAAATTGTAATCCGCGCTATAATAGTGCGGTTTGCATACCCACATGTACGGGTGCAGGGCTGCCGGATCCAAACCATCTCCGTACGCGTCCTTTTGCGCTTGCAGCATCAGTTCGTTCAGCGTGGAAACAGACAAGGCACCTTCTGTTCTGCGCTCAAAGACAGCAGTCTCGAACAAGTAACGACTATAAATATCGACGATCACTTGGCTTGCTCCGCTGATATCATTTTCCAAAATCGCAAATGCTTCCTCGGAGGTCGCTTGTTCAAGTGCTGCATTAGCAATGATGGTTTCGCACAAAATGGACGCGGTCTCAGCGATTGGCATTGGGTAGTCGCTATTCAAGAAGGCTTCGTTTACAAGACATTCTCCGTGATAGCCATGTCCCAATTCATGTGCCATTGTACTCACATCGCTGTAGCTGCCTGTGTAGTTAGACATAATTCTGCTCTCCCCTACGATGTGCAGGTTGTAGCAGAATGCCCCTCCGCGCTTGCCTTCACGAATCTCTGCATCTATCCACTGATTGTCATACGCTCGTGCTGCATAGTTGGCGAGCTTTTCGCTAAAGCTACCAAAATGCTTCACGATGAAATCGCGGGATTCCTCATAAGAGAAACGCATGTCTGCCTCGCCCACTGGCGCAAACAAATCATAAAACGGCAACTGAGCGCTCTCATGACCGAGCAGCTTCGCCTTTGTACGGAAGTATTGATGGAAGGATGGCAGGCTCTCACGCATTGCCTGAAGCATTGCTTCGAGCGTCTCGCGATCCATGCGGGAGTCTTGCAACGTCTTATCCAGTGGTGATTCATAGCCTCTCAGCTTCGCTACGGTAATAACCTCGCCCTTAATTCCGTTCAAGCTGGCAGCAGCAGCATCAACGATTTTTTTGTAAGCGGCAAGTTCTGCCTCGTATGCCGTTTTGCGAAGCTGCGGATCTTTTTCGTTCGCCATGTTTCGCACCACTGGCAATGGAAGCTGCTTGTGCTCTCCATCGACTGTAATGTCTACCAGCAATGTGGAGGTCAGCATTTCATGGAGCTTTGTCCATGCATTTGACCCTGTATTTTTCATTTTTGCCAAGATGATTTCTTCTTTTTCGCCCAGCATGTATTTGCTCTTATCTGACATTTCTGTCAACATAAAACGATGTGTTTCTAACAGTTCCGACTGGGTAATCAACTCGTCCAGGTTACTCAACGATCCTAACCATTTTTGGAATTGTACGCCTGGTTCAACCAATTCAACAGCCTGATTCTGCACTTTTTCAATCGCGAGCAATGCTGCTTCATTCTTGGCATCGACGCTGGCAGTCAGCTCTCCGTAGGCGTACAAGCGGAATTGCGTTTGCAGGACGGAGGTCATCATCGTGATGTATTTCTCCATCTTCGCTACTGCATCTTCTGAAGATTGCAAGTTTTGCGCTGCCCAGCTTTTGATCTCTTCTGTTTCCCGTACGAACTTCTCCCAATCTTGTTTCCATTCTGGTGCATCAAATGAGGAATACAAGACGTCCAAATTCCAGCGCATATTCATGGGCACGCGCCTCCTTTTCACTTATGTAACAAGCCTATTGTAAAAAAAATTAGATAGATTCTGCAAGTTTTTACTAAGAAAACTTCTTTTGCGAGAATAAAAAGACTCTGCCGCTAGCGTAAGCAGAGTCCTTTTGTAGACAATCAAGCTCGTACCGGCTGCGTCAAAAACGTCAAGGCAGACAAGGCAAAAAGCTGGGTAGATTCTACCAATTGGTCAATCGCTACGTACTCGTCTGCATGATGAGGGATATGGCGATCGCCTGCGCCTGTTGTCAAAATCGGAATGCCTGCCTTGTGCAGGAAGGTTCCATCTGTCGCACCTGGAACGCCATTGTATACGGGTTCCTTTTTCGTGATTTCCCGATAGGCGCTCGCGACAGCGGTCACGACTTCTTCCTTCATGCCAGTCAACGTCCAAGGACGCTCTTCGATGACTTCCAAGGTGGCTTTGAACTTGTCATCTTCTTTACTTAATCCTTCTAATATGGCACTGATTTCTTTGTATAGCCCTTGGTGGTCCTGCCCGGGTACCGTGCGAATATCAAGTGTGGTCATGCATTGATCGGGTACAACGTTGATTTGGGCGTCTCCTTTGACTGGTGCCTGCAAAATCGTCGGAGTGATACTCGGCCACCCCAACATCGGGTGCTCTCCCAGACGAGCCATTTCCTTGCGCTCCAGCCTCTCTAATGCGACTATGGCGCGTGCCATCCTTGTGTTCGGATTGATTCCTGTCAATGGCATGGCACCATGCGCCATTTTACCAAACGTGCGAAGAATCGCTCGCATCGCCCCTTTTTGCGTGATGCAGAGCTGATTTTCTTCCGGTTCGCAGATGATCGCAGCGTCAACGTTGTTGGCCCAGCCGCGACGGATGAAATCTTTGATCCCGATCATCATGCCCTCCTCATCGCAAGGGATGCACAGGAGGATTTTGCCTGTAAAAGACTGTTTGGATCGTTGGATTGCTTTGACGGCACATATTGCGGCAGCCAGATTTCCTTTTGTGTCACAGGAGCCTCGCCCGTAGATACGCCCACCAGATATTGTCCCGCCAAAAGGGTCGTAGCTCCAAGCCCCCCGGTCCCCTTCTGTTACGACATCTGTATGGGCTTCGAACAAAAGCATTTTGCCAGGTCTACCCGAATCGTAAAAAGCGATGACATTCGGCCTGCCTGGAACAACCTCTTCATAGAAGACCTGCAACCCCATATTGCGAAGATAATCGGCGACAAATAGCGCGACCCGCTCTTCATTCGCTCCTGCCTGATCAGGGCGAAACACACTCGGAATTCTAACGAGCTCCTGCGTTAGGCGCACAACCTCCTGCTCGTCAACAAAGGATATCACCTGATTCATCCGCCAATCATCTCCTCTGCATCCCATTATGGTACACCTATTCCTGGAAGTAACTGCGATAAGAAGGCAGTCCCCCTGCCTCCTCTGCGTGCTTAACGGCTTGGATGACGGCTTCCGCCAGCACATCTGCGGACAACGCGCCCACCAAGTCTACACTCGTCTCGACTTCGCCTGTTGCTACCGCAAAGATCGTATCGCCATCGTACATGGTGTGAATCGGCCGGATCGTACGGGCAAGCCCGTCATGAGCCATTTGCGCTACTTTGTTTGCTTCTGCTTTGGACAAGCGGGCATTACTCGCGACTACGGCTATCGTCGTGTTTGTACCTGGAGGAATCGGGGCAAAAGCTCGCTGGCGCATTATCTCCATGCTATCCCGAATCGTTCCCTGTTCATCTCTCGGGCCAGCTATGATCGTCCCTGACTGCGGATCTACGACATGACCGACCGCATTGACAGCGACGAGGGCACCAACGACGAGTCCATTGGGTAAAATCACGGAAGCTGTGCCCAACCCGCTCTTCATCGCATTCCCAAATCCATTCAGCTTTCCTACTGACGCACCCGTACCAGCACCGATGTTTCCTTGTGCTACTGGCTCACGGCTCGCTGCCTGTACTGCCTCATAGCCCATTTGACGATCCGGACGAACCCGATAGTCGCCTACAGCCAGATCGAACAATACTGCTGCTGGAACGATAGGAACGACGCCAAAGCCAACATCCAGTCCGATGCCTTGTTCTTCCAAATACTGCATGACACCTGTAGCAGCATCCAAACCATATGCACTACCACCGGAAAGGCAAATCGCATGGACGACACTCACCAGATTGACAGGGTCCAAGAGGTCCGTCTCGCGGGTGCCCGGGGCAGAGCCCCGGACATCCACACCACAGACAGACGGCTTTTCCAGCATAATCACACTACATCCCGTTAATGTTTCTTCGTTTTGTGCATGCCCGACGAGAACGCCTGGTACGTCAACAATCGTTCCACTCATTATAAGTCTCCTGAAATTTTTGATTTTTGCCTGCCTGCTGAGCCTAATTTTTTCCAAGCTGCAACAACAGCCACCGTAACAATGACAGACACAATTGCTTCTGGCAAGCCGCTCGTGATCGCGACCGTGGTCGCTACACCGAGGGTCATATATCCTCGAATGACGGCCATGCCCAGTACCAGGATCGTGTTGGTCATCGCCCCAATAAAGCCAGCGGCACCAATCGCTACATACTGATTGACGTTTTTCAAACCAACGTAAGTCAAGTAAGCAGTCACACCAATAAACAAGCGTGGCAGGATGGCAACGAGAGGGTCTTTAAAAAGCGGAACGGTGGCATTTAAGAAAGAAGAGACTCCAAATATAAGGCCAATGATCATACCAACGCCCCAGCCCTCCATTATGCCCCCGATAACAGCCGGGATGTGCATAATAGTGGCATTGCCCGCTGCTGTTGGAACCGGAATGTAGCCGAGACGTGTCACCCCGAGCAAAATCGCGATCGCGCCCAGAACGCCTGCAATGACAATCTTGCGAACGGTCAAGCCTTTTTCCATGCATACTCCTCCTTTTACGCGTTTTATGTGGAATGCCCTACTCGGGCGAGTTCCCGCTAGTCTCCCTACCAAGGTATGGCGAGCATGATGACAGAAATGACAATGCTTGCGATCAGCGCGACGTAATCCTTGCCTACCGCCTTGTATTGGGTGTATCTCGTCCGTGCGGCACCTGGTGTGTAGCACCTGGCTTCCATTGCCAAAATCAAATCTTCTGCTCTGGAAAGCGCCACATTAAACAACGGGATGATGATGGGAAACATGTCTTTTGTTCGCTGAATGATCCGCCACCATTCTCCTGTCCCGAAATCTGCACCACGGGACGCTTGTGCTTTCATCATTTTTTCCATTTCCATCGCGAAGGTAGGTACAAAGCGCACAGCAATCGTGATGATCAACGCAAACGCGTGAACCGGAAACTTTACTTTTTCCAAGGGCCCTAGCAGTCGTTCCATTCCGTGCGTGAGTTCCGTCGTAGAAGTACTCAGCGTGAGGACACTCGATAAAAAGATCACTTCTACAAAGCGCATGGCTGACACGATGACGAGTCGCACACTCTCACTCGTGATCGTGATGAAGCCGTATTTCAAATAAACGGTTCCGCCATTGACAACCTCCCCGTAGAAAAGCAACTGCATGATTGCCAAAATAATAATAAAGGGGATGGCGGGCTTGATCCCGGATATGCCGTAATGCAGGGGGATTTTCGAGATTTGAAACATCCAGATACAAATGGCTAAAGCAAACAGGTTGCCCACGTATGTATCACAGATGGCAATCGCTAGGATGAGGATGACGAAAGCACCCAGCTTGAAACGAGGATCGAGACGATGAACGACAGAAGCAGTAGGTAAATATTGACCGATGGTAATATTGCGCGTCAATTCAAATTCTGCTGACATGTGGATCCCCTCCTTAGCGGTTCATCAGTTTCAAAATTTCCATCGCCGTCTCTTCAGGTAAAAAAGCGCTTGGATCGATGCTGTAGCCCTGCTCACGGAGCCTGTATAAAATATCAACTGATTCCGGTGTGCCGATATGATGCTGGCGCAGCAATTCCTGATTGCCAAAAATTTCTCGTGGTGTCCCCTCGCAGACTGAATTGCCGTTTGCCATGACGTAAACGCGATCAGCAAGCTTTGCGACCTCTTCCATATTGTGTGAGACGAAAATAACCGTAAGCTTTTCTTCCCGATTGAGACGGCGGATGCGTTCCAATAGCTCAAGACGAGAGCGCGGGTCTAGCCCTGCTGTTGGCTCGTCAAGCACGAGAACCTTGGGTTGCAAGGAGAGGACCCCAGCCAATGCCACCTTGCGCTTTTGTCCGCCACTCAAGGCAAAAGTCGGACGGTCTTTCATCTCCTGAAACGAGAGGCCAACCAAGTCCATCGCCCACTGAACGCGTCGCCGCACCTCCTCTAAAGGCAGCCCCATCCGAAAAGGGCCATAGGCTACATCATCACCGACCAGTTTTTCGAACAGTTGATCCTCCGGGTTTTGAAAAACAAGCCCTACTTGTCTGCGCAACGTACGAATATCGATCTTTGGTTGAGAGACATCCATTCCATTAATGATGACCGTACCGGATTGCGGGCGAATCAGGCCGTTAAAATGCTGGATTAACGTCGATTTTCCCGAGCCGGTATGACCGATAATGGCCAAGCATTCGCCCTCTGCCACCTGAATGGTTACCTGATCGAGAGCACGATGTTCGAGAGGCGTTCCCTGCATATAGACATGAGATAGATTTTCTACGTTTACGATCGGTTGCGTCATGAACCACTCGCCTCCGCTTGTCTGACATACAGACGATTAACCTCCGCGACAACTTCCTCATTGTGGATGAGATCAGGTGTAAATTCGCTATATTCGGAATGAACGAGATGAGCAATCCGGCTCGCGTCCGGAACATCCAGATGCAGCTCGCGAAGTCTTTCCTGATGGGAAAATACTTCTCGCGGAGTGCCCTGCAATACGATCTTGCCTCCCTCCATCACGATGACGCGATCCGCTTCTGCTACCTCTGACATGTGATGGGTCACTGTGACAATCGTCATTCCTTCGCGGTGCAGCTTGCGGACGACTGCCAAAATATCCTGTCTACCGTAGCTGTCTAGCATACTAGTCGCTTCATCCATGACGAGGCATTGTGGCTTCATCGCCAATATCCCCGCAATGGCGATCCGTTGCTTTTGTCCGCCAGACAAATGATGAGGCGGTCGATGGCGAAAGGCACTCATTCCTACTGCCTCTAGGGCAAAATCCACTCGTGTTTTCATCTCTTCCGCCGATGTTCCGATGTTCTCCAATCCAAAGGCCACATCGTCCTCTACAATCGTCGCGACAATCTGATTGTCCGGATGCTGAAAAACCATCCCGACACGGCTCCTCACTTCATGAATACGCTGTTTTTCACGCGTGTTGATTCCGTTAACGATGACATCGCCTTCCTTTGGAGTCAATATACCATTGAGATGCTTAGACAGTGTTGACTTACCGGACCCATTATGACCGATGATGGCGACATACTCTCCTGGAAACACCTCCAATGAGACGTTTTGCAGGACAGGAATTTGTTGATCTTGGTTAACCTGATAGGCAAACGAGACATTTTCTACACGAATAATCGGTTGTGGTGTCATGCTCTCCCCTCGCCTCTTCGTAAAAGTCGTATGTGTTGTGTTCCTATAAATAAGCAACTACCATGCCAAATAAATATGTTTTTAATTTTCTGTAAATTAAGCTACTAACGGTGGCACTCTGTCGCAATTATGCATCGACATTGTTGCAATTGCATCAATTTTTACGACCTTTCGTAGCGCTTCATTTTTCTCCATAGGGTGGACCGATCCATTCCCAAAATTTTCGCCGCCTCCCCTTTGTTTCCCTTCGTCTCCGCCAAAACCTTTCGGATGGCTTCTGCTTCTCCCTCTTCATGGTCTCGGTAAGATTGTCGCTGATACAGCTTCTTGGCAAAAAAAGCTGTGTCCCCCTTGCCAAGCGCGTCATCCTTGCAAAGCAAGACCATTCTTTCCACTACGTTGCGCAGCTCTCGTACATTGCCTGGCCAGTCGTATTGTTTGAGAACGTGGAAAACGGCCTCTTCTACTTTCAAACGCCTTTTATTTTCCCGTTCCTTGATTTCTTCCATGATCGATGTCACCAATAGAGGAATATCTTCTATTCGCTCTCGCAAAGCAGGTAACTCAAGCGTCAACACATTCAATCGGAAGTACAGGTCTGAGCGAAACTGCTTTTCCTCAACCAGTCGTTCCAAATCCCGATTCGTTGCCGCAATGATTCTCACATCGACAGGGACGATACGCTCTCCGCTGATTCTGCGCACTTTTTTCTCTTGCAAGATACGCAAGAGCAACGCTTGGATCGGAATCGACATCTCTCCGATTTCATCGAGAAACAGAGTGCCTCCGTGGGCCAATTCAAACAGCCCGGGCTTTCCACCTTTTCGCGCGCCAGTAAAAGCGCCCTCCTCGTATCCAAACAACTCGCTCTCCAATAAATTGCCAGGGAGAGCCGCACAGTTAACCGGGATGAACGGTCCGGTTGCACGCTGGCTGCTCAAATGTATCCCTTGAGCAAACAGCTCCTTGCCAGTCCCAGTCTCTCCCTGTATGAGAACGGTCGCATCTGTCCGCGCAAATGTTTCCGCCCATTCCTTTGCTTCCCGGATCGCAGCAGATTCTCCAATGATATCCTCCAGGCGGAATTTGGCTTCCAAGCCGCTCTCCATGCTTTGCTTGCGAATGCGCATCTCCATTTTTTGAATGTCGGTAATCTCCTTAAAAGTGGAAACCGCCCCCACGATTTCACCCTCTATGACAATCGGCAAACGGTTGATGATAATTTGTCGATTCAGGATCGTGGCAATGTCGCCTATTTCTTTTTTTCCCGTTGCCAAAATCCTCAACATATCTGAATTAGGGATATAACGGGTAATTTTTTGTCCAACAATATTGCTAGGCAGACCGAGTATTTCCATCGCATTTTTATTGACTCCGATTATAATCGAATCCCGATCGACCGCAATGATCCCGTCATGAGAAGCGTCCAGAATCGCCTGCATGTGGATGTCATGGATCATTTGCCTGGTTCTCCTTCCTCGGCATGCTCAAGCATGACTGCTACTTCCGGTGCTGGCCTTCTTGCCCGACGCTTTTTTCGCTTCTTTTTCCGTAAAATGAAAATGGACAGAAGCATCAGTGCGAGGATGGCTAGCTCGATTGGTTGTGCCAGCTTTGCAGAAGTCCAGCCGCTCATGCCCAGCAAGTGAAAGATGACGGCTATGTATAGGAAGATCGACGCTAGATTTTGAGCGTTCACCTGTTTCACCTCTTTTTTTCTGGTTAGAGAAAAAATGCGGCAGCTTTTTTTTACAATAATCTGACTTGCGCTCTACGAAAAACTCCCATGGAGCCGTGAACATCGCTCCACAGGAGAGTAGGTTCTTGTTGTCTTTCAATTAGATAGGGAGCAGCTCCACCATTTCTTTGCTCTGCAAGTCTTTCACCATGTCGAGCCATGCTTGTGGCTTTTGTGGAAGCACGGCGTAGTATCGCTTCAAGAACGTGACGATCAGATCCGCTTCGAGGGTCGTCTGCTCCTCGTTAGTCGGCATGAAGCCCAGATCGAGTCCAGATACTGCTTCGCCGTCATTTTGCCAGGACGGATGCACATACGTAAAGTTCGTACGTTTGTAGCCCAGATGCGAAAGCACTTCACGGCGTACAAATGGGTCCATAGGCTTGATTCCGCCAAAGCTGTGTTCTGCCACACGGTACGGGTCGTAGATTTCTGCAAACATCCCGTACAGCTCCTTGCCGTTTTCAGCAGCCAGAGCGAGCAGGTCCTTTTGACGCTCTCTGGCGAGGAAGCGACCCACTCCGAGTCCTTCGCGACCAATGATCGTGAAGTCTGTCATGGCTACGTTCATGTCTGTGTAATAACGGTATTCGGTAGCGCCCACAACTTCTCCTTCGTGTACAGCTACAAATACGCGAATGCCTGGATCTTCGAGCGGTTCTTTCCACAGATCGTACGTCAATACTTCTTCAGGCGGGAAAACCTCTTGCATCAAACGGTGCATCTTCGCAAACAGTGGATTGTCAATATGTTGAATACGTACGAATTCCATCAGTCAAATCCCCTCTCGATCGATTATGTCGGATAAACACCCTACAGATGCTGTTGAAATGGATTTTTCCATTCCATGAGTGTCGCGTAGTTGCGAGATTCCTCATCTTCCAAATAATTCGCCACGACCTGAACAGGCGTGCGACCACAGTGCATGAGAAATGTAATCACCGGGTCTTTTACTTCCCCTGTCAGAACATGCTCCAAATACTGCTCAGGTGTCCATTGGTCTGCATACCGTCCATATCCTGGCATGCGACCTCCGCCGAGCAATCTGCGCAGTCCTTTTTGTACCACCAGCTCATACATTGCTTGCATCATCTGTTGACCCAATCCCAGCTTGCGGAAGCTCGGGCGGATGCAAATATCTACAATGTATAGCGTGTCCCCCTCAGGATCATGATTACGAATATAACCGCTATCCGTGACAGCTTCCCATTTATGCTCGGGGTGAGCCGGATCAAACTTCATGAGCAACCCTGTCATCGAACCAGCTAAAACGCCGTCCACTTCTACACAAATAGCACCTTCCGGGAAGAGCGTAATATGGTTCGTCAGCTGCTCCTGGTTCCACCATAGCTCTGATGGGAACGGCGGGGGAAAGCTCTCCGCCTGTATTTGGATCAATTCGAAGAAGTCCGCGTGATTATAGTTGCGAATGACGGCTTTGCGTGGCTTGTTCCCTTCAAATACATACAGCTCTTTTCTGTACATATGCATCCTCCTGCTGTCCAGATCACGATGGAATGCTTACTTCCAGTCTGTGTACAAATCGGTGCGGCGGTCGCGCCATGTTGTGACGGAGCCTTTTTCCCGTACGTCGTATAGCAATTGGATATCCAGGTCAGCGGTTACCAGCATGTCGTGGTTGATTTCCCCTTCAGCAAGAATGCCTCGCGGAGGGAACGGAACATCGTTTGGTGTCAAGATCGCCGCTTGTCCAAAGTTCGCTCGCATGAAATCAACGGTCGGCAACGAGCCTACTGTTCCAGTCAGCACGACATACACTTGGTTTTCAATTGTCCGGGCATGACTGGTATAACGTACGCGGTGGAATGCGTGGCGATCATCCGTGCAGGATGGGCAGAAAATGACGTCTGCACCCCGTGCTTTAGCGATGCGCACCCACTCAGGGAACTCGATGTCGTAGCAAATAATCATCGCTACCTTCCCTTTGTCGGTCTCAAAGATTTGCAACGAATCGCCAGCCCCCATGTTCCAGCCTTTTACTTCCCATGGCGTGATATGGATTTTTTTCTGCTGGCCTACACGTCCATCCGGGTAGAACAGAAAAGCCGTATTGTAAAGCTTGCCGTTTTCCTCGATGATGTGCGTTCCACCAATCAGGTGCATCTCATATTTGGCAGCGAGGGAACGAAACAGCTCAACATATCGGTCCGTGAATGATGGCAATGCTGTAATCGGCAGCGCATTGCCTTGTTCGTCTCCGATTGACATGAGTTGAGTCGTAAACAGCTCCGGAAAAAGGAGAAATTCTGTGTCGTACTCTTGCGCGTTTTTCACGTAGTGCTCAACTTGATTGGCGAAGTCTTCAAAGCTATGTATGGTATGCAGATGGTACTGCACAGCGGAAACACGCATTTTCATGCCATTCTTCCTTCCTCAGACGTGATAACAACCTCTCAGACTAAAATATATCAAAAACAGTCTGTAAAGTCTCGTTATAGACTGTATGAAAAAAGTCGCCTATCCTCTTAGACGGGCGACTCTCACCATTATTGGTTGATACACATCCGCAAAACGGTTTTGTAGAGCAGCTCTGTTCCAAGTGCCACGTCTTCATAGGCTGCGTATTCTTGCGGATTATGACTGATACCGTCCTTGCAGCGGACAAAAATCATCCCGTAATCACAAACGTAGGAGAGCGCCAATGCGTCATGGAAAGGACCACTCATCAGCTCGCGCACAGAGGCACCGAGCTTGCTGCTCTCCTCATGCATGATTGCCTTAATCCAGTCGGCACAATAACGCGGTTCACTATTTGTATCTTCCGTAATGGTATAGTGCAACCCACCTTCTACAGCGGCTAGCTCAATCGCCTCGCGCAACGCTCGTTCGCGCTCATCGCGACGCTTCAAATCGATATCCCGCAAATCAATCGAAAAACGCACCCGCTCGGGAATGATGTTGCGCGAATCCGGGAAAACCTCCAGGTGACCAACTGTACCGACTGTTGGTGCTTGTGGATCGAGCTTTGCCAGCTCGTTTACTGCCAAAATTACTTTTGCCGCTCCGACTAGGGCATCCTTTCTCATCGACATCGGTACGGAACCAGCGTGCCCGGCAAAGCCAGTCAGCTCGACCGTCCACCACAATGGTCCTGATATCGCCGACACGATCCCAATCGCTTCTCTCGCGTCATCGAGAATCGGCCCCTGTTCAATATGCAGCTCCAGATAAGCACCGATGCTGCCTTTTGGATAAATAGACGCTTCCAGGCGATCAGGATCGCACCCAAAATCAATCAGTGCCTGCCTGCGTGTGATCCCGTTTTTATCCGTCCTCTCCAAGTCCGCCGGTTCCAGCATACCGAGAATGCCTTTGGAACCAAATAGTCCTTTTTGAAAACGGCATCCTTCTTCGTCACAAAACGCAACGATTTCAATAGGCTGTGCAGGCATGATTCCTTGTTCATTCAACGTCTGGGCGACTTCTAGTCCACCCAATACGCCGATCACCCCATCGTACTGACCTCCGTACGGCTGCGAATCGATATGCGAGCCAATCATCAAGATCGGGGCTTGCTCATCCTTCCCCGCCATCCGGCCAATCAAATTGCCGAAGTCATCGATCCGCGTGTGAAGACCAGCTTCTTTCATCCAGCTAGCCACCAGCTCTACGCCTGCTCGGTCTTCAGCAGACAAAGCGAGTCGACATACACCCGTTTCGCCTATTTTCCCAATTTGCGCCAACTGCTCGATTCGTTTTTGCAGTCGTTCTTCGTTGATCGCAAGCTTCCTCGCCTTTACGTTCATGCTCGTAGGACCTCCTCATCTTGGCCATGATAGACGAAAACTCATCCTTACCTTATGCATGTGCCTCTTCCCAAATGGTATTCAACTCGTCCTGTTCCTAGTAGAAGTTTCCTCAAATGAAGCGATTCTGTAGAGATTAGGTCAGGAAAATCGTCTTTAATCTTGGTATAATGAATCGGAAAGTCAGGTAGGAGGAACAACAGATGACCGAGTGGTTGAATAAACCAGTGAAGACCATACAAAGACCAAAGAAACGAGGTACGGTAGAATACATCGATGACCAGTATATCGTGGTGTTCTTTACTTCCCCGCGAAAAGAGCGCGTTATTTTCTCGAGCAAGGAAGCGTTCCTAAATAAAGTCGAGTTCGTGGAAGACCCCGTTTCATGAGAAAAAGCCCCTGACTTCAGCACTTCAATTAGTGCGAAGCCAAGGGCTTTTTATATGTGCGTAGGTAGCTTACGCGTAATGCTCGTCACGCAGGCGTTTGATTTCATCGCTCTCCAGGTACTCGTCATATGTCATCATTTTATCAATGACACCCTTCGGCGTGAACTCAATGACCCGGTTCGCAATGGTTTGAACGAACTGGTGGTCATGAGATACAAAGAGAAGTGTACCGTCGAACTCAATCAAGCCGTTGTTCAATGCAGTAATGGATTCCAAATCCAAGTGGTTCGTCGGTTCGTCCATGATCAATACGTTGGCACTTGCCAGCATCATCTTGGACAGCATGCAACGAACTTTTTCTCCCCCGGACAATACGTTTGACTTTTTCAGCGCTTCATCTCCAGAGAACAGCATGCGACCGAGGAATCCACGAATGAAAGTCTCGTCTTGATCTTTGGAGTATTGGCGCAGCCAGTCAACCAGGCTCAAATCGGAGTTAAAGTACTCCGCATTGTCTTTTGGGAAGTACGCTTGGGAAGTCGTAACGCCCCATTCGAAAGAACCGCTATCAGGCTGAACTTCGCCCATCAAGATTTGGAAGAAGGTTGTTTTCGCCAGCTCGTTTGGTCCGACAAATGCAACTTTGTCCCCTTTGTTGATGGTGAGGTGAAGGTTTTCAAACAGTTTTTCGCCTTCAATCGTCTTGCTCAAGCCTTCGATGGCTACGAGGTTTTTACCCGCTTCACGCTCTGGCTTGAAGTTGATGAACGGATACTTACGGCTGGAAGGACGAATGTCTTCCAACGTAATTTTCTCCAACAGCTTTTTACGCGAAGTCGCCTGCTTGGACTTGGAAGCATTCGCAGAGAAACGCGCAATAAACTCTTGCAGTTCCTTCATTTTTTCTTCTTTCTTCTTATTCTGATCACGAACCATTTTCAGCGCCAATTGGCTCGATTCGTACCAGAAGTCGTAGTTACCTACATACATTTGAATTTTGCCAAAGTCAATATCCGCAATGTGCGTACATACCTTGTTCAGGAAGTGACGGTCATGGGATACAACGATGACGGTGTTTTCATAATCCGCCAGGAAGTTTTCCAACCAACGAATCGACTCGATGTCCAAATGGTTCGTCGGCTCATCCAAAAGCAGGATGTGTGGATTACCAAACAGCGCTTGCGCCAACAGAACGCGTACCTTCTCCGAACTAGCGAGATCCTTCATCTGCTTGTCGTGCAGGTCTGTCGGGATACCGAGACCGATCAGCAAGCTAGCTGCATCTGCTTCGGCCATCCAGCCGTTTAGCTCTTCGAATTCTCCCTCCAATTGGGACGCGCGATTGCCGTCTTCCTCAGAGAAATCTTCTTTCATGTAAAGAGCGGTCTTCTCTTCCATGATCTCGAATAGGCGCTTGTGGCCCATAATTACCGTTTTTAACACTTCGTACTCGTCGAATTCAAAGTGGTTCTGCTTTAATACAGCGATACGCTCGCCCGGTGTCACCGAAACGTGACCGCTCGTCGGATCGATCTCTCCGGAGAGGATCTTCACGAAGGTAGACTTCCCTGCACCGTTCGCACCGATGAGGCCGTAACAGTTACCTGGGGTAAACTTAATGGATACATCTTCAAACAGTGCGCGCTTCCCGTAGCGCAGCGTCACGTTCTGAGTGCTTATCATCGTCGCAATACCTGCCTTTTTTGAATCGTTCAAACACTTATCTTACCAGAGATGACCTCATTTTGCAAAAGGTAAACGATCTCGCGCCTAGCAAAAAATACTGGATTCATGAAATGGACTCCGGCAGGGAAAACTACCATGGCAATCCAGTGGGAAGGAGGCTTCCGATATGTCCAAGCAAAATGGTGTCAAAAATGAGATGGGAAAGAAAGAAAACCCTTCACAAACCCGCAGATCGAACACAATTAGCAAAGAACAGACACGCTCCAAGCAACGCGGCGAATAATGAGTGACTCATCAAAAACCGGCCTGCAGCATATGCAGACCGGTTTATTTGCAAGAAATCAGATCAAACACTAGCCTGCAACGGAACGCGGGCAGGGCGATGTGTCTGTACAGGTTGTGAATCCACGTAGATCGATACATTGTGCAACGTCACGTACACAATGCTCTGCTCTTCTACGTTCAGCTCCATAAAGCGCTGCCTGCTCATCTCTGCCTCAAATACCTCCTCCGTGTCCAATCGCTTCAGATCAAGGCGAACGATCGGCCCCAAGGGCGAAATATGGTTAATCTCAGCCTGAACCGATCTGGCAGACTTCCCCTCTGGCGGGCGCACTGAGATCTCTACATCGTGTGGCCGCATGTATCCGACAGCGGGAGCCTCCACCGCTTTGTCCTTCCAATCTGTCTCGAACTCTGCCTCACCGAGCTTGATTTTGCCATTTTGGATTCGTCCGTGAAACAGATTGACCCGCCCCAGAAAGCTGTACACAAACGGATTCGCCGGATGATGATAAATTTCTTCGGGCGATCCTACCTGCTCCACTCGCCCTTCATTCATCACAACTACCTGATCCGCCAACTCCATCGCTTCCTCCTGATCGTGTGTAACGAATAGAATCGTTAGCCCAAGCTTCCCGTGCAGATGACGGAGCCAGCGACGCAGCTCCTGCCTCACTTTCGTATCCAAAGCGCCAAACGGTTCATCCAGCAGCAAAAATTTTGGTTCCACTGCCAACGCCCTCGCCAATGCAACACGCTGGCGCTGCCCACCAGATAGCTGCGAGGGATAGCGATGTGCGAGACCTTCTAGCTGCACGAGTTTTAATAGGGAATGAACTTTTTCACTGATTTCTTCCTTGCTCGGTCGTGTTTTGCGTGAGCGAACGGACAATCCAAACGCAATGTTGTCAAAGATGTTCATATGCCGAAACAAGGCGTAATGCTGAAAAACAAACCCAACCTGCCGCTCGCGCACGTCGCGGTTCGTATTATCCTCTCCGTGAAAGAGAATCCTCCCCTCCTGCGGTTGCTCCAGTCCAGCGATGAGACGCAAAAGCGTCGTTTTTCCCGATCCGGAAGGTCCGAGAAGCGCTACGAGTTCGCCTTCCGGGATATGCAGATTTACATTTTTCAGCGCTGTAAAGCTCTTATAAGACTTGGTTATGTTCACTACCTCGATACTCATCCGGCTCTCTCTCCTGTCACGTCGTAGTGTTGTTCCTCATCCAGCTTTACCTGCCGCTCGGTCTTCCACTCGATCAGGCTTTTCAGAATAAGCGTCACTAAGGCTAAGGCAGCAAGCAAGGTGGCTACCGCAAAGGCAGCAGCGAATTGGTATTCGTTGTAGAGAATCTCCACATGCAACGGGAGCGTATTGGTCATGCCGCGGATATGACCAGAAACGACGGATACTGCCCCGAATTCACCCATGGCGCGGGCATTGCACAAAATGACCCCGTACAAGAGCCCCCATTTTACATTTGGCAGCGTGACGCGTAAAAATGTTTTCCAGCCGCTTGCTCCGAGTGAGACTGCTGCTTCCTCCTCGTCTCTTCCCTGTGCTTCCATGACTGGAATCAGTTCACGAGCGACGAACGGAAAGGTAACAAAGGTCGTCGCAAGTACGATACCGGGAACCGCGAAAATGATTTTGAAATCCCACGCCGCTAGCAAGGGGGCCGCCACACCTTGACTCCCAAACAAGAGGACAAAAATTAGACCCGCAATGACTGGAGATACGGCAAATGGCAAGTCTATCAACGTAAGCAACACATTTTTACCCGGGAACGAAAACTTGGCGATTGCCCATGCAGCAGCGATCCCGAACGTCACATTCAGCGGTACGCTAATGGCTGCCACTAGCAAGGTGAGCCTAACAGCGGATAACGTTTCCTCCTCAGTAATAGCGGCAACGAACACCTCCGCCCCTTGCCGAAATGCTTCTGTAAACACAGCCACTAGTGGCATGATCAAAAACAAGCCAAGAAAGAGCATGGCCACGATAATCAGTGTCCATCGAATATAAGCTGGCTCCGTCAAATGCTTCATACGTCATACCTCCTAACGGGCCGCATCGAATTTATTGATTTTCCATTGCAAGTAGTTGATGACCAAAAGCATGACAAAGGAAATGACAAGCATGACGGTTGCAATTGCCGTAGCGCCTGCATAATCAAACTGCTCCAGCTTGGTCATAATCAAAAGGGGTACAATCTCTGTTTTCAACGGCATGTTCCCGGAGATGAAAACGACGGAGCCATACTCCCCCAAGGCTCTGGCGAAGGCAAGCGCAAAACCCGTAATGATTGCCGGTAACAAATGCGGCAAAACTACCCGCCAAAATGTATTCCATCGGGTAGCGCCCAACGTAGCGGCAGCTTCCTCCATTTGCAAATCCCAATCCTGCAAAACAGGCTGGACGGTTCTGACGACAAAAGGAAGACCAATGAATGTTAGTGCAACCCATATGCCGATGGGGGTGTACGCTACCTTGATCCCCCATTCCGCCAGGTACTGCCCGATCCAGCCATTTTCAGCGTAAATAGAAGTCAGGGCAATCCCGCCTACTGCGGTAGGTAAAGCAAAAGGGAGGTCAACAATGCCGTCAATGATCCGCTTCCCCGCAAACTGATAGCGAACCAACACCCATGCCACCAAGACGCCGAACACCGCATTGAGACAAGCCGCGAAAAAAGAAGTCATAATACTCACACGAATGGAGGCAAGGACCCTCGTATCCATAATCGTCCCGATGAATTGCTCCCAACTCATCGTCGAAGCTTTTAAAAACAAGACAGACAGAGGGATCAGCACCAGTAGACTCAGGTAGATGATGGTATAGCCCATGGTCATGCCAAAGCCTGGCAGAAACCCTCTGTTGTGGAGTGATTTTCTCATGAAGGTAACTCCTCTGAGGAAAGTGTAGGTCTATGGTTTATAAAGTTGATCGAAGACGCCTTGATCTGCAAAATGAGTCTTTTGTGCTTTCGTCCAGCCGCCAAACAACTCATCGATGGTAAACAATTGGATGTCAGGGAATGCGGGTTTATGTGCTTTGAGTACTTCCTGTGAACGAGGGCGGTAGTAATGCTTGGCTGCGAGCTCTTGGCCTTTTTTGGTATACAGGAACTGGAGGTACGCTTCCGCTACTTCTCTTGTCTTGTGCTTGTCAGCGTATTTGTCAACGAGGGTGACAGGCGGTTCAGCCAAAATGCTTACGGACGGATTTACAATCTCAAACTTGTCTTTCCCTAGTTCATTGACCGCGAGATACGCTTCGTTTTCCCATGCAATCAGCACATCCCCCATGCCACGCTCGACAAAAGTAGTGGTCGAACCACGCGCCCCGGAATCGAGGACGGGTACATTTTTAAACAGTTGTGCGACGAATTCTTGTGCCTTCGCTTCATCTCCCCCATTTGTCTTCAAGGCATAACCCCAGGCAGCCAAGTAATTCCATCTGGCTCCCCCAGACGTTTTCGGGTTCGGAGTAATCACGGAGATACCAGGCTTGATCAAATCATCCCAATCTTTGATTTGCTTCGGATTGCCTTTACGTACCAGAAACACAATCGTGGAGGTGTAAGGCGAGCTGTTTTCCGAGCGCTTCTTTTGCCAATCAGCAGGAATTAGACCGTGTTCGGCAATCGCGTCAATATCGTAAGCGAGGGCAAGGGTCACCACATCTGCTTCCAAACCATCGATGACGGAGCGGGATTGCTTGCCTGAACCGCCATGTGATTGCTTGATCGTCACTGTTTGACCTGTCTTTTGTTGCCACTCTGAGGCAAACTCCTTGTTGATATCTTGGTAAAACTCTCGCGTCGGATCGTAGGAAACATTGAGCAGCTCTACCGTAGAGTTGCTGCCCCCTGCTCCCTTACCAGTTTCTGCTGGTGCAGCAGCCGAGCAGCCAGCCATAGCAGCAGCCATAGCAACGATTCCTACGCGTTGCAGGATCGTCTGGACCTTGCCTTTCGTGGTTTTCATACAGCTCACCTTCACTCCTCTTTTAATCTATAGTAATTAACTCGGAATACTCTGTTATTGAAGATTATACCTGCCTTTCTGTTCCTGTCAACGATATTTCCATCTACCCTATGCTAGGCAGGTAGGCCACGTTCAACTGTTATTCGCCTATCCAGTCAATTTGGGCCCGCCCGTTCTGATTTACTCAAAAAAACAAGCCTTCCCGCTCAAATGGGAAAGCTTGTTTCGATCAGACTGTGGCACTGGCATATTTCCTCCGGTCAAAAGCAAAAAGATCGGCGTCCGCGTGACTTCCTTTTGTAATCAGATCACTGATGATTTGCGCGCCGATCGTCGAATAGACGGTTCCGTTCCCTCCGTAGCCTAGCGTGAACAAGCAATGCGGATACCCCTCCTGCTCCCCAAACAGCGGGAGTCCATCATGCGTTTCAACAATAGTCGCTCCCCAATAATATTCGGCTCTAATAGGAATACGTGGAAACAACTCTTGGATCTTTGCGAGTAATTGATCCCGCTTCTTCAGACTCGAAGCATTTTTCTTTTGTAGGTCGTTCAATGGCTCATCAAGTCCTCCGACAATGATTCTGCCCTCCAAACAAGTACGGATATACAAATAGGGACGGGCGGTTTCCCAGATTAAACAGGCATTCGGCCAACCCGTAAACGCTTCGACTGGATTGGTCACGATGGAAAACGAGCTGGAAATCACCGCGTTGGCATTGCGTTTCATAGTTTGCGCTTCGTAGCCAGTCGCAAACACGGCACGCCTCCACCTGATTGTGTGCCCACTTTTTGTATAAACCAAAAGTCCTCCATCCTGGACTTTTTGATGCACAACTTCCGTGTTTTCGTATACGCGCATCCCTTTTTTCACAGAGTGGGTGATCACACCGTTGGCAAATTTGTACGGATTGAGTTCCGCATCTCCCCTGGAAAAAATAGCCCCTGCCTTCGAAAAGGAGAATCGCTGCTCTATCTCTGAACGCTCCAAATACGTGACTGGAAAGCCGTACTTCTTCAATAATTGGTACTCTGTCCGCAAGCCCTCCGCATCAGCTGGTTTACTGGCATAATACAAGCTGTCACGCCTTATGTAATCGGGAGATTGGTTTAGCTGCCCCGAGATTTTTTCCAATTCATCAACTGCCTGCCGCGTCAGTTCGTAAAAACGAACTCCTTTTTGCTCACCGAACGAATGGATACAGGCTGTCAGCGTTTTATCGTTGCATATTTGCAGCAAACCGGTATTAGCGCTGCTGCTGCCCCCACTCACCCGCCGTTTATCCACGAGGATGACATCCATATCATGCTGCTTCAAATAATAGGAAACGAGCGCTCCTGCCTCTCCGCCACCAATGATGAGGACATCACACTTCACATCCTCAGTAAGAGTGGGATAGAGGGGTGGCACTGGAAATGTTTCTGGCCAATACAATTTTCCGGTCACGAATATCATCAGCTTGTCCCCTCAGGCTGAAAGTATCATTATGGACGTCCCTTCAATTCTCAACCATTAGGATAACCAACACGCCAACCGGCATCCGTTCCCCTATCGCCCCATTCATTGCTTATACGGTATGATGGGTGTTAGAAGGAGTGATTGCGCTTGACTACGGTATATGTTAAGCTTCCGCACGAAAATGCAGTTGTTCGAGAAATCGCTGGGACAGATGAACTACAGGAGCTGGTGGGCGGAGACTATGAGGTAGTGGAAGATGACCATCTCGAGGGAATCTCCCTCGTTGTGAATGAAGATGCTCGCGGAGTAGAAGCAAATAATTTCCCCATCATGTCAGATGGTTTTTTAGACTGGGTCTATGGACCTTGCGTATTCGTCAAAGCAGATGGGCGTTCGCTTACAGCTGACGACCTTTCGAGAATTGACCGGTTTTTATCCTCCAAAGGATGAGGATTTGATCAAAACAATGACCCCTGACCTATCAGCTCACGTCCATGTACACGGCTGACAATCAGGGGTCTTGTATTTTCACTCAATAGAAAAAGAACTAGCTCTTTATACCGCTGCTGCCGAAGCCACCCGCTCCTCTTTCCGTCTCATCCAGCTCATCGACTACTTCGAACTGCGCGACTGGAACGATTGCAATCACGCCTTGTGCAATCCGATCCCCTTTTTTGATCAAGTAGCTATGGGCATCGACTTCTTGTTCAACCGTTACTTCGTTTTCGCCAGCACCCAGACATACCTTGCCGCTTTTTCCGGAAGCGATCCGAATGTTATCGATCAGGACGCATACTTCACCGCGATAACCAGCATCAACAGTCCCTGGTGCATTGGACAAGCGCAGCTTTGTTTTTGCACTGATCCCGGAGCGAGGGCGCACTTGCAATTCAAATCCTTCTGGAAGCGCGAATGCCAAGCCTGTTGGAACCTTTGCAGAATGTCCTGGGGCAATCAATGTATCCTCTACCGCGACCAGATCAAAGCCCGCGTCCATTGCTCTCGCGTACGCTGGGATCACGGCGTCTTGGTGGAGCTTTTTAATTTTCACCTGTGTAACCGGGCGCTCATTTGTCATGTTCATGTATTAGTCTCTCCTCATGTAGCCTGTCGGCTGATTACCATTCATAGTGTACAAGAAGCAACCACATCCAGCAAGAAGCTCCGATTTCATAAAAACCTCACAAACCCCTTACTTTTTTAGCGCATCTAACAATGGAATGTGGTATAATCACCGATGCATCTAAAATCACAATTGAAAAAGAAAGGTGGAATTGTACCTTGCAAGTACAAAAACCATATCGCATTTTGTTGTATTACAAGTATACTCCTATTGAAAATTATGAGGAGTACGCAGCCGAGCACTTGCAATTTTGCAAGGATAATGGGCTGAAAGGGCGGATTATCGTAGCTCCGGAGGGCATTAATGGAACCGTATCCGGAACGATTGAACAAACAGACGCCTACATGGAATATGTGCGAAAAGATCCACGTTTTAGTGATATGTGGTTTAAAATAGATGAGTCGGAAGAGCATGCATTCAAAAAAATGTTTGTGCGTCCGAAACAGGAGCTCGTAACCTGGCGTTTGGAGGAAGATGTCAATCCGAATGAACTAGTTGGCACCTATCTGAACCCAAAAGAATGGTACGAAATGATGCAAGAAGAGGATGTCGTAATCCTTGACGGTCGCAACTATTACGAATACGATTTGGGACATTTCCGTGGTGCGATTCGCCCTGAAGTGGATTCATCCCGTGAGTTCCCTGAGTGGATTCGTGAAAACATGAGCCAGTTTAAGGATAAAAAAGTCCTCACCTACTGCACAGGCGGTATTCGTTGCGAAAAGCTGACAGGTGTCTTGCTGCAACAAGGTTTTGAAAATGTGTACCATCTTGAGGGCGGAATTGTCACGTATGGTAAAGATCCAGAAGTCCAAGGGCGCCTGTGGGATGGAAAATGCTACGTGTTTGACGAGCGCATCTCCATACCCATCAATCATACCGAAGAAGACGTCGTCATTGGCCGCTGCCATTACTGCGGTACTGTCGAAGACCGCTATGTAAACTGCGCCAACCCATTCTGCAACAAGCAGCACTTCTGCTGCACAGAATGTGAGACAAAATTCAAGCGTTCTTGCTCCGATGAATGCCGCGAGCACCCTCGCAACCGTTACGTAGAAGCGGAAGAAAAAGCGAAGCTGGAAGCTGCTGGATCAAACGTATAATTTGGTACAAACACAAACAAGCTGATTCTCTCGTAGAGTCAGCTTGTTTTTTTATAGGTAAAAGGCTCACACTCCCCTCTCATTTCCTTTCCCTGAATTTGGTACTATAATAAAAATCAAATCATTCGCAAAAGGGGATACATTATGTCAGTGATTCATGAAACGAGCATTCTCGAATGGCAAGCTGCAATGACAGCTGGAACCACGACTTCGCGGGAATTGACCCTCGCCTTTTTACAGCGGATTGCCACCTACAACAAACAAAGCATCCGAATCAATGCCATTTGTGAGCTAAATCCAGATGCACTAGCGATCGCAGAGTCACTGGATCGAGAGCGAGCGGTGTCAGGCAGTCGTGGGCCGCTTCACGGAATCCCTGTATTGATTAAGGATAACATTGCGACATCTGACAAGATGCACACGACAGCTGGAGCTCTAGCTTTAGCTGATTCGTTTGCCTCTGCAGATGCATTCGTCGTTACCAAGCTCCGAGAGGCGGGCGCGGTTATTTTAGGGAAAACCAATCTGACGGAATGGGCTAACTTTATCTCCAATGACATGCCAGATGGCTACAGCTCGCGCGGTGGACAAGTGTTGAACCCATACGGTCCTGGTGTACTCGATGTCGGCGGGTCTAGCTCGGGGTCGGCTGCTGGGATTGCCGCAGGTTTTGCCGTTGTGGCAGTCGGTACGGAGACTTCCGGGTCGATTCTCCATCCAGCAGAACAAAATTCGCTCGTGGGAATCAAACCTACTGTTGGCTTAATCAGCCGTTCGGGTATCATCCCGATTTCCCATAGCCAAGACACAGCCGGACCGTTGGCGAGAACCGTGACAGATGCAGCTATTTTGCTTGGCGCGCTTACTGGCATAGATGAAAAGGATCCCGTGACTGGAAAAAGCGAGGGTCTCGCGCAGACCGATTACCTCCCCTTCCTCGATGCAGATGGATTGCGGGGTGCACGCATCGGCGTTGTACGCTCCAGATTTTTGGCTGAGTGTGAAGCCGAAGAAATCGCCTTGTATGAAGCAGCAATTGAAAAGCTTAAAGAGGCTGGCGCAACTATCATAGATGCGGTCACCATCCCGACAGAAAATGCCGAATGGAACATACATGTTCTCGTGCATGAATTCAAGGTTGGTGTAAATGCGTACTTAAAAACATTACCAGCCTCCTCCCCCATCCGCTCCTTACAGGATGTCATTGCTTTTAATCGGGCACATGAGGAGCAAGCCCTGCTTTATGGGCAAGAGCTGCTGGAAGAATCCGAGCAAACCAGTGGTACACTGACAGAGCCGGAATATCTGGCAAATCGCCTGTTCGATTTGGAAATGTCACAAAAACAAGGTCTTGATGCTGTCATGAAGGAGCACCAACTCGACGCCCTCTTGTACCCTGGAAGTACGGGTTATGCGATCCCAGCCAAAGCTGGTTACCCTTCCATTACGGTTCCGGCTGGCTATACTTCCGCAGGCAAACCATTTGGCATCATGCTTACTGGCTTGGCATTCCAGGAACCTACTCTTCTTCGCCTGGCCTATGCTTATGAACAAGCAACTCGACTGCGCGTAGCTCCAAATATGACGATATTTTAGAGGAAGCACAAGATGAACCGATATAACGGACTTTTTATTGGTACAGCAATCCCTTTCAAGCACCTGAAGAAAATCATTCGCAAATTCAACTATGATTATTATGACAAAGCCAGTCCCGAACGACAGCAAGACTTTATCGAAATTATTCCAGATTTCCACATCAGTCACTCTGATGATCCACACCATAGGCTAGAGTGCATCATGGTGGAACCAGCGTATTTGAACAGATTTTTGAAAATCGTAAACAACCTAGATTTCACTTTCATCCTCTGCCAGTATAGTCACGGTCATTTTCAAACGATCATGAATGAAATCGAGTATAGTGTTACGAGCTATCGCTCTTTGGAAGATGTCGTCTATCTGCTATTCGAATATGAAGATGATATCGAAGGGAAATTCGCTAAAAAACTGCGCACGCTCCCACTCGAAAAACAATTTGCCTCAGCCCCCGGAATCAAAACGAGCAAAGAATATCAGCATCTGCTAGATACATGGGTAAAGGAAGTACTCGCCTATCCAGCAAAAAACGCATGAGACCTTTTTGGCCCCATGCGTTTTCCCTTTCTACATCGTCTTGCTTTCTTGCTCCGCTTTCCCGAGTCGATCCTGGAACAGCTTGCTCAATTGACCGATATTTACTTCCCATTCCTCATCCTTGTAATAAACAGTCGCTTTGGATTCGCCTTTTTTACCTACGATACGAATATTCGTTGTCTTCACTTCATAGGTGCCATCTTCCTTGAAGGAAATATCCGCATCCTTAAGCTCTTTGTCCAATACCGGAGTAATCGTCTTATCGACGACTTCCTGCGTCGCTACGGCTGCTTGGCGCCCCATTTGGATCACTTCTTCAGGACTGAATTGGAAAAACAACACGAGCACAACACCAATAATAGCTGCAAGCGAAATAATTCGAATGATACTTCGCACCACCCATTGGGCAGCCATGATGATGACTATGATAGCTAGCGCAATCGGCCAGTAATCTTTGATCAGTTGAAGTATTTGGTCCACGTATATCCCTCCTTCGATTTCAGTCTCGCCAAAAAATATCGAAACCAAATCTTCTTACAGAAAAAAACCGTCACAGCAAAGCGGACGGAATCACAAAAATGGGTTGTCTATCATTAATTCTCGTAAAAAAAGCAAACTCCTGCTCTCATTTTCAATCGTTTTAAACAAATAATTGACATCATCTTCATCTTTTATCCATAATAGGAATCCGAGAAAAAATGGAAACGGGGCGATAATAGGATGAAACAAAATCTGTATGATCAACTGGATTTTTATCAGGACTATCAAAAGCTGCGTCTGTCCGGTCAATCGGAGAATGATATGATCGAACAGCCTGCCTTTCGCGGATGTCTCCCCTCCCTAAAAGGTTTGCGTGTACTCGACCTCGGTTGTGGTGGCGGACAGTTTGCCAGATACTGTGTAGAGCAAGGTGCAAGTGAAGTCATCGGTGTTGATCTTTCCCACAACATGCTGGAATATGCCCGAACGAATAACAGTCATGAGAACATTCAATATCTACATGGCTCCTTGGAGGACATTGAGCTTGCCTCACATGACTACGATCTCATTACGAGCTCTCTCGTCATGGACTATGTTCGTGACTATGAGCAAGTGATCAACAAAATAAGCCGCGCCTTGCGCAACGGAGGACATTTCGTATACTCCACACTCCATCCGCATATTACCGCTCGCAAAAAGGTCGAGGGCTGGGTACGCGACGAAGAGGGGCAGAAGCATTTCTGGCCCTTGGACAACTACCTGGAAGACGGAGAACGTGAAATGTACATGATGAACGGCAGAAAGGCGCTTTTTTACCACCGCTCCATGTCCACTGCTGTCAATACACTAATCCAATCAGGGCTTACCCTCCAAGAGATCATCGAGCCAACCTGCACGCCAGAAGGACTTCTCATCCAGCCACATCAGATTTCTGAAGTAAGAAGACCGACGTTTATTATTTTCAAGACGCAGAAGATTGCATAAATGGATGATGAAAAGCCCGGGGAGTGACCCGGGCTTTCTGTATCATTTCGATGCTTATTTTTTCCCATTCTCATCCAGAGCTTTTGCATAATATTCTTCCTGAATAGACTCCGGCACCATACTCCCGCCCGTCGCCCATACAATATGGGTCGCTTTTTTCATTTTTTCCGTTAGCCCTTGCTTCAACAGGTAGTGACGCCCTGCCTCCTGCTGAAACAATCGAACAGGTCCTGGCATGCCAGCCAACGCAGACGGCTCCAATCGAATGGATTCGAGATCACGCAAGGCACGCAATAAGGCGTATAGCTCTTCGTCAGCGACTGTATAAACACCACTGAGCAGATTTTCCATGGTTTTCCCTACGAATCGCGAAGGACGGCCAACAGCCAAACCATCCGCCTCTGTCTTGTTATCGATTCCAAAGTCTTGAACGGAAACTTTGTCATGCAGTCCTGTCATTAAACCTAGCAGCATGCAGGGCGAATGGGTAGGTTCCGCAAAAAAGCAATGAACATTGTCTCCGTAGATAAGCTTCAATCCGTACGCCACGCCGCCAGGACCTCCCCCCACCCCACACGGCAGGTAGACAAACAACGGGTTATCGTTATCTACTGTAATCTGCTGCTCCTCTACCTGTTTCTTTAATCGTCCGGCTGCGACTGCATAGCCGAGGAATAGACGCTTAGAGTTCTCATCATCGATGAAATAACAATTCGGGTCGGCCTCCGCCTGCTTTCTGCCCTCTTCCACCGCTTTCCCATAATCCGATGCGTATTCGACTACCTGGACTCCTTTTGCCCGCAACAATTCCTTTTTCCATGCTTTAGCGTCCGCTGACATGTGAACAGTGACTTGAAAACCGAGCTTCGCGCTAATGATCCCGATGCTCAAACCGAGATTTCCTGTCGAGCCTACTGCAATGGAATAACGGGAAAACAGTTCACGGAACGCATCTGTGGCCAAAATAGCATAATCATTGTCCGGTTGCAGCATCTGATGCTTTTGGGCCAATTCTTCTGCATGTGCCAGCACCTCGTAGATGCCGCCCCGGGCTTTGATCGAACCTGCAATAGGCAAATGGCTGTCGCATTTTAACCAGAGATTCCCCTGAATATTCGATGCAAAACGAGCCTCTAGGTGCTTTTGCATCTCTTTTATCGGAACGAGTGGGGACTCAATCAGTCCACCAGCAGCGCTCGTCTCGGGAAAAGCCAATTGAATGAACGAGCCAAAACGCCGCAAACGTTCTTCAGCATCCTGGACCTCCTCAGGCGTAACCAAGAGAGTTGCTTTTGCGATCTCGTCATAACCAGGGTTCGTCCAAAAAACTTCATCGGTCTTTATCATGCTAGGAAGAAGCGGATATTTCCTTTTCCACTCCTCGATTGTTAACCCTTCCACCTTTTCATTGTCTCCCATCTTGAACGAGCCCCCTATTCTTCCTTCCACTCTTTTTGTTATTATAACGAAATAGTACGAAATTTCTCTCGAAAAACCAAATAAAAATAACTGCTGAATCCACACCTTTGATACAATGGTCGTTAAAGAAGTTGACTGTAACAAAAAGGAAAGTGATAACATGTATCGCTATACCATATGCTTTCTCAAACATAGAAATGGAATACTCATGCTAAATCGCAACAAATCACCGTTAATGGGGCTATGGAATGGCGTAGGCGGTAAGCTAGAGCACGGAGAGACTCCACTGGACAGTGTCCTTCGCGAGGTTCGGGAAGAGACGGGCATTTTGTTAGAAACCGCTTGCTACAAAGGAATTGTCTCTTGGCTAGTCGATGGAGTTGAAACGGGCGGTATGTATGCATTTCTCGCTCATCTTCCAGAAGACTACGAGCGCTCTCAAACCCCACAGGTCGTAGAAGAAGGTATACTTGACTGGAAAGAGCTAGCTTGGGTCTTGGACCCCGACAATGCTGGCGTCCCAGAAAACCTTCCCACGTTTTTACCTTACATGTTGGAAGAGGATGAACCTTGTCAGCATATCTTTACGTACGAAAATAGTCTGGTTGTCAACTACGAAACAGCTTCATTGCCAAAGCCAGTAACCACTTGAATCGGAGGAGAAACACGGATGGAATTTCGCAAGCTTGCAGCACAGGAACAACCACCAATGGATTTACTCTTTTTGGCTGACCCCTCTGTCAGATTGGTGAAAGATTATTTACAAAGAGGCCAATGCTATGTCGCTGTTTTGGAGGAGAGCATCGTAGGTGTCTACGTCTTGATACCAACCAGACCGGATACGATTGAGCTTGTGAATGTTGCCGTTGATGAGGCCCATCATGGCAAGGGCATTGGCAAAAAACTCGTTCTTCATTCCATTGAAGTAGCCAAATCTCTCGGTTATAAGACGATCGAGGTCGGCACAGGGAATTCTAGTGTGGATCAGCTCGCGCTTTATCAAAAGTGTGGATTTCGGATGAGTTGGATCGATCGGGACTTTTTCTTGCGGCATTATGAGGAAGAAATTTACGAAAACGGGATTCAAGTGGTAGATATGGTTCGCCTCTCTCAAGATATTTGAGATGATTGTCTAGAAACAGTGTGAACTGAATGAGTATACATAATTTATATTATGTTATCTTTGTATAGGAAAAGGTGATGCCAGATGATCACGCACTTTTCAAAATTAACCTTACAAACTGTGTCCATCCAAGGGGTACATCAGGTTTACGCAGACCGTCTCGGCTTTCCGATTTCATCTCAATCAGACAACCAGATTACGTTTCAAGTCACGCCCGATTTTCGTTTAACCTTTGTAGAAGTGTATGAACCGATATCCCCCGCCCATATTGCTTTTCAAGTACCTTATTCCCTGTTTCATGAATCAGCGAAAAAGATCAAAGAATCTGGTCTTTTGATTGTTCGGTGGGAGGATGGGCATGACATTGATGAGGAAAAAGGACGGCTGAACCTGTATTTCCGTGATGGTGACGGGAATCTTCTTGAGATTATTGCCCACGAGTATGTGTCAGAGGAGGTCGTCGAGCCATCCACTCCCCTGCACATTCTGTATTTACGGGAAGTGGGCTGTCCTGTGGAAAGTGTACCTGTTTTTACGCAATGGCTAAAATCGAATCTCAGCATGAAAACATACGAGGATGGCGATATTTTTAACTTCGTTATCGGCGGAACGGCACATATTGTAGCCACATGGAAAAACAGGCCTTGGATTCCCATTGCCATGAAAGCGTTGCCACCGAAAATGCACGTCACTTTTGGAACACCTGACCAAACGTTCCTACAAAAAGTGCGGAGGCGCTTTGAAAAAAGCAACGTCCTCTTCCACTCGGATGCTCAAGAGCTGACGTTCGTCAAGAAAGGATACTCGTTTTCGGTTATCCATACACCCGAATTCGCTCCTGACATCCCGAGCAAATTGCAATTACCGCTTTCTATCTCCACCTAGCAATACAGCGGCAGAAGAGGACTTCAGACGTTGTCCCTACTGCCGCTGTTCTGCTTTCACGCTATCCTCGGGCGACCTTTCTCTTCAAAAGTGGCTCGCGACCTTCGCGTCCTTGTGTTTTCGCAAGGTAGATGGCGTATTCAAGCGGGCGGGTAATGGCATTTTTGTACTGCCCCGTTGCCCCCATCTCCCGGAAAATTTCCCGCGCTGGCTTGGGATTCACTTCGATCAGCCAGGCGCGACCATCTACATCGATGCCAATATCCAGTCCAAATTCAACCATCCGTCCAAAATGATCCTCGAGTGTTTCCGCTGTTTGAAAAGCGAGCTGCTCGCAATCATGCACGATCTGCGCAGTACGCTCCTCCCCAAACCTCGGTCGGAGAAATACGGATACAGGGATAGCTCTTCCGCCGCCATGCAGATTAGAGGTGGCACTGCGTTCTGGACCCACGCGAATCCCATGACCTGTAATGCTCCATTCACCCTCCCCATTCTTTTGAATCAAGAGGCGCATGTCTACTGCCCGCGAAGGAACCAACTGCAATCGAAGCCCTTGCTGCACGATGTATTTCTCCTGTCTCGTCCAACGATCTACCCATCTCTGGGCGGCGGCTTTGTCTCTTACAACTGTGGATACTTTCGCCCTTTGCTTGTTACGACCGAGCAATCGAAGTTCATCGCCACGCTTTTCAATCGACAGGATGTTTCGTCCCCCTGTTCCATTGAGTGGCTTTACATAGAGCAACGGATGCTTGCCTAACATGTTCACCAGGCTTTGTCGGTTGTACAGGTGTGTCTCCGGAAGCCAGCGATGCATTCTCGGGTCCCGATGCAGCACCTCATGTACACGCCATTTGTTTGCCAAGCGATTGTTTGCATACAAAAAATTACTCGTCCGCCGAAAGGCCACATAGTTTTTAAACGCTTGTGTTGGTGTATAGCGGTATCGGTCGAATACAGCGTCTGGACGGTCAAATATTCTTGCTTGCCAGCCACCATTGCTCCCTGGGACATACCCTCTCACCTGCTTGCCAGATCCAAGGACATCGTTTGGTGAAAATAGGAAAGCGGTACAGCCCAGTTCTTGTCCAGCCTTGAGCAGTCGCCGAAAATAGGTTGGCTCTGCAAAGCGTTTGCCTTCCCGCCAAGTCAAGATGCCGATTATGGGTCGTTTCAAAAGACCACCCTCTCTCGTTTCCTCCTTGGCAGTTTATTCATTCCTTCGTCAAATGGCGATTATCTCAGCTTCTTTTCCAAGTGAAACAGATCGAGTGGCAACGGAGCTGTGACTTCGATGACTTCTCCCCCGAATGGATGCTCAAATTTGAGCACGGCTGCGTGCAGCGCTTGTCGCTTAATGAGTTCGCGCTTGCCACCATACAGTTCATCCCCTAAAAGTGGGTGCCCAATATAACTGAAGTGAACGCGAATTTGATGGGTTCTCCCCGTCTCCAATTGACATTCTACTTTCGTAGCTGTTTGAAAGCGTTCCTTCACCTGGTAATGGGTAATCGCTGGATCGCCGTTAGGTGTGACCCTTCTGCGCGTCCCATGATTCCGATCTTTTCCGATGGGTTCATTGATTTTCCCGCGCTCTTTGGGCATTTGTCCCGAAACATACGCGACATAGGTACGCTTGATTGTGCGCTCACGCAGCATTTCATCTAACAGGGCAGAGGCCCACGGATGCTTCGCGTACAGAACAACGCCTGACGTATCCTGATCCAGTCGATGGACATGTCGGACCTTGGCTTCCAAACCTGTACGGAAAAAGTGCCCCGACACGAGATGATCCAACGTCACATGATGGTAGCGTTCGGTCGGATGTAACAGAAGACCAACCGGCTTATTGACGATGAGCAAATGATCATCCTCGTACAAGATCTCCGGCGCTTCACTGGCCGGATCAAGCCCCAACGCCTCTGGCTTGCACATCCGCAGACGAATTTCCTGCCCTGCTTTACCTACAACATGCTGAGCGACAGGTTCCCCATCCAGTAGTACTTCTTTGTGTTGGAATAAAAGATGGACCTGCTTGCGAGGCAGCTTCCACTCTTCGCGCAGCAGGTTCCCAATCGGGATGGCATCATCTTTGTCTCGGAGGTGAGCCACGAGCCATTCCCCTTCTTTTTTCATGTATAACATTTCTGTCTATCTCCCTGTTCTATGTTCATGCAATTACGCTTGCTCGATTCCTTTACTGACTTGAATAGCACGATCCAGGAAATGCTCGATCTCCTCACGACTTTTTCCGAGCTTGCTGACGAATCGAACCAGTTCTTTTCCATTGTGGAACGCAATAAAGCTCGGAATCCCGAAGACATCGTACTTTTCGGACAGGTCCGGGAGAGTATCACGGTTGACTTCGATCATTTCCAGCTGTTCTTTGTATTTTTCCTCCACGGCAGGCATGAATGGATCAATGCGATGACAATCTGGGCACCAATCCGTGAAGAATTTGACGATGACTGGCTTGGTCGCTGCGATTACTTGTTCGAACTCAGCTTCTGTCTTAATTTCTCTCATGTTATCTTCCTCCCAGAATGATTTGGAAATAGTGTACCACAGGCGCGGGCTGTTTGGGACGTTTAGGAGAAACAATTGCCATCACTAACAAACGAGCAAACGGAAATCCTATCTCTTGTAACCCCAAAAAATTTCAAGGTAGGTGCTACTCATGAAGAAATTCGCTGCTTTGTTGATGGTTGCATGCTTGGTAACTACTGCAATTCCTGTGTCTGCCGCAACACATGACGGTCACAAAAAACACCACAAAGTACAAACAAAAGCGCATCATATGAAGACCAAGGCTCACCATATGAAAACCAAAGCACATAAAGGCAAAGCTCATATCAAGGCTCTGCCGAAAACTGGTATGGGTGGAGCAAGCAATTAAAAGGGGGATCTTCCCCCTTTTCTTTGCAACTTATGAAAAAACTTCTTGGGTCCCTTCTATTCATTAGTTTGGTTACAATTGGTTGCGGCCATACAACTCAACAACCTGTCGAAGCTCCTAAAATCGAAAGTACCATGCAAAAACCAGCAGGGCCCATCTATATCAAACAAACGGTTACCGTTTATGGTCCTTCGCTGCCACCTCAACCGACGTTCCTTCCTGCCCCTCCTCTTCCAGACGGAATCATGCCAACACTTCTACATATTCCGAAACTGAACCTGCAAGCTCGTGTAGAACCTGTCGGCGTTTTACCGAATGGGCAAATGGATGTCCCAAAGGCTTTTGATCGCGTGGGTATTTTGTCGCCATGGACAAAGCCCGGAATGAAGGGGAATGCAGTGATCGCCGGTCATTTTGATCATTATACGGGTCCAGCTGTTTTTTACCATCTGAAAAAACTAAAGCCCGGTGACAAAATCACCGTGCGTGAAGCAAAAGGAAAAACGCTTACCTTCCAAGTTCGCAGAGTAGAAAGCTTCCAGACGGCCGAAGCTCCCATCGATCAGATTTTTGGGAATGCAGAGCGCTCCCATCTGAATTTGATTACCTGCTCCGGTAAATTTAACAAGAAAACACAGGAGCACGCTCGCAGGCTCGTCGTCTTTTCCGAACTTGTTCAAGATACAAAGCTCCAAGATGAAAAACCCAGTGTTCGCAAATGAATGCGGCTACTGGGTTTTCTTGTTTGCCTTTATATTTTTCCACCCTGCTCGATGAGACATTGTACAAATGCCTCAGCCGGGCGTGACAACGGTTTGTCCTTCCGATACGCCACGACGAGTGTGCGAGAAGGTTTTGTTTTTATCCGCACATAAGTTGGAGGTTCGATCGTTCCGGGTGCGAGTGTAATCATCTTCGGTGCAAACGACAACCCCATGCCTGCTGCAACAAGTGACTGAGCTGTCTGGATGTTCGAGCTCTCAAACACAATTCGCGGTCGGAATCCCGCCTGCTCACATAGCCGAAGCGAAATCGTGCGGAAGCCTTGTCCTTCTTTTAACAGGATAAAAGGCTGATCGGCTACCTCTGCGAGATCGACTTCTTTTCGTTTCGCGAGCGGATGATTGGCTGGTACCGCCAAAAAGATTTCTTCGTTGATCGCAGGAATGATTTCCAGAGACGGATCACTGATGGGCATGGTTAATAGGCTGACATCAATTTTTCCCCGTACGAGCAGCTGCTCCAAATGACTCGACGTTTCCTCCATCAATTGCAGCTCAACGCCGGGAAATTGTTTGGTAAACGTAGGCAAAACCCTTGGCAACACGTAAGCCCCTGTGATCGGCAAGCTTCCTACAAGCAATTTACCGCTTTCTCCTACCGCATAAGCTCTCATTTCCCGCTCTAGTCCCTCTGACATGTCGACAAGCGTTTGCGCCACCTGTATAAAGCGCTGGCCTGCATCAGTCAGTTCTACGTGCTGCGGCAAGCGGTGGAACAAGCTGACACCGAGTATTTTCTCCAGCTTCGCAATTTGTTGACTCAACGACGGTTGGGCCAAATGTAATCGATTGGCTGCCCGGGAGAAACTGCGTTCTTCCGCAACAGCGAGTACATAACGAATTTGTCGTAACTCCATATTGACCTCCCCATAGGCAAAAACTATCCTTCTTATAATTATTATATCTTTGAACTATTCTCTTTGCCATGTTACAACCTTGTTAAGAGTTTTTGAACGAAGGAGGAAAACATGATGACAGCCCGTACAATGTTTGAAAAGATTTGGGACAGTCACGCTATTCACGAAGAGGCAGGCAAGCCGAGCCTTTTGTATATCGACCTGCACCTGGTTCACGAGGTGACTTCACCGCAAGCTTTCGAAGGACTACGCTTGGCTGGCCGCAAAGTACGCCGTCCAGAGCTTACCTTCGCAACGATGGACCACAATGTACCGACTGCTGACCGTTTTAATGTCAAAGACCCGATTTCTCGTCAACAAATGGAAACCTTGACGGCGAACTGTGAGGAGTTCGGGATCACACTCGCGGATCTGAACAGCCCAGATCAAGGGATCGTTCACGTCATTGGTCCTGAGCTCGGGCTCACACATCCAGGCAAAACAATCGTCTGCGGTGACAGCCACACCTCTACTCACGGAGCATTCGGTGCCCTCGCCTTCGGTATTGGTACCAGTGAAGTGGAGCATGTACTCGCGACACAATGCTTGCAGCAATCCAAACCAAAAACCATGGAAGTACGCGTAAACGGCGACCTGCCATTCGGTGTCAGTGCAAAAGATTTAATTTTGGCGATTATCGCAAAATACGGAACTGACTTTGCAACTGGCTACGTCGTAGAATACACAGGCGCTGCGATCCGCAACCTGACCATGGAAGAACGCATGACTGTGTGCAACATGACGATTGAAGGTGGCGCTCGTGCCGGCTTAATCGCTCCTGACCAGATTACGTTTGACTACCTGAAAGGCAAGCGATTCGTTCCACAAGGGGAAGATTTCCTTGCAGCTGTCGAAGCTTGGAAAGAGCTGTGCACGGACGAAGGCGCTGTGTTTGATGCCTGTGTAGAAATCGAGGCAGCCGAGATCGCACCGCAAGTGACGTGGGGAACGAGCCCTGGTATGGGTACGAATATTACGAGCACAGTTCCAAGCCCTGAGTCATTCGAGACAGTCGCACAGCGCAAAGCGGCACAGGATGCTCTGGCGTACATGGACCTTGCACCTGGCACTCCGATGAGCGAAATCAAAATCGATCGCGTCTTTATCGGCTCCTGTACAAACGGTCGGATCGAGGACTTGCGCAAAGCAGCCGAAGTGGCAAAAGGACGCAAGGTCTCCCCTTCCGTACACGCGATGGTCGTTCCTGGTTCTCAGGCAGTTAAGCAGCTCGCTGAACAAGAAGGCTTGCACCTCATTTTCCAAGAAGCTGGCTTTGATTGGCGCGAATCTGGTTGCTCCATGTGTCTGGCGATGAATCCGGATATCCTGTCCGAGGGTGAGCGTTGTGCTTCTACCTCTAACCGGAACTTCGAAGGACGTCAAGGACGCGGCGGACGGACACATCTGGTCAGCCCGGAAATGGCAGCAGCAGCAGCAATCGCAGGTCACTTCGTCGATGTTCGAGAATGGAAAAGCGAGAACGCTAGCAAGGAGGTCTTCCAATGAATCCATTTGTCATCCACACCGGAGTGGTAGCCCCACTCGATCGTGTAAACGTAGATACGGACGCAATAATCCCTAAGCAGTTCTTGAAGCGCATTGAGCGCAGCGGTTTTGGTCAATTCCTGTTCTACGAATGGCGCTTTACTGTCGATGGTGTGCCAATCGATTCGTTCATTCTGAATACGCCTGCGTACAAGGAGTCTACTGTCCTTCTTGCCCGCAACAATTTTGGCTGCGGCTCCTCCCGTGAGCATGCACCATGGGCACTCCTTGATTATGGTTTCCGCTGTGTGATTGCTCCATCCTTTGCGGACATTTTTTACAACAATTGCTTCAAAAACGGCATCCTGCCAATCAAGTTGAGCGAAGAGCAAGTCGATGAGCTGTTCAACCGTGCCGAAAGCAAGCCGAACTATCAATTGACCATCGATTTGCAAGAACAAGTCGTTCGTGACAATGAAGGTCTCTCCTACCCGTTCGAGGTAGATTCCTATCGTCGTTACTGCCTCCTGAATGGTCTCGACGATATTGGAATTACATTACAGTACGAAGATAAGATCGCTGCATACGAGGCAAGTCGTTAAGTTTCCCTCCATCGCATTGCGAATAGAAAAAGCGAAGGCATCCACTAATGAGTGCCTTCGCTTTTTCATGTTTTCTAAAGAAGAATATACATGTGGCTCTCATCAAAGTATTGATCGCCGTTTTTTAGTGCACGCTTTTCTAAACCATATGGAAGAAAGCCCATTTTCTCATAGAGACGAATGGCAGCCGGATTGGTCGTGACGACAGCGAGCTGTACCGTATCGATATCTCCCCGCTCCTTCAAGTAGGCTAGCTCTGCCTGCATAAGAGCTTTTGCGACACCGGTCCCGCGATACGCTTCACGAACGTACATGGAGACGATCGAAGCTTTGTGTCTCGCTTTCAGCCCTCTGTGGCGGAAAAAACCGATGATACCAGCCAGCTCTCCTTCCACAAATGCACCAAAATAACCGCTATCACCTGACTCCCCTTGAGAAAGTCTTTGCCGCCACTCTTCCATCGATACCTGCATTGCCTCTTCATAGGTAGAGCCGAATGCTTCTGGATCTGTTTGCAGCCCTTCCAGTCTAATCTTTACCAACTCTTCTGCATCGTCTGGTCCCAAAAATCTAACTTCCATGCTAGGCTGCACCTCTCCTATTTTGATTTCCACTTATCTTAGTCAAGAGTTGCTCGAAAGTAAAGAACTATCTAAAAAAAGCGCCAGGAGCATCTCCCTAGCGCTTGAACCTCATCCTATGCAGTTCCCGTCTGGTTTGGATTGTTTTGCCCAAACAGCTCCAGCGCTTGCTCCCGCAGCTTGAACTTTTGTATTTTACCGGAAGCGGTCATCGGGTATTCGTCTACAAACTGTATGTAGCGAGGGATTTTGTAATGAGCGATCTTCCCTTCGCAATAGTCCCGCACCTCATCCTCCGACAACGTTTCATGAGGCTTTACCCGAATGCACGCCAGCACCTGCTCGCCATATTTGACATCAGGTACCCCTATGATCTGGACGTCCAACACTTTTGGATGCGTATAGAGGAATTCTTCCACTTCACGGGGATAAATATTTTCCCCTCCGCGAATGATCATGTCTTTGAGCCTGCCGGTAATCCGATAGTAGCCTTCCTCATCTACGGTAGCCAAGTCTCCAGTATGTAGCCAGCCTTCGTGATCGATTGTCTTGACTGTCTCCTCTGGCATATTGTAATAGCCCTTCATGACCAAGTAGCCACGCGTGCACAGCTCACCTTGTACACCTGGCGGCAAAATGTCACCTGTCGCGGGATCGATGATTTTTGCTTCCACCTCTGCGTGCAGACGACCGACAGTCGATACTTTTCGCTCGAGAGAGTCCTCTGGGACGGTTTGTGTGATGACAGGAGAAGCTTCGGTTTGTCCGTACGCTATCGTAATGTCACGGATTCCCATTTGATCGACGACCTTCTTCATGACCTCAATCGGACATAAAGAACCAGCCATGATGCCTGTTCGCAGGGAGCTCAGGTCACGCTCGGCAAACGTCGGGTGGTTCAATTCCGAAATAAACATCGTGGGTACACCGTACAATGCTGTGCAGCGTTCGGCTTCCACAACCGCAAGGACCACACCAGGATCAAAGGCGATGACAGGAACCATCGTCGCACCTGTCGCCACACATGCCAAAGTCCCCATCACACAGCCAAAGCAGTGGAAAAACGGAACCGGAATGCACACCTTATCCGCTAACCCGAGCCGCTGACATTCCGCTACCTTGATGGCATTGTTGACGATATTGACATGCGACAGCATGACACCCTTTGGAAAGCCAGTCGTCCCGGATGTGTACTGCATATTGATGACATCATCTGGTGAGAGCGTCGCCTGGCGCGCCATCCGCTCTTCTTCCGTGACCCATGTAGCACGTTCGAGCAAATCACTCCACAAAAACATTCCGGGTTGTTGCTCATCCCCTAGATAGATCACATTTTTTAAATGCGGAAGCCTTTTGGATTGAAGCGCTCCAGGTTCACAGGTCTGCAATTCCGGGCAAATCTCTTGAATCATGGCGAGATAATTCGCATCGCGATAGGAATCCATTAAGAGAAGCGTCGTCGACTCTGATTGACGTAGCAAATATTCCAGTTCATGTACCCGGTAGCTCGTATTGACCGTTACCAGTACACCGCCCATTTTCGCTGTGGCAAATTGTGATATCACCCATTCAGGCACATTGGTTGCCCAAATCGCGATATTTTCCCCTTTTTGAATCCCAAGAGACATAAATCCTCGCGCTGCTTGATTGCATATCGCTTGAAATTCTCCAAACGTATAGCGAAGCCCTCGCTCGTGATAAACCAGCGCTTCCTTTTTCTGATACTTACTGGCTGTGTCGTCTAACATGTTGCCGATTGTGGTCATATGAATCATACAAGCACCCCCCAAAACATTCAGACTATTCTGTAGGATTCTTCTTTTTCACCACAATCCCTTCTTTTTCCATTACGCTCCTTCTTTTCCTTCCTCCCAAAAAGAAAAGCGTCCCTTATCTGGAACGCGATCTGTTTTACTTCACAACGATTTTTTTCGTAGTCTCTATCTTGTATGGCAGATGGTTGCTGTAGTTGAGCTCTACGCGAATTTCATGCTCTCCCTTGGGCAACTTTTTCAGCAAAAACTCTGGTTGATAAATCATCCCTTTTGGTTCGCCATTCAGGTATAGATGTGCGTGTCCCTCTCCAAAGACTGGGGCCTCGGCCAATTCGCCATTATCCTGGACGAACGTGAAGTTCTGTGTTAGCAAGGATACCTCTGCCGTTGTCCCATCCACCTTGACCTCCATATTCACCGCCGGCTTTTCTGCCCCTGCTGGCTGGTTCATGGGAGCGCTCGCTGTAACAGCGGCAGCTGGATCCGATGGTCGATAAGAGTCCGAGACGCTCAGAGGGTCTTTGACCAGAAGTACGATGCCCGCCACCAGTACTACAAGGAAAACAATTCCGCCCAAAATGAGATTGCGCATACTGATAATAAAGACCTTCATGTCTCTACTCTCCCTTTCGCAAGTGCTTGTCACTTATTTGTACATGCATATGCGAGAATGAAGAGAGTTAGAAGTAAAAACTTTTCTAGTAGTTATCGATAGTTAATAAATTGTACTTCCAAAGGCAGATCAGCCTTGCGAATTGCATTGATAATTTGCTGTAATTCATCTTTGCTTTTTCCCGTCACGCGAATTTGATCGTCTTGAATCTGTGTTTTCACTTTGAGTCCTGTATCTTTGATGATGCTGTTGATCTTTTTCGCATTGTCTTTGTCGATCCCCTGCACCAGCTTGGCACGCTGACGGACAGTACCACCCGCTGCCGGTTCTATTTTGCCGTAGTCGAGGTTTTTGATCGGGACATCCCGTTTGACGAGCTTCCCAAGCAAAATGTCCTTTACCTGACTGAGCTTGAAGTCGTCATCGGAGACGAGGACAAGCTCTTCCTTTTCCAAGGAGATGCTGCTCTTGCTCCCTTTGAAGTCAAAGCGATTTTCTATTTCTTTTAATGCGGTCTGAATCGCATTGTTCACTTCGGCCAACTCTACCTTGGACACGATATCAAATGAGCTCTCTTTACTCAAAGGAATTCCCCTCTCTTTTATTAGATCGCGCGGATCAAGCCACCGTCGATGAGGAAGGATTGACCTGTCACGTAGCTGTTTGCAGGCGAAGCCAAGAACGTTACCATACGAGCAAACTCGTCAGGCTGACCGTATCTGCCCAATGGGATTTGCTTCTCCCAATTTTCCCTAACTTCATCTGCACTGATGCTCTTCGCCTCTGCGGTAAGTCCATCCAATTGTGCCACCCGATCCGTCGCAATTCTGCCCGGCCCGATGGTGTTAATCAGAATCCCATCTGGTCCGAGTTCTGACGAAAGCGTCTTGGAAAGGCCCAATACTCCAGTACGAAACGTATTGGACAGAATCAAATTCTCAATTGGCTGTTTAAAGGACGAGGAGGCAAAGTTGATGATTCTGCCAAACTGGTTCGCTCGCATATGCGGCAAAACAGCACGAATGGCACGTACATAGCTAAGCAAATTTAGCTGGAAGGCTTGCATCCACTGCTCGTCGGTGAGCTGATCGAATCTGCCTGTTGCAGGCCCACCTGAATTGTTAATTAATATATCGACGCTGCCAAAATGCTTGACCGTTTCTTCGACAACTCGCTTGATATCTTCTTCCTTTGTCACATCCACTATTACGGCAAGAGGTGATTTTCCAGTAGCCTGTTCGATCTCTGCACGAACGATTTCCAGAGCAGCTTCATCTCTACCGCATATCGTGACATTCGCTCCTTCTTGGGCGAGGCACTGCGCTGTTGCCTTCCCCAATCCTTTTGACGAGGCGAGTACCAGAGCCGCTTTTCCTTGCAAAAATAGATCCATATGCATGCTCCTTTCATGGTTCACTCATGTATGTATCTTGATCTCTTTATTCTACAGAACTTTCAGATGAAGGAAAAGCAAAAGAGAAGGGGTACAGCATATGCTCCCCTTCTCTTGCAAATCACTATACCTCTGTCGGAGGTACGTTCTTGTCTTTGTTTTGTTTTGCCTCTCGTTTTGCTTCGCGCTTCGCTTGACGAGCCTCTTTTCTTGCCAGTCTTTTTGCCTTCGCCCCCTCAAAAAGGGAGTACAGGACAGGAACGAGTACTAGTGTTACGACCGTGTGAAAAATCAAGCCGGAGATAACGGCTGTTGCAAGTGGCGCTTCCAAATCTGAGCCTTCCGCCATGGCAAGACCCATCGGCAGCATCCCGAGAATCGCCGTCAGCTTTGTCATAATAACGGGACGAATACGTTCCTTCGTTCCTTGGATAATCGCCTCTGCGGTTTCCATTCCACGTTTGCGCAGCAGGTTGATCCTATCGATCAAGAGGATCGCGTTGGATACGACGATACCGACAAGCATGATAATCCCGATCATCGCCATTTCACCGAATGTCCGCTGTGTAAGGACGAAGCCAAGCACAACACCGACCAAGGCCATTGGAATGGTCAGCATGATGATAAACGGCTGAGACATCCGCCCGAACTGGGCAACCATGATGACGTAAATCAGAGCCAGAACACCTAAGAATACGAATATCCCTTGACTCATGTTCGTGCTTTGCTCTTTCAATTTACCGGCGATTTCCACTTTATAACCCGCTGGAACAGGCACGTTTGGCAATTTCTCAGCAATCTCACGGCCTACTGCCCCTAGTTCACTTCCCAGCATCTCGGCAGAAACCGTCACGATGCGTTCTCCTTCTTTACGCTCAATCGTAATCGGAGACTTACTGTACTCCATCACCACCAGATCTGCCAAAGGCACTGCTGCCCCGTCTTTCGATGTAACCGTAATCGTTTTGAGCTGATCTGGGTGCTTCAGCCAGTTGTCCGGCATCTTGGCAACGACGTCTACTTCAATTCCATCTTGTGTGATCGACGTAATGTGTTGGCTGCCGATTAACACGCTCATTTGTTGCAAAAGTGAACGGTGATCGACATTCAGTCTAGTAAGCGCATCTTGTTTTGGCAGCAACGTAACTTTTTCTTTTCCTTCTTTAAAATCGTTGCGAATGTTGGTGAGCCCGTTGATCGTGCCAAGCATCGCTTCCAGATCGGTTGCGACCTTCCGCATGACCTCCATGTCATCCCCGTAAACATCCAGTTGGATCGGACCGCTTCCGCCTTGTTGTCCGAAAGACATGGAGACGGATTCGATTCCTGGGGTCTCATTCAGGCGCTTATTAATATCCTCGTTCAAAGCGTCCTTATCACGTGTTCTGTCCGTCTTCGGAATTAAGGAAATGAACAATGTTGCTTCTTCCTTGGAAGTAAAGAAGAATACATCCTTTATCTCCGGGATCTCCCGCAGCGATGTTTCCGCGGTGATGGCTGCTTTTTGAGCTGTTTCCAACTTAGAACCGATTGGCATCTTCATATTGACAAAAACAATATTCTCGTTGGCGTTAATTCCTTGACCCATTTTCATAAAAGGTGTGAGGAAAGCGGAACCAACCAGCAATGCAATCGCAAGTAAAACCGTTTTTACCCGATGTCTAATCGCTACTTGTAAAATACCGCTGAATACGCGAATGATAAGGTGTTCCTTGCCTTCTCCTTCTAACGAAACATGCTTATCCTTTTGCAAGAAGCGATTGGAAAACACGGGAACGAAGAAGTAAGCAGCGATCGTCGATGAAATAATGGCAGCGGAAACCGTAAAGGCAATTGTGGCCAAAACCGGTTTCAGCCAATCTTCAAAATCCGCAAAGACAAGTGGCAAAAAGACGATGATGATCGTGAGCTGCGAGGTGAACACAGGTGTCAAAACTTCTCTTGTACCTTTAATAATAGCCTGCTTCAGCTCTTCGCCCTTTTCCCGGTAGTGATAGATACTTTCCAATACGACGATGGCGGCATCGACGATCAAGCCAACTGACAAGCTCAGCGACAGCAAGCTGATCATATCAATGTTGTAGCCTGCGAGTTTCATCGCGATGAACGTCATGAACGCAGAGAGCGGCAGCGTCGTAGCGATGACGAGTGTGACCCTCCAGTTGCGAAGGAAGACGAACAAGATGATGATCGCAAGTGCCCCACCAATCATGACATCCCGGCTGAGGTTGCTCACCGCATGCTCGACAAAGGAAGCTCCTTCGAACATGACTTTGATTGTGTATTTGCCGTTTGCTTCTGTGTTCATTTTGTGAACGACTTCTTCTACACTCTTTTGTGTCGTGATCAAGTCATAGCCGTCTGCCCGCGTCACGCTGAGTTGAATAAACACGGAACCGTTTGTCAGGGCGACGTAGTCTTTCACTTTTCCACGCAAATCTTCAATTTGTGCCAATTGGTTCAGAGAAACGGTTCCTTTCGGTGTATCAATTGGCAGTGCCTCTATCTCCTGCGGAGTCTGATAAGTATTGTCAATCATGACAACCGTATCAAAACCCGTGTTCTCCAGTGTACCAATCCCTTGCTTCCAGTTTGTATCCTGAAGCTGTGAAATGATAGCCGCTGGCGTTGTTTGATAGGCATTCAATCTCTGTGGCAAAAAGGATATGTTAATTTTATTCTCGAAGCTTTTCTCTTCTACGATTACTTCCTTGACTCCCTCGACTTCTTCAATGCGATCTTTGATCGACGTTTTTGCCAAGCTTAGCATGGTCTTCGGCTCTGCTCCCACGACGGCAAAATCAATCATTTGATCGCTACCCATATTGCTCTGAAAGATGTCTACAGTGTTAACGGCTTTCGGAAAACCATTTCGGAGACGGTTAACGGCATTTTGTACATCTTGCTTAACCTGCTCGCCTTTTCCTTCATTTGCAGAAATATTGATTCTAACGTGACCTGCACTTGTTGAAGAAGAGTATTTTTTAATATCATTAATCGACTTTAGTTCTTGCTCTATTTTCTTCGTTACTTTTTCTTCCATCTCTTCTGGTGGAAGTGCACCACCGGAAATTCTTACGTTAATATCAGGGAAATTCGTCTTTGGAACCAATTCGACATTAAAACTGAATAAGGAACCCAAACCTGCAATGACGAGCAAAAATGTAAACAAGTAGACGATTAGCTGTCTTTTCAGCAAAAAGAGAATCACTTTGTTCATGCAACTATTCTCCCTTCGCCTCTACTTTTTGCCCTTCGACGTAGAATGTAATTCCACTGCGCAGGAGTTGGTCGCCTTCTTTCACTCCAGATACGATTTCGATGGAGTCTCCGACCAATTGACCGGTCTTCACTGGTTTTTTTACTGTCAGTCCATTCTCTACTGCCATTACGTAATGGTCGGTTTGACTCACGCCGACACTTTCCAGCGGCACGAGGAAGCCATTCACTTGGCGCGGCACCTCAATTGTCGCGGCCATTCCTCCACGCCAGTACCCATCTGCATTCGGAATCGTGATCTCGACGCGGTACTTCCCTGTATCCTTGTTCACAACTGGAGAGATAAATGCAATGGTCCCTTCACTTTTCTTACCATCGTCTGCCAAAGCCTGCACCTTCGTTTTCTCACGGAATTGGCCGATTAATTCATTGGAGACATCCAAGGTTACCTTTACATCGGACAGGTCAACAATACGAATAATTTCTTGACCTGGAGAAGCCTGCTCTCCGATTTGCAGCCTTACATCCACGACTGTTCCCGCAAATGGCGCCTGAATTTTCGCATCATCCAAGCTCTTCTTCGCGCGGTCTACACCACCAGCAGCAGCTTTAATCGATGCATTGGCGACCATGACATCTTCCGGCTCCGCTCCTTTTTGCAGCTCATTCAGAGACAGCTGAGCGTCACGCAGTGTAATCTCTGCTTGCGTAACGGCCCGTTTACTCGCATTTATTTCGTTTTGCGAAATGGCTCCACCAGCAAACAGCTTCTCACTTGTTGCGAGGTCCTGCTTTGCTTTATCCAGACTGTCTTGCGCACTTTTTACCTGCAAGCGCTTCTGCTCTAGTGCTTCTGCTGTCGCGCCCTTTAACGTCTTGATTTTCCGCGCTGCTGCTTCCTCTACCTGCCCCTGTGCTGCTGCAATTTCTTTTTGGGTGTAACGCGTATCCAATGTGGCCAATAGCTGTCCTTGGGCGATTTTTGCTCCTTTGGTCGCGGAGATTGCTGAGATCGTTCCGCCTGTACCAAATGACAGTACCGCGTCCCGCTTGGCTTCCACCATCCCTGTGACTGCGAGCATCACTGGCTTTGTTGCCTTTTGGACCTTTACAACCTCTACTACCTTCGCCTTTGCCTCTGTCTGCTGCGGTGCCTCTGGTGCTGGTGCTGAACAACCAGCAGCGACCAACATGACCGAAGCCAGAATAATGGATGCCCGTTTTTTCACTAGAATTCCTCCAAATTTTCACAATCATTCCTCATGGCGTAATTGTGCCAGTTTTTACCTCTGCTGCAAAACAGTCAGCGGGTGGAAATTTATCTCCGTCCCAAGACGGATAACAATACCGAACAGCGCATAAATAGATACGCAACAAAACTGGGAAAGTTACCTTTTATTGGACGATCCTGAGGGAAAATTCACAAAAAAAGCAGCCAAGTCATAGACTTGAACTGCCTTTTGGATTTGATCCACGTTATTGTTCGACCAGCTGTTCCAGTTCTTCGAGCAATTCCTTGAAGACACTCAATGCTTCTGCAATCGGCGTTGGCGAGGTCATGTCTACGCCTGCGCCCTTGAGCAGATTGAGTGGATAATCTGAACTGCCGCCCTTGAGGAACTGCAAGTAACGATCCACGGCAGGCTGACCTTCCTCCAAAATCTGCTTGGAAAGAGACGTCGCGGCCGAGAAGCCAGTCGCGTACTTATATACATAGAATCCGCGATAGAAATGAGGGATCCGCGCCCATTCCAGATCAACTTCGCTGTCTACGACCATATCTGGACCATGATAGGCAACATTGAGCTCACGGTAAATCGTACTGAGAGATTCGGCTGTCAGCGGCTCTCCCTGCTCTTCTTTTGCATGCACAATTTTCTCAAACTCGGCAAACATGGTTTGACGGAATACCGTTCCACGGAACTGCTCCAGATAATGATTAATCAAGTACATGCGCTGTTTCTTGTCTGTCGTTGTCTCGAGCAAATGATTCATCAGAAGTGCTTCGTTCAATGTGGAAGCTACTTCTGCTACGAAAATCTTGTAATCGGCATACGTGTAAGGCTGTGCGTGATTGGAATAGTAGCTATGCAAAGCATGCCCCATCTCATGCGCCAGTGTAAACATGTTGTTGACGTTGTCCTGATAGTTCATAAGGACAAACGGATGTGATGTGTAGGCGCCCCATGAATAGGCTCCGCTTGTTTTTCCTTCGTTTTCATGCACATCGATCCACCCGTTGGAAAAGCCCTCATCCAAAATGCGACCGTACTCCTCACCTAGTGGATGAAGTGCTTCTTTAATCGTTGAGACGGCCTGGTCATACGGAATTTTCATGTCCGTCTCAGGTACGATCGGCACATACAAATCGTACATGTGCAATTCATCTAAGCCCAATAATTTTTTGCGCAAAGCAATGTAGCGGTGCATGAGCGGAAGATGCTCGTGGATCGTTGCAATTAGGTTATCGTACACAGGGAGCTCCACATTATCGGCAAACAAGGCTGCGTACAGGGCAGACGGATATTTTCTCGTACGTGCGTAGAAAACATCCCCTTTGATGGCAGATGTCAGCGAGGCTGCGATCGTATTGCGGAACTTGCCATACGTACTGTACAATGCCTCGAATGCTTCTTTGCGCACGCGTCGGTCCTTGCTTTCCATGAACTGCGTATAGCGTCCCTTGGTTAGCTCGACTTCCTCGCCGTTTTCATCCGTGATCATCGGAAATTTCATGTCAGCGTTGTTGAGCATCCCAAAAATTTTGGAAGGAGAGGAAGCAAGCTCACTCATGTTTGCCAGTAATGCTTCTTCCTCGGCGGATAGCGTATGTGGCTTAAAGCGAGTAATCTCATCCAACAAAATGCGATAGTGATCAAGACCCTCTACTTCTTTGATCCACGTCTGCAAGTCTTCCGTCGGAATCGCCAAAATCTCCGGCTGTATGTACGAAATGGAGCCGTATACTTGCGTGCTCAGGCTAGTCGCTCTGTCAGTCAACCCTTGATACTGGCTATTCGCATTGTCTTCGTCTCGACGCATACGTGCATAGACGTACACTTGGTCAAGCGTCTTCAACAATTCATCTTGCAGAGTCAACACGGCCAGCAGCTGTTTACCGGAAGTAGCCAGAGAGCCTTTCATTGCTGCGATTTTTTCTGTGAGCTGTTTTACTTTTTGAACGTCCGCTTCCCAATCATTATCCGTGGGATACATGTCCTCAAGACGCCATTTGTATTCAGCGGGGACGTCACTGCGTTTCGGCAGTGTTTTGCTTTTATTCACCGTGATCACTCCCTCGTTATTCATGTAAGATGAAATGGTCAAATCATCCATATGTGTATCCTATCGTATTATGCCTACAGGTTCAAATCAATCAGCCGCTTTCACGTTTTCCATAGAAAAAAGCCGAGCTTTCCCGAAATGGAAAAGTCAGCTTCTCCCTACACCGATATAGTGAAAGCCTGCTTCCTTTACCTCCTGGTTCGGCCAGGCATTTCGTCCGTCTACCAAGAGCGGCTGTGCCATGCTTTGATAAACCTGCTTCCAATCCAGTTGCACACACTGTTCCCATTCTGTGACCAATAAGGCGGCGTGTGCTCCCTCGCATGCTTCTGCTGCGGATTGCGTATACGTGATCTGTGGAAACTGCTTACTGACACCAGATACCCCAATCGGATCGAACGCCTTCACGGAAGCACCTTTTTGCAGGAGTGCTTCTATCAATTTGAGCGATGGCGCTTCGCGGATGTCATCCGTATCCGGCTTAAACGTCAACCCCAGAACGGCAATTTGTTTGCCTTTCAGATCAGGGAGTTGCAAGCACAGCTCCTCCAAAAACCAGGCAGGCTGCGTCGCATTCACCTCTCGCACTTTATCCAAAATGCTTAAGTGAATATTGTGCTCTGCTGCGAGCTGCAATAGCGCAATCGTATCCTTCGGAAAACAGGAGCCGCCATAGCCTACTCCTGCCCGTAAAAATTGCGGACCGATTCGGCTGTCTAGCCCCATTCCTCGCGCGATCGTCACGATATCCGTCCCGAGCGCAGTACTCAACCGTGCTAGCTCATTCATGAAGGAGATTCTCGTGGCCAAAAATGCATTGGAAGCGTATTTGATCAGCTCTGCGTTTGCTCTGCTGGTGATTACTCGCGGTGCCTTCACACCGTTGTACAGTTCCTCCATGCGGGCCGCTGCCTGAGGATTATCTACACCAATGACGATTCGCGAAGGCTCCAGTGCGTCTATTAATGCGCTCCCTTCCCGTAAAAACTCCGGGTTGGATGCAACAGATACCCCTTGACAGCCAGCCAGCATCCCCGCTACTTTTTCGCCAGTTCCGACTGGTACGGTACTCTTGATTACCACGATGCGTTCTTGCGGTGCGAGCGAATGGACCTTTTCTATGTCAGAAACAGCACCGAGTAAATACGTTAAATCGGCTGTGCCGTCTACTGCTTCAGGTGTCCCTACACAAATGAAAAAAATCTCAGCTTCCTTCGCTTCCGTCAGGTCCGTATAAAATGCAAGCGCACCATCATCCAATACTTTTTTCAATGCCTCATCCAAGCCCGGCTCGTAAATCGGCGAGATCCCTTGGCGCAATTTTTCTACTTTGGATGCATCGAGGTCAATACCCGTCACCTGATGACCGTTCATGGCAAGGGAAACAGCAGTTGTCAAACCTACATAACCGGTCCCAATAACGGCAACTTTCATTCCTTCACCTCATCATTTTTTCGACACACGCAAATAGAGCTCTTCTAGCTTCATCCGTTGCTTATGGATGTCATGGTTTTTTTCTACTTTCAGTCGAGCCTCTGTCGTGATCTGTGTCCACTCGTGACTTTCTGTTAGTACACGGTTTATCATTTTCCCGAGCGCAGTCGGTGATTTCTCCGGAACCAGATACCCCGTCACTTTGTTTTCAACCAGCTCCGGAATCCCCGCGTGATAGGTGGAAATGACAGGGCGTCCGCTTGCCATCGCTTCCATGATGACATTGGGAATTCCCTCTTGGTTGCCATTTCGCGCTGTCTTGCAAGCGATGATGAATAAATGGCACTTGGCCAGTTCGCGCTGGACTTCACGATGTGGCAGAGCTCCTTTGAGCACGACTTGTGTGCCTAGCCTGTTTTTCTTAATCAGTCGTTTGAGCTTCTTTTTTTCTTCTCCATCACCGACGATGATTAGCTTCGCCTTGGGATATTTTTTATGCACATGCGTAAACGCCTTGATTAGCGTATCCATCCCCTTTTTTTCAGTCAGTCTCCCTACGCTTAACAATCGGTACTCCCCATGATCCACGGGCTGTGGCGGTAGCATGGGAAATTTGCGCAAATCAATTCCCGAGCGGATAAGGGTAATTTTGGACGGAGGACAGCCGAGACGAATCAAGCGCTTTCTCATGTGATTGCTGACGACTGTAAAAGCCTGGCCCTTTCGAAAGAGACGCATAAGGGACCGTCTGTACACTGGATTTTCTTTTACACGCTTAGTCGCATCAAAGCCGTGAAAGGAAGTGATCAGGGGGAGCTTGCTTTTTTGTGCATAAGGAAGCAATTCTAACCCGGCAGGGCCAAAACGGGCATGCAGGCATTTAAAATTTTTTCGTCGCAGCCAAGTGGAGAGGCCGGCCATATGCTTGCGCACATAGACCGGCGAATAAGGAAATTGTTTTTGATTAAAGGCTCGCTGTCGGGTCAACACGACGGGTTTGACCACTTGATGTCCAAGCAATTGCTCGTAAATGAATGTTTCACTCTTGGGAAGAAACTTTCTGCGATAAACGAGGACCCGATGCATGCAACTGGCCTCCTTTATGGACGGGTGTTACCCCTTCGATTGCGAACGCATCTCTGCTAATTGATGGCGAAGACCCTCTTCTAGCGTCACTTTTGGTTTGTACCCCAAGCGCTGTTGGGCAAATTGGATGTCCGCACAGGTTCGTAGGGAGTCACCTGCGGGCCCATTTTGATACGTGATGCGAGGGGTCAGATTCATTAACGTGCCCATGATGGATAGCACATCGATGAGCTTGATTTCCCGATCTCCCCCCACATTAAAAATGTCACCAGGAACAGCATGCTGTGCAGCCAGCAGATTCGCCTCTACCGCGTCTGTCACATACGTAAAGTCTCGTGATTGCTGACCATCACCATAGACGATGACCTGCTCGCCTTTCATCATTTGGCGAAAGAAACGATGGAAAGCCATATCCGGACGCTGTCTGGGACCGTATACCGTAAAGTAACGAAGCATGGTAACCGGGAGTCCATAAGCTTTCACATAAACCGAGCAGATTTGCTCCATCGCTTCCTTGGTCACTCCATAGGGGGAAACTGGGCGAAGCGGCGCATTTTCATTCGTTACGATCCCTTGCATCGTCCCGTAAACCGAAGAGGAGGACGAGACCACGATGACAGGTGGCTTCGGTCTTTGCAAGCAAGCCTCCAGCAATTCTTGTGTGGCCAAAATATTATGGCTAACATAATCAGCAAAGGATTTTCCCCAGCTGTTTCTCACACCCGGCAAGGCAGCGAGGTGAAAAACAGCATCGACGTTCTCGAGCCAAATGTCCCAACGCCCCGTCTGAAGCGTTGTCGAGTGGAAGGTGAAGGCAGGATGCTTTCCTATTTCGGCCAGATTACGTAATTTCGCAGCTACATCGTAGTTATCGATGAACCCGTCTATCCCGATGACTGTTACGCCATCGTTCAACAACCGCTGCGTCAAATGAGACCCAATAAAACCTGCACAGCCGGTGACAAGAGCTTTCTTCATCGCCTCCGACGCCTCACTTTCTTGAGCCTTCTAATGACTAAATAACCGTCCTTGTAACCATAGATGGCCTTGTACTTTTTGCCCCACCTATTCAGATAATATTTGAATGTTTTTTTTCTTAAATAATTTCGGCGGAACTTCATCTTGCTATCCGTGAGCTGACCTTTATGCTTCGTCCGGTTGTAAAGGATTTGGTTGATGTACCTCACCCGATACTTTTCAATTAATCGCAAAATGATTCGCCGATCCTCCATAATCCTTCCCTCGTATCGATCCGAGGTATCCCAACCACCCACTTGATGTAGAGCTTCTACGCGATAGCAACGTGGAGAAACCATCCAGCGATTGTACTTCAGAAACTGGTATTTATTATGAAATGTCTTGTGCTTCACCTTAATTGACTTGGTATATTTTCCATGCCGAACTTTCCAGATGTTCATGTTCCCATAGAAGAGAGCCGTGCTTTTCCTGCTTTTGTGAATGTACTTTTTAAGTACAGCCAGCGTTCGTTTCGGTAACCAGTCATCAGAATCGAGTTGTACGAGATAAGGGGTATCCACCATTGACAATGCCTTATTCATGACTTTGCCGATCCCAGAATTTTGTTCCATTCGATGATACATAATGTTTGGGTGATACATATATTTTTCAATTTTACTTCTGGTGCGATCGGTGGACGCATCGTCAATGATCAGCAGCTTCCAATCCTTTGAGGTTTGATTCAAGACGCTTTTGATGGCTTTGCGAATAAACTTGGCGCGATTGTATGTCGGAATGACTACAGTAAAGGTCGGATTCATACGTCCTCCCTCTTGACTGCCGGAATGCAAATGGACGATTTGTCGCTGACAATGAAGACTCCTGTACTGTTAGAAGATTGACCCGTCATCATCGATGAGCGTCCGAAAACACTGTTTGTTATTTTCCAAGCAATGTCTAGCAGCGAGCTGTTTTCCAGTAAAATACTATTTTCGATATACGAGCAATTTCTCAAGCTTACGCCATTTTGGATCGAGACGTACGGTCCGATTTGGCAATTTTCAATCACACAATCATCACCGATTCGTACGGGACCCGTAATCTTCGAATTTTTCACAACCGTTCCTTTGCCAATTTGATGTTGATTGCCTAGCTCCCTCGTAAGCATCCACTGGTTGGCCTCCAGCCAGCGATCGATGGTTCCCACATCCGAATATTTCCCGTTAGTGACGGAGTGAGCCAATTTGAATCCGCGATTTATCATCGATTGAATCGCATCCGTTATTTCTAGTTCGCCTCGGGGAGATGGTTGTAGGGTAGCAATCGACTCGAAAATAGGTGGCGTAAACAGGTATGCACCAATCACTGCCAGGTTGCTCTTTGGCTGACGTGGCTTCTCCTCTACAGAGATTAGTCGTCCTTTTTGTACTTCTGCGATCCCATAATCCTGTGGTCTCTCCACTTTACTTAGCATCACGACACCGTCAGATTTTCCCTTCGTAAACGCTTTTGTAAGCCCGTGAAGCGAATCCATCAATAAATTATCACCTAGTAGCAAGATAAACGGTTCGTCTTGCAAAAACGGTTGCGCTAGCTGGACAGCATGGGCAATTCCCAATGGTACCTCCTGCTTGATAAACGTAATGGTAGCCCCGAATTGACTACCATCGCCCACCATGGGAGGAATTTGTGATTGAGAAGGATGTATCACGATGCCAATGTCTTGAATGCCCACTTCACGCAGTTTGCGAATGCAATAGTGTAAGACCGGGTGATTGGCCACAGGGAGGAGGGTTTTCGGCTGCGAATAGGAAAAGGGGTGCAGTCGCGTCCCACGTCCAGCACACAAGATTAACCCTTTCACAAGTATCACTCCCCAGTTGTGCTCTGCGATACTTATAAGGTATGCGTATCTGGATAGCTGGACAGGGCAGACGTCCACATTGGTGCAAGAAAAGGCAACCACCTACTTCATTTCCACTCAAATTAGCCAGTTTTTAAAAGCTGCTGTTTCTCTTCTATTCGTGTTGGAACGACTGATTCAAATACGTTCAGATAGCCTTGCGCAGTTGCATACCAAGAAAAAAACTTTGCTCGTTGCAGAGCCTGTTTGCCCATTTCATTCCGGACAGCTGGCGAACTCCACAACAACTCCCACACAGCAGGCAATCCTTTTTCCCAATCTTTTGGCGGGATGATAAAGCCACTTTTCTCGTGGGCAACGACTTCACGAATGCCGCCACGTGGAGTGGAAATGACAGGCTTTCCGGCAGCCATTGCCTCTAAATTGACACGGCAAAACGCTTCTTTCCAAACAGACGGTGTGGCTACGACATCCCCAATTTGGTAGTAAAGCGGCATTTTTGCGGATGGGACGAAATTGACGAAGCGCACCTTTTCCCCCAAGGGCTTCGCAAGTCGTTTGAGCTCTCGAACATACGGATTTAGGCGATTGCTGCCGTATCCCGTCCCCCCCACAATCACGAGTTTGGCTTTCGGGTCTTGTTTGCTCACCTGGCGAAAGGCTTTGATCAGCACATGTACCCCTTTGCCGCGCATAAGTCGTCCGGCATAAAACAAGATGCGATCATCTGGCTTCAATCCGAGTTCTTGACGCATTTTTTTGACCGCTATTTTTGCAACCTGATAAGGTGTGACATCGACTCCGAGGTGAACTGCATGGATTTTATTGGCAGGAATCTTGCACGTCCGAATAAAATGTTGACGTAAAAATTCACTGTTCGTAATAAAACCTGTTGCCAGTCGAACGGCACGCTTCATATTTTCCTTGCTGATGATCGGCTGTGACCCGTATACATGAGAGTGCATATTCACAAAGACTGGGATCTTGGGAAAATGGCGTTTTAATGTGAGAACATAGATCGGTCTGTTTTCCACAAGAATGACATCTGGCTTATTTTTCTTGATATGATGAATAATCCGGCGCAAATATGGCTTTGGCCCTTGATACGGGACACGAATGAACCGCCGATTTTCTTCCACGGATGAGGTTGGGTAGGTCGCACATTGACGAGTGTAGATCGTCACGTTATGCATGGGCTCGATCATCTTTGTGACCTCGTCAATATCGTGTTCGACCGAGCTTCCTTTGACCGGTGGTACAGAAAAGGGACCCGGACTAATAATCGCGATGTTCATTTCGCTCGATCTCCCACTCCTTTTTCAGTGAAAGAACCACTTGGTACAAGTACTGCAATTGTTTAGCATGGTTTTCTTCAAGGTTCTCCCATCTTTCTTCCCATGAAGCAAGTGCCTCTTTCAGTTCCATCACTTCTTGCTCAAGCTGGTGAACCTGTTCCACGACGGCCTCGTCGGTCTCTCTCATAATAATTTCGAAGGTAGGCTCCAAGAGCAGTTCCTTCGGCTGCTCTGCTGTTGTATTTACGACCAGCTCCTGGACGTTTTCCGTTACTACCTCATCTTGTTTTTCATTGGCTTTTACGATTGAAATACGCTGAACTGCCTCATCTACAACATAGCTTCCTGAAAACACACCTGGTGTTACCCAATGAGACAGATCCCATTTTTTTCGTTTTTCCACAAGTTATCGCCTCCTGAAGCTTGCATCTACGTAATATGTTATGACAGACAAGGAAAATGGGTACGTGTACGGTGACATAGAAAAAACCGCTTGATTTGGATGAAATCAAAGCGGTTGCCCGTGGTCTCTCATATTTGCTTGTCTGCGGAAGTTCAAGCTGTAAAGACGTGCTTCTTCTACAGTTGTTATCTGTTGCTTTTGCCATTCGAGCAAGATCCGGTCAATATAGCGGATGTGGAGCTTGCCGACGGTTGCAGCCTCACGCAAAGCGGTCAAAATCAAGTCTTCCTGATAGCCGTCCTGTTCGGTCCACATGTGGATGTTCTCCAATTCAAACGGCGCTAGCGGGCGGCCAAATGCCTGTTCAAAACGAGCGTAAATGGCAACAGGTTCGGCATCCAGAGAAACGGCCACTTCCATAAAAGGGTCTATACTTCTCGGGTCTGCTTGCTGCTCCCGCCAGGTCTGGTACAGCTTTTTGTACAACGGTGTCAAATTATATTGCTCATGACGCATGCCAGTTTGTGGATCGATAAACTCATCTATCGTAATCCAATCTTCTTTTAATAGCTTTTGAAGAGATTGAATCAATCTCCTGCTTGTCATGGACATGCGTTCCTCCAGCTCTGTTAAGGTCGGGAATCGATTCCCTTCCTGCTGAAAGGACAGCAGATGAATCAGTAGCATCATCTCGTCATCAGTCAATGACATACGCTTATACATTTTCAAAAGAAGGTTGGAGACGGATGTTGCTCCTTCTTGCAACAATTGCAATATATGGGAGTCCATAACGCATATTCACCTCTGGGTTGGGATAACAAGGGAGTGCGTAAAACGCGCTGTCAAACAATAGGAACACCCTGCTGCCCTCGCGCAACAGGGTGTAGATCGTTCATCGATAAAGGAGCTCTATGGATAGAGACGATTCAGCATGCGTGGGAATGGAATGGTTTCACGCACATGATCCAGCCCGCAAATCCATGCAATGGTACGCTCCAGACCCAAACCGAAGCCGGAGTGAGGAACTGTACCGTATTTGCGAAGGTCCATATACCAGCGATAAGCCTCTTCCGAAAGCTCATGATCAGCAAAACGTTTCTCCAACAGTTCTGGATCATCAATCCGCTGGCTACCCCCGATAATTTCACCATAGCCTTCTGGTGCGATCATATCCGCGCACAGAACCACTTCTGGACGTTCAGGGTGTGGCTTCATGTAGAAAGCCTTGATTTCGGTAGGATAATGGGTGATGAAAACAGGCTTGTCGAAATGGTCCGCAATCATCGTCTCATCCGGTGCACCGAAGTCGTCTCCCCATTTAATCTCGCTACCTTTTTCCTGCAAGAGTTTAATCGCATCATCATAAGAGATGCGTGGGAACGATCCCGTTACATTTTGCAGTTTTGTTGTATCGCGCTCCAACGTTTTCAGTTCGCGCTCACAGTTTTTCAATACGGATTGTACCACATGAGAAACAAACGCTTCCTGAATACGCAGATTTTCTTCGTGATCTACGAAAGCCATTTCCGGCTCGATCATCCAGAACTCGATCAAGTGACGACGTGTCTTGGATTTCTCGGCACGGAAAGTTGGTCCGAAAGAGTAAACGCGACCTAACGCCATAGCGGCTGCTTCCATATAAAGCTGGCCGGACTGCGAGAGATACGCATCCTCATCAAAATATTTGGTATGGAACAGGTTGGTGGTACCTTCCGCAGAGGTCGGTGTCAAAATTGGCGGGTCTACTTTTACGAAACCGTTCTCGTGGAAGAACTCATACATGGCGCGAATCACCTCGGAACGCACAGCCATGACTGCACGCTGACGTGGAGAACGCAGCCACAGGTGGCGATGGTCCATCAGGAAGTCAACACCGTGTTCCTTCAAGGAAATCGGATATTCCTGGGCGATCTGAATAATTTCCACACCTGTTACTGTCAGTTCGTAACCGCTTGGTGCGCGGTCATCCGCACGAACTGAACCAGTTATGTAAAGTGAGCTTTCTTGTGTGAGCTGCGATGCATTCTCCCACACTTCTTCCGCTACTTCCGCTTTTACTACTACACCTTGAATGAAGCCGGATCCGTCGCGGAGCTGCAAAAATTGAATCTTGCCGCTGCTGCGTTTGTTGTATAACCAGCATCCCAGGCGTACTTCTTGTCCAACATGCTGCCCGATTCGGGCAATCGTCGTCAACATTGAATGATTCCCTCCATTTACCATGCCACGCAAATACAGACTAAGTATACCAAACAATTATACTATTGGGGGCCTGCAAATTCAATGAAAGTCTCCCTGTATAATGTTAACGATAAAATAATTATGTAAACTAAATATACATTTGGGAGACCTGATCTCAACATCGGCCTCCCTGCTTCTGAATCATCCATTCGCCCCATTGTTGTTTCCTACCGAATTATTTATCGTCCTCGCTATCGTATTCTTCACTACTTTCATAATCTTGCTCGAGGTCACTATCATCCGTGTCTTCTTCATCTTCATCCGTGTCGTGATCGTCCATGTCATCCTCGTCCATGTACGCATCTTCCCTGTCTTCATCATACGTATCTTCGTCGATCATGTCCTCATTTTCCATGTCTTCCTCATCTTCCTCATCTTCCTCATCCGTATCTTCGTCGACCATGTCCTCATCTTCAACATCTTCATCATCCGTATCTTCGTCGACCATGTCCTCATCTTCCACATCTTCATCATTCGTATCTTCGTCATCCACGTCTTCCTCATCAAAGTCGTGATCTTCCTCGACTTCTTCTGCCTCCAATTGTCCCCTCTCTGTTGACCAATCCAATATTTCGTGTGGGACATCTACTCCTTTTACTCCAATCCCGATCCAGTGAATCACACCAGTCGCTTCCTGCCCCTCCTGATTGCGAAATACGGTGATGAGCGCTGCAGTCCTTTTCGTGTATTTGAGCGATGTATAGATGCCCGGTTGATTTGTCATCGCCACCATACAATAATGTGTATCCGCAAAAGGCTGCGGCAATCGAACAATTACATCTGTAGACTTGCTTGTGGCAGAAAGCCTGAAGGGGACGAAACCGTATTGTTGCAAGGTTACTCCAATATGATTATGGGTCTCAATTACCGGAAAGGATAATTTCTCCGCATCAATGGACTGATTTGCAATGTGATGCGTAGTGACAGCTTTGGACGCAATTTTAGAACCGGTCACGGAGTCCTCTGCCAGTTTTTCCTGCGTAATGATCCGGTTTTGCAAATGCTGTTCTGTTATGCTCTTGCTAATCAGATGACTTCCTTTGAGCGTTCCTTCCTTAATATGTGTTCCATCCAGGCTGCCTTTTATGACATGAGCACCATGAACGGAATGGCTATCTAGCTTGCTCGCATCAATGCTCTGATCGGCTATTTTCTCTCGGGTAACACTGCCGTCCTGTAATTTTTCCTTGGAAATGGAGTTACCCTGGAGATGGTCCGCTTGAATGATGTGACTGTTGAGATGTGTAGATGAAATTGCTTTTTCCGCAATCTTTTCCCCCGTCACGGCTGATCTGCCTAGATGGCGGGTCTTGATCGCATCTTTGGCTATTTTGGGCGCTGTGATGACAGCATCACCAAGCTTGCTTGTCGTAATGCTAAGATCCGAGATTTTGTCTGTGGAAACAGATTCCGGCGCCAATTTTGAGGTGGTCACCAAGTGGTCATGCAAATGCTGGGTCTGGATGATGTACTCGCGTAGATGATTGCCCCCAATGATTCTGTCAGTCAAATGCTGTTCTTCCACAGATCTTCTTGCCAGCTTTTCTGAGCGAATGGTTCCGTCAATCAGATGTCGTGAACTCACGCTCTCATCGAGCAAGTGTTGCTCTCCTACACACCTGTTCGCCAATTTGTCGGCAGTGATCGCCTTATCAGCTATCTTGGCTGAGGTAATTTGTTGATCCCCAATTTTTTTAGCCGTCAGCATCCCGTCTTGCAAGTGACTCGATAGGACACTGCCAGCTTGTAAATGTGTGCTGCCAATTGATTCTTTGGCGAGCTTTTCTGCCGTGACACTGTTGTTGTCCAAATGCTCAGTCAATATCGCATAAGGCCCCACTTTATCGCTGGTCACCGCTTCTGGATGTAAATGCTGGCTATAAATGGCCTGAAATGCAATGTGATGATCTGTGATGCTGCCAGCGCTAATGTTGCTGCCATCGATTAGCTCTTCCGTGAGATGATGATGGTAAATGGAGCCTTCACGAATATGTTGAGACTCAATTGTATCTTCATCTATCTTTGTCGAAGTTACAGCTCCATCGCGTAATTTATCGCCTGTGACAGCTCCATCCTCAATCTTCACTGTGTTGATCACATAATTGGCGAGATTACTTGTTTGAATGGTCCCCATCTTTATTTTTTCCGAGGTAATCGATTGATCCTGAATCAACTCATTCGTGATCGCTTGCTCTTGAATATGCTTGCTCTGGATCGAGTGATCGGCAAATTTCATCGAGTCGATGGTTTTATCGGCTAACTTCTCGGAAGTAATGCTATGGTTGATCAATTTTTGCGCGGAAATCGAATAATCCAGCAAATGCTCGCCGCTTACGATTCCCTGCCCCAGATGATCCCTCTGTACCGCATGCGGGGCGAGTTTGGTGGAAGTTACGCTCTTGTCCGCGAGTTTACTGCTATCCACGGCATAATCCTTCAAAATCGAATTATCCACGGCGCCTTGCTTAATTTTGGACGCGTCAATGGCACGGTTCGCAATTTTTTCTGTTGTCACGGATTGATCTGTCAAGTCGTCTGTATAGACAAATGATTGGACACGATCATCATTTCGGTCTTTGATGACCTTCGAATAAAAGTTCGGATTAGCAGTTGAGCTCTGTTTGGAGGAAGCGTTTTGTTTGGAAGATACGTTCTGTTTGGAAGACGTATCCGGTTTGGAAGGCGTATCCGGTTTGGAAGGTAAATCCTGTCTGGAAGCTGAATCCCGTCTGGAAGTTGAATCCTGTTTGGAAGTTGAATCCTGTCTGGAGGTTGAATCCTGTCTGGAAGTTGAATCCTGTCTGGAAAACGAGTCCTGTTTGGAGGATAGGTCCTGCTTAGGTACTTTGGGAATCGGGTTTTGTTGCTCTTTCGGTGTGGCAGCAGAGATGGGAGGTATTCTGTGACTGCTCTCCAAATGACTTTCAAGCAGATTTAATTCGAGGTCTTCCATCCACTCCCGATCGGGTGATGATGTATATGAGAGCGGTAACTCGTGCATGGTCTGCCTAAAGGTTTTGCTCAGACTTTTGTTTGCTTTTCGCCGGTTCACATTGGCCATAGGGTCTCCTTGCCTCCTGATTTCATTCCCGTATCACCTTTGTAGGATATTCATCCATTTACTTATTTGGCACCGTGTCTACAAAATTGTTTCATCCTGATTTGCCCAAGTGGCCAATGTCCGAAGAAAATATAGTTTTAGACTTGAATTGTTGAACCTACGTGGAAGTCTGAATTGCAAAACCGTTAGACTCCGAAAAATAAGTTTTAGACTGGCTTCAATATAAAACCAGCCGTAGCCTTGGACCGGAAAAATAAAGTCCTAGGCTGCGGCTGGTTTATTGAACTCGTTCTCCGTTAAGTTGAACGACGGATTGTACTGCATGGTAAATTCTTGTCTCAAATTAACTTAGTAAGTGTAATCTGATATCCATCTAGGGTCTGCATACTCCGAATATTTGTTCAAGACAACGTTCTTTCTCTTTACTTAACTCCTCGAATACCCCTGTAGACAGATTCGCACAGCTCTGTTGTAAACCTGCCTGACATTCCTTCAAGCGCTGTATTGGTGAACGCTACTACGCTAAGCTCCTCTCTCGGATCAACAAACCAAGAGTGACCATAGGTGCCGCCCATCCGCCAAGTTCCCGGCGATTCCGGTGCATTGGCAGCCGCTGGGTCTTTAAGCAGCGTGAAACCAAGTCCAAAGCCTCGCCCCGGCCAATAGGGCATTACAAGGTTACCAATTTGATTGGTTGTCATTTCCGTAACAAGAGCCTCCGGCAGAATCGGATTTCCTCCCTGCCGCAAAGCTTCCAGCAGTTTAAGAAAGTCTTCTGCGCTGCCAATCATGCCGGCTCCCCCGGAAGGATAAGCTGTCTTATCGGTAAACCTGTTGGGCGAAAGGAGGAATCCTGCCGTCCCCTCCACGAATGGAACGGTATCAAAATCGTGCAAGCGCCGGGGCTCTCCAGCACTGTCTGCGTAAGCCGTAGTCAATCTGTCCGTGTCCACGGCCTTGAAATCCGTGTCCTTCATGGAAAGCGGATGAGTTACAAGCATCCGTACAGCTTCACTTAGCGGCATTCCAGTAACCTTTTCAATGACCGCTCCGAGCACGTCTGTTGCTATGGAATACCTCCACATTTTCCCTGGCTCATATAGAAGCGGGACAGAAGCGAGTCTTTGTAGATTCTCTTCAAGTGTAATTCCCGCCAGATCCATGCCGTCCGATACCCCGGCATGCTCATAAGTTCCCTTTTCTTCCTGAAAGAAACGGTAAGTTAAGCCTGCGGTATGCGTCATCAGATGGTGAACGGTTATGGGAACATACTGTCCGTTTGGCAGTTTGGGACGAAAGGTGGGCAACCATTTTTCCACCAGATCGTTTAACTGCAATCTCCCTTGGGAAATTAATACCAAGGCTGCCGTTGACACGATCGGCTTGGTTACCGAAGCATATCTAAACAAAGCATTTTCCTGCATCGGCCGTTTCTGCTCGCGATCGGCCCAACCAGCAGGCCTGCTGTAAACGAGGTTTCCGCCTAATGCAATTTGGACGACGGTACCCACGATCCTTTTTTCCTCAAGTGTGCGGTCAATTACCTCATTGACGCTTTTATGCACCAATTCCAGATCTATATTTCTCATGTTTCTCATCCTCTCCTGGTGTAATTTACTTGATTATTAATAGCAAGTGAGTTTATTATAGTAATAATTTCTGCTTCCTTACATAAAACAAACAAGTTAGATAAAGAGGTTTTCGATGATTCTAAAGGTATTTAAAAGAAATAACTTTAAAAATAAAGGAGGGCGATTTTCTTGGACGAAATCGATAAAAACATCCTGCTCCATTTGCAGAACCAGGCGAGATTATCAATGACAGATTTAGGAAAGCTGGTGGGACTGTCTCAGCCAGCCGTAACTGAACGTGTAAAACGCATGGAAGAAAAGGGCGTTATCGAGGAATACCGAACAGTCATTTCTTCGCAAAAAGTGGGTAAGCAATGCACAGCCTATATGCTTGTTAGGACAAGGAATTGCTATCCTTTCCTTGATTTTTGTCGTTCTTCACCGGAGGTCATGGAATGTTACCGGATAAGCGGAGAGCATAATTATTTATTGAAGGTCCTTACGGAAACAACCCAGGAGCTGGAAGGGTTTGAAAACCGGTGCGATCAATACGGAACCTATACGACTCTGATCGTAATGTCTTCACCGATCGCTTATAAAAATCTCATTGGAGAACCGAATTTGCTTGCATAAGATTTAATTTTATAATCCCAAAAAAATGAATCCGCCTTGCAGCGGATTCATTTTTTTGCTTATGTTACACATACTTGCGGATTCCTTTAGGAAGGAAAGCCATGCTTTTTAGCTAGCCAAGCTGCAAGCAAGGAGGGAAGCAGCAGGATAATTAATGAGCCCGGAAGGAATCCTGCTCCAAGCAGCTCGAGAAGAAACCCACCAATAATGCCCCCTCCGCCGATTGCCACATTCCACGCGGTAACCAGCATCGATTGGGCTATATCTGCGCTGTTTCCCCCAGCTTGTGCTATTGCTGTTTGCAGTAAAGTGGCTGCCCCGCCAAACGTAAGCCCCCACACTGTAACACCAAGAATGATGATTGCAGGTTGATTCATTCCGATTCCCAAGGCTGCAGAAGCCAAAGCAAATCCCGTGATGCTGATTAAAACCAGCATTCTTAGAGAACGGTCAATCAGCATACCTATCACCCAAATGCCGACAACCGAGGTTATTCCAAAAATAAGAAGAACCAAATCCACTCGCTGAGCAAACGCGGTTTCCGCAAGATACGGTGCAATATAGGTGTACAAAATATTATGAGCTAGTACCCATGCCAAAACGACGAACAGAATCGGCCGTACACCAGGAATCAGGAAAACCTTGTGAAAAGGGAGCTGATCACCGGCAGGCTCGCCGGCATAATCCGGCACCTTCCAGAGCACCCAGCCAATAAGGGCTGCAGCCAGTAATGATACAGCTCCGAAAATGAGACGCCAGCCTGTATAAGTACCGAAAAAAGTGCCTAGCGGAACGCCCAGCGCCAATGCCAACGGGGTGCCAACCATGGCTACTGCCATCGCTCTTCCTTTCTGCGAATCAGGCACCATGCGCCGCGCATAACCGGCCGTCATCCCCCACAGAACACCTGCCGAGACACCTGCGAAGAAACGCGCGACAAGCGTCAACACATAAACGGAAGATAACGCGGTGATGGTGTTAAAAACAAGAAAGCCGATGATGCACAGCAGCAGAAGCGGCCGGCGCCTCCACTCGCGGGTAGCCGTTGTCAAAGGAATGGCGGCCAGAAGAGATCCAACCGCATAGAGAGTGACCAATTGTCCGGCAAGAGCTTCTGTGACCCCAAGATCCTGTGCAATTTGTGGCAGTAATCCAGCAGGTAGGCCTTCCGTAAGAATGCAGATGAATCCCGCCATGGCTAAGGCCAGCAGCCCGACCCACGGAAGACGTTTGGAAGACGACACATTTGCTCCGCCTTTTCTTATAAAAGCAGTGTTTGAGTTCACGAAAAAATCTCCTTTATTTATTTTTGCCGTATGAAAGCTTTGGCTTTCGTATAAGCATATATAAATAAAATATTATTTTACATGGATGATTGAAGGAGGATGAAGCGAATTAAGAGGAAAATACTTTTATTTTTATAGAAATTCCATGATTTTAAAGGCAAAAAGGCAGCGGCGGCCGCTCTGGCACTCTAGAAATAAAGGAGTCGTGAAGTTGAATGAATGTTAATACGGTAGTTTTGCTTATCCTAAATTAAAAATAGGCGCTGCCTTATTGCGCCTATCAATCGTCATTATTATTTTCCGCGAACCAGCTATTCTCCCGGTAACTTAATGCCGTTCCCAGTCTAATACTTTATTTTTCATTCTAATGGTTTATTTTCTTTTTACAGCGAGCAAACACAAAAAAACCTGCTTCGCCGACTCTTCCCTTGGCTAGCAGGTTCATTATCTTCACTTATACAGCAACTTCTTCCTTCGTTTGTGACAATAGGGCCCTGAACTCATCGCCTTGCAGAACTTCCGCTTCCAACAATGTATGCAGGCCCGTTTGGAATACGGAATCAAATTGTCTCAAAAGATTGCGAGTTTCTGCGAGCAATCCTTCCAGCAGACGCTCAACCTCGTCATGAATCCGATTCTTATCCACGTATTGCAAATGTACAATCCCTAGCTCGGACATACCGCTTTGTACAATTTCCTGTGCCATTCCCAGCGCCTGCTCGAAGTCATTCTTCGATCCAGTACTGCGCCCACCGTAGTAGATTTCCTCCGCTACGGCTCCTCCAAGGCTAACCATGATTTGCTTCTCCATCGCTTCCTTGGTATACAGATAGCGGTCTTCCATTGGATTTTGTCGGACGTATCCCAGTGCTTTGCCTCGTGGACTCAGCGTAACCTGCGATACAGAGCCTGGTCGCACGCTCTCACTTACAATGGCATGTCCCAATTCATGGAGAGCAACGCGCTTCTTCTCTTCCTCAGATGCTTGACGGTCTACCTTCTCTCCGAGCATAACCTTGTCCACTGCATAGCCAAAATGCTTCGCTGTGATCTTGTCCTGGCGGTCACGCATGGCGTAAATAGCTGCTTCATTGGCTACACTCTCCAGCTGCGCGCCAGAAAATCCGAATGTCTCCTGAGCCACTTTTTCCAGTGTGACGTCCTCGCCTAGCGGTTTATTGGCCGTATGAATGGTCAAAATCTGCTCGCGTGCTGGTTTGTCCGGAAGATCAACGCTAATATGACGGTCAAAACGACCAGGACGCAACAGCGCTGCGTCGAGCATGTCCTTCCGGTTCGTAGCTGCCATGACTAAAATCCGCGGTTTGTCAGTCGTAGCTACACCATCCATTTCCGTCAACAGTTGATTCAAGGTTTGATCGTATTCACGCTGCTGTTGACCGTCCCTTTTTCCACCGACGACATCGATCTCATCGATAAAAATAATCGCGCTGTCTTGCCCATTTTTCTCTGCTAATGCCTTCGCTTCCTGAAACAATTCACGGACGCGTTGTGCACCGACACCGACGTACATCTCTACGAACTGCGAACCCGATGCCGCCACAAAAGCAGAATTTGTATAATTTGCTGCCGCTTTCGCCATCAGTGTCTTACCCGTACCAGGAGGACCTGTCAAAAGAACACCTTTAATCGGGCGAATCCCGTACTGCTCAATTTTGTCTTTATACACGAGAAAATCAAGCGATTCTTTCAGTTCTTTTTTTGCGCGTTCCTGTCCGCCGATATCGGCAAACTGCACGTCCGATTTCGGCAGCTCATGCTTGTTTACTTTTCTTTTTCCCCCGAGGGCGACATTTCCACCTTGTCCATTTTGCTGGCGGATGACCAGAAAGTAAATCGCACCCAGTACGGCTCCGAACACCAGGAATGGCGTAATGTTTACACCAAGAAAAACAAGAAAAATCAACAGTGCAGGTACGACGCCGATCAGTATTTCCTTACGCACGTGCCGTCACCTCTTTTTCATTGGATCGGGGGATGATGGTGTAAAAATCCTCCGTTCCTTTTTTCATATAAACATAAATGTTCTTGTCATCCATCGATGCAGATGCTTGGTCGAGTTGATTCCCCTTTTTCCATTGTTCCATAAGGGCTGGAATGCGGCTATATTCATGCAACTCCACTGCTTCTGTAAACACAAATTGACCACTCTGCCAAATATCGTGCATCGTTGTCGACTGATTGTCGATGTCAATGACCACTTCTTTTTCCCCTGCGATCTTTTTTGTCTCCGTTAGCAGATTCCGATATTCTGCTGGAAATGCGTCTGGTTTTGTAACAGTTACATCTATTTGAATTTTATCTTTGTTGATTTCCAAATTGCCCAATGTTGCGGACTGCATTTGTCCAATTTCTGCACGGATTGGCTCCTCAATCTCCATCTTTTGATACAAGAACCATCCTCCGAACAGGAGTGCCAAGGTTGCCACCAAAGATAATCCAATTGCGCTCTTTTTCATCTGCACGGCTACTCCCCCCATAAATATCGTTCTCGTTTTCTCTCTCTGCAACATCCCCAGTATATCACACGAGTATATCATTTTCTTATACAGATGTTGGGTGGAATGCCAAACAGGCCTTCTCCTATAAGGAAAAGGCCTGTCGTGATACCAGCGTCTTAGCTTGGCGAGAGCACGTATGAGGTTAACAGAGCGCCAGTGAATAGATCATAGTGAATGTAGTGAAAACGACCGTCTTTGTCTTTGACAGTGACTTCCCAAAATTTCTTATCGTTTTCAAGACCAGGAACCAAATGAGTGATCTCCGATTGCGAGAAGGACTTGTAAACCGCCTCTTCTACATTCTTTTTAGGAACAGCAAGATCCATTCGATCGAAGCTAACTTTTTGATCGGTCATCCAAGCGACAACTTGTGTCCCCGCCTTATTTTTCCCAATGACGACAGCGTAGCTCTCCTTGCCTCGATATTCATCAATGGTTTCAATCTCCGTGATTGTCGTGCGATCCTGGACCCACTGACGAACGGTTTCCTCAAATTGATTGCGCTCTCCTGCTACAGAAGCCGTCAGATGATAGGCGAACCCAGCTCCCGTAAGTAAAATGACGGCTACAATTGATAGGATAATTCGTACTAACACAGCAAAGTAACTCCTTTACGTGGCTGACATTACAATCGGAATCGAAGCTGGTCTCTCTTCACTCCAACTGCCGTTTGTATTTGCAAATCCAGCTCCAGTTGGCGAAGCTGCCCCGTAGTTGAATCGTACCATAGTTGGTAATTGACTTTCATTCCGTTCGTTATATTCGGAGTCAAATCTTGAAGAGGGAAGGATGGACCTAACCACATCGATAATAACGAAGAGACTTCCTCAGGTGGGACCGCTATCCGGTATCCACTCCATCCTTGCCCTGCAGTATCTTCAAGGCGTTCAGGACTGACCGATTGCAAAACTCCCTTGAGCAATACTGCGTGCTCATACGGGGTGAACATCGCATACGGCAGAGCGGCATGATCCTGTACCTGGCCATCCATTCGCACCGATACTGGCTGCCCATCTTTTCTGGCTATTTCAAGCTGGTGGCCACCGATTTCTCCTGCGAGCTGAAATTGCTCATTTTGATATCGCCCATGCAAGGTCTGATTCTGCATGTATACGAGAAATGAGCGTTCCTCGTCCTTCGTGATCTGCTCCAAAAGCTCCGCTACCGTCTTCGTCTGCTTCGTCCCTGCTGTTTGCCTGACCGCAGGCGCAGTATCTGTATTGGCAGATCGACTTACTGTTCCCAATACAATCCCGAGGAGAAATAGACCGAGTAGGATTGGAATGAGCCACCACAGCATTTTGGGCCGGATGTACATGTCGTCCCCCCCTGTCCCATTTTTGTCTTTAGCCTATGCTATACGGGAAGGTTTTAGAACGACACGGAAAAGTTGCTAATCATAGCTTAAGGTTGGGCGGTCATACTACACATACACCCCGAGGAGGTGAGCGCGTGACATCTTCGCAACAAACCACATCTCCTGACATACTTGGGTTTCTGTTACAGGAATACCGCGTCTCCTGGGCAGGATTGTCGTCTCCCTTGCGTCAATGGTCGCACACACCCACTCTTCATTTTCGCCATCATCTCCTGACAAAAGCTGTGGCAAAAATGAACAACGGAACGTCTTAGTATCCAATTCCCCTACCTACACCTGCACTGCCTTACTCCTGTCCCCACCTGACAGGAGCCTTTTACCGTTTTAACGTTTGGAATACGCGGTTTGCTTCGTAAATCGCGCGCTCCTCATCGATGGTCAACAACTTATGATTACGCATCAAGAATTTACCCGCTACAATTGTATCTTTCACATCTCGTCCATTTGCCGCGTACACCACGTGTGAAATCGGTTGGTGTGCTGGGTGGAAATGAGCTTGATGGCTATCCATCACGATCAAGTCAGCTTGCTTGCCTACTTCAATGCTTCCGAGTGTTTCTTCCTGGAACACCCCTTCTGCTCCATAACGAGTAGCCATGCGAAGGGCTTCCTCTGCTGGAACCGCTACTGGGTCATTATTTACACCTTTGTGCAGGATCGCAGCGAGCTTCAATTCCTCAAACAAATTCAAATTGTTGTTGCTTGCCGAGCTGTCAGTACCCAGTGATACGCTTACGCCTTTTGCCAACATTTTCGGAACAGGCGCAACACCGCTTGCCAGCTTCAGGTTGCTCACGACATTATGAGAAACTCTCACGTTGTATTTTGCCAAAATGTCGATTTCTTCATCCGTTAGGTGAACAGCGTGCGCGACGAGTGTTGGGCGATTGAACATGCCCAGCTTTTCTAAATGAGCGACTGGACGCAGTCCGTAGTCCTTCTCGTTTTGACCGACTTCCCAAGCGGTTTCAGACATATGGATATGAAGCGGCAAGGACAACTCATCGGCTTTTTCGATAATTTGGGTAATAAATTCTGGCGAGCAGGTGTACGGCGCATGCGGTGCCATCATGACGGTAATACGTCCGTCTGCCTGATTATGCCATTCTTTTGCAAAAAGAGTCGCGTCTTTCAGCTTTGTTTGACGTTCTTCTTCGGAGCACAAGCCGATCATCCCTCGGCAAAGGCGGGCACGCATTCCAGTTGCATCGACTTCCTTTGCCACAACATCCATATGATCATACATATCCACAAACGTAGTGGTTCCCGTACGAATCATCTCAATAAGCGACAGTTGAGTACCCCATTTTACTGTATCTCCCGTGAATTGCGCCTCCAATGGCCACATTTTGTCTTCCAGCCATTGTTGCAGCGGCAAATCATCTGCATAACCGCGTAGGAGGGACATACCAGCATGTCCATGCGTGTTGATTAAACCAGGCAGTATGTAGTCTCCTTTTTGATCGATAACCTCATCGTATCCTGCTTCTGATAGGTCCTCAGGAGTTGGGCCCACATACGTAATCTTGTTACCTTCGAATGCTACGGCACCATCGTAAATGACTTCATTCGTATCGTTAACGGTAATGACTGTTGCGTGAATGAGGATCGTCTTTTTCATAGTATACACTCCATTCTTATGTCAAGTAGTAGGCCAGGCTTTGCAGGTTGGACGTCACGTCCGCATAGTGAATGCGAACATCTTTTCCTGCGCGAATCGTCGTAGGGGCAAAATTCAAGATCCCCTTGATACCCGCTTGAGTCAACTGATCACATACGGATTGCGCTGCAGGTGCCGGTACCGTAATAATCGCCAGCTTGATTTGCTTGTTTACGATTGTCTCTTCCAGCTCTGATAAAGGCTGAATCGGTATACCTGCGACTTTTTTACCCTGCTTCTCTGGATTATTATCAAAGATGGCCGCAATCCGCATGTTATCTTTCAAATAAGCGTTGTAGTTACTAATGGCATGGCCCAAATGCCCAGCTCCGACCAAAGCGACACGGATTTCATCTGTTAGCTTTAGAATTTCACGTATTTTTTCCACCAGATAATCGACATCATAGCCGATTCCCTTTTTTCCAAAATCACCAAAAGCTGCAAGATCTTTTCTGATTTGGGCAGGATTCACATCGAGATTCTTGCCCATCTGTTGGGAGGAAACGGTGGTCACCTCAACCTGCTGCAAATAACTGAGGTAACGCAGATAAATCGGCAAACGACGGACGACCGCTTCCGAAATCTTTTCGTGTTTTGCCACGTTCGGTCTTCCCCCCTAATTCTTTTGCTTCAAAATCCGATATTCTTTTCCATTCGATAAAATGGTAATGGAACCGTCGTGGCTGGTAACGTATGTCTCGGCCCATGACTCACCCAGGCGCTCCATGACTTCCGTCTGACCGTCTTTCATTTGATCCCGCGATCGGCCTGTCTGAATAATGGCGACCTGGGGATCGACCTTCGTCAGAAACGGTTGCGAAGAGCCTTGATTGCTTCCCTGACCAGCTACCTTTAGCACTTCCGCCTTCAATCTGTCATTTTGCCGTTCCAACAGTCGCTCTTCTGCTTTTTCATTCACGGCACTCATAAATAAAAATCGTAGTTGGTCATGCGTCAATCGAAAAACGAGAGAATTATTCTGGGGCGATAAAAATAACGGTTCATCCGGGAGCAACACTTCCATGGAGATTTGTTGGTCAAGGGTAAGTACTTGTCCTTGCTCTGCTTCCATCTGCTTTTGGTTGGAGCGAAGCAGCACGACATGGCGAATGGATGGCGCGATCAGCTTGGGCAAAATGACGGCATCTACAAGCACTTGTTGGCTCAATGAAGCGTAGCCTCCCATATGCTCAGGCTGGTCGTTCGTCAACACTACATAGTCGAGCCGTGTGATCTTGAGCTCTGCCAAGCGCGCCGAAAGAACGGGCCAATCTTCTGCCGTACCCGTATCAATCAGCATCGTTTTACCGCCTGGCATTCTCAAAAGCGTGCTCTCACCATGTGGAAGTGCCAAGTAGGTGACAATGAGACCCGAAAATTCCTGTTCTGTCTCCGTTTCAAACGGGTCATCTATCTTCACTGCTGCTTCTTGCAAATACAAATGGCTATCAATCGAGCATGCGCTAAGGAAAATCGCACTAAGAACTACCATCCACCAACGCCACGCTTTTTTCCATAACATTTATTTTATCACCTTAATCCCTATGAGACTATTGCTTCATTTTATGAATCTGACAGGGATTGCATACTAAGGAATGGCTCTATGCGCTCTCGCAGTGTTGGCCATGGACCGCTTTCGATTTGAAATGGCGGCAAAGATTGAAGGAATGAGCGTCCATATCTCGCCTCAACCACACGCGTGTCGAGAACGATCACGACCCCTCGATCCAAGTGATGGCGAATTAATCGTCCCACCCCTTGCTTAAATTGCAGAACGGCTTGTGGAAGAGACAACGACATAAAGGCATTTTTTCCTTCTGCCTTCAAAAGCTCTGCCCTTCCTTGATAGACAGGGTGATTCGGCGGAGCAAACGGTAGGCGAACAATGACCAAACTGCTCAGCCATTCCCCCTGGATATCGACACCTTCCCAGAAGCTACTCGTCCCAAGCAGAACACTTCTCTCCATGCTTCGGAACAGTCGCACCAGTTTGCTTCGATTGTTGCTATCAATCCCGTGACCGAATAACGTATACGGTTCTGGCGCCTCCGCTAGTCGTTCCTTCATCGCTTGATAAACAAGGCGAAGCATCGAATGGGAGGTAAACAGGATCAGCGTCCTTCCTTTCGAAGCCAGTACGACATCCACGCACCCTTGTATGACTGCCTCCAAATACGTGTGGTCACTCTCTTTACCTGGTGCCGGGAAATCAGATGGGATCAACAGCAGTCCCTGCTCTTCATAATGAAACGGCGATGGCAATGACAAGGTGCGCACTCGTTCCTCAGGCAATTGGTCGAGACCAAACTGGCTTTTGATGTAGGAAAAGCTGTTTTTGACCGTCAGAGTGGCTGATGTCAAAATCAGGCTCCGTTTTTGCGCGAACAGTGGTTCTGCCAGTGAGTCGGCAACCTTCAAGAGTGCTGCTGACAAATGCACCTGCTTGCGAGCTGTACGGGACTCTACTTCCATCCAATACACATACTCCGCATCCTGCTCAAGTAAAAAGAAGTGAAGCAGCTCCACGGTATTCTGCCAGTCTTTGATGAGACCAAATAAATCTGTCAGTAGACTACGTACAGCAAAAGGTGGCTTTTCCTCCTGCGGAGTCGCTCGCAAAAGCTGCTCGATGCCCGCTGCATATGCAGTCATCCCTTCAATCAGCTTTTTGGTTACTTTGCGTATCTTCTCGTGTTTGCCTACAAACGATTCGATCCGATAACGTACCGTCTCACGACCAGCGTCCGTCGTCTCCTCCGCACGATCTGATGCCCATGCATACAAGAGCTGTGTCCATTGCTGCGCTTTCTCTCGCAAGGTCGCGGACTGTTTTCTCAGCTCCAAAAGTTTTGCGACTACCTCTTCTTGTACCGCAGGCATCCAGCTTTGCAGCTCTTCTGCGAAGCGTGCAATTGACCCACTCTCTTCAACCGATGCACGATCTAGCAAGAAAAGAAGCTGCGTGGTTGAAAACTGCTTGCCTAAATGCTGTGTCGCGGCATCCTCCAAATGATGGGCCTCATCGACGATGGCAACTTCATACGCAGGTAGGATCCTGTTTTCCGCTTGCAGATCGCTGATGAAAAGGGCGTGATTGACGATGAGGACATCGACATCGCGAGCCCGTTCCTTCGCCTGAAAATAGTAGCAGCGACTAAACCACGGACAAGCCCGATTCAGGCAAGAGCCCGTATCACTTTTTACCTGTTGCCATAGCAGTTGGCCACTTGGAGGCATGCTCAGCTCTTCCACGTCACCGGTAACGGTTTGCGTGAGCCACGTCAGCATCTGTCCTTTTACCAAGCGCATTTCTTGGCTGCTTCCTTCTACAGGCTCGTCCACAGCTTGTTCAAATTTACGCAAGCATAAGTAGTTTCCTCTGCCTTTTAGCGTCGAAGCAGTAAACGAAAACGGCAACGACTCCTGCAAGGTAGCGATTTCCTTATGGAATAGCTGTTCCTGCAATTGAATGGTATTGGTACTGACCACCAGCTGCTGCTGATTGTGATGAGCCCAAATGATCCCCGGCAAGAGATAGGCTAATGATTTTCCCGTACCTGTCCCCGCCTCTACCAATAAATGGGCGCCATCCTCCATTGCCTCATAGACGGCATGCATCATCGCTTCCTGAGCATCTCTACGTTGATACCCCGACATTTTCGCCTGCATGTACCCGTTTTCGCCCAAAACATCCTCGAGCTGCTCGGCAAACGCTTTGGTCACTGTCACATCGACAGGAGGATGCTTCAGGGACGCTGTTAATTTTTCTTCGCGTTTCCGTAAGGCCAACTGGCGATAAATATCCCACATATCGGAGGAATCCGTTTTGGTTGGCGTTCCATCCAGCTCTGGCAGCTCTATGAGCTTTTCCATCTCGATCTGCCGCAAAAGAACCTCGATATCTGAGCGAAACGAAGAGACGAGCATCTGCAGCCGCTGGATCGTTACAAGTGGCAATTTCTTTAAAATATCCAGCAAGTGGAGAAACAGCTGGGCCGTGGCAAGTGCATCACTATCTGCTTGATGAGGATTATCGTGCTCGATTTCCAGCTCAGACGCCAGTTCTCCGAGTCTGTAGCTATTTTGCATCGGCAAAAGAACGCGGGATAGCTCCACCGTATCAAGCACGTAGCCGTCAAACGCATAATAGCCCTGGCTCAGCAGGGCTTCTTGTAAAAATTGGAGATCAAAGCTTGCATTATGTGCAACAAAAGCTCGCCCGTCCAATAAACGCAAGAAATCTGGAAACACTTCTTCCAAGGAAGGAGCATCTGCAACCATCTCGTTGGTAATCCCTGTTAATTGGGTAATAAAAGGGGGAATATCCTGGCCCGGATGAATCAGGGTGGAAAAACTCTCGGTAATCTGCCCGTCATCGATTGCGACGGCACCAATCTGAATGATGCTGTCCCCTTGGCGTGGATGGCTTCCCGTCGTCTCAAAATCTACAACTAGTAATCGATTCAAACGTTGTCACCTCGTAACCTGGGCGGAAACATTCAATCCGCACTCATTCACATTCGGCAACGATGGGAAATATTCCTGCTCTCCTGTACATTTACGGCTGTACCAGCTCCGTCTGTATTTCGGATTGACCGAGCTTGCTTGCACAAAGTTGCAGATAGATGGGGATTTCCCATAACTGTTCTGCGAATGGCAATGCCCGTTGAAAATATTGTTCAGCCAGGCGCCAATTTTCTTCCACAACCGCGATTCTTCCCAGATGAAAATACCCTAACGAACGTACATATGGCTCAGCGTCTTCCAGGAAATACTTTGCCATCCGTTTTGCTTCTTGTGTATCCCCCAGCTTTTCGTATGCGGAAATCATCCCGGATTGTCCGAGGCGATTGTCTCGGTTTTTCTCCAGCATGATCCGAAACGCTTTGATTGCTTCCTCTACCCTTCCGTCAAACAACAGCATCCAGCCATAACTAAAAAGAAAGTCGTCATTTTCGGGTGCAAGACTGATCGCTTTTTTGACGAGCGTCAATGCGCGTTTCGTACCAGCAATCAGCCAAGTATTCCAGGCCAAGCCATGCCACGTCCACCCATCTTTTGGGGAACGCTCCGTCAAAAAGTGATAGCAAATCTGTGCCCGGTGGTAATTGCCCACTGTTTCGTATAAAGAGGCCATTTCCTGAAGAGTATCGCTGTCCAAATCGCGTGTCGGCAATTGCAAGCCTTTCGGCGGGCTCCATTCCACCGTCTGGTCCATCATATGCAGTAATTTGGCAGCACGTAGCCATAACATCTGCGCTTCCCAATCGTGCTCGTTTTTTTCTAGATACGGTTCCAATTCGTCCAAAGCTTCCTGTGCATCGCCATCTCTTAAATAGCATAGCGCGAGGTTGTATTTGGCTTCTTCCTGTTCTGGCTTGATCTCGAGAGAAGTCTTAAAAGCTTGTGCCGCCTCTAGCCATTGCTCCTCTTCCGCAAGTATACACCCGATGGCATTAAAACTGATGGCCACAATGGTAGGTGAGCCTGCTGTCCTTCCGAGAAGACGGAATTCCCGAAAAGCTAATTCTTTCTCCTCACACAAAAGGAGACTGTAGGCGTAATATAGGCGCCCACTTTCCCAGTCTGGCGATTTTTGAACTAATTCTGCAAAACACTTTTTCGCGTCTTGGAACATACGCAAATGATAAAAGCCTTCCCCACGACGAAAAATCGGCTCGTATGTGTTTGTTTCAATGGCCTTTGGTGATTCTGTTTTCACCTTCGGCTGATGCGCCTTTTTCTCTTCTGCCGGAAGCTGTCCTTCCATTTCCTTGATGTTACGAATCGCATTCGATAATTTTTCTTCGAATTGCAGCCACAGGTCTACGACAGTATCACTTACTTGACGCAATTGAAACAATTGTTCCGCGAGCTGAAGACGTTCTTGTTCAGAAGCCCCCTGCCACTTCTCTTCAATCGTCTGCGCTTTGTTCCGAAGCGTATGAAACCAGTCCTCGATTTTCACAAGAAAAGCCACCCCCTATGAGGCATGAGTACTTTCATTGTCTCACAAGGCAGGTGGCTCTATGCAGGAGTCGACAGATCGCTTACAGAATCGTCGCGTGTACTTCTTCCGCAATCAATTCTTTGATCTGATTTTTTTCATCCATGATGGCGACACGTGGCTTGTAGGTTCTTGCCTCTTCATCCGTCATCATCGCATAGGCAATAATAATCACGATATCGCCCTCTTGTACGAGACGTGCAGCTGCTCCGTTCAAGCAAATGACGCCACTGCCTGGAGCACCTTCGATGACATAGGTTTCCAGACGCGCTCCGTTGTTGTTATTGACGATTTGTACTTTTTCATTTGGCAAAATATCCAGCGCATCCAACAAATTTTTGTCGATGGTAATACTTCCTACATAGTTCAAGTTTGCCTCAGTTACCGTTGCGCGATGGATTTTTGCTTTCATCATGGTGCGGAACACTACCAATTCCTCCCTTATTACTACTTGATTGATGTGATCGTATTGTCGATGAGACGTGTTTTGCCAAATCGAACAGCTAGCGCAATGATGATCGTCTGACCTGCCGTTTCCTGCCCCATTGGTGTGAGCGCTGGATAGCTCAAAATTTCCACATAATCAATATCAGCCAAAGGTTTTTCGGAAATCATTTGCGTAATACGATCCTTGATTGTAGAAAGAGCCACGCCCTCGCTCAGCCATTCTTCTGCTTGCCTCAGGCTCTGTGATAGCACGAGTGCTTGTGTTCGCTCATCCGCTGACAAGTAGACATTTCGAGAGCTCAGGGCAAGCCCATCCGCTTCGCGTACAATCGGGCATGGAACGATTTCCACTGGCATCGACAAGTCATGAACCATTTGCGTCACAACAGCTACCTGCTGGGCATCCTTTTGTCCAAAAAAGGCGTAATCGGGCTGGACAATTTGAAACAATTTATTGACGACGGTCGATACGCCATCAAAATGACCCGGACGAGAAGCTCCACACAATGGAGTCGTCACATTTGCCACAGAAATATTGGTCAGCATCGGGGTCGGATACATCTCGCTCACTTCCGGGGTAAACAGGAAGTCCACTCCCGCTTCTTCCGCCATTTTGCTATCTCGTTCGATATCACGCGGATAACGTTCAAAGTCTTCATTCGGTCCGAATTGCAGCGGGTTTACGAAAATGCTCATCACAACCAAATCGCATACTTCACGAGCAGCTTTCACCAAGCTGAGATGTCCTTCATGCAGAAAGCCCATGGTCGGTACCATTCCGATCGTTTTGCCTTGCCGACGAGCATCTTTTAAATGAACACGCATTTCTGCAATGGTGGAGACTTGCTTCATCATTGTTTGCATCATGACTGTTTCACTCCTTCCCCGTACAATTCCTTGATGGTTTCTTCAGAGGCATGGAAGACATGCTCTTGTCCTGGGAAGCTTCTTGCTTCAACTTCTTTGTTATAAGTCTCCACTGCTTCACGGATTGTTTCCCCAATATTTGCGTAGCGCTTCACGAATTTTGGTGTGATATCCGATGCATAGCCGACCATATCATGGAACACCAGCACTTGCCCATCGCAAGTTGCACCCGCTCCAATTCCGATCACAGGGATGTCCAGCTTGTCTGCAATCATGCCTGCGACCTCTTCCGGAACACATTCCAGAACAATAGCGAATGCTCCCGCTTCTTGAATCGCAAGGGCTTCGTCCAACAATTTTTTGGCTGCCTCCAGATCTCTTCCTTGTACTTTGTAACCGCCTAATTGATGTACTGATTGCGGAGTAAGCCCAATATGTCCAACGACAGGGATGCCTGCTTGTACACAGCGTGTAATGATTGGGGCGAGTTCACGGCCCCCTTCCATTTTGACCGCCTTGGCCAGCCCTTCTTGCATTAGTCTGCCCGCGTTTTTTACCGCTTCCTCAACTGTTCCGTGATAGCTGAGGAAAGGCAGATCTGTCACGACAAATGCACGCTTGGCCCCTCTCGTTACTGCTTTCGTATGATGTAGCATGTCCTCCATTGTAACAGGGATCGTGGAGTCATAACCAAGTACGACCATTCCCAGTGAATCACCGACCAAAATCATATCAACGCCAGCTTCATCTACTAATTTGGCTGACGGATAATCATAGGCGGTCACCATGGTAATCGGGGTTCGCGTTTCTTTTTTCTTGCGGATACTCGAAGTCGTAATCGGTCTGTCGTTTTGTGCCATTTTTCATTGCTCCTCTTTCTCATCAAGCCCGTGGATCGTGTGAGGAATAAAAAAACCTTCTCGCGTCAATCGGGAGAAGGTTGTCCATGTCAAAAAGACATTTTGCGTTAGCGGATTCCTTCTGTCTCGGTCCACACAGGCTCTGAGCAGATTTTTGTCCTTGCACGTATTGATTTAAGATTACACGATCGATACAAAAATACTCCGGGAGTACCGTTCACGAAGTGATACAGCCTCCAAATTGGAGTATAACAAATGCTTCAATCATTTGCACGATAATTGACATCAGCCGAATAAACTTTGTGAATCTGTCCAGCCTGATCCTCGACCATGAGTACGCCTTCTTCATCCAAACCAACAGCACGACCTTCCAGCTGTTGTGAAATCGTCTGGAGGGTCACCCATTTGCCAATGGTGTATGAATGATTCTCCCACTCTTGTTTGACACGCTCAAAGCCAGCTCGCAAATAGTGGTCGTACTCTTCTTCAAAAATTCGGCAGAGCCGCTGGATAAACGTAACACGCTTGAGTGACTCACCAGATTCAATTCGAAGCGAAGTCACAATCTGTGCCAATTCAGATGGGAAATCAGACTCGACACTGTTGGCATTGAGCCCTATTCCGATTACTAAATAATTGACTCGATCAGATTCAGCATTGAGCTCTGTCAAAATCCCGCATACTTTTTTGTCACCGATAAAAATATCGTTCGGCCATTTGATTTTGACAGGCAACCCAGTCTCTTCCCGGATTGTTTTCGCTACAGCAACCGCCGTTAGCAATGTCATTTGAGGTGTTTTCGGTAACGGAATCGAAGGTCGGATGATCAAGCTCATCCAGATCCCCGTTCCTTTCGGAGAATGCCAGGGGCGACCGAGTCTGCCTTTCCCACCTGTTTGCAGCTCGGCGAGCACAATCGTACCTTCTACTGCCCCTTTTGCCGCAGCCTCGTGTGCAAGTGGCTGTGTAGATACCACCTCATCGTAAGCGATGACATTTTGACCGATCCGATTCGTTTCCAGTCCAGCCATAATTTCTGCTGCGGACAAGCGATCAGGGGCAACCAGCAGGCGATACCCCGATTTGCGAACCGCCTCTACCTCGTAACCATCCCGGCGGAGCTCTTCGATATGTTTCCAAACGGCCGTCCTTGAGCAGCCGCATGTTTGGCTTAATTCTTCACCAGAAATGAAACTGCCTGGCTGATCACGGAATGCTTGGAGGATGACTTGCTTAATGTTCATCTTGTGCAACCTCTTTCTTTGCAACTTCGACAAGTGCTTCTGGTGTATTTGGTAAACCGTGCAGAGCCGTTTGTCTAAGCAACGATTCCAAGACGCGAACAATCCACTCGCCTGGCTTTTTCTGAACAGCTACTTGCAGGTCAAGCCCCGTGATTGCCAAATCCTTGATGGTTTTGACAGGCATGTTTTCGTATTGATCGAGGAGTGCCTGCATCGAAAACGATTGCCTCTCCTCCCACCAACACGCTTGCAATAAAAGAAAGAACTCGTTGCACGTGTCCCACCCGACTTCAAGCAGCAATGGTCCCCACTCGATCTCTTGAGGGACATCCCATTTCGGCTGCAATCGCGTAAGAAGTTCAACCAAGCAACAAATTGCTTCTGTCTCGCGTTTGGACATTTTGAGGAATCGGCATACTTCACGCGCTTGCACAGGTGAATAATTCGCAGTAAACAGGAGCAACGACCATTTTTGCGTCACAGTTTGCAAATGACGGAGCCGCCAAGCATGCTCATTTGAGAGGATGAACAGTTTTTCTATCTCCGGAGCATACGCCATGAGCCTCGTTTCATTCAACAACTGACAACCAACCTCTGGAGCTTTACTGTCGAGCGTTTTATTCAGCTCTTCCCTGATGCGCTCCACAGCAATATGAGCTAACAAAGGTACCGTCTGTTTCATAGCAAGCATGGTTTGGTCTTCTATAGCAAAACCTAGCTGAGAAGAAAATCGCACACCTCGTAAAAGTCGAAGGGCATCCTCCTGAAATCTCTCTAGTGGAATGCCTACAGCCCGAACCAACCGATGCTCTATGTCCTCTTGTCCACCGAACGGGTCGTGCAATACTTGATGACGATCCATCGCCATTGCGTTCATCGTAAAATCACGTCGCTCTAGATCGAGTCGAAGTTCTGAAACGAACTGAACCTCAGCGGGTCGACGGTAATCTTCATATTTTCCTTCCGTCCGAAACGTGGTTACTTCAAATAGCTGCCCCTCGACTTTTACAGATACAGTACCGTGTTTCAGACCAGTCGGGACATGATCGGGAAACAATCGGATGACGTCGCCGGGATGGGCATTCGTACATATATCTATATCATGAACAGGTCGTTGTAAAAGCCAATCGCGGACGCAACCACCCACATAGTAAGCTTCAAAGCCGTGTTCCTCCAATCTGTCGAGAACACGCTTTGCCAATTCTATCGCCAATCCAATCCCCCCTTTCTGGTTTGCTCCGCCTGATCTACACAAGGAGGCGTTTTTCATGAGAGTTCTGTATGGATTGTTCATTTTAATATCCAAGGTGCATCAGCTAGCCAAAAGCACCATCTTACGTTCAAAAGCTTAGATTTTCTTCGGATTTGCTTACCAGCAAGTTAGCGTAGAGTGCCTCATACTGCGAGGCAATCGTTTCATGACAAAATGTTTTGCAGGATCGCTCAATGCTGTTCGCAGAGAATTCGCGGTATAGCTCTTCATTTTGCAAGAGACGTATTGTTTCTTTCGCCATCCCTTCCACGTCGCCAATTGGACGCAAGAAGCCGTTCACACCATCCAGCACGACTTCGGGCAAACCTCCTGCCACTGTTGCGACGACAGGCACACCACAAGCCATTGCTTCTAGTGCAACGAGACCGAAGCTTTCCTTTTCTGATGGAAGCAGCATGATGTCTGCCATGGACAATACCTCGGCAACGTCTTCCTGCTTACCGAGGAAGCAGACATCGTCGTTCAGACCGAGCTCAGCGATCATTTTGCGGACCAGCCCCATTTCGGGACCTTCACCAATAAGGATCAGTCTGGAAGGCACTTCTTCACGTACGCGTGAAAATATTTCAATCACATCTGGCACTCGTTTGACCGGACGGAAATTAGAAATGTGCATAAGAATTTTTTCACCATTCGGTGCAAACACCTTTTTCAGCTTCGTAACCTCTTTCGGGTAGTAACGCCGCTTGTCTACGAAGTTGTACACTGGGACAATTTCTTTTTCCGTATGCAGCAGCTCTTTCGTCTGCCTGATCAAATCATTGGACACCGCTGTTACCAAATCGCTTCGCTCAATACCGAAGCGGATCATATCACTCAGATTCGAGTCATAACCCAGAACGGTAATATCCGTCCCGTGGAGGGTGGTCACAATTTTCAAATGATCCCCTACCATTTGCTTGGCAAGGAACGCACACAACGCATGTGGCACAGCATAATGCACATGTAATAAGTCCAGGTTTTCATTTTTCGCCACTTGCGCCATTCGGTTCGCCAAGGTCAAATCATAGGGTGGATATTTAAAAACATCATAGTTGTTCACTTCTACTTCATGATAGAAAATGTTCGGGTGAAACGCACCTAAGCGAAATGGCATTCCACCAGTAATGAAATGAACTTGATGTCCTCGCTCAGCCAATAGCTTGCCAAGCTCCGTAGCTACTACGCCCGATCCGCCCAATGACGGATAGCATGTAATCCCGATCTTCATACAGTGTCACTCCTTCTCACAAGCTCTTTAATACATACGGAGCTGCACTGACAAATCCTTCTGCGTAGGCTACACCAGCCTGCTGACCAAATAATCGTTCTCGATACTCGACAGACTCCAGATATCCATTGGTAAGGGGTGTTTGAACACTGCCTTCTTCTAGCTCAAACTGACTGCGGTAGCAACGCAGCGCCTCCATTTTTTGCGAATAAACGCCAGTGATATCCACAACAACCTGCGGTGTGACCGTGGAATTAATAAAATAGTAAAGGAATTGCGATGGTCGATAGGCAGGCAAAGAAGGCTCCGGCAAATACTTGCGGATGCCCGCATTAAACACCGCTTCTCGAACGATACGACTTACACTTTCGTGATCTGGATGACGATCCGAATAATAAGGCGCAAGCACAATGGCTGGGCGTGTTTCACGAATCAGCTTTACGACGCGTTCAATCGCACTTTCCCTGACTGCTTCCAAGCCACGATCAGGTAGTCCAAAATTATAGCGGGCAGCCACTCCCATCACTTGGTCAGCGGCAGCCGCTTCCTGTTGCCTTCTCTCCACCGTTCCATTCGAAGACAATTCCGCGTAGGTCAAGTCGAGAATCCCCACGCGCTTTCCTTCTTTCGCTGCCAAAATCAGACTGCCTGCCGCGCCGATCTCGACATCGTCAGGATGAGCGCCGATTGCCAAAATATCGAGTGAACTCATGCTTCATTCTCCTCACGCACCACTTCGCGCCAATCCAGTTGCCCCAGCTCCAAGGCCTTCAGCATGATTTCTGCCGAACCGAGATTGGTGGCAAACGGTATCTTGTGCACATCACACAGCCGAAGCAGTGCGATAATATCAGGTTCATGCGGTTGAGAGGTAAGCGGATCACGCAAAAAGATAATCAAATCCATCTCATTGCGGGCGATCATCGCACCGATTTGTTGATCGCCCCCTAATGGTCCTGACAGAAATCGGGTTAGGGAAAGCGACGTAGCTTCCATGATTCGCGACCCAGTTGTTCCTGTGGCATACAGGTCATGTTTTGCCAAAATGGATTCATAGGCCATCGCTAGTTGCACAATCTGTTCTTTCATTCGATCATGGGCAATCAATGCAATTTTCAAGAAAACCTCTCCCTTATGGCTGGGTAAGTGTGTATGTTAAACAAACGTTTAATCAATCAGATGTTCCAATCCGTAAATCAATCCGTTCATATTCATTACAGCTTTAATGGCCATATTTACGCCAGGCATGAAAGATTCCCGGTTAATCGAATCATGGCGAATGGACAGCGTTTGGCCTGTTGCCCCAAACAAAACCTCTTGATGGGCCACCATGCCTGGCAGGCGGACACTATGAATCCGGAGGCCTTCGTAATCTGCTCCGCGAGCGCCTGGAATTGTTTCTACCTCTTCCGGATGCCCTTGCTTGAGCTCTTCCCGAACGGCTGCAATCATCTCCGCGGTCTTCAAAGCAGTTCCGCTTGGTGCATCCAGCTTTCGGTCATGATGCAGCTCGATAATTTCCACATGTGGCATATATTTTGCTGCCATTGCGGAAAACTTCATACATAGAATCGCTCCGATTGCAAAATTCGGAGCAATGATGGCACCCAGTCCTGCTTCTTTATAGCGCTCCGTCATCTCTTGCAGCTGCTCTGTTGTCAGCCCCGTTGTTCCAACAACCGGTCGCACACCACGAGCCAGACAGAGCTCCATATGACGATACACCGTATGCGGTGTCGTAAAGTCTACCAAAACATCCGGCTTCATTTCGTCCAATTGTTGATTAATTTCATCTTCGCCCACACGCGTATCCAAATTGCCTGTAAAAACGAGCGCCGTATCCTGCGCGAGCATTTTCACTACTTCTTGCCCCATTCGACCATTTGCGCCAGCAACTGCTACACGAATTTGTTTAGTCATGCTGCTCGTTCTCCTCTATTCTCGTCCAGCGATCTTTATCGCGGGTATTAAACTTGTGCATAATACGATCAAATGCTTCCTGCAAATCGATTCCGAGTGAGTTTGCGAAACAAATCACGATGAAGAGTACGTCACCCAGCTCTTCTTCTACTGTTTTTTCGCCTTCGTCCTTTTTCTTTGGTTTTTCTCCATAAAAGTGGTTAATTTCTCTGGCTAATTCACCTACTTCTTCGGTCATTCTAGCCAGCATCGAAAGCGGAGAAAAATATCCTTCTTTAAATTGCGATATGTATTGATCAACTTCTTGCTGCATCTCTTGCATTGTCTTTTGCCGTTCCATCCGCCCACTCCTTTTCACATTCTTCTCTCTTTCACCTATCGTACTAAAAAAGGCTTCGTTTGCCAAATCACAATACTTCGTCTTTCCAGCATATGGACAATCAAACGAGCGTTCATTTATAATGGCTTTCGGATAGCCCTCAGGTAACACAAGTATTACCTGCACATCAAGTCCGGGGGGAAGCCTGTTTCCTGATCCGGCGAACAGGAGGATATATGAAAATTCGTCTTGACAGTATCATTGCCATTATCATCGGTTCTGCCATTATGGGATTTGGTATTAACGCGTTCAACATTCCCAATCATCTAGCTGAGGGCGGTATCACTGGTATTAGTATTTTGATCAAGCTGCTAGTTCCAGTTGTAGATCAGGGAATCGTCTTCTTTGTCCTGAACATACCGTTATTTTTCCTGGGCTGGAAAATTCTTGGACGAACTTCTTTTTTCTACACGATTTTGGGAACGGTTTCTCTTTCCGTCTTTTTATCCTTATTTGATGGTGTGCTTCCATTGCCGATGAAAGATCGCCTGCTTGCTTCCCTGTATGCCGGGGTAGCTGTTGGTGTCGGGTTAGGGATTATTTTCCGTTACGGTGGAACGACTGGCGGTGTGGACATCATTGCCAGACTGCTTCAGAAATACATGGGTATCAGCATGGGAAGAACGTTATTTTTCGGAGACATTTTGGTCATTGGGGCGTCCCTCGTCTATTTGAATCTAGAAAGCGCCATGTATACCCTTGTCGTCGTCTTTATCGCAGCACGTGTCATCGACTTTTTCCAAGATGGCGCTTATGCAGGAAAAGCATTGACGATCATCTCCAACGAAGCAGATAGCATCTCCAAGCACATTCTCGATGTAGGTCGTGGTGTAACACTCTTAGCCGGTAAAGGCGCCTACTCTGGCGAAGAAAAGAAAGTCATCTATGTCGTTGTCAGCCGAAACGAAGTCATGCGTTTTAAAACCATTGTGCAAGAAATTGATCCGCATGCTTTTGTCATCGTAAACGACGTGCATGAAGTTCTCGGAGAAGGCTTCACCCTTGATGAAAACAAGAAACCGCTTCATGATTAGCATGAAGCAGCACAGAAAAAACCCTTGCCTTTTCGTACAGGCAAGGGTTTTTTCACCTTTTAGGTCGAACGGATTTCTCCTTCATATTTCTTCCATGCCACGTAAGACAAGGCCATGATCAAAGCTATCGAGATAGAAGCGAGAATAAGTATAGGAGAATCTGGCCGCATCATTAAACGAGCAAACGTACTCTTCTCTTCTCCCACAAACGCCACTTGAAAGGAGCTGTTCAATTCTCGCAACGCCTCACGAACAAGCTGCCAATCTACTTGGCTGTTTCGCATCTCTTTGGATATGATATCGTACGCAACCGTAATCGAGGACATTTGCCCCTCTGGAAGCTGAATACTCATCCCCGGCTTAATCGCCAAAAATAATCGGTAGTTCTCATCAAACTGTTCGCGAAACTGACCGAAATTCCGCTCAACAGCCGATAGCTGCAGATTTTGGACCTGTGTGACAAGAGAAGGATAGTAGCTACGCCACATCGGCTGGTGATCATGGGTAAGTGCGTCTATGGCGATACGGACCCGCGTGGCATGCCACAGCAATTGTTGTTCACTTGCATTTGCAGAAGCAAAGCTTTGCTTGGCTGCCAGTATGGACTGGGTCACTGCATTCAGACTTTCAATTCGTATTGGATTGGGCAAATGCTGGTTCGGGAATCGGTCTGCTAGCTGGACGATGCGTTGCTCTGCCCCTTCAAGATCTCCCTTTTTTGCATACGTCAGGAACTCATGCGCAATTTGATCCAAGGCTGCCAACTGCTTTTCTTCTATCGGCTGATTCAGCTTCGAGTACAAATTATGAATGGGCCACGACAAGAACAGCCCGATCATGAGAAAGAATAATAAAAACCGGATGTTTTTCTTCAACGCAAATAACCTCCTTCCCTAGTACAGCCTATGGAAAGGAGGACAAGATTAGACCTTATTTGTCGTATACTTCATATTTACCCACCAGATCACCGAGATCGAGATCAGACTGAGAAGAACCGTAAACAAACCAACGAAGCCCTCATACGGATCCAGCACACTCGGCAGCCACGGATGGATGTCCATGACGTAATCGAGAAAATCATTATTCAGTGTCCACAGCGCAGCGATTCCTACCGGCAGAAGACTTAGCTTGTAAAAACGCGCATACAATACAGATTCCACAGCCATGCCGGTGTGGGAAACAATCAGCATCAAGTCTGTCACGCGCACTTCATTGCCCATCAGCCAACCAGCCACGATAATGCAGACGGCCCAGACACCATACTTAAAATTGGTGATGCCAGCCAAAGCTTCCAGTACAGGAATGTGGCGACCCAACAAATAGGTAAGGAGTACAAGCGAAAAAAGTCCGCTACCTGTCGGGCTGTCCGGGACAAAAGGAATTAAATATGCTGGTGTCACAGCCAATTGGTTGCCATACCAGATAAATCCATATATGGTTCCTAAAAAGTTGACGACGAACAGCGTCCAAAGAAACCACCTTTTGCCCAAAGATTGCCGAAACCACTCCCATATCCAGATCATCTATAATCGTCTCCCGCTGTGTACGCCGCTAACGAAAAAGCTGACCGCATTACCAGCCAGCTTTTCCCCTATTAGCTTATTTCAAGCCAGCCAAGTAATCAGCTAGCTTTGCGATTTCTGCATCATCTTTGATCATACCGCCTGGCATTGCGCCTTTACCATTCTTGATGGTATCAGTAATCTTGGCTGCATCCAAAGTTGCGCCGATTTTTTGGAGGTTTGGACCCATGCCACCCTCCATGTTTTTACCGTGGCACCCCATACAGCTTGTTTGCGCTTTCCAAAGCGCATCTGCTTTAAAGCTGGTGTCAGCAGGAGCAGGTGCTGTTGCACTCGATCCCTCTTTGCCACCAGTTCCTTTGCCTTTATCTGGGTGAGCCAGATGATATTCATGGTTTGCTGCCCAAGTCAGGTAGAAAACACCAACGAGTGCAGTCAGCATCAAGCCTGTAGCAACTGGACGCTTGCTAGGACGACGCTCTTTGCTGGTATCCAGCCAAGGCGCCAACATCAGTGCACCAAATGCGATACCTGGAATAACAACGATACCGAGTACAACCCAATCCCCAGCAGCCCAAGGATATTTCAGCATTTGATACAGGAACAAGAAGTACCAGTCTGGCAACGGAATGAATGAAGTATCATTCGGGTTTGCTTTGTCAGTTAACGGCGACGGATGTGAAACCGTTAACACAAGGAAACCAACCAAGCAAACAGCTGCCACCATCCACTCTTTCAACAGGAAGTTTGGCCAGAACGGCTCATTTTTACCTGGAAAGTCGGAGTAGGCTGGAGAAATGTTTGGAATACGCTTCGCCGATACTCGGGAATCTCCGACGAAGGTAGCATCTTTATCTTGTTTTGCCATGCTATTTCCTCCTTTTTTCGAAGACCGATTATAGTGGACCCGAGATACCTTGCGAACGGATCATAACAAAGTGAGCTCCCAACAGACCAAGCAGTGCGCCTGGGAGGAAGAACACGTGAATCGCGAAGAAACGGGTAAGGGTTTGCGCCCCTAAAATGTCTCCGCCTGTGAGCAATGTTTTCACATATGGACCAATGAAAGGTACAGAGTCAGCGATCTGCACGCCTACTTTGGTCGCAAAGTATGCGGTGTTATCCCAAGGCAAGAGGTAACCTGTGAAACCGAGACCCAGCATAACGAAGAAAATCAGTACACCGACTACCCAGTTCAATTCACGAGGCTTTTTGTATGCACCTGTAAAGAATACACGCAGAGTATGTAGGAACATCATCACGATTACCAAACTGGCACCCCAGTGATGCATACCGCGTACGATTACCCCGAACGCTACTTCGTTCTGGAGGTACTTAACGGATTCGTAAGCATTGATAACGTCTGGTACATAATACATCGTCAAGAACATACCAGACAAGATTTGAATAACGGTAATAAAGAACGTAAGTCCACCAAAGCAGTAAACAAAAGCTGAAAAATGATGTGCCGGGTTCACGTGCTCAGGTACTTCGTGGTCAGCCAGGTCACGCCACATCGGAGTGATGTTTAAGCGCTCGTCGACCCAATCATACATTTTTTGCATCATTTTAGCCGTTCACCCCCGGACGAGGATTTGCTTTTACTTTACCTAAATACAATTTTCCATCTTTGACTTCTGTCTCATACTCATCAAGAGAGGCCGTAGGTGGCGTTCCCAAAATGTGCTCGCCATTGATCGAATAACGACCCATGTGGCAAGGACAGAAGTACTCATTCGGTTGTCCTGCGCCAGTTCCCCAGCTAACCGTACACCCTAAGTGCTTACAGATCGGGGACAGAGCAAGAATCTCACCCTTGTCGTTCTTGGTAACCCATGCAGTAAGTGTTGATTCTGATTCATACCAACCGTCCTTGGTATGGACCTTGAATTCAACGCGTTTTGGCACGGCACTAAACTCATCCGGACTGCCGACAGCTACTTTATCTCCACCTGCATGTCCTTGCAGAAGGGGGTCTACCGCAAAACGAATCATTGGGGTGATCATTCCCGCAGCAAGGAATCCGCCAGTTCCCATCAGGGCGTAGTTCAAAAATGTACGCCTGGAAATTTCGCGTTTGTCTCCCATATCTTTTTCCCTCCTTATCCTGTAAAATAGCGCTACGATGGCATTTTTATACATATACACTAGGTCAATCCCAATCATAGCTAACGCCTATAAAGATGTCAAGAATGTCCAGTGGACATGTCTTTGCTCAAACGATGTGTGACAGGATATTGTTGCCAGATTGTCAAATTTAAGACCTTGCCCCACCCATTTTTCTGTAGTATTACCGGAAAACGCTTTCTCTATCGCGTCTCTTTTTTAGTCAAATCGATTAACTCTGTCCAGTTTGCCACAACTTGATGACCTCTTTATACAGCACATCCACGGTCACTTCGAAACGCAAAGAAGATTCCAAGTCTTCATCTCCTACCAATAACGTCAACACACCTTCTTCTGCTCTCTCCTTTACTTGAATCTTTTCTCCGCGGAAATAAAGCAGTACTTTATAAGGAAATTCCGCCGGTGTTCTCTGTTCCACCTGTTCTACTCCTATTTGATAGCTTAACGGAAATAGTAGCACACGTCCCTTCAGCCGTTGCTCAATCCCGGCAGCTACATTTAATAAGTAGTTCATGCGTACTACATGCTCTTCTACTTTTCTGTCCGAACTGTACAAATAAAGAGGGAGCAGCGCGGTATCCACAAAGGATCGCAACTCCTCCCAGTTTTCAAAATCGTTCAAGTTCCACTGCATAGAGCCGTCTCCTCATTTCCTTGTTCATTTCTGGAAACAAGCGTACCATGAATGGTTGGAGACTAGCAATAACGCATACGATTATGTATTTAGGCTTGCTCGTAAGCCATGATTTCTTTCAATTCGTCTGTTAAGCGCAAAAACAGCTCTTTGTTTTTCGATGCAAGTGCCTCATCAATCTCCTGGACTAGCGTGCGCTTGCGATATTGACGCATCTGCTCGTCGATCACCATTTCAGATAACAAACCGGAAACCATTTGATTGTTCGTTCCGTACGCGTTGGAATAGAAATTCGGCCACTCCATACCCATCCCTCACTTCAATAAAATAGTCGTTTCGGTAAAACCATTGTATTTTCGAAGCCAAGTCTGGCTCGCATACGTTGCGGTGTATAACCACTGCTCCTGTTCGTCTTGTCCGACGCGCAACAATCCAAGATGCACCATCATTTTGCATACCCGATTCACCAAGATATCTGTAGGTGAATCGTAGTAAAACTCTTTCATCCAATGGAGCAGCGTGTCCATCAGAGATTGCTGACTTACCCATCCAGCCGACGCGATCAACGGAATGAGCTGAACCAGCATTGGCAAATTGGGGACAGCCCGCTTGTAAAGCCTCATCCAGAAGCGAATGACATCATGGTACAATTGATCGCTATACGGTTGCTCCAGTCGCTCCCTCCCTGCTTCCGTGACTGCTACCTTGCCGTCCACTTCGACGATCCAACGGTGATAGTAGCAGAAATCGTAGAGCAAGGAAAAGCGGTCAGGGTATAAATCAAAATGCAGCCCGTACCCAAAACGCCATTTTTGTGGCAATAGCGGCTCTTCTTTTACGTACAAAAATTGAAAAAGCTGCTGCTGATGACGCTTGTACATGCCACCTTCTGCGGTAAGCGGTGCTGGCTCCTGCTGGAGAAATTGTAAAAATTGCATGATATCATCGCATAGTGCTGTTCCTTCATCCCTGTATGCTTGTGGACCCGGATGAAGCAGTGCGTTTGACTCACGCCACTTTGTCAACCAAGCTTGCAAGTAAGGCTCACGGATATCCAGCGGAATTTGGTATTGCCCTACTGTCTTACTTTTCGCCGGAAAAATCCATCCTCGCTTCATTGCAGCCGCAACAAACTTCCGTCCTTCCTCCTGCTTTTTTTCCTTTTCACACTCCAGTGCCACTCCAGCCTTCGCCAACAAATCCTCAAGCGACATGACCGTACGCTTGTCCATGAACAATTGGAGCAAAAAATGGGTTTCTGCACTGCTCAGCTGCTCAACTTCTTGAGAGATTGTCAGCCTGTGTCTCAAGCTAGACAACAGTGACGTAATCAATTCGTTTTTGGAATGAGGGTTGCATTCGCATCCGTAATGGTTGGCAATCTGATGGAGCTGCCGGATATCGGTGTAAACCAAGATCTCAGCCAAGTTCATCTGTGCATCCCTTCTTTACGATGGCTTACTTGTCTCTCATTCTTGCCAAAATGCGGAAAAATAAACAGGAAGCCACCGAAGTGACTTCCTGTTTGTCGATTTTTTATTGCTCCTCGTCGGATTCATTGTCCCACAGGTCGTGAAGTTGTTGGTATTCCTTCGCTTCCTCATAGCGTCCGGCTTGACTCAAAAGGGCAATCAGCCTGCGGATTTGGTCCAAATCGAAACCTGACAACGATACATATTGCTTCAACGCCTCAATCGCTGCTTCTGTTTTCCCCATCGAAAGATTCAAATCTGCAGCTAATGGATATGCTGCCACATACTCCTCGTCAACAGCTTGCAAACTATTGACCAATTCTGCTGCTTCATCCAGTCGTCCTACGTGGAATGCCATCAGTGCACAGCCGTAGAGTACTTCTGGCGAACGATCCATGACCAGCGCCTGACGGAATACTTGGTAAGCCTGTTCGAATTGACCGCTTTGTGCGTACGAACGCCCCTTCGTCAAAAGCATAGACAGACTTTCATCCCCGGCTTGTTCCAGGAGCTTCATTGCTTTCTCGTCTTCTCCAATACGGAAATACAAGTTACCCAGTGCCGCCATAATATCTTGGTTGTCTGGCTCCTTCAGTCTCGCTTGCTCCAAGTACTTGACCGCTACTTCATCTAAGTCTTGGAGTGAATACAGATCCGCTAACAACAAGTCAAGCTGGATGCTTTCGAAGCCAGATTCTTTGCATTCATAAAGAAGATGTTGCGCCGTCTCAAAATCACTGGAATCCAATGCAATCTCCGCTAGCAGTAGCTGACATTCTCTACGTAAAGAGGAATCCATTTGCGGATTTTTGGCCATGACATCTGTCAGCAATTGATTCGCCTCTTCCAAATGTCCAAGTCGATACCAGACCTCTGCCAAATACATCATGACATCCGGCAAATCTTTTCCAAGCTCCTGAACCTTTTGCAGAGCGGTCAAGCCCAACTCTACTTCATCGTTTTCAATCCGCTTGATCGCTTCGTCTATGACATACAGCCACTTTTTCGGCATTTCTTTCACCTCATATGTATTTTACGTGGCCTTGTTGCTCTACGCGCTTGCTGAACAACCACTCTAATAAAATAGCCACAAAAGACCGTCCGAAGACGGTCTTTTCTTTTACTCTTGATCATATAACATTATGCTCGTGTTAGCCAGCTCATTGTAAGAACAGTAATAAGGATTCCAAAAATACTAAGTACAATGCTGTAATTCGGTTTGGCTAATTCAGGAGAAGTCGGCTTCCCATCGAGTGGTACGATCGAAGCAGTAGCATGTTCCAGTGAATCTCCTTGCGCCGTATATGGTTGGGCTTCTACCACATACGTACCGTCATCTGTTTGCATAGAAGAAGAAATGACTTGAGCCTTTGGCGTGTTAATTTCCATAACTTCTCCGTTAATCACGAGCGAATTCGCTTGCTCCGTGGTACTTGAATTCACATATAAAGTGAAAGAAAAGACCATCAGCAACAAGACAGCTACACTCGCAGCCATGCGTCGCATTCTCGCTGTCACGCTGAAAATTTTTCTGCCAATCGGGATCGCCCATTGCTCTTCCGATAAAATACGGGCCATCACAGCGTCTACAATGGAACGGGATGGGGTTACGGAATGGTATTCTTCTTTATCCATTTCCATCCACTCATCACTGTCCGACCAAAGCTCATAGTCGGAACGACAGGCATAGCATGAAGCCATATGGTGATCAACCCGGCGTTGGGTCACCTCAGGCAACAGATTTTCGGCGTATTCAGGCAGAATTTCCTGAACTTCTTCACATCTCATCATCGATTCATCCCTTCAGCTTCATCCAAATGAGGGTCCAGGATGTAGTTTTCCAACTGTCCACGAATACTTTGCCGCGCTCGAAACAGTAGAGACTTCACAGAGCTCACAGTTAAATCCAGAATCGTAGCGATTTCTGTGTAATCCATTTGTTCGTACTCGCGTAATATCAGTGCTGAGCGTTGCTTCTCTGGCAAGCTGTTGATCGCCAGTCTTACCATGCTCTCCCGTTCATTCCGGAGCAAAACTTGCTCAGGCAGTGTCTTGGGAGATGCCATAGGCACTTGCAACGTATCATCCAGATACACGTCAGAATTGCGGCTTTTGCGCAATTCACTTAGTACGGAGTTGCGTGCAATCGTATAGAGCCAGGTGGAGAATGTAGCTTCTACATCTCGGAAAGAATGAATGCTCTTATACGCCTTGTAAAACGTCTCCTGACATATATCCTCCGCTATATGCTCTAAATGTGCCTGACGCAAAAGATGAGTAACAAATGAGAGGATCTTTTTTTCATATCGACGAATCAGTTCAGCATAGCATTCCAGATTACCTTCTTTAATCTCTCGGATAAGCTGGGAATCGGTCATGATCAGAGATTACCTCCTTGCGATTCCGATCCCTCAGCGGCCTTTTGCATAATTAGACTGCTGGGGATGTAAAAAGTTGCGCGACCTTACGATTCTTTTTCACGTCTGTCTACTGGAAACCTTTCACGAAAAAACCCCCAAACCGGGGTTATATGACATAAGAGTAGGGCTTCGTGTCGAATAAGCACTTACCCATACCAATCAAAGGGATAAATCGCATATTTCGATATATCCATTTACCGTTCGACATAACAGATGTTGGAAGATGCATTTCACTAAAATTGAGAATAGTGGAAAGATCATTCTTTGTCAACCAGTTTTCCTTTTTCAGGAAAACGATATCAGCGTCTGCGCCAGTTGTCAAGCTTCCTTTTCGCGGATACAGTCCAATTGCTTTTGCAACATTTGTCGAAGCGAGCCTGACTAGCAAGCAAAGCAATTCTTCTGACGTACACCAGCTCTTTCGTGTATCAATCCGTACATCGTGTATCGGAGAGGCTACTTGCAAACTCCCAAACCATTGACGATGTAAGTGACGTAGACCTTGATCTGTCACTTCAGCCGGCAAACGAAAAATATGCAGGTACGGGTCATTTTCTTCAAAACGAAAGGCCGCTTGAGAATCTGTCATGACAGTACGCAACCGCCAATAACGAGTAGCCTCCATCCAAATCTGTCCAATAAGCTCCCGTTGTTCTTTTTTTAGAAACGGGTCATTTTGTACCTGCATATGCAGGATCGTTTGTTTAGACGTTTGAAGTTGCAAAAGCGTTTCCCATTTTATTGTGGAAATTTCTTCTGGATTTCGAATCGTGACATGAAACGAAGAATAGCCGTGGTTCATCCACTCGGCTAAGCGATCACCGTAAAGATCGGCGACATCGATTTCCACATGCCAAACATAATCCAGCAAACTGTTGAAATGCTGGGTTTGTTGATAGTGAATCTGCGGTCTGCTCATCCAACGCTCTGGCCTGAAGACGTCCACCAGGCTTGTACATCCCATGCTGATGAGATTTCGCATGGCTTCTATATAGACATCAACATCTTTGATTTTATACAACGAATGTGTCAGGAGTGCGACAAAACCGGGCAAAAGATACATACCAGTGGCATCTATTTCTTCATATAAATCGTTGAAGGGGTTTTTCGTCAAGGTATCTTTAGCCATTCGTACAATTTTCCCATGACGGATCCAAATATCTGCTTCTTTCATTCCTCGTGCTGTGACAACCGTTCCCCCGCGTATGACCATCCCTTGCTCCAGCATAGCCCGTCCCCCTCCCACCTATCTTGCACACACTACTCTTGTACGAGCATATGCACAAAAAGGGGAAAAAGTACTCATTCGAGCCAATCCGCTTTTTAAACAAAAAAAGACCGTCGTTGATGTAAGCGCATTCAAACGACGGTAGCACACACGTGCTTTTTTATATTGGATAGGAGTGGAGAGAAACCATACTGTAGTTTTATAATAAACGGAATGTAAGCGCTTGTCAAATCATTTTTGCTAAAATTCGGAACGCTTTGTCTTTGCACGAAAAAAGAAGCCTGTTACCCTATAAAGGAACAGACTTCTCTATCATTCTTTCGTTATTGGCTGATTTTCACAAGCAAGTCATGGAAGCCAGGGAACGATACATCAATCGCCTCATCGTTTTCGATTTTCGTCTCACCCTCGGCAACGAGACCTGCGATCGCCATCGCCATGCCAATTCGGTGATCCCCCATGCTATCGATGACAGCCCCCGTCAATCCTGTCTTTCCTTCGATGATCATTCCGTCATCGGTAGGTGTCACCTTAGCGCCGAATTTGGACAGTTGACTAACCACCGTGGCAATACGGTCTGTCTCCTTTACTTTCAGCTCTTCGGCATCACGGATCACGGTCTGTCCTTTCGCTTGCGTTGCCATGACCGCAATTACCGGAATTTCGTCAATCAGACGTGGAATAATATCTCCGGCAATTTCAATCCCGTGCAGCTCCGAATGCGTCACGAGGAGGTCTGCAACCGGCTCTTCATTTACGATTCGCTCATTCAAAAGCTCCAGGCTTCCCCCCATCGCCTTGACAACATCAATGATGCCCGTGCGGCTTGGGTTGATTCCGACATTTTCAATGAGAAGCGAGCTGCCAGGTACGACCATTACTGCTGCAATCAAAAAGGCAGCGGAAGAAATGTCACCAGGAACAGAAATGGCACGGCCTTTTAGTTTTTGTCCGCCCTCTACGGAAACAGTCAAGCCATCACGCACGACTTGTACACCAAACGCTTGCAGCATACGCTCCGTATGATCGCGGGACAAATGCGGCTCTGTTACACTCGTCACGCCTTTTGCCTGCAACCCTGCCAGCATAATAGCTGACTTCACTTGTGCACTTGCCACTGGGGATTGATACGCGATCCCTTGAAGCTCCCCACCTCGAATGGATAACGGTGTGTATTCACCGTCTTTTCTTCCATCGATTTTGGCGCCCATTTGACGAAGCGGTCCGATTACACGGCGCATTGGTCTTTTGGCAATAGACTCATCGCCTTCCATCACCACATGGAAAGGCTGTGTCGCCATGATCCCTGCCATTAGGCGAATGGTCGTACCGGAGTTCCCTACATCCAAATGTTGAGATGGCTCCTGCAAGCCGAACCAGCCTTTTCCTTGTACGGTTACGGCATCTCCTTGTTGTTCAATCTCGATCCCCATCCGACGAAAGCAGCTAATCGTGCTCAAGCAATCGGCACCCGGCAAAAAGCCTTCAATGGTTGTCGTTCCTTCTGCTAGAGCTCCAAACATAACTGCACGATGGGAAATGGACTTATCTCCTGGCACGCGAACGGTACCTTTGATTTGTTTGGCTGTTTGTACGCGAAGCATTACTTCCACTCCTTTTCTCTCTCAGGCTCTCCCAGATCACCAGTCGCACTGTGAAGCGTCTTCGTTGTAAAGTGTGTTTGCATAAAAAAACTTATGTGCGCTTGTATACATTGTAATCGAAAAAGCGAAGAACTTCCTCTCCCTTTTCCAACTCTTGTTGCGAATGGAACGTAATGCGTAGCACCCCAAAAATGTCTTCTCGTGTCTCTCTGATTTGAAGATTCGTGATGTTGATATTTCTTGCTCCCAATAATGTCGTAATCCGTCCGATTTCGCCAGGGTGGTCCGGGATATCGATATACAAATCGTTCAGAGGAGGTAATGCACCCGTTTTGCGCTCAGGCAAGCTGTCGCGGAATTCTCGTGCCGTTTTGAAGAAGTGCTCGATTCCTTCTGGATCTCCCTGTTCTACGAGGTGAACGACATCTTCCAATGCGTTTGCCCAATCTTTTGCGATTTTGAGGATCGGGTCACGGTTTTGCAGCAAAATATCACGCCACATCTGGGGGTTGCTCGAAGCAATGCGTGTAATGTCACGGAAGCCACCAGCAGCAAGCGTGGTATGCCAAGCATTTTCCTCGTCATACCCTGCCACTAGATTGACCAGAGCAGAAGCGAGGATGTGCGGGAAATGACTAACCGCACCCACGACCTGATCATGCGAAGCCGCGTCCATTTGCACGACTTTTGCACGAGTGAGTGTAAGTAGTTCAGACAATTGCTTTACTTTTTCTACAGATGTTCCCGGCGCTGGTGTCAAAACATAGTAGGCATTCTCCATCAGACGGTCAGAAGCAGCTTCCACGCCGGATTTGTGCGAGCCCGCCATCGGATGTCCACCAATAAACGTAACATGATCGGGAATGACATCCGCCGCTTGTGTGACAATGCCTGCTTTTGTACTTCCAACATCCGTAATGATCACACCCGGCTGCAGCTCCATTTCCACTAACGAGCGAATGGTTGGAACGATTTGCTCTACAGGTGATGCGAGGAAGATGACATTCGCTTCTCGAACTGCGGTCTGCAAATCAGTTGTGCCAGCGTGTATGACACCTAGAGTCAGTGCTTTATCCAAACAATCCTGACGTAAATCGTAGCCGACTACCCGAATATTTGGATCGCGTCGCATCGACAGCGCAATGGAACCGCCAATTAACCCGACGCCGATTACAGTAATAGTGGTTTTTTTCATCTCCACTCTCTATCCTTCCTTTATCTCTCTTAGACAAAGATGCCGAGGCATGCCCGGCATCTTCGTCCTTTTATTTCAATGCTCCAGTCACGATTTCTTTTAAGACGGAAAGAATCTTATCATTTTGCTCTTTGGTCCCGATGGTAATACGTTGAAAACCCGGGAAGCCTAGCGCATTACCAGAGCGAACGATGATGCCTTGCGAGAGCAGCTTTTTGAATACCTCATCGGAATCCATTTTCAAATCAACCAAGATAAAGTTGGTCTGAGATGGATAGTAGGAAAGCCCCCACTCGTCAAAGGAATCGGTAAACTGCTTCATGCCTTCACGGTTACGATCGCGGCATGATTTCACAAATTCCTGGTCTTTCAACGCCGCACGTGCTGCTACTTGGCCAAGTGTGCCTGTATTGAACGGCTCACGCACATGTTCCAGAGAGGAAATGAGCTCTTCTGACGCGATCCCGTAGCCGATACGAAGAGCAGCCAGACCGTAAATTTTGGAGAACGTACGCAAAATAATCAGGTTCGGATACTCAGCGAGCATCGGTACTGTTTGTGGATATTCTGGATCAACCACATACTCGTAGTAAGCCTCATCCAAAACGACGAGCACATCTTTTGGAGTCTTTTTCATAAAAGCTTCCAACTCGGATGTTGTTACAATCGTGCCTGACGGATTGTTCGGGTTACATACCCATACGACCTTCGTTTGTTCGTTGATGGCAGCCGCCATCGCTTCGAGATCGTGAACGCCATCTTTCAACGGCACCTCAATCAAGTCTGCACCTTCAATAATCCCATTTGAGCGATATTGCGAGAACGTTTGCGTCGCCATGACTGCATTTGTTCCTTCGCTCAAAAAAGCACGAGAGATCATCAACAGAATTTCATCAGACCCGTTGCCGAAAAACAATTGGCTTGGTTTGACCCCGAGGAAGTCAGCAAGATCCCAGCGTAGATTAAGGCTTGCACCGTCAGGATAAAGGGCCAAATTGTCCAACTGTTCCGAAATAGCAGCTTTCGCCTTTGGTGAGGAACCAAAAGGATTTTCGTTGGACGCCAGTTTGATGACTTCGGTTAAACCAAATTCCCGTTTCACGTCATCAATGGGCTTGCCAGGTTGATATACCGGGGCATTGAGTATGCGTTGTTTCGGTTGCATCCACGTTCACTCCAGTCACATTTTTCCCACTATTGTAGCGCACTGGCTAACTGATGTACAAAGGTTTTTATTTTTTCTACAGCTACTGGCATTTGTTTGAGGTCTTTCAGCTGCTCAGCATGCTCCTCGATTTGCTGTACAATGGCGCTTCCCACAATGACACCATCCGCATGGGGTGCTACTGCGCGTACTTGATCCGGCGTGGATATTCCGAAGCCCACCGCAGTAGGAACCGATGTGCTTGCCTTTACTCGTTCCAGAAAATCTGCCAAATCCTCTCGCAGGTCCGTGCGGGCACCCGTCACACCCAGCGACGATACACAATAAAGAAATCCGGTTGCTTGCGCGCCAATCGTGTTGATTCTGGAACTGGAAGTTGGTGCCACGAGTGAAATGACATGAATGCCATTCTGTTTTGCTGCAGTTACTGCTGGACCGCTTTCCTCAATCGGCAAATCAGGAATAACAACACCGTCCGCCCCATAAGCAGCAAGATCGGCAAAAAAGCGCTCAATGCCATACTGCAAAACCGGATTGAAGTACGTGAACAGGACGATGCAAGCCTCCATACCTGATTCGCGTAGCCTTTTCACCAATTGCAAAGCATCCCCGATCGTCACGCCATTTTTCAGCGCGCGCTCTGATGCCCGTTGAATCGTTGGGCCGTCTGCCAATGGATCGGAGTAAGGGACGCCGAGCTCAATGAGATCTGCTCCTGCTTCGACCATCGCTTTTACGAGATGAAAGGTTGCTTCTATTGTAGGATCGCCTACGGTTAGAAATGGGATGAATCGTTTGCGATCACGATCCGCGAATAATTGATCGATTCTGTTAAGAGCTGTCGTCATGATTACTCTCCCCCTTCTGCTGTCAGCGCTTCTTGAATAGTCAGTACGTCCTTGTCGCCTCGACCGGATAAACAGATGACTACTAGTTTGTCTGAAGACATCTCTTTCGCACGTTTTATCGCTTCAGCTATGGCATGTGCGCTCTCCAACGCTGGAATGATGCCTTCCGTTTGGCAAAGCACTTGGACTGCCTCGAGTGCTTCTGCATCTGTTACCGAAGTATAGGTCACTCTTCCACTGTCTTTGAGATAGGCGTGCTCAGGTCCTACTCCTGGATAATCCAAGCCAGCCGAAATCGAATGCGCTTCTTGCACCTGACCGCTTTCATCTTGCAACAAGTAGGTTAAGGAACCGTGGATGACTCCCGGGCGCCCGAGTGTTAGTGTTGCCGCATGCTTTTCCGTATCCATTCCTTTTCCTGCGGCTTCTACCCCTCTGAGCGCGACAGACTCATCCTGGATGAACGGATAAAACATACCAATCGCATTACTGCCTCCACCAACACAAGCAACAACCTCATCCGGAAGCCTTCTGAGCATTTGCAGGACTTGACTGCGCGTCTCTTCTCCGATAATTTTTTGGAATTCGCGAACCATGTATGGGTATGGATGCGGGCCAACCACAGATCCGATGACATAAAACGTTTCTTCTACGTGAGAAACCCAATGACGAATCGCTTCGTTTGTCGCATCCTTAAGTGTACGAGAGCCGGATACCGCAGGGATGACTTCTGCTCCAAGCAGCTTCATCCGAAAAACATTCAACGACTGGCGACGAATATCTTCTTCCCCCATGAATACCTTGCACGAGAGGCCAAGCTTTGCCGCCACGGTTGCACTTGCCACTCCGTGCTGACCAGCACCCGTTTCGGCAATAATTGATTTTTTGCCCATCCGTTTGGCAAGCAATGCTTGGCCCAAAGCATTGTTCAATTTATGTGCGCCCGTATGGTTGAGATCTTCTCTTTTCAAATAGATCTGGGCACCGCCGACCGCTTTCGTCAAACGCTCTGCATAGGTGAGCGGGGTTGGGCGTCCAGCATACTCGCTGAGCAGTCCATTCAATTCCTGAACAAATGCCGGGTCACGACGCGCTTCTTCAAAAGCGATCTCGAGCTCTGTCACCGCATTCATCAAGGTTTCCGGAATAAACTTGCCTCCGAAGGCACCAAATCGTCCATTTTCGTCAGGCACGACTCGCGTAGTTGTTTGAATGTTGTTCATGCGCCTTCACCCTCTCTACCAATGTTTTTATTTTTTGAGCGTCTTTTACGCCATCCGTCTCTACTCCACTGGACACATCGACTATCCCTGCTTGATACTGTCCCATTAATTCTCCGACATTCTCCGCATGAATCCCTCCAGCTATGATGCAGTCAGCTGCCTCACATGCTGCTTGCAATGCAGGAATTTGCTCCCACGAAAACTTTTTGCCTGTACCACCTGCTTGACCAGGGTCATACGTATCAAATAAAAAGGCACTGACAATACCCTGATAGGATTGAATTGCTAAAGCAGCATCCGCTTCTCCGCCCACAGCCAACGCCTTCCACACCGGAAGAGCGAACCGCTCCCGAACTTGCTGGCAAAATCGTGGCGTCTCCTGTCCATGCAACTGAATAACGGATAACGGTGCCTCGCTCAGAACTTGCTCCAGCTCTTCCATCGTCGGATTAACGAACACGCCAACAGCAGGAGGGTGACCCGGAACGGCTGCAAGCAATTGTCCAGCAGTCTGGGCATCAACTTGTCGCTTACTTGAGGCAAAAACAAGGCCTACGTAATCGACTTCCAGCTCTTTTAACAGTGCAAGTGTTTCCGTCCGCTTGATCCCACATATTTTCAAGCGAGTCATACACTCACCCCCGGTGCCGCTTCTCCCACGAGATCAATAACTGCGCGCTCGACGTCTGTTTGGCGCATGAAATGCTCTCCAACCAGCACAGCCCGGGCTCCTGCACTTTGTACATTCTCAATATCCGCCGGTGTCGAAATCCCACTTTCGCTCACGATCGTTAGTGACGCAGGTAGTTCTGCAATCAACTCATGCGTAACGGCAAGGTCCGTTTGAAACGTATTCAAGTTTCGATTGTTGATCCCAAGCAATTTCGGTTCCATCGCTTGAAAAACAAGCTCACATTCGCGTTTGTCATGGACCTCAATCAGTACATCCATGCCCAGCTCCTCGGCAGTTTGGTTCAGGTGGCGAAGCGTTTCCCTATCGAGAATCGCAGCAATGAGCAACACACAATCAGCGCCTGCTGCTCTTGCTTCCACGACTTGAATTTCATCCAGAAGAAAGTCTTTTCTGAGTAACGGGCGATCAACTACCTCGTGAATTTGCCGTAGATAGCTTAAACTCCCTTGAAAAAAGGACTCGTCTGTCAAAACAGACAAACATTCTGCTTGAGCGGCCTGATAAGCCTTCGCGATGGTCACTGCCTGGAAATCAGGTCGGATTAACCCTTTGGACGGGGATGCTTTTTTCACTTCGGCAATCACGCTTACAGGCCGTACACTTGTCTCCAATGCTTGACGAAATCCGCGTGGACGCTGGACTTCCTTCGTTGCATAAAGCAATGCTGAAACGGTTGTATCTGTATAAAGACGTGCGATCTCCTCGCGTTTCTTTTCCACGATTTTACGAAGCATGAATCATACCTCCTGCGATGTGACGAACATGCTCCAGCTTCCGCATGACCAGTCCGCCGTCGATCAGTTCCGCTGCACGTATAACCCCAGTTTCAATCGAGCTAACCCGATCTGCGAGGTAGAGGATCGCACCCGCATTCAGCAAAACGATGTCGCGTGCTGCCCCACGTGCTCCGGAAAACACGTCGTGAATGATCTTGGCATTCTCATTGGCATCACCGCCACGCAAAGCATCCTTCTCATGTCTGCGCAGGCCGAACTGCTCTGGCTCGATTTCATATGTCAAAATACGCCCATCCCGCAACTCGGCAATATGACTCGTTCCGGTGACAGTCAATTCATCCAGTCCATCCGAGCCTGCTACAACGAGCGCTCTTTTCACATCGAGCTCGTGTAAGACTGCGGCTACATTCGGAAGCAGCTTAGCATCATAGACGCCCATCAGCTGATGGCTAGCACCTGCTGGATTCGTCAATGGCCCAAGTAAATTAAACACCGTGCGAATCGCCAATTCTTTTCGCGGGCCAGCCGCATGCTTCATCGCTTGGTGGTACAGAGGAGCGAACAGGAAGCAGAGATTGGTAGCACACAGGCAATCTGCGGCGTCCTTGGGAGATAAATTAACGGGGACTCCCAACGCTTCCAGCACATCAGCACTTCCACTTTTGCTGGAAACCGCACGATTTCCGTGCTTGGCGATGCGTACACCGTCAGCCGCTGCGACTACTGCACTCGCCGTCGAAATGTTAAAGGTATGACTTCCGTCTCCGCCTGTTCCGCAGGTGTCTACCAGACCAGGAAGCTCGATGGGAAAATTCATCGCGCGCGCTCTCATGGCTTTGGCAAAGCCGATAATCTCTTCCACCTGCTCGCCCTTCAAGCGAAGACTCGCTAAAAATGCACCAATCTGAGCTGGAGTTGCCTTTCCGTCCATAATCTCGCCCATAGCCTCTTCTGCAACCGTCCGTGTTAAGTGCTTCCCAAGCAGAATTTGTTCCAGCGCGTATGTTAGCATGACAACTCCACCTTTCTGACAAATAGCTGTTCCGCTTTTTCCAACGCAGAGAGCATCGCTGCTGCTTTGTTCACCGTCTCTTGGTACTCACTCGCAGGGACCGAGTCCGCTACGATGCCTGCACCCGCCTGCACATGTGCGTAACCATCCTGAAAGAACAACGTTCGAATCGTGATGCAGCTATCGAGTGAACCATCAAATGAAATGTAGCCGATTGCTCCCGCATACAGATGACGTGCGTCAGGCTCAAGCTCTGCAATAATTTCCATTGCCCGCAGCTTGGGAGAACCGGATACCGTACCAGCCGGAAAAGCACTCAGCAATGCATCGAAAGCGTGCAGTCCCTCACGAAGCTTGCCGGTCACATGCGAAACCATATGCATCACATGGGAGTAGTTTTCAATAACCAACGCTTCCTCCACTTTCACGCTTCCGTAAGTAGAGACCTTTCCTACATCGTTGCGCCCCAGATCCAGCAGCATGTAATGCTCGGCTCTCTCCTTTTTATCTGCCAAAAGATCAGCCGCCAACGCAGCATCTTCTTGTGGGGTTGCCCCTCTTTTCCGCGTTCCTGCAATCGGACGCATCTCTACTTTTTCATCTTCTACACGCACGAGTAGTTCTGGTGAAGTCCCGACGACTGTCTCGCCCTCGTATTCGAGATAGTACATGTACGGGGAAGGATTCAATGTACGCAGCAATCGATACACCGCAAAAGGATCGACATCCGTCTTTACGGAAAAACGTTGGGATAACACGACTTGAAAAATGTCGCCGGCTGCGATGTATTCTTTCGCCTGCACGACTAGCTGCTCGTATTGCTCACGCGTCATATTTGGCTGTACTGTCAATGGCGCTGGTGTGTCTGCTGCTACTTGAATGCGTTGATCCATTTCAAGCGGAGCCATAACCTTGGTAGCCAGCTCCTCGATTCGTTCGCAGACTTGCTTGTATTTTTCGCCAATTGTATCCGCAGTGTCTCCTGGCTCAACATGGAGATTCACAATCAATTGAATTTCCTGCTTCAAATGATCAAAGGCGATCATCTCATCGACAAACAGAAAGCGCATATCCGGCACTCGTACAGCTTCCTTGCGATGTGCTGGCAAATTTTCGAAGTAGCGCAGCGTATTGTAGCCAAAAAAGCCTACCGCACCACCACTGAGACGAGGCAGCCCGGGCAGCTTTGGGCTTTTGTAGCGATCGGTTTCTTCACGCAAAAAGGAAACGGGATTTCCTGTGTGGACATGCTTTTCACCAGTGCGATAGGAAACCGTGATTTCTTCACCTTTTGCTTCCACGATTTGAAAAGGATTCATGCCAATGAACGAAAAACGCGCCCAGCGAGCACCACCCTCTACGCTCTCCAGCAAAAAGGAATCACTTTTGCGAATCTTCTGATACAAACGAATCGGAGTCTCTTGATCTGCCAACAGTTTCATGCTTACAGGGATAAGGGAATACGACGCCGAAAGGGTCTTGACCTCGGCAAGGGAAGGGAAATACATGGACTCTCATCTCCTCAATTAGTGGGAGAGAAAAGGGAATGAGGCATCCACCTTTTCTACACCCGCTTCTAGAGCGAGAGGTAGGGGGAGAAATTTTAGTATACAAAAAAATCCAGACAAAGAGACCTGGATTGGGTGTCAATATGTACCCAGCCTTCTCTTCTCTCCTCAACCTAACTCATCTCAACTCTGCTCAACTCATTCTCTGCTCTCAGCCGGCTTTTGCTTATTACCGGAAAAACGAGGCGCTCTCGTTTCACTTATGGTAAAAGAGAGCGCCCTAATTGTCAACCGCGATTTGTCAAATCCGGGCGTAGCTTGACTGCATCACGCAAAAAGACGTGATGAATGTCTTTTGCTGTCTTGTCCGTATTCACATGCATCATGACACGAATACAAAGCGGCAAGCCACCTGGCACCGGGATTTCTCTTGCGCACATGAGTGGGACGTATTGCCAAGCTTCTCCTTCAAGCAGGCGGGCCGCTTGAGCGGGGAAGGTCGCACAGAGGTCCTCTGTCGTCGTAATAATAATGCTGCCAATGTCTTCGGGGTTTACTTCGTTGCGGCTTACCATTTCCTCCAGCAACCATTTGGTAGCGGAGACAATCTCTTCGCGCGTATCGGCTTCCACTGTGACCGCGCCTCTGATTCCTCTCGTTCCCATCCTTATCCCTCCACTTCTTCTCTCATAACTCCCAGTATGAGTTCTTCTTCTATATTTTTGACGACTTCAACCTGCCCGATTGCTCTAGGCAACACCAAGGCCAGCTTTCCGCCTACTGTCTTTTTGTCTCGTTTCATGGCTTCCAGCACAGCTTTTGGCGAGAGATTGCCCGGCCACGCCGTTGGCAGGTGGAACAATTCCATCATCCGTTTTGTGCGATGGTATACACCTGTCTCGGCAAAACCAATCCGTTCCGCTACCTTTGCAGCCAAACACATCCCAATGGAGATAGCTTCCCCATGATTCAGGGTGGAGTAAGCAGACAGTGCTTCAAACGCATGACCAAACGTATGACCCAAATTCAGCAATGCACGCTGCCCTTGCTCTGTCTCGTCTTGAGAAACAATCGCTGCTTTGACTGCGCAACCTTTTTCAATGGCTTTCCCTAATAATTCTGAATCGAGCTGCCATAGCCTATCAGCGTTGTCCTCCAGCCAATCGACAAAGGCAGCGTCAGCGATAAGTCCATGCTTCACAACTTCTGCAAAGCCTGCTGCGACTTCCCGCTTCGGCAAGCTGTGCAAGGCTTTCGTGTCATAAATAACAACTTTAGGCTGATGGAAAGCCCCAATGAGATTTTTTCCGAGTGGATGATTGATCGCTACTTTTCCACCAACCGAGCTATCATGTGCGAGCAAGGTAGTCGGCATTTGTACGAAATCAATGCCGCGCATGTACGTAGCAGCCACAAATCCAGCCAAGTCACCGACGACTCCGCCACCGAGAGCCAATACAGCAGACTTCCTGTCCAGTCCTGCATCAATTGCCTCTGTCATCAATCGCTCGTAGACAGTCAGGCTCTTCGATTGTTCTCCAGCAGCAATGACAGCTGAGTGGGCTTGGTACCCATGCTGCCGCAATACACCCAGCAAAGGCTCTAAGTAATGAACGGCTACATTCTCATCTGTGACAATCATCAGCTTGCTAGTAGAAGCAATCCCTGCCTCTACTAGCAACGCTGATGCCTGGTCCAAAAGACCCTCGCCTATCACAATTTCGTAGGAGCGCTCGCCCAGCTCAACAGTCAGCTTCTCCACGCTCATTAGAATTTCTCCGTGTACGCACGGTATTGACGTACGTTTTCTTCCATGTCGTCGAGAGAGTCAGAAGGGAATTTTTCGCACATGGCATTCGCGATCTCCCATGCTACCACTGCCTCCGCAACCACACTTGCCGCTGGAACAGCACAGCTGTCTGAACGCTCAATGCTCGCTGAGAATGGCTCTCTCGAATCAATATCCACACTCATCAGTGGCTTGTACAAGGTAGGGATCGGCTTCATGACACCGCGAACAACTACAGGCATTCCTGTCGTCATTCCGCCTTCGAGTCCTCCTGCACGATTCGTTTTACGGCTGTAGCCAGTTTCTTCGTTCCAAAGAATCTCGTCATGAACTTGCGAGCCTTTCAGACCGGCTGCCTCGAATCCGATACCGATTTCGACACCTTTGAAAGCCTGAATGCTCATTATCGCTTGTGCAAGACGCCCATCCAGCTTACGGTCCCATTGCACATGGCTACCCAAGCCAATCGGCACGCCTTCAACGATTACTTCTACGGTACCACCGAGGGAATCCCCGTCTTCTTTTGCTTTGTCAATCGCTGCCATCATCAGCGGCTCCGCTTCTTTATCCAAGCAGCGCACTGGCGATTCTTCTGTGCGCGCAATCAGCTCGTCCAGACTTACTTCTTGTCGCTTCGCCACGATCTCATTAATCTGGAGTACCTGTCCGCCAATACGGATACCAAATTGAGCCAGCAATTGGCGAGCGACTGCACCAACAGCTACGCGGACAGTAGTCTCACGAGCGCTGGAACGTTCCAGAATATTGCGCATATCGCGTTGATGATACTTAATCGCCCCGTTTAAATCAGCATGTCCAGGACGTGGACGGGATACACGACGCTTTTCTTCAGAGCCTTCCTCTACAGGCTCAGCACTCATGATGCCTTGCCAATGCGTCCAATCCTTATTTTCAACGACCAGTGTGATAGGAGCTCCGGTTGTATATCCATGACGGACACCAGAAAGAATTTTCACCTGATCCTTTTCAATCTGCATTCTTCTGCCGCGGCCATGGCCTTTCTGACGACGTGCCAACTGCTCATTAATTTCCTCAATGGAAATCGGCAGGTTGCTCGGTACGCCCTCAATGATAGCTGTTAATTGCGGCCCGTGGGATTCCCCTGCTGTCAAGTAACGCATCTCTATCCTTCCTCCATCCTCCTGGCAGCCTGTATCCCCTAAAGGCACTCTTTTCGGGGTGCTGTCCTTTATCACTTTTAAGCGCTATAATATCATACCTAGTACGCCGTGGAAATACAAAAGTGACAAACGTTTGCGAAAAACCTTTTGGTCTTACAGGAAAACGCCCCTCCGAATAAGGAGAAGCGCTCTCTTTACGCTATCGCGATCGAACGAAGCGTTTATATTTTCCTACACGTTGAAAAAAGGATTGGGGCTCAGCGGTTTGCGAGTGTGATCCACGCGTATCAAATCATCTAGTTGTGTCCTCTCCGCCCCTAATATCTGACCACATTCCTGCAGCGTGATCAGCCCTCGACGGTATGCCTCGATGACCTTGTGTTTGTCCATCTGCTGCCTCCTCTTGCAAAGTAGGTATTCCTAGTCTAGGGAAAAATCAGCAGAGATATACCAAGGCCAACCTGAATCAACCCATTTTTCGATAGAAGAACGTATCCTCTGTCTCCAGTTGGTATTGCTGCGGCTGAAAAATTTGTTCTGTGCTACCTACAAAGAGTACCCCGCCAGGCTTTAGTGCCCGGCTAAACTTATGATACAGCTCATGCTTTGCTTCTTCGGTAAAGTAAATCATCACGTTCCGGCAAATAATTAAATCAAATTGAGAATCAAATGAGTCCGCCAATAAATTATGTTTTTTGAACGTCACTTTTCTCTTCACTTCGTCCGTGATGCGATAGCTGAGTGTATCTTTTTCAAAATACTTCGTAACGAGGTCTTTCGGACAATCTTGCAGGGAACGGTCCGTGTATACCCCTTGCTTTGCTTTTGCCAGTGCACCCTCATCAATATCGGAAGCGAGTACGGTCGCATCCAACTTCTGACGTAACAAAATAAGTGAAAGTGTGTACGGCTCCTCCCCTGTCGAGCATGCCGCACTCCAGCATTTCACCCGCGGGGATTGCTTTGCCAAGCGTGGCAAAATTTTATTCTCGAGAACTTCCCACCGGCCTGGATTACGGAAAAATTCCGATACGTTGATGGTCATCCGATCGAGGAACTCGTAGAAAAGCTCCTTGTCTTTAGCGATGGCATCGAAATACTGGGCAAATGTGGTGTACCCCCGCTTTTGTCTCAACGAGGTTAGACGGCGCTTCATCTGTGCTTCCTTGTAGAGGGCAAGATCAATTCCAGTCATTTTTTTCACACTAGCTATAAATTGGAGAAAGTCCTTATCTTCCATGCTGAATCGTACCCCCTTTGCAAACTCCCTATTTTCATTCGCTATATTTCGTCATTATCCTATCTGTTTTGACAAAGATTTTGACAAAAAAAAGAAAACCCCAATAATGGGGCTTTCTCGAACAGTCTTAGATCCAGCGTTGGATGGTTTTCTCGAAGGAGAGAACTTCTTCAGCGGAGAACCACAGGCCGATTTCACGCTCAGCGCTCTCAGGAGAGTCAGAACCGTGGATGATGTTCATGCCAACGGAAGTAGCGAAATCGCCACGAATCGTACCGGAAGCAGCGTCAACTGGGTTTGTTTTGCCCATCATAGCGCGAGCAGTTGTGATTACGTTGTTACCTTGCCATACCATTGCGAATACTGGACCGGAAGTGATGAAGTCAACCAGTTCACCGAAGAATGGGCGCTCTTTATGCTCTGCATAATGCTCTTCAGCCAGTTCGCGGCTTACTGTCATCAGCTTAGCACCTACGAGTTGGTAGCCTTTTTTCTCAAAACGGGATACGATTTCCCCGATCAGGTTGCGTTGTACGCCATCTGGTTTTACCATAAGGAATGTTTTTTCCATTGTATGTATGCCTCCATTAGAGCTATGTATTGGTGTATAGGACACCAACGAAAATTTTATCAAAACTAGCGTGGTCAAGCAACAGGCAGTCCGTCAAAATATCATTAAAATTTGCGATCGATGATATAATTGGCGATACCTGTCAGGGATGTCTTAGCTTGGTTGTTAGGCAAATCGGCGAGAATGGCATGCGCACGGGCGATATAGCGTTCGGCGAGGCGCTGCGAAAAGGCAATGCCCTCATCTTCTCGCACCATACGAACTGCTTCATCCGTATGATCCCAAAACGTATTTTTCGCGATCCATTCCTGGAATTGCGCACGTGCTTTTCCATGATGAGCCGAATAAAGCGCAGGCAACGTAATGTTTCCATGCACCAAATCACTTCCAGCCGGCTTCCCTAATTGCTTCTCCGTCCCTGTAAAGTCCAAAATGTCGTCGGTAATTTGAAAAGCCATCCCCACATTGTAGCCATACCAGTACATTTTGCGGATCATATCAGCTGACGCGCCGCTTGCCACTGCTCCTAATTGACAGCTAATCGCAATTAAAAGCGCCGTTTTTCGTTTAATTCTGCGTAAATAGGTACGGAAGTTTTGGTCCCAGTTATTCAAATCCTTTACTTGCTGGATTTCTCCCTTGCAAACCTCGACGATTGCATTCGAAAGAATTTGGTGCAATTGCGGGATCGGGAGCTGGGAGGCAATGGCCAATGCCCGTGCAAAAATATAGTCGCCGGCGTACATGGCTACTTTGTTATCCCACTTCATTCGAACCGTATCTTTCCCGCGGCGCTTATCCGCATCATCAATTACATCATCATGCACCAGGGAAGCCATGTGGATCAGTTCGAGAGGAACGGCCACATGCTTTAATTTTTTGACGTCGTAATTGCCCCACTTACCGCCAAGCAAAACAAAAACGGGTCGAATCCGCTTTCCTCCTGCCTTGAGCAAGTGAGTCGAGGATAGATACAGCTCTCGAACCGGCGTATCAATTGCTTTCTCCAGTTCATCTTCTATGTATTGGACATCTTTTTTCATCTTGAAGTAAATATCGACTAGATTCATCCGTTCCACCTATCTCGTCAACGTAGTATTGGTCTGTCGGCCGCCAGCTTGCCACAGATCGACGGTTGCAGGTGCCGATAGAAGTCCCAGATCCGCTGCGCATCGGTAATAGTACTCCAGTCCAATCCGCTGAACGTCACCGAAATCGTGCTGTAATCCTTGGAAATAGTGGATCCATTGCTCTTTCTCTCCACCGAAATGCGTGTGAACGTAGTCAATCAATGGGGCTGTATTTGCCCTTGTCTTCCTTTTGCTCTCTAAAAAAGAGGCATGGACGTCCGCGATCAAGTCATGATGATCGGCAATAACTGCTCGACGAAGAGCCCAAATGGCAAAGGTCATGGAATAGCCCGTAAATTGATGCCACAGCTCTCCTAGGTCGTAAACATGAAGGTCTTTGGCCGTTCGCTCAGCGGTAATGGCGTCATCCCCGATCAAGAGCGCTGCATCAGCATCCTCCAGCATTTCATGCAAAATAGGTTCCTGTGTAACGTAGGAAATCTCATATTCGTAAAACTTATGGAGAATGATCTTTAAGAGATTCACTGTGGTAGCCGATGTGTTGGTCAAGGCTATTTTGGCACCGTTTACTTGTTCAATCGGCTTTTTGCTGAACAAGAAAAGGGAGCCTACTCTCCCTTTGGCACTGACAGACAGATCTGCCAATGCCACGTATTCGGAGGCATGCTCTGCATAGCTAAACGAAGAAATCGGTCCCAAATCAATCTCGCCTTTTGCCATTGCAGTATTTAACTGGGCAGGAACTTGGCGGATGAATTCGATTCGATCTTCGAATTTAGCCTGATCAAAATAGAAGTAAACCGGCAATACATTGGTATACAAAATTTGTCCAACACGCAAAGACTTTTGCATGCGTTTATTCCCCCCAACGCCGGAATAGCGAATGTGGTACATCAATTGCATCCAAAGTTTTCCCTACCACAAAATTAATCAGATCATCCATGGTTTGCGGTTTCTGATAGTAGCCTGGCATGGCAGGCAGAATCTTGACTCCCAGACGGCTTAATTTGAGCATGTTCTCGAGCTGAATCGCATTGAGCGGCGTCTCTCTCGGAACAATGACCAATCGCCGCCCTTCCTTGATCATGACATCAGCAACGCGCTCCAGCAAATTACCGGATGCGCCATGTGCGATGCCAGAAACAGTCCCCATCGAGCACGGTACTACGATCATACCGTCACAGCGATAGGAACCACTGGCTGCGGGACAATTAAAATCTCGCAGTCCCCAATAATGTAGCTCACCCGAAAAGTCTTGTTGCAGTTTCTCCTGCAAAAGAGCTTCTCTATCATCCGTGTGCCAATCCAGTTCATCACGAAATACTTGCCAGCCTGCTTCTGTAATCATCAAATGAACGATATGTCCAGCACGCAAAAGCTCCTGGACGACTCGAACACCATAGATAGCACCACTTGCACCTGTTATCCCGACAGCCCACTTTTGGTTGTTCATGCAATCACCAAATCAATCATCGTAAAGGTAAACATCACGACACTCAAGATGCCGTTCATATTAAAGAATGCCATATCCAGCTTGGACAGGTCGGTTGGCTTCACCAGCGTGTGTTCATAGATCAAAATCGCACCAGAAATGAGCACACCTACCAGGAACCAAATCGACAAGTCTGCAACTACATACAACGACATCAGACCAACGAAAGTAAGAACGTGGCATATGCGGGCGATCAGAAGTGCATTGGCAATTCCGAAGCGGCTCGGCATGGAAAAAAGTCCTTCTTTTCGGTCAAAATCAGCGTCCTGGCATGCATAAATGATATCAAAGCCTGCTGTCCAGAACATAACGGATGCAAACAATAGAAGGCCGATGCCATCTACTTGACCCGTTGTCGCTACCCAGCCCCCTAGGGGACCAAACCCAATGGCAACCCCGAGAACAAAGTGACAAAGCCAAGTAAAGCGTTTCGTATAAGAATAAAGCACCAGAACGAACACAGCGAGCGGCAACAATTTCACAGCCAAATCATTTAACTGGAATGCAGCTATGAACAACACCGCAAAGGACACCACGATAAACAAAATGACTTCCACAATCGAAATGAGGCCAGCAGGAATCGCTCGTGTGACGGTCCGAGGATTTTTCGCATCAATTAGCCGGTCGATGACACGATTTAAGGACATCGCAGCACTGCGAGCGCCCACCATCGCTACCGTCACCCAAAAAATTTCCGACCAAGTAGGCCATGCATGCTCTACCACAATGCTTCCCAAAACAGCTCCCATAAAAGCAAAAGGCAAGGCAAAAAGGGAGTGCTCGAATTTAATCATTTCCAAGATGATTTTTAATTTACGTAGACCCATTTATGACACTTCCTATCTAGTGAAGAAATACCGGTTTACTCCTCATATTATGGCTTTGTGCCAATATGCAAGGCTGATACGCCGCCCATAAACAATTTGACCTGAACCGGGTCCAAGCCTGCTTTCTGAAACATGCTTGCCAGCTCGCGGCTGTCCGGGAAATTGGTCAGGGATTGTGGCAGCCATGCATACTCTTCGTATTTGTTGACTGTCAGCTTCGCGATCAATGGCAAGATTTTGTAGAAATATAAGTAAAATAGCTTCCGGTACGGAATGAATGGTGGCTTGGACACTTCCAGAGAAACGACTTTACCCCCTGGCTTCACTACACGTGCCATTTCATTCAACACCTGCTGGACATCCGGCACATTGCGCAGGGCAAATCCGATTGTCACGAAGTCGAATGTATCATCCTCGTAAGGCAGATTCATTGCATCTGCGTTCACTAGCTTTACATTGTTGCCAACACCTGCGTTCGCCACTTTATATGCCCCTACATCCAGCATATTCTGGCTAAAATCAAGGCCAACAACACTGCCTTCTTTTCCAACAGCCTTGGCCAATGCAATCGTCCAGTCTGCTGTACCACAAGCAACATCCAAAGCCGTATGCCCTGACTGGATATTCATCTGCTTCATCGTGTAATTACGCCAAGCAATATGACTGCCAAAGCTGATTACATGATTCATTTTGTCGTAATCGTTTGCAATGCTCTCGAAAACGGAGTGAACGTACTCTGCTTTCTCATTCATCTGTGTCTGGTTCACTTGGCTACATCTCCTCAATTACCTTCTTCAAGCGACTGATCCGATGGGAGTAACGTGCCGTAATGGATGCAAGCATGTTCCGCGTCTCTGCAGGATGCAGCGTACGCACCATTTGCTCACATAACCCGATTAATTCGAGGGCTTTCCCCTCAACACCTGACAAAACTTGCGCGAGTGTAGCCCCGGGTTTTTGCAGCAAAAAACGGGCAAAACCAAAAGGGACTTGTTCTTGCCATTTGAGCTGCTCCCACTCACCGATCACACTCTCTACCTTGGCTGTTTGCTTCATCAGATCACTCCAGAAACGACGGCGATCAGCTGAATCAGCATACTCCTCTACAACAGCCACGTATAAGCCTGTATCAATCGTATTTCGCAATTCCCAGTACTCTTCATCTGATAAAGTCTTGCTATCTCGCCCAGCGATGTAGAGTCTCATTTTTGCTTCGTTCACTCGCTGAATAGCTGCCGATAACACTTGAATGGCTTGGATTTCACCCGCTGAAGCCAGAAGGTGATAATAACGACTGCTGTAATAATCACCTGCAAGTACGGTCAGCTGTCGGTTTCGCTCCGCGCTCTGTGAGGAGTCGTACTCATTTTTCACGAGCTCATGGGTGTCCAGTCCCAATTGGACTAGCCCAGTTGCTGTACATAAAACCGAAGCCTTTTCCTTCGGCATGCCTTGTTCCAGCAAAAAAAGGTACAACAGCTCTAGACGATTTTCCGCCATGGAAGGAACGTCAACATAATGTTCTACATAGGAATGGGTGATTCTCTTGTAGATTTGTTCGATAATGGACCGAACCTCTTCTACATTCGGGGAAAGTTCTTTGCTCATGCGTCCTCCTCCACAAGCTGCACAACCTAAAGATGTCTGCCTGTTCCGTACTGTTCCTTACTCTTCGGTCTTCCTCTGCCGTCCGGTCAAAAGGCCGTCTCTACTATCATACCATACTTCTTCCATCAGGGACTAATTCGCTCATAAAAATACGGCTCGATTCGAATAGGAAATGTACTGCTTACAAAGGTCTGGATATCCGAAGGATCGGTCAAAGGTTTGTCTTGCCCTGCAAGATTTCCAGTTGTCGATTGTATGGCAATCAATAATCTCGATTCTTTTGGTGGATCCGTCTCCTCCAACAAGCGATAGTACACAGGCCCGACATTGTCTGCATTGGTATACAAGTCGTATGTCAAACGGTAAAAATCTTGATAGACGGTGTTTAACTCTACTTTTTCGTCAGGTTTCACCACAAAATCGACATAGATCGATGGGTTTTCCCATTTTATACGCTTAATATTATAATGTGTCGACATCCTTGTAAACAAATCAAGGGCATTTTGCTCGCTTAAGTGAATGGCACGTGCTGACTGAAATGTCGGTATATCCGCTTGCATCCACTGATTTGTGGGAACGAGCGACAGCATCAGAGCCAAGAAAGTGGAAACAGCAATCGCCATCAACAATTGGCGCGGCATAGACATCCCTCCTCTCCTCCATTGTACAAACAAAAAAAGCAGGCTATGCCTGCTTCTTAGCAAAACGACTTGTTCTTTATTCGGTCGTATCCACGACGCCATGCTGCGAGTAAATCACTGCTTTTCCTCGCACTTTAATTGCAGAGGTGTGCTCCGTAAATTGAAAAATCATGACTTCGCCTTTATCGAGCTTCTCTGTATGATGAAAACGCGTATCAGTGCCTCTTGTTAATCCAATCACATGAACGCCATTTTCCTTCGCTTTGACTACGAAATAATCCTGATTAAATCCCGATGATTGTGCCAATGTATTTCCTCCTGACCAATACGGTATGCGCGTACGTCTAGTATGATGCCCCTTCTGACTCCAGACGGCTCATGATCTTGTCTACATAGCGCTGTGTCTCTTGCGGCAATTGGTCAAACTTCGCTTCTAGCTCGTCATCACTGCTGATTCCCAGACGACTCATCCGACCTGGGCCAGCATTGTAAGCAGCAAGTGCTACTTTCACATCTCCATCATAACGATCCAAAAGCGATTTTAAATATTTTGTTCCACCTTCAAGGTTTTCATCAGGGTCGTATACATTGCGGACTTGCATGGCTTTTGCCGTATTGTCCATCAGCTGCATCAAGCCCTTTGCCCCTGCGTGAGATTCTACATTCGGATTGAAATTGGATTCGGCCCTGACGACCTCTCTCACCAGATCAACGTTCACTCCGATCGCTTTCGCTGTCTGATCAATCTTGTCCAAGATTTCCGGAGTAGGAACAGATGGCCCTTTGGCAAAAGACAAGGACTGCTCATTTTGAATCTGCGTAGGAATCTTCCAGCTCCTGGATCCATCTAGTTTGGCCAAAATTTCCTGCGAACTGATTACCCGCTGGCCGGTTGTTGCTAACTGGGACTGCAAGATGTCCGAGAAGAGCCCCTCGTCTCCATACGAAAGCGAAGAGGCATCATAGTTTTGCGGTAATGTTTGCAAATATGGTTGAAGTGATACAGGCACCTTCATAGCATTGAACAACCCTTCCCTAGCTTGTCTACCTATCATTATAAAAAAGAAAGATCAGGAAGCCAATAGCAAATTGGTACTACTTGGGAGAGTAGCAATTATACACAAAAAAAGAAGCCTCTGTTCAAGGCTTCTGATTGTTATATGTAGATGGTCGGAATGCAGGGATTCGAACCCTGGACCTCACCCACCCCAAGGGTGCGCGCTACCGGGCTGCGCCACATCCCGACTGTACATCCGTACTATACAATATTTTACCTATAGAGTCAATATAATTTCCTTATTTTTGCATTCTGATTAGCGCATCAAACTAATGACTTCTGCACGCGCAGCCGCATCTTTCTCAAACATACCGCGAACAGCAGAGGTGATCGTTTTTGAGCCTGGCTTTTTCACGCCACGCATTGTCATGCACATATGCTCTGCCTCTACTACCACAACTACGCCGTGCGGATCGAGCTTGCGCATAATCGAGTCAGCTACTGTCGCTGTAATTCTTTCCTGCAACTGCGGACGTTTCGCCACGGTATCGACCGCACGCGCGAGCTTGCTCAGTCCTACTACGCGGCCTCCACGCGGTACGTAAGCGACATGCGCTTTTCCGAAGAAGGGGACCAAGTGATGCTCACACATAGAGTAAAACGGAATGTCCTTTACTAACACCATTTCCTCATGATCTTCGCTAAAGACAGTCTCGAAATACTGCTCTTCGTCTATATGCATGCCCTCAAATACTTCGGCGTACATTTTCGCAACTCGCTTAGGGGTATCCAGCACTCCTTCACGATCAGGATCATCCCCCACTGCCTCTAGGATCATGCGAACAGCTTGCTGTATTTTATCTAAGTCGACGTTCATCATTGTACCTCCTACGTAACGGCATACGCCTTGTTTCTCATCACTAAGGTCTGCCTGCTCCAAATCAGTGCCAGACTTAGTGCCTGCTCGCAATCAAAGCCAATCTTACCATATCGTTTAAAAAAAGACAAAAAGATATCCCAGAATTCTCATAGGCAAACTGTATGTAGATAGAAAAAAACCCACATTTTATCAATGTGGATTTTTTTATGTAAGTGCTTCGTTCTCAAAAGAAACAACTACTTGATGGAGTCTTTGAGTTGTTTACCTGGTTTAAACGCAGGTACTTTGCTGGAAGCGATTTCGATCTCTTCACCAGTTTGTGGGTTACGACCTTTACGAGCCGCACGTTCACGAACTTCGAAGTTACCAAAGCCGATCAGTTGGACTTTATCACCAGTTTTCAATGCATCTGCAATTGCGTCAAGAACTGCATCAACTGCTTTTGTTGCATCTTTCTTGGTGAGTTCTGTGGTTTCAGCCACTTTTGCAATCAGTTCTGTTTTGTTCATTATATTCACCTCCCCTCAAAGAACACCAAGTCCTAGCTATTATTTTTCTTAACCGAAACGAAGCGTTTTATACACGAATGGTTGTTTTTACCGATCTGACAAGCTTATAGTAATACACCGATTTCTTAAATTCAAGCCCCTCCTGTCGAAATTGAACGAAATACAAGAAAAAAAGGCATCTCGTCATGTCAGATGCCTTCCCTCTATTTGTTATTTATAGGACTTTGGAACTATTTATTAGAGTATGATCGCTATCAGGCCACCCGATCCCTCGTTGATGATTCGACCCAATGTCTCCTGTAATTTGTATCTGGCGTTGTCTGGCATCATAGTAATTTTCGCCTGAATACCCTCTCTTACGATGGAATGGAGCGAGCGTCCAAAAATATCGGAGTTCCAGATGGAAAGCGGGTCTTTGTCAAAGTCTTGCATCAGATAGCGGACAAGCTCTTCACTCTGCTTCTCTGTACCGATAATTGGAGCAAATTCAGACTCGACATCCACCCGAATCATGTGAATAGATGGAGCTGTTGCTTTAAGTCTGACACCAAAGCGCGGTCCCTGGCGGATTAGTTCAGGTTCGTCCAAGGTCATTTCATGCAACGACGGGGCTGCTATACCGTAGCCCGTACTTCGGACCATGTGCAATGCTTCCGCTACCTGATCAAACTCGCGCTTGGCATGTGCGAACTCCTGCATGATTTTCAGCAAATGATCTTTGCCATTTATCTCTACCCCGACAATTTCCATCAAGATGCGGTCATACAGTTCATCTGGCGCGTAGAGGTCAATCTCTGCGATCCCTTGCCCCATGTGCATACCAGCAAGAGAGGCTCTCTCTACGAAGTCATAGTCATTGAAGAAGCCGACGACACGGTCCACATCGCGTAACCGGCGGATGTCCTGCACGGTCTCACGTACAGCTTCCTCGTAGTTCTGACGCAGCCAGTGCCCGTTTTCCAGCACCATTACCCAGCTCGGCAGATTGACATTTACTTCATGAACTGGGAATTCGAACAGGACTTCTCTCATGAGGAGCAAGATTTCCTGCTCGGTCATATGATCAACCGACAAGGCAACGACAGGTACATCGTATTTTTCTTGGAGTTGTACCCGAAGGTTTTGTGCTTCATCAGAGCGTGGACGCGTCGAGTTCACAACGATCACGAACGGTTTTCCGACTTCCTTCAGCTCGTTTACAACCCGCTCCTCTGCATCGATGTATCCTACACGCGGTATTTCCGCGATGCTGCCATCCGTTGTCACTACAATCCCGATAGTCGAGTGTTCCTGGATAACCTTGCGTGTTCCGACTTCGGCCGCTTCCTCAAATGGTACAGGCTCTTCATACCAAGGTGTATTTACCATTCTTGGGCCATTGTCGTCTTCAAAGCCCTTTGCCCCTTCTACCGTATAGCCAACGCAGTCAACGAGGCGGACATTGATGCTGAGTCCTTCTGTCACATGTACGTTAACGGCCTGATTCGGAACAAATTTGGGTTCTGTTGTCATGATTGTTCGTCCTGAAGCGCTCTGCGGCAACTCATCTGTCGCTCGTATCCGCTCCGCTTCAGAGTTGATATTCGGGATGACAACTTGCTCCATAAACCGCTTGATAAAGGTCGACTTTCCCGTACGAACAGGGCCTACCACTCCGAGGTAGATGTCTCCGCCCGTCCGCTCGGCAATGTCTTTAAAGATGTCGACTCGTTCCACCATCGATGACCTCCTTCTATTTGTCTATTTTTACACTATGACCGATTTTCCGAATTATCCCTGACCGCCAGTATTTTCGTAGGGAATCTCGTACTAGTTTTGTGGACAGTACAAATATATGTATTTTTGCGTTAACTAGAACAAAAAAAACGACCCTGATGCGAGTCGTTTTTCACGAAGTTAATTTAGTTTGAGAAGCTTCGGATCACCATCGACCATTTCATATGGAAATGATTTCGCGGGTACGAACATGGAATTGCGCGCCAGTACATACCTCGGGTCTGTTTTTTCCGGCACGGTTACTTTTGTATCCCGAAGCAATTTCGCGATATCCGCAGCGTAATCAATTCCGACTTGTCCTTCAGCGTTCATGATCAGTGGCAATAAGTAAGTCCCCATTGTCGACGGTACTTGCCACGCTTTTAAACCGAGCCGGTCATGATCAATGGAATAGTATCCATTCCCCAAGTCAGCGAGTATAGGCAGCTTTTCGAAATGATTCTTGTAACGGTCTACTTCGCTTTGTACATCCCCCACTGTGCTGACAGCGGTCAAGTGAATGAGCTTCACTGTGGGTTTTGTTTCCACATCAATCAGTACATACTTGTATACGCCGCCTTTTTCAAATGCATTCCCAGGTACATCCGGCATGTATTTCGGAATCATCTTGCGGAAATCAATCTCGTATTTTTCAAAAATAGGAGTATCAAGGGATTTCGTTTCGATTGGCAACACTGCTGTGTCTTTCTGGAATTGCTCAACCGCTTTTTGCGTTGCATCTACAAAAAAGGTACTAGGAATTTGATTCTCTGCTCTGCGCTCATCCGGATACAAGCATCCAGATAAAAGGGTAGTCAGAATCGTCAAACTGATCACAAGCTTGAACGATTTTCGCCACGATTGCCACATCTTATGTATACACCTCTTACATTCCATCTTCATTTTCTTTGCGTTGCCGCTCGAGTGCAGCCGCTACCACTGATTTCAGCTTGCTTTCTGGAATCCTGACTGTACAATCCTTTTCTGTCGTTTTTGCCTGACAGGCCAAACGAATCCCATTCGCCAGATCCTTTTCAGGCAGCTTTCGCTTTTCCAGTGCCGTTGGCGGGCACAGCAGGCCATTCTCAACGACCACGCGGCACATCAGACAAGATGCGTGTCCACCGCATCTCTGCGGGATTACGACGCGAGCTGACGAAGCTACACCGACCAACGTTTGCCCCGTCCGCGCCTTCACACTCTTCTTGCTCGGGAGAAAGGTTACTTTCCCCATTCCGTCACTTCCTTTACTAGCACGGCCGATGAGCTACCTTGACTGTTCCTGATGAAACAACCTTTGTCTGGCAGCCTAGTCTGTAGCCGTCTGCGCGCTCAGCCTTTCGCAATCGCAGTTTTTCTTCTGGAGTCACTTCGTTTAAGTACTCTGCCCCTTCCAAAACTTGTGTACGGCATTGTGCACATACCCCTCTTTGGCATGCATGGCCCCACACAATGTTATTGTTTTTCGCAAGATCAACAATGGATTGATTCAACTCGATCGAGACTTCATGACTGCCTGCACGAGTAAGTAGTGTGATTGTTGACATCGTTTATCCTCCCTAGACAAAAATCACAATCAAAATCATGACAAGCACGACGAGTAATAGTAAGAATGCGATGGTCTTCACAAGGAACCGCAAGAACCCATTGGTTATTTTCCTGGCAAAGATCATAAGTAAATTGCAGACGAACATGAGCCCAATGGCAATTAAGGAAATGTTCATCTTTGTCATAGGATCAATATACATCGGGACTGCAGCATCCTTTGCATTTTTTGCTTTATTATACCATATTTCCCCCTCATCGTCTGACGCTTGCGAACCTAATACTAGACATTCGCATAGACTATCCTGATGAATTCGCCCATTGGAGGGATGAAACGTTGAGTAATAAAGTAAGTAATCGAAAATGGCGGAATCCATACGCGCCTATACCCAGCAAAAAATTAAGCGACCAAGTCGAAAATGTCTCCCTTTCTATTTCACCGAAAAAAATCCTGCCCGCGGTTGATTTGCGCACCTCTGTTTCAAAAATGCGCCATAATATCAAAGGGATCGGCAGCACGATTCGGCAGGTAGAAGACACGATGGATTCGTTGTACGGGGCGATGGAGATGATTGAGAACCTCGGAAAACGCACACCTGAGCCTGAAGTTGTTGCCGAAAAGCCTGCTACTGCTGGCAAACGCAAAGCTGCCCCAGAGCCACAAAAGGCAGCAGAAACACCACCCCCGCAGGAATCAGGCTTAGGCAATCTTTTGGCCAATATAGATATCGGGCAATTACTGGGTCTCCTGCAATCCCCTTTGGTCCAGAACCTGATTACACAGGTAAGCGGCAGCACCAAGGAACGAAAAAAAGAGGGATAAGATCCCTCTTTTTTTCTTGCAATCTGTAGGTCAGCCATGTCCCTGTAGAGCCATGATTGTTCCTAGTCTTACTGTATGACGGTTTTTGTTGCAGGTAACGGGCATAATCGCCCATTTCTCTTATTTGAGCAGCTTGGTCAAGGTCGACATGTCACCTAGATTGATTTCCTGATTGCGAAACATCTCAATGACCTTATCTTCCTTTTCAGGAGTTAATTGCTTGCCACTAAGGGTGGCGAGCGTGCGAATGATTTGACGCAGCTTGGTCTCGTCTTCAAAATCACTGCGCTTGACCTGACCGGCTAGTGAGCGAAGCTTTTCTTCATCGACATTTTCCGTTGCTTTCCCTTGCAAGCGCTCAAAAAGTCGTTTCGACATATTATTCATGTGAAATCTCCTCCTGCACATGGGCTTTCACCCTATGGTATGTGCAGAAGCCTAAATCGGTGATACTTCATTCATGACTTATTCGGCATCGGGATTGAGGTACGCCATTTCAAAGGTTTTTCCGCGCCCCATCAATTCTTCCACGCCTTGACGAGCTTCTTTTCCTTCAAACAGCATGCCATACAGAACCGTAGTGATTGGCATTTCAACCTGCTCGCGTTGCGATAAGGAAAAGGCTGCATTTGTCGTGCGAACGCCTTCGACGACCATCCCCATCTGTGTCAGTACGTCATCGAGTTTTTTTCCTTGTCCGAGCATATAGCCTGCACGCCAGTTTCTGCTGTGTTTACTCGTACATGTGGCAATCAAATCGCCAACACCAGCCAAACCTGAAAACGTAAGCGGCTTAGCACCGAGCTTGATGCCCAGACGGCTAATTTCCGCCAAGCCACGGGTCAACAGGGCTGCCTTCGCGTTGTCTCCATACCCTAAGCCATCCGACATCCCTGCACCAAGTGCAATGATGTTCTTCAACGCTCCGGCGATCTCAGCGCCAATCAGGTCCGGGTTGGTATAGACACGAAAATTCGTATTCATCAGCAAATCCTGAGAACGCAGCATGCTTTCTTCGGATTCAGACGCCATCACAACTGTCGTTGGTTGCCGTTTGACTACTTCCTCGGCATGGCTCGGTCCTGATAACACTGCCAATCTGGACGCAATCTCTTTCGGCACCTCTTCCGAAATGACTTCTGACATTCGCTTCAAGCTTTGCAATTCAAAGCCTTTTGTCGCATGAATCAAAAGGACATCCGGTTCCAGGTGCGGAGCTACTTGCTGGCAGATTTGGCGCATGGCATGGGAAGGAACAACGAGAAGAACAATGCGCTTCCCTACTACAGCCTCTTGAATGTTGGTCGTCGCCACTATGTTAGCTGAAAGCTTTTCTCCCGGTAGGTATTTTTCATTCACATGCTTGCTGTTTATTTCCTCAGCCAGCCTGGTATCCCGTACCCAAAGCGTGACCTGATGGCCGTTGTCCGCCAAGACTGTAGCAAGTGCCGTTCCCCAGCTTCCGGCACCAATCACCGTAACATTTTGAATCAATACGTCCCCCTCCACTTTTCTCATGTCCGTTCGTACATTATCCCAGCTTCCGGTTGGACTTTTCTCCTAGTTTCCGCTCGTTACCTGAAAGAAGATTGCGGATATTATTATAATGACGAATGTAAGCAAAGATTGCGATCGCCAAGCTCGCCCAAATAAAGGAAATGGGTTTGTCCAACAAATAAAGGGTAAATGGAATAACCGTTACGATAACCAATGACCCTAATGAAACAAAGCGAGTGATCGCAATGACTACGACAGCCATCACGGCAGCAATCAAAAATGCCAAGGGAGAAAACCCTAATACGACACCTAGCGTGGTCGCAATGCCTTTCCCTCCACGAAATCCAAAAAAGATTGGCCAATTGTGACCCGCGATAACGAACAATCCTGCCACTGCGTACGCTGCCGGATCCCCCGTCATCAGGTGAGTCAGTCCCATTGCAGCTATTCCTTTTAATGCATCAAGAAGGAGAACGGCAATGCCGGGGCCTTTTCCTAACACCCTGAGGGTATTGGTTGCACCGGCATTTCCGCTGCCATGAGAACGAATGTCAATTCCTGCGACTTTTTTGGCGATAAGATAGCTAAAGCTAATAGAACCGATTAAATAGCTAAGCACCCAGGATAATAACACCATGGCGTTTTTCTCTCCCTACGTTTTTTTCCGTGTCCAGATTCTAACTGGTGTGCCTTCAAACACAAATGCTTCACGGATCTTGTTCTCTATGTAACGTTCATAGGAGAAGTGCATGAGTTCCGGATCGTTCACAAACAGAATGAACGTCGGCGGTTTCACCGTTGCTTGTGTCGCATAGTTGATCTTCAAGCGTTTGCCGCGATCAGATGGTGGAGGCGTACGGATCGTCGCATCTGTTACCAAATCATTGAGAACCGCGGTAGGAATGCGCATAGAATGTGCTTGAGCTACTTCATTGACCTTCGGTAGAATCGTATGGACACGTTGCTTCGATTTTGCAGACACATACAGGATCGGAGCATAATCCAGGTATTTAAACTCTTCGCGAATCAATTCTGTGAAGCGTTGCATCGTTTTGTCGTCTTTTTCAATCGCATCCCATTTGTTCACGATAATGATTACACCACGGCCAGCCTCATGTGCATAACCTGCGATTTTCTTGTCTTGCTCGATAATGCCCTCTTCCCCGTTAATGACAACAAGAACGACATCGGAATCTTCAATGGAACGCATCGCACGCATTACACTGTATTTTTCCGTTGTTTCATACACTTTTCCACGCTTGCGCATACCTGCCGTGTCTACAAGAACGTAGCTTTGGTCATCACGCTCAAATGGCGTGTCGATCGCATCACGGGTCGTTCCGGCAACCTCACTGACAATGACTCGCTCTTCACCGAGAATCGCATTCGTCAAGGAAGACTTCCCGACGTTTGGACGACCGATGATGGATACACGAATAACATCGTCTCTCTTCTCTTCGTCATCCTCTGCTGGGAAATGCTGACACACTTCTTCCAGCATATCTCCCAAGCCAAGACCATGGCTACCCGAGACAGGGAATGGCTCGCCTAAGCCCAGGGAATAAAAATCGTAAATATCCGCACGCATTTCCGGATTATCCGCTTTGTTCACTGCGAGTACGACAGGTTTTCCCGTTCGATTCAGCATCCGTGACAGTTCAACGTCCGCATCTGTCACACCTGTACGGCTATCTGCAATCATTATGATGACATCTGCTTCGTCAATCGCAAGCTCTGCCTGGTAACGCATCTGTGTAAGAATCTCGTCGGTCTCGCCAAACTCAATTCCACCGGTATCAATCACATGGAAAGTATGCGTTAACCATTCACCTTTCCCGTACAGGCGGTCACGGGTTACTCCCGGCATATCCTCCACGATCGCGACTCGTTCGCCAATCAATCTGTTAAAAATCGTGGATTTCCCCACGTTGGGTCTCCCCACAATGGCTACCACTGGTAATCCCATAATCAACAACACTCTCTCTCATTTACGTTTTGACTAGCTAATCATACCATACACTACTTATGCCGAACAATGATAAGGGTATCGGCGCTTACTTCATGCACCATCCCGTCTAGTATCTTTTCCAGCGTGAAAGCTGTTTGCTGCATAAGCTCCGTAGTAGACTCGATAAAAATCGGCACACCACCCGCTATCCTGTCTCTGTTCGTCGTAATCGCCGCCAAGATTACTCCTGTCATGGCCTACAGCTCCTTTTTCATCATTCTAGTCTTCGTCGGCATTCGGAAGACGCTTTCGAGAATCGGGACTGCACGAATGACGGATGTTGCACGTTCCACATCTTTTTCTTGCGGCAATAAAAATACACCCATTCTCCCCGACTTTATATCACGTTTTACCAAGGGTGTTAGTGATGGCTCTCCCGTATCGGTATATACGCCGAGTTGCGTTGCGGCATCGTGCAAAATCGCTTGCCGCTGTCCAGGGTGGGCAAGTGTGACCTTGGCATTGGCATCCCTCGGGGTCAGAATAAAACCCACGCCTTGCTCACGTATGATCTCTTGAGCATCTGCCAACCCGACGTTCATGATGTAAATGTCGTTCACATACAAGTCTCTTCCTTCCATTCTCACTTCCCCCGGCTCGATCTCTGCAATCAGCGATAGTGTTTTGCCAGAGCGAAGCTTGCGAGAAATCAGCAAGGCGATGACACCTGCAATGACACCTCCCCACCAATGAAAGAGAATGGTAGCCGTCGTTGTCACCAAAGAGGTAAACATGACCATGTAATTGCGTCCTTCAAACACCATTGCGATCCCTTCGATATAGGGGCCACCACGGGGCACTAGCTCCTGTTTATCGATCTCATTAAGCGTAGTGCGTTCCATGTTCCTGACATCACGGAATTGTTGAGCAGCCAAAGTCAAAAATGTGACTGCCGTGTAATTCTCCTTGAGCAGAGCAGGAATCGCTAACGCTCCGAGCGCGGATGCGATCACCCCAAGTGAAACGTGAATAATTTTTCCGTGGGGATAGGTTGGATATTGTCGATAATCTGTTCGCAAAAGATGAATCCGGCACAAAATGCCGAATAGGAACCCCAGAACTAACGGAAACACATAATCATATGCTAGCAATCCCTTCAACACCCTAGCGTCACCTACCCGTATCGGAATGGGAAGACTCTGTTTCTGTTCTACCAAGGATACGACGAATCGCAGACCAGACTATGCTGACAAAAGCCCATAGAGATAGGCTACTCCAAAGCAAATCTTGCGCATACTCGGATCCCCACTGACAGGAACCCGACAATTTCCAAAAATATAGCGAATGTATCGCATCTGCGAGAGGCAAGGAGAGCATCAGCTGAAACAGCTGTCCCAGATGTGTTCTGCTCATCAAAAAAATGGTACTGACTCCAATAGCAGGTACGATGATCCGCTCGTCCCAAAACAGCAAGATCGGATCGGTAAAAAACAGCCAGCGCAACCAAAATAGCAAAAGAGCCGTTGCCAGCGCACTCAGCAAGTACAATCTGCGTATTTTAGACATGAGCTTGGTGTAAAGGACAATGCTTGCGATCAGTGGCAATATTGTTCCACTTAGACTAACTTGAATAGGGGCAAAATAGATTTTCCAGCTAACAAACGTACAAATTAAAAATGCGCTGATCACTGCGAGCACTCGTCTGCGTTCCATCTTCATGTTTCGCAGCTGCAAGTCAAAGCTTCCCATCCAGACAAGACACAGCAAAGACCACTGGATAAGGATCGCAACGGTTCCCTCGTTCATGTTCATCTCCTCAAAATGATGGTTGTCTCCCAAAAGTATGCCTCAACCAAGGAAATTTCATGAATCGAAAGCTCGTCCACTACCTAACGTTGCGCCAGTCTCTCCAATTGCATGTGACGAAGCCTCGCTCTCTCTGCTGTTTTTCCCGTGATCATAACAGGCGTACAAACGGCGTCAGCCAGACCTTTCATTCCTAGTGCCGTCATCGCCACACGAATTTGATGATGCCATCTGTCGACGGTAGACAAGCAATCTTCCAGAGATTCACGTTGAACCAGACGTAGCATTGCCCCTGCCATCCCGATAGCGGACGCACCTAAAGAAGCGGCTTTGACTACATCGAGTCCATGACGAACACCACCTGTTGCTATGTATGACACTCCTGGATGACCGACAGCATTTGCTTCCAGCAAGCTCTCCACCGTCGTGAATCCCCAATCCTCGAACATGGCATTCGGCTGATCATTTCGCATATTTTCGACTTCAGCAAAATTTGTTCCGCCTCTTCCACCCACATCGATTGTTCTGATCCCGATTTCTATGAGCTTCTCGATTGACTCTTTTGCCATTCCAAAGCCGACTTCTTTGACAATAACCGGCACATTCAGACTCTCCCTGATCGCTTGAATCCGCTCCAGATAGCCGCGAAAATCCCGATCCCCCTCAGGCATTAACAGCTCTTGCATGACATTCAGATGAATTTGCAATCCGTTCGCTTCCATCATCTCCACCGCTGCTATTGCCTGCTCCACTGTCGCTTCTGCCCCCACATTTGCAAACAAGATCCCCTGTGGATGTTCCCTTCTGACAATCCGATAGCTATCCGTAACATCTGGATCACGCAAAGCGGCCATTTGTGAGCCAACAGCCATCGCCAGATTTCGTTCCCTCGCAATGATCGCCAGTTTTTGATTGATCTGGGTAGTCCCACCAGCTCCACCCGTCATCGCATTAATCATGATCGGTGAGGAGAGTCGCAAGGATGCGATCTCGGTGTCCAGTGAGGTTTCTGCGAGTGCTGCATTCGGCAAGCTGTTCGGAACAAAGCTGACATCATCAAAACTATTTGCCCCATTTTCCCCGGTGATAAGAGCATTTCGAATATGGTCCAATTTTCTAATCGAACGACGATCCATTGTACCCCTCCTAGACTTTCGCTCTCAGAAAAAAGGGATACGCAAGAGCGTATCCCCATGAATTCTACTTTTTATCTTACTTGAACTTGTCTTTCAGATCACCGAACAACTCGCCCAATGTCACGCCCATTGGTTGGTTGTTTTCTTGCGTGAATTGTTGCTGTTCACGCTTGCTCGCACGTTCTGCCTGCTCCACACGGTCTTCTTCTACTGCACGGATACTGAGGCTAATGCGTTGTTCTTGTGGAACAACATCCAAAACCTTCACCTGTACCTCTTGACCCTCTTTCAACACCTCACTAGGTGTATTCACCCGACGATTTGCAATCTGGGAGATGTGTACGAGGCCTTCGATTCCAGGTGCCAGCTCAATAAATGCACCGAAGGACACCAGACGTTTTACCGTTCCATTCAAAATAGAGCCCGCTTTGAAATCTTCTGCAACGCTCGCCCATGGACCTGCTTGCGTTTCCTTGATGCTAAGGCCAATGCGCTCGTTTTCACGGTCAATTTTGAGGACCTTCACTTTTACCTTGTCGCCTTCTTTCACGACATCGGACGGCTTATCTACACGGTTCCAAGCAAGCTCAGATACGTGAACCAATCCATCAACACCACCGATATCCACGAATACGCCGAAATCGGTCATGCGCTGAACCGTTCCTTCCAATACTTGACCCACTTGGATTTTATCCATAATGGATTGCTTTTGCACTTTTACTTCGTCTTCCAAAACCGCTTTGTGGGACAGGATGACTTTATTCTTTTCCTTATCCATTTCTACTACTTTCAAAGCCAATGTTTTGCCTTTGTAGTCGGAGAAATCTTCAACAAAATGACGCTCTACCATGGAAGCCGGAATGAAGCCGCGAACGCCTACATCAACAACAAGGCCGCCCTTCACTACTTCTTTCACAGCCGCTTCAATGATTTCACCCGCTTGCATTTTTTGCTCAAGATCAGACCAAGAGGATTCCATTGCTACTGCTTTCTTGGAAACAACGAGCTCTTCTTTCTCGTCGTTTAGTTTGATGACTTTCACTTCGAAAGTATCACCAACCGCTACTACATCAGATACCTTTTCAACATGCAGTGGAGACAGTTCGCTGATAGGAATCAGACCATCGTACTTGTAACCTAGATCTACAAGCGCTTGTTTGTCCTCAACTTTTGTTACGGTTGCCTTTACAACATCTCCTACGGAAATCGTTGTTGCATCCGTCAAGCTTACGTTCGTTTCTTCCATCATTCAAAAGACCTCCTTAATACCATCCAGTCCCAAACGTCTATGTACAGGTTGTGTACAACCTCACTACACGAAGCGGGAGCATGTATATTTTTAACTGTCGCCTGATGGCTGGCAGTTAGTACTGATGAAGCCAGTAAGTTCCAGCAGTTTTAGTATTCGTCCCTTTAGCAATTCTATACCGTTTGCTAAGAGAGATGCTGGTTTCGTAATTGCTTGATGTGCTCCATAATCAGATCGCTTGTTTCCTTCAACGTATCAGCGCTTGATTTGGCCTCGCGCAGTTGAGTCAGATCGATCGGTTTACCGTAAACGATCTTGATGGAACGAAACGGTCGATAAGGCCCAATAATGGCTACCGGAATGACCACAGCTTCTGACTTGAGAGCGAACATCGCCACACCTGGCATCGCTTCCCCTGGTTCCCCTGTTTTGCTGCGGGTTCCCTCAGGAAAGATTCCAAAGATTTTTCCATCTTCCAGCAATTTGAGAGTCGTGCGAATGGCCGCACGATCTCCTGCACCCCGTTTAACCGGAAATGCACCGAATTTAGTAATGAGAAAGGATAAGACCGGAATTTTGAATAGCTCTTCTTTGGCCATGAAAAGAACCTGACGCTCGATGCCACCCCCGAGAAGAGGTGGATCCCATAAAGAAATGTGGTTGGCACAAAGGATCACTGGGCCTTCCTTAGGTATATGTTCACGCCCGATCACTTGCCAACGAAAGACAAGCGAAAAAATGATGCGAAAAAAACCTCTGAATAAACGATAGTAACTCAATGGGTTGACTCTCCCGTTCGCTCGCAGATTTGCAAGATGCGATCGACCACCTGATCAATGGTCATTCCTGTTGTGTCTACCAAAACGGCATCTTCCGCCTGACGCAACGGCGCGACTTCTCTCTGCATGTCCCGTCGATCTCGCTCTTCGATTTCTTTTTCCAGCTCAGCCAAGTCTGTCTGGGTACCTTTTGCGAGTAGTTCCTTCCAGCGGCGTTCTGCACGCTCTTGAATGGAGGCCGTCAGAAATATCTTCACGTCAGCGTCTGGCAAAACATGAGTACCGATATCTCTGCCGTCCATGACGACATTGCCTTGCGTCGCCAATCGTCGCTGGAGCACAAGCATTTGTTCACGTACAGAACCGTAGCTCGCTACAATGGAGGCGTACTGGCTCACTTCTGTGGAACGTATCCAGCTCGTGACATCGATTTCATTCCAGTATACATGTTGCTGTCCATTTTCCCGAACTAGTTGAACCTTATTTTTTTGCAAAAGTTCGGAAACTGTAGACTCATCGCTGATAGGGAGCTGATGATGGTGGACTGCCCAAGCGAGGGCACGATACATGGCACCCGTGTCAATGTACACGTATTCCAGTTGACCCGCTACTTTTTGGGCGACAGTGCTTTTGCCTGCTCCCGCTGGTCCATCAATGGCAATGTTCATTACTTCTCACCTGCTATGTACGTTAGTTCGGATGGGAATAAAACAAGAAAAGCTTCTGTCGAAGCCCTTTCCCATTCTTTGTGTGATGAAAAAACGATCCAAGACCGTTTTCTATGTTATCTATAATAGTACCATAGTATGGAAGCATGCGCAAACCTTTAGGGCTCTCTGGACACGCCTTCCAAGCGCTCTGTTTCGATTAATACTAATCTTGCGGGTACGTACTGAATGAGGACTTCGCCTATGGTCAGTACAATCGCACATACGACAATTCCAATCATGATGCCTTTTTCTACCCGTTTGGAAAAGCTGCGAAAACGATCGTTGTACTGACTGGTCAATAGGGTCACTTCCTCTGATGAAGCGTCAATCCACAACGCCTTTTTTGCGAAGCTCTAGCTGTCTCTCGTAACACGCTCTAACCACTTTTGCTCGATCTTGCTCACTGATCTGGGTGAACTTACCCGAAATCCATTGGTGCAAACCTTTTTCTTCCGCCGGTTTTTGTCTGACGATTTCCATCACAACAAAAGCATGTTGAACCTGTCCATTTTTACTTGGAAGGGAAATCCAGACGTGCAAGTTGTCTTTTTCCTTTAAATGATAGCTTTCCTCACAGCTAAAAGACAGCCCACCACCACTGATATCTAACGTTCGTGCTAGAAAATGATAACGGCGAATCGGATCATCCAGTTTGACTGCGATGTCTACCGTGGTGTCAATTCTCAAGTAGTTTCGTCGCTGTGTGCGCACAATCTCCTCTTTAGCCGGCAGTTGCAGAAGCAGAACAGGAATGTGATTGTTTTGTCTGCCGACAATCGCAGAGCGGAATTCATAGCGTGAGCCATCCTCACCAACATACCAAACCAAGCATTCTGTCCCTGGTTGAAACACCCCAGTCCGTCCAGTGTTTTCGCTGGTCGGCAACTCGATAGAAGCTACATCTTCCTTCAAATCAGCCACACGGCTTTTGAAGGTTTGCAGCTCCGTTTCTTCTGAGGAACTCGTGAAGTTTAGTCTTATTATTTGTCCTATTCGTGGAAGCATCATAAAGTAATTGTTCCTCCCCTTCCTATCACCCTTTCCATTATATACCCTTTTGTTTCGAATCAGCAAATAGGGAAAGCCGCTAAAAAACTAGCTTTCCCCCTATTTTTTTAAGACTATTGTCCTTCGTTCTGTCCCGATCCCGTTTCCATTTTCACAACTTCTTCTTCTTCTCCATTCAAGGCATTGATATAGACCATGTACGAATTCCCTTCAAAGCTGCCTGTCATTTCCCACGCCAGCACTTCTTTTCCATCGTTTTTCCCCTCGATTAGGGCAAGTCGCTGATCCGTCACTTTTACACTCGGATTGACTTTTTTCCTTGCTTCTTCTTTCGAGAGGCGGGGCTTGGAGAGAATTCTCTTTTTGTGATTAAACAGATACTCCGTCGAATTATAGGCAGTAACCTCTCCGTTGTCCAACGCTATCTCAACGACCACTCCGTCCGGATAAATTCTGACGCCATCCTGAACTGGCACAAACGTAAAGAGTGCGTTGCGGTCGTAGCTGTCAATCTCAGAGACCTGCATATTGTCAAATCCATGGTTCTGCAAGAACACTCTACCTTTTTCTTCCGCCTGCTTCATGTCCAGCTTTTCCTCGCCAATTCCACGCTCGTTCATCATCCAAACGACTTTTCCACCGCGTTTGGTAACATCAAGGTTAATACCTGTCTTGTGCCCGTTTGGCGTGACATGTACGCTATACGCCGAGTATTCCTGCCCCTTGCCATTATCGTTTACTTCTACTTTCGCATCTCCTGGCTTCAACCCGAGAAACGATAGTGCACTCTTCTCTGCTTCCTCTTTTGTAGCTGGTTTGCCATCGATCCCTTTGATTCGCTGCTGCTTTTTCTTATCGAGACTCTGTATTCCGACGCCCCAGTCTAAATCAGGGTATTCCTGTACTTTTTTCTCAATGGTTTGGAATCCGTCGATGATGGAATTGTCCTCTTTGCTTTTATTGGAGGCCAAAGCCGTCTCGACATCCATCCATCTCAATTGTTTGTCCATCGCGACGGTTTGTACCTTGCGCAGCTCATCCTGGATTTCCTTTGCTTGGGTGTGAAGGCTCTTTAATGTCTTGTATTCACTCTGACTCAATGGCTGCTTGTCGAGGTCACGCACAGCGACGCGATAGGAAAAATCCGCGACCCTCGACAGCATTTCTTCTGTTTTGTTAAATGCCATCAAGGTCAATGGCAGTTGTCCGACATCCGCTTGTGCCGCATAGGAAAGGCGCCAAACACTCGTCAAGATAGGGGTCATTTGTCTGCGCGAGTTGACCACCAGCGATTTGCCAAGCTCATCGTGCAGCTTGTCCACATGATAAGTGAGATCATGGAAAGCCCGTTGGTATGAGTTTTCCGCTTTGATCAAGACCGAGTTTTTCTCATTATGCTCCTGATATCCCCACACGCCAGCGCCTATTAAGGCAACTAGGGCAACGGGAAATAACACGCGTGCTGTTGCTCCATATACCATCCCTTGCCACTCCTCCTTTGATTATGCATCCATTATCTGCAAAAGATATGTTTCCCGATCTTTTTCACCTGCGGCCTGGTCCAAATCCAACCAGATGTTGCTGTATCCGGATTAAAATAGTACGTGCAGCCTCCCGTCGGATCCCAGCCGTTTAGTGCATTCTTCACTGCTTTCATCGCACTTTCATTCGGTGTAAGCCATATTTGACCATCAGCAACTGCTGTAAAAGCACGTGGTTCGAAAATCACTGCCGAGGGCGTATCAGGAAACGTAGGGCTCTTGACGCGGTTCAATATAACGGCAGCGACAGCAACTTGCCCTTCAAACGGCTCTCCTCTTGACTCCCCGTAAACAGCATTCGCCATGATTTTTAAATCATTGTCAGAGACTCGTGAAGGATGGAAGCTGGCTTTGGTCTTGACCGTCTTATCCTTTGCTGCAGGTGCAGCTATCTGCTCCTCTTGTACGGCAGCTACATTCTTTTCCTTCCAGACAGCCTTGTATCCACTTAAGCCCGCTGCCACCAACATCACCAACACACCTGCGATCCAGATTGTACGCACGGCTGAATCCTCCTTGGCATGTATTGAAATCTTTGCATAGTGTTGGTGGAGGAAGAGTGGATTATGCATGTAAATCTGGATATAGAAAAAGACCGATGCTCTTTGCATCGGCCCACATAGATTCGTCACACTTTTTTAGTTGGGATGGAAAAGATCAGGACTCATCAATCCGAAAATGCTTGTCGTTATCACAAAGGCACTGCTTGAACCCTGTTTCTATTTGCCCTCCAGGTTCTCGATGACCACGCAGTGTAAACTTTTCTCCACATACATTGCATTGAATTGTCACTTTTGCTCGATCGGTTTTTAGCACGTACGTCTCCTCCTTACCGTCTATTGTGGACGTGAAGAGAGATTTTTAGAACCGAAATCGTGTGCTCTTTGTACCTTTTTTAAGCCCTGCCACCACAATACAAGCATGAATGGCACAATCACTACCAACCAGTTTTGGACCGCCAAAAAAATCAAGTTGTACAAAGCATGCAAGCCGATCGGCAAGGTAATCGACATCCATAAAAAAAGCCGTTCATGTTTGGCGTCCTTGGAAAACTTGGCCCGTCCGAGATAATAGCCCATCCACACCGCAAACAGCGCATGGCTGGATACCGGCAGAAAGGCACGCCAGATGGCGATATCTGTTCCATTGATAATGAGGTAAAACAAATTCTCCAGCGTAGCAAAACCAAGTGACACCGCAACCGCATAAACAATTCCATCGTATGGCTCATCAAATTCCAAATGTTTATAAACCGTAAAATAGATGACCATCCATTTAAAAAATTCTTCCACGACAGCGGATTGGAAAACTTCCGCGACAATGCCATCCCGCCAGTTCCATTCATTCTGCATGATGTACTGTAGTACCATAATCGGTACGACCAGCAGCATACCAAAGATAAACGACCGGATGACCATTGAAATCGGCTCCGGTTCGAGACTGTCACGCAGGTAAAAGTAACTTAAGATGGCGATACCGGGGGCAACTGCCGCGCCGATCAAAGCAATCATCTTTTATTACTCCTTTACACAAGACTATCATTCATCGTACCATGAATAATGGTTGATGAAAACCCGCTACAGGAGAGAGATCATGTCAAAAAAAATTTTGGTAGTGAACACAGGCGGTACAATTGCCATGTCTGTCGATGACTCAGAAGGCGTAAAGCCATTGGATGATCAAGCAGTCAACAAAATCCTTCCTTTTTTAGAAAAACACGCGGATGTCACCATGAAAAATGTACTCAACCTACCTAGCCCTCATATGACTCCTGCGATCATGAATCAGCTGCGTCTCGATATTGAGGAAGCCTTTGAACAAGATCATTATGATGGCATCGTCATTACCCATGGGACTGATACGTTGGAGGAGACCGCATACTTCCTGGATCTGACTTTGTCGGTCAACGTCCCGATTGTCGTAACCGGAGCCATGCGCAGCAGTAATGAGCTCGGAGCTGACGGGCCAGTCAATCTCATTTCTTCCGTACGTGTAGCTGCAGATTCCGACAGTTTGAACAAAGGGGTTATCGTTGTTTTTAATGACGAAATTCACGCGGCACGTCACGTAACGAAAACACACACGAGCAATGTCGCTACCTTCCAGTCGCCACAATACGGACCGATTGGAACCATTGCGAAAAAAAGCGTGCAATACCACCACGCTCCATTGGATCGCGAGCACTATGCCATTACCCATGCTGACGCGAATGTTCCGTTGATCAAGGCAGTTGCTGGCATGGAGCCTTCTTGGCTACAGTTTTTATTGGAGCAGCAAATTGATGGACTCGTCGTAGAGGCATTTGGATTGGGTAATCTTCCACCCGCTATCATCCCTACCCTGCAGCAATTACTGGACAAAGGCGTACCGATCGTCCTCGTCTCTCGCTGCTACAATGGCCAGGTGCAGGATATCTATGACTATGAAGGTGGAGGTCGCAAGCTAAAAGAGATGGGCATCATCTTCTCCAATGGCTTAAATGGGCAAAAGGCTCGTCTAAAGTTAATTGTAACGCTGCAAAAAACACGGACTTTCAAAGAGCTGCAGCTGTTGTTCGACCAGTAAATCATATGACGTAAGCCTCCTGGTTTTTCAGGAGGTTTTTTGTCTTTGGAAACATGTTGTTCGGTGCTGTTGTGGTGGGGAGGAAACAGGAGAAAACGCTCAGATTCTAGGGCCACCCGCTGGGGGATTGACTGTACGACTCCATGCAAAAAGCGAAACCGCGTCCAAAGTTGTCCCTTCAGGATGTGTTTCAGAGGTGGACGCTTAAGAGCGTGTTTCGCTTTTTGCATTGCGTCTCGGTCGGTGTCCCTAAGATCTTCGCTGTTTTCTCCTGTTTCCTCTACGAGCTTTCCCCTAGTTTTTAAATGCCTTAAATGATTGAAGAATGCGATTAGTTACGACAGAGAAGAATATTTCCAGGCGTAGCGACTTGTGAAGTCCTACCAAGCGGAGAAGGGATTTGCGGGCAAAAGAAACGCAACCGTGCTCCTACTTCGAAGCGGCTACCACTTTTGCGTTTCCCCGCGAATCCCTTCGGAGCGGACAGTCTCAACCCTCAGCAGGACGAAGCCCGGAGCCTAGCCTGGAAATATTCTTCTCTCCACTACAGCCACACACAATAAAAAAAGGCCCCGCTAAAAGGCGGAGCCATGTTTTCTCAATATATGGAGGGTTGTTTGAAGAATTATACCCAACCGCGGAAGCGAGAAGCCTCAGCCATCTTGCGGGCACCAACCATGTAAGCAGACAGACGCATGTCAATGCGGCGAGTTTGAGACATGGAGTATACATTTTCAAACGAACGAACCATTACTTTTTCCAACTTCTCTTCTACTTCTTCTTCAGACCAGTAGTAGCCTTGGTTGTTTTGTACCCACTCGAAGTAGGAAACAGTCACACCACCAGCACTAGCAAGTACGTCTGGAACGAGAAGAATTCCACGCTCAGTCAAAATCTTAGTTGCTTCCAAAGTAGTTGGGCCATTTGCCGCTTCTACTACGATTGACGCCTTGATGTTGTGAGCGTTTGCAGCTGTGATTTGGTTTTCGATTGCTGCCGGAACCAAAATGTCGCATTCCAGTTCAAGAAGCTCTTTGTTGGTAATCGTGTTGTTGAACAGTTTTGTAACTGTACCAAAGGAATCACGACGATCCAACAAGTAGTCGATATCCAAACCGTTTGGATCATGCAGCGCACCGTATGCATCAGAGATACCTACGACTTTAGCGCCTGCATCATGCATGAATTTTGCCAAGTAACTACCAGCGTTACCAAAGCCTTGTACAACTACGCGAGCACCTTTTACATCGATGTTACGACGCTTTGCTGCTTCACGGATGCAAATGGTTACACCTTTTGCAGTAGCTGTTTCGCGGCCATGGGAACCACCCAGCGCAATTGGTTTACCCGTAATGAAACCAGGCGAGTCAAATTCACGGATACGGCTATATTCGTCCATCATCCACGCCATGATCTGTGAGTTCGTAAAGACGTCCGGAGCCGGAATATCTTTAGTAGGGCCCACAAGTTGGCTGATTGCGCGAACGTAACCGCGGCTCAGTCTTTCCAGTTCGCGGAAGGACATTTCACGCGGGTCGCAAATGATACCGCCTTTACCACCGCCATACGGCAGATCGACGATACCTGCTTTGAGGCTCATCCAGATAGAAAGTGCTTTAACTTCATCCTCAGTAACTTCCGGGTGGAAACGAATGCCCCCCTTGGTCGGACCTACTGCATCGTTGTGCTGTGCACGATAGCCCGTAAATACCTTTACTTCGCCATTATCCATGCGAACCGGAATACGTACAGTCAAAACGCGTAGCGGTTCCTTCAAGAGTTCAAACATCGATTCTTGGTAACCTAGTTTCTCCAGTGCTTCCTTGATCACCGTTTGAGTTGAATGGAGCAAGTTCAATGATTCTTGCTTTTCTTTCCCTTCGGTGCTTTCGGTTACCACGTCTTGATTACCCATTACTTACCACCTCAAAAATGTTTTCGGTCAATGCCGCCTTTAGTATACACGCTTGTATCATTTATGAGAAGCTTAAAAATGTTTTTTTTCCATTTCGAAAACGTTTTCGTTCCTTGTTTTGCATAATCATTCAATTATTTACCATCCATTTTGAAATCGCTTTTACAAACAGCATTTTGTACCAGTAGCTTCAAATGCGCGTCCAGCCATGCTTCTATTGTCCCCAAACTTGTTTCTTTCATTACAGGATTAGTGAATTTATGCCATAATGGAAAAGGTAATGTGGAAGTTTATTCATGGAGGTGTTTTTATGAAAAAAAAGTCTATTTTGTTTATTTTTGCCCATCCCGATGACGAAACGTTTGCTTGTGGGATTTCCATTTCCAAATATAGTGAGACCAAAATGGCCAGCACACATCTATTATGCGCAACAAAAGGGCAAGCAGGAAAAGCTGGCGAACCACCATTATGCACACCGGAAGAACTCCCCCGCTTTCGCGAGCAGGAGCTTCGCGACGCTTGTGCCATACTTGGATTCGATCAGGTAGACGTCTGGGAATATCAGGATAAGTTCTTAAACACAGTGCCCGTAGATGAGCTCGTTACTCGTATCCACCAGGCTATTCACCAGATCCAACCGGAAATCGTCGTCACGTTTGCACCGCATGGCATCTCCGGACATCCTGACCACTTAGCGATTAGTCATGCTACCACCCAGGCTGTCCTTTCTTTAGGCCCAGAAACATGTGTGCGAAAGCTTTATTATGCGACTCGCTCATCCGACGAAGGATTTAGTACGATGAAGCCACCCTTTACAGATCCAATCGAGAGCATTACGACGATCATTCACGCACCTGAATATATGCCGAAAGTAGCTGATGCCTTGCGGGCACACAGAACACAGCACTTATCAGTAGAGCGCGTGTTTCCAGGTGTAACAAAAGGCGAGCACGATTCTGTTCCGCCAAACAATCATTACATCTTGGCTTGGCACAGCCTTCCGAACTATACCCTTCAAGGTAAAGAGGCTGATTTTTTTGACGGCCTAGCATAATCGATACAGACAGCAACAGCACCTAGTTGGTTGACTAGGTGCTGTTTTATATTCCCAGACATTTCTTTTTTGATTACGTGAAATGCCTGCATATTTCTTTTACAGCATCGTCGGCAACGATCACTTTCCCGTATTCTTCCAACACATAAATCGTTATCGGCGTCGCTTCTCCGTACTCAGAGAGGATCGCAATTAGCTTGTGATAACGCTCCTGATCCAAGTCGACTTCCTCCAGCACCAGATGATATTTCCCCTGGTAGAAGTAGGCAGCCCCGCCATTGGTCAAAAGGGCGTTAATGCGGTGGGCGGCTTCAACCATATGCTCAAAGTCCCGGAAGGCATACATGATCAAATCGCTTTCTTCCAATGTTACCTCTAGCTCGTATACATCCTCGTCTTCGAATTCTTCCTCTTTTCCGTCCTTTGAGCCCGTCTTGCCACGCGTTACGATTACGACCATTCCCTGAGCTGGCAAGGCGAACACTTCAACTGCAACAGGCCCTGATACCTCAAACCCTAATTCGTGATAAGCCTGTTCCATCATGTCGTTGAACAGTTCATGAACTTTAGGAATGTCACGCCACATGTCTTCTTTTTCTATCCCGCGCTCTGAGAGGTCGTCAAAAGTTAAAAAGATTCGTATTTTATCTTGACCAAGGCGTTCAACACGCATGACTGTCCCTCCTCGCCATCCAGTCGTACTACAAAATATGATGGTAAGCCTGTAAGAGTTCTCCACATTCTCCGGCGAATACCTGTTGGCATTCATCCATTTTTTGATGGACTGGAAAATACGGGGTAGTCCTATCATATCACATTTAGTTACTGGAACAAAGCTACCATGACACCTACGCAGCATTCGCCTGCCGATGTCGAATCCACTCATAAAAAAAGAAACTTTGTTGTTGTCTGTCACTTCCTGCGCTTTCCCAGGAAAAGTTCCCCTTCATTGTTCTTCTGTATTTATATTTGGTTCTGCTAGTTCGGGTTCCTTCTCGTTCATAAAGGTTTGTACATGAAAAAACGCCCAGAATCAGGCGTTTTTCTACATCTCCAATTCACGCAGCCGCTTTTGAATCCAAATAGCCGCCTGTGTCCCATCTCCCATGGCAATGGACACCTGCTGAGAATGCTCATTGATATCGCCAACAGCCCAGATGTTGGGATGATCCGTTTCTTTTGTTCGCGGGTTCGTTTGGATGTGGCCTTTTTCATGAATTTGCACGGAAAAACCACGTAAAAGCTCTGTCAAAGCATGCGCACCAGGAAAAGCAAGAAATGCTCTTTCTACAGACAACCGTTCACCTGAAGAGAGCTCGATTTCTTGCAATTGCCCCGCCGTATGATGAAGAGCATATACTTTTTCCTCCCGATACATGATCCCTCGTTTGCTCAGCTCAGAGACAGTCTGCGTATCCACCTGCACTTCTGCATGGTTAATGACTGTTAACCTGTTGGTATAATAAATAAGTTCGTCTGCCATCGAAACAGCGTGTGGGCCCGCTCCAATGATTGCCGTGGCTTTGTCAACTGTTTCATAGCCGTCACAGTCGGGACACAAGAAAATCGATATCCCTACACAATCGGAGAAGCCAGGGATGGCTGGGAACGGATCACGCATGCCGGTTGCCAAAACCAGCGTTCGCGAAGTAAGCGTATGTATGCCGCTTTTTGTACCTATCGAAAATAAGCCGCTTGGGTCGGTAGAAAGCTTGGTTACCTCATCTGTTATCAAAATTGCTCCGTATTTTTGTGCTTGCTCCTTGCCCGCATGACGCAAAAAATCGCCACTAACCCCTTCCGAAAATCCGAGGATATTTCGGTAGGCTTTGGCGATTGTTGATCGACCACCTGGCATGTCAATGACTGCAACGCGTCGAAGGCATCTTGCAAGTTGAATGGCAGTTTGAAGCCCTGCAATCCCGCCGCCGACAATGACTGTATCATACTCCACTTACATCCACCTGCTTATCCTTTTCCCGATAGCATGACCAGTGGAGCACGATCTCATTACTGAACGAGTGGAACCAAAACAACTTTTCCTTCGACGAGCCCTGCTTCTGAATGAAGCCCGTTGTATTTTGCTATTCGTCTTACGTTCGAGTTATTTCCATAGTACTTTCGGGACAGCATAAACAACGTTTCCCCCTTCTTCACCACATGCTTGACGATCTTTGATTTTGTTACAGGTGGTGTTGAAGCTGGTTTTCCCGGTGTAGCTACTGCGCTAGGAGAAGTACTTGTTATCTGGTTTGTCTTGCTTACAGTTGTACCAGTTGAAGTTTTCGCTGGAACTGGTCTCACAGCAGCTGTCTGTGCGCTTGTTGTCGGCTTCACCATCGGTTCAACCGGCTTTGATTCGATCGTTTTCGCTTTGTCAGGAGGGGTGGTCACATTTGCATTAGAATCAGGCGTAGGAGTGAGAACGACGGATACAGGCTCCTTTTCTCCTGCCTTACTCCCTTGCGGGGTGGTAATGGTTTTGCTAACTTCCTTCCCTTCAGCATTTTTCACTTCAACACTACCAGAAGCTGCTGACTCATGTGGGATATTGGCCCTGTACAACTCAAAACCAATCAACCCGAAAAAGACGAATCCAAACAAGTACAATCCCGGTTGAATCCACTTTTTAAACGAGAACGACGCTTTAGGGCGAGTATGACGGGAGCGTCGGGGTGGTAATGGATTATGCTCAAGATTCACTCTTCCTCCCCCTTTTTCTTGATTGTTTTTTGTAGATAAAATGCTAACATGACGTCAATAAGGATATGAGCCACAATTGAGGGCCAAAGGGACTGATAATGAGAAAACAAGAGCCCCAAGATCAAGCTTGTACCAAATACACTTATGATCATGAGCGGTTTTTTCAAATAACGTACGTGGATCAGTGTAAAAATAAGGCTGCTCCAAAAGTTCCCGGCAAGCGATTGAATCACTCCACGGAATAGCCATTCCTCTCCAACCCCTACTACCATACAGACGAGAATCGTGGTAGATGGTAACATGGCGCCAAAAACTTTTTCATTGATACTGTCATCATCCTGCCATCGCTTCGGCAAGTAACGATCCATCACAATACTCGCGATGATAATACCTGCGGCTACAAACACGGCCCATAGTACGGCATTCCAGCCTGGCAAAGTAAACAAGGACAGAGTAGCATCCCAGCCCAGCACGAATAAGCTACCGGCAGCAGCCACTCCCATCACGATTCCTTGTGTCAACCATAGATTCAGCCGAAGAGTGGCTTCATCCACCTCTAGCCGATCTTCCTTCACTCGATGTTTCTCTCCTTTATTTGTTCGGCAAAAGAGTGTCTAACGCCTGCCGCAAATTCCATTTGATTTGTTCGTTCTTTGCGATTGTATGGTCATTCGTTTGGAAATACACATCCATAGTTAGGCCACAATTCTTACAGCAGTACAGATCAAATTGATGATCCTTTTCTTTAAAATACGTATTAATGCTCGCACGCAAACAGTTTTCTCCTCTTACGTAAGATACCATTTCTGCCAGCTTTTTTTGCTTAAAGCTTTTTCTCTTTTCTGTTTCCTGCCAAATGATATGAGCCTTTGAATAGGACTCTCCCGCAGCAGCAGCTTCGTTTAAGCCCAGCACTCTTTCCGTATAAAAGGCAAGGAGAGCGCCCATCTCTTCGGATATATCCATCATCGCCAAGGCCTCGTTCGTCAAAGGTACTCCAGTATTGCACAACTGCTCGTATTTTTGAACTTGTACTTGTGTCGGGTACTCCTTCTCCAGCATGTGCTGATGAATCTGCAAATCGTCCCACGAAAATAAAAGCAGCGCATACCCGGGCTTGCCGTCACGGCCGATCCGCCCGATTTCTTGTGCGTATGCCTCTAAACTGGCTGGCATTTGATAATGGATGACGTAGCGAATATCTGGCTTGTCGATTCCCATACCAAATGCATTGGTTGCAATAATAACATCCAGCTCTTCTGCGAGAAATTGGGATTGGATCAGCATTCGCTCCATGCTGTTCATGCCCCCGTGGTAACCGTGAACGCGTTTTTTCCCTTCGAGTTGATAAGAGGCTGCCAACACATCTACTGCTTGTCGCGTGCTGCAGTAAACGATTCCAGGCCCCTGCAAACGATCGATCTGATCAAATACATACGAACGCCTGTCTGTTTCCTCCCCAACTTCAACCAGATCATAGGCGATATTTGCCCGATTCAGGGACTGCAACACAATATCTTCCTTTTTAATGGAAAATAAGTTGCAAATTTCCTCACGAACAGACGCCGTCGCAGTCGCCGTCACAGCCAGAACAGGAGGTGCTCCCAATTGTTTCACGACTTCAGGCAATCGCAAGTAATCTGTGCGAAAGTCATGTCCCCATTGCGAGATGCAATGCGCTTCATCAATTGCGATCAGGGACACCCTCGCTCGCTTTAACACTTGTTGGACATAGGTCTGTTGAAGCTTTTCAGGAGAAATATACAGAAGCTTGTACGCACCTTCCGAGAGCCCTTTCAAAATTTCGCGGGACTCTGTCGGATCTTGCATGCTGTTCAAATAGGTAGCCGGTATTTTTTTTCGCGCTCGAAGCTGCTGCACCTGATCGACCATCAAGGAGATCAATGGGGAAACCACGACGGTCAGACCCGGCAAAAGCATTGCTGGTAGCTGATACGTCACTGATTTCCCACCACCTGTTGCTAATAGCCCGAGAACACTTCGTCCATGTAGTAGACGTTCAATAATAGGCTCCTGACCGGAGCGGAACGAGTCATATCCAAAATGCAGCTTTAATCTGTCGCACATGAGCTGTTTATTCATTTTGCCCCCCTCGTCGCTCGTGCCAATGCCAATCGGATCTGCAAATACGTTACTGTTGCTTCCAATTGATCCTTGATGAGCCGGAGTCTGCTTGTATCGAGTCGCTCACTCGTTTCCACGATCTCTTTTGCCAGCTCATTTGGTAAATACGTTGTCATGTCCCATTCCGGACAGCGCAGGGCAATCTCTACCAAATGATCTTCTATTGTACTTTCTTTCATTTGTCGTCTCTTCGCTATTTCCTTTTTGTCACAGCCAGTCTGAAGCATTGCGTACGTTCGGGCAGCACTTTCGGTGAGACGTGGATCAAGCTTGTGGGATTCTGTAACCAGTTTTGATAAAAGAGGATAATGATTGCTCTCTGCAAGCAACGTCTGAATCGACGCTGCTAGCCCATATCGAAATTGCAGCATGAGATAGCTACGACTCGTTTGGCGAATCTCTGCTACTTGCCCCATGGTCTTGCCAACTTGTCCTACTCCTGACAGTTGACAAAACAAAAGCTCCTGCACACCTTCATCCAGGGGCTCCCATAATCGATATAGCTCGTCAGACAATTGCTGTTTCCAAGCATTTCGCAATGTCCCATCAGATAATTGGTTTTTTACCCAACGCTGTGCTGGCTTGTCCGAAACGACCGGAATGAAACCGAGATCACCCTGATGCATTTGCGAGATCGTCTGCACCATAAGATGAAGTCTATTCCAAAATGGTTCGATTCGCTCCGCCAAATCAGACTGGGTAAAAGGTGCGAACCATACATCAAACCGATATTTTTGGTACATGTGTTTGGCATGCTGCAATCCTGTATCAGAAAAGGTAAAGGTCGGCTTCGAGTTTGTTCCAACTGCATCAACAGGTAAAATCCAGCCCGCCTGAAATAAAGTTGAAACTATTTTCTCCCAATCCTCTCTTGGAAAACGAGAAAACATCCGATAATACGGATAAAGGGTATACAAATGCACATCTTGCAGTGTCTGATTGGCTTTTCTGCCACGCAGTATGTAGTAGGCTGATTGCAGCGTTCGTTCATTGGCCAGAGGTAACATGGCATTCAAGGCGACCGCACATAAGAGGTCCTGCTCCTCTGCCGCACTGTTCCGACTGTTCATTGGTACTCCTTACATCATTCTATATTTTTCAAAGCTCAAAGTAAGCGAAGTAAACTGCATCATTGTATTTGGAGGATAGTATGACAAAACGATTGAAAAGAACTGAATTTATGATGGCGTACATGATCATCATAACACTTGCATGCACAGTTGGTGGATTTTTTTTCGGGGCCCATTATATGAAGACACAATTGGAGTCGGAACAAGCCGCCGTACTCGAAGCTGAGAAAAAGGAAGCCGAAAAAGAAAAAATGCTACGTGAGCAAAAGCTGTACAACGAACAGGACTTTATCCGATTTTACTATGCCGTTTATGCACCGCTGCTTGATCTGAAGCAAGCACATTTTGATACGATGGGTAAATGGAATCAAATGAACGAAAGTGAACGGACCGAAGGCTTGAAGCATCTCAGCAGTTTAGCTGACCAGACAAGGAAAGAGCTGGAGAAAAACGTTCCCTTGCCGACGTCACCCATGCTGAGACAAGCTCACGCCACCTTTACGAACAGTGTACGGGCGTATTTGGATAGTATGGAGCAGATTCGTTCCGATCAAAATAAGGCTACGCCTGCTTCCATTGGAGCTAGCCTGACGCTTTTCCAAAATAACTGGCTAACCGCACAGGAAATGGTGTATCACTCCATCGCGTCTTGGGAATCGGCTTATGTGGTGAAGCAAGGCATGCCGAAGCAATTGCCTGGAACCGTTAACACCGCACAATGGAAGCAGTATCCGTTCCATTACCGCACCTATCTCGCAGCTGTTGCCATGTCAAAAAGCAATCAATGGAGCAGCTATAGTCCTGAAGACTTGACTGCAAGACTTGATTTGCTCATTGCATCCAACGAAGTTCAGGCACTAGGAATCAAGGATTTAGCCGCTGCCGTGAAGATTTTGAACGCGACAGATGCAGTATCTGCGGGAGATTTTAAACGCTTGAATACACAGCTCTACTCCGTGCTAAGGGCACCTGAAATCCCTCTTTATAAGTAGTCGTACATTTTTAGACTGATTCAATCTTGAAATCTTGTCACCAAGAGCATACAATGATCTATGATAGTGGACGTACCACTTCGGTATGGGAGGTGAAACCACGATGACTACATGGGTAGATAAAGATACTTGTATTGCTTGCGGTGCTTGTGGCGCCACGGCTCCTGACGTCTTTGATTACGACGATGAGGGCCTTGCGTTCAACAAGTTGGATGACAATGCTAACAGCGTTGAAATCCCGGATATCCTGCATGACGATGTTCGTGATGCTGCTGAAGGATGCCCGACCGACTCTATTAAAGTGGAATAGTATTCCATCTACTAATGGAAGAAACCTCTTACGTACTTCGGTATGTAAGAGGTTTTTCATTATGCCCTCCTCTCCTCCACTGAACGAATGATCGACAACTTCCCGTTCTTTCTTTTGTCATTTTTCGATAAGATAATAGCAACAGCAAAATCCGAACATTAAAATGCGTTTTTTCCATTTTTTGTGATGTCAACATCTTAACGTTCGTGTTTTGGTTGTTTTTGTAGTGTTTCCAGCATGAAATTGAGTATTATTCACGAACGATAACCGATATAAAATAATTAATGTTCATTTTTTCTCGTTTTTCTTCTTGACGGTGTTATTTTGACGTGATATCTTAAGTACAAATCTTACGAAACACCTTATAAAACAACAGCGATGACGAAGAAACGCTGTGATTGAGAAATCCCCAGAGAGCCGATGGTTGCTGCGAATCGGCGATTTCTCCCACGGTTAAGCACTTCTGAGCTGCTGCGTTGAAAATGGATTCACCATCCAAGTAGACGCAAACGGTAGAACCGTTATCTCTTTTAGGTCATGTACCTACCAAGGCTCTTTTTTGAGAAAAAAGGAGCGAATGAGGGTGGCACCGCGAAGCAAAGCCTCTCGTCCCTCACTGTTCTGTAATAGGAGCAGTGTGAGAACGGGAGGTTTTTTTGATATGCACTTATTTAGGAGGAGAGAACCATGTTTGCAGACAAAATGATTTTGAGAATCCCTGGCCCTACCCCTATTCCACCACGTGTCCAAACGGCGATGAACCAACCGATGATTGGACACCGCAGCGGCAAATTTTCCGCTCTTTTTGCCCGTACTGCTGAAAGACTGAAGCCTTACTTTGGCACCAAGCAGGACGTATACATCTTGGCAGGTAGCGGAACGAGTGCACTGGAGATGGGCGTAGTAAACACGCTTCAACCAGGCGATGAAGCTGCCGTCCTCGTCAGCGGTGCATTTGGTGAGCGCTTTGCAAAAATTTGCGAGCGTTACGGTATCATCGCCCATCGCGTGGAAGTGCCTTGGGGCAAGGCGGTTACACCTGAGCTGATTGAAACATTCCTGCAAAAAAAGCCACAAATAAAAGCCGTATTTGCTACGTACTGTGAAACATCCACTGGGGTAGAAAATCCGATTGCTGACTTGGCGAAAGCAATCCGCACTCATTCGGACGCCCTCTTCATTGTGGATGCGGTAAGTAACCTTGGTGCGGTTCCATGCGAAATGGACGCTTGGGGTGTCGATATCGTAGTAACTGGCTCGCAAAAAGCTTTCATGTTGCCAACAGGCCTTGCCTTCCTCGCTGCGAGTGAACGCGCATGGCAAGTGATTGAGCAAAACAAATCGCTCGCCTTCTATTTGGACCTGAAAGCATACCGCAAGAGCTTGGCCGAGCAAACAACACCGTATACGCCTGCTGTATCCCTCATTTTCGGTCTCGCCGAAGTATTGGATATCATGGAGGAAGAAGGCTTGCCAGCTATCGTAAAGCGCCACGAACTAATGAGAGACATGACTCGCGCAGCGATGAGGGCATTAAACATAAAACTGATGGCAGAAGATCAGTACGCATCGACGACCGTTACTTCTTGCGATCCTGAGGGTACCTTTCATGCAGAAGCTCTCCGCAAAATGTTAACGCAGCAATTCAATATCACAATTGCTGGCGGCCAGCAGCATCTGAAAGGCAAGATCTTCCGCATCGGGCACATGGGTTATTGTGAGCCATTGGATGTCCTGCAAGTCATTTCTGCGATTGAATTGTCGCTTCACCAAATCGGTGCTCCAGTTGAACTGGGTGCTGGTGTAAAAGCTGCTCAGGAGGTGCTCATCGCACATGTATAAAGTACTCATTACTGACCCACTTAGCGAATTTGGAATTCAACAGCTCTTGGACGCTTCTGATGTAGAAGTTGTTCGTCAAACAAACCTCTCCCCTGCCGAACTGATCGATGTGATTGGCGACTACGATGCACTCCTCGTACGCAGCCAAACCCAAGTAACAGCAGAAGTACTTTCTGCCGGCAAAAGGCTGAAGGCTGTCGGTCGCGCGGGTGTTGGGGTCGATAACATTGATATCAACGCTGCCACCCAAGCAGGTATTCCGGTCATCAACGCTCCGGACGGCAACACCATCTCCACCGCAGAGCATTCGTTTGCCATGCTGATGGCTGTCGCTCGTAACATCCCTCAAGCTCACAAGAAGCTAGTAGACGGTACATGGGATCGCAAAAGCTTCCAAGGGGTTGAGTTGAACAACAAAGTACTCGGAGTCATCGGTATGGGCCGTATCGGTTCTGAGGTTGCGAAGCGTGCGAAAGCATTTGGCATGACCGTCATGGGCTTCGATCCTTTCATGACCGAGGAACGTGCGCAAAAAATGGGTGTAACTAACGCAACTGTGGATGAAATTTGCCGCAAAGCAGATTTCATTACCGTCCATACTCCGCTGACAAAAGAAACCCACCATATCATCAGCACGCGTGAATTCGCGAAAATGAAAGATGGCGTTCGCTTGATCAACTGCGCCCGCGGGGGAATCATTGACGAGAAGGCTCTCTACGAGGCGATTACCACTGGAAAAGTCGCGGGTGCAGCTCTGGATGTTTTCGAAGAAGAACCACCTGTAGACAACCCTCTCGTCGGTCTGCCTCAAGTGGTAACGACTCCACATCTGGGAGCTTCGACCATTGAAGCACAGGAAAACGTGGCCGTAGACGTATCGGAAGAAATCCTGAAGGTTCTTCGTAACGAGCCATTCAAAAACGCCGTGAATTTGCCTTCGATTCCTGCACACGTGATGGAAAAAGTTCAACCGTACTTTACGTTGGGTGAAAAGCTGGGCCATTTCCTTGCCCAAGTGACAGTAGGTTCCATTTCGGAAATTTCCATTAAATATAGCGGTGAATTGACGGATGTAGACACGTCCCCGCTGACTCGCACAGTCCTCAAAGGTGTACTGTCCTTCCGTCTAGGAGAGGAAGTCAACTATGTGAACGCCCCAATTCTAGCAAAGGTGCGAGACATCACCGTAACGGAGCAAAAGACAGCACAAAACAAGGGCTTTACGAACTTACTAACTGTTAGCTTAAAAACGACGCAAGAGACACGCACAGTTGCTGGAACGCGACTCAATGGTTACGGTGCACGTATTGTGAAAATTGACGACTTTGCGATTGACGTAGCGCCTGAGGGCTATCTGCTCTACATTCACCATAATGACCGTCCAGGTGTGATCGGACGTGTCGGTTCCATCTTGGGTGAAAACAGCGTGAACATCGCAACGATGCAGGTAGGACGCCGTGATATCGGTGGAGACGCGATCATGATGCTCTCTGTCGACAAACCATTGACTTCGGAGCTTCTCGATACGATGGGTGAGCTGGCGGAAGTGAAAAGCGTTACACAAATCGAGCTGTAGCTTCTCCCTTTCACAGAGAATAGACCTGGCCTTCTGCCGGGTCTTTTTCTTTACCCTGATTTTGGTTAGAGCTATAATGGGACAAGATAATTCTGCACACCAAGGAAGGAGCTTCTTATGACGAACCAGGCATTATTCGCTATTGGTATCTTTTTAGTTACCTATGCATTTATTATTAGCGAAAAGTTACATCGTACCATTGTCGCCATGTCCGGCGGAATTCTCATGGTCTTGTTCGGGATCATTACACAGGAACAAGCAATTCACCATATCGACTTCAACACGCTCGGCCTACTGATTGGGATGATGATCTTGGTTGCCATTACGGCGCAGACCGGTGTTTTCAAGTATGTAGCCATCCGTGCAGCAAAGGTCGCAAAGGGCAAACCGATTCGTATCCTCGTCTACCTGAGCTTGATCACGGCCATTGCCTCCGCCTTTTTGGACAACGTTACTACTGTACTTCTCATCGTACCTGTGACGTTTAGCATCGCGCGCCAGCTCCAGCTTAATCCGATTCCTTTTTTAATCAGTGAAATTATCGCCTCCAATGCCGGAGGAACCGCTACGTTGATCGGTGATCCACCGAATATCATGATTGGCAGTTCTGTGCCGGAGCTTGATTTTATGAAGTTTCTCGTGAATTTGAGTCCAATTATCATCGTGATTATGGCTGTCACCGTTGTTTGCTTGGTGCTCATATACCGTAAGCAGTTAGTAACATCACCTGAGTTGAGTGCAAAAATCATGCAGTTAAATGAGCGTGATGAGATTACCGACAGCCGTTTACTGAAAAAATCCTTAACCGTCATGGCACTGACGATTCTAGGCTTCATGCTGCACGGAGCGCTTCATTTAGAATCAGCCACGATCGCTCTGACAGGAGCTTTTCTCTTACTTCTGCTAACAGGAGAACACTATCTAGAAGATGCCATAAGCAAAGTGGAGTGGAATACGATCTTTTTCTTCATTGGTCTATTTGTTCTCGTCTCCGGTTTAGTTGAAACTGGTGTGATTGCAAAGCTCGCCAATGAAGCGATGAAATTGACAGGTGGAGATCCACTCAAAACCTCCCTGTTAATCCTCTGGTTGAGCGCAATCGCCTCTGCCTTTGTTGACAACATCCCATTTGTTGCTACCATGATTCCGATGATCAAGGAAATGGGCTCCCTCGGGATCACCAATTTGGAGCCGCTTTGGTGGAGCCTTGCACTCGGGGCGTGTTTAGGTGGTAACGGTACTTTGATTGGAGCAAGTGCCAACGTGATTGTGGCTGGCTTGGCTGCAAAAGAAGGACATCATATCGGCTTTTTCAGCTTTATGAAGGTCGCCTTCCCGTTAATGATCCTATCTATCTTGATTGCTCATGTCTACGTTTATCTACGCTATTTTATTTGGTGAGGAGGAATCACTCTTGTTCCATTACACCTATAATCAAGAGGAAATCGAGATCAAGGAACAAATTTCTCAGCAAGATGCTACCTACCATATTGTCGTAAAATCTGAGTCCATGCGAGCTCGTGTCAAAGAAGTTCGTCGTTATTTTGAAGGGAACAAAGACTATACAGATGTCCTGTTTTTTTCACGAGAGGATGGTTCCTTCGAGGTAATCGTCCGTCTCAACATGATTGAATCCTTTTTGATTCATGCCTTTCGCTTCAAATGCTTGCAATCGATTAGTTGGGAATAAAAAAACTCCGCCGTTTCTACATACGGCGGAGTTTTTTTATCTACAGAATGGAAAGGATATCGCGCACATCATCGAGAATAAAATCTGCTTTTTCCTCTTCAAACTTGCTGCGCGCATCTTGACCAGACAGTCCAGTCAATGTCGCTGCAAACTTGCAACCGATTGAGCGAGCCGCTAAAAAATCAGCGAGTGAATCGCCGACGATCAGCACCTCTTCTCCATTTTCGATTGGTAGTGAAAAATGGACAGCATCGCTAATCGGTGCATCGAGTCCGAGCAACCCTTTTACATAGCAATAAGGGTGTGGCTTGGACATCGGCGCAAAGCTAGGAAATGCTTCTTCCGCATCGAGTACGTGAGAGGCAGTTACGACACGGTTCGGGTCAAACCATTCCAGTATGTTCATCTCACTAAGGGGAACATGCGTCTCAATGGTAGGACGCCCTGTTCCAATTCCCAGTGTGTATCCTTTTTCTTTTAACGTGCGGAACAACTCGACCATTTCTGCAGGTGGTACAATCGGAATCTCGTCTGCCAAGAAGCCCTTCTTGCCTGGCTGCATGGTCTCACGCCCAATCGATGCCGCCACACGTTCGTCACCGAGATACCATTCTTGAAACGTCTTTTGAATCAACTGCCATAGATCACTATTGCGAGAGAACATTTCTGTTGCAATACCGCAACGCTCTTTTGCAATCTGGTTCAAGTAGAGCAGCATTTCTGCTTTTTGTGCAGAACCTTTGGCAAAATCAGCGGTGAACGCTGCGTAGTCTACTTGGAAATCAGGCGCATAAGTGGCAGCCCACTCTTTCACTTTTGCCAGTTGCGGTCGATCAATTTGTTCGACAAGAAGGCTCGTTGCTTCTGGAACTTGCGTTTTAACCACTTCAATCAAACGAATCAACTGATAGGAAAACGCAAGGAAAACCATGTCCCAGTTGGAATTGATTCCACGTGACTTGATAAAGTTTAGCACTTCATCATGAGCGAAAACTTGCTCCCGCACTCGTCTGATTTGCGCTTCTTCTGGAGAAGGTGTGAATTCCTCGCCTGCAAGCCCTACATACTGTGGGCTGTACAAAAATTCCCACACTGTCAATGCAGAAGCATCAAAGTATCGCTCTTCACTCAACATAACCCCGTCAACATCAAATAAGATCGTTTTGATCATTTCTCTCTACACTCCTATTTGTTTTTATGTAGCATTAAGGCGATTGTAAAAGTCGTTCCCTCACCCAGTTTACTTTGCACACTAATGGTGCCCCCATGTGCCTCGACTAGGTTTTTCGCAATGGCTAGTCCAAGACCAGTCCCACCAAGTCGTCCACGTGTACGAGCCTTGTCAGCTTTATAGAATCGCTCAAAAACAAACGGCAAATCTTCTTGTGGGATGCCACTGCCTGTATCACTGATCTCAACCAGCAATGTTTTATCCCCGCGAGCCCGAATGGTGACGCTTCCCCCACTTGGCGTATGTCGCAGCGCATTATCGATCAAGTTCGTTAGCACTTGCTCCATACGATCAGGATCAATGAGCACATGGGTATGCGTCGTCGATATTTCAAGGAAGAGATGGATTTCGCGTTCTCTCGCCAGATTGGTGAATTTACGTTGAATGCGCTCCAAATACGGACGCAGCTCCATCGTCTCCTGGAACAATTCAACATGCCCCGCTTCCATCCGTGCCAGGCTAAGCAATTCATTCACCAGCTTGGTCATACGCGCTGACTCATCATAGATAATCTGCGCCAATTCTTTATGCTCTTCCGGTGTCGCTACGATATCATCCACAATCGCTTCACTGTACCCTTGCAGCATGGATAGAGGTGTTCGCAGCTCATGGGATACGTTCGCCACGAAATCATTACGCATCTTATCCAGCTTACGCTCCTGCGTGATGTCTCGAAGAACAGCAACCGCTCCACGGATTTGATCCTTATCGTTCAAAGGTACCATGACAACAGACCATATCCGCCCTTGAACAGGGATATCCTCTGTCACTTCCTGTCCGGTTTGCAAAACCTGCTGATAGAACGGGAACAGCGGCACAGGCTCATCCGAATGCTCGAAATCCCAATCTCGCAAAAATCGTTCCGCTGGCGGATTCGTTACGGCCAGCTTGCCGTTCGCATCTATCATCACAACACCATCTACCATGCTTCTAAGAACGCTCGCCAGCTGCTCCTTCTCTTTGGACAGTGCATCGACTAACTGATTGAGCTTGCTTGCCATCGTGTTAAACGAAGCCGCCAGTTCACCAGTCTCGTCTTGGGTCCTGATCGGGATTTCAGCATGAAAGTCCCCTTCCGCAATGCGATGCGCCGTTTCTTTCATCTGACGTAATGGAGTCGCAATACGCGATGAGAGGAAAAAGGCGAATACAGTGGTAGAGACAAATCCGATGACGCCAACCACAAAGATTAAAAATCTGACTTCCCTAACCGTATCATCAAAATCTTCAATCGCCTGATACATGACCACTGCGCCCGTTTTCCCTGCTCCCATTTCTAAAGGAACAGCAACCGCAAGAAGTTCATGCTTGTTATTTGTACGGTCAGCGGATTTGTTCACATCAATATATATCGTTTTGGTTGCCGGATGCTTGCCTGCCAGCGCATCAGTCAAACCCAATGCAGGATTTTGGAGCAAAAGGTTTATTGGAATACGAGGAAGCCCAGCCCCTTCGCTCATACTGACTTGCTTTCCTTTTTCATCTAGAATGACCATGCCCGTATGATGGACCAAGCCAAACCTGGAAGCCATCTCCATAGCGGCTGTCATATCTGGACTTTGCGCCAAACCGACTGCGATACCATCTGCCAGATCATGCAAATTCTTGGACTGCCGATTGCTATAAAAGCTGTCAAAGGATTGAACGAGCAACAAACTGAAGATCGTTAAGACGAGAGCAAATAAAGCAATAATCGTCATCCATAGCTTTCCGACTACACTGCGAAAAATAACGTCCACTTTACTTAGGCACCTCTAGCTTGTATCCGACGCCCCAAACCGTGGCGATCATATTGGCTGCTTGCGGAGAAACACGGTTCAATTTTTCGCGGAGACGCTTGATATGCGTGTCCACCGTACGCAAATCGCCAAAGAATTCATAGTGCCACACATCTTTCAACAGTTCTTCACGCGTAAACACTTTATCCGGCGACAATGCCAGGTAGTGCAGCAGCTCATATTCTTTTGGGGTCAGGCTCACCTCTTGGCCACTTGCGATGACCTTGTGTGCATCGTGGTCAATGGTCAATTCCGGGAAAACAAGAACAGAATGACTGTTGAATGTCTCTGTCTTCAAATACGCTGTTGCCGAAGAACGACGAAGAATCGCTTTTACCCGGTACATGACCTCACGTGGGCTGAACGGTTTCACGACATAATCGTCTACCCCTGCCTCAAACCCGTGAACGCGGTTCGTTTCTTCCCCTTTTGCCGTCAGCATAATAATAGGAGTTGCCTTGAATTCACGAACACGCTGGCATACCTCGATCCCGTCCATACCTGGCAGCATCAAGTCGAGCAAAATGATATCATAGTCACTTCCTACAGCCATTTCGACTGCTTGCTCTCCATTATCTGCTTCATCAATCAGGAAGTTTTCTCTTTCCAAGTACATTTTCAGAAGTCTGCGAATGCGCTCTTCATCGTCTACAACGAGAATACGTGCCATTTTCTCCATCTGGGAACACCTCTTGCTCTCATATTATCGTAAAACTGTTAGAAGATAGTCCAAAAAGCTGGTGGTAAAACCAGCTTTTCGAGGAATGTCTACACCCCAGCGTAAGAGTGCAGACCAGCAATGACCAAATTGACCACGACCAGTGTAATCAAAATAATGACAAAGCCGATGACGGACATCCATGCTGATTTTGCACCGATCCATCCTCTGGATAGACGCAAGTGCAGGTAGGCACTGTAGAAGAGCCAGACAACTAATGCCCATACTTCCTTCGGGTCCCACCCCCAGAATCGTCCCCATGCCTCTTCTGCCCAAATCATCGCAAAGATAAGGGCCCCGAGAGTAAACACCGGATATCCGATACTGATTGCTCGATAACTGATTTCGTCTAGAAGCTCCGGATCGACGCCCTCAACTGAAGGCTTGATAGCAGCCCCTAATCGTTTTCGGAAAATCAAACGCAAGCCACCATACAAAATTGCCCCAGTCAGGACTGACCACAGCATCGTGTTCAATTTGCGTGCGGCGTCTTTTCCTTCCATCCAGGTAGGTGCCTCAAAGAGTGGTGACATTGGGCCTTCCTTGATGATGGTTGAATCAGCAGGCGCAACAATTGCAGGCAGAATGTACTCCACTTTTGGTTTTACCTTCTGACCCACTGCATTCATTTCTTCTTTCTTCATCTCAAATACTGTCTTTTGATCCATCCGCGCAAACGTAGAATCCATCAAAATGAATCCAACGAGCATCAGAACCACAGCCAGCACAATCTCCAGCCATTTCGTGCTTTTGGTGGAAATATGCTGCGGAACGGTACGGATCAAATACATGAGACCCGCTGCAAAACCAACCGCCAAAATACCTTCACCCAGTGCAGCGGTAGTCACGTGAATATGCAACCAGTAACTCTGCAAAGACGGAATCAATGGGGTGATTTGCTTCGGGAACACGTACGAGTACGCGAGCATGATCACCCCAAGCGGAAGGACAAACGCACCAATCGAGGTCAGCTTGTAAATCCGGTAAATAATTAAGTAGGCCAAGATAATACAGTAATCCAAGAATGCCATAAACTCAAACATGTTACTCGTCGGGCTGTGGCCGCCGGCAATCCAGCGAGCAGCCACATACCCTGTTTGCGCCACAAAACCGATAACGGCTAACCAATACGCAATCCGTCCATAGCGCCCTTCATGTTGTTTGGGATCACGCCCTGCCCAGTTTTTTCCCGTCACGGCTACAGCGAAGAAGATAGACGAGATCACATAGAGCAAAAACGCGATATCCAATAACCAGTCACTCAGTTGGATGAGCTGCACGTTGTTAGTACCCCCTTTGAAGCTTTAGGCCTTGGCCTTCGTTTTATCTTCTATCGTGACAGGGAGCTCCGCTTGTTTAACCAGCCCGTCTACTTCCCTACGAAGACCGAACCAGTTTTTATTCGTATGAGCCGCTACCATGATACTTCCCTCTTGCGTTTGTACCCAAACCCGGCGATGTTGCCAGAACACACCGATTGCAACGCCCGCAAGGAAAATGAACGAACCGAAATAAATCAGTGGCAATGCTTTGTCCACCCGTACATTCAGCCCTGCAATATCGACCAAATCAGGCATTTTGATGTCGAGTCCGTAACGAGGATCATTTTTCTGCGTAAGAATGGTTCCTTCTAGATAAACCAATTTTTCATTATAATTGCCATTGTCTCCGATGAGTTCCAATGCGACCATCGGATTTTTGGGCAAATTGGTTTTCGTCGCAGGCTTCCCATCTTTCCCCATTATAAAATCGGGGAAGTAATCCAAAATCCGTACCGTGAACCCATCTGCAATGGTTTGCTCTGGCTGTGGATTGTACAGATCAATTTTGATAAGGCCGACCTCTTTTTTATTGTTTTTCAAATCGACCACTGTAAAGTTGAGCGCTCCAAGCTGCATCTCTTGCACGCCGCTCTGATAAATGTAGAGGCTGTCCTGCTCCATCGGATGATTCACGACGATCGGCCCCTTCTGCACTTCTACCAAATCCGGCTTTTTCCCTGGAACGTCAGCGCTTTTATTTTTATACAAAATGGCATCTGTCTGGTAGCTCTTCACGATGGCTCCGCCCTTAAGCTCCAGTTGCTCCGGCATTTCTTCTTCTGACCAATACTCTGTCGTGTAGTTCTCGTTTTTTATGTAATAAGGGGTATTCGGAATCGCCATTGTTTGTCCCTCACGCACCCAAACGTACTCGTCCAAGTAAAAGCCAGGCAGGCTTCGCATTAAGGTACCGACCAAAAACAAAATCAATCCAATGTGATTAATGTAAGGACCCCAACGGCTAAAACGGCCTTTTTCAGCCATAATCGCTCGTTCTGTGCGAAAAATGCGGTATCCTTTTTCTTTCAATGCCAGAGCAGAGGCGTCCAGTATCGCTTCGTGATTGGCTTCTGGAGCAAGCTCACCCTCTGCAAACAGCTTTTGCCCTTTCAAAAAGGACTTGTGCTGGTTCAATCTCGGCTTGTTTAACGCTTTATACAGCGGTACTACCCGGTCCAGACTACAGATAACCAAAGCGGTACCGAGCATAACCAAAAGCGTCACAAACCACCAGGACGAGTACATATTGTGAAATCCAAGGCCGTAAAAAATCGTTCCGATCGTTCCATATGTTTCTGTGTAAAAGCGGGCAACATCTGCTTCTGTCGGTACGGGTACCGGTATGTACATTTGCTGCGGAAAGATGGTTCCGACTGCGGACGCCACCAAAATGACAATAATGATACCGATTGCAATTTTGACCGAAGAAAAAAAGTTCCAGACTCGATCGATTACCTTCGTGTTATTTGTTTGAGAACGTCTTGCCATTCCTTCATAACGCATGTCAGGAAACGATGTCTGCTCGTGGACTTCCACATTCAAAGGCTTCCCGCAAGACTCACAGAGCAGCGTTCCAACCGGGTTGGTATGACCGCATTCGCATTTTCGCTGATCCATCATTGCTCCTCACTTACGGCAAGATTTTTGTTATTTTCGACTCAATCATCGCTTCATCTAACTGCCCGATGAAAACTTCCTTCACTTCTCCATCTGGATCGATGAAAAAGGTCGTCGGAATCGGACCGATTCGATACAGCTTTGTAATTTCCGATTGGCGATCGAGCAAAATAGGGAAGTCAATCCCGAACTGCTTTACAAATGGGTCTACGGCAACTGGCGATTCTCCGATATTGACGCCAAGTACAACCAATCCCTTGTCTTTGAATTTCGTGTATTGTTTTTGCAATGCTGGCATTTCTTTCTTACAGGGTTCACACCATGTGCCCCAGAAATTCAGGATAACGCCCTTTCCTTTCAAACTTTCCAGAGTCAGCTCTGGCCCATTCAATTGTTCCAAACTAAAATTCGGAGCATCGCTTCCTACTTTCACAGCACCGGGGTCCTTCACAAAGCTGGAATAAAGTGCAAAGACCAGCGCTACAAGCAAAACACCCAATACCGCGATCCTGACATATGTACGATTGCTTTTGTTCATGACGCCTACTCCCATCTACTGCTAATAAATTGCATCCTTTTTCCATTCTATTATAGCGTTCCTAGTTTTTCCGACAGCGCACAACTTATGAACAGATTTTGAACGAATCAATGTTTCGAACGCGGGCTGCGTTTCTTTTGAACCAATCCCCGCTTCAAGCTCTCCACTTCCTCATGAGTGAGCTTGCGAAATTCGCCCGGCTTTAGTCCATCTAATGTGAGAAACCCTAAACGGATTCGTTCCAATGTCAACACCGGATGACCGATCGCCTCACACATTCTGCGAACTTGGCGGTTTCGACCTTCATGTATGGTCAGTTCTACCAATGCCCGCTGGCTGCTAGACTCTGCCTTTAACAATTTTGACTGACCGGGAGAAGTCATGCCGTCTTCCAAACGAATGCCGGTTGCCAGCTTGCGCACTTTTTCCGGACTGGGGATTCCCTTTACCCATGCCCGATACACTTTATCGATTTCATAGCTTGGATGGGCCAGCCTGTTGGCGAGCTCCCCGTCGTTCGTCAAGAGCAACAAGCCGGAAGTATCGTAATCCAAGCGACCTACTGGATATACCCGTTCTTGAATTCCCTTCAACAGATCGATCACTACCCTTCTGCCTTGCGGGTCTGTGACGCTCGTAATGACACCCGTAGGCTTGTACAGCAAGAGATAAACATGTTGCTCCAGCTTAATCTGCTGTCCATTCACCACAATTTTGTCCTTGAGCGGATCGACTTTTATTCCTTGCTCTCGTACAACTTGGCCATTTACCTGCACCTTGCCTTGCGCAATCAATTCTTCACAATGGCGACGAGAGGCGACTCCAGCATGCGCCAATACTTTCTGTAAACGTTCCATCGTTGGTTCACCTCTACAACATCATACCCATTCTTACTAGTGTGGACAAGAAAAAGGGAAAAACTTCCCCATAACGAAGAGGAAGTTTTCCATACCTACTCTATTTGAGCTCTTTTAATTGAAAATGTAGGAGACAATGAGCAGTGAGAAGATGACACCCGCCAGGTCCGACCACAAGCCTACCTTTAGTGCATACGCAGAATTACGAATGCCAACTGCGCCAAAATAAACGGTTAAGACGTACAGTGTCGTATCTGTACTCCCTTGCATAGTAGCAGCCAGTCTACCCAAAAAAGAATCGGGACCGTACTGCGCGATCAGATCTGTTGCAATCGCAAGTGAGCCTGTACCCGTCAACGGACGAAGCAACGCCAACGGGACCAGTTCCTCCGGAAAATGCAGCAGGTCAAGAAGCGGCTTAAGGGCGCGAAGCAGTAGATCCAATGCTCCTGACTCCCGAAACATACTCACCGCGACCATCATGGCGATCAGGTGCGGGAGTATGCGAATCGTAGTGGTTAAGCCGCCTTTTGCTCCATCTACAAACGTCTCGTAGACGGGGACTTGTTTCCGCCACCCATACAACAAGACAAAGGCAATCGTAACGGGAATGGCCCAAAGAGAGAGCAGGGATACCCATTGGTACATAAGGACTCCCCCTATCTGTGTCTTCGTATATGCCGATAACGATACATTCGATCAATCAACAGGGCGACAATGGTGGCAGCAAAGGAAGATAACAGCGTAGTACCTACGATTTCTACGGGGTTCACGGAGCCATACTGCATGCGGATCGCGATCATCGTCGTAGGAATAATCGTAATGCTTGCCGTATTAATTGCCAGCAGCGTACACATGGCAGGCGAAGCGTTTTGCTTATCTGGATTTAGCTTTTGGAGCTCTTCCATTGCTTTTAGCCCCATTGGAGTTGCTGCATTTCCAAGCCCGAGCAGGTTTGCGCTCATATTTGAGAGGATATAGCCCATAGCAGGATGCCCTTTTGGTACATCGGGAAAAAGGACTTGGATGATCGGAGACAATACCCTCGCCAATAGCTCAAGGAGTCCTGACTTTTCAGCAATCCGCATCATTCCCATCCAAAAGGCGAGAACACTGAGAAGTCCGAGACAAACCGTGACGCCCGTCTTGGCTCCCTCAAACGCTGCTGCGTTGATCGCTTCCATCCGCCCTGTCACGGCCGCGACAACAATGCTAATGACAATGAGCCCGAGCCAGATGACATTAAGCACTCCACAGCCCCCCTGACACTATTCCCCAAAACTGCTCCCACATTGAGCGTGAAGCTTGCGGAGCTGCTAACGTCGGCGTATCCACACGAACTAGCAACGGAACCTGCCCAATCCTCTTTTCCTTTAAATAAAGTTGAAGAAATCCTGCTAGTTGACCATTCATTTTTGATGTTACCGTTGATTCTCCCATAACGACACGCTTGTGAATCGCCTCTATCTCTGCCGTTTGCAGTGGATACTGAAAAGCGTTTGTTGTGACAAGATGAGTTCCTGCTTCAAGTGTGACTGGCGTGTCAGGCTTTACCTCCTGCCCATTTTTGACCAGTTCTTGTAGTGGATAATTCGCAAAACCCCAGTCCATCAGCTTGGCGGAGTCGTTCCAGTCATCAGAAGCATTTAGAGTAATCGTCGCCAACTGCCTTCCATTCCGTGTGGCAGAGGAAGCCAGGCAGCGCTTCGCGAGTTTTGTGTATCCCGTTTTCACACCATCAGCACCATTGTAGAGGTGAAGCATCTTGTTTTTGTTCAGCAGGCGCCGGTCCCACTGTTCACCTTCCCATGAAATATCCTTGACTTTCGTTGAGACGATTTGACGAAATACCGGATTATGTAAGGCGTAGGCGGACAGCTTTGCCATATCTTCCGGAGTAGAGTAATGCTGGTTACTGTCATCTAAACCATGCGGATTGGTGAAATTCGTATGCTCCATTCCAATCATGGCCGCCTTTTCATTCATCAAGTAAGTGAATCCGGGGACTGACCCTCCGATGTGCGTTGCGATGGTGACGGCCGCGTCATTGCCAGATCGCAGCATCAAACCGTACAGCAGTTCTTCCAGCGTGAGCTTCTCCCCATTTTTCAAGTAGATCGATGACCCTTCCACCCCTACTGCTTGTGGTGGTACCGTTACCTGTGCATCCAATTTGCCCATCTCGATTGCTACGATTGCTGTCATCGTTTTGGTCAAACTCGCAATCCTCATTTTTTTCGTACCGTTTTTGGAATAAAGAATCCGTCCACTCTCGACATCGATTAGTGCTGCCCCTTCTGCTGACAAGCCAGGTGGAGCTGTAGCAGCCTTTACCACTGCTGCCGGCGTAAGAAGAGCCATCTGTATAAAAAGAAAAACGACGAGTACGCCGGACAGATATTTTCGTATGTTCATAAACGTCCTCCCCATTTGAAAACTTGGACTCAACCTTGTCTATAAGACAAGAGAAAAGCCGTCGTTATACCACGATACACAGGTTTGTACCATAGTATATGGGGACGAGTCGTATGATAGTACGAAAAACTGTCCGGGCTGTAACTAGTCGTTTGTCGCTTCTTCTGCTTTTCCGAATAGCGCTGATGCTTCTAGACGCGCTTCTTCAATATCAAGATTGACAGGCGGTTCTGGCAAATCCCCCAGTTCCCGTAGACCAAAATGCTCCAAAAATTCTTTGGTGGTCGCGTACAAAATGGGGCGTCCGATTCCCTCTGCTCTCCCCGCTTCGCGAATGAGTTGTTTAGATAAGAGGGTGTTCAGTGCTTTTTCGCATTTAACGCCACGGATTTCTTCAATCTCCGAACGGGTCAGGGGCTGCTTGTACGCAACAATGGCGAGAGTCTCCAATGCTGCTTGGGATAGCGTTGACTGACCTGGCGATGTTGCTAGCCGTTCAAAATAGGGTACATGCTCGGGCAGCGTGGTCAGCTGATACGCTTTTGCCACTTCCACGATTTGAATACCGCGTCCTGCCCGGCGGAAGTCAGCTTTCATGTCTTCGATCAAATCGATGACCTCTTCTTCCGACACCTCAGTAATTTCACTAATTTCTTTGGCATCGATTCCTTCATCACCCGAGATGAACAGCAAGCCCTCGATTACGCCTTTCAGCTTGTCATAGTCCATCAGTATGGGCTCCTTCCATTCCGTTTTCACATATGATGATGTCTTGAAACAACTGATTTTGTACACACGTAATGTGCTTGGCCTTCATGAGCTCAAGCAAGGCAAGAAAGGTCGTCACAATCTCTGTACGCGTCGCTCCTTGCGTAAACAACTCAGAAAAACGAACCATCCCACCGCTGCGTACCGCTTGGCGTATCTCGGTCATCCGATCCTTGATGGAGATTTCGTCGCGTGACACCGTGGTCATCGGTTCTTTTTCTTTCGTTTTCTTGACCAGCTTTTCCAACGCGTTGATCAAATCGTAGAGGGTCACATTCGTTACGGTATGATCCTCTTCACGCACGTAAGGAGACAAATTTTCTGCGGGACGCGTAAAGACTTGATTACGACCGATTTCCATTTCTCGCAGGTTCTCGGCGAGCATCTTATATCGCTTGTACTCCAACAGACGCGCAACCAGTTCTTCACGCGGGTCTATCTCGTCTACATCCATATCGAGGAACTGCTGAAAGACATGCTCCTCCTTTTTCGGTAACAGCATCTTGCTTTTAATAGAGAGGAGCGTAGCCGCCATGACTACGAACTCACTGGCCACATCCAGTTGGAGCTCTTGCATCTTGTCAATCGTCGCGAGGTATTGCTCCGTAATTTCCGCTACCGGTATGTCGTAGATGTCCACCTCAGCCTTGTCGATCAGATGGAGCAACAGATCGAGTGGTCCCTCAAAGGAATCAAGTTTGATGCTGTAAGCCAAAAGTCGTCCCTCGTTTCCGTTAGATGAACACGCTTAGGATGTTCACTGCAATCTGTTGAATCCAGGTGCTAACAATAGCAAGCGGAATCCCAAAAATAGTAGAGCTGACACCTGGAATGAAAATCAGTAAGAGCAAGATCCACGGTCCGTATACCTCATAATTATAGTACTTCGAATCCCAACTGCGAGGAGACAAGAAGCGTAAAATTTTGTAGCCATCCAATGGTGGGATCGGCAAAAGGTTAAAGACGAAGAGTGCAGCATTGATAATGATACTAAATTCAAGCGTTACCTGAATGGCGAAGGCTGCTTTCTCATTCATTCCTACCAACATTCCAGAATAGCGTACAAGAATGTACACGACGCAGAATAAGATCGATAGTATCAGGTTGATAATCGGACCTGCCACCGAAACGTAAACAATCCCTAATCGCTTGTTCCCACGAAAATGAAGTGGATTGATCGGCACCGGCTTCGCCCAACCAAATGGACCAAACAAAATGAGAATCAAACCGAACGGATCAATATGCGGGATTGGATTTAATGTTAAGCGGCCCTCCGATTTCGCCGTATTGTCACCCAGCTTCCAAGCAACAAAGGCATGCGCCCATTCATGCAAAGTGAAAGCGATAACGAACGCAATTAAGCGAAACGGTACCGTTTTCCAATCAAAGTGAAAAAGATCCATTGCTTCCTCCAATCATGCGCGTTCAAAAAGTCATCTTTTTGAACAACCCCAGATAAAAATCGTCTATCTTCTAGCATACCAGCAGATAGATAGGCTTACAACCCCATTCAAAACTGCCCTAACATGCATCCTGACAAAAAACACCGACAAGGTTTCCCTCATCGGTGTTCATTTCACGAAACTTTTATTCGCCTACTTTAACTGTACCCATTTTATCGCCTTGTTTGATTGCATCAACGTGTTCCATACCGGAAGTGACGCGACCAAATACCGTATGTACGCCATCGAGATGAGGGAAAGCATCATACAAGATGAAGAATTGGCTTCCGCCTGTGTCTTTTCCTGCGTGTGCCATGGATAGGTAACCGCGCAGATGCTTGTGTGGGTTTCCTTTTGTTTCACATTTGATTGTGTAACCAGGACCGCCTGTACCTGTTCCGTATGGGCATCCGCCTTGTGCTACGAAGCCAGGGATAACACGGTGGAAGGACAGACCGTTGTAGAAGCCTTCGTTGATCAATTTCTCAAAGTTTGCAACTGTGCCCGGAGCTTCTTGATCGAACAGCTCCAGCTCGATTTGGTTACCATTTTCCATGGTGATGAGCGCCTTTTTCATATGTTGACCTCCATACCTTGTAAAGTTAACGTACCCATTCTACCATGGAGATCGATTGGCGTCCAATTTATCCCTCGATGCGGATCTGCTCTTCGCCAGGCAACTCACAATCGGTAATAAAAACGGTCCCCGCCTTCGCTTTTGCGACCATTTTCACGTACGCTGCCTTCTCTGCAATTTGTTCTGCATTGATGTACTTCCCCACGTAAAGGACGACACCTGCCATCGACATCGAGAGCTCCTGACCGTCCCCCATTCTGCGCTTTTCATAAATGTCCGAAAAGTATGGCGTAAAAGCATCCATGATAAACAAAGCAACATCATTGGCACATTGCGCTGTCGTAATCAAGATAAAATCATCTCCGCCAATATGACCGATGAAGTCAGACCCACTCCCGTACCATTTCGAGGCTTCCCGCAACAAGTTCGCGGTTCGAACAATGATCTGATCTCCCACTTCAAACCCGTAGCGATCGTTAAACCATTTGAAACGGTCGAGATCACAGTAGATGACCACCTGATGATCATTCCGTTTTAGCCGTTGGTTCAATTCTCGTTCAATCTGTACGTTCCCCGGCAATCCTGTTAGCGGATTGGCTGAGCTCGCCATCTCGAGTTTGATGGAAGCCATTTTGTCCAACAGCTTTTGCACGGTTACGATACCGATGTACTCTCCATTTTCATCAATAATAATGACCACATCATACAAATGATACGCATCTCTGGCCATTGCCCGCTTCGCTACCTCATCCAACTTGTCGTCTTTGGTAGCTTTTAGCGGATTGGTATTCATGATTTGAGAAACGGGCCTTTCATAATACAGTGCAATTCCGTATTGACCACCGAGAATTTTATACAGAGAAAACCGCATCACAAGCCCGACTGGTATGTCGTTCTCCAGCACAACCACACTTTCAATTCGCTGATTTTGTTCGAAAATCTCATGGATACGTCTTACTTTCACATGCTTTTCAACACTGATTGTCTTCGTCAAGATTTCCGTCATAGCCGGAGTGGGCAGTATTGATGCTTCCTGCTCAACCCGCTTTTCCATCGTAAACCGCAGAAAGTTCATTGCCTTTCCACATAGCTGCGCCATCCCTTTATCCGGCTTGCCTAAATAGTAACCCTGTCCGTAGATGACACCGACGTCCATGAGCGTTTCCAGTTCACGTTCTGTCTCGATCCCTTCTGCTATGATTTTGCAGTTCACCTTGTCAGCAAAGGATACAAACGTTTCCAACAACGCCTGCTTAATCGGATCGACATCGATATTGCGGATCAAGGACATGTCGAGCTTGATAAAGTCTGGGTAGATTTCTGTAATCGATTCCAAGCTGGAGTACCCTGCTCCTGCATCATCTACGGCAATCATATAGCCCTGCTTGCGATATTCCTCGATGATTTTTCGAAAGGCAGCGTAATTCGTAATCGCGTGGCGCTCTGTAATTTCAAACACAATGTTTTGTGGTGTCAGCTCATACTCTGCCAAAAGCAACTGCACTTTGCCACGCAGCAAAAACGGATCGTCAATCGCACGTGGGTCCAAATTGATGAACAGTTTTTCATGAGGCTTCAGGTAGCGGATATGCTCCAATGCCCGTTTGCGACATATATGCTCCAAACGAAACAAAGTATCTGTCTCTTGTGCATAATTGAACAAGGCAGCCGGAGTTGCAAAGAGACTGTTGACTGGTCCTCGCGCCAGTGCTTCCCATCCCAAAGCTTCGCCATTTGGCAAATGAATGATCGGCATGAAGTGCATGTGAACGTTTTCTTCTGCAAGCAGCTTGTGAAATTGTCTAATGTGCGCATATTTTTCGGAGGTAATCCCATACTTGGCTATATGTACAGCATGTTTGACAGAGGTATACATCTCTTTCACGATATCTTCTCCGATGATTTCCGAATAGCCGATATGGACACGAAGCTCCTCACGATTGACGAAGCTCACTTGTCGATTTAACTGCCGTTCAGCCAGCTCCTGAAAATGAATCGATAGCATTTGACAGTCTTCCTCACTCATCATATTCGAAAAGGAAGTGTAGATGGCAAAATCGTCTCCCCACAGCTTTTGAATTGCGATGATTCTCCCTTTGATTTCAAATGCTTGGCGAGCCACAGTTGGCAAAATGCTTTCGAATATATGAAGAACTCTCTTGGCACTTGTATCTCCGTAGCGATTCTCTATCTCTGTCAGCTTGACGATATCTATATAAAACATGACGACTTTCTTCTCTCTCTCCACTTCTTGCCGAATCATCGCCTTCATCCATTGGCGTTTGTCCAATGAAATGTAGGGTATTCGTCGAAACCGCTTCATAAGAGTCGACAACATGATGAATCGCTCCCCCTCACCCTTCCATTATGCCGAGAAAACATTAAGCAATCATGAATGAGAGATGAAGGAAATACAAAACCTTCCCAAACAATCAGGAAGGTTTGTGCATTTTTTATGAAATTTAGCGCAGAAGCTGTGCGCGTTTTGGCAAAACATCATGACCGACTACTTCTGCGTACGTTTCGCGTCTTACGACTACTTCTGCTTCTCCGTCCTTTACAAATATAACTGCCGGACGAGCGATCCGGTTGTAGTTGTTCGCCATCGAATAACCGTATGCACCTGTACTTGGGACGGCGAGAATATCGCCTGCTTGCGCTTCTGGCAGCTTCACATCCCAGATGAGCATATCACCTGATTCACAGCACTTGCCCGCAATGGATACAACTTCAGTGGCAGGTGCATTCATTTTGTTTGCAATCGCTGCTTCGTATTCTGCATCGTACAAAGCTGGTCGCAGATTGTCTGTCATCCCACCATCGACCGCAATATATTTCCGGACATTGGGAATGTTCTTATGTGACCCAATTCGGTACAAGGTTGTCCCTGCATCGCCTATAATACTGCGACCCGGCTCGATCCAAATCTCAGGTAGAGGAATCGCAAGCGCCGTGAGTTCCTCGCGAACGATATCTGTAATGGCTTTGATATACGTTTCCGCTGGCTGCGGTGTATCGCCTTCTACATACCGAATACCGAAGCCGCCTCCTACATTCAGTACTTCTGGGAGGAATCCCAGTTTTTCTTTTGCTTCGCCCAACAGCTCTGTCAACCGTTTGACAGCGACGAGGAAGCCTTCTGTTTCAAATATTTGTGAACCAATATGGCTATGAACTCCCAATAAATGGAGATGATTGCTTTCGTGAGAGAATTGAATCGCCTCAAGAGCCTGGCCGTTTTGCACATCAAAGCCAAACTTGGAGTCAATTTGCCCTGTAGAAATGTATTCATGGGTATGAGCTTCTACACCCGGCGTGACACGCAAGAGAATGGCGACTTTTTCGTTTCGCTCTTCGGCCAATTGTGCCAACATGTGCAGCTCATAAAAGTTGTCCACAACGAAACAGCCAATTTTGGCATCAAGCGCCATGATTAACTCATCATAAGATTTGTTGTTGCCGTGAAAATGGATACGCTCTACGGGGAATCCAGCTTGCAGGGCCGTATACAATTCGCCGCCAGATACTACATCGAGTGACAAACCTTCCTCTTCAACCAGCTTGCACATCGCCATCGTGCAAAATGCTTTGCTCGCGTAAGCAACCTGGAACGAAAAACCCGTATTGTGAAACGCATTGACAAATTCCCGGCATTTGGTGCGAATTTGTTGTTCGTCATACACATATAAAGGTGTTCCGTAAGTAGCAGCTAGCTGTGTCGAATCACAGCCTCCGATTTCCAAGTTTCCTTGTTCATTCACTCGACTTGTCCCGTGTAAGTACATGTTCCGTTTCCTCCCCAATTCGTTCGCACCGATGATGTATATAGACAACTTTTTATAAAGAAAGGCAACCAACAAGGAGCGTCAGTTGCCATACAGAAACTATTGTTCGTAAGGCTTCCCTACAATTTACTACAAGGTTGTGCGTTTGACAATGGGTGATCCCATCCGTTTTCAGAATATTATTGCCGAGAGGAATTTTGCGAGCGAACGATACTCGGCCTGTTGTTTTTGCTCGGCACAGCCAGCCGTACCACAATATCTTTCATCCCTTTGTAGTTGAATGGAATGAATGGCCATAAGTAAGGCGTATTGAGCGAACGAGTGGAAGCCAAGAAAATCAGGATGAGCGTAATTCCGATCATCAGTCCAGGCGTAGAGAAAAAGCCTACCATAAGTATCAAAAACAAGCGAATAAGTCGATTTGCCAAGCTCAGCTCATAGCTGGGAGTCGAGTACATCCCAATTGCCGCCACTGCCAAATACAAAATAACCTCGGGTGCTAGGAGTCCTACCTTGATCGCCACGTCCCCGACCAGAATCGCGGCCAATAAACCTACGGCAATCGAGAGCGGCGCAGGCGTATGAATGGCGGCCATCCGCATCAAGTCCAGACCGAGCTCAGCGATCACGAATTGTGCCAAAATAGGAATGCTGCCCATCTTTTTGATCCCTAAGAAATGAAGCGGCTCCGGTATCATGGAAGGGTGCATGACCAAAAGCAACCAGATCGGTAATATAAAAACCGATGCAAAGATTCCCAGAAAACGAACCCAGCGCAGATAAGCACCGATTACCGGTGTTTGCCGATATTCCTCCGCATGCTGGACATGATGAAAATAGGTGGCGGGTGTGATCATGACACTTGGCGAAGTATCCACATAAATCAGTACGTGACCTTCCAATAGATGTACAGCAGCCACATCGGGACGTTCTGTATAGCGGACTAATGGAAAAGGGTTCAACGTTTTTCCGATGATAAATTCTTCGACGGTTTTTTCTGCCATCGGGATCCCGTCAATCTGGATGTTTTGTAGACGCTCCTTCAACGTATGGACGAGCTCTTCATTCGCTACATCGTGCAAGTAGGCAACCGCAACATCTGTTTTGGTACGCTCCCCAATCTGCATGATTTCGAATCGGAGCCGTTCGTCACGTATTCTTCGGCGGGTAAGAGACGTATTGGTTACAAGTACTTCTGTAAAACCGTCATGCGCTCCGCGTACGATCCTCTCCGTATCTGGCTCCTGCGGTGTGCGATTTGGCAGGATTTTGGCATCGAGGATAATGGCGTGGGAAGATCGGTCAATGATCAGACCTACTTGACCGACGAGCAATTTATCCATAAACTCGTCAGTCGTATCTACCTTACTCAGTTGGTAGAAAGGGATGAATTTGTGAAACAAATGGTCGAAAGCGTTGTCAGCCATATCCCGCTCACGTACATCATTCAGCTCACGCATGATCTGCGAAATCAGTAGGCTTTCCGCGAAGCCGTTTATGTAATACAACAACATGCGTGTATGGCCCACATAAAAATCATGGACCCCAATATCAAAACTCTTGCCGACACCAAGTCTGTCGTTCAAATACTTCTGATTCTCTTCCAGATAAGGCGAGATGGGATGACGTTTTTCAGTGACCTGTGCCATGAGCGCCGCTCCTTTCCATTATCCATTGCACCGCTCTCTTCGTGATGGGACAACCGTTTTGCAAGCTGTCCCTCCCCTCCATTTTACCTATATCTCCAATCCCGATGACATTGGGTACATGCAGAGAATTCAAGATGTCTACGGTATCTCCATAAATATGATGCTGAAGTTGCTCATCTGCGTACCCGTCCTTGTCCACCGCTTCGTCTACAATTTGTCCTTGGTTATTGACGGAATAAGCGACCGTCGCACCTTTGACCCATTGTGTATTCGAGGCTACTGCAATCGCACCAATTACTTCAATATCAGGATGCTTCACCACGTATTCGAGTGCTTGTTCCCCTCTCCCCTTGCCGTAATCTCCGTTGTCATCGAACATGACGATAACAGGATCATAAGGTGTCATCTTAATCAGTTCGACCATCTGATTCCCTCGCAGTGGAGTCGGATTCCCGGCAGACAGTGAGATACATCGACCACCAAATTGTTTGGCGACATTCTCGATAACCTTTTGGGCAATATGATCACCGTCTGTCACCAATATGACTTTCCGGCGTACTGGGTCCATGCTGGGTCACCGCCTTACTGCCTAGACTTACCCTTTGGGTTTAAAAATGAGAGAAGCAAAAAATCCGAATGCGATCGCAGCCGATATACCCGCACTCGTGACCTCAAAAATCCCCGTTGCTACACCGATCAATCCATGTTGTTCGGCCTCGCTGATGGCTCCATGATACAAAGAGTGACCAAAGCTCGTGATCGGTACAGTCGCACCTGCGCCTGCGAAATCGATAAATTTGTCATACACGCCGATAAAATCGAGAAAGACTCCTGCCACGACCAGCGTACTCATGACATGAGCAGGCGTTAGCTTGCCAACATCAAGAAGGAGTTGACCCACTACACAAACCAATCCCCCTACGACAAAAGCAATCAGGTATTCCATTAGCTGCCTCCTTCAAGCGCAACCGCATGTGCGATGCACGGTATCGAATTTCCCTGCTGAGTGCTTACCGGGCTTAAAAGTGCTCCCGTGGCGCAAACCAATACATTTTTCAGTAAACCACGGTTTAGCTGATCAATAATGTAGCTATACGTGACCACGGCACTGCTTGCGCAACCGCTCCCACCTGAAAATACATCCTGATCTGGGGAGTAAATCATCAACCCACAATCATTGTAGACTTGATCCATATCATAGCCTTCGCTTAACATGAGCTCCTTTAGAATCGGGTACCCGACAGCAGCCAAGTCGCCAGTCACAATCAAGTCATAGGATTGTGGGGAGCGCCCCGTATCTTCAAAATGTGTCTGGATCGTTGATGCAGCAGCTGGAGCCATGGCCGTCCCCATGTCGAACGGATCTTTAATCCCCATGTCCACTACTTTTCCCATCGTCGCATATGTAATGCGTGGACCATTTCCCCCGATTCCAACCAATCCTGCACCTGCTCCTGTCACCGTCCACTGGGCACTTGGGGGCTTCTGTCCTCCGTATTCCGTGGGATAACGATACTGCCTCTCCGCTGTGGCATTGTGGCTACTGCAAGCAGCGATCGCCTTATTTGCATAGCCTGCGTTTACCAGAGCCGCCGCATTTGCCAGTGTGAGCATCGAGGTTGAGCACGCTCCGTACATGCCGAGTAGAGGCATCGCCAACTTTTCTGCTGTAAAGTTGGTCGTGATGTTCTGATTCAACAGGTCGCCAGCGAGAATGAGATCCACATCCTTGCCTGTGATGCCCGCCTTTTGCAACAGGGTATTGACTGCATCCTCCATCATCTGGCGTTCGGCGTCTTCCCATGTCTGTTGGCCTGCATACATATCGTCGTGAATTTTATCAAACAAGTGCGCCAGTGGTCCTTCACCTTCTTTTGGTCCCACAGCAACTGCCGAGCTTTGCAGACGAACATTTTGATCAAAGTGCCAGGTTTGCCGATTGACTCGTTTCACTGGTTGATTGTTTGACACCCGCAGCCCTCCCTTAGAAAAGCATGTTGAACAGGCTCTTTATAATTCCCGCAATGAAAGCAGCAACAACCCCAAATACAATGACCGAACCAGCGAGCTTAAACATATTTCCGCCAACGCCGAGCACCAACCCCTCGCTCCGATGTTCGATGGCAGCAGAAGCGATCGAGTTGGCAAAGCCTGTAACAGGCACGGCTGATCCTGCTCCAGCATACTGCCCGATATTGTCATACACGCCTAATCCTGTCAGCAAAACAGATAGAAAGATAAGCGTCGCAACGGTCGGATTGCTTGCCGTTTTCTCCGTAAATCCGAAGAAGGTAATATACATATTTTGAATAGCCTGACCCAACAAACATATGGTCCCTCCTACCCAGAATGCACGAAACGAGTTCAGCAGAACGTTTCGTTTGGGCTGGAACTTCGAAGCCTGCTGTTGATACAGTTGTTTGGTCATCTGCATCGATCCGGAATTTTTGGATTTTGTTTTGGTTGCCATGCCCTTTCACTCCCTGTGTATGCTTTCTTCCTATATCCTTCCTTTTTCTAAAGATGTCTATGAATAGTGGTATTTACCATTTCACAGATGAAGCAGCCATTGTAGTAAGGAACCCGTCACTTTTCCCAAAACGACGGCCATCAACAGAAAGAGAAGACTGCCATCCATGTGGATTCGCTTCGCTAATATCGGGAAGACATTCAGTACCTCCGTTAGGCCTGCGGCGAGTGTCCCCACAAATATCCCTGCAAATATCCCGTAAATCGAAGAAACAATCACCGGCAAATGAGCTCCCCAATGAAAAAAATCAATAAACGTAAAAAAAAGCGCTCCTGCCACCAAAGCCCATTCCAGCGAGCGGATATATCGTTGAGCATTCGTTAATTGTGTCAACCTAGGAATGATGTCCAGAACGGTAATAAACGCGACCAGCCCGCTCCCTACTGCAAGTCCTCCACCCAGCCCGATCAAAATAAGCAACAAGCACTTGATGACGCTCATTTCTTCGTCCGTTGGTTTTCCTTGTTTTCATTTTGTATGTAGTATTGATCTAGGCTTTGCTGATACATAAACAATTCAACTTCTAGCGGACTAGGTTCTTCGTTGATTTTTTTCTGGAAGATATGATTGAAAAACAGAATCATCCCCAAGCCGATTCCGATAGAGTATGGAATTTGCATCCACAAGGGCTGATGACTTTTTTCACCTGTAATCAAATAGTAGATTCGTTCGTGAACCTGCATCATACTGACATCGGTATGGAAATTCATGATCGCCAATCCTGAGCCAATGAACAGCAGAAGCCACACCATCCCCACCAAAATCGGGTTTGCTTTCTTTCGTGGACTAAGCACCTCCACAATGATTTGGGGAGCACCCTGGACGTCCAGTTCCACGTCGGGATAGACTGAACGCAGCCTTTTAATCACCTGCATGATATCGATGATGATCAAATTGCCATCTGTTGGCTTTGCCTGGTAAATGGGCATCCGCTTTAACGCTTCCTCGCGCTCTCCATCCCAGTAAAGCTGGCAAATATCCCCAAGCGTAATCATGGCTTGTGGCTTTACCGCCAATCGCTTTCTCAGGCGCAGAAACAACGCGTCTTTCATGGTACCTTCCCCTTCCATCACATACCTGATTATTCGCTAGTATGTGCCGAGGCACAAAACCCATGCAGATAAACGGAAATGACCGTTCATTTGCTGACTGCAGGTGGTCACCTTCTGTTTAATGAAAAGCGTCGAGTCGTTGTACACAAAACAAAACACCCCAGCCACGTAGTGACTGGAGCGTTTGGATCTGTTAGTGCTCAATTTGGTCTTTGATCGTTTGCAAAATGCGCTTCTCGAGGCGCGATACCTGCACTTGCGAGATTCCCAGTCTCTCCGCTACTTCCGACTGCGTCTGATCTTTGTAGTAGCGCAGGTAGACAATGAGTTGTTCCCGCTCGCTCAATCGACTGATCGCATCCTTGAGCGCAATCTTTTCAAACCACTTGTTGACCCCTTCATCTGCAATCTGATCGATCAGTGTAATGGGGTCCCCATCATTTTCAAAAACCGTTTCATGGATGGAAGAAGGTGCCCGATTTGCCTCTTGGGCAAACACGACTTCTTCTGGTGTAATCCCCACCGCGTCCGCAACCTCAGCAATCGTGGGTGCGCGACCGAATTGCTTGTACAGCTCATCCTTTGTGCGTCGTACCTTATTGGCTGTTTCTTTGAGTGATCGACTTACCTTTACTGTACCGTCATCGCGTAAGAAACGTTGAATTTCCCCGATAATCATCGGCACAGCATAGGTTGAGAATCGAACATCATAGGAGAGATCAAACTTGTCTACGGCCTTCAATAGGCCAATACAACCGATCTGAAACAAATCATCCGCTTCGTATCCACGGTTGATAAAGCGCTGGACGACGGACCAGACCAGCCGGATATTGCTGTTGACGAGAAGCTCGCGTGCCTCAGTGTCGCCAGCTTGGCTCTTGGCGATTAGCTCTTTTACTTGGTCATTGGTCAGAAATGGTTGACTCGCGTTTTTGATATCGGCACCCATTGGCACTACCCCTAATTTTGCAAGGCTTTGGCAAACGCCAGGCGTTTGGTGAGGCGGACAGTTGTTCCCTTACCCACAACCGTTGCCACTTCCAAAGAATCCATGAAATTCTCCATAATCGTAAAGCCCATCCCAGAGCGCTCAAGCTCCGGTTTTGTCGTATAGAGTGGCTGCATGGCCTGCTCCACATCCTCAATTCCACGTCCATTGTCTTCCACAATCAGATCAATGCTGTCCTCTTGAATTCGCACAGAGATCTGTACCACACCCTCTGGATTTTCGTCATAACCATGGATAATGGCATTCGTAACAGCCTCGGATATAACGGTTTTGATTTCTTCCAGCTCGTCCATCGTAATATCGAGTTGCGAAATGAAGGCTGCAACCGCTACACGTGCGAATGCTTCATTTTGGCTCAATGCTGCAAACGACACTGACATAAAGTTACGCTGTACCATCATTACGCCACCCCCAGAACATGCAAAGCATCCGCTTCATTTTCGCGAAACTTGATTACCTTGAATAACCCGGACATCTCAAATATTCGATAGATCGTAGGATTGATCGAGCAGACGTACATTTCTCCAGATCGGGCAGAAATCTGCTTGTATCTTCCCAAAATAACCCCAATACCCGAGCTGTCCATAAACGTCAAGTCAGCTAAACTCAGCACAATATGACGGATAGTAGAGGTACGCAAAAGATCATCCGCCTTCTTGCGCAACTCCTCTGCCGTATGATGATCAAGCTCACCCTGCAAACGGATCACTAGCACGTCCTGCCGTGTCTCCATCGCAACTCGTAAACTCATAGCTGCCACACTCCTTCTCCCTTGATAGAAACTCTCTTTCTTCCTCGGCGAAACCAATTCCTGCCAGCCGACAAAAGAACAAAAAAATCGAGCAGCCGCGCCATTCCATTCGGGGCAACTCGATTCTTTTCGCGCTCATGCTGTCTGCTAGTAGCTAATCAAAATGCTCTTGGTGGTTCGCTTGAGAATCTCCCACATGTTGGCTTTCTCTACCTGATCTTCTGGAAACAGATCGATTCGGTTCACTTCCTTGCCATCCTTTGTACGGATGAAAATGTGGCCGATTACTTGGTTCTTTGCTATCGGTGCGTGAACCGCTTCCTTGATGACAATTTCCTTCTGGAAGGTATCAGCCGATTCTCCTTTTTTCATCAACAAACTAACTGCATGGGGTGTCACCGCATTGATTTGCGATTTCTGACCCTTATCTACTACGAGTGTGCGCACAGGTTCTCCCTTTTTGTACATCGGCGTCACCTGAAAGTGCGTGAATGCGTAATTGAACATGGTCGATACTTCATTGTTGCGTGTTTTTACATCAGGCTCACCCAAAACGACTGCAATGACACGCATGTTGTTGCGTTTGGCAGTCGCTGTTAAACAGTATTTCGCTTCGCCTGTGTACCCTGTTTTCAAACCGTCCACCCCTTCATAAAAGCGCACCAGCTTGTTCGTATTCACAAGCCAGAAGGGGCTTTCTGTATCTTTTCGCAAGTAGTCTTGGTACGTACCAGTGAACTTCGTGATGCCTTCGTGTTTTAAGAGCTCGCGTGACATGATCGCAATGTCTCCTGCCGATGAGTAGTGATTCGCAGCAGGAAGTCCATTCGAGTTGACAAAATGCGTATTTTTCATGCCGAGCTGCTGTGCCCGTTCATTCATTCGCGTGACAAAACTCTCTTCCGTTCCAGCCAAGTGCTCAGCCATCGCTACAGAGGCATCATTCCCTGAGGCAATCGCAATCCCTTTCAACATGTCCTCTACCGTCATTTCTTCACCGGGCTGTAGAAAGATTTGCGACCCGCCCATCGATGCTGCTCTTTCACTTGTTCGAACCTTATCGGTAAGCTTAAGCTCTCCCCGCTCCACCGCTTCCATGATCAAAAGCATGGTCATTACTTTGGTGATACTGGCGGGTGGCATTTTTTCATTGGCGTTCTTTTCATACAAGACTGTTCCCGTATCCGCTTCGATCATCACTGCGGATGAAGCTTGTGGGGCAAAATGATTGTCACTCTTTTGCTGTCCAGCCTTTTCTTTGGCAATCGCCATCGGAGAAAAGATGGTAAAGCACATAAGGAAGCATAGAGCGAGGTATCCATTCCGTTTCATAGCAGTCTCTTCCCTCCATTCATGGTTTTATTCTCACCATCATGAAAGGAAAATATTCACACAAAAACGGCAAGATTATCTTCTCGAAAGCGAAAAAATCCCTTCCGCTACTAGCAGAAGGGACACTTTCTTAAATGACGAATCGGCTCACATTTTGGGTTAACTCATCCGCCATTTTTTTCAATTGCTCTACGTTTTCATTAATGCGTGCAATTGAATTCAATTGTTCATCCACAGTCTCTACCACACCTGAAATGGATTCACTAATTTCATCCGACATGGTGGCAAGACGTTGCATGGAGTTCGTCACTACCTGATTACCAGCCGCCATCTCTTCCGAGGTCGCCGTCATCGATTCGCTTTGCTCGGCAGCCGATTGAATCTCTGCCACGATATTATGGAAAGCAGTACCCACAGACTCTACAGACTGCAAGCCTCCACTCACCATGGTAACGATCTCGTCCATATGCTTGCTCATATCCATTGCCTCATCATTGATCGAATGGGCAATGGCAGCGATACGCTCAGAGAAGGAGCTGCTTTCCTCTGCGAGCTTGCGAACCTCGCTGGCTACAACTGAGAAGCCACGTCCAGCATCTCCAGCACGCGCAGCCTCAATAGCTGCATTCAGCGCCAACAAATTCGTCTGTGATGCAATACTCGTAATCATTTCAACGATGCTCGTAATTTCACGAGCCCGCTCACGAAGACTGTGCATTTGCCCAGCAGTACGCTCTACCTCACTAGTGGCACGTCTTACCGTATTGATTACGTTCTCGACTAACTCCATACCGCCTTGCGCTCTCTCAAACGTACGAGTCGTGGCAACCGATGTAGATTCGGCAGCCACAGCAACCTGCTCAACACCTTCCGATATTTCCGAGACGGTATTAGCCGTTGCTTGCACTTCATTCGTCTGTGTAGAGACGCGTTGGGCAATCGTCGAAATATTATCCGTGATGACGTTAATGGCTCCCTTGTTTTCTTGCGCAAATAGAGTCAGCTCATCTGTCGCTACGTTCAGTTGAGTCGCTTGTCCTTGTACAAGGGCAATCAGCTTGCGGAGTTCAGCCGCCATGTCATTCATTTTGCGGCCAACCATAGCCAGCTCGTCATTTCCGTTTACTTTTACGTTGATATTAAAATGCCCCGCGCCGATTTGATCCATATCCTGCGCGATCGCGAACAGAGACAGTCGAATCCGTTTCGCAAACCACCAGATCGCCCAAACCGAGAGTCCGATGATCGGCAAGCTGAAGAGTACGAAGTACAGCCACATTCCGTCTACTTCACCATACACCTCGTCAGTCCCCGTAGACAAAACGACATTCCATTTCAACAAGGGAATCGGTGCAAAAGCTGCAAATGAATCAATTCCATGGTCCGAGTACAATAAGCTGTTACTTGTCTCCTGCTTCATCAGGGCCAGCATCTTTTCATAATCTTTGTCCCCAGCCAGCACGAGCTTGTTGTTGTTGTTCGGATTTTGATGGGCCACAACCAAACCATCTTGGCGAACGACAAATGCGTAGCCATTCTCCATGAAAGAGATCTCAGGAATCTTTTGAATCATTTGATCAATCGTAAAGCCAACAACGAACAACCGGCTTGTTTCATCCGCCTTTTCCCCAATGGGTGTCGCAATATAAAGAAAACTCTTGTTGCTACCTTCAACGATTTCTTCATCAGAAACGACCAAAGATTTCGTGGTTAGCGCTCTTTGGAAGTATTGCTTTTGCTTAAAGTCAATCTCATTTGTTCCCGTCAAGGAATATAGGGATTTCCCGGTAGTTGTGTCGATTAAATAGATTCGGGATACTTCTTTATGGGCCTGACGCAATAGGGTAAATTGCTCCATGATAAGCGGTTGCAGCTCTGTCATCATCACACGTTTGGATGCTGCCGATTTGGTGGAGTTCACAATCGCTTTCAAGTCATCTTCCATGCTATTTGCATGCTGGTCAGCCAGCATTTTCGCTTGGTTAGAGGTTATGCTAAACAATGTTGATTTCGAAAAGGAAAGGGCTATGTATTGCAAAGAACCGATAATAATAAGTACAAGAATTAGACCAAACACAATCATCTTTGTGGCAAGTGAGCCTTTTAGCTTTTCCGATGCTACTTGGCTAGTCAGGTTCACTTTTTTTAAGAGATTCGATATTCCCTCCTTCTTTTTCCATCGTGGCGACAAAAATTTGCTCATGCTACTTGCCCCCTTTATCACTGCTACGACTTTCCAGTGCAAGAACTCCGAAAAAATACCCCTGAAAAAACTGCCTCTGGGTACAATACCCATTTTTTTTCAGAGGTAAAACCTCCCTTATGAAGGGAAACGAGTTCCGGGCTGCACGAGTAGCCTCGGAACTCGCTATTTGTAATTGATTTAGTTATACAAATGACAAGCAGCGAAATGTCCTGGCTCTACTTCTTTCCACACAGGTACGGATGCAGCGCATTCCGGCATTGCTTTCGGGCAACGCGTACGGAAATGGCAACCGCTTGGTGGGTTCATTGGGCTAGGTACATCGCCTTGCAGTACAATTCGCTCACGGTTACGCTCAATTTCTGGATCCGGGATCGGAATCGCAGACAACAGCGCTTGCGTATACGGATGGAGTGGCTTTTCATACAAAGCATCACTTTCTGCCAGCTCAACCATTTTCCCCAGATACATAACCGCTACACGGTCGGAAATGTATTTTACCATGGACAAGTCATGCGCAATAAACATGTAGGTCAAGCCCATTTTTTCTTGCAGCTGTTCGAGCAGATTTACAACCTGTGCTTGTACGGATACGTCCAAAGCAGAGATTGGCTCGTCACACACGATGAATTTTGGCTCTACTGCCAATGCACGGGCAATTCCGATACGTTGGCGCTGACCACCTGAAAACTCATGTGGGAAGCGATTCATATGCTCAGGATTCAAGCTAACCAAGGAAAGGAGCTCCTGAATGCGCTCTTTGCGCTTTTGACCAGATGCCAGGCCATGAATATCCAGCGCCTCGCCAATGATATCCCCGACTGTCATACGCGGATTCAACGAAGCGTAAGGGTCTTGGAAAATCATTTGCATGTTGCGGCGCATCGCCTTCATTTCCTGCTGGTTCAAATTCATGATGCTCTTGCCTTCAAACAGGACGTCCCCTTCAGTCGCATCATACAGTCTCAAGATGGTACGACCAGCAGTGGACTTTCCACAGCCTGACTCTCCTACTATGCCCAGTGTTTCTCCACGTTTGATCTCAAACGAGATATCATTCACAGCTTTCAGCGTGTTATCGCCAATGGAAAAGAATTTTTTTAGATTGCGTACTTCAATCAAATTTTCACGTTTATCCACTGATATCCCTCCTTCTACGCACGGTTCTGAGCAAGCGGATGTTGAAGCCAACAAGCTGCTCGCTGAGTAGTGCTGATGTCGTTCAGCTCAGGATCGATCTCTTGGCACACACGCATCGCTGATTCGCAACGCGCAGTGAATCCACAGCCAACAGGCGGACGCAGAAGGTCTGGCGGCGTACCAAAAATCGGTGTCAGTGGCTCGTCACGGTTCAAGTCAAGACGTGGTACCGAGCGAAGCAAACCTTTCGTGTAAGGGTGTTGCGGATTATAGAAAATATCGTCAACGGTTCCAGTCTCGATCACTTTTCCTGCGTACATAACGATTACGCGGTCACACATCTCGGCAACAACACCAAGGTCATGCGTGATCAAGATAATGGAAGTGCCTGTTTTCTTTTGCAATTCTTTCATCAGGTCCAAAATTTGCGCCTGAATCGTTACGTCCAAAGCTGTCGTCGGTTCATCTGCGATCAACAGCTTCGGTGAACAAGCGAGAGCAATCGCGATCATCGCACGTTGACGCATACCGCCAGAGAACTCGTGTGGATATTGCTCCACACGTTTCTCAGGTTGCGGAATACCAACCATAGTCAACAGCTCAATAGCACGATCACGTGCTGCAGCTTTCGACATGTTTTGGTGCTTGATCAAACCCTCGGTAATTTGGCTACCGATGGTCATCGTTGGGTTCAAGGAAGTCATTGGATCTTGGAAAATCATCCCGATATCTTTACCGCGGATCGATTCCATCTCTTTTTTCGACTTCTTGACGATATCCTCGCCATTGAAGAGAATTTGTCCCTTTTTAATTTCACCTGGAGGCATAGGAATCAGCTTCATGAGGGTTTGAGCGGTTACGGATTTACCGCAACCGGACTCCCCTACAATCGCTACAGCCTCTCCGCGGTTGACGTGAAAATTCACACCGCGGACTGCTTTTACTTCACCTGCATACGTATGGAAGGATACGTGCAGGTCTTTTACATCAAGAATGCGTTCCATAACGACTATCCCTCCTATTTACGCAGGCGTGGGTCTACTGCGTCGCGCAGACCGTCACCGAACAAGTTAAATGCCAAGATGGTCAATGAAATAAAGATTGCCGGGAATGTCAGACGCCATGGATAGTACTTCATGGCCGGCAAGCCCTCATTGGACATCGTTCCCCACGATGCAATCGGTGCTGAAACCCCTAACCCGATAAAGGACAAGAAGGATTCTGCGAAAATCGCGGAAGGTACAGTCAAGCTCAATGTTACGATGATTGGACCCAAAGCATTAGGAATCAAGTGTTTGAAGATCAGACGGTTAGCGTCAGCACCAAGGGAGCGCGCTGCCAGAACAAACTCTTGGTTTTTCAATTGAAGGATCTGACCACGCACAATCCGGGCCATACCGATCCATCCCGTTATCGTTAAGGCAATAATAATCGTTCCGACACCAGGCTCTAACACAACCATCAACAAAATAACGACCAGCAGGTAAGGAATCGCAAACAGGATATCCGCGAAACGCATCATCATTTCATCTACTCTGCCACCATAGAAACCTGCGATACCGCCCCAGATCACACCAATGATCAGATCGATAAACGCTGCGGCAAGACCTACTTGCAGAGAGATACGTGCACCGTACCAGATTCGCTCAAATACGTCACGACCCAAGTCATCTGAACCAAACCAGTGTTCAGCAGATGGCTTCTTGTTCTTCCCAGCCAAATCGGTCGTAAAATAATCTTGTGGAGTAAGCCATGGAACCACAATGGCACATACGATCAAGGCAATAATGAAGATCATGGAAGCCATTGCAACTTTATTCATTCTCATACGACGCCAAACGTCAGACCAGAAAGAGAGACTAGGGCGCTTGATTGATTCTGCTTGACGAAGGTCAACGGAAATTGGCTCAAAATGTTCTTTTGTCAAGTTTTGCACGTGTCATTACTCCTTTCCTGCGTCCGAAAGTTTGATCCGTGGGTCTACCAAGGTGTATGCGATGTCAACAATCAGAATCATCACAACCAGGATAATAGAGTAGAACACGGTCGTACCCATGATTACCGTATAGTCGCGGTTTGTAATGGACAATACGAATTCGCGACCAAGACCAGGAACACCGAAAATACGTTCAATAACGAATGCACCTGTCAAAATACCGGCAATCAGTGGACCCAGGTAAGTAACAACTGGCAAGAGCGCATTACGAATTGCATGTTTTACTGTAATGGCAACAGTGTGCAATCCTTTTGCTTTTGCAGTTTTGATGTAATCTTGACCCATAACTTCAATCATATTGGAACGCGTCAAACGCGCGATAAATGCCATCGGTGATGCGGCGAGTGCCAATGAAGGAAGGATGGTGTACTCGAATCCTTCCCATTTCGCGATTGGAAACCAGCCCAATTGAATAGCGAAAATGTATTGGTAAAAGGACGCCAAAATAAAGCTTGGTACCGATAATCCCAAAACAGCGATAACCATTGCAGAATAGTCTTGCCATCTATTATGGTTTAGTGCTGCGATAACCCCTAACGTAATTCCACCAAAGATAGCGAGCAATAAAGCTTGTGCTCCCAAGTGAGCAGAAACAGGGAAACCACGATCAATCATGTCGTTAACATTCGAAGATTTCTCCGTAAACGACGGACCGAGATCCCAAGTTACTACACCTTTTAAATATTCAAAGTATTGTTCATGCAACGGCAGGTTCAGCTTGTACTTTGCCTCTAGTGCTGCCTTAATTTCCGGCGGGACCTGCTTCTCGGATGTAAATGGACCACCTGGTACTGCTTTCATGATGAAGAAGGTGGCCGTTACAATTAAGAAGAGCGAGATGAGCATAAAAATGATGCGCTTACCGAGATAACGGATCAACTAACTTACCCCCTTGGTAGATTTTTGATTGCTTTCACGTCCCATCTTTACACTGCGGAACGCTGCCGACACAGTGTAAAAATCGGCTGTGTAAATAACCCTTAGATCTCTTGCAATAAAGCTTCTCTCTCTATTTTCTCTTTGCTGGCAATCATGACAGCTGGTATTTATGGGAAGGGCTTGCATAGCAGAGGGCATATGTGCAACCACATACCCTCTGCTGCAAATCCCGTTTCCTTCGTTATGAAATTACTCGATGTACGCGCCTTTCCAATCCACGTCACCCAGGCCCGTTTGGTGAACACCTTTGACCTCTGGTTTCTGTACCCAAGATTGTGTGTACCAGTAAATTGGCATGATTGGCATTTCATCCATCAGGATCTGCTCCGCATCTGCCAAAATTTTCTTACGTTTCTCGAGGTCGGATTCCTTAGCGGATTGGTTCAACAACTCTTTATATTTTGCATTTTCCCAACGTGTATCGTTGTTTCCACCCATTTTATCCTTGAAGAGTTCCAAGAAGTTGATTGGGTCATTGAAGTCACCCAGCCAGCCCATCCGTCCAATCTGGAAGTTACCCTCATGCATATCTTCCAGGTAGACCTTCCATTCTTTATTCTCGAGTTTCACATCTACGCCGAGATTTTTCTTCCATTGGTCTTGGATGGCCTCAGCAATCTTCTTGTGAGCCTCAGATGTATTGTAGGATAAGGTAATCGCTGGCAACTTGCTCATGCCAACCTCTTTCAGTCCCTCTTCCAAAAGCTTTTTCGCATTTTCTAGATCCTTGTCTTTGAAATAGCCATTTGGATTCAGTACCATGGATGGAGGTACAGCGCCTGTTGCCGGGATTTGGCCCGTTTGGAGAATGTTGTCGATCAAGGCTTGTCGATCGATCGAGTAGGCAAATGCTTTTCTTACTTTAATGTTATTAAATGGCGGCTTTTCGGTATTGAACTTGTACCAATACGTACCCGCGATTGGATTGGTTTGAATCTTGCCTTGCTCTTTCAATGCTGAAATCGCATCTGTTGGCAAAGCACTCATCGGTGCGCCAGCCCAATCGATTTCGCCATTTTCGAACATGGAGAGCTCTGTATTTTCGTCTTCTACCATGGAGAATTCGATTTTTTCGAGCTTTACATTGTCTTTATCCCAGTAATTTTCGTTCTTCACGAGCACCATCTTGCTCTTGTGCTCCCAAGATTCGATTTTGAAAGGACCGTTACCGACGTGCGAGCTTGCTTCGCCTGCCCACTTCGGATTTGCATCCAGTACTTTTTTGTTAACTGGGAAGTAAGTACGGAATGCGAGTAATTCCAGGAAGTATGGAGTCGGATTCTCCAGCTTAACTTCCAGCGTTTTATCGTCAAGTGCCTTCACGCCTACTTCATCAAGCTTTGCTTCGCCCTTATTTGCTTTTTCGCCATTCTTCACGTAGTACAGCTGATATGCGTAGTTGGAAGCTGTTTTTGGATCGAGAGCACGCTTCCAAGCATACTCAAAGTCATGTGCTGTTACAGGATCACCATTGCTCCATTTCGCTTCTCTGATTTTAAATGTGTAAGTGAGCTTATCATCAGAGACGGTATAGCTCTCAGCAGCAGCTTCATGCGGCTTGTCATCGGTTCCAATGCGGGTCAAGCCATCAAAGGTTGCCAAGATAATCGCGCCTGAAGTCGTGTCCTCTGCGAGCCCTGGATCAGTTGTAGGTGGCTCGGTGTGCAGGTTCATCTTTAAAACTTGTGGCTTCTTCTCAGCAGCTGGTGTTGCAGGCTGTGAAGGTGCTGGTGCACCTCCTGCCGGTGGAGCGGCAGTTTGTTGTCCTCCTCCGCACCCTGCCAGAGCGGTTCCTAATACAGCAATCGAGCTCACAAGTGCAAACACATTCTTTTTCAACGCAATAACCCCCAGTACGTTTTTCTTTATTGTCTTTTTTCTGAAAATAAAGGACGAAAAAAAAAACGAAAACTATACGAAGCTGCTTGACTTCGGCTGGAAGGCATCAACCCCTTTCATTGCAGGGTCACCTCGTCGTCTTGAACGAAAGAGAAGGTGTCTTTGTACTGCTTCAGTTCCAGTGAAACGTCCGCAGCTGCAATTCCTTCAATTTGAGAGAGTCGTTCATTGACAAAGGTGATCAGCTCATCATTACTATGGAAACACGCTTGGATAATCAAGTCGTGCTTACCGCTATAAGCGCCTACAAAGCGTACTGCAGAAAATTTGCTTAATTTTTCTGCCACTTCTTTCTGCAAACCTAGCTTTGTGGTTAACCCGATGATAGCCTGCACATGTAATCCTAATTTCTCTGGATCGGGTTGTATTACGAATTGGAAGACTCCGTCTTGTAAAAGGCGAGTGATACGTGATCGAATCGTTCCTTCACTCACGCCTAACTGATGGGCGATTTCTGTATATGGGATACGCCCATCTTCATGGAGGATTTGCAGAATCTGTCTGTCGACATGGTCCAGCTTTTTCATAAATACGATTTTCTGGGAACCTCCATCTTTTTTTTACGAATTTCGCAACAATCTTTTACAAACAGTCTAATACAATAAAAGTAATCGGAAATGATAGCGGTGTCAACGAAATTTGACAAGTAGAATAATAAAACTTTATAAAGTCAATCCGAACAGTAAAATATTTTTTATATAATAAAAAAACGACTTACATCTTACTATTGAATATGAAAAACTAGATTTAATCAACAATATTTTTTCGAGAAACTGTATTTTTACTCATAAAACAAGGCGTGCTCATGTGCTGTGCACGCCTTGTTTTATTTGATTGATCAACTAATATCCTACAATCTATGCTTCGATAATTTTATAGATCAACGGTTGTTCTCCGTCGATTGCTGTCGAAATCTGGAAGGCACCTTCCATTTCTTTCAACGCATTTTTCAGAAGCTGGTCTTCGTTGGCATGGATGGTGACCAAAACTTCTCCAGCCTTCACCTGATCCCCACGTTTTTTGTGCAGAACTAGACCTACTGCCAAGTCAATTGGCATCTCTTTTGTCAATCTGCCAGCACCCAGGACAACAGAAGCATGACCGATCGCTTCCGCATCAATCGCACTTACAAAGCCGTCCTGTTCTGCTGTAACGGTATGAATGATCTTTGCATGCGGCAGACGAGACAAATCATAGACGTCCTGCTTATTGCCGCCTTGAGCTTCTACCATTTCCGCCAGTTTATCTACTGCCTTTCCGGAAGCCATCAGGTCTTCGAGCTTCTTGCGTCCTTCTTCCACATCACCAACAAGGCCCCCCATTACAAGCATACGGGAACCAATAGACAACACCAGCTCGGTCAAATCGCGTGGACCTCTACCTGCAAGTGTCTCCACCGCTTCTTTCACTTCCAGTGCATTGCCCACAGCAAAGCCAAGCGGCTGGTTCATATCGCTGATAACCGCCACCGTTTTACGTCCTACTTGGCTGCCGATTGCAACCATCGCATTTGCTAACGTCTCTGCCTCTTCAATGCTTTTCATGAAAGCGCCCTTCCCTACTTTTACGTCAAGCAGGATGGCATCTGCTCCAGCCGCAATCTTCTTGGACATAATGGAGCTTGCAATCAACGGCACAGCCTCTACAGTAGCTGTCACGTCACGTAGAGCATACAGCTTCTTATCGGCAGGTGTCAGATTGCCAGACTGTCCAATTACGGACACGCCAATATCACGCACCTGCTGCAAAAATTGCTCGCGTGTGCGCTCTACTTCAAAACCTGCGAAGGACTCCAGCTTGTCGATGGTGCCTCCTGAGTATCCAAGGCCTCTTCCAGACATTTTTGCCACGGGAATACCTGCTGCCGCTACCAGTGGCGCAACAACAAGAGTAGTTTTGTCCCCTACTCCGCCTGTACTATGCTTGTCTACCTTAATTCCTTGCAGAGAAGACAGGTCAAGCTGTTCGCCTGACCCTGCCATTGCCAAGGTTAGATCTCCCGTCTCTCTCGCCGTCATGCCACGGAAAAAGACTGCCATTGCCCATGCGGACATTTGGTAGTCAGGAATACTTCCATCTGTATAGCCTGTCACCAGAAATTGAATCTCTTCTGTTGTCAGTTCTCCGCCATCACGTTTTTTGGCAATCATATCGACCATACGCATTGTTAATCCCTCCGAATCCGTTACTTACAGTTTGGCTACGATACCGTTGACCAGAGCCAAGAATTGAGATTTTACCTTCTCTGTTGTTTCCATAACTTCATCATGGGACAGAGGCTGTTCCAAAATACCTGCTGCCATGTTGCTAATGCACGAAATACCGAGCACCTTCACACCCATGTGTCGTGCCACGATTACTTCTGGTACAGTTGACATCCCTACAGCATCCCCGCCCAACAGGCGAAGCATACGGATTTCCGCAGGAGTTTCGTAGGAAGGACCTAGCAAACCTGCGTATACACCTTCACGAAGCTGGATTCCTTGCTCGGACGCAACTTCATGAGCGAGCTTGCGGAGCTGTTTGGAATAAGCCTCAGACATATCCGGGAAACGCGCTCCCAGTTGTTCATCATTTGCACCGATCAACGGATTGCGGAACGTCATGTTGATGTGATCGGAAATCAGCATGAGGTCGCCTGGATTGTAGCCTTCGTTAATTCCGCCAGCCGCATTGGTCACCATAATAGTCTCTACGCCGAGCAGCTTCATGACACGGATTGGGAAAACAACGGCATCCAGACCATGCCCCTCATAAAAGTGGAAACGACCTTGCATTGCAACGACTTGTTTGCCTTGCAGCTTACCAATCACGAGTTGTCCTTTGTGGCCGACAACGGTGGACACAGTGAAGCCAGGGATTTCATGATAAGGAATGATCACTGGATTTTCGATTTCATCTGCCAATACACCAAGTCCTGATCCGAGTACGAGACCAATGGTTGGTTTTTCTGTCAATTTCGGTTCGATATATGCTACTGCGTCATGGAAATTTGCCAATTTAACTCTCTCCTTTTTTGTGTTTCTTCTATTATATAAATGTTTATTTTTACTTTACCTTTATAAACGATTAAGGAAGCTCTTCCCAATCACGGGAGCAGTTACTCCAAAATTGTCTGCGATGGTCGCACCCAAGTCCGCAAATGTCTCGCGGATACCCAAATGTTGTCCAGCTTGAATACCCTTGTGATAAGCAAGCAGCGGAACGTATTCTCTGGTATGGTCGCTACCATGATGTACAGGATCGTTACCATGGTCTGCAGTGATTACCAGCAAATCATTTTCTTGTAGCGCTTCCAAAAGCTCTGGAATACGAGCGTCGAACTCCATCAATGCCTGACCATACCCTTCTGGATCACGGCGATGACCGAACTTCGCATCGAAGTCCACGAGATTGACAAAGGAAAGGCCCGTAAACGATTGTTTCATCGTGCCCAAAATTTGATCTACACCATCCATATTATCTTTGGTACGGATAGATTGGGTAACACCCTCTTCTGCGTAGATGTCGCTGATTTTGCCAATGGCAATAGAAGCAAGACCAGCATCTTGCAGACGATTCATGACTGTCGGAGCAAATGGTTTCACGGAATAATCATGACGATTTGCTGTGCGGCTAAAATTGCCTGGCTGCCCAACAAATGGACGCGCGATGACACGAGTAACGGCGAATTCATCACGAAGCGTCAACTCACGGGCTACCTCGCAAATATGGTACAGCTCTTCAAGTGGAACGATCTCTTCGTGTGCTGCCACCTGGAATACACTATCCGCAGATGTATAGACAATCACTGCACCCGTATTCATATGCTCTTCGCCAAGCTCGTCGAGAATGTCTGTTCCAGAAGCGACTTTGTTCCCGAGCACCTTGCGACCGATACGCTGCTCAAATTCCGAGATCAACTCTTGGGGAAATCCGTCTGGATACGTGTTAAACGGAGTAGACACATGCAGACCCATGATTTCCCAATGACCCGTCGTCGTATCTTTCCCCATGGAGATTTCCTGCATTTTCCCATAATGGGCCATAGGAGCTGCTACTGGTGCAACGTTTTGGAGTGGTGCTATATTTCCCAAACCCAATTTTTGCAGGTTGGGCAATGAAAATCCTGCAACTCGTTCCGCAATATGACCTAAGGTATTCGCTCCTGCATCATTGAACTTAGGCGCATCAGGTTGTTCGCCAATCCCTACGCTGTCCATGACGATCAGAAAAACTCGAGAATACTGCATCTTAACGCCTCCTGTTTACCAGTCATTCATTTTCTATCATCAAGTCGTCAGACGTCTGACCTGATTCAGAAAATTTTTCTCCGCCCGACAATCAGGCGGAGTCGATCGTTTTTTCATACTCATGCTCGCGGATGTGTCTTGGCATAGATATCCTTAATCCGCGTTCTGGTTACATGTGTGTAAATCTGGGTGGTTGAAATATCAGCATGCCCAAGCATCTCTTGAACAGAGCGCAGATCGGCTCCATTTTCCAATAAATGAGTGGCAAAAGAGTGGCGAAGCGTATGGGGTGTAATCTCAGCACGGATGTTTGATTTTTGGGCATATCGCTTAATGATTTTCCAAAAACCTTGCCGTGTAATTTGTTTGCCCAAGTGATTCAGAAATAATGCAGAATCGCCAGTTCCTTTTACCAGCTTGGGGCGCCCTGCCTGCAAATAGTGGCGAACCATTTGAATGGCAACTGAGCCTAACGGAATGATTCGCTCTTTTGATCCTTTTCCCAAGCATTTGACAAAGCCCATATCCAGATTCACATCAGCACTTTCCAGATTGACTAACTCCGAGACACGAATGCCTGTCGCATATAAGAGCTCAAGCATCGCCTTGTCCCGCAGCCCGGCAGGATGATTGACAGGAGGACTTTCCAAAAGACGTTCCACTTCCTCAACAGAGAGCACTTTCGGCAAGCGTTTCTCGATCTTCGGTGTTTCCAGATGGATGGATGGATCTTTATCTATGTATTTATCCCGAACGAGAAACTGATAAAACGCCCGTATCGATGCCATGTTGCGAGAAAGCGTTGCTGTAGCACGTCCTTTTTCCCGTAAAACAAGTAAGTACCCAATGATGTGCGTCCGAGTAGAATCCTCTACGCGAGTGACACCTTGCTCCTGTAAATACGAGGTAAAGGCCACCATATCCCGTTGATAGGATTCCAGGGTATTTCTCGATAACCCTTTCTCCACAGTCAGGAAATGAATAAACTGATCAATCAGACTGTCCATGAAGCTGTCCCCTTCTAGCTGATAAGTATCTTGTATTGCTTTCCACAAAGAAAAAGAAACTCCTGCTTCTCCAGATAAAAAACTCAAACCTGCATTACTCTCCCGTTAAAAAAAAGAGCTGTAGTCGTGCGACATATCCGTCAAAATCCTGTGTCTGAGAGGTATTGATCACTTTTACTACCTTCACCGCGTTACCATGCGGTTCATGATAAGGGTTTGCCGGGAGAAATTTGTCCGCCAGCAATGTAATGATGCCATAGGAGAGCAAGGTACAGGTAATGAATAAAAGCAAGAAACGAAGCCCCTCCATCAAGCGGCGATAAGAGACCTTCATCCGTAAGCCTCCTTACAGACTTTCTTTCATTTATATGCACTTGTCCCCTACTCCATTCGAATCGATCCTCTCCTAGGATTCCACAGGAATAGGTCTGCCATTACAAAAGCTCCCAAGGAAAAAAGAAAAACTTCTCCGTTCCCAGAGAAGTCGACTTTATTTGAAGTCCTCCACGTTCACTTTATCTACACAACGATTGCAGATCCCGTAGAAGGTCAATCGGTGGTCGGTAATATAAAAGTTGTAAACATTCTTGACTTTTTCTTCTGCTGTGACAAGCAGATCTTCAAAAATTTCATCCACCGTACCGCAATTAAGGCAAATGAGGTGATGATGGTGATAGGCAGCATTATCATCACGAAGATCGTAACGAGCTACGCCATCGCCAAAATTCATTTTATGAAGGATCTTCAGTTCGCTCAACAGCTCTAATGTCCTGTATACGGTTGCAAGCCCGATTTCCGGTGCTTTATCCTTCACCAGCAAGTAAACATCTTCCGCACTCAAATGATCTTCTTCATTCTCCAACAACACGCGAACAGTGGCTTCACGCTGTGGTGTCAGCTTGTAGTTTTGTGAATGCAACTGCTGCTTAATTTTCTCTAATTTTTCTTCCAACATTAATGCCCCTCCCCGCTCGCATGAAACCTGTTCCTATTATAGTAGAGGGGCATCGAATAAGTCAAATGCATAAGTTCTTACCTGAGAATTATTCTTAATTAAGTACGAGCTGCATCAGCCTTGGGGAGATGAAGGTTTCAAACAAGGCTGCAATCGTCAATACCGCCAGCATGCTAAGAACAAGAACGGTATAGCCCATAAAATGCGGCATGATAACATCCCTTTTACTTAGCACTCTCGTCCGTATGAGTCGAAGCGAGAACGAAATGCCGCTGACACCTACAATAAAAAGGGCAGGGACGACTAATAAATTTTGCGGGAGAACACCCACCATGGCAAATGTTACCCCTTGCCATTGGAGCTGACTCACCAAAAAACCAACAGTGAAACCAACCACGACTCCTTTTAAGAAGAGCATCAACAAAATCATAGGCAACCCAATAATGGATAATCCCAGCACCCACATGATCGCTATGGTTTTGGCATAATGACCAAACGCCTGCTGAAAATGGGCACTGGTCTCAGGGATGCCATCACTGCCAAGACTGTTGAAAAAATATTGCAGAAAACCGTACAGCTCCTGCTTCTGGGATAATGGCAATGAATTGACGAGGACGGCTCCGAAAATAATGCCCATCGTAAACAGGACGATCGTGAACCAGTAGAGTGACTGATGCTCTCTCGCATAGGATTGGATAGTTTGTCCGACTCGTGAACGCACGCTTCGTCGCCTCCCGCTTGGCTGATTACTGTACAGCTTATGCGGACGAGTTCTCCCCTATGACGACAACCTACATCGGGACGATCTTTCCGTAGGTACCGGCTCCGCCCTTTTGAATAGAGAGCTTTCCCTCTCGTGCTTGTACGATAAGTGAAGCGATTTTCTCGCCGACAACACGGGTGAGCTCTTCTTCCGTCGCACGATGCAGCACGTTCATCTGTGTACCAAACGACCGATACAGCTTATCCAATAATTTCGGACCAACTCCCGGAATGAATTCCAACGGGATTTGCTCGATATAAGGAGGACGGAACGTCGGATGCTGGCCAGCCTCTACATCCGCCAGCTGATCAATGCGCGCTGCAACCCCTCGCACAATTCGTTGAAAGCCGCATTCCGGACATTTGCCTGAGGCATCCGCCGCGAGTAAGGATTGGCACCCTTGGCAAGCCGTTTGATGATACTTCCCAAGCTCGGGATGCAGACCATAATTCACATGAACCCCTCTTCCACCGATGCGCTTAATTGCTTTCACCCACTCTACGAAGGACCGCTCTTGCATATGCATCGCTTGATATTCCCGGCCTATCTTCGCCAGAGAATGGGCATCTGAGTTTGTGAGAAAGGTTTTGTCATGGAGCTCGGATATGCGGTCCGCCATAGTAGTATTGGCGCTCAATCCGAGCTCAACCGCATACACAAGCGAAGGATCAAGCACTTCGGCCATCGAATCTGTACAACTTCCGTACATCCCTTTATGTGGCGTAAAAATATGGGCCGGGATCATAAGGCCCTGCAATTGGTGGACACAGGCTTGCAATTCCCTTAGTGAGGTGTAAATACGCTGAGAGCTTAATTGCACATTTTTGCAGTGTTCAGACAGCCATGCGGTAAATTGCTTCATTTCTTGCAGCTTCGGCAAATAAACGAGAAAATGAGCTGCACCACGTCCTGGCTCTTTGATTTCTACTTCGCACCCCAAGATTAACAACGTATCTTTGTAGGAAATTCCTCCATCCTCCTGTTCAGTCGCTAATCCCTTTTCCAACAGATCTACCAGCTCATCCTGAACCTCCGGCGAATGTGCATCGATAATTCCGATGACATCCATCCCTTTTTTATCTGAGGCCTCCTCCAAAATTTTGGTGAGAGTCATTTGGCGAGATGCCGTTATTTTCACAGGTTTACCCGTCCACGTACCACCGATGTGAATATGCATGTCACAAAAATACGAGGTAAGCATGGTACTAGCGACGCTCACGCAGCATTTTGTTTTCCCATGCAAACAATGCCACTACTGTCTTGGCATCTCGAATTTCCCCACTTTGATGCAGAGCATGCGCTTCTTCGAGTGTTACTTCCAGCACATCAACGAACTCATCCTCGTCCGGCTTGCTTTCTCCTTTTTTCAAACCAGTAGCCACAAAAACATGCAATATTTCATCCGCGAAGCCTGGCGATGTGTAAAAAGAGCTAAGCGGTGTGTACTGACTCGCAACGTAGCCTGTCTCTTCCTCCAGCTCGCGAATTGCACATGCGAGCGGCTCTTCCCCTGGCTCCAGTTTTCCCGCTGGGATTTCTACAATCGTACGCTCCAATGGCTTGCGGAACTGTCGAACCACAACCATTTTGTTATCATCTGTTATCGGCAATACAGCAACCGCTCCTTGGTGATTCACGATTTCTCGCTTCGCTGTGTTGCCATTTGGCAGAAGTACCTCATCTACCTTGACCTTGATAATTCTTCCGTCATAAATCGGTTGACTCGAAATGGTTTTTTCATATAAGTGATCATATTTACTCACGGTCGTCATCATCCTTTTTTCGTGAAGTCGTTCTAAATCGTCGATTCCCTCCATAAGTTGGGAGCATAGAGCTTGTCCACCTTATTGTATCGGAGGAGATCATGAATGAAAACATATGTTAGCGAAAAGCAATTGCGTATGGTAGGGAAAGCTTGGGAGATCAAGGCTGCGCTTCGTTCCTGGTCAAATAAAGACGCAACCCTTCAAGAGTACTTGCTGAGACGGGCAACTGCGGGACGTCGTTAACGGTTTGGACGATATAGCCCAGACTGTTTCCTACAAAATCGGCTGCCATCCATGCCGTTTGAAAAGGCGCAGGGTCCTCTTGCCAATTCCGCCCCATTGTAGAAAAGGACAAGCCATATCCCTTTTCCAGTGATGCCAGTTCTGACAGGTCTGGGACTTTTCCCTTGATGAAAATGTGCTTCTCCCCAACTTCTATTGTCTTCATTTGCCGCGAAAGGATTTCATCTCTTTCATCCCCGAAAATCGGGATTGTAACCAGAGCAGGGCAAAGAGCAAATCTGTTTATGATCGATATGGTATGGTGACTGACACCGTAATGTCTGGGACGTTGGTCCCCAAAGCTGATTCTGGGAATAAAAAAGGGTGTTCCTCCAAGAGTGCATACAGCATGAATGACCTCAGCTAACTGAATTCCCGAGAAGCCATAAGATGTACCCGTACCTACTACCCCAGGTCCAAGCATACAAATAATGATATCGGCATGCTCTACATGGTGTGCTGCCAATAAGCCACTATGAATCGTCAAAGACTCACGATCTCCGCCCCACGCATGACCAGTCGTCACTGTCGCATCCAAACCCCCGATTGCTTTTAATCGATGGACGTGCTGGCTCAAGGCAATCGGCAAAGATGCGCCGTCCGGCATCACATATACGATACGGGCATTTGGATTTTTTTTACGCAAGGCAAGGACAGCAACAGGTAGAAGACTGTGCAGCTCGCTGATCAAAACAGGGGTACCTTCCAAGGATAAGTCTTCTTGCAGAAACAAATGGTGGTAAGGACTAGCCTGTTCTTCTACCGAATCAACCGCGAACTGCCATGGCGAATAGCGCATTTTCATGACATGCCCCCACTCATTCGGAAGGACATCCGTTTCCTCTGGTTGTGTGACCTTTCCTACGACAAAGTGATACCCGCCTGTCCCCAATTCAAGGCGAACAGCAGTTGTATTAATCAAAAGTAAATCGCCACTTTTATAATCCTCCTGCAAAAAAGACAGCACTCTCTCCATTTTGAATCCGGCAACCGATTCTGTCCGGACTTCGAGTAGCTGCATCCCTTTTTGCTTTTCCAGAACTTTTTGGACCGTCCCTACCACCAAACGGAGCACTCAGCCTCCCCCTTTCATTCCTGCCTCGTCCCCCGAGCTTTCTATTCAGTCTATGATGAACAGTGGTTGTCTCAATCATGCAAACAAGTAAACGAACGAACAAAAAGGCCGGAACCCCTCGCAAGGAGATTCCGACCTCTTTAGGTTACTCTTGTACTTCTGCAATAACAGCAAGCACTAGCTCAGCCGCTTTGTTCAATTCAGCGATTGGCATGCGCTCGTTTTTTGTATGGATTTCTTCATAGCCAATGGCAAAGTTTACGCTTGGCACGTTGTAGCCATTAAATACGTTACCGTCGCTTCCGCCACCACTTGCAACCAGCTCAGGATTGCGGTCTACACGTTTAACCGCCGCAATCGCTTTTTGTACAACTGGCGTTTCTTCGTTGAATTTGTAGCCGTGGTACATAAAAATAACCTCATTTTCGCAAGTCGCACCCATCTCAGCTGCCACTTCTTCAAATGCTGTCGTCATTTTCTTCACTTGCGCTTCCAACTTGTCCATTACCAAGCTGCGAGCCTCGGACCAAATTTCCACATAATCCGTTACGATATTGTACGCTTTTCCACCTTCAAAGCGACCGATGTTTGCTGTTGTGTCTGCATCGATACGGCCCAACGGCATACGGGAAATAGCTTTACTAGCAACCGTTATAGCACTGATGCCATCCTCTGGATTCACACCTGCATGCGCTGCTTTGCCGTGGATTTTGGTTACGATGCGGTATTGACCAGCACCAGCTACTGTAATTTTTCCAACTGGACCTTCCGAATCGAGGATGAAGCCCATCTCTGCCTTCAGCAGGCTGGAATCCATTGCGCGGGAACCAACAAGTCCGGACTCTTCTCCCACAGTCAATACAACTTGGATCGTTGGATGTGGCAGGTTTTGCTCTTTCAAGCTGCGAATACCTTCAAAGATCGCCGCGATTCCTGCTTTGTCATCTGCACCGAGGATCGTTGTTCCATCAGAATAAATGTAGCCATCGCGAATTTGAGGCTTGATTCCGTTTCCTGGTACGACCGTGTCCATATGGCTGCTAAACAAGATCGTTGGACCTTTTCCAGTTCCCTCCAACGTTGCGATCAGATTGTTGGCACCATGTCCGGTTTTCGCTGCTGCGTCATCCTCTTCTACGGTAAAGCCCATCTCAATCAGCTTTTCTTTGAGCACCTTGTTGATCTCTGCTTCGTTCTTCGTTTCACTGTCAATCTGGACGAGCTCCAAAAATTCATTTAACAAACGCTCTTGGTTGATCGTACTCACACTCGTTACCTCCTGATTGTACTGCCCGATTTTGGTACATATTCACAAGTTCCAGTATACCGCAAAAAAATTTTTTCTACTACGTAAACGCCTATGATTCTTTCGGATATTGGCACAGCTCATACAAAACGCCATTTGCTGCCTTCGGATGCAAAAATCCAATCAACGCATCATGCGCACCCGCTTTGGGGATCTCGTGAATAAGGGGTACACCTTGCTCTTTTAATGTGGCTAACCGAGCCGTAACGTCATCTACATCAAAAGCAATGTGGTGGATGCCTTCGCCCCGCTTTTCCATAAATTTTGCTATCGGACTCTCATCACTCAACGGCTCTAGTAATTCAATATGACTTTCGCCGATCTTTAAAAATGCCACCTGTACTTGTTCGCTCTCTACGATTTCGGTTCCAACCAACTCCAATCCCAATTGCTCGGTATAAAAGGGAAGCGTCTTATCCAAGCTTTTTACCGCAATGCCAATATGGGCAATTTTTTTCGGTGCGCTCATGAATCATCATCCTTTTGTAAGTGGTTGTCTCATTGGCTGCAATTCGGTACAATTTCAGCATGGGCAAAAAAAGAAAGCCAATGATATCCTTTTCTTCATTCTAGCACAGCCACTTACAGAATCACCTGATAATTTCCTCTACATTGAAAGGAGGTTTGATTAGAATGAGACACCAATCGCTCTTTGCCAAAATCCTGATCGGCATTCTAATACTCTCACTCATCGTTCCCACGTTTTTTTACTTTCAATAAACGAGTGATGAAAACAATGAAAAACCCCTTTCCGACCGAAAAGCGGAAAGGGGTTTTTCTTTTGTCCCAGCTCGTTTTTATTTATAAACGTATACGCTGGAAGTTTTCGCATCCCAGCCAACTTTGTAACCAAGATTATCCGTTACTGTGCGGATTGGAATCATTGGCATGCCGTTTTTGAGGACAACAGGTGTTGGCAGTTGAATATCTGTTTTCCCTACTTTTGCTGTTTTCGACCCAACTGTAAACTTCACGACTTTGGTTCCACTGATAACAGCAACACTTGAATTGTTCCATTGCGTAGTCAGTGCCAGTGCTTCTTTAAAGAATTGAGCTGGAACCATGGTCGTATTTCCATCAATGTAAGGAGCTACAGAGAGAGGATACGTTTTTCCATGCAGGGTGAAGTTTGCTGCATTCACTTTAAAGGCAGCCGAGTTCATTGGAATAGTAGTCGATGGTTGTTGCGGCTGTTGTGGTGTTGTCGTTACAGGCTTTGTTTGAGCCGGGGTAGGCATTCCTACACCAACAATACGAGAAAACAACAAACCTCTTTCTTCGGACGTAAATACGCTAATGCTATATGTGTTTTTCACAGCAGGGTTTACGATGTTCGCTGCTGGATTGATCACGATATTAGCGTTTGTTGCCGCAGGAATATCCTGAGACGGATAAATCAGAACGTTTTGTCCACGAACTGCAACGAAATTCGCACCTACACCATTCACAGAGATGTTAGCTGGCGCGATATAAGCCGGTACCTTGTAGCCCACTGGGAATACGATCTCGATGAAATCACGCTGCTTTTGCAGACCAACACCCATTCCTTTGATTGCTACATTTACACCCGTCTGCTTGCCAAGTGCATTTTGTGTCAATGCGATGGTTGCGGTGCTATTGTTAATACCAGTATTTGGTGTAGGTACTGGAGTTGTTGGGTTAGTAGGCGTCGGATTGGTTGGCGTCGGAGTCACCGAAGAGCCACCGATGCTGAAGGATTTGGATTCCAAAGTTCTTCCGGAAACAGTAGCCTTCAACGTGTAGCTGCCAGCCGTTTTTGGATTCGAAATCCACGCTCCGTAAGTCACTTCAACCTTCACTTTGCTAGTCGCTTTGAAGCCTGTTGGTGCAACCAAGGCGACTCTGTTTCCGACTGCAGTTGCTTTTCTCGCTGCTTTCCCGTTGATCAAGAAGTCGGATGCTGTCAAAATGCCCGGTACCATATCCGACGACGGGAACTCAAGAATCAGTTCTCCATCTTCTTTCAACTCTTTGCTGCCGAAGTCAGCATCAAACGTGTAACTAGTGCGAGCTCCTACTCCTGGATCAGACAGATTAACCGTAAAGCTGTCGGAAGCGTTTGAGCTGGAGCCGTTTTTCGTAATTTCGAATGTATCTGACTCATATGTCGTACCATCGTATTTCACTTTGATAACATATTTGTCACCGGAACTTGGATTCTCAATGCCAGCAGCTTTGTCAAATTCCAACGTAATGTAATCATCTGAGTCTGCTCCACTCGGAATCTTGATATCTACCGAGCTACCGCTAACACTAACGGATTTCGCTTTCGTACCGTTTACCTTTACATCGTCTTCATCAATGCTCGAAGGCAGCATGCCTTTCTCTGGGAAAGTGACGGTAATGGTGGAGTTCGTCTCCAGCTCATCTTTACCCTTCAGAGAAATTTTGCCGAGCTTGAGGCTTACTTTATCGCCTGCTGCTTTGCTGCTCAGCGTAACGCTGTAATCGTTTTTAGACTTGCTACTGCTGCTGGAGCTGCTTTTTTTGATCTCAACTTCGTCTGTGTCAGAGCTCTCATTTTCGGTTTCTACTTTTACATCATATGTACCTTTATCATCAGGATTGGTGATCCCGCTTTTAATGGTAAATGAGATTTTATCTCCTTCATCAAAATCCTCATCTACCGTGATAATCACTTCATTGTCATCGACTTCGACTTTTTTGACATCTATTCCGGAAATATCTTTCTTACTGATCTTTTTATCCACATCGAAATCATCGTCGAACTCAACCGTGATGGTATCTCCACTCGACAGGTCTTCTTCAAGCGTGAATTTAATATCATAGTCACTTTCTTTACCGGCACCATCGTTGTCAGCTGATACATCCAATTTTTCAATAGCATATGCTTGCGGTACTGCAACAAAAGGTGTAGCGGCCAGCGCTGATGCCAGCACTATTGGTAGTGCTTTTTTACTTTTCTCCATGTTTTTCCTCCCATAATTACCGTTAATCTGGAAAACCCTCTAGCATGACGCTACCAGTCTACCACAAATGCTATCAGGTGGGAATCATTTCTATGTCATTTATGAGACTTCCTGGCTCCAATTGTTAAGACGAAGATGACTCGGAAAAAGTTACATACGAAATGATCCATTTGGAAAATTTTTTTGGTGATTCTTTTATCAAAAAAACCAGGTCTTTGCTTGACCTGGTTTTTCGACACTCTAGTACAGCTTGGTATCCGGTCCTACATTCTCAAGCTTTTGTTTCACACTCTGCAGGAATCGCCCGCAAACCAGACCATCCAGCACGCGGTGATCCAAGGACATGCACAGATTAACCATAGAACGCACTGCGATCATGTCGTTAATGACGACAGGGCGTTTCACAATGGATTCGACACTAAGAATCGCAGCTTGCGGAGCATTGATAATCGGCTGGGACAAAACAGAGCCAAAGGAGCCTGTGTTGTTAACCGTAAAGGTCCCGCCTGTCATGTCATCCATCGTCAATTTCCCTGCACGGGTGCGTGCTGCCAGATCATCGACTGCCTTCGCAATGCCAAGAATTGATTTTTGGTCAGCATGCTTGATGACAGGAACATAGAGAGCCTCTTCCGTAGCTACTGCGATGGAGATGTTGATGTCCTTTTTCACAATGATTTTGTCATGTGCCCATGTGGAATTGATCATCGGGAACTCTTTCAACGCTTCTACAACCGCTTTGATAAAGAACGGCAGGAACGTGAGGTTGAGTCCTTCTTTTCTCGCAAATTCGCCTTTTGCCTGATTACGGAAGTTAACGAGATTGGTCACATCTACTTCGACCATCGTCCAAGCGTGTGGAGCTTCATGCTTGCTCTGTACCATCCGGTTTGCAATCGTACGACGAATCGACGTTACAGGTACAACTTGATCACCACTTGCAACCGGAATATCTACGGAAACAGCCGAAGTCGTAGCTGGTGCTACCGGTGCAGGTGTTGAAACGACAGTAGCTTGTTCAACCGCTGCTACAGGAGCCTGCGCGACTGTTTCCTTTACTGTCTCAGCTGGCTTTTGGCCGCCCGCGTCGATAATCGCTTGGACATCTTTGCGGGTAATGCGACCGCCTGCTCCAGTCCCTACAACGCGGGACAAATCAATGCCATGTTGCTGTGAGAGCATGACAACAGCAGGTGAATAACGTTGTTTTGGCCCATCGACGACTGGTGCTTGTTGAATGGATACAGCGGGTGTAGCTGCCTTTGGCTGCTCGGTTGCAGGCGTTTGTGGAGCCGGAGTTTCCGTCGTGCTAGCAGGCGCTGCAGTTCCACCTTCTGCACCACTTTCTTCTATATAGAGGATCAATGTGCCGACAGCGACTGTCTCGCCTTCTGGCACAACGATCTCCGTAACGCGTCCTGAAACGGTAGAAGGAACCTCTGCGTTTACTTTATCCGTCGTTACCTCAGCCAGTGAATCGTATTTCTTGACTGTGTCTCCTACATTGACCAACCATTTGCTGATGGTGCCCTCGGTCACGCTCTCTCCGAGTTGGGGCATTAGTACTTTCGTTGCCATGATCCTTGGTCCTCCTCGCCTTAAAAGTTGGCCAGCTCGCGCATTGCTTCCAATACTTTTTCCGGGTTCAGCATAAAGTATTTTTCCATCGGCGGGCTGTATGGCATAGCTGGTACATCTGGACCACAAAGACGTTTAATCGGTGCATCTAAATCGAACAGGCAATGCTCCGCTACAATAGCAGCTACCTCGCCGCCTACGCCGCCTTCTTTGTTGTCCTCGTGTACGATCAATACTTTGCCTGTCTTCGAAGCCGCTTCTACGATCGCTTCTTTGTCCAACGGATACAGTGTGCGCAAATCGAGAACATGGGCGCTGATGCCTTCTTGTGCAAGCTTTTCCGCAGCTTGCAGAGCGAAGTGCAGAGTCAAGCCGTAGGAGATCACTGTGATGTCTGTCCCCTCTCGCTTGACGTCCGCTTTGCCAATCGGCAGAACGTAGTCGTCCTCAGGCACTTCGCCCTTGATCAAACGATAGCAGCGCTTGTGCTCGAAAAAGAGTACCGGATCTTCATCGCGAATGGCTGCTTTCAGAAGACCTTTTGCATCATAAGGTGTCGAAGGTGCTACTACTTTCAAACCAGGAGTGTTCGTGAACATCGCTTCCACAGATTGTGAGTGGTATAATGCACCGTGAACCCCGCCACCGAATGGGGCACGAATCGTGATCGGGCAATGCCAGTCGTTGTTCGAACGATAGCGCATTTTCGCCGCCTCACTGACAATTTGGTTCACAGCTGGCATGATGAAGTCCGCAAACTGAATTTCTGCGATTGGGCGCATACCATAAGCGGCCGCACCAATCCCTACACCGACAATTGCGGATTCAGCCAGTGGCGTATCAATCACGCGCTCCTCGCCAAACTCTTCAATCAATCCGTTTGTCGCACGGAAAACCCCACCGCGAACGCCAACGTCTTCTCCGAGGATAAACACGTTGGAATCACGACGCATTTCTTCACGCATCGCCATTGTAATTGCATCAATAAAAGAAATGACTGCCATAAAAGATCCCCCCTTATTCCCCGTATACGTATGTCATAGTCGATTCTGGTGTTGGATATGGCGCGTTTTCTGCATATTCAGTGGCTTCATCCACTTCTAGTTGTACGCGAGCAAGCATATCTGCTTCCTTATGTTCATCCAAGAGTCCGATCTCTCTCAAATACTCAGCGAAAACAATCAACGGGTCCTTTTTCTTCGCTTCTTCCACTTCTTCTCTCGTACGATACACACGATCGTCATCGTCGCTAGAGTGCGGAACTAGGCGATACATAACGGCTTCGATTAGCGTCGGCCCTTGACCACTGCGGGCACGTTCAACCGCTTCTTTCATGACACGATATACTTCAATCGGATCGTTTCCGTCCACACTGACTCCCGGGAATCCGTAACCGATCGCACGGTCTGCTACACTTTCACAAGCCAACTGCTTTTTCAGTGGTACAGAGATCGCGTATTTGTTGTTTTCGCAGAAAAAGATAACCGGGAGCTTATGGACACCCGCAAAGTTCGCACCTTCGTGGAAGTCTCCCTGGTTGCTGGAGCCTTCTCCGAACGAAGCATACACAACAAAATCTTCTTGCTTCATTCTACCCGCCAAAGCCATACCGACTGCGTGTGGGACTTGGGTCGTCACAGGGCTTGAACCCGTCAAAATATTGTACTTCTTGCCACCGAAGTGACCTGGCATCTGTCTACCACCGCTATTCGGATCTTCTGCTTTCGCAAAAGCGGACAACATACAATCACGGGCTGTTTGGCCAAAGACCAGCACCAAACCAAGATCGCGATAGTACGGGCACAAGAAATCTCTGTCTTTCTCCATGGCAAAAGCGGCTCCCACCTGAGCTGCTTCCTGACCCTGGCAGGAAATCACGAACGGTACTTTGCCCGCACGATTCAACAGCCATTGGCGCTCGTCAATTTTTCTGGCCAATAGCATGTAATAATACATGTCAAGGACTTGCGCATCGGTCAATCCCACTTGCTCATGTCGCTTGGTTGTCATCGTTACATACCCTCCTTGCTAATTGTGTATCGCTTTTCCGTCGACAGCCTGAGCTGCCTCCATGATTGCTTCGGATAAAGATGGATGCGGGTGAATCGTCTGACCGATCTCCCACGGAGTCGCATCCAGTACACGGGCCAAGCCCGCTTCAGAAATCATATCTGTCACATGTGTACCGATCATGTGAACCCCTAACAAATCATTCGTCTTGGCATCAACGACCAACTTCACAAAGCCGTCATTCTCACCGTGAATCAGCGCTTTGCCCAGCGGCTTAAAGCTGAACTTGCCGATTTTCACATCGTAGCCTTGCTCTTTTGCTTCTTTTTCAGTGAGTCCGACATTTGCGACTTCAGGTCGGCTATACGTACATTTCGGAACCTTGGTGTAATCCATCGGGTGCGGGTTTTGTCCAGCCATGTGCTCTACCGCAAGTATTCCTTCATGCGAAGCAACATGCGCCAATTGCAGACCACCAATAACATCGCCAATCGCATAAATATGGGACTCTGCAGTCTGGAAAAATTCATTAACCACGACTACTCCGCGCTCGACTTTGATTTCTGTTGCTTCCAAACCGATGTTTTCTACATTCGCTTGGCGTCCTACTGATACGAGTACCTTTTCAGCTTCAAAGGTTTGGACTCCATCCTTGACTTCCGCCTGAATAGAGACTCTGCCTTCCCCTTTTTCCAACGATTCAGGCAGTACCTTTGCTCCCGTCACGATGTTGACTTTCCGCTTTTTCAAAAGACGAGCCAATTCCTTGCTCACTTCTTCATCCTCAAACGGCAATATACGGTCGGCGTACTCCACAACAGTCACTTCTACCCCGAAATCATTGAGCATGGAAGCCCACTCAATCCCGATGACACCGCCACCAACGATGACAACAGAAGCAGGCAATTGCTCCCACTGCAATGCTTCATCGCTAGTTACCACATAAGCTCCGTCGATGACCAAACCTGGAAGTGTGCGTGGACGTGAACCCGTTGCTAGCATTAGGAATCGTGGAACGATCATTTCTTGGTCCCCGTTTTCCTTTTCAATGCGCACAGCACCTGCCTGCGGAGAAAAAATGGAAGGCCCCATCACTCTTCCAAAGCCTTCAAAGACAGTAATGCTGCCTTTTTTCATCAAGTATTGAATCCCTTTATGAAGTTGGTCGATAATGCCCTGCTTACGCTCTTGTATTTTTGTGAAGTCATAGCCTACTGCACCTGCCGAGACTCCGTATTTGTCAGCTTCCTTCAGGGTGGAGAATACTTCTGCACTGCGCAATAGCGCTTTGGATGGGATGCAACCACGGTGTAAGCAAGTACCACCGAGCTTTTCTTTTTCCACGATTGCTACCTTCATTCCCAATTGGGAAGCGCGGATTGCCGCTACATAACCGCCGGTACCTCCCCCGAGGACGACTAAATCAAACTCTTGAGACACCACGATCTCTCCTTTCATTCGGAAAGCTAACCTGCGTATTAACGAGAATATGAATATTCAAAGAAAATCGTTTATGTATTCCTGACCGCCCTCCATCGAAGAGCGGACAGGAGTATGAACTTACTAGAGAAACGAGATTAGCGCTTGTAAACAGTCTTGCCGTTTTGCAGGAAAGTATTACGTGATCTTGCAACACTTGCAATGCGTTCTTCTGCCATGCGGTCAGCAGCTTTGTAGGAAGCCATGCCATCACGTTCAGCGATTTCGTAAATTTTCAGGATGTTGTCATAGATCGTTTCTACTTTTTTCAGTGCACGCTCGCGGTTATAGCCTTGCAGCTCATCTGCCACATTGATTACACCACCAGCATTGATCACGTAGTCAGGTGCGTAGATCAGACCCATTTCGTGAATTTGGTCGCCGTGTTTCTCTTCTTTCAGCTGGTTGTTGGCTGCCCCTGCAATCACTTTTGCTTTGAAGAGCGGAATCGTGTCATCGTTGATGATCGCACCCAATGCGCAAGGAGAGAAGATATCGCACTCTACGCCAAAGATCTCGTTAACGCCAACGGCTTTCGCACCGAAATCGTTCACTGCACGATCTACGTTTTCTTGATTGATATCCGTTACGATCAAATGCGCGCCTTCTTCATGCAGATGACGGCACAGATTATACGCTACGTTTCCTACACCTTGTACAGCAATCACTCGTCCGGAGAGAGAGTCGGAACCAAACGCCAATTTAGCAGCAGCTTTCATTCCACGGTAGACACCGTAAGCTGTTACAGGGGATGGATTGCCACTGGAACCGAATGCAGGAGAAACTCCTGTTACGAAATCTGTTTCCAAGTGGATCATATCCATGTCTGCAACCGTTGTTCCTACATCCTCAGCTGTGATGTAACGGCCATTCAGACCTTGAATATAGCGACCGAAAGCACGGAACAGCTCTTCGCTCTTATGCTCGCGTGGATCACCGATGATGACTGCTTTACCACCACCGATGTTCAGTCCTGCTGCTGCGTTTTTGTAAGTCATCCCACGACCAAGGCGCAGTACGTCTACAATCGCCTCTTCTTCTGTTTTATACGGCCACATGCGCGTACCACCGAGTGCTGGTCCTAATGTCGTATCATGAATGCAAATGATTGCTTTCAAACCGGAATTTTCGTCTTGGCAAAATACCAATTGCTCGTAATCGTACTTTTGCATGTAGTCAAAGATGTTCACTGAAGAAACCTCCCTAGTATCTTTCGTTTTCCGCTTAGGTAAGCTGGCGTAACAGTGGGCTCCATTTGGAGAATTTCCCGACAAGAGGTATATGCAAAAGTCATGCCAACAAAACCAAACTTATGAAAGCGCTTTATTTACAAGGACGCGGAATGAGTGTCCCTACGTCAAGTCTGCATTTTTTTGCATATACGCGCAAAGATTTGCGTGCAATATTTTGCATAGTCTCTTTTCTTACTTTTCCTGCACATCCATGATGCCCAATTTTTCCATCTTGTAGTACAAGCTGCGAATCGCGATTCCGAGGCGTTTGGCTGCAAGGGTGCGATTTCCTTTGGCTGCTGCCAGTTCCCGCAATATGTGCTGACGTTCTGCCTTTTCCACCGCTTCTTTTAACGTGGTGCCCGTGGAACCCTCCTGCGGGACCTCTTCCTTTTTGGTCGAGACGATTCTTCTTTCCAGTGGAGGTAAATGCTCGGGCATAATGATTCGCTCGTTAATCCTCATATGAATCATCGCCCTGCCCAGTACATTCTCTAGCTCGCGTACATTGCCTGGCCAGTGATAGGACAGAAGCATTTGCAATGTTTCTTCATGCAGCTCCTCTACATTTCTTCCGTACTCCAGATTGGCTTTTCGTAGCAGATGCATAGCAATCGGCTTAATATCTTCCAAGCGCTGTCGGAGTGGAGGGATATGAATCGGTACGACGTGGAGACGATAGTACAGGTCTTCACGGAAACGTCCCGCTCCAATCGCAGCCTCCAAATTCACATGGGTAGCCGCAATGACGCGAACATCGATGTTGATCGGCTTCGTTCCACCGACTCGCACAACCTCTCGCTCTTGCAGAACGCGCAAAAGCATGACCTGCATGCTCATGGATAGCTCGCCGATCTCGTCCAAAAAGATGGTTCCGCCGCTCGCTTCCTCAAACAGCCCCCGCTTTCCTCCTCGACGGGCACCTGTAAACGCTCCTTCCTCGTAACCGAAAAGCTCACTCTCCAAGAGGCTCTCTGAGATCGCTGCACAATTAACCCGAATAAATTGGTTGTATTTTCGTTCACTTTCATTATGTATGGCGTGGGCAAACAGTTCTTTCCCCGTTCCCGATTCCCCACGAAGAAGGACAGTTGCTGGTGTGGACGCCGCCTTTTTGGCTTGCTCGATCGCTTGCTGCATGGACTCGCTATAGCCGATGATGTCTGCAAAGCTATATTTTGCCTCCAGATTGCGGATGATACGTCGAGCGCTCTCCAGCTCTTCTGTCAGGCGCTTGAATTCGGAGACATCGTGAATGACGCCAACGCTTCCTATCATCTCCCCATCGACGACAACCGGTGCAACATTGACCACGACGTCCTTGCGCTTTGGTCCCAATTTCATAGGGACGCCTCTCACTGCCTTCTTCGTTTTCAGGACTTGCATGTGCATACTATCGCCTTCAGAAATGTCTACCGTCGCTGGTTTTCCGATAATGTCTTCTTGCGAAAAACCCGTAAGCCTCGTGTAGGCCGGGTTGATCAAAAGCCCATTCCCGTATTGGTCAACGACTGATATCGCTTCGTCCGATGATTGAATAATCGCTTGCAGCATGCTCTGCAAATCCTTCAAGTTCGTCACTTCTTCTGCCAACGCCATGATTTCTGTAATATCACGGAAAATGGCAACAGCTCCGACAACTTCCCCACGATCGTTGCGAACGGGCACGCGGTTTGTAATAATCCGCGTCTGGTTCGGCAATACCTGCTCTTGATTCAATTCGGGAGAGCCTGTCTTTAATACGATATGTAACCGAGTGTTCGGTATACGCTCCGAAACTTTTGTATCCAGCACTTCACTCGCCTCGATGCCCATCAATCGCTCTGCGGCTTTGTTGAACAACGTAATAATTCCTTGGCGATTGACCCCGATAATCGCATCATGCGTGGAGTTCAGCATCGTTTCCCGCTCCCGCTGATTTTGCATCAAGACTGCAATCAGCTTATCGCGTTCCCGAATCAATTTCATGACGATTCTCGTAAACGTTCCCGGGATGAGCACCGTCTTATCTTTCTTTAATCGCCTGAGATGCTCATACTCCCCCAGGTCCCCTGTAGCTTCTAAAATGACATCCAGATCCTCATCCAAATAAGGCTGATAATCCTGATCGACAGGAATCCCCAATGATTGAGCGAGCAGTATGCCTGGGGCGTCAGGCCGCTGATCAACAACAGCAACGACTTGTAATCGGTCCATCTGGTTTAGCATCCGCAGGAGTGCTGTTCCACCACGTCCCGCACCAACGATGAGCAGCTTGTGCATGCGAGAGATCCCTCACTTTTTGAACAACCTCTTTACGATCCTACTGTTTACGATCTTACTCGTTACCATTGTACTCCAACAAACCGTTGATGGACAGGCGTTCTTCCCTAACGTGCGCTCGTTCGTGTGCAACAGGTACGGTGGACAAGGCTGTTGGCATTCGATATGATGAAATGACCATACTGTGGTTGTTGTAGTTGTTTACGCATTCGAGAAAGGGGTGAAAACCCTTGGTATTTCAGAAAATCATTGCACTCTTAATTATGGTAATCCCGGCGGCAATCGCCATGTACGGAATCAAATTAATCCGTGACGCATTTTTTTATTCTGCCTCTCCGGATGTAGGATTTTTATGGGGAAAACTCATTCTAGGTATACTGGCTTTTGCTATCCCTGTATGGTTTATTGCCGGATTTATTCTCCATCATGAACGCAAAAAAAATCGCGTACAGCCCCGTTTCATGGTTCCTGAACCTGATGACGAGGACTAGACCAAACCGGACGAGCCAGTCTGGTTTTTTTTATTTTCAGCTTCTGTAACTCTCCCCCATTGATCGAGTCGTCGGAGCCAACTGACCTGTTCAATCACGCGGGAAAACGAGCAAAATTCTGCCGCAATCTGAATACACAGGAAAAGCACGAGCATACTCGCCTGAACATAAATCGGTGTCCCGATGACAAAGGAAAAGCCTGCTACAAAACCCAAGGCATTCGCCCCTGTATCTCCGAGCATGATTTTGCCTCCAACGTCATTGGGAAACATGAGCATACTTGCAAGGAAGACAGGGATCAAAAAAATCCAGTTTGCCATCGCCGTACTGGCTCCTATTGTCCACAGACCAAAAGCTCCTGCCAATGCTGTCAGGCACCAAAATACTTTAATCGCTCGTCCAGGCCGCAAATCAAACAAGTTAATGATATTGGGTGAGAGCGCAAGTAAACCAAAGGCAACAAAGCCTGCCCACAACGAATCCGAAAGAGATAGAGTGAGACAAAATGCCGTGCTTGTCCCTCCAATTAACTTCCACATCCCGCTGGTGATTCGCCTCTCTCGCCATAACACGCCAAAATGTCCACGAAAGCCTTTTGCATCTAGATCTGATGCCCGATCATCACGCCATCCCCAAAAGGCCATTGTGATCATACCTGTTAGAAATAATAAACCGTGCAGGAGAAACTCACTTTTGACCCCTCTGAGCAAAAATATTCCGATCAGCGCGATCCCGGTTATAACGCTCGAACATACGAGGATAAGCCCCCCTGCTGTCAGTACTGGCTCTCCTTCGTAATTGAACCGATTCATCCCCAGAGCTTTGAGCTTTTGCGTGCCGATTTTATACAGCGGACGGTCAAGCACCAGTGGAATAACGACCGCGACGAGCATCATGAGCATCATGATTTTCGTTTCCACTCTTGGCCCTCCCACCATTTCCAGCATAGCGTTCGGCTAATCGCGACAAACTCCTTCCCGCGATGACTGAAGCCTGCCCAATCGTTTTTCGTTTCACGATGCGAAAAAAAGACAGGGACCTCTGCTACACGATACCCTGCCCGCAAAGCATCGACAGTGAGCCCCACCTCTAGGCCAAATCCCTTATCCTGACTCCCCAATCGGTCAAGAAGCTCGCGACGTATTGCCCGTTGTCCCGATAAAGGTGCTTTTGCTTCAAAGCCTGTCAACATCCGGATGCCATAACGGGCCAATCCTTTTGCTAATCCGAGACCTGCTTTCACTTGCGGAGGTGGCAGAACAGCTACCGCCATATCACAGACACCTTGTAGCACAGGCGTAAGCAAATGTGCGGCTTCTGCTGCGCTGTCTCGCAAATCACCGTCGAGAAGCATGACCACATCCCCACTGGCACACTTCCAGCCCAATTGAACAGCTGCACCTTTCCCTTGATTGCGCGGTGCTCGAATCACCTTATCCGCCCACTTGCTTGCGATGTGTGCCGTCTCATCTTGACTGCCATCATCAACAACGATTAGTTCATCACAAAAAAAACGTTCACGGATGGCAAGGAGTGTATCACCGATGGAAGCCTGTTCGTTGAACGCTGGGATGACAACGCTAACTTTTTTCACGCGAGCCCTTCCTCTCAGCCAATCTATTTTGCACTTGCTCCAAAAGTGCCCATTGTTTTGCGGGAGAGTCAGGCACATCTACGACCTGTATCCAGGAATTCACCTGTTTTTCCCGTAGCCAAAGCGGGGCTTGTCTTGCTACCACCAAAAGCACCCCATCTCCCCAATTATTACCCTCATGATAAGAAATCACTTCCATGCCTACTGAATGCATCAGTTGCGTAATCTGTTCAGCAACGTTGCCATCCTCCTGCCAAACATACACCTTGCTTCCTGCAAGTTCATCCACATAGCGTATGCTCATGAGTTGGACGACTTCTTGGTTGCTGCGCGCAACTTCCTTCAGCAAACGATTTATTTGCTGCCTTAATTCATGGTTGCTTTTGAGAGCGCGATCGTACTTTGCTTCCATATTGGAAAGAATGCCTTTTGTTCCTTGCGTTATCCATGAATGGCCTGCGGTCCCTCCTAACAAGATACCTACCCCAAGTGCGACAAATATGGCAGCCAGTGAAATCAAATGATAGCGGAAGGGTATCATGTCTACCTCCATGAAGTGCGTTGTTCATAACGTCCAAGTCCGCCAACTGGTCCAAATCATCTGTACAGCATGACGGGTGATTGGATTAATAACGAGCGCGGCTGAAACAGGCAGAAGCATCGCGACTATACACCAACCCCACAGCTTCCATGACTCGCTCGGCCGATAGAGATGACTGACTCCTTTGGCATCAATTAGCTTTGTCCCAATCTTCGTGCGAACCAATAACGTGCTCGCCATGCCTTTGCGGCCTTTTTCCAGAAAATCAATCATATTGGTATGGGCACCGATCGTGACGATTAACTCAGCCTCCTTTTCGTACGCTAGCAGCATCGCCACATCCTCACTCGTACCAGGCGCTGGCAAGACATGAAAAGGCAAACCGAGAGCTTTTATGCGAATCGTTCCAGGTGCTGTCCCATCCATGAAAGCATGGACAACGATCTCCGCTCCGCTTTGGAGTGCTTTGTCCGAGACGCTATCCATATCTCCCACAATCAGGTCTGGACGATACCCCGCTTCCATGAGGGCATCTGCACCGCCATCGACCCCGATCAAAACAGGACGATATTCCCGAATATAGGAAGATAGCGTCAGTAAGTCCTCTCTATAATGTTTCCCTCGAACGACAACTATGACGTGTCGCTGTTCCATTTTTGTATGTAATTGCACACGGCAAAGTGGTTTCAAAAACAGGTCTTTCTCCTTGCTGGCGTACAACAGAGTATTGTCGATAAACGACGAGAGTGTGTCATCCAACTTATCCTGCGCTTCATGCCATCGGTTCAAAACAGAGGGAACTGTCACCTGCTGTAGCCTGTACACATGGACCCACTTCTCTTCCAATAGGATGTACAAATTTTCTTCACGTATCGTTGCATACTTGCCCTCGATCCATTCCATGAACGAATCCGACACATCTACATCCAGTACCTCATAAAGTGTGACACCGTTTGCTAAAAGTTGGCGAGCCCCTTCAGCCGGGTATTGCCCCGTCATGAATGGCGAAAGGTTGAGGACGACTTTTACCCCTCTTTCCAGTAGGGACTGTGCTGCTATCTCATCAACGTCCGGATGATCAATGATGGCGATATGATGGGAGTGGAGACGTTTGCACAACTGCTTCGTCTTCAGATCAGCCGCTACGACAGCGGTGTATGAATGTGCTGCAGAACCATTTCGTTTGCCCACTTTTCCACCTCCGCCTTTAGTATGCTAAATATTTCCTCCCTACATGCAAAAAAAAGAAGCTGTGCATCGAATGCACAACCTCTTTTAAGCGAAACGTTTTCAGTTTAATCTACGCACCCTTGGCCAGGTAGTAAATGATCAAACCATCAGCAAACAGGAAGACCATCAAAGATACAAAACCAAATAGAATTGCAAAGGTGTTTTTCGCTTTGATGGAATTCAAACAGCCCCAAGCGATAAAGAATGTGAAGATAAACATCAGGATGTCAAATAAAACAATTTTCATTTACGACAACTCCTTCACCATGATGACGCAAACAGGAATACAATGGCAATTCCATTATATAGCTTCAGGTATTATGAGACAAGCATATCCAAATTTGTGAACAAAAAGTTTCACAATTATTTCCCTTTTATTGTGCCACAAGCTGCGCTACCTATCCATATACTCCAGCAATCTTGCTCATTCCATTTTTCTTGCCCGGCTACGTGATCATGAATGGTATGAACGAGGTCTTTCAGTTCTTCATCGGTTAATTCATGCAAAATGGAGCGGCCTTTTCTGGAAAGTAAGTCAGCTTCCAATTCAGACCAGCTATCGTATTCACGTCTTGTCTCCCAAAGCGTCGTCTTGTTCACCTGTTCAAGCCCCGCGAGCTTCATCGTGTTCTGCACCATTGTATCATCCGGTCTTCGTGTCTGCTCTATCGTTAGCAAGCGCGGGTATCGAGTAAAGAAAAAACCGCGAAAATGAGTCGGTGAGGCTGGCATTTTGACATCGTCCATTGTCCGGTCCTGGATTAAGCAAATCCCGCCCGGTGCCAATAGCCTGATAACTTCTTTAAAAAACTTCTGCAAGTCTTGTTCCGGGAAATGATGGATCAAGGCGCGAGCGAATACAATATCCGCACACTGACTCGGCAATCCGGTTGCGCGGGCATCCCCTTGTGCAAACGAAATCTTCGGATCGTCGGCGCATTGCTGGCTCGCCGCTTCTACCATCACGCGGGAAAAATCAATGCCCGTGACAGAGGCAGCTCCTAGCCTAGACCAAGCCTTACTGTAAATTCCTCCGCCACAACCGATGTCCACGACATTTTTCCCCACGGGATTGACGAGTGACAGGATTGTCTGACTCCACGAATCATCAGCGGTTCTCCCCGTATAGCTCAACTGGTTTTTTTCCGCGTGAAAATCAATTGTCATTCCTGCTTCGCCTCCATGAACTCCAGACGGTTTCCAAATGGGTCCTCTGTGAAAAAGCGAATAAGGTGAGGAATTTCTTCGTCAATCCGAAATGAGATCCCATTTGCTCGCAGATGCTCCAGCAGCGAACCAATGTTTTGCACAAGGAACGCCGGATGTGCTTTTTTCGCAGGGATGAATCCTTCCTCTACGCCAATATGAATCATTTGCGCCCCACATTGAAACCATACACCACCTCGAACGAGAAGCTTCGCTGGCTTTGGAACCTCCGGCATTCCCAAAAGCTCACCGAAAAACTTGCGCGCTACGTCCTCTGTACCTGCTGGCGCTGCTAATTGTACATGGTCGAGCCCAATCCATTCATGCTTGGTTGTCATCGTCTTCTTGTCCTCCTCTTTTTTTGCACAGAACCATCCATTCGTCAATCTGATGGGTCATTACTCTGCCTTCGTTTGTGGTAATCCCAAGATACTCCTTTTGTTCATCTGTAGCGTTCAGCAGCAATTTTTCCACATTCACTTCCTGCTCAGATGATTCGGAGGTACGCTGAACCCATGGTAAAAATTCAAACCTTTTTTTGCGTTCCCGTTGCTTTTGCAAAATCAAGCCATTCGCTTCAAACAAAGCATGCCATTCACCGACGGAAAGACAACGAACATGACTGGGATCGCGTGTTTTCTCTACTTCATTTATAAATGCGGAAAGCGACGAGTCCTCAGGCGAAACGTTGTCAATGAAGAGAAACAAACCCCCAAGGGTCAGCACGCGACTCACCTCACGAACAAAAGCCGCCGGATCGGGAAAATGATGAGCTGCAATTCGGCATGTGACAATCTCAAATGATTCATCGAGAAACGGGAGAGATTCTGCATCAGCCTGCACATACATCACATTATCGACAAGTGCCGTATCATTGGCCGCAGATGCCGCCATGAGCATCGGGCGAGTCAAATCCGTGGCGACGACCAAGCTCACATGAGGAGCTAAAGTCCTCGCTACGTGCCCACCTCCTGTAGCGATATCCAGTGCCCGCCAGTTCTCTCTTGGCTGCATCCACTCTACCATTAGTTCCAGGTCGCAGCCTTTTGCATGCGTCTTGCTTTGCACGTATTGCTCTGCATTTTTTCCAAATTGTGCTTGAACAGCTTGTTTGATCTCCTCATTCTTCATCGGGAACACCTCCTGCCTTTATCATATTCCAATGTTTGTCATCCTTGTTATAGAATACAGATAACTAGTTATCGACAATTTGAATAGGAGGCATCTTACAATGGATCGAGAAAGTCTTGAGGTATTCTTGACGATTGCTCGTCATGGATCGATTAATCGCGCTGCACAGGCATTATTTTTGGCGCAATCAACCTTGACGCACCGATTAAAGCAGCTAGAGCGCCAGGTTGGGAGTGCGCTGTTTGTTCGTACTGCCTCAGGAGTGAGTCTTACAGGTGAAGGACGTCGGTTGCTACCTGTTGCGACGAATATCGTTGAGCAAATGCGCTCCTTTATCCAAGAGAAAGAACAGCGCCAATCGATGAACATCGTCGCAGGAAAAGCTTTTGTCGCCTATGAACTGCCGAGACTGATCGGGGAGTACCGGATTGCTCATCCCGGCTTTACCTGCTACGTCCGCTCTACGTTGTACGAGGAATCCCTTAGCGCTCTGCTAACAGGAACGGCTGATATTGCCTTTCTCGGGAGTGAAATGTATCACCCGCACATCCATCAAGAATTCCTTCCCAGCGATCGACTCCTGCTCGTCATGGCGCCCAGTCATCCTTGGGCAAGCGGGTTTCCAGGTTTTCAGGCATGGGGAACCGAGGAAATGATTGTATTCGGGAATCACACCGCTCCTTATCGCCAACGAATCGACCGCTATCTGGCCCAGCAGGGAGTTTTTCCGAATATTATTATGGAATTGGACAGTTTCAATGCTGTTAAGAAAATGGTCGAACGTCAGCTAGGGATCACCATCCTGCCGGAAAGGACCATCCAACAAGAGCTGGCGACCGGAAGATTGGTTGCCTACGATATCGCAAACGGCGAATTAGTGCGCCCCACTCTCATCGCCTACCTGCACCCAAAAAAAGAGGACGATGCTTTCCAGCAATTCGTCCAATGGATCAAAGAACATTATTAACAACAGTTCACTGTAGTGTTAACACCGTAAGCTCTGGGCGGCAAAATAAACGAACAGGCAAAATCGTCGTACCTAATCCTCTATTGGTGTACACAGCCATGCCACCTACCCGATACAGTCCTTGTACATATTTACGTCCGTATTGTGGCGTCATGAGATGACCAATGAAGGGCAAGCGTACTTGTCCGCCATGGCTGTGGCCGGACAGTTGGAGATGCACGGGATGCTCTGACGCAATATCAGCAAAATCAGGCTCATGCGCCAATAAGATTACGCTGCCCTCCGGCGGGATATTTTCGAGCGCCCTTGAAAGATCAGGTACACCATAGAAAACATCATCGATCCCCGCCATGTATAACTGCTGGCCATCCTTGTGTACGACAACGTGCCGATTATCCAACACTTCGAAGCCTGACGCGACTAAGCCATCTCGAACCTTTTGCTGTTCACCCGCTCGATAATCGTGGTTGCCCAAAACGGCGAATTTGCCTAATGGGGCTAGAAGCTGATTGAAAAGGGGAACGGCGGCGAATAGCGGTCGCGTCACTTCATCAACGATATCCCCTGTGAAGCAAATCAAGTCCGGTTTTTCGCTCTGGATTGCGGCAATAACTGGCTCCAACTCTTTCGGTTCAAAATAATGACCGAGATGGACATCACTGAAATGAATGAGCTTTGTTCCCTTAAAGCTTTCTGGCAATCCCGGTATCGTGATGGACAATCGTACGATATCCAGTGCTTTTCGTTCCCATACATGACCGTACACGCCAGTCGCTATACCGAGTCCAATCAATCCCCCTGCCCATTTACTGACTTTGTGGAGAAATGTTTTCCTTGAAATGGGAGCAAGGCTAGGATCATTCACTATCTTTCGTTCGCTCATACCCATTCACGACAACGTCCAATCTCCCCGTCAACGGGTCAATAAGCAAGCCATGTACCTCCACATTCGGTGGGAGGAGCGGGTGATTTTTAATCGTTTCTACGCTATTTTTCACACTTTCTTCTACACGATCGAAACCGTGCAGCCATTTATGTAAGTTAATCCCCGCATGTTGAAGCGTGGAGAACGTTTGAGCCGAGACTCCTCGCTCCAGCATCTTCTCCATCGTGCGTTTGCTGTCGATCGCACTCATCCCGCAATCATAATGCCCGACGACCATCACTTCTTCGGCATTCAATTCATAGATCGCAATTAGAATACTGCGCATGATACTCCCAAAAGGATGGGACACAATTGCCCCGGCGCTTTTTACGTGCTTGATATCCCCATTGCGCATGTTCATGGCTTTCGGCAAAAGTTCAACCAAACGGGTATCCATACAAGACAACACGACCAATCGTTTATCAGGGAACTTGGTGGTTTGGTACTTTTCATATTCTTGGTTGGCCACAAATTCACGGTTAAATGCGAGAATTTCATCCAAATTGCGCACTTTCACAGCACCTGCCTCGCTATTAGTAGTATGTATTTGTATCGTATGCTTTTCTATTTTACATAGGAGAATCAAAATCTCGCAAGGGACTGTGGCAGTTTCTTATCAATTGGTTCATTTTGTCAGGATGTAATGCTGCTCGTCCAAACGAAATTTTTTTGGTGAAAAGAGGTCTTCCCTGTTTTATCGGAAAACGCTTGAAAAAATGAGGGCTATTTTCCCGTGACAGCTTGCCTGTCAAAACATAAGGAGAGACTATCGGATTAGGCTCAATTCCTGGTGTTTCTCTTATCATGACGAATAATTCTAGGCACATGGATTCAGTTCCTCCGGAAAGAGTACTTTTTAGTTATAGTAAAAATACCCCAAATTTGGTAAAATGATTAAAAACAGAATTAGGAGAGTTGTAGATTGAAATTTAGACTAGCCTTCATACTTGCTCTAGCACTAATCCTTCCAGCCTGTAGTGAAACGGCAAGCACACCAGAAGTGCCGCTACCTGCATATGTATTAGCTATTGACCGATTCGACGAAAGCACCGGAATGTGGATGGTTGCTTTAGCGACAGAATCAAATGATGAAAAGGAATTGCGCGCTTTAGTGGAAAATACTCGGACCTTAGCGAAAGACAAGAAAGAGGAGATTAACTCCGTTTCTGTGACCATTATCAAACCAGATGGAAGGATTCCTCACACTGTAACGGCATTTGGCAGAATTGCCTTGACGAGTAAAGGCATGGAACAAACCGGATTGAGTAGTACCTCTGAAATGGTCTTTGAATATAAAAATGCTCCCGCAGCAAGCCCCGAACAACCACCTACTACACCAGCTAAAGAAACTACTAAGTGACCTTAATTCTATTTAGTAAAATGGTACATGATGATCAAAGCCAGGGTTAAAATACCTTGGCTTATTTCTTGCCCCGACACAATAGCCATTTCATCAGGTTAAAACTTGGAAAAGCTTTTCTACTTGTTTCTTATTTGCGAATGACTCATCAATCGATAAAAATTTGTTGGATATTTTTGTTGCGCTTTTCATATCCATTCCTGAAGCGCTGGCATAAAAAAGACAGGTTTCACAATCTATACCTGTATTGGCGATCTCTTTTCCCTCAATGGTTAGAAACCTTTGACGATAACCAGCCTGCTTATAGGCAATTGGTGATGTAGAAGAACGAATATGAATTTCTTTGTAGGATAATAGTTTACTCATTTTTCATTATCTCCAAGATCGTATTAACCTTTGTATTTCGAGGGGTTTTCAACATAACTCTCGATAACATAACCACAATTCGTACAGATTCTATGAATGATGGCAGAACCAAGAGGAATAATCTTGCCTAAAGGAAACACTGCCGCATCTCCAGCTTGTCTCCCTTTTCCAATCTCATTCCCTCCGCATTTTGGGCATTGTTCGATTTGATTTTTCATTATTTACCTCGCTATTATTTTGATATTTCATTAATCTTTTAAATGTTCATTCCACAATGCTTTGTCATAGTAATCAACACAAAGACCTTGATTGTTTCGCGTAAATAGATCTAAATGATAGTGATCATGGCCGAAACTCCTAAGAAACGAACCTGCTCCCGTTCTTGAAAGTGGTTCAAATAAACCAGAAGCGTATTCAAATACTATTTTGCTCCCTATTATAAAAAGAGTGTCATAATCTCGCTTCATCAATATCTTATCTTTATTTTCCTTATAATGGAACATTAAATAATCATCATAATCTAAATCAGAAAATTTTCTTGGATTCACTTCAAAACTTCTAACTGTTCCCTTTTGCTGATTTGCTTTCTGTCTTAGCTCTTTCCACTGATGCGTATTAAGCTGTAGGGAATGATGAAGGAAAACAAGTTCATTATTCTTTTTCCCATGTGAAAATCTATGCAAGTGTATAGGTAAGTCTTTTTCCATATTTGTTACATGAATGATCTTATCTCTGTGATCTGCACCTATAAGAAGAACACAAGCTAAATACTGCAACGATTGTTGATTGCCAAAAATCATAAACATGTCCTTATCAAATTCACATGCGAATATATCTTTCGTATGAAATGCAGGAGTTAGAACAATGTACTTTTTATTCTGTAACCAGATTTCTTTTTGAAGGAATTGGATTTTCAAAACGGCCTCCAATAGATTTGTTTTTTCGCAAATGGCTATCTCGTTACAAAATGTTCCACTTTTTTCACGCGTTGCATTTCGATTCGTCCAGTTGTCCCTTGTAGCATTCTTTCTCCATCGCCATGCCACTTCGGATCTCGAATCCTATTCAGATCAAATATTCTTTCCCAACTGTCTTCTTTTGTAATTTTCAATAGTCCTTTTTCAAATGCACTGTCTTCCTGTTCATTATTGGAACAAAACGAATTATTCAACACAAAGTGCCAATCTTCAAAATCAGAAACTAGAACATCTTTCTCATCTAATTCTACTGTCAACCTCACACACCTTGTTCCTTCTTGAAAGTGACCTGTTTGTCGCATATCAGGCTTTTTCAACCAAAGCCAGATTGGATGTTCTCCCATATAATTAGGTAATCGTTTCTTCATTTGTTTCATCATCCATTTATATTCTTCTGGATACATTGCATGGGCTGGTGATCCTTCAAGATAGCCTTGCTTCTTAAAATGTTCCCATACTATTTCAGTTTGCAGCGTCCAGTATGTAGCCATAGCATATGTCTTTGAATCCCTATGATTCAGTAACAAATTACTCACTCCTTACCTTTTTTTACTTTTTGCAGCAGAATCCCACCAATACAAAAAGACACTAGCAAGCAAATGCTAATGTCCTTTTATATTGGTTAAGGATCTTGAAAATAAGTATCTACATCCTAACTAATCTTCGCCTCAATCCGCAGCTTGTCCGCCACCATGGCAATAAACTCACTGTTGGTCGGCTTCGCCTTGGTGTTGGAAATCGTATAACCAAACAAGCTGGAGATGGAGTCCAGATTACCACGGGACCACGCCACTTCAATCGCATGACGGATGGCACGTTCTACACGACTAGCGGTTGTATTGAATTTCTTTGCAATGTCCGGGTACAGGACTTTGGTAATCGAACCAAGCAGCTCGACATCGTTGTATACCATTGTAATCGCTTCCCGCAAATATAAATAACCTTTGATGTGTGCAGGAACTCCAATCTCATGAATGATACTCGTGATGCTTGCGTCCAAATTGCGACCGCGGATTTGTAAGGTAGCTTGCGGTTTCGCAGAAGAAACAAAAGAAGAGGCGGGCTTGGTGGTAATGATTTGGCGGATGCGCTGGGCCAGCACCTCCATATCGAACGGTTTCAAAATGTAGTAAGCTGCTCCCAGCTCTACTGCTTTCTTCGTAATCTCTTCCTGCCCGAAAGCAGTCAACATGATAATTTTAGGTTGAGGACTTAAGCGCATGGCCTGAATTTGCTCCAAAACAGCCAAGCCATCCAGATGTGGCATGATGATATCCAAAATTAATACATCGGGTACACGTTCCTGCAGCAGTCGAACTACCTCATTGCCGTTGTAAGCAACACCCACAACATTCATGTCATACTGGCTACTGATGTACTCTTCTAACAGATTCACAAATTCTCGGTTATCATCTGCCAACAACACTTCAATCTTGCTCAAGGTCGTTCCTCCTAACAATGGACGGTCTTTTGGAAAGAAGGTGGCGTTCTAGAAGTTAACAAATCTAAAGGGATTAGTCCATACCATCTTTTTCTCTACAAAAATTATTCGACAAAGCAAATTCCATTCCTGCCAATGACGAAAGATTGAATGATTTAACTGATATTTCGACAAAGAATTCTTTCATTCCTAACCGATTCGTCAAAGGACTGCAAAAATCGGAAAAGCCGCCTCGCTTCGTTCGCGTGACGGCACTTCATTCAGGCAGCCTTGGGTGTATGGGTTCGGGATTCAGCAGTATCTCGGACATTCACGCCAGCATCCTGAAGCATCCATTCAATGTAGCAGCCGTATCCCGAAGTCGGATCATTGACAAACACATGCGTGACAGCACCGACGATCTTGCCTTTTTGAATGATAGGACTGCCGCTCATTCCTTGTACGATGCCACCTGTCTTTTCCAAAAGGCGTTTGTCCGTGACTTTGATAATCATCCCTTTGGTTGCAGGAAAATGCTGCTTGACCACGTTTGCGATCTCAATATCGAACTCTTCTACCTTTTGACCTTCCACGACAGTAAGAATTTTGGCCGGCCCTTCCTCTACCTGCTCAGCAAGAGCGATTGGTAACGGCTCCTGATAATAGCTGCGTTTGGGCTCGTCCTTCATTTTGCCGAAAATGCCAAAAGGGGTGTTTTTCGTTATATTTCCTAGAACTTCACTTTCATTGTAGAAACGTGCAAATTTCTCCCCTGGGTTGCCACTTTGTCCTTTTTCAATCGATGTGACACTTGCTTGCACGATCTGGCCATCTCCAACGACAATGGCTTGACCAGTATCAACGTCGGATATGACGTGCCCTAATGCCCCGTACGCTTTGGAATTTGGATCATAAAAGGTCAGTGTCCCTACTCCTGCCGCTGAATCCCGAATATAGAGACCCATACGGTATTCACTGTCTTTTTTATCTTTTGCCGGGTGCAAAGTGAGCGATAGCTTTTCCTTGCCACGAACAACAAGCAGTTGAACGGAATGATTCTTTTTCCCCGTTTCGTTAATCAATTTCTTTACGTCGTTCATGTCATTGATGTACATGTCGTTCATTTTGATAATCATGTCACCGACGTGTATACCTGCCTGTTCACCTGGAGAAAACTTGTTTTTCCCATCGTCTACTAAATGATGACCGACAACCAAAACACCCGCTGTTTGCAGCTTCACCCCGATTGACTGTCCACCAGGGTACAACCGTAGATCTGGCAATACATTTACTTTTACAGCAGTCAGCGGAATGTTATGCCACTTCACCTGCAATTGGGCTTCCCCAGCCCTGCGCGGTTCTACAGACATAGGCCTGCTCAAATCAACGGATACCTCACGCGCCTCTGTCCCGTTAACGTGCAAAATATCAGGATTGCTATTGATTAGCGTGCCCATTACCGGCACAGAGACCCGCAGTTGCTCGTGGGACCCTTCCATCAAACGCAATTCACGGGGAAAGGAGGACAGATCGCGGAACGGGGTGGAACTCACGACAAGCGCCGTGATGAGGAGAAGGAGACTTCCCATCCATTTTCTTTTGTTTTGTCGGATCACCAGTAATCACTCCTACCGTTCCCTACCTACACCTACAAAACAAAACGGTCAGGTCCATTTTGTTTGACCGAAAGCGGTCATGAGGGACACCTCCACCTTGTGTACCTTTAATGTTGCCACCAGCCAAGCGGATTATGTCAGGAAAATAACCCACTCAAAACATTAGAAACCCAGCCTTCACAAGCCCTTGACGAGAACATCGTTGTACCTGCCTCCAATAAAAAAAAGACCGCCAACCAAATTAGCTGACAGTCTTTCGTTCGCGGCCGAGAAGGATCATCTCGCGCGCATGTTCTTCAGTTTTTGCTGTGACCTCTGCCCCGCTTAGCATCCGAGCCAGCTCTGATACCCGTTCATCATCAGACAAACGATTCACCCGCGTCTCTGTTTCATTCTCGCTCATTTCCTTTTTAATCAGAAAATGAGCGTCTGCCATGGATGCGACCTGTGGCAAGTGAGTAATACAAAGGACTTGGCGCTGCCCAGCGACTCGAGCAAGCTTTTCTGCTATCGCTTGAGCTGCTCTTCCGCTTACACCCGTGTCGACTTCATCAAAAATAAGGGTCTCCACTTGATCCGTGCCCGCCAAAATCGTTTTAATGGCCAGCATGACGCGAGACAACTCCCCACCAGAAGCAATCTTCGCCAAGGGACGCAATGGTTCTCCCGGGTTAGGTGAGATTAAAAACTCGATCTGATCCATTCCATTCGCATCTACAAAGCGCTTGATTCCGTCGATTTCTACCCCGTCATCATCCGGTGTCTGTCTGACGTCGATGGCAAAACGAGCACGCTCCATGTGCAGTTCTTTTAGCTGCTGCTCGATTTCTTGTGCGAGCTTTCCTGCACATTCGGAACGAATAACCGACAACTCCAATGCCTCCACTGCCAAATCGGCTGCGAACTCCTGCAATTGCTTTTCCACCTGCTGGAGGCGATCTTCGTAGTGATGCATGTCATCCAATTCATCCTGAATCGTGGCCGCGTACTCCAAAATATCGTCTACGCTTTTGCCATACTTGCGTTTTAGCGACTGGATTTGATCAAGGCGGCGCTCTACTTCTGCCAGCTGCTCCGGTTCAAAATCCATTTGGTACGATAATTGACGAAGGTTATGCACCACATCTTCTATCTGATAGTATGCCGATTGGACTATCTCCAAAATCGGAACGAGCTGTTCTTCGTAGTTCACACCACGCTCAAGCTCTCCCATCGCATGTCCCAACCAATCCATGCCCTTCTGGTCACCATGCAATGCACGGTATGCATCTTGAATCGTTGAATAAACTTTTTCAATGTTCATCCACTTTTTCCGCTGCTGCATGAGCTTCTCGTCTTCACCAGGCGTAAGGGTTGCCGATTCAATTTCATCGAGCTGATATTGCAACAGATCGATACGCTGTACCAGCTCCCGATCATTGCGTGCCATTCGCTCCAGATCTTGCTTTGTTTTGCGGTACGCCGTATACAGGGTACTGTACTCTTGTTTCGCAGCTCCCAACGCACTTTCCCCATACGCGTCAAGCCAATTGATATGCTTGTCTGACTGCATCAGCATATGCGTATCGTGTTGTCCATGTACCGTAACCAGCCATGGCCCTAACTCACGCAGCATTGCGAGAGTCACGAGCTGTCCATTGATTCGAATGATACTCTTCCCTTGGTTCGAGATATCTCGACGTACCACGAGCATTCCGTCTTGCTCAATCTGGACGCCGACATTCTTACAAACGTCAAGTCCAGGGTGACCAGGCGGCAATTCAAACAGTCCTTCCACTTCTGCACGAGGCTCACCATATCGGACAAAATCAGCCGAAGCCCGGCCTCCTAGCAACAGTCCCAGTGCATCGATAATGATGGATTTACCGGCACCAGTCTCCCCTGTCAGGATGTTTAAGCCTTTTTGGAATGAGACCGTCACTGATTTGATGATGGCAAAATTTCGGATCGAGAGTTCCACTAGCATCGCGAGCGACCACCTTCTACAACATTTCCATTAAGCGTTTTGTCACTTCATTGGTATTTTCTTTGGAACGGCAAATAATCAGGATAGTGTTGTCGCCACTGATTGTCCCCATGATTTCTTCCCAGGGAAGGTTGTCAATCAGTTCAGCTACCGCATTCGCATGTCCCGAAAGTGTCTTCAGTACAATAAAATGATCGGCTTGGTCAATGCTAATAAAGGAATCCACAAGCATGCGTTTCAGCTTTTGCAGTGGATTGAATTTTTGTTCAGCAGGCATTGAATACTTATATCGTCCATCAGGGAGCGGCACTTTTACCAAATGTAGTTCCTTGATGTCTCGGGATACAGTCGCTTGCGTTACGTTAAAGCCAGCAGTCCGCAAGCGGTCCACCAGATCATCCTGTGTTTCCACCTCTTGATTACTGATGATATCCCGAATACGAATATGTCGTTGCCCTTTGTTCATATGGATTACTCCCATTCCCCTTGTAATTTCGTTCGTATCGCTTCGAAAAAGCCACCTTTTTTCCACTTAATCAGCGGGGTAACACACGGTGACTTTTTAATGTAAATCTGATCGCCGCCCTCGAGTCGATAGCCAAACTGACCGTCAATGGACAGTCCCATCTCCTGATGAATGGCATCCACTTCGACCCGGATCGTTTGATTGCCTGACAATACCATTGGTCGAGCCGTCAAGGAATGAGGAGCCACTGGTGTCAGTAATAGCATGTCCACATTGGGAGCCACTATCGGACCGCCTGCAGAAAGTGAGTATGCTGTTGATCCCGTCGGTGTGGAGACAATGACACCATCTCCACTGAACGTCGCGACGTACTCATCATCCAAAAAGACTGCACATTGAATGATCCGGCAAAATGACCCTTTGGCAATCCCTATATCATTCATGGCCGTGTATGTCCCCAGTGTGATTCCTTTTCGCACCAAACAAGCTTCCAGCATCGCTCTCTTTTCAATGTCGTACTTTCCTGAAAGGAGATTGTCGACAGCCTGAGGCAGATGCTCCGGCTCCGCTTCCGACAAAAAGCCCAACGTGCCTAAATTGATTCCAAAGATCGGGATAGAGCGACCGGCAAGCTGGCGAGCAATTCTGAGTAGCGTGCCATCGCCTCCCAATACACAAACCAAATCCGCTTGTTTCCCCATCTCTTCTACAGATGTGCCCAGTTCTGGATGCCCTACATCTGATGCGATATGGTCATCCAGGAATACTTGCGCCCCTCTGTCCTCCAGTAAATACAGCAGTTCCCGTGCAACGATACGTGCTTCGGGTTTTCCTTTGTTCGCTATGATTCCAATTTTCTTCACGTGGTCCACCCCAAAACTGGTTGGTTGGAAATCCTTCTTGAACAACCTCATATACAAGTATACAACTTCACATGCATAAATAAAAAGCCTCGATTGTGACAAAACTCCCGAGGCTTTGGTTTTTTATCCTATTTCAAATTCGCATGAGCAGACGCAACTACCTCTGTTACACATTGCAGCCAAGCTTCCGAATCCATGCCGCCTTCACTTTTTTGGACATGCATAACAAATTCAATGTTTCCTTCTCCCCCTGTAATGGGAGAGTAGTCCAAGCCCTTTAGCGCAAAACCTAATCCACTGGCAAATTGACCGATGTCAGTCAGTACGCTCTCGTGCACGTCTGGATCACGAACGATTCCATTCTTTCCGACTCTATCCTTGCCAGCTTCAAATTGAGGCTTGATCAGCGCGACGACGTCACCGCCATCCGTCAGAAAACGGTACAGCACTGGCAAGATCAATCGCAACGAAATAAACGATACGTCAATCGATGCGGCGTTTGGCCGTTCATGTTCAAACGCATCCGGGTCCATATGACGGAAATTCGTCCGTTCCATGACGACCACTCGTTCATCCTGTCGCAAGCTCCACGCGAGTTGTCCGTACCCGACATCAATGGCGTATACAAGCCGTGCACCGTTTTGTAGCGCACAGTCCGTAAATCCGCCAGTGGAGGCCCCGATGTCCATCATGACACGATCCTTCATGTCGATTTCAAAGACACGTAATGCTTTTTCCAGCTTGAGGCCACCCCGACTCACATACGGGTGTACCTCGCCCTTCACCGTAATCGCAACATCCTCGGCAAATTTGGTTCCCGGCTTGTCACAGCGGTCGCCAGCTACCTGCACAAGACCTGCCATTACGGCTGCTTTTGCTTTTTCTCTGGTCTCATAATGGCCTCTTTCGACCAAGAGAACATCAATCCGTTCTTTTCTTACACTCATGCTTCCACTACGCCCTTCGAAATTGGCATCAAGGATCGGACACGAGCAGCGATATGATCAGCTGTGAGCCCTACCTCTTGCCGCTGTTCCTTCACACTTCCATGCTCAACAAAATAATCAGGTACCGCGACAATCTGTACATTCATGCCGTGATAGCCTGCACGACTGTAGCATTCAATGACAGCGCTGCCGAAGCCGCCCATTTCACTGCCTTCTTCAACCGTAATGATATCGTAGCCTTCCTTTGCCAGACGGAATAGAAGCTCTTCGTCCAACGGCTTGCAAAAACGTGCATTGACCAGCATCGGTTTGATTCCCTCTTCTTGAAGCTGATTGACCGCCGCCTCCGCAATTTCGAATACGTGACCGAACGAGAGAATCGCCACGTGTTTGCCTTCGCGTACAATCTCCGCTTTTCCGATTGGCAGCACTTGCAGCTCTTCATCCATTTTGACGCCACGAGTCGGCAATCGCGGATAACGATAAGAGATCGGACCACCTTTATATTCCACTGCTGTCTTCATCATGTGACGCAGCTCATTTTCGTCCTTCGGTGCCATGATGACCATATTCGGAATGATGCGCATGAATGCCACATCGTACATCCCTTGGTGTGTCTCCCCGTCTGCTCCGACGAGTCCAGCACGGTCAACGGCGAAAATCACATGGAGTTTTTGGCGTGCGACATCGTGGATCAACTGATCATAGGCTCTTTGCAAGAAGGTCGAATAAATCGCAAAGACCGGCTTCAAACCTTGTGTCGCTAATCCTGCCGCAAATGTACATGCGTGCTGCTCTGCAATCCCAACGTCAAACAGTCTGTCAGGATACTTCTGTCCAAATGGGATCAAGCCTGAACCCGCTGGCATCGCAGGAGTCACAGCCACAATGGAATGGTCTTCATCCGCAAGCTTCATCATGGTATCGGCAAAAACGGATGTATACGTTGGTGCGGATTTCGGTGTATCACCTGACTCGATTTTATACGTACCGATACCATGCCACTTGACCGAATCAGCTTCAGCTGGGGCATAGCCCAGTCCTTTTTTCGTGATGGCATGGATCAATACAGGTCCTTTTGTATGCTTGGCCGTCTTCAATGTATCGAGTAATAGCTCCATGTTATGTCCGTCAATCGGACCAATATACGTAAAGCCGAGTTCTTCGAAAAGAACGCCAGATACGAGCAGGTACTTCATGCTGTCCTTGAAGCGCTCAGCCATATGAGCCAATTTGCCCCCTACAGCCGGTATCGATTTCAACAAGCCTTCGACTTCATCCTTCGCCCACTGATAGTTCTCCGTCGAGCGAATTTTCCCCAAGTAGTTGTGCAAGGCACCAACGTTTGGCGCAATAGACATCTCGTTATCATTTAGCACAACGATGACATTCTTGCGTTCATGACCGATGTGGTTCAAGGCTTCTAAAGCCATACCACCTGTCAAGGCACCGTCACCAATCACAGCTACGACATGGTTCTTTTCCTTTTTCAAATCCCGAGCAGTCGCCATCCCCATTGCGGCAGACAACGACGTACTGCTATGCCCGGTTTCCCAGACGTCATGCGGGCTTTCCACCATTTTAGGGAACCCGCACAGACCTTTGTACTGGCGCAAGGTCGGAAACATCTCCCGGCGTCCTGTCAGCATCTTATGTACGTAGGCTTGATGTCCGACATCCCAAATCAGCTTGTCTTTTGGACTGTCAAAAACGTAATGCAGAGCTAGCGTCAGCTCGACAACTCCCAGATTCGGCGCGAGATGTCCTCCTGTTTTCGAGAGCGTTTCGATTAGAAACTGACGGATCTCGGATGCCAATGTATGTAACTGCGGTTGCGTGCACTTTTTCAAGTCTTGAGGATCATTTATAGTAGTAAGCAGCATTGGTATTCCTCACTTTCCACTGTTCGTTCTCCGGCGATTGTGCATGCTGCATATCAATCAAGCCACTAGAAAACCCGGCTTTCCTTATTGCTATAGCCGATTCCGCTTATTTTCAGCTTGATTCATTATAACGGTTTCTTAATAAAAACACCACTTTTGATCAACATATACGAATATGAAGGCGATATCTTGTATTTTCTGGTAAGATAATTTTGAATACATACTCCGAACAAAAGAGGTGACGTCCGTGAAGTTCTCACAAATTCAGTATGAGCGCATGGATATGAACGAAGTTGAAGGACAATTCACGCAATTATTGGAAGCGTTTCAACATGCTTCAAGCTTCTCTGAGCAAGATACGATCATGGCTCAATTGAACAAACTGAGACAAGAAGTGGAATCTGCGCGGTATGTCGCACAAATCCGCCACACGATCAATACAGAAGATTCCTTCTACAAGGCGGAACAGGACTACTGGGATGAAGCCACTCCTGTGTATACCGGCATCGTTTCCCGCTACTATCAGGCGATCGTCGATTCTTCCTTCCGCGCAGAATTGGAGCAAAAATGGGGAGCACAGCTGTTTCGCATCGCGGAGAGCACACTCCGTACATTTTCGCCGGAAGTCATTTCTGATTTGCAGGAAGAAAACCGTTTGGCCAGTCAATATGTCGCACTGAAAGCATCTGCCAAAATCATGTTTGAAGGAGAAGAGCGAAACCTTTCAGAGATGATTCCTTTTACAATTGCGCAAGATAGAGACATGCGCAAACGCGCTAATGAAGCGAAGTATGATTATATGCGGCAACATACGGACGAATTTGATCGCATCTACGATCAGCTCGTCAAGGTACGCACACGCATCGCCAAAAAACTCGGCTTCAATAGCTTTGTGGAGCTAGCTTATGCACGTTTGAATCGTACCGACTACAATGCAGAAATGGTAGCCAGTTTCCGCCAGCAAGTGCTTGAGCACATCGTTCCAGTAGCATCAAAGCTCGTCGAACGTCAGCGACAACGCATTGGTGTCGATACACTTGAGTATTACGATCTTTCCTTTGATTTTGCTACAGGGAATCCAAGCCCGAAAGGCCCGCCGGAATGGATTGTGGAAAACGGGAAAAAGATGTATGCCGAGTTGTCACCTGAAACGGACGAATTTTACAACTTCATGCTGGACAATGACTGTTTAGATTTATTGAGCAAAAAAGGGAAGGCAACTGGCGGCTACTGTGAATACATCAGCCAATACAGGCTCCCCTTTATTTTCGCTAACTTTAATGGTACGTCCGGTGATATCGACGTACTTACGCACGAGGCAGGACATGCGTTTCAGGTGTATGTAAGCCGAGATTTTGAGGTGCCTGAATATCATTTCCCAACCTTTGAGGCGTGTGAGATACATTCGATGAGCATGGAGTTTTTGACGTGGCCATGGATGGAGCATTTTTTCAAGGAAGATACCGCCAAATACAAATTCTCACATCTGAGCAGCGGACTCCAGTTCATACCGTATGGCGTATCTGTTGATGAGTTCCAGCATGTTGTCTACGAGAATCCAGATATGACCCCTGCGGAGCGTAAACAGGCTTGGCGTGAAATTGAGCGCAAGTACCTACCGCATCGCAATTACGCACAAAATGCGTATCTTGAGGAGGGCGGGTTCTGGCAGCAGCAAACCCATATTTTCCAAAGCCCCTTCTATTACATCGACTACACACTGGCCCAGATTTGCGCGTTCCAATTTTGGAAACGATCTCAATCTGAGCCAAAACAAGCTTGGGAGGATTATTTGACGCTTTGCCGCGAAGGCGGAAGTAAATCGTTCCTCGAGCTGGTACAAGTGGCGAAGCTCTATTCTCCATTTGAGGACGACTGCATTCCATCGGTGATTAGCGAGATTGAACAATTCTTAAATAGCATTGACGATAAAAGCTTGTAATCGCTAGGTACACAAAAAAGCTGGCAGTTCCCGTACGGGTTGCCAGCTTTCCCTTATTTATTGCGATCACGCACGTAGTCTGCCAACGGACTGAGTGCAGAGTTCTCGATTCCCGCATCCGCAAGCGCTGCTTTTGCCTCGGCAATCAATTCGTCAAGACGCGCCTTCGATTCGGCTAGACCAAGAAGTGATGGATACGTTGCCTTTTCCCGATCCGCATCGCTGCCAACTGCTTTCCCCAGCTCTTGGGCATCCCCTTCCACATTCAAGATGTCATCCTGAATTTGAAAAGCAAGACCGATGCAAACACCATAGCGTGTCAATGCTTCCATTTGGCCTTCGGATGCTTCTGCGAGGTAGCCTCCCCCGCGCAAGGCTGCGATCAAGAGATCACCTGTTTTGTGACGATGGATAAATTCGAGCTGATCCAGATTAAGGCGCTTGCTCTCCCCTTCGATATCCGCCATCTGTCCGCCGACCATGCCAGTTGCTCCTGCACGTTTTCCCAGCTCCGCAATCAGGTTCACGGTAGTAGCCGCTGAAACATCAGTGCGATCCATGTAAGCCTCTGCAATGTATGCAAACGCACGCGTCAGCAAGGCATCTCCTGCGAGAATGGCTGTTGCTTCACCGAATACTTTGTGATTGGTCGGTTTACCGCGACGAAGATCATCGTCGTCCATCGCAGGGAGGTCATCGTGAATCAAGGAGTACGTATGTATCATTTCCAGGGCAACCGCAAATGCCACGCCCCGTTCAATCGGCTTGTCCAATGCTTCGAGGACCGCCAACACCAGCATGGGACGCAACCTTTTTCCGCCTGCCATGAGCGAATACTTCATGGATTCGTACAAGTTTTCTGGAACTCCTTGCTGCTCAAGGGCTGGCAAGAGTCTTTGCTCTATATAGGCGGTCTTTTCCACCAAATAACTCTCGAATGTATGCACGCCGATCATGATTCTCCTTCCACGCGAAACGCCTTCTGCTTTACCTGTCCGTCTTCTTCCACCAACTGGGTAATCTTCGCTTCGATTGCATCCAGCTTTTGACCACAAATTCTGGAAAGAGTCACTCCTTCCTGATATAGCGTAATCGCTTCTTCGAGGGGAATATCTCCTTCTTCAAGTCGATTGACGACTTCTTCCAGGCGCTTCATCGCGTCCTCGAACTGCATATCAGTCTCTTGTTCCGTTTTTTTGCGAGCCACTCTGCTTCTCCTCCTCCCGATTCACTTTTTCCACACGTGCAGTCGCACTGCCATCACTTAATCGTACCATGATCTCATCGCCAGGGGCAAACTGTTCCACCGATTTCACGAGCCTGTCATTGGTGTATACGAGTGAGAATCCACGCTGCATGACCTTTAGTGGACTCAGTGCTTCTAACGTCGCTATTCTAGCTGCGAATGCCATTCTTTTTTGGTTGAGACGGCCCAGCATCCGTTCGTCCAAGGTGGCGCGGAGCTTAGACAGATTTTTTCTTTTCTCTCCAATTTGATCAGCGAGGCGATAGCGCTTGATCTGTTCATCTAATCGCGTATAGCGTTCGCGTCTTCTGTCCAGCAAATGCTTCATGGATTGACGCATCCGCAAATGTGCCCGATCCAATCGTTCTGCAGCTTCCTCCAGCCTCCGCTCCGGTTGGCGCATCGCATACGAATTGCCCAAGCGTGTCAAACGATTTCTCTGCTCTGTCATGGTACCACGTACTGCTCGATGCATCCGTATCTCGAGCTGTCGCACTCTTTCGACCCATTCCAAATAATGCGGTACAGCCAATTCAGCTGCGGCTGTCGGCGTAGCTGCCCGTACATCTGCTACGAAATCGGCGATGGTCACATCCGTCTCGTGTCCTACAGCGGAGATGACGGGAATGAGTGAAGTAGCAATTGCCCTCGCGACGTTTTCATCATTAAACGCCCACAGCTCCTCGATGGAACCTCCACCACGCCCTACAATGAGAACATCAATATCAGGCTGATCGTTCATGATCCGAATAGCGGAGACAATCGATGCAGGTGCATCCGCACCTTGGACAACGGCTGGTGAAAGTACGATTTCTGCTTGCGGATATCGTCTGCGAATCGTCGTGCAAATATCTCGGATGGCAGCTCCTGTCGGAGAAGTGACGACACCGACACGTTTGGGAAAACGCGGGAGCATCCGCTTTCTCTCTGCTGCAAACAACCCTTCTTGCGCCAATTTTTCTTTCAGCTGCTCGAATGCTAAATAAAGCGAGCCAAGACCGTCTGGCTGCATCTCTTTGGCGTAAAACTGATACGCGCCATCCCGTTCGTATGCAGAAATAGACCCTCGCACAATCGCTTTTGCGCCATCTTTGGGCAAGAAACGCAGGAAGCGATTATAACTCGCAAACATGACGACTTTGATGCGTGACTGCTTGTCCTTTAGCGTGAAATACATATGACCGCTGGAATGGTGAGTAAAATTGGAGATTTCTCCCCTCACCCATATATCTTGCAGGTGGGGTTCCTTTTCCAGCACCAGCTTAATATAACGATTGAGATCACTGACAGATAAAATATCTTGTAATGCCATGCGGCCCCTCCTTTACAAAAACTTGGCTTTGCCGTGCATGCAACAAGGACTATGCAAAAGAATGGATAAAGCTTATGCCTTATCCATTCTATAATAAGTTGCCGATTTTCTTCTATTGTTTTGCTTGCTTTTTCGCCGCCGCAACAGTATTTTTCAGCAGCATCGTAATCGTCATCGGGCCAACACCGCCTGGAACTGGGGTAATAAAGCTAGCCACATCTTTGACCTCGTCGAACTTGACATCTCCAACGAGCTTACCCGTTTCAATGCGATTCACACCGACATCAATGACGACAGCGCCCGGTTTAACATGCTCCTTGCCGATCATATGAGCCCTACCAGTTGCAACGACGAGGATGTCCGCCTTTTGGGTGTATTCCTCGAGATTTTGCGTGCGAGAATGACACATGGTTACCGTAGCATTTTCCTGTTGCAGCAGCAATGATACCGGCTTACCAACGATGTTGCTACGTCCGATCACCACTGCGTGTTTGCCTGCCATCTGGGTGCCTGTGCGCTTGATCAATTCAATAATTCCATGCGGTGTGCAAGGAAGCATCGTATCATTTCCCAGTACCATGTTGCCTATGCTAATCGGATGGAAACCGTCCACATCTTTTTCAGGAGCAATGGCTTCAATGACCGCATGCTCTGAAATATGAGCAGGAAGAGGAAGCTGAACCAAAATCCCATTAACGTTCGGATTTTCGTTCAACTGTTGAATGATAACCAACAACTCTTCCTCTGTGATGTCAGCGTCCTTCCGAATGATCTCGGATGAAATACCGACTTCCTCACAGCCTTTTGCCTTACCCCGTACATAAGAGTGAGAAGCTGGGTCGTCTCCTACAATGACAACAGTCAAACCCGGTACGACCCCTTGTTTTTTCAATTCAACTACTTCGTTCGCCAATTCGGCCCGAATACTCTGTGCGACTTCTTTTCCCTGGAGAATGGTTGCAGCCATGGAGAAAATGCCTCCTTTATCAACGTCGATACGTTAAGTGTACCGATTTCTCCCTCAGCTGTAAAGGCGAATTATAAAAAGTTCTTATTTATTTAATGTTCGCCTTTTGCTTCATCCAACCCAACATTGCGACTCCATAGGCATTATCACCGGAGTAAACGGGGTCACAGAAGTACAGCTTCGCCTTCACGGCAGGGTGTTCCAGTCGTTTGATCAGCCGCTCACGAATGTAATAATTAGCAGCTACTCCTCCTACAATCAAGATGTCCTTCGGGTAGCCTTGCTCTACTGCATGGCGCAAGGACTTCTCTAGTGCATTGGCAATACATTGCTCTGTCGCTCGCGCAATCTCAGCAGGGCTCGTACTCCCCTTCTCCACTTCCCGTAAAAGCGATGCTTCTGGACCAGAAAAACTAAAGGAAAGTCCGTCAACCGCCGAAGAAACACGAAACTCACCTGTTGCTTCCTTTGCTAACTGCTCCAATGCAGGACCTGCAGGAAAGGACAGACCCAGTGCCACACCAATCCGATCGACCAGTTGACCTGCGTGCAGATCGATCGTCCCACCGATTTTCTCAATGGTATATCCGGCTGCATGACGCTCGCACAACAGCAACTCGCTGGTACCTCCAGACAAATGCACAGCCAAAAAGCGGTCTTCTGTCGGACGCACCTCAGCAGTGTATTCCCCTGCCGCAATATGTCCCTCTTGATGCGTCGTCAAGTGCAGCGGAACGCGCAAATAAGTCGCCAACGATTTCGCCAAGCCTTCTCCTACTTTAAATACAGGCATATACGATCCGTCTTGCGGGCGTGGCTTCTCGCTTACACAAATCGCTGCAATCTCGTAGTCCTTCCACTTCATCTCATCACTTAATTCCGGCAGGTTCATCACATGCTGAAAGACGGCTTCGGATTGTTGCAGTCCGCGCTTGCCCTCCTTTACTTTCAAAAGGCGTTTTGCTTCTGCGACAATTCGGCCGTCTTCCTCAGCCAAGCACAGTGATGTCCGGTAATTGCTCGTGTCGATTCCCAACATTACCTTACTCATGCTTGTATCTCCTACCTATTACGCCTGCTTGGTTTCACGTGATTGCAAGAAGCTCGACAATACACCGTTAATGTACCTGTGGGACTGCTCGTCGCTAAACAGCTTCGCGACCTCAATCGCTTCGTTCATCACGACTTTGTCAGGTGTGTCTTGCTCAAACATGATCTCGTAAAAAGCCAGACGAAGAATAGCGCGATCTACATTGGCGATGCGTTCCAATTGCCATCCACGCAGATACTTCTTGATTTCTGCATCAATCTCAGTCAAGTTTTTCAATACACCATCGAGGAGATAACGTAAATACTGTGCATTTTCCTCGGATTCTTCCATGACGAGAGCAACCGCATCTGTTAGCGGAACCTCTGCCATATCAATTTGGAAAAGACATTGAACTACTTTTTCTCGTGCTGTTCTTCGTTTCATACCATTCATTCACCTACTAATTAAAATGAGCTCGGCCTTTGCTTCTTTCACCGAAACTTGCCTGGCAAAATCTTGTCGAGTATTTCACGCAAGTCTTCTTTATGATCGAGCTTTCGTCCAATATAATAACCGGTCCCGACAAACACAACAAAAACCAGTGTATCCCAAAATCCCACGAGAAGGTAGATGATGCCTAAAAAAAGTCCGGCAAAAACCCCCATTAGCTTCCCCTTGTGTTCCCACATTAACTCCCGCATCATTTACTTCACCTTCTATTCCACCCGTTTACGAGACGAGTAGTTTTCCTGCTGTGCTACTTCCGTCACGACAATGGTCACCTCAGAAATGACAACACCAGCAATCCCCTCGACTTGCTCCTTCACGTCAGCCTGTAGCTTCTGTGTCAGTTCAGGCAATGGCGTTTCTCCATCTACCGAAACACGCAGGGTGATAATATTGCCGCTCTCGAGTGCTTTGACTGTCGTTTTCAGATCGCGCACGCCTTTTACTCGGCGGGCGGCACGCTCTGCAATGGTCTGGATCGTCTGAATCGTAATGTTGACCTCACCCAAATCACTGCGCTGACGGATTCCCCGTTCTACTTTAGGCTTGTTAGAGCGGAAAGAACTGAAAAAGAAGCGAAGGCTGACTACGAGGAAAATGATCGCGACAATGAGATAGGTGATGTTCGTACCCGCCAGCATCTGATCCACATATGGGCGGAAAAAATCTTGCGAGATCAATCCGCTGGTCGCTGCTATCGCGATGCAGGACAAAACAATGAGCGCAAAGCTATAAATCGTCAAGATAAAGCGGTCAAACAAGTTCACAAGCACCTCTCCTTTCAGCCATGTTTGAAAAAGGAGACAAACACGGCACGCTCCAGAAAACTCCATGAATGTATGCTCTACGCCTAAACAAAAATCACGTTTTCAAATGAGGAAAATGCCCCCTGTTCGTAGGGGGCATCCATCCGCTGCTTGTTAGCGCACGCGCTGGTGTTCTTCAACCGGTACTGGAGCCGGTACTTTTTCTTCTGCTTTCAATTCAACATCAACGATATGTACGTTTACTTCCACTACAGAAAGACCTGTCATGCTCTCAATCGCATTGCGTACACTATCTTGAATATTTCGAGCGACTTCCGGGATGCGATGTCCGTATTTGACAATGATCGAAACATCCACCGCCGCTTCGCGGGAGCCAACCTCTACACGCACACCACGTGCTATATTTTTACGGCCTAATCGTTCAGCTATTTCTCCTACGAAACCGCCGCTCATTTGCGCTACACCTTCTACTTCGGACGCAGCCATGCCGGCGATCACTTCCAACACTTCGGGAGCGATCTGGACTTTACCAAGTTCTGTTCTATCTAAGTCTGGAGTAAACTCTTCCATGCTTCGCACCTCCCTCTAATTTGTAATTCATTATACCAAGCACACCGTATTTTTACAAATCAGCCCTACTTACTCTTCATCCAGGTTCAAGTCGTAGGTTTCCAAGAATTTCGTATCGAAATGCCCGCTGACAAATACTTCGTGCTCCAATACCTTCAAATGGAAAGGGATCGTTGTCGTAATACCTTCTACGACGAATTCACCCAACGCACGCTTCATACGGTCAATCGCTTCGTTACGATCCTTGCCCCACACAATCAGCTTGGCGATCATCGAGTCGTAGTAAGGTGGAATGGAATATCCTGCATACGCTGCACTGTCTACGCGCACACCAAAGCCGCCTGGCGCCAAATATTCCGTGATACGACCTGGCGAAGGCATGAAGTTTTTCGCAGGATTCTCAGCATTAATACGGCATTCAATAGCCCAGCCATCCAATACGATATCCTCTTGCGTAAAGGACAATGGTTGGCCTGCCGCTACGGTCAGCTGCTCCTTGATCAGGTCAAAGCCAGTCACCAGCTCGGTTACAGGATGCTCTACCTGAATACGCGTATTCATTTCCATGAAGTAGAACTTTCCATGTTTGTCCAACAAAAACTCGACAGTTCCCGCACCGTGATAAGAAACGGCTTTTGCCGCCGCAACAGCAGCATCACCCATTTGTCGACGCAGCTCTTCACTCAATGCCGGAGATGGCGCTTCCTCGATCAGCTTTTGGTGACGGCGTTGGATAGAGCAGTCGCGCTCACCCAGGTATACGGCATTGCCATGTTTGTCAGCCATGATTTGAATTTCCACATGACGCGGGCCTTCTACGAACTTCTCCAAGTAAACACCTGGATTGCCAAAAGCCGTTTTCGCTTCGTTTTGCGCCTGACGGATCGCTTTTTCCAAATCTTCATCGTCAACGGCTACGCGCATACCACGTCCGCCGCCACCCGCCGTCGCTTTGACCATGACAGGATAGCCAATCTTGTTTGCGGTAACGACAGCGTCAGCCACATCTTCGATCAGCCCTTCCGTACCTGGTACAGTAGGTACACCTGCCGTTTTCATCGTATCCTTCGCTGTGGACTTGTCCCCCATCTTCACAATGGCTTCTGGGTCTGGACCGATAAAGGTAATATTACATGCGGCACAAATCTCGGCAAAATCGGCGTTTTCTGCCAAGAAGCCATAACCAGGATGGATGGCATCTGCCCCTACCTTGGTCGCTACACTCATGATGTTTGCTATATTCAAATAGCTTTCCTTGGATGCCTTGGGACCAATACAGTAAGCTTCGTCGGCCAGCTTCACATGAAGCGCTTCACGATCCGCTTCGGAGTAGACGGCGACCGTACGAATGCCCAGCTCGCGGCATGCACGGATAATACGCACGGCAATCTCCCCGCGATTGGCAATCAATACTTTTTGAAACATTCCGCTCTCCCCCACCTTATTCTGGCTTCACCAAAAACAATGCTTGGCCATACTCAACCAATTGGCCGTCTTCTACGAGCACTTTCACGATCTCTCCACTTACTTCTGCTTCGATTTCGTTAAAGAGTTTCATGGCTTCCACAATGCAAACAACTTTGCTCGCATTCACTTTGTCACCAGCTTGTACATAAGCCGGCTTGCCTGGTTCTGGTGCGCTATAGAAAGTCCCTACCATTGGAGATACAATCTTGTGGAGATTTGCGTCATCCGCTGCTTGTACAGCTGCTGCTTTCGGAGCTTCTGCTGCGACTGGCGCTGCCGCGACAACTGGCTGAGCCGGGATATGTGCTACGGGTGCTGCAACAGGCGCTTGAACCGCTGGTTGCGTGACGACAATCGTTTCCGTACCATTGGATTTTTTCAGAGACACCTTGGCACCTTCTGTTTCCAAGTTAAATTCTTGAATGGATGATTGATCAATTAACTTAATAATTTCACGGATTTCATGCATTTTCATTACGAACAAGCACTCCTTCTTTTCTTTCAATAGAGGTTCGTGAAGTCCAGTATGTATCCTTTTGGCAAACCATAAATCCATGGTAGCCTGTTGCCTAAACCACGTCAAGAAAGGATTTCCCCGCTTCTTTTCTAACAGAAGCGAGAAAATCCTTACCATCATGCCCGTTTCTCCTATCCCTTATAACGAGAAAGTGCCGTAGCTTGATTAGGATGCCTTGTATTGTACGTTAATGTTTGTCGCCGGGATATTCAAGTGTTGCTTCACGTTGGCAATGATTTCCACTACCTCGTTTGCGCTCAATTTATCTTTTTGTACAATGACTGTCGCAATGTCATTTTGGACAGTAACGACCGCATCCTGATAGCCGCTTGCCTTGAGCATTTCTTCTGCAGTCATCGTAGCACTTTCCATATTGGACAGTTCTTCAAACTTGGCCATCGCTTCAGCGACTGCCTGCGGAGAGGACTCCGTGCTGTTTACGATTGCTAGCTGTTCGTCTTTTTGTTGCGCCAGCATGGCTTCGCGTTTCATTTTGAAACCTTGGAAGATTTCACTCGCCGTTTCTGCTACTGGGACGACCGTGTTCGATGTCGCTGGTTTTGCTTCTGGTGCAGCAGGAGTCTTCGCTCCTTGCGTGCCAGTTTTTCCTTCTACAGGGTTTGCCTTTGGAGCTTGATCGACAGGCGTTGCTTGTGGGGCGTGATCTACTTGCTTGGATTCAACCACCACACCGGAAATTTGCTCTTGCTTCTGGACAGCGTGCTCTTGTCCTGATGTTGGGACCTGATCTTGCGGTCCCTTCACCAAGTAATATCCAGAGAGCACAACCATGACAGCAAGCATTGTCAACAACCAAACCGTTTGCTTTCGCAGAATCATTCGCCATTACCTCCTACCCTTTTTTGGGCAAAATGGATATTTTATAAGCGGGAACATCCAAAACCTTTTGAACGGCTTCAGTGATCCACGCTTTAACCTGGATGTTATCGGCCCCTTTTGCTACTACCAGGACCCCGCGGACTTTCGGCTTCAACGTCTTCACAATAACAGGGGCATCTTGCTTGCCGCCTTGCACGATGACGACCTGCTCATCTCGTGACTGGTCATTTTGATTGCGGGTTGCCTTTTCTTTGTCCATTTCCTGATTGGTTGAGGAACGAATGTTGCGATTTTTTTCTACAACCAGCTCTGGTGTTGATTCCAGATTGACCATGACCTGTACTTCACCGACACCGACAACGGAAGCGAGGATCTCACGAAGCTGTGTCTCGTAAATGTTTTCATACTCTGCAATGATATCTGTAGTCGGTGATCCCCCCAACACCTGGGAAGTTGCATCGCCACCAGGAGGACCTGGCGCCTCACTCCCTATATCTCCAAATCCGAGTGGCTGGTCTTTTTCCACTCTGAGGAAGTCCGTCAGAATCATGATGGCAACGCCAATTCCTAATATGACGATGAAATAATGCAGCGGCTTTAGCTTTTGGTTTTTCCCCTTGCTCCCCACCACGATTTTCTTTTCTTCCTGCATCGTCTCGCCTTGTTTCTTCATGAGCAGACTTTTCAGCTTTTCCCACAATTGGTTCATTGTTTTCACCTCGCTTCACTGACTGTACCCGCTACTGTTTTTCTCTTTCTCTCGATTCGTCTTTGATGACGACCTGGCTCTTCGATAGCCCCCACTCTTTGGCGACATCGTTTGTGATTTGCGCGTAAAGTGGATTGTCATAATGAGCTGTTGCAGCCATATCTGCTTTGGGATCAGGTTGCATTTCAATGGGTTTGCCAATCGTGATCTCAACAGGCTGGACAGGCTTAATCGGTTCAATCGTGCTCTGCCCTTTTTGCTCTTCCTTGTTCGCGTCACTGACTACCAGCTCGATTCGTTCAAGGATTGGCTGTTCCGGATTTTGCTGATTGACGGTAATCGTGACATCATCGACAGTTACGCCGTACTGCTCTTTGACACTGGCTTTTACCGAGGACGCTACCTGTGACTGAACGTAAGCCGTCATCTGTTGGTTCTGTTGACCGAGCAGCTTGTCAGTGATGCGTTTCCATTCTGCCGAAGCAGGCTTGTTCAGCTCTTGTTGGTATCGATCCAGACGAAAGGCCAGATCTTCCTGCGAGAGGCTGAACAGACTGAACACGGGAGAAATGATCGTCAGCAAGAGAATCAAGCCCATCACCATTTTTACGTAGCGTTGCAGTGTCGTATTGGGCAGGATCAGATCGAGGAAGGCAGCCAAAAGGACGAGCAGGATAATTTTTTTCAACCACAGGGTTAACCACGTCATCTCATCACCTACCGAACCATCATGGAGATGTTGCCCGCCGCAATCATGATCGTAATCGCCAGAAAGAACATCAAGCCGACCGTTGCCAAAGCAGCGAAGACGAACAAAAGACTTTTCCCAATCGTACCTAGCGCACTGATGATTGGGCTGTTTCCTAGCGGTTGGAGTACGGCAGATGACAGATTGTAGATCAGAGCCAGTACCAGTATCTTCAAAGCCGGAAACGCGCATAGCATGATCAGGATCAAAACACCCGCCAAGCCTACGGCATTTTTGACCAGTAACGAGGCATTGAGTACGGTATCTGCCGCATCGGAGAACACACGACCTACTATCGGGATGAAATTGCCCGTGATGTATTTCGCTGTTCGGAGAGTGACCCCGTCCGCAACGGCTGAAGTCGCTCCTTGTATGGAAATGATGGCGAGAAAGATCGTCAGAAATGAACCAAGGACACCCATTGCAATATTGCGTAGCAAGGTCGCTAACTGCGTGACTTTGTACCTCTCTGAAAACAGGCTGACGATAGAGAGCATCGCAGAGAGGAACAGAAGCGGGAACACGACGTAAGAGATCATCATGCCGCTCGTGTTGATCATGAAGATAATCAGCGGGTGAAACATTGTGGCGGATGCCAGATTGCCTACCGAAGCAAGTAGCGCGATTACCAGTGGGATCATGGCCAGCATGAAATCAGACATGTTCGCGATTGCGTCTTTTGCATAGGTAATGGCGACATGAAAGCTGTTGATCGCAAGTACCATCAAGACGAGATACGTAATCGAGTACGCCACTGTCGATACCGCATTACGTTCAAAGGCGTTCTGCATCGTTTCGAGAATCATCGCGAAGACCGTAATGATAATGATGGAGCTGAGCAGCTTGCCATTCATCAAAATCTCATGAAAGATAAACTTGCCCATTCCTTGCAGGACTCCTGAAATACTGAAGTCACCTTGCTGCATGAGGATTTGGATAAAGCCTTCCGATTTCAAATCGGGCAAGTACCCTTTATAGTCGCGTAACAACTGTTTCCAATACTGTTCGACTCGGTCTAGCTGCAAGTGATCGACCTGTTGTTGCACGATTTGATTGATTGGACCGGCTGCGGGTGCCACAGCGGGTGTCGCAGTAGCTGACACGGCAACTGGAAACAAGGCAAGGAACAGGAACCAGAACAGGATCAGCTTGCAAGTGTGTGCCATGGACATCCCACCTCCCTTATGCCGGCAACAAGTCGATCACTGTTTCGATAATGATTTGGATGATCGGTACAGCCATAACCAGGATGAGGACTTTTCCAGCGAGCTCGATTTTCGAAGCAATCGCACCTTGTCCAGCATCTCGGGTCATCTGTGCACCGAATTCAGCGATGTAGGCAATTCCGATGATTTTTAGAATCGTTTCCAGAAACACAAGGTTCAAATCTGCTTGAACCGCCAGTCTTTCCAAAATCCGAATAACCTCTGCTATTTTTCCGACGAGAAAGTAAAAGATGATGACCCCGCTCGCGATCGCCAGCAAAAAGGCGAACATCGGCTTCTGTTCCTTAATGACTAGCGCGAGAATCGTAGCCACCAGTCCTAGTCCGACAATTTGTACAATCTCCATCTGGAGCCCCTCCTCAGTTGAACAGGAAGACGCGTTTTACCTCGGAGAACAAGTCACCGATGTAATGGGACACCATGTACAGGACAATGATGAATCCGACCAGAGTTGCCCAATGCGCAATATCTTCCTTGCCCGCCTGCTTCAGGACTGTATGCAGGATGGCTGTAATGAAACCTACTGCTCCTATCTGGAAAACAGGTGTCAAATCAAAATCCACTGTGAACACCTCGCCTTTAGAACATCAGGATGACGACCAAGAGTCCACCTAAAAAGCCCAAACTCTTGTACATTTTTTCGTACTTTTCCTGTTCCGCACGAGCCTCCTCTTCCAGCCCTCGCAGGTGGGTGACAGCTAGGCGCAAATGCTTTTGCTGGTCTTCCCGATCGGATGATCCGAGTACCTGACCTAGACTCTCAAGCACCTCTCGCTCTTGTCTGCGCAAGGCGGTTTGGGTCCAGAGTCTATTCATTGCTTGTTGCAAGGCTTCCTCAGCCGAATGCGCCTTTTCTGTCTGTAGGAATTCCGCGGCCAGAAGAAATACTTTCCCTACCTCTTCGGAAACGCGATGACCGACCTTCACAAACGCTCGCTGTAATGGCGTCATCCCGAACACGATTTCCGTTTCGAGCATTTGTAGAGCAACGAGCAGAGCCCGAAGCTGAACGGGACGATTCGCGTAATACTTGCCGATCTGCCAACCAACCATCGACGCCGAAAACAGGATGAGTACGGCTCCCATCAGCTTGACCATGCAGCCTTCTCCCTTTCAACCAGGTTCATGCTTTGATCGTAGATGGCCTGGATCGTTCCGACACCTTTTGCGCGGCTGAGTACGATATAGCGGGAAAAGGCACCATATCGAATCAGCTTGCCTAACATAGGGCGTTCGGCAACTTCCTTGACGCTCGCTCCATGCGCAGAGCAAATGACGGCTACACCAGCATGAATCGCTTCCCAGACTGCGTCGCCATCCTCCGCTCTTCCTACCTCGTCCACAATCAGAACATCAGGAGACATGGAGCGAATCAGCATCATCATCCCGACAGCTTTTGGACAAGCGTCCAGCACATCCGTTCGCGGACCGACATCTCGTTGAGGAACTCCTTGCAAGCATCCCGCCAACTCAGAACGCTCGTCCACAATTCCTACCTTGCGACTTGAAGACCACTCGCTCCCGTAGCTGATGGTTCGTGCGATATCACGCAACAAGGTTGTCTTCCCGCATTGGGGTGGGGAGATGAGCAGCGTGTTTTGCAATTTGCCATCCTCAAACAAATACGACATGACCTTTTTGGCCGCGCCCTTTTTCTCGCGGGCAATCCGGATGTTGAAGCTGGTCACATCTCTGATTCCCTTCACTTCTCCTTTGTCCAGCACCACTTTCCCCGCAATGCCAATGCGATGACCGCCAACTACCGTGATGTAACCCCTTTTCAACTCTTCTTCCAAGGCATAAAGAGAATGCTGGCTGACCTGGTTTAAGAGTTTTGCTGCCTCTTCTGCTGAAAATAGCCATCCTTGTGCGGGTATCGAGGTGATTTGCCCCGACGATGTCACATAGCTGGATTGTTGGCCAAACCGGACTTCTAGCGGCTGGTTTTGCCGAAGCCGAATCTCTTCCAGATTCTCTCTTACCGCGATAGGAAGGGCCGTCAAAATCGTTCGTAAAGTTGCTGGCAATATCGTCAAGATCTCATTCATCAGGTACCCTCCTTTTTGCAGCCTTCTGCCTTTGTCCACTTTGACTTACCTCCATCCTATGCAGAGGTGGACGAGATTTATGCAAAAAAAATAGCTTGCTCTCGTGCTAGAAAGACGAGTGCAAGCTTTTCCTATTGGAATCATCGATTATCCGATTTCTTGTTATCCACCGGCTCTATTACATAGTGTCTGAAACCTTCCTCATCTTTGCCTTCGTGCAGATAGATTTCTTTCTGGCAGCTAGGGCATGCAAACTCGTAAGTCGTATCGAGATGGGGATCTACTTGTGCTTCGTATTGTTGTGCGTCTTCATCATCATCCAAATCGTAGAAAGTCGCGTACTCGTCGTCATCATCCTCACAATCGACAACGGTTTCATACAAGTCATCATCATCATCAAAAAGATACAGCTCAATGTCCTCTAAGTCTTCATCCAAGGCCTCCACATAATCCTCCGCCTCTTCCACTCGCGCGTGAAGCTCTCGTAGCTCACCCTGCACCTCATTTAGAATCTCAATCATCTCTACCATAATTTTTCCTTCGGGGCTTTTCTCCCCCACTTCCAATCCATCTGCCAACCCTTGCAAGTATGCGATTCGATTCGCCAATGATTCTGGCATCCACATTCCCTCCCATCCAATCTCTCCCACTTATCGTTCCCCATCGTGATGCCATTTACGAATGGAAGGATATGGGTAATTATTTGCGGACGCCAATCAAGATGCACGAGATCCCCACCAGAATCCAGGCTATTTTGGCGAAGCTAACCCGATCCGACATGCCTAACAAACCGATTGTCGTTGTGGTGATCAAGATAATTGGCCCAACAATCGCAAGCCCTGAATTAATGAGCAGAGCTTTTTCGACCTGGTTCACTTTTAAAATGAGCAAAGCTGCAATGATCTCGATACTGCCTGAAAAGACCCTAAGTGCTGCCATACCCATAATCGCTTTTTCCAACATCCCGACTCGTCCTCCCCTCCTTTCACTCTATGCCTGTACCACATCATTTCAGCACTTTTTGAATCATCCCTATAGGCTTTTGCCCTCACTCCTCCCCTTCACTGGGCATACACTGAACCATACGCCTAGAAGAAATGAGGAACTTGCCGATGGTAGAGTGTGATCAATCGTTTTTACCTGATAGCTGGGCAAACCCGTCCGGGCAAATACGAGAGAAGCCCCGTGTGAAGGGCTTAACCATGGTGATTGACAAAGGCCTTGGACTTACTGCATATTCCGACTTGTTCGCGCTGGCTGCTCCCTATATCGATCTATACAAACTCGGTTTTGGCACCCTTGCTCTGTACCCCCTCGAGATACTCAACCAAAAACTGACCCTTGCAAAACAATTTGGTGTACACATCATGCCAGGAGGAACTTTTTTTGAAATCGCCATTCGCCACAATTCAATTGCAGATTATATGAAGCTGATTCGCTCTCTCGGTTTTTCTGCGGTGGAAATATCCGATGGAACGTTCCCTCTATCCTTTGCACAGCGACAGGAAGCCATCAATTACGCGTTAGACAATGATCTAGTGGTCTACACAGAGGTCGGAAAAAAAGCTGCCGACTATCGCACTTGTCGAGAGGAATTGCTGGAGACGCTTAGCTTTGACCTGCACAATGGTGCCAGTCACGTGATTGTAGAAGCGAGAGAAAGTGGTACCGTCGGCGTGTGTGACGGGGATGGCAAGATTGACGATTCCTTCGTTTTAGACATTGTTGCAGCGGCCAAAGAAAAGGCCTCCCGTCTAATCTGGGAAGCACCACAAAAGGATCAACAGGTCTGCTTCATCAAGGCCATTGGCAGCGACGTGAACCTCGGAAATATTGCCTATACGGATGTATTCTCTTTGGAGACGCTACGGCGCGGATTGCGCGGCGATACAGCCCTAATCATGGATAGAGGGAGGTGTTTTCCGTGCGAATAGAGGTGGTGCCGACCGTGGAAGAAATTCGTTTTGAACAGATCAGCAATCATGTAGTCATCGTCATCGATGTGCTTCGTGCCTCCAGTACGATTGTCACCGCATTAGGTAATGGATTTCGTAGCGTCATCCCGGTCGAAACCATTGGGCAAGCAAACTCCCTACGCACTAACGACTGTATTTTGGCCGGGGAACGCCACTGTAAGAAAATCCCCGAATTCGACTGCAATAACTCACCAACCGAAATCGCAGGTTTGGGGAAAACGGGGAGCCAGCTTATTCTCACCACGACGAACGGGACTCGTGCGATCCAAAAAGCAGAACGTGCCACTGCTCTCTTGATCGGCTGCTTCTTGAATGCCACTGCATGCATTCGGCACGCTCTTTCTTATCATCTCGACATAACCCTGTACTGTGCAGGTACCCGGTCGGAATTCGCTCTGGAAGACGGTCTGGCTGCCGGCTTGATGATTGCACAGGCACAACAATCGTTACCGAGCATCCAAATCTGTGATCTGGGTGAAGTGCTAAAGACGAGCTACCTTTATTACGCGGGAAAACTGAGCGAGCTGTTACCCCACACGACAACAGGAAAAAGGCTCATCCAGCACCATCTCGCAAGCGACATACGGTACTGTGCTCAAGTGGATCAGTATCAAATCGTTCCCTACATCAAGGAGAAACGCATACTCCCACACCTTGTCTCATAATGTGAAAAGAGAACAGGGACAGGGGTTTTGATGCCAATGATGTCTGGAGAAGTAATGCTGGTCATCCTAATCGTTATCGGTCTTATTGGGCGATCACCGATTATTGCGACTGCCGCAAGTATATTGTTGGTGTTGAAGCTAACGGCACTGGAGCGTTTTTTCCCGACGGTGGAACGCCGTGGGCTGGAGCTAGGCCTGCTTTTCTTGACGATTTCCGTACTGGTTCCATTCGCCAGCGAAAAAATATCGTGGAAGGACGTCACCCCACTATTCACGACGGTAGTCGGACTGACAGCACTAGCTGGTGGAGCGATTGCCACCTGGATGAATGGGAAAGGACTTGACCTCTTGAGGTCTGAACCGCAAATGGTTGTCGGGCTGGTGATTGGGTCGATCATCGGTATTGTGTTTTTCCGAGGCATTCCCGTCGGACCTTTGATGGCTGCCGGGATTACAGCGTTTGTGTTGAAGCTGTGGGAGTGGTTTGGAAGCAGATAACATGTGAAATCCCCCTCTTTTTGGTATAGGAGGGGGATTTGTTTTCGTTTTGATTTAGCGTTTGCCAGTCGTTTGGAATGGGACTTCCCAATTCATTCCCTGATACTGACGCAATTGCATCAAATGCTCCAGATTCAGAGTTTTCGGCAGCTTTTCTATGTCACGGATAAAGAACGTACCGCTGACATGTACACGCCCGTCCTTGTCTCTCTTGAATGATTGTCTGACGAGCAATTTGTAATCTTGCTTGGCATCACCTTGCGCATTCCATTCAATTGCCCTGATGACGCCCTCTGGAAGAACAGCCGTGTACGGGATAATCGCACCTTTCCCCTTGTACGTATGTTCCCCTATTTTTTCCTCGCCCTCCGTCGTTTTCAACGTAACGCCTGAAAAGGTGTACGTGCTGTCATGACTCATTACGGTTACCTTTTCCTTGCCCAGCTTCTCAACAGGTATGCTTGCTTGAAACTTCGCCGGCTCAAACAGGTACAGGGAGTGCAGCCTGAAAGTATACGTTTGGTCGTCAGCCAAAGGCGCGATGCCATTCAGCTTCGTATATCGTTTCCCCTCGTCATGCAGCTGTCCTCGGTAACCGGGAGATACCGTGTTTTTGCGAATTTGATTGATTTCATCCCCGGCAAGGGCATCATCCCATCCCGCTACCACTTTTCCTTTTTCATCCAAGATCTCATAGGCCAATCCGATGTCTACGAAATATCTCTCCACGCGCTCTGCATCCGTGAACCCATCTGGTGCGTTTTCCTTTACGACCCAACCATTTTCTTCTTTTATTTTTTGAACCTGCTTCACTCGCTCTTCCGTCCACGTTGTCTCCAATTCAATCAAACTAACACTAGGCACAGTCTTAATGTTTTGCAACGCTACCTTAATTCCATGCGGGGTCATGAAATCTTTCCCGATCGTAGTTTCATTTGCTGCCGCTCTCGCCTTTTTCAAATCCACTGGAAACTCCATCTTCCAGTTGCCTTCTTTTCCATCCAGCATCGTTGCGTCGACGCCAACAACCATTTCATCCAGTTGCGTCTTACTTTCTTTTAGGAATTGGAAGATATCATGACTAATGACAAGATATTCGCCTTCCTCCCCGATGCTATAGCCCCCTCCATCTGGATTGAGCTCTTCACCTGACTTCGTTTTATACGTGAGGTTTACATCGATTTTACCCGGTTCAAACGGGATCCGCTTGCCATTTTGATCGACGACTTGAGCGAAGATAGCCATTCGCACCGGATCAGCAACTACTTCTTTCACATTCAATGTAATTCCTTGATCGGTTGCGCTCTTATTGATGGCTTGGGCATAGCCTTTTTCGGCTGCCTTCTTCATTCCGGTGTCTATGCCTTGGATGGACTGAATGACACTGTTTACATAGCTCGCAAAAGTCGGTGACACCATGGACCCAAACGTAATAATCGCTGTAACACTCGCTACGGCTAACGCGGTTTTTTTCAAAATAGTTACACTCCTCTTTTTCCAATTTGGTTTTGGTGTAGGAGTACGCACGGTCTCTAATGCCATCATTACCTGAGCAGTAAAGTCGATTGGCAACGTACTGGGGACTCGCAGGCTCGAATAGTCCTCACCGCTCTCATCTTCTTCCACCATCTGCCGCTGACAGCACAGGCACGTTTCCACGTGTTGTTCCATCAGCCTGGCTTCGTCAGAGGATAATTCTCCAACCAAATACTTGCGCAATTGTTCAGTTTTGGAGCAGTTCATAGATAGCACCCCTTCCTGACCTTTCTTGCGCCATACTTGCCCGGAGCTTTTTCTTGGCGTGATGAATGCGCATTTGCACGGTTGTAATCGGGATATGCAGAATTTCGCTAATCTCCTTGTAACTCAACTGCTCCATGTATTTCAGCAGAAACACAATGCGGTATTCCTCACCCAGCGCCATGATTTGTTGTTGCAAGGCGTCTTGCTTTTCCTTTTCCAAATAAGCTTTTTCGGGTGTATCTGTTTCAATCAGTCTGGTTTCTTCCAATGGCGTTTTAAGGTAGCGCTTGTTCTTGCGCCACGCATCGACGCACAAATTGGACGCAATCCGATACAGCCAAGCCAAAAAAGCATCGGTCGGCCTATATTTGTCCAACTGACAGTACGCCTTGATGAAAGCCTCCTGCGTCAGGTCTTGGGCATCCTGCTGTTGTCCTGTCATACGATAAAGATAGCTGTATAATCGATCCTTGTACTTGTCGACCAGGTACGCGTAGGCATCGCGATTTCCTGTTTGTACCTGTTGAATAAGCAACCAATCATCCTGCAAAGGAAGTCCTCCCGTTTTAAAAAAGTTCGCTGCGCAGCGTTCATTTTGGCAGGTTCATATGGATTAACGGATCATTTTGTATTTTCTTTCCAAAAATGAATGCATTTTTAAAAAAAAGTTTGAGTCAACATTGTTGAGGAGAAGAAAAAGCACAGTGCTCTTCGACTCTGACACGCCAGCAAGGGGGATTCACTGGCCGTCTACACTTAAAAAAGGGGACCGTCGAGCCAAAGCCACCCTACGGGCGGAAGAATTTCAAAGAAGAAGTGTTCGACAAGCGTGGTCTCCTTTTTTAAGTTCCGACTGGGTAGGCGTTGTCAAGGTCTACGAGTTCTGTGCTTTTTCTTCTCGCCAGCTTTGTTGGTCGAGCGTCTACAAAACATAAGAAAACCGCCCTGAATAAGGCGGTCGGGTTCCATCCATTACTTCCATGAATGGTAGATATGTTCCGCGTACTTGGTAATGGCTTCATCGTAATCTGGATACGGATATTCGAGATTTTCTGCCACCGCTTTGGAGTACTTTCGAAATAGCTCATAGCAAGTGAATAACGATTCCCACATCAGCGGGTAGCCGTTTTCGTTATAGCTGGATAGTAACGCTTCCCAATCTTCTTTTGGAAGATAGCGATCGATAAATTTGTAGTTTTTCCCGACACTAAAGGTAAATCCTTTCTCACATCCGATTTGCCAAGCCATCATGCGGAGCAAATTTGGTCGGGCAATTTCGTTGAGATGGTCAATCGCAAACAGAATTTCTTTTCTCGCCAAACCTTTGACAACATAAGTAGATACCATCCAAAATTCATTGCAGCAGTCATCAAACTCTCTGGCACTTGGCTTCCGGGTCCAATATTGGCGATCGGAAGGGAGCACCTCGTGTTTGATAAGCTCGTCTTTATCTAGCAAAATCTCAACCAGACCGTCGCTTTCTGCAAAATACTGCTCTGTCTCGTCTATCGGGATCAGCGTCAGATCCACTTTATTTCCATCCTCAAATAGCATGAGATAGGAAAACCAATTCCCTAACTCGGACGGAAAAAGCTCCATATCCTCCGGTTTTTGCATCATGATCCGATTCCCAAAAACATCGAGCCATTGATCATTTTCCTTGAAAGAAGCCATCTCAGTCACAAAATACGAAACATCATAATCTTGGAAAGGATCAGCTGGTATATTTTTGTTCGTGCGTGACCCTTCCAAGGTTACCAAGCGGATTCGATCATCCTTCCTAGCGAAATCAATCAGCATGTTCATCATTTCTTGTTCCGTTCTCAAAGCCATGCCCCTCCACATTACTATTTCTCTGTACTACTAAATGTAGTGGAATTGCATAATTTTTACAATCCTACATCGATAGGAGAAGCAAATAAAAAAAGCTGCACCCATTTGGGCACAGCTTTTTCTTGCAATCCGTACTTTTACGCGCGGGAAACGTATGCTTCCGTACGAGTATCGATGATCAGACGCTCTCCTTCTTCTACGAAGAGAGGAACGTTTACTACGAAACCAGTTTCCAAGGTTGCTTTCTTTGTTACGTTAGAAGCAGTGTCACCTTTTACACCTGGCTCACATTCAGTTACAACGAGTTCAACCGTATTCGGCAATTGAATACCGATTGTTTCTCCGTTGTACTGCATGATTTGCACGTTCATGTTTTCTTTGAGGAAACGCAGCTCACGCTCGATTTGGTTGCGAGTGAACGTCATTTGCTCATATGTTTCAGTATTCATGAAAGTGTACTCGTCTCCGCTCGCATACAGGTATTGCATCGTGCTGGATTCGATGCGGGCAGGGTTAACTTTTTCACCGCCGCGGAAGGTCATTTCTGTTGTGTTGCCGCTACGCAGATTGCGCAGTTTGGAGCGAACGAATGCCGCACCTTTACCTGGTTTTACGTGTTGGAATTCTAGCACGGTAAAAATATTGCCATCCACTTCGATTGTCAAACCGGTACGAAAATCGTTTACAGAGATCATGGTAGTCCTCCCAAATCAATCAATAACAGAATAAGTATAAATTACACAGGCAAAATGAGCAACTCTTTCGTAGACTTGTTCAGGTTCTCATGGCCATCAGCTGTAATCCACACATCGTCTTCGATTCGAACGCCACCAAGTCCTGTCACGTAAATGCCTGGCTCCATCGTTACGAGCATACCTGGCTCCAATACGAAGGTGCTCACAGTCGACAGCCCTGGCAGCTCGTGAACTTCCAATCCGAGACCATGACCTGCGCTATGTCCATAGGCATCCCCATAGCCTGCTGCTGTGATGAGATCTCTCGTTGCTGCGTCAGCGTCTTTTGCGGATACACCTGGCTTCAGTGCTTCTAAACCTGCCAGCTGTGCACGCAGAACGATATCGTAGATTTCACGCATTTTCGGGTCTGGCTCTCCCACAGACAATGTGCGTGTGATATCGGAATGATAGCCCTGATAAGCAGCACCAAAGTCGAGTGTAACCATTTCCCCTGCCTGAATCACTTTCTCGGACGCACGTCCATGTGGCAGAGCGCCGCGCACACCTGACGCTACGATAATATCAAAAGCAGAGCCTGTCGCACCTTGCTTGCGCATGAAGTACTCCAATTCCAAGGCAACATCGGATTCACGCACACCTGGCTTGATGTAGCCTTGAATATGCGTAAATGCTGCTTCCGCGATACGAACCGCTTCACGAATGATAACCATCTCGGATTCGTCTTTAAACATGCGAATTTTTTCAAGCAGACCGCTTGTTGGCACCAGCTCTACTCCGTTGAATCCTTTGTTCCATTCCTGATACGTGCTAAAGGACACGCTGCTCTCGAATGCCAAGCGCTTGATCCCTTTTTCTTGCAAAAGCTTTGCCATCGCTTCCACAGCTTTTCTTTCGTTATTGATCACTGTAAATTCAGGTGCTTGTTCGTGGGCTTGTTCCACATAGCGGAAATCAGTGACGAGAAACGCTTCTGTTTCCGTGACAATTACCCATCCCGTTGATCCGGTGAAACCGCTCAAGTAGAAGCGATTCTCTGTTTTTTCGGTAATAAACGCCTCTGCTCCCACTTGTGTAAGTGCCTCGCGCAATTTATGCAGACGTTGTTTCATGGCAGCCTTTTCCCCTTTTTGAAAGCTTTTATTTTTTTTCGATTTTACGGACGAGCGCTCTTAACGCCCATTCATATCCATCGATCCCCAACCCGACAACTTGTCCAATCGTAATAGGTGCGATGACTGAGTGATGGCGAAATGGTTCCCGTGTATGAATATTGGAAATATGTACTTCAATCGTCGGAAGAGCTACACTGGCCAAAGCGTCTCGGATCGCATAGCTGTAATGGGTGAATGCGCCTGGATTGATCAGGATGCCGTCATGGACACCTCTCGCTTGATGAATCGCGTCGATGAGGACACCTTCATGATTCGATTGGAGATGCTCAAGCTTTCCGCCCAACTCATCCATAACACCCGTCAGGATTGTCACCACATCCTCCAGCGTTTCCCTTCCGTAAACATCCGGCTCCCTCGTCCCCAATAAATTCAGGTTGGGCCCGTTCAATAACAAGACGGAAGTCATCGACCATCCCTCTCCCTATAAAAGTTTTTTTATTAATGAAACATTTTACCACAAGCCGCTCTGAATCCAAAGTAGTCATTCGCCAAAGCAACATTTCGAACATTGTTACATCCATTTTGACAAGGAACGGAGAAATCCTCCTACCTTGTGTACTCATTCCATGCATGATTCTCGTCTGATTGCTCGAGCATGATTGTCATCCCAATGAACAAGCCAAACGTCAAATACCAAGCGCCTTCCGTACTGAAGGTGGCAACCTCCCAATTTCCGATATGAAAGAAGAAACCCGCTATCCCTAACATGACCGCCCCGTAGACGAGCCCCAACCACCACGCACGGATCCGGCTAAATAGCAAGCTGAATACAAATGAAGCAACGAAAGTTTCAACGAACAGCACGATACCACCAAGGCACACGCTCGCAAACGTATTTTCGTCCTCGATACCGATAAAGGGACGTGCAAATGCTCCGACTCCGTACGGGGTCATGTGCAAAAAGTGAGCCATCAATCGAACGAGCCCCCAAATAATCGTTCCCCAGAATGCCATCTCCAAAATCTTCGAGAAGGACACTCTTTTACTCCCTTGCCTGCCTTCTTCTGTATGGGATATGCGTGCTTGCTTGTGCCTTCGTCCTGTCTTGCTTATTTCCATTTCCATCACCTCTGTTCTCTAGTATGCTCTTCCTCTAAGCTTTTCACTTCCGCTTTACATTTGTTGGAAAAATACGAACTCCTTGTAGCTTCAAGTCGCCATTTCCGTTAATATAGTGGTAAGGATGGTGATTGAATTGGCGCAACAAAACGTACCTAGCTACGGCGGTCAGGCCGTCATCGAAGGTGTTATGTTCGGTGGCAAAACCACGACCGTTACAGCTGTTCGCAAAAAAAATCATGAAATTGAGTATTTTGAATCCCCAAGGTCCGAATATAAATGGATTACTACGCTAAAAAAGATTCCGTTTTTGCGTGGGATTGTTGGTTTGGTCGAAGCCAGCGCCAATGGGGCCAAACATCTCAACTTCGCCTCTGAACAATACAGTAAGGAGTCTGGAGAAGAAGCCTCCGAAAGTCCATCGAAGCTCACCATGATTTTAGGTGTTGCTGTTGTCGGAGTACTTTCCTTCCTGTTCGGGAAATTCGTATTTACACTGGTTCCCGTTTTCCTGGCAGACTTTTTACTTGGAAAATGGGTACCGGATGGCGTTCCTCAAACGTTGGCTGAAGGCGGATTTAAAATTTTGCTCCTCCTCGGCTACATTACAGCGATTGCACAAACGCCGTTGATTAAAAGGCTTTTTCAATACCATGGAGCCGAGCATAAAGTGATTAACGCGTTCGAATCCGGGGTAGAATTAACAGTAGCCAATGTGCAAAAATTTTCCGCCCTGCATTATCGTTGTGGGAGCAGTTTTCTCATTTTTTCAGTGTTCGTCGGTGTTGTGATTTACTCCCTGTTTAGTTATGACTCCCTGACGGAGAGGGTCGTACAACGCATTGTTCTTTTGCCACTGGTAATCGGCGTCTCTTATGAGGTTTTGCAGTGGACAAACAAGCTCCGTGATGTACCCGTCCTACGTTACCTTGGTTATCCAGGATTGTGGTTGCAAAAGATCACAACTCGTGAACCAGATGACAGCCAAGTCGAGGTAGCCATCGCTTCCTTCCAAAAGATGCGGGAGCTTGATCAGAAGCACGTGCAGGAAAGAATGGTTACGACCGGATAACGTGAGGCATTTTTATTCCCATAGAGGTGAAGCCCTATGTTACGCCGCATTCCACCAGTGATTCTGATCGTGATTGTATTGGCGATTTACGGATTTTTGGTCACCCTCTTCAATGATCCTATCAGTACGATTGTCATCTTGGGATTATCCGTTGTCCTTTTCTTGGTCGTGCGCAACTATTTACAAACCGGCTCCTTCTTTTCACAAGGCGCTGGAGCAGGCAAACCTAGACAACCGAAGGTCAAGGTGAAGCAAAAGCCCTCCATCGCTCGGCAAGCAGTGAAAAAGCAGTCGACTCCTCCTAGAAAAGATCATCCGTTTCGTGTGATCGAAGGCAGCAAAGGGAAGCAAAAAGAGAAACCAGACGAAAAATCGCAAAATAATATCTCCCACTAAAAAACAGGTTGCCTGAATCGGCGACCTGTTTTTTTGTTAGACCAGTATTTTCGGTGAATGATTGCGAAACACTTTGACGTAATCTTCAAAATCCCATTGTGCCAAAAATTTGTGAGCCGCTGCCTCCCCTGACTCAAACAATTGTTGCCTGATTTCTTTTGACAGCTGAAATTGAGTGGTTCTCACCCCTAATGTATGGATGAAAATCGTCCGAACGGCTTTTGCCTTTTCCACATACAGGCGGTCATGAGCATCGAGCATAGTCGCCAGCAATCCCCGGGAGAAGGAAAAAAGACCTTTGATTCTAGTCGCTTCTCTCTTGTCTTGATCATCAGTCAGACGAAAACCGATCGTCGGCCACCGCGGAGTCCCCGGTACATCAAACAACCAAACGGGGTAGTTGCTCAATAATGCGCCATCGACGATGTAATGCACATGTCCAGCACTTGTCAGCTTTGCAGGCTGAAAAAAGAACGGAATAGAGGAAGACATACGAACAGCTCGTGCCACAGGGAAATGATCGGGTTCTACGCCATACCGTGCCAAATCATCGGGAAGGATAAGCATTTTTCCATTTGTGACATCAGATGCGACAACCTTCAGCTTACCAGGAGGAAGATCTCCGAATGTTCGCACCCCTTTTCGTAATAACAACTCCTCTATGAACAACTCGATTCGATCTGCTCGATAAATCCCTTCTCGCACGACTAGTTCATAGATTGGTCCGATGAGAGGGAGCCTGACCAGCCCTGAGCGTTTGAGAAAGTGGAGGTAATCCAGCTCTTCAAAGATCGGTTTCAACTCATGGCTGGAATAGCCTGCGCCGAGCAAAGCTGCAACAATGGAGCCTGCCGAGGTACCTGCGAGTCTTTCCCATGTGTATCCATTCTCCTCCATGACTCGCAAGGCACCGATAAAAGCGATTCCTTTTACGCCGCCACCTTCAAAGACTGCATCCGCTTTCACCTTGTTTTCCCCTCCCTAAAATTCCTCCCCATTTTCCATGTATAAGACGAAAGCTTTTCCGTTACCACAAAGAAAAAAACGCAAGCCTGATCGGCTTGCGCTATAATACGATAACGATATAGACTATTCCTCTTTTTGCTCATCTAACAAACGAATGTTACGAAGCTCTTCTATACGCTTTGGATCTGCCTCGAAGTACTGAACCAGATACTCCAGACATGTAATCGATTCCCAGCTCAGGTGATGCTCGATTCCTTCCACATCCTGATAAATATGCTCTTCATCTAAGCCAATGATCCGCATAAATTCTTCTAGAAGAGCGTGACGGTCCACAAGGCGTTTCCCGATTTTCTTCCCTTTTGGCGTCAAGACAAGCCCACGGTATTTTTCATAAACGAGATACTTGTCTTTGTCTAGTTTCTGAACCATTTTCGTGACCGAAGAGGGATGTACTTCCAACGCTTCAGCAATATCGGAGACACGAGCATAGCCCTTTTCTTCAATTAAGTTGTAAATGCGTTCCAAATAGTCTTCCATACTCGGCGTCGGCGGCATTGTGAACCCCTCATTTCCAAACCGTTATTTCATCTTGCCAAAAAAGGCACGTAGAAATATGATACCGCGTAATGAGAAGCATTTGCAAGGGAAAAGTACCTATCGCAGCTGTTTTTCTGTTGTTGGATTCATCATTTGGACATATTGTACGAGCTGTTGACCCAACTGCTCCATGCGCGCCTGCAATCGCTCATCCTTGAGCTTGCCTTCTGGAGTAAAGGCATTGTAAGCACTTGGGATGGAAGGGCTAGATGGCAACGGCCATGCATGCAAATTGCGCATGATTAACTGCAAGGTGTTGACCGTATTCGTAGCACCCATGCTTCCACCAGCGACACCAATGATGGCAACCTGCTTGTCACGCAAAATGCGCCCTTCCAGGAAGTCAATGGCGTTTTTCAAAGCACCTGTCATTGTGCCATGGTATTCAGGCGAACCGATCACAAGTCCATCTGCTTCAGAAACCGCTTTGACAAATCGATGGACAATTTCAGGGTACGTACTGGTATCGTCACGATCATCGTACAGCGGCAGCTTCCAGTCCGCCAGATGAATCATTTCAACATCGGCACCTGCAGCCTTTGCGGCTTCAAGAACAATATGAATTGCTTGTTTTGTCGTAGAATTGGCATTCATGCTTCCGGCTATTCCTACAATTTTCATGGTTTCACCCCATCGATAATCTAAATACTGGTATGTTCCTCATTATATTCCATTAAGTATAATTTGTAAACATTTATGTTTATTTAATATCATCTGTTCTGAACAAGCCTGTTTGCTTCATACACTTGTACCAAGTTGCAAGTGAGGATGATGCCTATGGACAAAGTCGCTTGGTATATCGCCGTGCTTTTTGCAGGGTCTGCGTTAGGTGGATTCTACTTGGGCGGATATGAATGGTTACGCTTTTTTACTTATTTCGGTTCCTGGGGGACAATAGGCATTGCCCTTGCGGCTCTTGGCCTCGGCTGGTTCGGCGTCCAGCTGTTGACCTTTTGCCATCGCAAGCAAATTCGCTCCCTGTACGAGCTGTACTACGTATTGTTTGGCGAAGCGTTCGCTTCTAGCCTATCTGCCATCACCCACATTCTGCTATTGGGGTATACAGGAGTCATGCTTGGCCAACAGGCAGATTTCCTCTTGGAGGAGTTCTCTCCTCTATGGTTCATCCTTCTGACCATTGCAGCCGTCTTCTCTATCTTAAATCGTTGGCGATGGATTGTCACTGCAACAGCCATATCTCTATCCGGCGGTTTATTATTATTCGGATTGATTTTCAGCGCACAATCCCATGTACCAATACCGAGCTTGGGTTATCAACTGAATGTGAACTGGCTGATTCACGCCGTATTTTTCCTAGCCTTGCATTTTCTCATCGGCTTGGCCACGACTTTACCACTGGCAGTACGTGCGTCCCATGAGCGAACGGTTCGGATGGGCGCAATGATCGGAGCTGGAATCTTCCTTTTGTTCACGCTGTTAGGTCAAGCTATTCTTCTTGCCCACTGGCATGATTCCCACGCTTCTGTACTGCCCATTAAACAAATTTTAGTTCAAATGATGCCAGGTGGCGATTGGCTTCTCGCTATCCTCTCATTTGTGCATGGCGGAGTCATCATCGCCGCCCTACTCTATTCGTTGTCACATCCAATAGCGACACGTCAACATCTGCAAATGCTTCCGCTGATTGTCGCCATGCTGCTTACCGTATTTGTATTCTCTCTTCTCACACTCGTTGTTCCCTGGAGTATGTCTGCAATCGCCAGTGCAGCGACCTATTGCGGCATGTTCTTAATGGGCTGGTACGTTTGGAAGCAACCGAATTGACCTGATCGTTTACTCGTAGCTCCTGTGGTCAAGAGAGAGTCTTGGCCACTTTTTTTCGCACTATAGGAGCCAATTCACTATTCCGACCACGACCAAGAACACAAGGATAACCACCAAAATATTCAACGGATTCATCGTCACGTAGGTCTCCTCTATCCATAGTTTCTCTCCCTCATTTTACCACAAATGAAAAACGTCCCCCGAAGGAGACGTTTACTGCAGGGCCTCACTTTCCGCTCACAGCTGTCCCCCATTTGGAGAACCCATCGGATAAGCTGGCGTTGTTTGTTCTGTCATTTTGTGAATCGCTGAAAGGACCGCCTTCGTCGCCTTTGCAATTTGTTCCCAATCCATTTGTGCGATAGAGTCATCTGTTGCTTGTCTCGTCCCCGCACTCGTCACAAGTGCCGTAGGAATACCTGCGGCGGCTAAAGCGCTTGCTGCGCCGATTCCTTCACGCGTTCCAGCCTTATCACTAGGAGACAACCCCGCTGCTCTTAGGAGTTGGATTGGCAGATTTTCGTTACCCAGCGGATTGGTTGCAACGAGCTCTGTCTTTTGGCTACCCACCCCCTCGACATAGAAGGCTGCTATCATGGCTTGTCGCTCTTTGGCTGATAAGGCATTCGCATAAGCAATTGGGCCTCTGCTTCCCGAAGTAACAGCGCCAAAGCTGACGAACCTCACTTCCGTATCAATCGGCTTGTCAGCCATATTACGAGCTATCTCAAGCAAGGCCGCTACACCGGAGCCATTGTGATTTGCCCCAGCTGATAACCCGGCGGAATCATGGTGAGCAGAAACCATGACGACCTGCCCGGTGTCATTTTGATTGGGCTTTCGGCTTGCCACGATATTATAAGAGGTTTGCTTGGTCGTTACGGCTCCTTCTACCTTGACGGTTCCCTTTACGGGCCGCTTGTCCATGATGCGTTTTTGGAGCTTCGTACCATCCGCTTTGGACAAAGCGATTACAGGAACAGCGATATCCAAGGGTTCGCCCAGGGAAGCATTCCAGCCTTCCTCCCGATCATTCCAGATGATCAGTCCAACAGCTCCGGCAGCCGCTGCCTGGCGTACTTTTTCTCCGAACGGAATCTCGCCTCTCTTGACTAAGGCAATCTTTCCCCGGGAGGCATCATTCGCAAAATCAACCGCCCTACCCAAGCCTGCATCCACCACCTCTGCTGTCGCAGTTCCATTGATCCCAAAAGTAAATCCACTTATTGTCCATTTTTGACCCGGCCATTCTTCCATCGTCAGGGATAGAGTCGTTGGCTTTCGGTACGTATAATAAGAAAAAGGATCGAGCTTTGTCTTGTACCCGTAAGAGCGAAGTGTATTTTCCACATAGACAGCTGCCGCAAATTCCGTTTCAGTAGCAGGTGGACGGGCTGTTCTTGCCAATTGCTCGACATGGCTGTACAAGCGTTCACTATCGATCCAATCTTGAGCTTCCTCTGCATGAACACGATGGGAAAGGAAAGGTATAGACAATATCGTTCCACAGGCAAGCAGGGCACATAGCGCGTAATGACGGACAGATCGCATGGCATTCTCCCTTTCCTTCGCTCTTTGCTCTTTGCTCTTTGCTCTTTGCTCTTTGCTCTTTGCTCTTTATTATGGGCGTTTACGACAAACTGAGTCTAGTCAGAATAGTTAGTCAAATAACTTCATCCTGCGCCATCCCTGGACAGCTTTCGCTTTGTTCTGCCCAAAACGTCGATTTTTCGCGTGACTTCCTTCCATATGAAATCTTAATAGAAAGGGGCTTTACTCCGTAAAATTATTGATAAAGAAAAGGCGACTTTCAAATTGACCGATGTCCTTGCCTTTTGCTAAGGTGGAATCAATAAAAAACCGTTTGAAAGAAACGGAATGGAATCCATTGAGGGGGAAGTACCATGCTCTATGTAGATGGGAAATGGGTAGAAGAAGGGCAAGTCGCAGTTCATCCAGAAGACCGCGGTTATAACTTTGGGGATGGCATCTATGAGGTAGTACGCATTTATAAGGGGCGCATGTATCAATGGGATGGACATCTAACCCGATTGTTTCGAAGTGCCAAAGAAATAAAAATGGAGCTTCCATGGAGCGCAGAAGAGCTGACAGACTTAGCGAATCAGCTGATCACCAAGAATAACATCACGGAGAATGACGACGCTAGCCTTTACTTGCAAGTATCTCGTGGCTCCGCTCCACGTGTACACGATATTCCCTCCGGAATCCAGCCTGTGATAATGGGCTTTGTCCGTCGTAAGGACCGCCCTGTCGCCGATATGAAGAAAGGCTTGACAGCTCAGCTCGTTGAAGATATCCGCTGGCTGCGTTGTGATATCAAAACACTCAACCTGCTAGGTGCTGTTCTAGTCAAACAATACGCAAAGGATGCAGGTGCCCAAGAATCGATTCTGCACCGCAACGGCGTCATAACAGAGTGCAGCGCTTCCAATTTGTTCGTCGTGAAAAATGGCGAGTTGTATACGCATCAGGCTGACAATCTGATCCTGCACGGAATTACTCGCCAAGTGGTCATTGATTTGGCTCGAAACAATGGCATCACTGTCCATGAAGAAGCATTCGACATTGCTTTCTTAAAGCAAGCAGATGAAGTCTTCCTCACAAGCACGACCGCGGAAATCATGCCGCTCATCTCGGTAGATGGCGTCGCTGTCGGCAACGGACAACCAGGACCTGTCGTGCTTACGCTACAAGACTTGTTTGAACAGCATATCAACACAAGTGTACTCGTGTAATGAAAATAACGTTTTAGTCTGGAGTTATTGATCTAACGGGGTTTTTCAAATATATATTCGGCAGTCTTCGCAAAATAAGTTTAAGACTGGTGCAATAAAAGAAACAGCCGCGGACTAAGATGTGAAAAATAAAGTCTTAGACTGCCGCTGCTGTTTCGGCCTATGAATGAACTAACGTCTTCGTTAGTTCTTCTTTTTTAGCAAAGGCCATTTCTTAGCCTTTGCAGGGGATGTTGAATTGAATGGCCGAAAATATTCATTTACTTTAAAAGCAGTGAGTTAATTACTGGCACTACTTCCAATGGTTCCGTCGTTGTTTCGTATCTTCCGTATACATGACCGTTCCGTTCGATCAAAAATTTTGTGAAATTCCACTTGATCTCAACACCCGCGTATATGTCAGGATACTTTTCTTGCAGATAGACCAACTGCGGTTCGGGAGCTCTTTGACCATCATACTGCTCCCACACGTAGACCAGTTCTAGGTCAGTCAGATACTTCGACCCCGTTGCGTTTTCCGAGGAAAGTGAATGAATACGCATTATCCTCTTCCTTATCCAGCATGTTCTTGTCTACCCACTCCGGAATATCTTCTTCAGGAGTCTCTACGATAAGCGATAGCTCCGTTAACGCAGGGTCAAGATAAGGTACGAGTGCTGCGATCTCTTTTTTCTTCGCTTCCTCTACACTGATTTTCTGCTCTGTTTTTCGTTGGTCTGGCAAATTCAGATCGAAGTCGATGAGCCGGTCACTCTGTTCATCTGTCGTGAGGCTAACCAGCTCAAATGCAGGCGTACCTTTATTTGAATCGTTCATCCAACGATAGGATTTGATTGTCTGAAGTCCTTCTAAAAGATTGTCCTTGTGATCATCGTATTCAAAGGCCGTACCTGAAACATCAATACCAAACTGTGTTTTCAGCCATTTTTCTCCTTGTTCGCGGGAAGCTATTTTGATGCTTTTCCCTTCTCCTTTTACAAGAACACCCTCCCCTGCCAGTTCAGCTTCTTCCCCGATGACTTTGCCGGTTAGAGTATCGATCCAACCACTGGTAAGACGGATGGGCAATTATTTGCGTCGCATATCATTCCAATACTCCTATATAATCCCATACTTCTATTTAAAAACACGCCCTCGTGTTAATCGACGAGGACATGTTGGTAACCACTCTATGTTGTGAACATTTGTTTGGTTTACTCAAAATCAAGCCAGCCCTACATCTTCTTGGTACGATTGAGGACTGATATTTCACGAAGGTCAGATCATTTATTACTGTTGAGAGCTACATTCCAATCAACTTGACGCATGGGACTGTGCCTGGAGGCGAGCAGCTTGGTGTAGAAACTTCGATTTTCTTTAGCAGTTTGGAAAGACGTATCCTGAATTAAAAAATCAATTCCTGCCACAAAACCGGCAATATATTCACTCCAACCGGAATACGCTTGTTGTGCCAGTCTAGCAGCACTCAACATATATTCGATTGCCTGATCCTTTTGCAAGTAACCCAGTTTCAAACCAGCTCTGGATAAAAGGACACACCAAGCATAGTCATGAGCAGCAATCCCCTCTGAAGGTAGACATCTCGAATAGTAATCGACAAGAATCAACTGAGATTTCGATTGATGGTCCTCGGGCAACGCTTGAATGTATGCCGTTCGTTCTGATTCAGAAAAAGCAAATAAGAAATGACGGAGACGATTGAATTCTTCCCTCTTCCCTTCCGATATGAGCCATTTTATTGTATCAATTAGTGCGGTCTTATCTGTAATCTGTTTTTCCTTAAGAAGAAATAGGCACGTTCGTCTACTTAAATTTTCATGATATAACGCATAATAGTAGGCTCCACTTTTGCTAAAGCAAACAGACGAAAGAGCTCGCAGAAATAATCTGTGACCCTTCTGATTATATGTAAGAACGGTGGGTGCCATCGGTTCCTCCTTATTAGAATCGGACCGTTTTGTAGGTTCTGACAAACAGTCGAAGCAAAAATGCATAGAGAACTAGTAGCAATACGGAATAAATCACTGCTTTAACGGGAACTACATTAGTAACATTATGTACAACAATTAGTTTATCGACAACAAATTTGGAATCTTTGTATTTGGATCCAAAGTCTGTAATCTGCAAAACTTCCCATACATAGTCAGGTAACTCTTGCGGCATTTTCACGATTGTTCCTGGCGAATCAATGAAATTACTTTTTTGTATTTGCACTGCCTGATTGGCATCTGAGACCAATAAAACGATTGATGAGTTATCAAGCTTAGCAACATAAAACCACCCTGTGGGGAGAATGCTTCGAGCCCAATTACGTTGCTTACTGTAGGAAGAATTATATCGAGTACTGATAGCACCGGTTTGGGCTTTTAAATGATACTCTGTTATTCCTAGAAAATGAACACTGGGAAGCTTTATTTGGGCGATATCAGAATAATCCAGTTGATTCAGCACCTCAGTGGAAGATAGTTCTACAGGATGAATCCTATTTTTTAGATAGGAGATAGGTGTTAATCCGGAATCATTAGTGAAAGGATTAGATAACAAAACATGTAGAAAAAGAATGAAGGATAGAATGAATACGACACCTGCTTTGGGCAACTGCATCCAAAACAGTTTCACACTGCCAAAAAAATTTGGCTTCCCAAGCTTTTTATACAATCTCTTTATGACTGATCTTCTGGTGAAAAAGGGCCTCCGCTTGGCCCGCTCCACCATCTCAGAACGGATATGTGCAAGGCTGGTTATGGCATCAATATCATTCGGAAAACTCTCCAATATCTTCAAGTAGTTCTCCTCTGCCTTCTCTAACTCACCAAGTTGAATGAGGCATTTCCCCAACAGACGCAGGGTACCCATATTGGCAGGCATACGTGAGAGGATGTACAGACATTCGTCTTTTCCTTCTACGAATTGATGGGTTTCATACCATATCCGAGATCGAATCAGATACCAATCGATGTCATCTGGATCAATACGGATTCCGTGTTCCATTGCAGCAAGAGCAGACTCCTTTTCACCCATTCGAAGGAAGTATTCACCCTGTAGCCGCAGCAAGTCAGGATCATCTGAATACATCGCATAGGCTTCATCGATCGATTGACCTGCCAGTTCAAGATTGTTTTCCTTGAGTGCCTGATATGCCGTCTCCCGCTTGCTCAGAAACACATCGTAGTCTAAATCGGCTGCATGCTGTATAAAGGTATAACGAAGAGCAGGTTCATTCAATTGTCTACAATAAAAATGGTAAAACTCTTCGGTGAAATGCTCCATTCGATCATCCGGATCTTCTGTTGCTAGTTCACGCCAACGAAAACAGTATTCGATGGATTCCCAAACTCTTTTAGGGAGAAACCGATGTTCATGCAAGAAATCCAATAATGTTACTTCTACTGTTTCTTTGAGCCTTATATTCCAGACAATATCGTTATTTAAAAGCTTTGACCATTGTTCATGGCTGATACGGGAAGAGAAATCAGAATACACCTCTTCAACTTGTTCCATGAATTCATCTACTGGGTCAATCTCTTCTGGTCGGTCTATAGTTTCAACTGTTAGCTCGACTGTGTTGAGAGGATTGGGCCAGATATGGATGTTGTTTTCATCGATTAACGACGGGCCAGTTTCTTTGATGGCTCCCTTTTTCGCAACCTTCAATGCAAGGTCATATGCTTCTCTTAGCCTTTGATAGCCTTCCGGATCATCCTCTGGGTGGTGAACCTTCAGTTTTTGGGAGTAGGCTTTTTTAATCGATGGAATATCTTCTGTGGGTTCAATCCCCAGTACTTCCCACACACCCATTAGTAGTCGAACCACCCTTCCAAATGATCCAGTTGCTTTTTAAACGCTAAAGTCGCCTTTTTAATCAGTTGCTGATCTTGAGTGGCTAACACAGCTTCGAACTTTTCCAGTAAATATGCAATTTCTGTGCGTTTGTCCCCAAGGGATTCTTCATACATCCGTTCACCCCGAGCAAGCAACAGTCTATTTTCGGCCCTGTCACGCGGATGGATTTTGATATCTCTCAATTCGTTAAGACGAGCTTCGATTTCCTCAGGTGACAGGCTTCCTGGGTTTTTCTCGATAATCATGTTCTTTTTCAAGCCAGTACTGACAATGGTAACTTCCACCTCCAAAATCCCATTAATATCATAGGTATAGCGGATATCTATAGACTCCTGGCCTGCGGGACCTTTTGGCACCTCTACTTTGAGCTCCCCAAGTTTGATGTTGTTCTCGACACGGCGGCTCCCCCCCTGGTATATTTCGGTGAGAATCGCAGTCTGATCATCATTGACTGTATACAGACGCTTTACTTTGCTCACAGGTATGGGCGTGTTACGTTCAATGATCGGCAGATAATGTCCATCCTCAAAGCCGCTTGCCGTTCTTTTCACAATATCGGTTCCAAGCGTATAAGGGCATACATCCGTCAGAATAATCTCCTTTAAGGCTTCGTTTCTCTCCTTGAGTGCAACTTGAATCGCAGCTCCAATCGCTACCGATTCATCTGGGTTGATTTGCGAGTAGGGCAAGCGTCCAAACATTTTGCTAACAGTAGACTTGATTATCGGCATTCTGGTGGCACCACCGATGAGAATGATAGTATCCAGCTCCTCAGGAGAAAATGAATACTGCCCCAACTTAAACAGCTTTTCTGTACCCATATACCGTTTGAAGGCTGCTGCAGTTGCATGGGGATGGGTAATGAGACGCTCTTTTGCAATTTGGCCAACCAGAATTTCACCATTGTCATCGATGCTTACAACAGATGAAGTAAGGTATTCTCCCAACGCATTCGGTATTAGCTCGGGACCGTTATCACACCAAAAAGCTACCAGACTATTCGAGGTTCCCAAATCAATACCTATCGTTGTCATAGAATATGAATACCCTCATTTCTCATGTAATGTATAACAACTCAACCGTTATTTAGTAATTATATTCAATAGTATTTATAGTATTAAAAATCGCTCAAAAACAAAAGGTTTATTATATGGTTCCTGTCACTCTTCGACATTGAAGGACTATAACGATATTCTGTTGGTCGCGAAAAAAATTGGAATCGAAAATCCATTCCTCCCAACGAAAGGCACAGCTACTGACTATGTAATGTCTGTGGACCAAGAACGCGATACATTGTAAGTGCCATTTCCACGTTTTGTTATTCGTCAATCCATGAACGAAGTCATTTTTTCTTCCAACCATAAAGACTTTATAACCGAACTCCAAGTACAAATAGAGTAACGACACGTTACAAAAATTTGATCATCCTGTCCGTAAATTCGATTTCGTACATTTTTTTCACTGGACATACTCGTGTAATGAAAAAAGCTCTCCCGGTATACGCATAAATCCGAGAGAGCTACTCTTTTTTAACGGCGCAGATTCCATTCGTCTGTAGCATAGCGCGTACGCACAAGTTCTTCTGCCAAAGCGAGTTCTTCGTCCGTAAGTGTTGAAGGGATCAGCTCCACTTCCAGTCCAGATGCAAAACCTTTCGAGAACGCCTCGATCGATTCTTGGAGACTGATTGGCCGTGAGCTTACTTCATTGATCGTCACTGCTTTTTGTCGGAAGCTATCGATCATCCGTTGTTTTACCCGCTCCGACGGGAAATGTAAGAGTGAGAATAGCAAATCCACATCCATATCAAGTAGGATAGAGCCGTGCTGAAGAATAACACCCTTTTGCCGGGTCTGCGCGCTTCCCGCTACTTTTTTCCCCTCTACCACGAGTTCATACCAGGAGGGAGAATCAAAGCAGGCCGATGACCCTGGAGAATTGTATTTTTCCTTCTCCTCTTCACTTGCTAAGGAGACCATTTCCGCCGAGAGTCCAAGATTTTGGAATCCGTGCAGCAATCCCAAGCTGATGATTTTGTAGGCTTCCGTCACGCTCGAAGGCATTTTCGGATGGTCTTCGGATACGATGACACTGTATGTTAGCTCCTGATCGTGGAGAACAGCACGCCCCCCTGTCGCTCTGCGAACAAAGCCCAATCCTCTATTTTGAACTTCCTCCAGGTTGATTTCCTTGATGGCCTTCTGGAAATAACCAATTGACAGTGTCGCTGGGTCCCACGTGTAAAAACGAACGGTCGGGGGAACCTTCCCCTCACTGTGCAACTGCAAAATTGCTTCATCTACTGCCATATTCATTGCGGGTGACATGGCTTCTGTCACGATATAGCGCCACTGTTCCATCTATGTACCTCCTCATTCACAACGCCTTCATTGTACGCTTCTGGCACGAGGGACGGCAAGCCTCTGATGGGCTATTTAGAGCGAGCTGTCTCCTGTAAAATCGCCATGACCTGCGCCAATGCATCTGTTTTCTTCTCATTCTCTTCGCGCATCCGCTGCAAGATGGACTCCCTGTTCGTTTGCAAGTCATTCAATGCTTGATAAAAGCGATCATCCGTTAGCTCTTCTTCCAGCAGAACATGACACAAGCCCTGCCTTTCAAAGGACTGTGCATTTAAAATCTGATCACCCCGACTTGCTTCACGGGACAACGGTATCAAGAGCATCGGCTTTTGGAGGGCTAAAAACTCATAGATGGCATTGGAGCCAGCACGAGACACAACAAGATCTGCCATCGCTAGCAAATCAGGCAACTCCTCCTGAACATACTCGAATTGCTTGTAGCCTGTTACCTGAATCGTTTCATCCACTTGATTTTTGCCACAAATATGTACAATGGAAAAATGCTCCAGCAAGTTATCCAATGTGCGACGTACCGCTTCGTTGATTCGGCGCGCTCCCAAGCTTCCTCCCATGACAAGCAGGACAGGCTTTTTTGTGGTAAAGGAGCAGTACGCCAAGCCTGCTTCTTTTCGCCCCTGCTTCAACTCTTCTCTCACGACTGCGCCAACGTGAATCCCTTTGTTTCTCGGTACTTTCGAAAGCGAATCCGAAAATGTTACGCACACTTTATTAGAAAAAGGGACCGCCAGCTTGTTTGCGAGACCGGGTGTCAGATCAGATTCATGGATGACAACGGGAAGACGGTTTAGCCACCCCCCAAATACGACCGGTACGGAAACGAAGCCTCCTTTGGAAAAAATCACATCCGGCTTCCATTTGCCGAGAAAGCGAAAAGCTTGCCAAATGCCTTTGAGGACTCGCAGCGGGTCACTCATGTTTTTCCAATCAAAGTAACGTCGCAGTTTTCCTGAAGAAATGCCAATATAGCGGACATCTGGACGGTTGGCGACAAGCTCACGTTCGATTCCATTCACAGAACCAATGTAGGCGACTTCCCAGCCCAGCTTGATAAAATGGGGGATGAGCGCAAGATTCACAGTAACATGACCTGCCGAACCACCACCGGTAAAAACAATCCTTCTCTTCATTCGGTTCGAACCCTCCCCTACCTCTTCTTCCCCCATGATAGCATCAATCAGAAAGAAAAGCCGCCCGTAACAACAGGCGACTTTTCCTGGAATCTAGAATTATGCTTGCGGTTGATAACGTAGGATTGGCTTTCTCGCCGCTGTCGCTTCATCCAAGCGTTTGACGACAGTGGTATGAGGAGCTTCCTGAACGATTTCTGGCGTTTCCTCGCACTCGCGGGCAATTTGCAGCATGACGTCGATGAACTCATCAAGCGTTTCTTTTGTCTCGGTTTCGGTTGGTTCGATCATGAGGCACTCGTCAACGATCAATGGGAAGTAGATCGTTGGCGGGTGATAACCGAAGTCGAGCAAGCGTTTTGCGATATCGAGCGTGCGTACGCCCAACTTCTTCTGGTTCACTCCAGACAGAACGAACTCGTGCTTGCAGACGCGATCAAATGGCAGATGATAAGCCGTTGCCAGTCGACGCATCATGTAATTGGCGGAGAGCACCGCATTTTGTGAAACTTGCAGCAAGCCTTCTGGCCCCATCGTGCGGATATAGCTGTATGCACGAACGAGAATACCGAAGTTTCCGTTGTAGCCTTTTACGCGTCCGATGGAAGCCGGACGATTGCTGTCCCAGTAGAAGCTTCCGTCTTCCTTCTTCGCTACGATTGGTGTAGGCAGGAATGGCTCGAGAATTTTTTTCACGCCGACCGGACCAGCACCTGGGCCACCGCCGCCGTGAGGGCCTGTAAACGTTTTGTGCAAGTTCAGATGCACTACGTCGAAGCCCATGTCTCCTGGACGGGCAATTCCCAAAATCGCGTTCGCATTCGCACCATCATAGTACAAGAGGCCGCCAGCTTCATGGACAATTTTCGCCATTTCCACGATATCTTCTTCAAACAATCCGAGAGTGTTCGGGTTCGTCAGCATCAAAGCAGCTGTGTCAGGTCCTACTGCATCGCGCAGCGCTTGAATGTCAACCAATCCACGCTCGTCGGATGCAATGGTTACGGTATCCAAGCCAGCTACAGCAGCAGATGCCGGATTCGTACCGTGTGCGGAGTTCGGCACGATTACTTTGGTACGGTGCGCTTCCCCACGGCTCTCGTGGTAAGCGCGGATCATCATCAAACCTGTCCACTCACCCGCAGCACCAGCAGCTGGTTGCAGGGTAACTGCGTCCATGCCTGTAATTTCACCCAGCTCTTCTTGCAGGTTGTACAACAGCTCCAAAGCGCCCTGTACAGTTTCTTCCGGTTGGTACGGATGTGTCTGCGCAAAGCCTGCGTAACGGGCAACGTCTTCGTTAATTTTCGGGTTGTATTTCATCGTGCAAGAACCAAGCGGATAGAAGCCATTGTCTACCCCGTGGTTGCGACGAGACAGTTCGGTATAGTGACGAACCAATTGCAGCTCAGATACCTCTGGCAGCTCAGCTGGCGTTTCGCGGATGAGGTGCTTTGGCAAAAGGCTTGCTACTTCTACTTCTGGAACATCCAATGCCGGCAAATTGTAGCCCACACGGCCTGGTTTGCTCATTTCAAAGATCAGTGCTTTCTCCTGGTCGTTACGCACGTGTGATCGCCTCCAATTCAGCCGCCAATATGTCGATTTCTTCTTTGGTACGCAGCTCAGTTACTGCAAGCAAGGTATGATTTGCAAACTCTGGATAGTCGAGACCGAGATCATAGCCTCCAATGATTCCAGCAGCCAGCAGGCCTTTGTTTACTTCTGCAACTGGTTTGTTCAGCTTCACTACAAACTCGTTGAAGAATGGAGAAGTGAATACGATCTCCAAGCCTTTTGCTTGCAGGGCATTCTTGGCGTAATGAGCTTTTTGCAGGTTCATCATTGCCATTTCTTGTACACCCTGCTTGCCGAGTGCTGTCATGGCAATGGAAGCAGCCAATGCGAGCAGCGCTTGGTTCGAGCAGATATTGGAAGTCGCTTTTTCACGACGAATATGTTGTTCACGCGCTTGCAGCGTCAATACGAAGCCGCGCTTGCCATTTTCGTCCTTCGTTTGACCGACGATACGACCTGGCATTTTGCGCATCAGTTTGGTTGTGGTAGCAAAGTATCCGCAATGTGGTCCGCCAAAGGATGCTGGAATACCGAATGGCTGCATGTCACCCACTACGATATCTGCGCCCAATTTGCCCGGCGCCTCCAGTACTCCTAGCGCAAGCGGATTGGAGGATGTGATCAACAGTGCGCCTTTTCCGTGCGCAATTGGTTCAATCGCTCCCAAGTCCTCAACGTTTCCGAAGAAGTTCGGATACTGCACGATGATCGCTGCTGTATTTTCATCAACAAGCGCTTCCAGAGCCGCTGTATCCGTAACGCCATCGCTGTTGATACCTACCTCAACCAGCTCAACGTTTTGTCCATACGCATATGTTTTCAAAACACCACGCGCTTCTGGATGTACAGCGCGGGAAACGATTACGCGCTTTTTGCCAGTGTGTCCAGCAGCCATCATCGCTGCCTCTGCCAAAGAAGTTGCGCCGTCATACATCGAGGAGTTCGCTACCTCCATGCCAGTCAGCTCACATACCATCGTTTGGAACTCGAAAATAGCTTGCAGCTCACCTTGGCTGATCTCTGGCTGGTACGGTGTATAAGCGGTAAAGAATTCACCGCGAAGCAGCATGTGATTAACTGTGCTCGGCGTGTAATGTTGATAAACACCCGCACCTAGAAAGTTAACATGTGTGCTAAAATTTACGTTTTTATTTGCGAGGTGTGTAAAATACTTCACCAAATCTGGCTCGGAAAGTGCTTCTGGAATATTCAATGCACCTTTGAAGCGTACTTCTTCCGGAATATCAGCAAACAGTTCTTCTACACTTGAAATGCCGAGCGTTTCCAGCATTTCGCGCTTGTCCTGATCAGTTTGGGGCAGGTAGCGGTATTTCACGGACGTTGTCCTCCTCTAAAAGGATGTATGTGGTGTATCGTTTAGTTTTTTGGGCGTTTATAAAATGGAGCGGCAACAACTTCTGCTTTCAGACGTTTTCCGCGAATTTCTACTTCTACTGGTGTACCTAACGCTGCATGCTCGGTTTTTACGAGAGCGAGACCGACGTTTTTCTTCAAGGTTGGAGATTGTGTTCCCGTCGTCACTTCGCCAATGAGCTCTTCCCCCACATAGACAGGGTAATGCGTACGCGGAATCCCACGATCGATCATTTCGATCCCTACGAGCTTGCGTGGGGCACCGTTTTCTTTTTGTGCCTTCAGCACTTCTTGACCGATGAACGGCACTTCTTTGTCTACCTTGACAGCAAAGCCAATGCCCGCTTCGATCGGCGTAATGTCTTTGCTGAGCTCTTGTCCGTAGAGTGGCAGCTTGGCTTCAAAACGAAGCGTATCGCGCGCACCGAGACCGCATGGCAACAGACCTTCTTCTTTTCCAGCATCCAGCAAGATGTCCCACAGCTCTGCTGCACGATCGGCATCCAAATAAATCTCGAAGCCATCTTCGCCAGTATAGCCAGTGCGGGAGACCAAACCTGGAATACCGCTCACTTGCACATCACGCTCAAAACGGAAAAAGCCGATTTGAGACAAGTCTGTAGTCGTCAGCTTTTGCAGAATGGATTCTGCCAGAGGACCTTGAATGGCGATTTGTGCTGTTTGTGGCGAAATATTCTCAATCGTTACGCCTGGAATCAGATGTTCTTCTAGCCACGCATAGTCTTTGTCGATATTCCCCGCGTTGATGACGAGCAAGTAATGATCATCTGCATACTTGTAAACAAGCAGATCGTCTACCGTTCCCCCATCTGGGTAACAAAGCACACTGTACTGCGCCTGCCCGACTGCCAGCTTAGACACGTCATTCGTAGTCACACGCTGGAGATAAGTAAGAGCGTTTTCCCCTTTTACGTCCACTTCTCCCATATGGGAAACATCAAATAGACCAGCTTTTGTCCGAACGGCTTCATGCTCTTGACCAATGCTTGTAAACTGCACCGGCAGATCCCAACCACCGAAGTCGATGGTTTTCGCGCCATACTTTGCATAAGAATCAAATAGTGGCGTACGTTTCAAATTGGACATGTGGCACCTCCTGTGAACAATAAGAATCCAAAACAAAACAGAGGGGGAAAAACGGGTACACCAAAATAATGGTGCCCATTTCTCCTCCTCTGTCCTTGGTACCTGAGAGTTACCTTGCGAATCAGGTGGGGGTACATCGCTCCCACTTGCAAGTTTCCCCTTTGGTGGCTCATATGAATGTGAGCTCTCTCCAGAGTTGCGTCCAGTAGAGGTACTTTTGCCTGAGAGATTCACCGTTACCGGCTTGCTCCTTCGGCGCTGCCAAACGTTCCAGCAGTCTCTCCCTACTACCTTCATTCGCGGTTGTTTCATGGTCATACATAAGTTTTTGCTAACATTTCCATACTAGTGGATGTACTACCTCTTTATCCTACCATGAGAGTCCAAAGTTGAAAATATACAAATTAACAGTCAGATTCAGAAAAACTTAACAAAACACATTGACAATAGATAAACGTTCAGTTTTTTGGCATTAACCATGAAAGTTATGGCAGAGCTATGAAAAGGAGTATCTTATATGCCGAATGTTCCTATTTCATTTGATACGAGTTGGATCAATCCGCTTACAGAACGAATGCAAGAAGATGGTCCTTGGGATAAGTGGGAGCTGTTCAAGCTCTCATTGGAAGCCGAGGAAGCGATGGCTGTTCACGATTTTGACCAGCTACAATGTCTGAAATATCTTCCACTCTTATCGCCATTTCCTCACCAGCTGGAGACAGCCAAACGCGTCCTGTTAGAGATGCGCGGTCGTGCCATTCTCGCAGATGAGGTCGGTCTGGGAAAGACGATCGAAGCAGGGTTGATCATGAAGGAGTATATGGTTCGCGGCTTGGCTAAAAAAATTCTCGTCCTGGTTCCGGCCTCTCTCGTGATTCAATGGACAAAAGAGCTCCATCAAAAATTCGGCATTGCAGCAGTCGCGCAAAAAAAAGAATATATGTGGCGGCAGCACGAAGTCGTTGTCGCATCCATAGATACAGCAAAACGCGATCCGCACAGACGTCACGTGCTCGACATCGATTACGACATGCTCATCATCGACGAGGCCCATAAACTCAAAAATAAACGGACACGCAACTATCAATTCGTCAAAGAGATCCGCAAAAAATATTGCCTGCTCCTTACTGCCACTCCCATTCAAAACGAGATGGACGAGCTGTACAACCTCATCAATTTGTTAAAGCCAGGTCACCTCGGCCATACATCCACCTTCTCTACCAATTACGTAGAGGGCAAACGCCAATCCAAAAACAGCGAGAAATTGCGGGAAGAAATTGAAAAGGTCATGATTCGCAACAAACGAAGTGATGGCGGTATCCAATTCACCAGCCGTCGTGTTCAGTCGATCCCGATTGACCTAACCCCTGAGGAAATGACCTTGTACGAAGGGGTGACCCGCTTTGTCCGCGAGCAATACCAAACAGGATTTGGGGTTGGTGGCTTCAACTCTCTCGCTCTGATTACCTTGCAGCGTGAGGTCTGCTCCAGTAAGGAAGCTGCGTTTATGACACTGTATAACATGCATCAGCGTACTGGCGAGGACTCTCCTTTGCGCGCGCAAATTCTTGAGCTAGTTGAGATGATCAAACAAATAGAGACGCATTCCAAGGCCGCCAAAACAGTTGAGCTCATTCAACAAATCAACGACAAGGTGATCATTTTTACAGAGTACCGAGCAACACAAAACTATCTACAAAAGTATTTGCACGACCACGGGATCACTTCCGTCCCCTTCCGCGGTGGCTTTAAACGAAGCAAAAAGGACTGGATGACGGATCTTTTCCAAAATCGTGCACAAGTCCTGATCGCGACGGAAGCGGGCGGCGAAGGGATCAATTTGCAGTTCTGCAATCAAGTCATCAATTACGATATGCCTTGGAATCCCATGCGAGTGGAGCAACGAATCGGACGCGTCCATCGGCTGGGACAAAAAAGGGATGTGGACATTTACAATTTATCGACAACAGGAACGATCGAGGAGCATATTCTCAAACTACTGTATGAAAAAATCGACCTGTTTGAAATGGTCATCGGTGAACTCGATGATATTGTGGAACGCCTGAATCTAAATCACTCCTTGGAAGATAATCTGATTCAAATCATTATGGATTCTCGATCCTCCAAAGAAATGGCGCTAAAGCTCGATAACATTGGACACGCGATTCGAGCAAGCAAAATAACAAAAGAAGACGTCCCGCTTTCTGAGGCGGCTGACCAATAACTCTTGTTGGAAACGAAAAAGAAATGAGGTCTCCTGATGCAGCAACAACAGGTCAGACAATTTGTCGAGCGCTATTTGGCGACTTTTTCTGCCCATATCGTCGAATCTCACCCGGATTATTTCACAGTCAAACTCCCTGTCGAGGTGGACAAAGATATCGGCAATCGCCCTTTTTACTGGAGCTGGGTGGATAAAATGAACTTGGCTTATCAGCCATTGGTGCTCACCTTTGCTTTTCATCCGGATTGCACGCCTGAAGGATTGCGATCCGAGCATCTGCATTTAGGGGCTACCCGTATGCAACAAATTTTCGCTTCAACCAAAAAGCATGGCAGCTTTGTCTGTATGTACGAGCAACAAGGGGGGCTTTTAGGCAATGCTGGCAAGCGTCGGTCAACCCCTCTCGTTCCTTGGCTCGGGATGAACTTGAAGGTTTCTCTGCTCTGTGACAAGCGACGTGACATTTTATTGTACCTGGGGATTAATTTGCATCAGCCGCGGTTGGTGACGGATTTCACTTCGTTTTTATTTTCACTTTCCTTGACCCCTGCGATCCCTGACTACTATTACACGTTGGATCGAAAGGTAACCATACAGGAAGCCCTCCAAATGGCACAACAGGAAGTCGAACATACATTGGAACAAGAAGATCAGCATTGGGCAGAGGAAGCGCGCACACGTTTGAACGAAGAATTGGCTATCTTGGAAGCGTACTATGAAGAATTGGCAAGGCGAGAACCAGAAAAGGAGCAGGCAAAAGCAGACGAAACCGAAGAAGAAGCAGAGCAGACAGAAGCGCAGCCGTCACTCGAGCAAGAAGCCCTCCACCCTGAGCCTGATCCAACTGGACCAGCTTCTGTCGAACAGCCCACATCTTTTGACGAATACCGGGCGTCTGGCGGACGAATCCTCGACTTTTTACGTACAAACGGAATCCAAACCACCCCACGTGCAGAGATTCATCTAGCAGAGTGGAAAAAGAGCACGCCAGATGAGGAGAGACAACGCCGCAAAGACGAGCTGGTATGGCAATACGAGCCGCGGATCGAGGTTTCGTTCATCAACGGTGGTTTATTCTATTTATCTTCCGTTCCTCCGCTCATACGGTCTTCGAAAGCAAAAAGCATGCGACATCTCCCCGCATCAGGGCGAATCATGTAAAAGATCAACGAGAAAATGTGAAACAGAAAAGACACGTTGCAACAAATCTTTTTGTCATAGCTGGTTACAATAGGAATAGGTTAAGCCTTTACAAAAGGTGGTGCATAGTTGTGACCAGACGATTTCTCCCTTTTATCGCTGCTCTTTTGTCTCTCATGCTACTTTCCTCACTAGCATATGCGCAAGACGAAGCAAGCTGGGACAAGCAGTTCCAAAAACAAATTCGAGAATGGATGGATGCAATCGCAAGCCGAGACCCTCAATTCAAGCAATGGCAGGACGCCAAAACGGATGTGCAAACACTTGGTGCAGGGCAGCATCAATGGCTAGTAAGTATAAAAAAAGCGGACAAGCAGGTAGGGTATTTGGTGATAGGAGAATCACCTGATTCCACTTCCCATGAGAAATTTGTTCTACTGGAATACGGTGTCGGGGAGTACATCTTGTTCGATGACGCCTTTGCTCCGAAGGAAATCGCGGCGGAGCCCGTTTATGACGGGTTCGCTTCCTACTGGCTGATCACCCAGAAGTCAGATACACAAATGGTCAATGCAAAAACAGGAGAAATGTATCCCACTTCCTTTCAAATTAGCGAGCCCGCTATCGATGCTTTTGCAGGCGAGCAGCTCATACAAAATGGTCAACGCCTGACTCAAATGAGAATTTTAAGCGCAGCCGAGTCTGATCCTTTTGATCATATTGGGTGGGTCAGCCAATTGAGTACAGCGGACACAGACGTGTCCTGGAACCAATTGTGGAAACAAGATTATGCCTCACCGGTAACATTAGCCGTCCCGATTCACCAGTCACAGGTTTTGGCCCCCTTTGTCGTTGGGTCCCTGCATTTATGGAATGACCAAAATGCTTATGTCGGTGTATGGGATGAGGGTCTGCGCTTTGTCCCGTATTCCTATGCCCATCGCGTCGGACGATTTTTCGTAAACGAAACAAGCTCTCCTGCCGAATAACCGGTTGGAGAGCTTGTTTTTTACGTTTTCTATTCACCGATGTTCTGTAGGAGAGAGACGCTCATGAACGGCATGAAAAATTTCATGGGCGGTCATTCCCTCTGCATTAATGACGGGAGCTCCTGTAATCGTTTTGTTTTGATCACCCAGTACGTTGATATCCTGTCCTGTAATGACAATCGCATCTACCACCTGCTGCCAGTTGCCTAAATCAACAACTTCGTAACCATTTTGACGCAGCATCTTGCACACTTCAGACAGGGAATTTTCTACCGCTACTCTCGCCATATGCACCCTCCGTCTCGTTCATGATAGGTTCCACGAATTTTATTTGCGCCACAACAGTCGTATGGACATAGGAATGGCACCAAACCAGCGTGACGACCAGGACTCGCGTGGAGTCTTACGTAAACGGCGTTCATCTTTTGGAGTATCCATGTACTGCACAAACAGTTTCGTCAGGTACTTTAAATATTCCTGAAAGGACATCGCACTTGACCTCCTTCTTACTCGCGGTTCACACCACGGCGCAAGCGCTGTCCCCTCTATTGTTCCCCGTCCTGTGTTCTTTCAACCACTTGCCTCTTAATTTCCAGTACAATATCGGAAAGGCTCTTTCCTGTCGTATCCACCTGAATGGGCGCGAAATCGTATACACCTGCGCGCTCCGCCATTAAGGTTTTTACCCTTGTCGCGACTCCTCCTGCCAACAACGGACGGCCTGTATCCTTTTCCAAACGCTTGATGAGCTCTTCTTCCGTAGCATGCAGCGCGATTACGATGCCATGCTCCAACATCATCTCTACGTTTTGCTTCCGTAATACAGCTCCTCCCCCAGTTGTTACTACCTGAGATCCTACTGCCAGTAATTGCGCCAGACGTTTCGTCTCGACGTCTCGGAAATACGCTTCACCTTGATCCGTGAAGATTTCTGGAATACTGCGACCTTCCCATTCTACGATTGCATCATCCAAGTCCGTATGCTTCATTTCTAAAGAGGCAGCGAGTGCGGCGCCAACCGTGGTTTTTCCCGTTCCCATAAATCCGACTAACACCAGGTTTTTCATTTCATTACTGCCCCTTTCCAATCGTTGGGTAGGTATTAATCTTCACCGTTTTTTGTTGTTGATTATACTCCGTCTCATATCCCAATGCTTTTTCAAAAAAGGACAGTGGAACCATTGTACGTTCTTTGATTTCGATTAGCGGGCTGCCTAAATCTATTCGCTTGCCATCAACTTCAGCAAAGCGCTCCCGCTCCTTTATAAATACTTCGCGTCCATTTCCTTTTACGCGGATCATTTGTTTCTTGTCGTCCCAGCTAATCGCTACTCCCATTTTCTCGCCAAGCTCACGCAACGGAATATAAACCGTATTGTGGGTGACCCGAGCAGGAATCGCTGGATAAAAGCTCATGTTATTGATGATTGTGGTGATATAAGGTTCCAGTTGTACGGCACCAAAGCCATTCTTATTTGCACTATAGGTATACAGGGTGAAGTATTTGGCTTCCCCTTGCAAGGTTTGCCCAAGCGCTTGATCGAGATGCTCTGCACCAATGACACTGCCATGATAATTTTGCTGGACGCGCTGTAAGAATCGCTTATAGGCATCGTCACCGATTTTGCGGCGCAGGTTGTCGAACAGGAGTGCTCCTCGTGAATACCAGGTCAGCTTAAACTCTTCTTCGGTAGAAAACTTCTGCAATGGCTTGTCGAGCTTTCCATTTGGATAACGCTCTTGTAAACGTTTGACATCCCGGTTGTACGTATCCAGCAGAGTCGTAGCTGATTGGGCACCATAACGCTTCTGCAAGTAATGGGACACACCCAGCTCCACCAGACCCTCATCAAGCCACCCATGCGAGGACTCCAATGTAGCCACACTGTTGTACCACCAAAGATGCCCCACCTCATGCGGCAGCCAATGATCAATCAGATTGTTGTAATGCATGTCTCTTTTAAATACGGCGAGGTTTGCGTATTCCATGGCGTACGTCGTCCCCGTACTTGTTTCCGCAATCGCCACGTTCGGATAAGGCAACGGCCCATACATATCGATGAAAGTAGGAAAGACCGATTGAGCAATGGTTTTGATTCTTTCAATGTTGCCTTTATCAACGGAAGCAATGTCAACCGTTAAATTCGGAGCAAATTGAATCGTTTCAATGTGATAAAGAGGACTTCCCACCAGTCCAAAGTTCAACAGTTTTTTTGCTTGATAATGGACTTGCTGCTTATTGCCACCGATTGACTTCGTTTGCCCTCTGCCCCATGAACTGACCCATTTGTAGCCTTGTGGAGAAGTAAATGACACATCATAATCTCCATAGTGGTAAACGAATGGATCACCAAAATCAACTCGTTGCGGTGGGTCATACCAAACGCCTTTTTGGTTTTGGGCACCGAGCATCGGGTACCATGTCGTCAACGTCCAAATATCGTCTTTCACCCCAAAACGTGTGCCCCTGCGTGGAACCGGGTTCTCGAATTCAATGGTTAAAGCGCCACGAAGCTCCTTACCAAGCGGATTTGCCAGCTTCACCAGCGATTGACCACGTTCAAAAGAAAGCGGCTTGTCCTTGTAGCGAATCGACTTCACCGTCATTTTGTTCCAAAGGTAATCGTAAATATACAATCGTACATCTGGCGTTTTCGGATTGTCGAACTCCAAGGTCATGTTTCCGGTTATTTTTGCTTCGGACGTATGTAATTCAGCTTGAATCTTATAGACAGGGTTCAAATCCTTAACATAAGACGGCAGAGGCGGATCATAAGAAAATGGATCAACGAACTTTTGCGCCTCCTCAGATGAATGATTCATGGCAATGATTTGAGAAATAGCTGGCCAATACGCGACGACTCCAACTGAGCCAAAAAAAATGAGGATCGTCACACATACTAGTAAGCTCGTTTTATGTAGTGATTTCATGACAGCCCCCAAATAATAAACCGCCCGGCGGCAGGCGCTAAATGTTTTTGTTTCATTGTAGCAAATATAAGTCAAACTGAGTAGAAATTCAGGAGATTCTGTAGAGAAACCGCCATATTTGACAATGATCTGTATCTGCTGAAAAAAAAAAGCCGCCACTCATTGTATCGTAATGATTGGCAGCTTTCTTTAGTATTTACCAGGTTTCGTACATAATTTTTCCGGTCTGGCTAAGATCATAGCCCCCGACTGCTTCCAATTCCTTTTGAAATGGACGCGACCCAAGAACATCAAGAACAGCCTGAATGAGCTGCTCGTTGTCCTTGTTTTTCAACAAGACGAGGTCATATTGCTCACGCACAGTTGGGATAAACTCCACTCCCACGAGTGAAGCCGCCTTTTCAATGCCCACTCCTACATCTGCTTCGCGCCGGGCCACTACTCCTGCGACTGCCAGATGATTGGACTCTTCCCGTTCATAGCCAATCACGTCACTCCCCGCTATCTTTGCCAGTCGAAACTGCTCTTCAATCAACGTACGTGCACCGGACCCTTTTTCCCGATTGACCATGCGAATGCCCGGCTTCGTAAAATCACTCCATGCTTTGATCTGTTTTGGATTGCCTGCCTGAACGTAGAATCCCGCCCAACGTGACAACATATTGATGACAACAAAACGATGTCCACACAAAATGCGACGAATATACGGGACATTGTATTCATTGGTATCCCCATCGTACAAGTGCGTGCTGACGATATCAGCCTTACCCGTATACATTGCCACGAGGCTGTTCAGTGAGCCCACGTACGAGCGAAGCGGTCGGTATGCCTCATCCTTTTTCTCCAAATGCCCCGCCAGTAGGTCCAAGCTCACATCCTGCCCGCTAATAATGATATTGCGGCCTGTACCAGTCTGCTCATATCGTGCCGATTGTTGGGCTTGTTCTGTCTGCGGGATGCTGACGGCTGAGGCTTGTCTGTATACTCCCTTTGCCTTCGCCTTGTACGCTTCCAGATCACTTTCGTCTACGCGCATTTGCCGACCGACGCGATATGCGGGCAGCTCTCCTTTTTTTATGAGATCGTAGACCGTCAGCTTGGAAATACGTAAAATTTTCGCTATTTCTTCGGTGGTGTAAGAATTTTGTTGACTCATGTCCCGCCTCCGTTATCTCCTTTGCTCTATTGTCAAACAAGTGTCGTAAAATCGCAATTGATTATTCATTACGAATCCATATAATCTAGTTATGTCCAGTTATAATTACTTATAACTAAATATAATTATGGAGGTTTTTTTTATGAAGAAGCACTGGTTTGCCATATTGACAGCATTTTGCTTGATGCTAACTGCTTGCTCGACAACACAAACCGCACCACAAGCAAGTGAGCCAGCCAAAACCGATGCAGCAAAGGTAGAACTGATGATTTCTGCTGCTGCTAGCTTGACGGATGCCTTGAATGAGTTGAAATCGCAATACGAAACCGAACACCCGGGAACGACCCTCACCTTTAACTTCGGAGGCTCGGGCAAACTCGCCACACAAATTACGCAAGGTGCTCCGTCTGACGTATTTTTGTCTGCTAGTAAAAAAGACATGGACGGTCTAGAGGAACAGCAACTGATCGCCAAAGACACACGCCAAGACTTCACGAAAAACTCGCTTGTGCTCATTGCAGGTAACAAAAGTGCTGTCGCTATCTCTTCTTTTGAAGAACTGAACAACGCAGCGATCAAGCATATTGCCGTCGGCGAGCCTGAGACAGTCCCCGCTGGGCGATATGCGAAAGAAACATTAGATACACTGAAAATGTGGGATTCTCTTTCCGCACAAATGGTATTTGGCAGCGATGTTCGCCAAGTTTTGACCTTCGTAGAATCCGGTAACGCCGATGTCGGTATTGTCTATTCCAGTGATGCTGCCGCTTCGAAAGATGTTAAGATATTGGCGACAGCCAAGCCTGAATGGCACAAGCCGATCGTTTATCCAGGTGCGGTCGTCAGCGCATCGAAGAACCAAGATGCAGCAAAAGCTTTTCTAGCCTACTTGACAAGCGACAAAGGAAAAGCGATCTTACAGAAGTACGGGTTTCAATAAACCAACGGAATGGAATGGGAGGTGGCAAGCGTGATTGAAACCAATCTTACTCCATTGATGCTCTCCCTTAAAGTAGCTGCGCTCTCCACCTCCTTTGTTTTTATCCTCGGGATGGTTTCTGCAAGGTGGATGACACAAAAGGATTTTTGGGGGAAGAATGTGCTGGAGTCCTTCTTTTTGCTTCCGCTTGTTCTCCCCCCCACTGTTGTTGGCTTCGGTCTGTTGCTGCTTTTTGGGAAAAACGGTTTTCTCGGTCAGGTTCTGCATGATTGGTTCAATATTACCGTCGTCTTTACGCTGACAGGAGCCGTTATTGCCTCGATTGTCGTTTCCTTTCCGCTGATGTATCAAAGTGCAGTCGCTGCCTTCACAGGAGTGGATCGTCGTTTGGAGAATGCGGCACGCACGATGGGAGCTTCGGAATGGCGCTTATTCTGGACCGTTACCTTTCCCTTGGCTTGGCCTGGCCTGTTGGCTGGGTTTGTTCTTTCTTTTGCCCGTGGCTTAGGGGAGTTTGGTGCTACGCTGATGCTCGCAGGCTACATCCCTGGAAAAACCGATACGATTCCCGTCGCCATTTATTTTGCTGTTGAGGCTGGTCAAATGGATAAGGCATTGTTTTGGGTCGTCATTATTGTTTCCTTGGGGATGGGTACGACTCTCTGGCTGAATTGGTGGAGTCGTCGCAATGTGCGCAGGTACGCCAATCAAAAGTAAGGCAGGTGAATGGGAATTGCTCTTTCTCGATATACAGAAGCGTTTGCCTGATTTTATTTTGGATGTGTCCTTTACGGTGCAAAAGGAAATTGCTGTGCTGTTTGGACCATCCGGCTCTGGCAAAACAACGATATTGAACAGTATTGCAGGTCTGGTTCATCCCGATACTGGCGAGATCCAATTAAACGAGAACATCTTTTATCGCGAAGGACAGAAGCCGCTTCCTGTACAAAAACGCAGCATCGGGTATTTATTTCAAGATTATGCACTGTTCCCTCACATGACCGTCGAGCAAAATGTTCGATACGGCTTAAAAAAGGGGCATGAACTGAATTTGGCTCCATTGTTGTCCTCAGTGGGAATCGATCATCTGATGCAAAAATATCCTCACCAGTTATCCGGGGGACAAAAACAACGGGTGGCACTCGTACGTGCACTTGCGACTGAACCAGACATTCTGCTCCTTGATGAGCCGTTATCGGCGCTGGACGCGGATACGCGTAAACAATGCCAGGATGAGTTGCTTCGCCTTCACGCCATGTGGAACATCCCTTTTCTGCTGGTCACCCATGATCGTGAAGAAGCCGAGAAGCTCGCTGATGTCATTTTCCTGATCGATAATGGCACAATCAAAGAACGAAAAAATGAAAAAAGCCATTCAGCAACGTCCATTTCCCGATAATGGGATGGCATTGCTGGATGGCTTTTTACCTATCGAGCTGTGATTGGTTCAATCTTCACATCGTTTTGTTTTGCCCACTTATGTACTTCGCCGAGGAATTGCAGGACGTCATGGCTCTCGTGATGGACACAAAGGGTATCGGCCGCCAAGTCAATGTGCTCGCCATTGACCGTCATTACTCTTTGTTTTAAAACGAGCTGACGTGTCTGCTCCATGCGTTCTTCCTTGCTGATCAGCACGCTTCCTTCCAGATCACGCGGGGCCAATCGACCATTCGGCAAATAAGCCCGCTCTGCAAATACTTCCTCTGCCACCTGAAGCCCGTGTTCCAAGCCAGCCTCTACAAGCTTACTGCCTGAGAGTGCATAGAGGATCAGATCTTCATCAATATCCGCAATGGCTTGGACAACCGCTTCGGCGAGCTCTGGCCGTTCGGCCGCTTCGTTATATAGCGCGCCATGCAATTTCACATGGTGAAGCTCTCCGCCGAGTGCTTTTGTAGTGCCTGCCAAGGCTGCAATTTGATACAACACCAGCTCATACACTTCATTGACAGACAAGTTCATCGAACGACGTCCGAAGCCTTGAATATCTGCATAGCCGGGATGTGCCCCGATTTTCACATCATGCTTGAGTGCAGCTTCGATTGTTCTGCAAATAATATGGGGATCCCCTGCATGCAATCCGCAAGCAATATTAACGGAGGTGATCCATTTCATAATCCCCAAATCCTCTGATTGTCGACCTCTGCTGAAGCCCTCTGCCATATCGCAGTTAATATCCAGATGAATCATGTATGCTCACCTTTCTTTCGCTACTCTATCTTTTGAAAACGCATTCATACGCGTGGCTTCTCGTTTTCTTCCACTTTAGCATACCATGTACGCCAGTTTAACAAAAGCAAAAAAGCTGCCGAAAAATGGCAGCTTATGAACAACTATGTCGAACCAACGGTTGCTTGACTGCTTTCTTCTGTCTGTAAGGTCTCTGCTAGTGCCATTACCTGGTTCTTTTCTTGTTTATAATCGTATTCCTTTGCCTTATCCGGTCTGGCATTGTTGTACTCTACCGGGATCTCATGGCGATGGGAACGTTCAATTTTCGTTACAAAGTGCAGCTTCTCCATAATGCGAATCGTTTCGTCCAACAAATTGGCATCCACATACATCGAAACGTAATTTAATCGCTTGGAGATGTAATGAATGGTGCCAAATTTGCGTAAATTTTTGGCGGCACGCGTGTTTTTCACCCACACGGCGACCCCCAGACGTCGCTCTCTCATGTTTTGCCGTCGGTCTCCTTCCTAATCGTGGTATACTTACTGGTGAAAGCTTATACAGAAAGGAATCGTGGTCTATGCTGGCTACGTTTTATCAACAATTCGAGGAAGCGCTTCACCGCGAAAAAATCGTGACCCATAGCAGTTGGCAAACCTATGCGGGCCAGCTCTTTTTCTATGTATGCAGTACGCTCCCTGCTCCTCTGCTTACAAACCAGCTCATGGAAACAGGAGAGCGCCTGACCACTGATACCAAATTACAGCCAGAATGCATTTACGTGCGTTCTGATGACGTGCAGCATGTATATCGCTTCCGCTTTCGCGTACCTGACGAAAAACAGTTTTGCTGCGGCAATCTTTGTGAAGACTGCTTTCTGCTACGCCAAAATGAATCGGGAACAGCGTAAATTACGATGGCTTTTTCACGCTACATCCACAGCTTCCGCCTGTTCCGCAACCGCTGCCCTGCGCCTCTAAAAATGGATTGTTGCTTGGAACCTTGATCGTTTCCGAGACGGAATGAGCAATGGTTCTACTCACCTGATACAAGAGCTCATCCAGAGCATCCTCTGCTCGCTTGAACGCCTGTACGGAATCCCTCAGTTCAATGTTGCGCTTCAGTTCCCGTACTTCTTTGGATATATGATTGTAATCCGGGTGATACTTCCCGAACCGTTGCACATCTTCGTACTGTTCCTTCTTAGCCTCGAACACGACGAGCAGACGTTGCACTTCCTCATCTGCTTCCATTTGGCGTTTGGCCTCCAGATACTCCGAGACCTCGCGCGATTGGTTAATCATTGTGGACAGCTCATGAGAACCCATGATCAACTGCGTCATATCCACTGCTTCCAATGTTTCCATAAAGCGAGACCTCCTTTCGCCGCAAAGCTTGAAACTTTACGTCATTCCTGATTGTATCACGATGCACACCCTTAGTACAGATATTCGGGCACTACAATGCGCACTCGCTCGATGCTATCGAGACGGTAACACTGTTTGCCTCCCTGTCCAGCAATCGTAACCATCCAGTACCCCATTTCCAGGCGTACTTCTGTCGGTAGCCCACGCAGCTTATCTTTTCCACCTTGCTGAATCTCGACTTCCAGCTTCAGTTCGATTGCGCGCTTAAACAAATCCCGCATGGATTGTGGATGGTACGATTGAAAATGCTTCGTCCACATTTTGGGAAGAGCTGCGATTTGCTCATTTTGCTCAGGGAACGTGTTTTCTATAGCATAACCGTCCCAAGGCCGTTCGATGAGTAGCAAGCCCTTATTCCCCGTGTGACTGTTTGGGAGTGGCTGGAGCTCTTTACTTGCACTAGCAATATGTGATAGCACTTGCGGCTCATAACCGAACTGTCGTAGTAAACGGATTAATTCTTTTTCCTGCGAGAACGGAATCAAAAAAGTAGTTGGCGTGACTATTTGGGTAAGAAATGGACGAAAGTCAGGTATTTCGCGCCATTCCTCCAGAAATCCGGCATGTGCTGTCCGCACGAGGAAGTACGGCTCCATTTGAATCTGCCTCGCTGTTCTCGCCCATTGGCTTACAACCTCAACCAAGCTCTCAGGCAACGGATGAACACAGGAGGCCCGGAGCTTTTCAATGACTTGCTCCTCCGTCCCTCCTTGAGCCAAATACGCTTGCAACAGCCTTGCTTGCAATTCACCCCGAATCAATTGCCCATCAAATTGGAGCTGGCAAAATTGACTGATCTCCCATACATCCAGCAACGGGACAAGCGGAGGGATTGTAATGGCACCTGTGGGGTCCACAAACCAGCCTTCCTCCGACGATAATCGCGGCAAGCTGCTCCAACGCCAAAAAATCCCGCGCTCCTCGTCCATTCCGAGCTGAATCCATCCCATGCCTAACAGTATATGCAACCATTGCTCCACAATCAGCTCCTCTGCATTGTCTGGCAAAGGAAATCCTACTTCTTTTAGCATGCGTAATTGTTCATGAATGGAACACCACTGCTCGACAGGAACCTGTTTCATCAATTGAATGAAAAATTCCCACCAGTCACCGTGCGGCAAAAATTGTTCCATGACGAGTTGATACAACTCTTCCCAACGTACGAGCGGCGGTTGATGCAGCCATTGCTTCGTTCGATGGAGATCGAGTACGAGTTCTCGCTCCTCCCTATACACCAAGCCAAGTCTAAGCGCAATATCCAGAACAACCGTCAAGGATAAGCCCTCTCTTTGTTCCTGATCGAGCGGCGGAATCACGATTCCTTTTACATGCTCGTCTGTAAACGAGAGTAGCGGCAGCATTTTTTGCGACATCCTGCGATGAATGCTTCCTTTTTGCGTAATGGGAATGTGGTTGTCTCGAACAAACAACAAAAGCCCAAAAAGATCCAGCTGTATCCCTCTGCCTGCTGATATATAATAAGGGAGCGTTTTTGAAAGAGAAACGAAAGCCTGAGAGGCTTCCGGCAGCATTTGATTCGTCAACTGTTCCCGAACCTCTTGTGGCATCAAATAGCCGATTTCACTCCACATTTTCCGTACAGTCAAGATCAGTCCAAGCCGTCGCAATTTCGTCAAGCCGACTGACAGATGCCTGTGCTCTTTTGCCGTTTCGCGTTCCCACGTTCGTTTGCTAAAAAAGCCTCTCGTCGCTTTGGTTACGAAAAGCCGGATAACGGTTCGTTCCAGTTCATCTGCCTGTTCCCATGCTTTGCCAATAAAAACGGGGTCCAATAATCTCGCTGTTAAATCTTGCTCTTCGGCAATCTGATATCGTTTGGTTTGTTCATGTAGAATCGCTTGTCGCGTTGATTCGGACAGGTATTCCAGCGAATCCTTCACACGCACGCCTGTCACCTCAGTCTATATGATGATCGATTCATTACTTTTATCAATTGGAGGGATCTTGATGTTGCAAGTATTTCCTAGCTTACTCTTAACCGCAACCTTGGCAGTAACCGGTACACAAGTCTTGTCACCTCAACATCCTATCGTATCTGAGCCTGTGGCGAAAGAGGCTGTACAAGTCAAAGCTGGTTATGAGGCCGTTGCTGCTCCCTATCCACCGGCTGTTCAGGAAGCTTTGAAGACAGTTCGAAAAAATGGCGGACACACTATTGTTCGTGCCAATGGAAAATCCTATGTAGTCGTGGGTGCAGGACAGCGCCCTACAGGAGGATATCGTTTAGTGGCGGACCAAGTCAAGCGGACTGGCCCTCATGACTTCGCCGTACACGTTCGGGTACAAGCACCAGCTCCAGGTTCGATGAAAATCCAAGTCATCAGCTACCCGACCTTGGTAATTGCCCTGCCAGACCAGCAAGCAAAAGTCAGCGTGCTCATGCGCTAGTCTATTCACGAAAAAAGCCGACAGTTCGAAAGCCACAAGGCGCATCGAAGTCGGCTTTTTTCCTTTTCCCAACAGTTACCCTTGCTTATCAGGGCTTTACCTCAATGGAAAAGCTCTCTGCTACACCATACGACTCGTGGTTATTATGTGCCAATTCTACCTTGACCTCATGCTTCCCAGCAGGGATATCCTTCATGACATAGCTAGGCTCAAATACTTTGGCGATTTTTTTGCCATCGAGGTACAAATGAACATGGCCTTCCCCGTGCTTGTTTTCTTTCCCCATGTTTTCGAGGGAAAAAGAAAAGTTCGTTACAGCCAATTTGAGTTGCAAATCATCTTTTACAAGGGTATGCGTCACAGCGAGTGTCGGCGCTGCATGATGAGCGTGCGACTCGTTTGCTACCGCTTCGGTTTGCGCTTGTTGGTTCGCGTACACAAACCATTCCACACCAGCCGCAATGGCAATCAATAAAAACAAGCGGAAAAGAAATCGTTTGGTTTTCACCGGAGCTGCTCCCTTCCAAAATGAGTCTTACCCCAGTGTGCCCGACTCCTGATTGCTTCATTCATCCATTTTTACCTCTTGATCTCACCTGTTATCGATACATACTCAGCATTCCAATAGGTAAAAGTAACCACAAGATCCTTTAGGGAGGTCATTACTGCGTATGAATGCATGGAATGAAACTCTTTCTATTTTTGCTTTAGGAGGAGTATATGAAATCGGCAAAAACATGTATGGCATTCAATATGGGGATGAAATTGTCCTCATCGATTGTGGCTCGAAGTTTCCGGATGAGAGTTATTTAGGAATTGATCTGATCATACCGGACATTAGTTATCTGCTAGAAAATCAAGAAAAAGTACGTGCCTTGATCGTCACGCATGGGCATGAGGATCACATCGGGGGTATCCCATATTTTTTGCGACAATTAAACGTCCCTGTTTACGGTACCCGCTTAACGTTAGGTCTTATCGAATTAAAGCTGAAGGAGCATAATTTGCTTCGTCAGTCCACCCTCATCTCCATCGATCGTGACTCTACCATTTCATTTGGCTCGCTCACAATCAGCTTTTTTCAGACGAACCATAGCATTCCAGATTGCTTGGGTGTTGTATTTGAAACAAAAGCAGGCGCTATTGTGCATACGGGCGATTTTAAATTTGATTTAACTCCAGTGCATAAGCAATCCCCCGATTTGCACAGAATGGCTGAAATCGGGCAGAAAGGTGTATTGGCCTTGTTGTCGGAGAGTACCAATGCGGAGCGCCCAGGCTTTACTCCATCAGAAAAACACGTGGGCGATCGTCTGTTAGAAGCCTTCAGTAAGGCACAGCAGAAAATATTTGTCTCGACGTTTGCCTCCAATGTATACCGGCTTCAACAAGTCATTGATGCCGTAGAAGCGACGAATCGAAAGCTGGCATTATTGGGTCGAAGCATGGTCAATGTGGTCAAAATCGCTTCGGAACAAGGCTATTTGCATATACCAGAAGGCATGCTGGTGGAAATAGAAGAAGTGGGCGAGCTCGATCCGGCCCGTGTCGCTATTCTATGCACTGGAAGTCAAGGCGAACCCATGGCTGCTTTATCACGGTTGTCGACCTCCGGGTATCGGCACGTAAAAGTAGAACGTGGCGATACCGTCATCCTCTCTTCTTCCCCCATTCCAGGGAACGAACGAAATGTAGCGCGCATCGTCGACAACTTGTTTATTATGGGAGCCAACGTTATATATGGCTCTGGAACTGGCATGCATGTATCCGGTCATGGCTTCCAGGAAGAGTTGAAGCTCATGCTCACTCTCATGAAGCCACAATACTTCATCCCCATTCACGGCGAGTATCGGATGCTCCATCAACATCGTCAGTTGGCTGAATCCGTCGGCGTTGATTTCGAGTCCATTTTCATAATAAATAATGGGGATGTCGTGGATATTCAGGATGGTGTGGCTGTGCAGGAAAGAAAAATCCCTGCTGGCAATACCTTGGTGGATGGTTTAGGAATCGGAGATGTAGGGAATGGAATATTACGGGATCGCAAACATCTTTCGGAAGATGGCATTCTCGTAATCGTTGTGACGCGCAGTAAAACTGACGGCAAAATTTTGTCGGGTCCTGACCTTATTTCTCGCGGATTCATTCATGCCCCGGAATCAGAGGGCCTGTTGGAAGAAGCGACTCGCCTTGCATCCGAGGTGATCACCAATTTGCAGGAAGCGAATGTGAGTCAGTGGAACCGCCTGAAGCAAGGAATGCGGGAATCGATTGGGAAATTCGTGTATGCCAAAACAAAGCGCAGACCCATGATCCTGCCGATTATTATGGATGTGTGAGGGAAAAGCCTTCTTTCCTGAAGGCTTTTCTATCATGATATTTTCAATCTTGGGGTGATTTGAAATGGGGAAAATGGTTAGACTTTTAGCGTGCTTTCTTGCAATCTTTTTTATTTTCTTTGCTTCAGTTCCAGAGTCTGAAGGGGCAGAACTCAAGGCAAATGTCATTGTAGATTCAATGATTTATGGAAGATCAGAGGACAACAACACGTTTTTTATTTATGCCCTATTACTTAATCTAGGTGAAGCAACCGCTACAAATTTTAGCTACGCAGGTCTCTCATTTGCGGGCAAAAACGGAATGGACCACTTCTACCCCGAAACTAGCCACACTGTTATCAATTCATCGTTGAAGCTAGAGCCGGGACATTTTGTAGAAGCAAAATTTGAACTGCCCTTAGATTTTATTGATTCTAGGTTTAAAGACATAAATGACATCAGAAAAATTAGTATTTTGATTCTCCGCGATAACTCTGCTCCTTATAAAGACGACTCAGCAGTGAATGTGACCGTAAATAATAAAAAGCTTGTGCAACAAACCTTTGTTGAAAATGATGTCACTTATGTTTCCCTTCGCGAGTTAGCCGACGTTCTTGGTGCTACGATCCAGTGGAATGATCCTACCCAAACGGCAACGCTCATCCTGAGAGACACCTTCATGGAATACGATAGACAAATAGTCATACCTGTTGGCAGTGATCGCTTTATTGATCAAGGTCGCGAATCTACTGTGTCGGGAAAAGCGAAGCTGTACAATAACACTACCCTGGTTGTACCTTTACGAGATATTGTAGAAATGCTGGATTACTATGTTGTTTTTGAACAAAAAGGGGGTCAGAAAACCATCGTCGTCATTCCGAATGATCTTCTTTATAGATGAGTAGACAGCCCTGAGTGTGACAGTTAATAATAAAAAGCTTAATGATCTAATCTTGGTTGAAAATGATGTCACATATGTGCCTCTTCGCGACTTAGCGGATGCTTTTGGTGCTACTCTTCAATGGGACGATTCAACTCAGTCCGCAACAATCACAAAAGAGACATACCCGGGAAGCGCAATTTGGATTACGATTCCAGCAGGAAGTAATCGATTCATAATGAATAATTACCCAGTTACTGCATCGGCAAAAGCAAAGCTGCACAATAATACGATTCTTGTGGTCCCGTTACGAGAAGTTGCAGAAATGTTAGAGTGCGAGGTTATTTTTGTTCATAAATGGGGGCAGAAATCCATTATAGTGATCCCATACGATTTTAGCGAAGATTAACAACTTCAATAACCTTCGCCAGCTATGCGATAGACTAAATTAGAAAAAAGAGAGCCCACCAGCTCTCTTTTTTCACCCTCAAAATATCTTCTTCGCATTCTGCTCTTCCTTCAAAATCTCTACAGCCTCGCGGAAACGCATAGAGTGAACGACTTCCCGCTCCCGCAAAAACTTCAAGCTGTCCTGCAAATCAACATCATCGGTCATGTCAATTAGCCATTGATACGTCGCGCGGGCTTTTTCTTCCGCTGCAATATCCTCGTAAAGGTCGGCTATGGGATCGCCCTTGGCAGCGATATAGGCCGCCGTCCACGGCACACCACTGGCATTGTTGTAAAAGAGCGCCCGATCATGGTTGGCGTAATGCTCACCCAGTCCCGCTTCCTTCAGCTCTTCCACAGTCGCGTCTTTGGTCAGCTTATAGACCATCGTGGCAATCATTTCGAGATGCGCAAACTCTTCGGTAGCGATATCCGTTAATAATCCGACCACTTTATTCGGGATCGTATACCGCTGATTCATATAGCGCAGAGCGGCTGCCAGCTCTCCATCCGCCCCTCCGTATTGTTCAATCAAATATTTTGCCATTCTCACATCGCACTTACTGACACGAACCGGATACTGCAGTTTTTTTTCATAGATCCACATCGGTTTCGTTATCCCTCTCTTCTAAACTTGCCAAGGCCATGGATCATCATTCCACTGCCACGGATAGCCTGAATAACTACGGCCAAGATTTTGCAGAGGCCCGTACAATTTCTCATATTCATTTGCCAAAACCCAGCGTTGCTCCGTTAAATCATTGAACTGCTGGAGCGCATTCTGATCGGTTGGATGCGTATCTAAATAAAGATTGAGCTCTACTAGTACAAAATCGATCGCTTGTAGCTGTTCAAGCAATGCGTAATATTGGTCGTCGCCGAATCTATTTTCAGCTGTCATGAGTGCCCCCTCCCCAAGTGACTCAGTCTGGGATCATAGGGGCTAAAAAGTGCCGGCCATAACGTACCTAATTTCAATGCTTCCATCGGGCTATATTGTGGTAAGTTCTCCGGCTGAAATGTCATGAACAGCTGAGGGGGGACCTGGTACGTCTTCACCCGAATTGGCGGACAAGGATCGAAGGGACCAACGTACGGAAAGTAGTCGCGTGTTTGCGAATGCAATGCCAATATCCTCCTCCAACTTGTAATGTCTGTTCCTTCATGACTACACTATGCAGCCCACCCAGTAGGCGTGATTGCTACCCCAAAAAGAAAAACGCTCGCATAAGAAAGGCATTTTCCTCCCCCTTTGCTTCAACCCGTCACTTGCAAACGCCCAATCATACCGCTTTCTTTGTGTCCCGGGATACTACAATAAAATTCGTAGGTTCCTTCCTCCAATGCCTTCCACACTGTTTCAACAGACTCTCCCGGTTTGGCGTGCAAATGTACAACGTCCTTAGCCATTCCTCCATGACGATGTTCGCTGCTTGATTCTGAAATCGTTACAATTTTCCCATACGAGACAACCTGAATATCGTGCTCTACATTGCCATCATTTTGAAAAACGACTTTGATCTCCGTATCTTTTTTAACGGTAAATTGGTTCGGTTTATAGGAAAAGTCGACGGCTGTGAGGTTGATTTCTGTCGTGCGATCACCAGCAAAAAGAGCCGAGGATGGAAACGGTAAGGATTGATACCAGAAAAAGACAGCGAGGAGCAATATAGCTGGAGTACTTGGATGATGAAAAAAGGAGGACCACTTCGTTTCTTTTTTATGAAAATCAATCAGCTTGGCTACGAGCAGTATACATACGGTGAAGAGCATGACGAAAACAAACAGGAGATGCTCTACCTTTTCACTGGGTACCATCTCTCCCAGCATGGCACCCATCATCCCGCCCATGACACCCGATAAGATTCCTTCTACCATACTCAGGATCGACAGAGGAACTCCTAGCAGAAAACCAGACAGTCCACCTGCCAGCATTCCCCACATGGTGGATACATAAAGGTCTCCCCTGTAAACATCGCCGAAGATCAACCCTCCGATCAAGCCAATCGTCATACTGACAGACATCGTACCCATCATGCCTTGCATATGATCGATACTCTGCTTTCGTCGCCAGATAAACCATGTGAAACAAACGTAAGCGAAACCGACGTAGATCAGGATCTGATACACCGCGCTCAAGATACCACCCCCGAGTATATTCCCCTCCTTGTAAAGTATGTCCTACGCCAACTAAATAGGACAAAACGAACGCGAAAACCCTCTGGATACTGTCGAGAGGGCTCACACTTTTTCTTATTTTCGCCATTATAAAAAAGCTTCATTTCTGAAGCTTTTATTTCATCAGCTTATTCATCGTGGTTAACAGCTCGTCAATGACTGTTTTGTCCCCTTCTTGGATGCGTTCTATCACACAGGATTTCATATGTCCTTCCAAAAGGATACGTCCTACTGAATTTAAGGCGGATTGTACCGCAGCTATTTGATTCAAGACATCATCACAATAAGCATCCTTCTCCACCATGCCTTTAATCCCGCGAATCTGTCCTTCAATCCGATTAAGACGCGCCTGCAAGTTTTGCTTGGTTTTTTCCGAGTGGTGACTGTTTCGATCAGACGTATGACAAGACTGTACAATGTTCAATTCTGCACTTGACAATGAGATTCCTCCTCAACTCTTTCTCGCAAACACCCGTCAGGAAGATAGCCCCAATTCTTTTCGGACATTTTCCAATCCATATCGGTCGACAAACTTGAAAAACTTCTCTCTCTTTTTCCCTTGCGTCTGATACAGTGAAATGATGCTTTGGACGATGGAAGATAATTGTTCTTCCTTCACCTGCTCGACCAGGAGCTCGGCTGTTCTGGCCTCCATTGTTTTCGATTGGCCTCCGACGTAGATTTCAAAGGTTTCTTTTCGCTTGACGATCCCGATATCTTTTACCAACGGCTCTCCACAGGCATTTGGGCAGCCCGTATAACCGACTCTCATCGTAAAAGGAACAGCCATCCCTGCTATCGTATCATTCAAATTTCTCGCTGCCTCAAGCCCTTCTATCTCTGCTCCTTTGCAAAAAGAACAGACAGACAAATTCTTCACAACAGAACCCGTTTCGTACACGCGTAAGCCTTTCTCACGCAGCGCTTTTTTGGCATCCTCAGCCTTCTCTTCATTCATCTCGATAATCAGCTGCTGAAAGATCGACAGTTCAATTTGTGCATCCTCGCCAACGATTTGACCGATCACTACCATTTCTGCCGGAGTAAGCACAGAACCGCCGACACGAATTTCTGGACTTACGGCAAACTGTACACGCTTCAAAAGGCATTCCTCCTAGAGTGATTGAATTCGTAATATTCTGTCAATCAACAGGTGTAAGAAAGGCTGCCATTCTACAATCACAGCCCTTCCCGCAACTTTTGCTTAAACGACATCGTATCCTTGATCTTCAATCGTCTCTTTCACATTGTCCAGCGAAACAACGGATTCATCAAAAGTCACGCTTACCTGATTGTCAGCAAGGCTTACCGTTGCTTTGCTAACCCCGTCTAGTTTTTGAAGAGCACCTTCTATGGAAATGACGCAGTGATTGCAGGACATTCCCTGTACGTTCAAAGTGACATTCATTTTACATCCTCCTTTGTTTTTGGGAAGCTTAATTTGATTTTATTTTACAATACCCCTGTAGGGTATGCAATACCCGATTTTACATTTCCTACTGTGTATCTGTAAAAAAACTCCCCATCGATACAAGACAGGGAGTTTTGCTTACGCTTCTTGGCTGAAATGCGTTCTTATCGGAACAAAAAACGATTGCTCCACCTCATTCGCAGATAATGGGCGACTGTAATAGTACCCTTGAATTTCCTTGCAATGATTTTCTGTCAAAATATCCAACTGATCCTTCGTTTCAATGCCTTCTGCAATTACATCCAATTTCAGATGCTTCGCCATCGAAATGATAGTGGCCACAATGGCTTTATCGTTTTCATTTCGAGACAGGTCTGTTATGAAGGAACGGTCAATCTTTAGCTTGTGGATCGGGAACTTTTTCAAATAGCTCAATGAGCTGTAACCGGTTCCAAAATCATCCAAGCTGATTCTCGTTCCGATTTTGTTTAACTCATGAAGGATGCTGATCGATACTGCCGGGTCCATCATCATGCTCTCCGTGATTTCCAATTCCAAAAAGTGCGGGGCAAGCTTGGTTTCCTCGAGAATATTTTTGATGTACTGGACCAGGTTCCGTTGGTGGAATTGATGGGAGGACAAATTGACAGAGACGGGTATCAACGGCCCCCCTTTATCATGCCACTGCTTCATTTGCCTGCACGCTTCCCGAAGCACCCATGTACCCATCTCATAAATCAATCCTGTCTCTTCAGCAATAGGGATAAACACTCCTGGTGAAAGCATCCCCTTGGTTGGATGATTCCACCTGACCAGCGCCTCCACTCCGATCATGCGATTACTTTCCGAATGAAATTGAGGTTGGTAGTACACCACCAGCTCTTTTCGTTCAATTGCTTTTCTGAGATCACGTTCTATTTCAATATTTTCCAGCAATTGGGCGTCAAAATCTGTCGTGTAGAACAGATGACCATTTTTCCCCTGTTTTTTTACCTCGTACATGGCTGTATCCGCTTTTTTGAGCAGTGCGACAGCATCCGTGCCGTGATCTGGGAATATCGCCGTTCCAATACTTGCGGATATGTAAAATTCACTGTCTTTTAGCGTGAATGGCTGTTTCAATGCTTCAATGATCTTATCGGCTAAACTCGCTGCTTCCCTGCCATCCGCTCCTGTTTCGCAGAGGATGGTAAATTCATCTCCACCCATCCGGGCAATTGTTGCGTGGTACCCTTTGGCACTCTTTGAAATTCTGTCGCTGACCCCCTGCAAAAAGATATCGCCGTAGGAGTGACCCAAGGAATCATTGATCATTTTGAAACGATCGATGTCGATAACCATGACGGCAAAGCTCGATGAATCTTGGCTGCTTTTTTCAATGGATTGATGGAGAACTTGATTAAACTTTCTTCGGTTCGGTAAGTCGGTCAGCTCATCGTGATAGGCCAAATACCTGATTTTTTCTTTCACGCGATTCTCTTCGGTAATATCCTTCACAATGATGTGATTCCCCACCACTTCTCCCTCAATCTCAACCGGGACATTGAGTACACTCAGCTCAACGCGATTTCCGTTCGGATGAAAGATGGTCGTCTCAAAATTATTTCGATTGGGAGCAAAAGACTGGGCGAAAGAATCTTTTGTGAGTTCCCTTTGCTCCTCAACAATATGCATGCGAATTTTCGATACATGCTGGTTGATGAATTCTTCCTCCCGCAGTCCGCCAATCTTCGTGACAGCTGGGTTCATTTTGATAATACATCCACCTGTATCTAAGGAAATAATGCCGTACTCATTATTTTTATAAAGGGAACGATACCAGCTTTCACTTTCTTGAATGACCGTATCCTTTTGCGAGAGTCGTTTGTTAATAAACAAGCCGAACAATGTAATGCCGATCAGTAAAAATGTGGCCAAGACGATGATATAGGCCAAGCTCTCCGGCTCAATCTGCGTCCCCACTTGTTTTATCCGCTGTTCCGTTCCGTAGAAATGCGCTGCAGCCATCCCGGTATAATGCATACCCGCGATTGCGGCCCCCATAATGAGTGAGCTGCCCAATTTATATAAATACGCGTATTTCGACTGATCACGGCGAAAGTAAAACAAGAGCCATAGTGCCGCTGCCGAAGCAGTCGCTGCGATCATAATGGATAAAATGACAATCCTTATATCGTATGTAATTTCGATCATCATCGCGGCCATTCCAACGTAGTGCATCCCAGATATTCCAGCAGCCATAAGAATTCCCGCGATACCTAGCTGTCTCGCATGTAAGTTGCGTTTCGTGATGGTAAACAAGGCTATGCTTGAGACGAAAATGGCAAGGATGACGGATAGAATGACATACTCGATGTCATACAGAACCTTTATGGGGAGGGTAAGTGCCAGCATTCCGACAAAATGCATGGACCATATTCCAAGCCCCATCGTTGTGGCACCAAACATCAACCAGAGTAGCTGATGCTTCCCTTTACTTTTACTCACTCTGGCTGCCAGGTTGAGAGCAGAAAAAGAAGCTGCAACCGCGATTAAATAAGATAGTATCACGAGGAAACTATCGTACGTCCCATGTATCTGGTGATCCAAGCTCCTTCACCGCTTTCCTTTTGTTAATCTCGATGGTCTCACTTAAACCATGCTGCCTGATTCACCATAACGATTTACCTGCAAGAAGGAATCGATTTCTTTCGTGGGCAGAGGTTTACTGTAAAAGTACCCTTGGACTTCATTACACAATTGTTCCTTTAGAAAATCAACGTGTTCATGTGTTTCTACACCCTCTGCAATAACAGCAATTTTCATGTTATGTGCCATATGGATGATCGTTTTAATAATCGCTTGATTCTGTGGATTCAAATTCCTTAGAAAGGATTGGTCGATTTTGAGCCGATCGATCGGGAATTGACTCAGATAGCTCAATGAACTGTAGCCCGTCCCGAAATCATCGATACTGATGCTAACCCCGAGAGCTTTCAAGCGATTCAAAATCCGAATCGTATAGTCTACGTTTAGCGCCATGCTTTCCGTGATTTCCAGCTCCAAGTATTGCGGAGCTAACCCTGTTTCTTCAAGGATCGAGGTAATCATCTCAATGAGATTGTTTTGCATAAATTGGCGTAAGGATATATTGACCGCAACAGCCAGCTGTGTAAAGCCTGCTTCCTGCCACGCTTTTGTCTGTTGGCAAGCCGTTCGCATTACCCATTCTCCAAGCGGTACAATTAAGCCTGTTTCTTCTGCGATCGGAATAAATTGAATAGGCGGGATGAGACCAAGGTCTGGATGGTCCCACCGAATCAGCGCCTCCATACCAATAATCTGGCCCGTCTGCAAATGAATCTTCGGTTGGTAGTGCAGCGTAAACTGTTTCTCATCTAAAGCTTTTCGCAGCTCTCTTTCAAGCTGTAGTTTTTTCGCTAAAACCTGATGCAGCTCCTCCGAGAAAAATTGATAATTATTTTTCCCTTGCTCTTTTGCCAAATACATGGCAGCGTCTGCATGCTTCAGTAGCGCTTCAATATCGTCTCCATCATCCGGATACATGCTGATGCCGATGCTTGGTGTGATAAAGATTTCGATATGGTCTAACGTAATCGATTCGGACATGCTCGTGATGATTCGTTGCGCAATTTCACCAGCCTCCTTGTGCGTGGCACCTGTGAGAAAAATGGCGAACTCATCTCCACCTAGTCGAGAAACAGAATCCTCTTTTCGCAAACAACAAATGAGACGATTTGCTACTGCTTGTAAAAGGACATCCCCAATGGAGTGACCAAGCGTGTCATTGATGTTTTTAAATCGATCCAAATCGATGAACATAACACCGATTTTCTCATCTTTTTGTTTTGCTTTGAGCATCGCCTCTGCTAATTTTTCATGAAATAGCGTACGATTAGGCAGGTTGGTTAAGGAATCGTAATGAGCCATGTAGCGAATTGTTTCTTCTGCCTTTTTTCGTTCAGTGATGTCAATCATGGAGCCTACCATTTCCATGATTTCTCCGTTTTCCTCAATAGGTGACAACGTAATGTAATAATCATTTCCGGATAGTTGAAGCTCGAAGGTGACAGACTCGCCAGCAAATGCTCTGCGAAAATTGCTTTCCATTTGCTCCGCTACCTCATAAGGAAAGATTTCATATGACGTTTTTCTCAACATCCTCTCAGACGTTAGCCCGAGCGCTTCGGCAATTTTCCCTTCACACAAGGTATACGTGATGTTCCCTCTCTGATCTGTCACGATCTTGAACACACAGTTTTGCAAGTTTTGGACCGTCCTGCGAAAATCGTTCTGCAAGGCTTCTGCCAAAGCTGCCTCTGCTTCAATCCGGTCGGTAATGTCCGTACGGATTGAAACATATTGATACGGAACCCCCCGGTCGTCTAGAAATGGCACGATGGTCGTATTCATCCAGTATTCAGTGCCATCTTTGGCGCGATTCTTCACTTCGCCCTTCCAGACACGTCCTTGCTTGATCGTTTCCCACATCAATTTAAAAAACGACTTGGAATGATAGCGAGAGTTAATGACCCGATGTGTATTTCCAACTAATTCATCCACTTCGTATCTGGAGATTTCACAAAACTTGTCATTTACATAGGTAATGACGCCTTTGTCGTCTGTAATCGCTACAATCGAAGATTCATCCAGTGCATTTTTGATATCGTGCAAGTCCTTCATCGTTTTTGCAAGAGACTCTTCCATCAGCTTTCGTTTTGTGATGTCCGTCCCGATTGCTACATACTGATAAAGGAATCCACTATCGTTCATGAACGGAACTAATGTCATGCTAAGCCAATATTCCGTCCCGTCCTTTGCCCGGTTTTTCATCTCACCTTTCCATACTTTTCCTCGGCTGATGGTATCCCATAGCGATTTAAAATAGTTTCGTGGGTGGAAACCGGAATCGACAATGTTATGGCTCTTTCCGATTAATTCCTCTCTATTAAACTTGGATAGTTGACAAAAGTTGTGATTGACGTAGGTGATAATTCCCTTTTCATCTGTTATCGAAATAACAGATGACTCTTCCAATGCAGATAATGCATACTTTACATCTCTGATATGATTAAACACATGGCACCCCCGCCTGTTTTCGCATTACAATTGAAACTTCCGGATGGAATGCTGCAGCTCTTCTGCCATTTCGGCGAGTGTGCTAGAAGCGGTTGTAATCTGTTCCATAGAAGCTGTTTGTTCTTGTACTGAAGCAACTACGCTTTGCGTGTTTTCCGCTGCCATTCTTGAAACATGCGCAATTCCCTCTATGAATTCTACAACGGAAACCGTTCCGTCATTGGCTTTATTGATTTGTCCTGACATTTCTTGTGTTCTTTTCGAGACTTCGTCTACTACCCCCAAAATTTTATGGAAGGCAACCCCAGCTTGTTTGATCATGATGACTCCTTCTTGAACAGCTACGTCCCCTTGACTCATGACGTGGATCGCCGTTTCCGTATCTCTTTGAATATCCCCAATGATGGAAGCGATCTGCGAAGCGGCTTGCGCGGATTGCTCTGCTAATTTGCGAACTTCATCTGCGACGACCGCAAAGCCTCTTCCCTGTTCTCCCGCTCTCGCCGCTTCAATCGCTGCGTTCAACGCTAATAAATTCGTTTGACTCGCGATTTCCGTAATAATCGAAACGATTGAGCCAACTTCTTTTGATTTTTCGCCGAGCATATTGACCACTTCGGTAGAAGAGCTCACTCTTTCATTAATCTCATTCATTTGTTCGATTGATTTGGCTACCACTTCATTACCTTCCGTTGCTGTTTTGTTCGCTTCAACGGATGAGCTGATCGCATGCTCCATGCTCGTTGATACTTGCTGCATAACCTGCGAGATGCTCACAGCAAGCTGCGTGGCATTCTCTGCATCATTTACTTGCTGCTCAGCACCTGCTGCAATACCTTGGATCGATTGGGATACGTGCTCTGCTGTCTGATGTGTTAGTTCGGAGCTGGCTATCAATTCCTCGGAGGATGCGGCCACTTGTTGTGAATGGAAGGAGACTCGTTCTAATAAATCTTGCAAATTGTGCTTCATTTGGGTAAAATGGCGGGCGAGTTCGCCGATTTCGTCACGATTCTTGATCGAAATATCTGCTTGTGCCAAGTTCCCTGCGGCAATTTGTTCTGCGGCCTGCGTGATCAGTAAAACGGGATGAGAAATGGCACGTCCAATCATGAAGGCGATACCGACTCCTGTGAGAAGGGCCAGCGCGCTAAGCAAGACAACCAGGAGCTTCGTAGATTGAATACCGCTTTCCAGCTCCACTATATCTTGTTCCAATAGCTTCTGTTCGAGAGCAACAAATTCCTGGGCTTTTTGAATAAACAATTCGCCGACTGGCGTACATTCATCCCTGACCAAGCGCGTGTACTCTTCTACCTTGTTTTGTTGTTTTAACGCGACAACCCGATCAATAATTTCCTCGTGTTGGGTATGTAGCTCGTTCATCTCTGTAACGAGCTTTTGCCCTTCAGATGTCATGCCCAAACGGAATAATTCTGCTGTGAGCTCTTTATAACGGTCATTGGCTTTTGAGTACCCTGTCAGGTAGCTGCCATCGCCTACAATGACATATCCTCGTGCATATTTTTGTCGTTCACTGACACTGGCAATAATGTCCTTGGACAACATCTCCTTGTGGATTCTGTCTTCAATTATCCTCCCATAACGGGAATCGATGGAAGAAATCTGAGAAAAACCAATCCCTGCTACTGCCACTAAAAGTAATAACACGGCCAAAAATCCTAAAAAAAGCTTTCTCCTTACCGTCAACTTCATAATAGTTGTTTCCTCCATCGCAATTCTACGAATGATTTCTTCTTTCTGTGAAAATGCAAGTAATTTTATAATCCCTTTCTCTTATATAACGGCATTTTATATAGGACTTTTGACCTTTTTTATCATATAACATCGTTCTGTAACATTTCTAAAATTCTTTTCGACAAGGAAAAAGCCCCGACTGCCAAAGCAGACGAGGCTTGCGTTTCCATTAATGCGGCTCATGTTCCTTACATGTCTTATCGTTTTGGCGCTCGAAAACCTGCTTGCTGCGCTTCTTCCTCCGTTGCAAACCACGTTTCCGCATTTGTTTGCTCGTAGCTAGCGGAGCCAGGAACGTGATAGATTTTCTCGCCCTTGCTATTGATATTGCCCTTGATCGTCTTGCCTTCTGGTGGTGCAGTATCTGCTACGGTATTATTATTGGACTGTTTTTTTGGCTTGGCTTTTTCCTTAGGAGCCTCTGCCTGCTTCCCTTCTAAAGCCCACAATCCGCGATTCTGCTCCCGCGCCTCCCGCTCTGCTGCCAAGAACAGCTCGGCTTGGGCTACATTAGGTGGGATTGTCATGATTCGGGCGTAGCCGTCACGAACGAGCTTTTCATTGACAAAGGTGCCGTCTTCCAAATATACGTAAGCAAGCAAACGCTTGTATTTGTCATAGGGCTCGACATCGAACTTCAGCTTAACCTTTTTGCCCGTTAAAAGCTCTTTGGAGTAATTGCTCGCTTCTTTCCCATACGGTTCGACTGGATGGTTGGGTTTCACTGTCTCCGGGGTATCTACGCCAATCATACGGACTTTTTCTCCGCTATCCAGCTCGAATGTATCGCCATCAACCACTCGTTTGATCAAAGCATCCATCTCTCCGTTAGCTTCTGGTTGGCCGGACGCTCCACATGCCGTTAGCAAAAGAGTAAGTACGAGCAGATACATAGCAAATCGTCTCATAAACTTCCTTCTCCTCTTCTATGTTGCATTGTTTTCCAGCGTAGTGGATTTGCCCGCGCAGGTCAATAGGAGAGAAAAAAACGCTTCGCCACGGGAACTGCCACCGCGCGAGCATGTTTTGGATAGAGAAGTACATTTTGGGTAACGAAAAAAACGACCTTCGCCCAAGGTCGTTTTGTCTATACGTCCAGATTTTAATCACGATCGGCACTAAACAAGAACAACAGGACGACCACGACAATAATAATCCATATAAATTCCTCGTTTTCGCGATCAAAAAAACCGTCGAACAGACCCATGGTGGAGTCCTCCTTTCCTTCTCGTTACAGCCTATGCAAAAGGCTAGACACATGTCAGTAGTTGGAAGAGCCCAAAAGTGAAATTCGTGTTCGAAAGAATGTATTACGAACAAGTAGACAAGATCAAATGCGTATAGGTACCTAGCTGTCTTACTTCATTCGTAAAACCAAGATGAACAAGCTCCTGTAGCAATCGGGAGCGATCTGCATAACAGCGGTCCTGAATATCTGCTATCACTCTCGTATGTCCTGCTTCCTCTAGGGCTTCAAGATGAGCTTGTCTATGCATCTGATCCTCAAACATCAAATCGGCAATGACCAACCGTCCCCCTGGTTTTAATACGCGGCGACATTCCGCCAAGGCAAGCTGCTTTTGATCATCCGTCAAATGGTGCAAGGCGTAACTCGTAGCCACAAAGTCAAACCGATTTTCTAAAAACGGAAAGGCGAAAAAGGTTCCCAGCTTCGTCTCGACCTCCGCGTGTTTTGCTCTGCATTGCTTCAGCATTTGCGGAGATTGGTCGAACCCGCTCATCTTGGCTCCTTTTTTCACGAGACGCCCAGCGAGGTTTCCAGTTCCCGTTCCAGCATCCAAGCCGCACTCTCCTGGTTTGACTTTAACGGCTGCTACCACCTCATCCAGTACATTCTCGTACGATTCATGACCATTCCCGCCATGTACCCATTCGTCGTAGCGGTCCGCCCATTCATTAAAATTCCATCGATCCACCCAGTTATCCCGCGTCTGCTTCAATCGCTTGTTCGCCTCTGCCAATGTAAACAGCTCTGCTGGATCAATCGATTCCTTACCCTTTACCCGCTCAATCATTGCTTCTGTCGTTTGGATGACCTTGCTCATTTCTACCCACCTTGTATACATAAACGAACGCTGCAGCTCTAAATAATGGAGAAGAGTGCCTTCCTGATCCTTCATTTGAATCAGAAGCTCCCGTATGTCTTCTACCGCCATCCCGACCTCGCGCAGGGTAATGATGGTTTGCAGCCTCCAGACATCTTCCTCCGTGAACTGGCGATACCCGGACGCATCTGCTTTTGATGGCTTGATTAGCCCTTTTTCTTCATAATATCGAATCGCACGCGGAGTTATTTGCAAGCGATGGGCCATGTCTTTGATTTGCATGGAACTCTCTCCCTGTTTCATTCTTTCCTTATCATAAACCTTGACGCAGCGTGAATGTACAGACAGAAAGAAAAAAAGCTGCCGGATTCCTCCCGACAGCTGATTTCTATCTTATTAATGTGGCGCCGGCTCAGAAATTTGTTGGAGAGCGTCACTCGCTTCATCGTGATGGACTTGACGAACAGCCATATCTGCCAACGCCACAATTCCAACCAGCTTGCCATGCTCGACAACAGGCAGGCGACGAATTTGATGCTGAGCCATAACCCTTGCCGCTTCATCAACCGTCATTCCCGGCTGACCGAGAATAATGTCTCGGGTCATGACCACCTCGGTGGCAGTCGATCCTTCATGCTTTTCAGCCAAACCGCGAATCACAATATCGCGGTCTGTAATGACACCGATCACATCTTCTTTTTCATCCACAACCGGAATGACCCCTACATTCCAATCGCGCATTTTGCAAGCCACTTCATACACATTATCCTTAAGCGTCACAGTAGCGACATCTTTTGTCATAATTTCACGAAGGGTACGATTTTCCAGCTTTGCCATTTCATTCTCCTCCTTTTGCTAATCAACGATTGTAGTTTGTCCGCTCATCTATCGTTTCATTCGCAAGAAAGAGTATGATATATTGCGCTTCTTCCAAAAACAGACTATGATTAAATGAGTGAATATCTCACCCATTTTTAGGAGGAAAAAGAATGGTCATTAAGGACACGGGTATTGGCACGAAAGAAGTCTTTTTCGCCGATCTGGAGCATTATATGAGCGAACTCGGCTTTGATCGCGGCGCTTGGGATTACAAGCATGCTACATACGATTATAAAATCCAAGATAAAGGCAACGTCTTCTACCTGCGCATCGAAGCGAACGTGACACAAGGCAAGCTTGAGGATACGCACGCAGTACTGAAGCTCGAAGATCCTTACATGGGCAAACACCTTTTCCCACACGGGCTGGATTACGATTACCCAATGCCAGACTCCGTTGTAAAAACAGCGAAGTTGAAGCTGCAAATGCTGGGTGAAAAGCTGTCCTCACATTAAAAATTGAAATGCATGGTGTGCAGAGAGGAATCCCCTCTCTGTTTCACGTAGAGGGGGGTATTTTTTATGAAGACGAGGGGCGTACCTGACTTCTTGCTCCTGTTTTTGACCGCCCTACTTGTTGGGTTTGGGATAACCATGGTGCTCAGCTCCAGCTCCATTTTCGCGTTGACGAGCTTTACAAGCGGCGGCTGTGATTACTGTGGCGGAGATGAGCTTTATTTCGTGAAGCGTCAATCCGTTTTCTTGCTGCTCGGTGTCGTTGGGATGCTGGTGGCCATGAACATTCCCTTCTCCTTTTATAAGAGAAACTTCTTATTGATTGCGCTCGTCAGCTTCTTTTCTTTGCTCCTCGTTCTTGTTCCGGGTATTGGTAAGGAAGTGAACGGAGCTCGATCATGGTTTGAAATCGGTTCTGCAACCATACAGCCTGCGGAGTTTGCCAAGCTTGGTCTTATTCTGTACTTGGCAGCGATCATCTCCAAAAAAGGGAACGGGATAGAAAAGCTGAAATCTGGATTGATGCCCCCACTGATGGTAACGGGGATGTTTTTTATGATGATTGTCGTCCAGCCTGACCTCGGTTCTGCTGCCATCCTGCTCGGGTGCGCTTTGATTGTCATGATCTGCGGTGGGGCCAAAATCCGTCAACTGGTCGGTCTCGGTGCACCAGCTGTGACTGTTGCACTATTGGTATACATCACAGCAAAGCCCCATGCCTTGAATCGGATTTCTTCCTACCTCGATCCATGGAGTGATATGAGTGGCACTGGCTACAACATTATTCAATCCTGGATTGCGATTGCACATGGCGGCCTGACTGGGACAGGCTTTGGAAAAAGCATTCAAAAGTATTTGTATTTGCCCGAGAGGCATACCGATTTTATTTTCTCGATCATGACAGAAGAGCTTGGCTTTATCGGTGCCTCTGTGTTCCTTTTGATTTTCTTGCTTTTCCTACTGCGTGGCATCCATATTTGTCTGCGCGTAAAAGATACCTTTGCCAGTCTCGCAGGAATCGGTGTGGTCAGCATGTTCGCCATTCAGGCGATCTTAAACATTGGCGGAGTAACGGGTTTGATTCCATTGACAGGTGTACCATTGCCGTTTATCAGTTATGGTGGTTCCTCCTTACTCGTATGTCTGCTCGCCACAGGCTTTTTGCTCAGTATATCGCGGGAAGTCAGTCGCCAGAAGGTAGAAGAGCAATTACAAAAACAGCCATACGCCATGTAAAAAACAAATAAGGGATACCGGATGAGTCCAGTATCCCTTTTTTCTTACTCATTTCGAAGGAGTTCGATTGTTTCCACCCGTACATTCACGGCTTCCACATAAAGACCTGTCAATGTTTCCACCGCTTCTTTTACTTTTTCCTGTAGGACATGACAGACGTGATGAATCTGCGCCCCATAACGGACGGACACACGCATGTCAATGGCGACTCTGTCTTCTATTACGGATACGGTAATGCCTTTTGCGCCGCCATTCAGCTTTTTCGCCAAATCTTGATAAATTCCGCTTGAACGGACGGTGACTTCCAACACTTCTTCTACAGCAACGCCAGCAATGATTGCGATCACCTGATCTGCTACTCGGATTTCGCCAAGTCTGTCAGCCATCAGGACGCCCTCCTCTTCGCCCGTTTCTTTCTTCCCCCACTAGTTTCATTTGCCTTTTCTTTCATTATAAACAAATCATGCTTGGGCTTGGAAGGAAATTTGTTTTTTTCTCTCCGTCAGTGTCGGAGATGTGCAACAAATGTCAACGAGTGTCAACTGATCTGCAGCAAGTGCCTCCCGCAATACAGTCTCCAGAGCTTGTACCTCTTTAACTACCTTGCCACTGATCCCGCAAGCTTTCGCCAATTGTTGAAAATCTGGATTATGCAATTTCACTCCAAAAGGGATCAAGCCCGCCTGACTCATTTTGACCTCTTCCAATCCTAATGTCCCATTGTTCACCACGAGAATTACAATCGGAAGCTGAAGCTGGGCCGCTGTCATCAATTCCGCCAGATTCATTTGCAATCCCCCATCCCCGGCAATGCAGACGACCTGCTTCTCAGGATGGGTTAGCTTTGCAGCCACAGCGGCAGGCAACCCGAATCCCATTGTTCGCCACTTTCCAGAAAAGAGTGGGGTCTGTTTTTTCCCACGGAACGCACGATTAAACCAGATCGTGTGCTCACCCGTATCCAGGACGATAATCGCATCTTCATTTACCACTCCCCCAAGCGTATGCATCAAGGTTTGTGGCTTTACTTGTTCACTCGCTTGTTGAATAACTGCTTGCTCTGTCTCCTCGCCAAACTCGCCATGCCAACGCTTAATTTGTTCCCGCCACGCATCGTCCTGTCTGCGCGATTGCAAACGTCTCATCCAGATCGGCAGGACATCGTCCAATTCAGCCGTGACAGACTGAAGGTAGGGGTGTGCATGTATCGATCCAGGCTGATGATCTACTTGAATGACGGACAGTTTCTTTGGCAAAAAAGCGCGAGGGAACCAGCTGGCTCCCAAAATTAGCAACAAATCAGCTTCCGCTAAAGCATGTAAAGCTGTTTCGCTGCCCCCCTCTCCCCATCCGCCGATCACAAGTGGATGGGTTTCATCTATCGTTCCTTTTGCTCCGAGCGACAGCAACACGCCTGCCCCTAGCTGTTCCGCTAGCCCCACACACAAATCCGCCGACTTGCGGGCACCGATTCCAAGAAGAATGAGAGGCTTTTGCGCCTTTGCAACCTGCTCGGAAGCGAGCTCAATCTCCATCCGATCCGGATAAATGGCATGTGGAATGCGTGGAAGTGCTGCAAGGACAGCTTCTGAAGTCGTTTGGGTAAAGACGTCCTTGCAAATGGCGAGATGTGTCACTCCTTTTTGCTGCATAGCCGTGACAAATGCTTTGTGCAGAACACTTTGGATTGCATCTGGATGCGTAATCGTCGTCGAATAAAAACTGATGGGACGTATCATGTCTTCTTGAGAGATAAACTGCTTGTACGCTCCACCCAGCTTGTATGACTCCACTTGACCTGTAATCGCAATGACGGGTACACGATCCGTATGCGCGTCTGCAAGTCCATTCAGCAGATTGACGAAACCCGGCCCCATCGTCGCGGTACAAACAGCTGGATTCCCTGTCAGCTTTGCTTCCGCACTTGCCATCATGGCCGCAGCAGATTCATGCTTGCAAGCAACGTATTGGATGTCGGATTGCTTCGCGATCTGATCCAGCCAGGCAAAGATTCCGTCACCTGCCACCCCATATATTCGTTTCACTCCCCAACGAATCAATTGTTCCGTCAAATATTGCGCGACCTGCATCAAAATCTTCCCCTTCCAGGACAAAGTTCAAATACATGTACTCGTAGTCTACGCATTCTCCAATATTTTACTAAATCCAAAATGACGGAAGTTGGAGAACCTAACAATAATCAACTGATATTCAAATCCATACCCGAAGGAGGGTAAGAAATGAAACAGCCTGTCAAATGGCTGCTAGCTGTAGTAGTATTCGCACTTCTGGTTACAACGGCGGTTATGGTATCTCCCTTACGATCAGATGCATTCAGTGAACAGATCGTTAAAGTAGGAGAAGAAGGCTCAGACGTGCGTGAGATGCAGTATCGCTTGAAGCATCTTGGATTTTATACGGGAAAAGTAGACGGCGTATTCGGGTGGCGTTCTTATTGGGCGCTGCGTAACTTTCAGTATGAGTTTGGCTTACCCATAGACGGCGTCCTTGGCGCGCAGACGAAAGTAAAGCTGTACAACGCAACGAAAAATTATAAGCCCACTGCTTCTGATCTCGGGGTGCCACAAACCGCAACCCCTGCGCCATCGACGCCTTCTGCGCCTTCTAAACCTACGTATCACGTAGCCGGAATATCAGAGAACGACCTGCGTCTGATGGCGAATGCCGTGTACGGAGAATCGCGTGGAGAGCCATACATTGGCCAAGTCGCAGTGGCGGCTGTTATTCTAAACCGGACGAAAAACGCGTCCTTTCCCAATACACCAGCGGGCGTTATCTTCGAACCTCGGGCCTTTACAGCTGTGGCGGATGGTCAGATTTGGCTAACACCGAACGAGCAGGCAAAAAAAGCAGTGAATGACGCGCTCAAAGGTTGGGACCCAACAGACGGAGCTATTTATTATTTCAACCCGGATACAGCTACATCCGGTTGGATTTGGAGCCGCCCTCAAATCAAAAAGATCGGCAGACACATTTTTTGCCGCTAGCATTCCATAAAAAACAGGCACGACAGTCGTAAACTGCGTGCCTGTTTTCCTTTTCGAGTTTTCATTTCGAACGTTGTGTTTGCATATGCTGGGCCATTTTGACGAATCGCTCTTCCGGTTCTGTGGTCCCGCAAACTCCACATTGTATCATGTAGTGCTCACCTTTGTACGGCTGGTGAAACATATCAAGCTCTTCTTGATGGAGTTCTGCTACGACTTCGCCTGACTGTGGGTCCAGTCTTATATAGCGAGGGGTCTGCTCAATGACAGTGAACCTCATCCGATTCGATTTACATGTCGGGCACAACAAAGGCTGGGTCATAAAAAAACACCTCACTTTTCTAGTTCATGGTTAGTTTTGTCCAGAACAGGAACTCTATACCTATGAGGTTCTAGGGATGAGTAAAAATCGTAGAGGTGATGAAATGAACTTGAAACTCTTTTTCTCATTAGTAGGCGGGAGCATGGCATTAGCTGTCTACGCCCACTATTTTTCTGGAAATGAAATGCTCCAATTCGTCACAGCTTCACTGGCCATCATTTTTTTGGCGGCTTGGCTCGGAAAATCGACAGAGAGCGTCGCCCATTATGCTGGAGACCGAATCGGGGGCTTTCTTAACGCTACCTTCGGAAATGCAGCAGAACTTATTATTGCTTTTTTTCTGGTGAAAGAAGGCTTGTTCGATATGGTCAAAGCCTCTATTACAGGTGCGATCATCGGAAATATGCTGTTGGTTCTCGGCTTGAGTACGTTACTGGGTGGTCTCAAGTACAAGGAACAAACCTTCAATAGCAGGCTGGCAAGTCACAATGCTTCGTTGATGACTCTCGCAATCGTCGCCTTGTTCATTCCGGCTGTCTTCATGTTCGATCTTCCCGTGATCAAGGTGGAGATCATCAGCATCGTCATCGCCAGCCTGCTCATCATTGCCTACATTTTGTGGCTCATCTTTTCCATGATTACACACAGTGATTTTTTATCGGATATTGAACCGCAAGAAAGTGATGCGGTATGGCCAAAAGGTGTCTCTCTCTTGATGCTTGCTGTCTCTACCTTTTTCGTTGCGGTTGTCTCGGAATGGCTGGTAGAGGGTGTACAGCATGTCTCCGAATCGTTAGGATGGTCGGAGTTATTCGTCGGTGCTTTTGTCATTGCGATCATCGGGAATGCAGCAGAGCACAGTGCTGCCATGCTGTTGGCACTAAAAGGACGCATCGGTGCAGCAGTCGAAATCGCGATCGGCTCCAGCTTGCAGATCGCCTTGTTTGTAGCCCCGACTCTGGTCATCATGAGTCTCTTGCTAGGCAATCCGATGGACATCGTGTTCTCTACCTTTGAATTGGCTGCGATCGGAGTTGCTACCTTTATCACGATTTCCATCACACGGGATGGCGCCACGAACTGGTTTGAAGGCGTCCTTCTATTGACCGTGTATATTATTTTGGGTACGGTCTTTTTTTTCGCGTAGGGCACTGGAACAAAACAAAGGCTCCGCCATCTTAAAGTGGCGAAGCCTTTCGTTGTTTTACCAGAAACCCAGCATTTGCAGGAAAACGGCGAGAATCGCGATAGGTGCTACATATTTAATCAGGAGAAGCCAAATGATAAACATGCGTTTGCCCAGAGAAGTATGCGCCCCCAGCTCGTTTATCAAAACCTCACGCTTCATTTTCAGCGGAACGAAGATCGCAATGAGCAACGCTCCCAACGGCATCAAGATATTACTGACCAAAAAGTCCATCGCATCAAAGATAGATTTTCCGAACAGCGTAACCTCGCTCCATACACCGAATGACAAAGCCGACGGAACACCAACGATAAAAATCAGCAGACCAATCACCCAGGCAAGACGCTTGCGCTTTGCTTCGTCCCCCTTTGCAAGAGATGCAACGATAATTTCCAGCATCGAAAAAGCCGAAGTCAGTGTAGCAAAAAGGAAAAGAGCCAAAAAGATTAACAGAAAAATGTTACCGAAGGCAATTTGTTCAAACACAGAAGGCAGTACGATAAACAGTAATCCCGGCCCTGCAGTTGGCTCTACGCCAAGGGAGAAGACGGCAGGGAAAATCGCCAAACCGGCAAATAACGATACGAGCAGATTCAAACTGACAATCGATCCAGCAGAACGAACCAAACTTTCGTTTTTGGCAAGGTACGAGCTGTACGTGACCATGACGGACACCCCGACGCTCAGCGCGAAAAAGGATTGACCCAATGCGTAAAGGATCGATTGCGCACTCAGCTTGGTAAAATCCGGACGCAGAAAGAAGGAAACGCCCTCCATCGCCCCATCCAATGTCAAGGAACGAACCATCAATACCATGAATAAAAGGAACAAACCAGGCATCATGTATTTGTTGGCGGACTCAATTCCACTCGATACGCCTCTCGCGACTACCCATGCGGTAATGAGCATGAAAACCAACTGCGCAACTACTGCACCAACAGGATCACCGATAACGTCACCAAACACTTTGTCATAAGCTGGCCCTTGCAGTTGACCAGTAAACCCGCGAAGAAGATAAGTAAGAATCCATCCTCCCACTACACTGTAAAAGGACAAGAGCAAGAAGCAAGTGGTCACCCCAAGGCGACCGATCCAATGCCAGAGTGATCCGGGCGCAATTGTTTTATACGCACTGATCGCCTCTTTTTGTGTACTACGTCCGATTGTGAATTCCCCTAACAACAGTGGAAGACCAATTGCTAGCGTAAAGATAATGAATAGCAGAAAGAACGCTCCTCCACCGCTCGTTCCGACCATGTATGGAAATTTCCAAATGGCCCCCAGTCCAATCGCCGAGCCTGCTGCTGCCAAGATGAAGCCGAGCTTGCTCGTCCATTGTTCGGCTTGTTTCATAATTTTCACCCTCCAAAGATATTCTTTTCATTCTTAAAAATGGATACAAAAAAACCCGCCCCAAAAAGGGACGAGTTATTTATTTCTCGCGGTACCACCCTACTTAGACATCCCTGATAGGGAATGCCTCGCTTCGTCATTGATAACGGGTATGACCCGGACTCTCCTACTGGCGGCGCCTGCGTTCAGAGGTCAGCTCAAGAGTGAATTCAACGGGGCTTACATCAGGCTGCTCTCAGTCTATGGCAGCCCTCCCTGTCATGCAGCAGGTCCGTTTACTAGTCTCTTTCCTTGCTTGTTTCTATGATTCAGTTGTTGGGCTTTTCCGAAATAAAAAAAACCCGTCCAAAAAAGGGACGAGTTATTCGCGGTACCACCCTGATTAAGTGCACGGGATACAGATTCCCTACGCACTTCTCTCCATCATTGATAACGGGAATGACCCGATTCCTCCTACTAGGCAAACTGCCATTAAGAGGGCTGCTCAGGAGGGAATTCTACGGGGCGCGCTTCAAAGCTGCTTTCAGTCTAAGGCAGCTTCTCCCTGACAAGCGGTGATTCCGCATACTAGTCTCCGTCATTGCATTTCAAAATCAATAAAAAATTATAGACTTTAATTTAATATAAATACACGAAATAGGCAAGTGTTTTTTCTCTCAATAAAATGAAAAGCGAGGATAATCGCCGCTCTCCTCGCCTTACCTTTGATTAAACAGTTCATGAAGATGGGCCAATTTACGCTCCAATGAACCCATAATTTCTCGACCAATGTCGTCGCTAATCAGTCCTAAGCGGACCGCATACTCTACTTCACGAGAAAGCCCGAACATTTGAGTATCCAGCACTTCTTCATACAGTGGGCACTGCGGCATGGTCAGGTTTTCCATCTGTACGTCGATCAGCTTGTAAATTTTGTCGGCGTCTGCTTGAAGCAACGCTAGCGCTTTTTGTTCCAGATCGGGAACCTTAATTTCTGTCAAAACCTATCCCTCCGTTTGCCTCCATCCTTATCATACATAGTACGCGATTCTGGGCCATTTGAAAAGGGGAGAAGACAGATCAACTGCAAGAAGCTAAAAGATACCAAGCTTCCACTCTTTTGAGAGCAGCTCCAACAGCTTGACACCGGCTACCGAATTTCCTTTTTCATCCAGGGACGGACCGAACACACCAATCCCCATACGCTGTGGCACGGTTGCCATAATGCCGCCGGCAACCCCACTTTTCGCGGGAATTCCTACGTCAATCGCAAACTCACCAGAGGCATTGTACATCCCACAAGTCACCATGAAAGTCTTGCAGATTCGCGCTACCTCTTCTGGAATCACTCGCTCACCCGTATTCACGAGAATTCCGTCTGCTGCAAGCACCATCCCTAGTTTAGCTACTTCCTTCGCTGTCACCTCTATCGAGCAATGGCGAAAATACAGATCAAGCGTCTCTTCTACATCCGTTTCCAGTATGCCACTGTCCTTTAGAAACCAAGCGAGGGCACGATTTCGATCAGCCGTTTTCTTTTCCGAACAATAAACAGCTTGATTGATAGAAAGGTGAGGATTCCCCGTCATTTTCCGCATTAAAGCCAGCACAGCATCTAGCCGCTCGTCCACGTTGGCACCACGAATCATGCCCGCAACGGCAATGGCTCCTGCATTAATCATCGGGTTCAGTGGTTTATGAGATTCGGTCGTCTCTAGTTTTATAATAGAATTAAACGGGTCTCCCGTTGGTTCTTTCCCCACATGCCGAAACACGTAGTCCTTCCCATTTTGACATAAGGCGACGATCAGAGAGAAAATCTTGGAGATGCTTTGCATCGAGAATGGCACATCTGCATCTCCAGCAGAAAGGATCGTCCCATCGGGCAAGCATACAGCTACTCCCAATTGATGTCGTTCGACTTTTGCCAATTCAGGGATATAGGACGCTACACTCCCCATGTATGTAAACTCAAGTGATTGGTTGCGTATTTGCTCCAATTGATCGGACGCTTGTTTCAAATCCATTGAAAATCCCCTCAGTCTATTACGTCGATGTATACAGATTCGATTGTAGATTTCTACATGGGACATGTCAAATGATCCCTACTTATGAACAGCGTGCTCCAATCGTTCCATCGCTTCGACTAGAATCGATCTCGGGCAAGCAAAATTAATTCGCATGAAGCCTGCACCATCTGGCCCAAACGTCGTGCCATCGTGCAAACCGAGCTTTGCATCTTCGCGAATGAGCTTGTTCAACTCCGCCTGATTACATCCTAACTGTCTAAAATCCATCCATCCCAAGTATGTCGCTTCTGGAATTGCCATGGATACCCCCGGAATACGAGTCGATAAAAACTCATGTACAAAGGCTGCATTCTTCCGTAAGTAGATCAACAGTTCTTCCAGCCATGCTTCTCCATGTTGGTAGGCTGCAATCGTTGCTTCCATCCCAAACAAATTTAGGTTCTCATAGCCCATTTTGGATGCTGTGACCTGGAAGTTCCGCAATAACTGCTGATTTTCTGTCATCAAATAAGAAGTGTACAGACCAGCCAAATTAAATGTCTTGGCAGCTGATAGAAAGGTAACGCTCTGGTTGGCTAATTCCGGTGCCAGCGAATAGTAAGGCGTATGAACATTTGGCTCATAGACCAAATCTGAATGAATCTCGTCGGCAACCACGAGGACGCCATTTTCTACACACAATCTTCCCAAGCGTTCCAGCTCTTCCCTGGTCCATACTCGTCCGATCGGATTATGCGGTGTACAAAGCAGCATGAGCTTCACCCGCGGGTCGCTCAGCTTTTGTGCGAGATCATCCCAATTCATTTCATAACGGCCGTCACGTTCCAAGAGTGGGCTGGTAACGACATGACGTCCGCGGTTTTCGACTGCATGATAAAAAGGATGGTACACAGGTGTCTGGATCAAGACACGATCTCCGTGGGCTGTGTAAGCCTCTACCGCTACATGTATGCCGGGAACGACTCCAGGTATCCCTGTCATCCAGCTCACTTCTACCTCTACACCAAATCGTTTGTGTATCCACTCTTTTACGCTCTGATAAAAGGCATTTGACTTCAACGTGTATCCGTATATTGGGTGATTCGCTCGTTTGATCAATGCCTCCGTGATTTCAGGAGCGCAAGCAAAATCCATATCCGCCACCCACAGCGGAAGCATCCCTTCTCCGTTCACTTTTGGATTTTGAATCTCCCATTTGACACTATCTGTCCCTCTGCGTTCGATGCGCTGATCAAAATCGTACACGTTCGTTCCCTCCCCGTAGTCCCTTCCCCTTACCTACACAGCATAAACCGTTTTTTCCAATTGTCCAAGCTCTCTTGCCAACGAAAAAAGAGCCACTTCGACGAGTGGCTCTCGGCTCTTCATTCATGCATCTATTAGCGAGCGTATACACCGGGACCGAACGGGAGATCCAGGAAGTACCATGCTGTCAATTGCAAGATCCATACAACCAAGAAAACGATCGCAAATGGCGTCATGGTAGAGAAAATCGTTCCCATCCCTGCATTCTTATTGTACTTCTGATAGAAAGCCAGGAAAAGCGGGATGTACGGATTCACAGGTGAGATCGTATTGGTTGCAGAGTCTGCAATCCGATAAGCGACTTGGATAAATGCCGGATTGTAATCCAACAGCATCAGCATTGGCATGAATACAGGTGCCAGGATCGCCCACAGCGCTGAGCCACTCGTAATAAACAAGCTACAGATACCTGTGAAAAGTGTGAAGGCAATAATGATTGGCAAGCCTGTCAGTCCCATGCTTGTCATGTATTCTGCACCATTGACAGCCATCAAAATCCCAATATTGCTCCAGTTAAAGAACGCGATGAACTGTGCTGCTGTAAACGCTAACACAATAAAGCCGGACATATCCTTGATGGCTTCGGACATGTAATGCGGAATGTCCTTCGATATTTTAATCAGTCCCATTGCTCTACCGTACACGAACGATACAGTCACGAAGAACAGCAGGATGATGGGAATGATCCCTTTCAAAAACGGTGAGGTCAAGAAGTCTCCTGTCTTTGGATCGCGCAGCAATGAACCTTCTGGAATGACCAGCAATCCTATCATGAGTACGAAAATCAACGCTGCGATGCCAGCTTTGCGCAGTGCTTTGTTTTCTTGCGGAGTTACTTCTTCGAATTGTACGTTTCGATCTCCGTGATACGTACCAAGACGTGGTTCGATCATTTTATCGGTTATCCATCCTCCAAAGAAAGCGAGGATCACAACGGAAGCTGACATGAAGAACCAGTTATCTACTGGTGTAACCATTGCATTTGGATCAATTGTTTTCGCTACTTCTGTACTGATCCCCGCCAAGAGAGCATCTGTACCGGCAATGAAAAAATTCGCTGTAAAACCGGAGGATACACCCGCCATACCAGCTGCAAAGCCTGCAATCGGGTGACGCCCCATTGCCAAGAAGACGAGACCGCCAAGCGGAGGAATAATAACCATGGCTGCATCAGAAGCAAGATTTCCTAAAATACCGACAAAGACAATGGCATAACTGACAACTGCTGCCGGAATGCCTGCCATCATTTTGCGTAGAACTGTCGTCAAAAGGCCGATTTTTTCTGCCAGTCCAATTCCAAGCGTCATCGCCAGAACGAGACCAAGTGCTGGAAATTCAATAAAGTTTTTCAGCATACTCGTTAAAATCCAGTGAATACCTTCGACGCTAAGCAAGCTCTTAACGGCAACCTCTTCGCCTTTTGCAGGATGTATGACCGAAAAATCCATCGCTGCGAGGATTGCAGAGACTACCATCAATACGCCACACAAAATAATGAACAATACAAATGGGTGCGGGAGCTTATTCCCCACCGTTTCAATCCACTTTAGGATACCTTTTTGCTTCATCAGATCTACTTGCACATTCGTGCCTTTCGCCATCGTTTTGCCCCCCTAAATCGTTTGAATTCCCTGAACATTCACTCCACCTTGCAATAATCCTCTGGATGAATGATGTGGGTTCTCTTCTCTAGCGCTCATCGCCGCTAATACCTTTTATGAAAGCCCTTTCAAAAATGGAAAGGCTTGTACACAATACTTTATCTCTGCCCCCAGCTTTTATGATTATATAATCTATAAAAAGCATGTCAATAATTTTTAGACTATTTTAAGAATTTTTCGCTTTTTGGATAATTGCTGTCATTTGCGAGTCTATAGTAATATAGAGATTGATTATGAATGACCACGGAGGAATGACGTATGTCTGATGTTATCGTGTTCAAAGGGGCGATTTCTTTCCCTATTACATTGGATCCAACCGTTTGGGTTTTTGATGAACGTAAATTCGATCTGAAAACATACGCTGGCGAAGATGATAGCTCACTGGCTACGCAAGCAAAGTATTTGGCTGGCACGGGAACGCAGTGGGATAAGGAGTTGCGCGAAGGGGCTACGCTTCCTTCTGAGAGAAAAAGCTTAGCCGAAGAGCGTAAAGTGCTCGAAGGCGAGTACGGAATTCGTCTTGATCCCTTCATTACAAATGCTGAGCCCCTGCAAGAGGTGACTCATGTCCGCCTTCACCGCGAGGATCAGGAAGCAGTCGTTCTTCCACTTGCCGAGGCAAGAAGAGCCATCCTCCAATTCTCCAAAGACGGCAGGCCTATTAAAGAGGACGGTCCTGTGTATTTTTATTTGCCAGAAGTGTTGCTTGCCAAAGAAGAACCGATTAAAGGAATTACTGCTTTTGAGTTTATCACGGAGCAAGCGTAAGATAACAAAAGCCATCCTCCTTCGAAAAAAGAGGATGGCTTTTGCCATATGTTCGTATGTGTGATGATTTTGCTCTTAGGCGCTGAACTGCGTGATACGGATATTCCGATGCTGTAGTTCTTCGCGAAGCAATTCGATAAAAGCTGCATCTAGTTGAAGGTCGACAGCTCGATGATATACTTCTATCAACATTTGGTCGCTTAAGTATTTCACCTTCGCTCACCTCCATTTCTAATATGAGCCCATTGTACCAGATAGGTTTGTATCGAACAACCGTTCGGATATCCACAAGCAATGTGGACATCTTGTTGGTAACATGTGGGCAAATTGTGCGTAACTCATAAGCATCCAAGCATTTCCTTTGTGGATTGTTTTTTTCCTTTTATCCACAGTCAGTCGAAATTTGTCGAACGAATGATGCGACTATTCTGTCATAATGACCCCACATAAAAAAGCCACCCTACACAGGATGGCTTACCTTGTTGCTTTTATTCTGTCACGTGCAGAACTTGCTTGATGCGATCAATTGCCCAATCCAAGTCTTCTTTGCTGATAACGAGTGGTGGTGCAAAGCGAATGGTTGTCTCATGTGTTTCTTTGCACAGGAGTCCCAGTTCTTTTAGTTTTTCGCAATATGGACGAGCTGTTGTAGTCAGCTCCAAGCCGATGAACAGACCGCGACCGCGAATTTCCTTGATGATCGGGTTATTGATTTCTTTCAATTTCTCCATGAAGTATGCGCCCATTTCCAGGGAGCGCTGTACAAGACCTTCGTCAGCCAATACATCCATAGCTGCAACAGCAACGGCACATCCGAGTGGATTTCCGCCAAAGGTAGAACCGTGGGAGCCTGGCTCAAATACGCTCAAAATTTCTTTATCTGCGGCTACTGCGGAGATCGGGAACACGCCACCACCAAGAGCTTTCCCCATGATGTACATATCTGGTACTACATTTTCCCAATCGCTGGCAAACATTTTACCTGTACGTCCAAAGCCTGTTTGGATCTCATCGCTGACCAAGAGTACATTGTTTGCTTTACATACCTCTTGTGCCTGCTTCAAGAAGCCCTCTTGCGGAATGATGATCCCTGCTTCGCCTTGGATTGGCTCTAGCATGAATGCTGCTGTATTCGGTGTAATCGCTTGCTTAAGCGCTTCGATATCGCCATAAGGAATGATTTTGAAACCAGGTGTGAATGGTCCAAAGCCACGTCTGTACTCTTCAGCAGAGGAGAAGGAAGTCACTGTGACAGTACGACCATGGAAGTTGCCTTCACAAACGATGATTTCTGCTTGGTTTTCTGGTACTTTTTTCACATCATAAGCCCAGCGACGAACTGCTTTGAGAGCCGTCTCTACTGCTTCAGCACCCGTGTTCATTGGCAGGATCATTTCTTTTCCTGTCACGGCAGAGAGCTTTTCGTAGAATTCACCCAGTTGGTCATTGTAAAAAGCACGGGAAGTGAGCGTTACTTTATCTGCTTGATCTTTCAGAGCTTGGATGATACGTGGATGACGATGTCCTTGGTTCAGCGCAGAATATGCACTCAGCATATCCAGATATTTATTGCCCTCCGGATCGTGTACCCATACGCCTTCTGCTTTGGAAATAACGATCGGTAGCGGATGATAGTTGTGCGCACCGAATTTTTCTGTTTGTTCAATAACCACGTTTGTTTTACTCATGTCGTTAGCCTCCTTCAAGATCACTTGCTAAAATTATCTAGCAAGAACGATGCCAAACAAAAAAACCCCACAAAGTCGGTCCAATCCGATCTAATGAGCAAAATAATTTTGCATCTCGCATTCATATTCTTTTGCAGTGCATAATGTTTTTGCACTCATTCCCTTTATGCTATGATACCCTCATAAGGAAAGGCTGGTGACCACAGTGTCGTCTTCTACGCATAATTCTTCTGCTGACACTCTCTTGCGCATTTATGAACATATTTTGGACAGAATGAATGAAGGTGTACATGTCATCGATTCGGACGGGACAACGATTGTCTACAATTCCAAAATGACCGAGCTAGAATTGATGACCAGACAAGACGTTTTGCACAAACCTTTGGCAGAGGTTTTTCAGTTCCCTTCTGGACAGGAAAGTACCTTGCTTACATGCTTGCGTACCGGAAATAGCATTCGCAATACACGCCAAACGTATTTCAATGACAAGCAAAAAGAAATTTCAACCATCAACAATACGTACCCCATCATTGAAAATGGCAAGGTCATCGGCGCGATGGAAATCGCAAATGATGTTACCAAAATGGAACGATTGATCAGAGAAAACCTGCTGCAAAAAAACGGGTCACGCTACACATTCGAGCACATTATCGGGAGAAGCGGTCCTATTCTCGATGTCATAGAGAATGCCAAACGCGCAGCACGCACCTCCTCATCCGTATTGGTAGTCGGTGAAACTGGTGCCGGGAAAGAATTGTTCGTGCAAAGCATTCATAATGCCAGTCTGCGTGCATCTGGCCCCCTTATCTCACAAAACTGCGCTGCGCTTCCAGATAGCCTGATTGAAGGGCTTTTGTTTGGAACGGCTCGTGGAGCATTTACCGGGGCAGTAGAGCGACCTGGATTGTTTGAGCAAGCGGAAGGCGGAACACTCTTTCTCGACGAAATCAACTCGCTTAGTATGCCACTACAGGCAAAATTGTTGCGTGCTCTGCAAGAGAAGTCGATTAGACGTATTGGTGACACAAAGGATCGAACGATTGATGTACGCATCATTGCGGCTATCAATGAAGATCCTGTTGAAGCAATTGCCAATTCGCATTTGCGAAAAGATCTGTACTATCGTCTCGGAGTCGTCACGTTATTCCTTCCCCCGCTTCGGGATCGCAAAGAAGATATTCCGATGCTGGTCAGCCATTTTATCGAAAAATACAATGAGCTGTTCCAAATGGAGGTACGAAGCATCAGTGACGAGGTTCTGCAATTTTTTATCCAGCATGACTGGCCTGGCAATGTGCGTGAACTTCAGCACTTGATCGAGGGGGCCATGAATCTGATGATTGACGACGAATCAACCATACGTTATGAGCACTTGCCCTTACACTTTCTGCGTCGGACGCCAGCCGTTCCCGTAACAATCGAGCAACCCTCCCCTCACACGTTGCCATTTTTGGATGAAGGAAAGCCGTTGAAGGAAACGATGCAAGAATTTGAAACAGCATATATTCACCATGTTGTGGAACGCTATAACGGAAATATTTCACGAGCAGCCAAGGAATTGCAAATCAGTCGTCAAAGCTTGCAATATCGTTTGCGTAAGCTGGGGATTAAGGGATAAAGCATATTAATAAAAACGTTCTGGTTTGAGTCAACATGGTGGAGGAGAAGAAAAAGCACAGTTCTCTTCGACTCTGACACACCCGCAAGGGTGACTCACTGCTCGTCTCCATTTCAAAAAGGGGACCGTCGAGCCAAAGCCACCCTACGGGCGGACGTTTTTCAGGAAGAAGTGTTCGACAAGCGTGGTCCCCTTTTTGAAGTTCCGACTGGGTAGGCTTTGTCAAGGTCTACGAGCCCTGCGCTTTTTCTTCTCACTAGCTTTATTGGTTCATCGTTACCTTCTAAAAAACTTGCACTAAAAAGCTTGCAAGTTCATCTCTTGAGATGTTTTCTTTCAGTCCAATTTTTTCCTTATCATTTTTAATAAACGCCAAGAGATTTGGCGTTTTTTTAATTATTTTGCATCTACATGCCGAATCTTTTTGCGCTTTTTGCCAGCAAATCCCTCAAAAATAATATTTTCATAAAGTATTTCATTTGGTATCATTCTTGCAGAGCATATATGGCTATCGCGCTGAAAACGCATACATCCATTTAACATACTCGCGTGAAGGAGAGGGTTATATGTCCCAAAGCAACATGGAACAGCACAATCAATTGAAACGCACGATGAACAGCAGACACCTCTTTATGATTTCTCTTGGCGGCGTAATCGGAACCGGGTTATTCCTCGGATCAGGTTATACAATTAGTCAGGCAGGACCAGTTGGTGCCATTCTCTCCTATTTAGTCGGCGGCTTTATCATGTATCTGACTATGCTATGTCTGGGCGAGCTGACAGTTGCCATGCCAGTGGCCGGTTCGTTCCAAACATATATGACTCGCTTTGTTAGCCCATCACTTGGGTTTGGTGTAGGCTGGTTGTATTGGCTTGGTTGGGCCGTGACCGTTGCTTTAGAGTTGTTGTCATCAGGACTGCTGATGCAACGTTGGTTCCCTGACTCACCTGTTTGGATGTGGTGTGCGATCTTCGGTGTAGTGCTCTTCTTATTAAATGCTTTATCTGCTCGTGCGTTCGGTGAATCTGAGTTTTGGTTTTCCAGCATTAAAGTAAGCGCTATCATCTTGTTCATCATCTTGGGTGGAGCGGCGATGTTTGGCTTCATTGACCTGAAAAACAGTCAGCCTGCGCCAATGCTCACCAATTTTACAGAAAGCCCGCTTCTCCCCTTTGGAATTACAGGCTTGCTGATGACGATGATCACCGTGAACTTCTCCTTCCAAGGTACCGAACTAATCGGGATTGCGGCTGGAGAAAGTGAGAATCCAGAGAAGACGATTCCGAAGGCCATTCGTACGACGGTTTGGCGCACACTCGTGTTCTTCATTCTGGCGATTGCCATTGTGGCAGGGATGATTCCACACCAACAGGCGGGTGTGATTGAAAGTCCGTTTGTCGTCGTGTTTGACAGCATTGGGATTCCTTATGCAGCTGACATTATGAACTTCGTTGTCCTGACAGCACTTCTGTCTGTGGCCAACTCTGGTTTGTACGCAGCAACTCGTATGCTTTACTCCCTGTCCAAAGAAGGAATGGCTTCGAAAAAGCTTGGGGCTGTAAATGGAAAAGGGATTCCGATGAACGCTTTGTTGATTACGTTTGCAATCGCTCTCTTGTCTCTTCTCTCCGGTATTTTTGCAGAAGATACGGTGTTCATGGTACTGTTGTCTATCGCTGGTCTCGGCGCACAGGTAGGATGGATCTCCATCTCCGCTTCGCAGCTCGCATTCCGTCGTCATTACCTGAAAAACGGAGGCAAGCTGGAGGATCTGAAGTTCCGTACACCTTTGTACCCTATACTGCCTTTGATTTCCTTGATCTTGAACTTGCTCGTTCTCGTGAGTCTGGCATTCGATCCAGAACAGCGCATTGCCTTGTACTGCGGGGTTCCGTTCATGATCATTGCGATCTGCGTGTATCAATTCCATTTTAAAAAGAAACTCGAAGCGTAAATCAAAAGAAAAGCTTGCAGCCCCCTTTCAAGAAGGGACTGCAAGCTTTTCGTGCTTTATATGCGATGCGTTAGGCTTGGCAATGCTACAATGAGATTCGGACAATTTCCGTAACGACTACCATGGCAAAGACTGCAAATCCAAGGGAACTCGTTACCAGCAACATGCGCTTAAGCTTTTTCATATCTTCCATAAAATTCCCTCACTTTCTTGCGCCAATCATCTCTATCGTTATATACGTATGAACGATGGAAAATGTTTCATTTCGCCCAAAAATATTTACGATCGAGCTATTTTCTTTAGATCATTCCCGATTTGTCCGGTTTGTTGTTCCATGCGATGCAGCATCCAGGCCACCCAAAACCCGATGACCAAACAAATGATCCACGGCAGCCATGGCATTTGCAAACGCAGCCCGACATCGTACACCCATCCTCCCGCTACCTGTCCAAATGAACCCCCGATGGCAATCGAATACCCGCTGAAGCCATAATAGGCGCCCACCAAGTCCTTGGGAGCAAAACGGGGAACGACATCCACCAGATTCGGGACAGCAATCATGGTACCCAGTGCAAAAAGGGACACATCCAAGAGAATGAGCCACAATGAATCGGCAAACGTGAACAAAAATAGTCCCACACTCATAAACAACGTCCCGATACCAATCAAGGTAAGCCTTTGCGGATAACCCTCCAGCAATTGTGTCACTTTCATTTGAAATAAGATCACAAACAGCGAAAGCGCAGAAAGCACGATCCCTACATTCACCTTGCTATGTGTAACATTTTCAACAAACAGCGGAATCGTTAAAAACACCTGCATATTCAAATAATAATACCCCATCAAAATAAAGGTATATCGTACAAACAGCTTGTCCTTCACTACCGTAGACATACTTTCCCATATACTATGCCGTGTATTCGTGGCGCGAATCGGTGGGAAGAAAAAGAAGATCACGATGGTATTCACTCCGAAAACGGCCCCTGCAAACAGCGAGATGTACGTAAAATCAATAGCCGAGAGTGCTGTCCCCACGATTTGGGAACCGACAACCGCAATATTGCCTAGCACATTGCGAAGGGAGAATACTTCTTTTCGAATGGCCTCAGGTGTAATAATGGCGTAGGCAGCAGAGCAAGCAGGCTCAAACAACGCCCCACCCAAACCGGAAAGAATCGCGGCAACAAAAAAGTGCCATGTCTCGGTACAAAAAGCGAACATCGCAAAACCAACGGCACGTACGCCCAATCCGAGGAACATCGCCCCTTTGTATCCGAAGGCATCCGCGATCACACCACCTAAAAAGGCAAGACCTTGCTGGGAGAACTGTCTGACACTCAGGACAATCCCTGCCATCGCCAGGGTCCAGCCGATGCTGCCCGTCAAATACAAAGTGAGATAGGGGATTAATGCATAAAAACCCATATTCATCATAAAAGATGTACTTAACAAGAGCTTCACTGAAAAGGGCGTTTCTCGCCACCATTCCCACTTCATTCCAATACCCCTCGCTCTCCCGATAGCCCACATGAAATAAGGATATCCCCAGCTTAGCGAACAGGGTATAATTTGGGAAACGAACATTTTTGTATATGGTAATCAAATATTTAGATAAGAGGGATTCCAACTGTATGGACTTCGAACAATTACGCGCTTTCTACACATTGGCCCAAACGAAAAATTTCACCAAGGCTGCGGAAATGCTCCACTTAGTCCAGTCTACGGTGACAATGCGAATCAAGCAACTGGAAGAAAAAGTTGGCAAACCTCTTTTCATTCGTGATAAAAGAAGTGTTGAAATTACGCAAGCGGGCTTAACCCTATTACCGTATGCAGAGAGAATCCTCAAACTGTCCCATGAAGCCCTAAATGAAGTTGCTTCACTCCAGCCTTATGAAGACTATTTATCAATCGGCAGCTTAAATGCGATCTGGACTTCTACCCTCGAGCCGATCTTGAAAGAGTACCACTATCGTTATCCACAAATTGCGATCAGCACAAAGACAGGCCACTCGTCCGATGTCATCCAGTATTTGCTGGACAACGTGATTCAAATCGGAATCGTATACGTTCCCCCATCCTTACCCAACTTTGACGTCATTCCAACGTGGGATGATGAAATCGTTCTTGTGTGCTCTCCAGAGAGCCCCATTGCCGCATCTACACAGGTCAATTCGCGCGAGCTGCGCAATCTGCCGTTGCTGTACATGAATTGGGGCCCTCCGTTTAACGAGTGGATTAGGCAGACACTGCCGCGTAATTATGTACCCAAACTAACCGTAGACAAAGCAGAGCTCGCCATCGATCTGATAAAAGAAGGTCTCGGCGTGAGCTTGTTGACGCGCTCTACCGTCAAAGCCGATCTTGCGGCTGGTACCTTGAAGGAACTGATCATAACAGGCAATAAGCCTCCCAAACGCTCAGCGTACATCGTCTTGCCGAAGGACAAAAAAAATAAACCCAGCGTAGAAAAATGGCTGAGTTTAATGAGTGAATTAGGGTATTCCACCTAGCTTCATGATTATCTGGAATGAGGTACGGGGTCGACGACTGTGCTTCGTCTCCCCATCCTTTCTTCATAGCCAAGACGAAGGAGAAAGTACCAGCACATCGATAGGAAAAAGCCGGTAAGCACATCACTCAAATAATGAACGCCCAAATACACACGGCTGAACGCGAGCAATGCTACAAAAATAAAAACCGCAGGCTGCACGAGCGACGACCATCTTTTCTCCGCAAACCATTGTGCAATCCAAAATGCGACCATGCAATAAAAGGCTGGTCCAATCATCGCATGACCGCTCGGAAACGAAAAGGACTCCGGGAGCTCAATCAGATTGACGCCACTCGGTCTAGGTCTGGCAAAGAACAGCTTTAAGATCTCATTTGCAACTTCACTGACACCGAGGGAAATGAGAACAAACATTGCCTCCACACGATATTTCTTTATGTATAGGACAGCGATTATAATCACCGCTACTGGTACAAGGAACATGCCTCCGCCCAGATTGGTTACCCATCGAAAAAAAGCAGTCCCAATATCCGAGCGAATCGACTCCGCAAATGCAATGGCAGCTTGATCCATACCGGTCACTTTCCCCGCTGCATAGAGGGCAAACATGATCGTAGCAAGTACCGCAAATGTAAGTGCTCCGCCTACATATCTATTTTTTCTCGTTGTCGGATTCATTGTTGATCTCCTCTTTCCATCAAAAAGCGCAAGGACTCCGCAAATCGCTGATCGTCTTCACGCGTGCGAGCGGCAGGCCCCTTCGTACGACCTCCTCCGCGCCGATATCTCGCTTTTTCATTTCGTTCTTCCAAATGAAACGCAATCCGTTCTGGGTCAAAAACCATCCCGTGTGGTGTCAGGGCATGGGCCCTCTTCCCGAGAATAAGCGCCGCCAAACCAATATCTTGCGTCACCACGACATCCCCTGAACTCGTTTCATTTGCGAGCTTCATATCTACCGCTTGTGGACCGGCATCTACCGTCACATGATTTGTGTTGCCAATTTGATGATTATAACTGGCAAAGGTCAGACAGATCCAGTCTAGCTCCTTGCACAATGCTTGGGCAGTTAAGAGTGCCTGGCGCGGACAAGCATCCGCATCGATAAGAACACGTCCTTTTGACATGGTTGCTCCTTTCGTGTGTATTTCTCTCCCCGTACGGATTCATTTTTGGTATGATGGAGGTGGAGAGGAGTGAGTTCACCTTTGCGCTATCAATTTATCCATGATGAACGGCTAGGTATACGGCTTCCCGTGCTGCATCTGGAATGGGAAGATTATTCGACTGTAGAAAGAGCGGACATGTTGCTAGAATGGGAAGAAATCCGCGCGTCCATTCCAGATCAAATACACCGGGTAGAGAAGGTTATCGTTGAGAAAACCAACCAAATGTCCGAAGAAGAAAATTTCGTCAGATCTTGCGAATTAAACAGCGAGATCCACGAATTGGCCAGTGTTATTAACGATCTTAATATATGGTTCCGTGTCCAGCAAGACCATGACACCAAAATCCATCAATAATTCGTTTGTAAAAAGCAACAGCTCCTTGGCTTCATTTCTAGCCTCGGAGCTGTTTTTTTTCGTAGGATCGCTATGCTCTTTTTCGCTTGCGACCAATTTCTAGCGCCTTCAGCCCTGCTACATGTGGCGCAGCCATCGAAGTACCATTCAGCTTTTTAAACTGATTTCCCGGCCACGTAGACAGAATATCAACTCCAGGTGCCTTCATATTTACGCCCTTGCCTCTCGCACTGAACGATGCCAATTTTCCCGTTTGATCAATCGCACTAACCCCTAAGACACCATCGTACCGCGCTGGATACTCCGCTTCTCCCCCTCCGTTACCTGCCGAAGCTACCAGTACGATTCCTTGTTGATGGGCCCGACCAACTGCTCTTGCCATTGCTTCGCTATATTGGGGCATACCAAAGCTCATGTTGATCACATCCATCTTATTGGCAATCGACCATTGCAGGGCCTGCAAAATGGTCGACAAGGATGATTGGCCATCATAATCAAAAGCACGGACGTCATACAAATGGGCCTCTGGAGACACTCCGACAATTCCTCTTTGGTTCATCTCAGCTACGATGATCCCTGCGACATGCGTACCGTGTCCATTTTGTTTGCCGCGGACAAGCTGGATGCCGCCTTTTATTTGATCCTTCAAATCAAAATGATCGCGGGAGATTCCCGTATCGATGACAGCGACCTTGACGCCTGCTCCACGCCCCTTGCGCCACAATCTCTGTGCCCCGACATATCGTACGCCCCACGGGATTTCATCCTCCCCTTCCGCATGGACGCTTACGGTAATGTTCTCCTCCACCATCGCTTTGTACCTTCGAAAAAGCTCCTCATGCTGCTCAAAAATCTTTTGTTTGACACACAAGCAAGAAAGGTCATCATAGCATCGCCATGGAAGTCTCTCGGTTTTCGTCAGAACCTTGGTTTTCAAATCTGACAGTATCTCGGTAAACGGCGTATCCCGATGAAAGCTGACAATTTTCAACCCACTAGCCTCCTGTCATGCATCGTTCTGACTCATCCTATGTCACGGCTCCCCCTATGGGTTTGGGCCATTGCACAACGTTAAGCAAAATAGGCGAATAACGACGTGAATCTGTCCAAGCGAACCCCCTTGCTTTTCCATATAACTGCATAGGGCAGACGTATTCTTGTGAAAGGAGCGTTGCATCATGGCAAAAGCAAAAGGAAAAGCAGGGGCAAAAGTCAAGCTCAAGACGAAGGGCAATCCACGTGATTTATTGAAATCCATCAACAAGAAAAGCAAGAAAAAATGGACGATGGGCGATGTCCGATCGCTGGCAAAAGACTTCTCCATGAAAGACTTGAGGGACGACAAGAAATTAAGCGAGCTGATTAAAAAAGTCAGCAAGGCGGTCGGTGTCAAATTATCCGACCAGCAAATGTCCAGTGTAAAAAAACAAGTTCACGATCGCCTCGGATAAGATAGGTCTCCCCCCTTGGCTTCGCCTCTATATGGCGAAGCTTTTTTTGCAAAACAAAAGAGAGAGCGAAAAATCGCTCTCCCTCTTGGCGAAGCTACCTAGTGTTTTCGTTAGTCGCAAGAGCAAGCTACGATAACGAGCAATACGAACAACACCAGTATTAAAGCAAAGTCGTCAAATCCTCCGTTGAACAGACTCATTCGCTTTCCCTCCTTTGCCAGCAACTAGTCATACTGTATGTGCGAATGCTCAAGGATGATTGGACCTTCGCCTATACAAAACGGTTTTTCCGGTATTTTTACACAGCTACTGGCAAATGGAGTGGAGATTAGCTCGCTTGTCTTTCAACTGGCTCTGGCAGACCGTACGGCTTTTTCATGATTTGACGCCAAAACGGAATCGTCCGTTGAATCATTGGCCCCGTTAATAGCGCTATTAGGATCGTGCCAATTGACACAGGTCCGCCCAAAGCAGCGCCTGCAAGCAGGACGGTTACTTCTATGATGAGGCGGACTCGCTGAATACTCCAGCCAAGACGCTCGTTCATCGCCAGCATGAAGCTGTCGCGCGGACCCGCTCCTAGAGAAGGAGACAAATACATCCCGATTCCGACAGCCAAAACAACAACACCTGCGAGAAACATCAAGACTCTCGCCCAGATTGATTGAACCTCAGGAATAAAATCCAACCATAAGATAAGATCGAGAAAAACGCCAAAGCAAACCATATTTAAGAACATTCCAAAATTGGGTTTGATTTTTGCCACCAAATACGTGGCGAAAATGACAACGACTCCTACGATCTGAGACCATAGACCAATCGTTAATCCAAAAGTTTTTTGCAGGCCGATGTGAAAGGTTTCCCAAGGGGCTACGCCTAGATTTGCTTTAATGGCCAGTACTGTACCGAATGCACCAACAAACAAGCCAAGAACAAACATCATGTAGCGAACTGCGATCGACCGGTTAAACCCTCTGCCAGACACGACTACTCATCTCCTGACGATGTGTGTGTTTTACTTCCAGCCTGCAATGACTTCGTAAAAAAGTCCGTCCTTCCGGTAATACGCTTCGGATTTGGAGAAGTTCAGGTAGGTCTGTGCCTCTGCAAGCTGCTCTCCCGTCAAAATGACCTGGCGTTGCTTGTTCACATCGTCTCGATATTCGACGACGAGGCTGACTTCTTCCGACTGACAATGTTGAATGAGTTCTTCTGGTGTAGTAAAAGTAATCCGCTTCATGCTCCTCCACCTCCTCCATCGTGATCATTCATTATAGCAGGGATTATTGCTTTCTCCCATCGTTCCTCTCTCGCTTTACAGAAATGCTTCCAAGATCATCAGCCAATTGGGTAGCTGGGAAAATTTGCTGTGCCTCTGCCAACAGATCCTCCATCGAAAAATCTCCGTCTTCATCTTCATAACGTGGACTAAAGTGAGTCAGACACAGTTCTTTCACGCCCGCCTCTTTGGCAATTTGAGCCGCCTCGCGTGCTGTAGAATGTCCGCTTCTGGTCGCCAGCTCCTTGTCGTGATGGGCGTAGGTCGCTTCATGGACGAGCAAATCCGCCCCTTTTGCCAGCTCCAAAACCGCTTGGCTCGGCTCTGTATCTCCACTGAAGACGATTTTGCGTCCTGGCTGCGGCTCTCCAACGAAGTCCTTTCCATCCAGAACACGACCATCCTCGAGTGTGACCTGTTCTCCTCTCTTCAACGCTCCAAATAACGGCCCTGACGGCACACCAGCCTGCTTTGCCCGCTCTACTTGAAATGCTCCTGTCTTTTCCTTTTCCATCACGGCATAAGCAAACGAAGGCACGCGATGTTTCGCCATTCGACAGCTCACCACGATCTCTTCGTCCTCGTAGATTACGCCCTCACTGACGATCTTTATTTCTAATGGATATTGCAAATGAACCGGACTTGCCTCCATGATACCTCGAAAATATCGGTCCAGCCCTGGTGGTCCGTACAGCTCTAATGGAGTCGGTTCGGTATTGCGCAAAGAACGACTTGCAAGCAGTCCGATCAGTCCGTACAGATGGTCCCCATGCAGATGAGTAATAAAGATTTTATCCAATTGACTAATTTTCATCGGGGCACGCAGTAGCTGGTGCTGAGTCCCCTCTCCGCAGTCAAACAACCACCACTTTCCTGCCTGTAAAAATCGCAAGCCGATCCCACTCACGTTTCTTCGCGTAGTGGGTGCACCTGATCCGGTGCCTAAAAATGTAACGATCACGCTATATCCATCTCCTTTGTGGCCTTCCCTCATTATGTGCCTGTCTCTATCTCTAGGCATTCACCCTTTTTTGTCTGGGCGCATAGCCTACAACATACAAAGCCTAGCAAGGAGGGACTCCTAATCATGAAACGATTTTTGGCGCTGGGGCTGGCCGCTTTTTTCGCTATGACGGCCGTTTTGACTGGCTGCTCCAGCACTCCTGAAAAAATAAGAATTGGTGAAGTGACTCGTTCTTTGTTTTACGCCCCGCAATATGTCGCACTTGAAAAAGGATTTTTCAAGGAAGAAGGGCTGGAAGTGGAGCTCTCCACCATACCCGGCGGAGATAAAGTGATGTCAGCTCTGTTATCTGGCGGCATCGAGGTCGCGCTTGTCGGCTCCGAGACCAGCATCTACGTCTCTCAGCAAGGAGCTGCCGATCCCGTTGTCAATTTTGCGCAGCTTACTCAGACAGACGGTACCTTCCTCGTCTCCCGCACCAAAATGGATGACTTTACTTTCGACAAGCTAAAGGGCAATGTCTTCTTGGGGCAACGGAAAGGCGGCATGCCACAAATGGTTGGAGAGTATGTACTCAAAAAGCACAATATCAATCCGCAAGGCGACCTGGAACTCATTCAGAATATCGAATTCAAAAATATCGCGTCTTCCTTCGCATCTGGTACCGGAGCGTATGTACAGCTGTTTGAGCCGGAAGCCTCCCGCTTTGAACAGGAAGGAATCGGCCATGTCGTCGCCTCTTTTGGCAAAGAGAGCGGAACGGTTCCTTACACGGTCTTCATGACAAAACAAAGCTATATCGACAGCAACGCAGCAGCTATCCAAAAGTTTACCAATGCGGTCTACAAAGGGCAACAGTGGGTTGCCAGCCACAGTGCAAAAGAAACGGCTGATGTGATAGGCAAGTACTTCGAGCAAATCGATCCAAAGATTCTGGAAACCGCTGTACAGCGTTACTTGGAACAGGGGTCCTATGCCACAGATCCCATTCTGGACGAAAAGGAATGGAACCAGCTACAGGATATCATGGATTCCGCTGGTGAATTAAAGCAACGCGCTGAATACAACAAGCTGGTAAATACCACTTTTGCGATCCAATCCAAAGAAGGGAAATAGGCCCTTATGAAGCAGATTTCTTCTACGCCGGCAAAAATAGAACTCGGCCACGTGACCCATCTTTATTTATCCACGACCAGGGCGTTCATGGCGGTCCAAGACATTAACCTGCGCGTGGAGGAAGGCGAATTCATTTGTCTGGTTGGTCCCAGCGGTTGCGGAAAGACGACGCTGCTCTCCCTCATTGCAGGGCTTGAGAAGCCGACAGCAGGCAAGGTATGGATCGACGGAAGAAAAGTCAACGGAACGTCCAGGCAAGTTGGCTACATGCTCCAGCAAGATTATTTGTTCAACTGGCGCTCCATCGAAGACAACGTGTTTCTCGGACTCGATATCCAAGGCATTCGTACCAAGGAAACAGAAGAGTACGCCCTGCATCTGCTGGATGAAATGGAGCTGTCCGATGTGCGCAAATCCTCTCCCTTGCAGCTGTCGGGTGGCATGCGGCAACGGGTTGCCCTCGTCCGAACACTCGCCTGTCAACCTGATGTGCTGTTGCTTGACGAACCATTTTCGGCATTGGACTACCAGACGAAACTCAAGCTCGAAGACTTGATCTTTTCAACACTGCGTCGGCATAAAAAAACGGCAGTCCTTGTGACACATGATCTCTCTGAATCGATCGCGATGGGCGATCGCGTCTATATCTTTTCACGCAACCCAGGACGCATCAACAGCGAAATTGTCGTACCCAGTCCCATCCGGGATGCTCTGCCATTCGACGCCAGAAATCATGATGGATTCCAAGACTTGTTCCATCGCGTGTGGAAAGAGATGGAGGTAGTGTCTGATGCAGCCAAAGGAAATTGAATCCGTCCACCGCCGCTACTTGCAGCTAGAAAAGCGAATGAGCTTTTCCGTCTTTGCCACACAACTGTTCCTCTTTCTCGTATTTCTCGGCTTATGGGAGCTATTGGCTCGAACCAATACCATTAATGCGCTCATCTTCAGCTATCCCACCAAAATTTGGGCTCAATTTTGGTTGCAGCTGCAAGATGGCAGTCTTCTCCCGCATGTCGGCTTAACCGTATGGGAAACGATTATCGGCTTTCTTTTAGGAACGATTCTAGGAACCGTCATGGCTACGATTATATGGTGGTCCCCTTTTCTCTCCCGCGTACTAGAGCCTTACCTGGTCATAGCCAATAGTATGCCAAAGGTAGCGCTCGGTCCGGTTTTCATCGTCGGCTTTGGTCCAGGTTTGCTCTCCGTCATAGCCATGGGATGCGCGATCTCGGTTATTATCACCACGATCAACGTCTACACCAGCTTCAAGGAAGTCAATCAAAATTACGTCAAAGTCGTGCAAACACTCGGAGGGAGCAAACGTCAAATTTTCACGCTCGTCATTTTGCCCGCTACCATCCCAACCCTTCTCGCAACACTGAAGGTGAATGTCGGCCTTTCGTGGGTAGGTGTTATCGTCGGAGAGTTTCTCGTATCCCAGCAAGGCTTGGGGTATTTGATCATATACGGCTTCCAAGTGTTTAATTTCACCCTGGTCATGATGAGCTTAGCCATTATCGCGGTCATCGCTACCCTGATGTATCAAGGCGTAGCCTATATAGAGCGGCGGCTCACCAGCCAGTTCAAATAGATGGCTTCTAAAAAACGGTGCCAACCATCAACCGGGGATGATTGCACCGTTTTTTCATGGACTAATATGTTCAAAGGAGGTTAGGGAGCCACGATCTCGACCTTTATTCTATCTGGGTCCTCGAAAAACAAAGCATAATGTCCTTCTCCTCCAGCATGGGGATGCCGCTCCTGATAAAGTAAGGAGATTCCACGACGAGCAGCTTCCTCCCGCAGCTTTTCCACATGTTCTCGATCCCGTGCGTAAAATGCCAGATGATTCAAACCGACTCGACATCGGTGATACGGAATGTCGAGGAATCGCTCTTCTGCCTGGACGAATACCAGATAGGTGCCATTCTGTTTCCAACTTACCCCGCTGGCCCATTCCTGATACCGCGTATAACCCAGCTCACCCTCCAGCAACCAACCCCAAAAATCTTTGGAGCGCGCCAGATTGGACACATACACTTCCAGATGATGCAGCAAAGCACAGTCCCCCTTCTTACAGAAAAACGCCCGACAGCGAAATGCCGGGCGCTCTATCTATCCACTTACTTCCAAAACTTCCACTTGCTCTTTTTCGTCATCGGATCGTCCATTTGGCTCTCGACGACTTTCTGTTTGGTGGCTGCTTCCACTTCGAGTGCTCCAGGTACCCGATTCAGGAAGTGGTCGATCATTGGCTTGTAGTTATCTGGCAAATGCTCTTGCATGTTTCGAAGGATGTCAATTGCCTTTTCCATTTGATCGGTCGCCAACAGAGCGTTGGCATAGTTGAAGCCCGCATACGGATACGGGAAGTGAGGCGTCCAGAACTTTTCACAAATCTGAATCAATTGATAGACATATCCTGCTTGTCCCAATTCTCCAGTCACAGTCATCACGACCTCAAAGCGGTCCTTCGCTCCTTCAATCGCTACCGTGTACCACTTCATCGCATTCAGGAGGTCCTCCTCCGTCACGGCAATACGAGCCAGTTGAAGCTGTGGTCTCCAAGCGCCTTCTTTACTTGCCAGCGCCTCCAGTTGCCCTTTCAGCTCATCCTTTTTCCCTCTTTGCATGAAGCTCTCGACAAACATGTTCAAGCCATTTTCTTGATTCGGGTCTTTGTGCAAACCTGTATGTAGGGTCTCGAACGCTTTTGGCTCATCTCCCTCAAACGCGAAGATTTTTGCCAAATTGGTGCAAGCCGTACCCGATGACGGGAATCGTTCCAGACAATCTGTCAGGATTTTTTTAGCGCTTTCAAACTCTCTCGCCTGCATATGAACGACTGCACGGAAAATGAGAGCAGACTCAATTGGCCCGTATAATTCGAGAAGCCTGTCGGCAGCAACAGCCGCTTGCTCGTGAAATTGACCCTTCACCAACTCCATCGCAAAATCGCGAAGCTTATCTTTTTCATCCCAGTACTTATCCAGATTTTGCGGAATTATTTTTTTCTGGTAATCCTCTCGGGACATATCGATGGTTTGACCAAACTCATTGGTAAACGTCACAAATTCAGACATGAAACAGCCTCGCTTTCATTTCCTCACAAAAGTTTCAAATGCTTGTATCGCCAATTAGATCCATGCTTTGATATTTACTTTACGGATAAATTCCTCCATTGATTCCTTCGCGGGTTCGTCATTTGCCTCTTCTGCATCTTCCATGCCCATCAGTTGTCGAAACAGTGCTTCGTTCCTTGTCGCCAATGCAAAGTCAAGTAATGCCTCATGCGAGATGCGATTAGCTTCTTCTTCCAGCAATTGCTCCTCCAAGGCGATATCCTCTTCTACAACGGCGATATGCTTATCAATTTTTGGAATGCGTAAAACCCAAGAAAATGCGCTGTCTGGATTGCGGTCACGAGCAATCAGGTAACCGTATTCACCCAAAGGCAAACCTTGCTCGAAGGAGTCGGCAACAATGACGACGCGTTGTCCAAGCTTGAACATGAGCGTCAACTCCCAATAAAGATTAATTCTAATCATACTAAATTGTATGTGTTCTTGGGAAGAGCAAACCCCCAAGGATAGGAAAACGCACAAAAAGTTTGTTGCCCGAACCAAAATAAGGTACAATTTTTACTAATGAATGGATATTGGTAATGAGGTGTACAAGGTATGGGTGAAATGTCTACAGGGTTTTCCCTGTTTATCGTTGGCTGGACCATTGTTCTTGTAAGTCTGATGGCGATTGGCGGGTATTTCATGTTCCGCAAATTTCTCAAGTCCATGCCCAAGCAAGACGGAAAATCTGACTTGGATTGGCAGGACCATTACATTGATCAGACACGTGCGCTCTGGACAGATGAGGGTCTGACCTTGCTCAATGAACTGGTTGATCCTGTGCCACAGTTGTTTCGTGATGTTGCAAGACGATCCATCGCAGCGAAAATCGGCCAGATCGCGTTGGAAGAGAAAGCAACCACCATTACAATAGATTTGATTGTAAAGGGGTACATCGTAGCAACCCCCAAGCGTGACCACAAATGGCTCATCGCCCACCTGAAATCCAAAGAAATCGATTATACGCCCTATGAGAAATATTTGAATGCCGAGGGATAATTGAAACTCCCTGTGGAGTCGTCCGTAGAAAATGGTAAGACCTTTTTGGCAAGGAGAAGATGTGGATGTCAGTCCTACTCACGATTTTGGGAATCGGTTTCGTTATTTTGATCGTTGCGATTGTCATCGTGGCGGTCCTCTTTAAGAAAGGCGCCCGGTTCTTATGGAAAATGACCGGACGTGGCTATCACAAATACAGCAGCAGTGATTACCGACATCGGCCCTCATGGAAGACGGGACATCGAACATACGGGCATCGTCACTATCGTCGCAAATATTCCAGCCATAGTTCATTTTTTAGTAGCTAACGTTAATAGAATGAGAAGGCACTCCAATTCGTTTGGGTGTCTTGCAACAAACCTCCAAAACCACAAGCTCAGTGGGGTTGGAGGTTTGTATGATTTTAAGCATCGCTACTTTTTTTAGTTACGTTTTGCTGCCCTCCGGATACCCCACCTGATACCAGAAATGCCATGACTTCTGAGCTTTCCGTATCGAGAAGCTGTACCTGATCACTCGGAAACAACAGGAGATTTCCTGCAAAATTGTACGACTGCGGCAGATAGACTGCTACGTGGTCTGTGAGACCGAAAGAATCGAGGCTTTCCTTTGTAATAAACCCAATGGCCTTTGCATTTCCATCCTTGGATAGCGTCACGAGCACCGGCTTGTCAAAACTCTTCTTCTCCCCTACAAACGCTCCGATCAAATCCTTGATGGACGTATAAATGAGTTTGATAAACGGCACTTTCTCGAAGATGGTGGATACGAGCGAAAGCACTCCGCGTGTCAGAACGTTGGATGCAAGGAAACCGATAATCGTGATGCCAAGTATGGTCAAGAGGACACCCAGTCCTGGAATTTGGAGATTAAACCACCTATGGACCAGCAGATAGAACCAGTTGTCCACGGTCGTGAAAATCCAATACAAAATATAAAGCGTCACTGCCAAAGGAATAACAAACAATAACCCCTCAAAAAAATAGCGAATGAAACGCTTCATCTCTCTCCTCCTCTCTCCTAACCACAATACCGTAATTATTGTACCTGATTGGATTGCCATCTGCTATGATGAAGGAAAAAAGAGAAAGTAGGGAGATTCATGCAAGCACTTGTCACACCTCAATGGCTCAAGGATCATCTGAATGATGAAAATTTGGTGATCGTCGATTGTCGTTTTGCTTTAAGTGCTTCTGAAGCAGGTGCAGAGGAATACGAGAACGATCACATCCCGGGAGCCCTCTACTTTCATCTAAACCGTGACCTTTCTGGCTCCAAAAGCGAGCATGGTGGACGTCATCCTCTACCAGATACGGATCTGCTGGCTGCCCATTTTTCAAATGCGGGAATCGATGCCAACACCACTGTCATCGCCTACGATGATCAGGAAATGGCAATGGCAGGACGGCTATGGTGGCTGCTGCGATATCTTGGTCATGATCGGGTAGCTGTACTTGACGGCGGATACGCTGCTTGGAAAAAGGCTGGCTATGAGGTAACAGCAGAAGTACCTACTGTACAAGCTCGTCAGTTCGTCCCCCATGTCCGTCACGACATGCTGGTTGACATGGAAGGTGTCAAAAAGCGCAGCGAGCACACTGTATTGCTCGATTCTCGTGCGCCAGAACGCTACCGCGGCGAGAACGAGCCGATCGACGCAAAAGCAGGTCACATCCCCGGGGCGCACAATTTCTTTTACAAGGACAACCTCGGCGCTGATCAGACGATGCTTCCGACAGACGAGCTGCAAAAGCGTCTCGCTCCTTACGCTGATAAAGAATTGATCGTCTATTGCGGTTCAGGCGTGACGGCTTGCTCTAATTTGCTCGCTTTCCATGCTGCTGGTCGAACCGATGTGAAATTGTATTTGGGTAGTTGGAGTGACTGGAGCTCGTATCCGGATAATCCGGTAGCTACCGGCGAAGAGTAATTCCATAATTGGAATGGCGGCGATCGCTTCCCTACGATACTGGGGAGCGGTCGCCTTATTTTTTTCTTCCTCTATCATTTTCGTCACCATTCATAGATAATAATTATCATTATCAAAAACGTGTACACGTGCCTGAAAAGGTGGATGGATTCATGAAGCATAACGAAGAATACGAGCCTAGTCGCCAAATGTCACTCAGCGAGGTTCGCTCATATATGATCTGTAACTTCGATCGTCCGTTAAACGTAACTACGTTGGCAGCGATGGCGAACTTGAGTCCGAGCTATTTTGGCGATTCGTTCAAGAAGGCTTACGGACAAAGTGTCATGGACTACGTTACGAGTCTGCGTATCAATCATGCCAAGCGATTGTTACGCGAGACAGATATGAAGCTGCGGGATATTGCGAAAACAATCGGGTATAGCGATGAGTTTTACTTTAGTCGGAAGTTCAAGAAGGAAGTGGGTGTATCCCCTTCCGCGTATGAAAGAGCATCCCAGCGCAAAGTTGCCGTCTACTCCCCTTCCCTGCTGGGACATCTAGTCGTACTAGGGATAATACCAGTCGCTGCTCCCCTGGATGCGAAGTGGACCCCCTATTACTATCAGCAGTATCAGCAACAGATCGCGGTTCATTTAAAAGCAATCGAAACACCGTGGAACGATGACAATCAAGAAATCACGCTTCTTTCTGCCAAGCCGGATGTTGTCATTAGCCACATAGAGCTTCCCGAGACTAACAGTCAACGCTTGTCCGCACATGGCATAGACGTCTTCACTCTCCAATCTTCTGGCTGGAGAGAGCAATTACGTGAAGTTGCCAGCTACACGGGCAAAGAAGCAGCTTGTGACTCCTGGATCGCTTTTTATGAAGCAAAAGCGGCTACCGTTCGCGCAGATCTGCAATCCGTGCTCAAGCAAGATAAATTTGCGATCATTCGACTCTATCGGGATGGCATCCATCTCTACAACAACAAGGGAATGAAGGAGCTTCTATGCGATGATTTGCAGCTTTCTCTTGTGGAACAGGAAACGGAACCTTGCAATCGGCCAATCACGCTCGAACAGCTCGCAAGCTATGACCCGGAGCGAATCCTGTTGTTCGTTTGTCTGGATGAGTCGACACGCCTAAGCTGGCTGACTCTCCAGCATCATCCGCTTTGGAGAGGACTTCGCGCTGTTCAACATGGCTATCTCTACTCCTTGCCCTCCAACCCGTGGTACGAGTATTCACCGGTTGCCATGAACCGAATGCTGGATGAGATCATGCTGATGATAACGGGGAAAAGTCCAAATGCCATTCAAGGTGTTGTCCATGGAGCCCCTTTCTTGGGTGAATTATAATGTTTCCCAGTGAGAAACATTATCACCGAGAGGGGATTCCACTTTTATGACAAAGAAAACTAGCCTTGCGCTGATGCTGACCACGACGATGCTCGTTGCGGGACTGGCAGCAGGCTGCGGGAACCATGCAAACAGTGAGGCAGTAGCGCAGAAGGTCGATTCGTCCGCGACTGGGAATGTCGCAGGATCGGCAAAGAGCTCTTCTGATCAGCCTGCCTACCCGCGGGTACTAAAAGATGAAATGGGTAACGAGGTGACATTACCTGCCGCACCTGCCAAAATATTCGCTCCCAATCTGGAAGATACTTTGGTCGCACTGGGCGTTGCTCCGGTCGTGCAGTGGTCATCTGGCTCAAGACCGAAAATGTATTTGCAAGATCAACTAAAAGATGTGCCGTCCATTGCCTTCACAGGCGGATTGCCTCCAGAGCCGGAAGCGGTTATGGCCCATGAACCAGACCTCATCCTCTTGCACAATGCCAACCATATCGAGAGCGGCGTGTACGATAAATATAAGATGATTGCGCCGACGTATGTATTCAAGCAAGCAAATGCTGATCTTGATTCTTCCGTACGAGTGATTGGCGATCTGTTGGGCAAATCGACGGAAGCTGAAAAAGCTTTGCAGACATATAAGGAGCATGTCGAGGCAGCCAAAAAGGAGCTGGCCCCTCATATCCAAGGCAAAAAAGCAGCGATTATTCGCTTCAATGGCAGAGGGATGTTCTTCATCAAGTACGATTTCTTCAGTGGATATGTCCTTACCAATGAACTAGGCTTTTTGCCGAGCCAGGTTGTATCGGGCGGTGACATCAATTTATCACTAGAGAGCTTACCCGATCTGGATGCGGATTATATTTTCCTGATCAACGACGCTGGTACGGGGGATGCGTTCGAGAAAGAATTAACAGAGAGTCCTGTTTGGAAAAGCATGCAGGCAGTGAAGAACGGTCGTACGTTTAAAGTAGAGGGAGATCACTGGTTAAGTGGTGGCCTAATCGCACATAGGAAAGTCATTGACGATGTGAAAGGATTGATTGCAAAATGAGAATGATAGAGAAAAACAGCTACTCCCCTCATAATTGTGTGGAGTGGACACTGCAATCAAGCCATGGTCGTGACTATCGGATTATGATTGCGATTCCGGAAGCTGAGGCCCCTCCTGAGGGGTATGCGGTTATTTATGCCGTGGATGGCGATGCGATGTTCGGAACAATTGCCGAGACAGTAAAGTTGCAAACCCGCAAGCCCAAGGGCTACAACCCAGCCATTGTTGTAGGAATTGGCTATCCCTCACGACTACCATTTGACATGGACCGCCGTTGTTACGATCTGACCATGCCTGTGGACGTAGCTACACTTCCTGACCGACCGAATGGGCAGCCTTGGCCCGAGCATGGTGGAGCTGATTTGTTCCTCGATTTCCTTGAACAGCAGCTGCTGCCAGCTATTTCTTCCGAATGGCAGGTAAATCCGAATAAACAGGCGATTTTCGGCCATTCCTTGGGCGGTCATTTCACCCTGTATACGATGTTCTCGCGCCCGAAGCTTTTCTCACACGTCGTTTCAGGCAGCCCTTCCGTCTGGTGGGGCAATGACGAAGTATTGAGAGAGCAGGAACGCTTCATCGCCGAATGGAAAGGCGATCATGAAATAAGGCTGCTTGTCATTGTTGGCGGCGATGAGCTCACCTTCATGGTCGAGGGTGCACAACGGGTCGTCGAGCGTATGGAACCACTCGCTACCAAAGGTGTTCAAGTGAGCTACATCAAATTCGAAGATGAGGGCCACGTAAGCGTGCTGCCTTCCGCTATTAATAGACTTGTGCGGTTTGTGCTTGCGGATTAGCCCTCTGAAACTACTTTCGTAAACGTAAAGGACAGACAAATGATACGATATATGCGTCTATTGCTTCATTTTGGCTATCAAGAAGCCATGTCTTGCTTGTTTCCGGTCTTTATTTTTGGTTCGCTCGCCTTGTCCAAATTCGTCACCATTCATGGTTTGCCAAGGTATGACCTCCTGCTGTTGCTCTGCCTGCTCTTCCAGATTTTCATGGTGAAAAGCGGCTTGGAGTCTCGGGACGAATTGAAGGTCATCACAGTCTTTCACGTGATCGGGCTGTGCTTGGAAATATTCAAGGTACATATGGGATCTTGGAGCTATCCAGAGGATGCGTACAGCAAGGTGTTTGGCGTTCCTCTGTACAGTGGGTTTATGTACGCTAGTGTCGCGAGCTACTTATGTCAAGCGTGGCGTCGCCTAGAGGTTTCTCTCTCTGGCTGGCCGAATCAGATTATCGCCACCATTTTGGGCGCAATGATCTATCTGAACTTTTTCACCCATCATTATATTGGGGATTTGCGTTGGGTTCTGATGGCAGCTATTTTCATTGTCTTCTGGAAAACACGTGTTTATTTTACCGTCGCGAACGAGCGGCTTTTCATGCCCATCCCTCTTGGTTACTTTTTGATCGGTTTTTTCATTTGGATTGCGGAAAATATAGCGACGTTTCTTGGCGCTTGGAATTATCCGAATCAAAGAGCAGGCTGGGAGCTCGTGCATCTCAGTAAAATCAGCTCGTGGTTTTTGCTCGTCATCGTGAGCTTTATTATCGTGGCAGAGTTGAAGCATGTAAAATCCAGAAGATCCCAATCCCAAGATAGCAAGAAACACATATAAAAAGCCTATCCACTCTTTCGTACGAAACGTCAAGGGGTGGATAGGCTTTCTCTTCTTTATTTAATAACGTTGCTGAGTACATTCTCAATCATTTGACGATTGGCAATGACGCCTGTGTAAAGCCAGCTGGAATCTTTCGCAAACGTATACGCATTGCCATTCTTCACAGCAGGGATATTCGTCCATACTGGATCCTTTTGAAGCTGTTCCACAGCAGTCGGATTACTGTTTACGATAAACAAATACTCGGCATCGAGTTCAGCCAATTTCTCCATGGAAATCGCGTTCCAGTTTGCATCTCCTGACTTGGAGATTTCCTGAACGATGGCAGGAACCTTAAAGCCGAGGTCCTTGTAAAGCACATCACCGCTAGACAAGTCCTGACGTGCTACGTACACATTTTTCCCCGTCATCCACAGTGCTGCCGCTGATTTTTCCCCAATCGCTTTCTGCAGCTTTTGCTTGGACTCCGCTGCAAATTTCTCGTAATCCGCCAGCACTTTCTTTGCTTCTTCCCCCTTGTTGAGGACTTCTCCTACAGTCAGGAGCTCTTTACGCCAATCGCTGTTCTTTTCTTTTCCAATGGTGTAAGTAGGAGCGATTTTCGAGTACTGGCTATACTTGTCGCCTTCGATTAGGGTCGCGCTTTCCAAAATAATCAGGTCAGGGCTGTGACTCATCACGACCTCTGGCGGCAGATCATAAGGAATCGCTGGAATACCCCCCAGCTCTTTTTGCAGGTAGCCTTGTACCTGGCTGTTCCCTACTGACCATTGTGCAACTGGCTTCACTCCCAATGCTACTAAATGATCCTCCAGATAAGAAGCAATCACGCGCTGCGGTTGAGCTGGGACTGTTACTTCATTTCCCATCGCATCCTTCAGTACCCGTGGGGCTTCAGCCGCTGGTGTCGCGGTCTGGCTGTTGCTCGCTTGTGTCTCTGGACTCGCAGCGTTCGGCTGGCCAGAGCAAGCACTCACGATTGTAACGAGGCTTGCCAATACGACACTGGCTATCGAAAGTTTGGCTGTTTTCTTCATCGGTTCGTTCCTCCATCTGCGTCATGCCTTCAGGCAGCAAAAAATTGCCAACTCGAATGCATTTCAATTGAGAATAATTATCATAATCACAATGGGTATTATAGCGGATTATGGCAAAATGCTCAACTTTTTGTTTTATGGAAACAAAAAAAGACCCCCTGCTCTCTAAGCAGAAAGTCCTTATCCTCTTAGCGTGGAACCCCGCTTAACAAGAATCGATGCAGGCCCCCGATCAGGCAGACACCCGCGGTTACAAAAAACGCAATGAAGTAGGAATGGTGCCAATTCCCCAGCAAGCCTGCCAATACTGGGCTCAATACCGCTCCGATCGACAATATCGCTGAGTAAATACTAAACACGCTACCGTATTGCTCTCTCGGTGTATGTACCGTCAAAATGGTCGCGAAAGCTGGGAACAGCATCCCAAAGCACGCACCGAAGAAAAACATCATGACGTGAATCGGAATAGCCAGCCCGATTGCCAGAGCGTACAGAAGAAGGCTGAGTACACCCAATCCAGCAAACGTTCTCGTCTCAACGGGGACCCGATGCAGCCAAAACTGGCACAAAATCGCAAGCGCCCCCAACCCTTTCAAGCTGAACAATATGCCAGTAACGGCGGGGGACATCCCTTGTTTTTGAATGAGCAAAGGCACCTCATAGATGATCGTTCCTTGTGCGTAAATGATCGCAAATCCCCCAAGAAACGCAGGATATAGCATTCGATTTTCCAGGATGGTAGTTAGGCTCTGCTTGCCCTCACCGTTGCTTCGTGGCGTTGACGACGTGCTTCCCTCTATTCTTTCGGGTAGCATCATCCAAGCGAAAACGCCAGCAATCATCATCATGTAGCCGAGAATCACAAATGATTGGCCATAGCCAAACTGCACCGCCAAAAAGCTACCGACTGCCGGGGATACGATACCTGCCGCGGTAAGGACCAATCCCTTTTTCCCCATGATCTCGCCCTGCTCAAGTGCCGTCTTCCCTGTTTCTCCGAGCAAAGCAGAACAAGCAGGAGATACAAACGCCATCAAAAACCCGAGCATCAGCCGAAAGGTAAAGAAGCCCGCAGTATTTTGCACGATGCCTTGACCAATCAGCATCACGCCAGCCAAAATCAATCCACCTGCGATAAACCATTTTTTCGGATAGCGATCAAGAAAAGGGCCAGCGAGCAGGTTTCCTGTCAAATTGCTGATCGCATAACCGCCGAGCACAAAGCCGATCATCGCAGCGGATACACCCAATACGTTTAAATACGGCGCAAGAAGAGGCGTCTGCGCGTGCATGTCAAAGGCAACAAGAAACAAAACCACTAACAAGAGAGCCCTCAAAGCATTCCCTTCCTCTCAAACGGCCTGTCTTTGTCCCAGTATATGAAGGGAATGGTACAAGTAGGATACAAAAAGAAGAAGGAAGATTCGGAATAAATGTAGCATTTATTTTTGTATTACCGTAATATTTACTGTAATACCGTAATTACTTTTTGAGCAGGAGGTGACTTTTTGGAGCACGTTTACAAAAAAATACGAGCACTTCGTATCCAGCAGGAGCTTACTTTAAAGGATTTAAGTGAGAAATCAGGGTTCTCCGTCAGCTTTTTATCACAAGTAGAGCGCGGCAACAGCTCGCTCGCGATTACTTCCCTGCAAAAAGTTGCGGAATGCCTGGGTGTCCCCATTACGTACTTCTTTGAAGTAGACAAAGATGTCACGTACCACACGCCCATTGCAAAGCGTAAAACGTTGCAGATTGAAGGGTCACCGGTAAAGTACATTCGAATCGGTGGGAATTTCCCCGACAGGGCACTCGAGCCCCTCCTCAACGTATTACCACCCGGACAGACGAAGCATGTCGCCTTTCAGCATCCCGGTGAAGAGTTTTACTACGTCGTAAAAGGATGTGTCACCATCGTCGTCGACGAAACCGAATACCATCTCGAGCAAGGAGACACGATCCACTTCCCTTCCTCTCTCCTACATACGTGGTACAATCCTTCCACTGTTGAAGAAGCCGAGATCCTGTCCGTTTTGACACCTGTCATTTTTAGAACCTAACGCAACGTGTCTCATCCGCATGTCTACCAATAAAAAAGGGTGATCTGGATGCAAGAAAGACTGGAAAAGCTGCACGCGTATATGGAAAGCAGGAAACTGGACGCATTGCTGATTACGCATCCCAAAAATGTGTACTATTTTACCGGATTTTTGACAGAGCCACATGAACGTTTTATGGGCCTTGTCTTAGTGAGAGGCGAGTCCCCCTTCCTCTTCGTTCCACTGCTGGACGCTGACAAAGCACGGGAGGCTTGTCCCGCCATTATGATTTACACGTATGACGATTCACAGGATGCGCTAACCGTGCTGAAGCATTTGCTGCCAGCTTCCCTCTCTCACATTGGTGTAGAGAAGAACCATTTGACAGCGAAAACATACGAGGCACTCGTATCGATCGTGAACGTTACAGAAGCAGTGGATGTCGGTGACTTGCTATGCAGTATACGCGTTGCCAAGGATGCATCTGAAATCGCTACGATCAAGCGGGCTATTTGGGTCATGGAGGAATCTCTACGCCGTACGCTTCCGCTGATATCCATAGGGATGACGGAACTGGACGTCGTCGCAGAGCTAGAATACCAGATGAAGAAGCTAAAAGCACAAGGCCCTTCCTTTTCAACGATTGTGCTGGCTGGAGAAAAAGCAGCACTGCCCCATGGTGACCCAGGAGAACGTGTGATTCAAGCGGGAGAAGTTTTGTTGATTGACGCAGGCGTGTATGTTGATGGGTATGTATCGGACCTGACTCGTACTTTTGCTGTCGGTCAACTGGGTGCAGAATTGCTGGACATGTACGATACGGTCTTGCAAGCGAATCGGGCCGGGATACAGGCCGTTCGGCCAGGGGCTCCGATCGCAGATGTTGACCTAGCTGCACGAGCTGTCATTGCGGACCGGGGCTATGGAGAATTTTTTATCAATCGTGTCGGGCACGGAATCGGACTGGAGCTCCATGAAGCGCCTTACGTTCACAGCCAAGCAGCAGGAGAGCTCATCCCAGGCATGGTTTTCACGATTGAACCGGGCATTTATAACACGCAGATCGGTGGCATCCGCATTGAAGACAATGTGCTCGTCACGAAGGAAGGCGTAGAAGTATTGACGTCCTTTCCTAAAGAGCTGCAAATTATCGGATAAATGATAAAAGCAAAGGCTGGTGTCGTTTCTTTGAAAGTGCTGGAAACAGATCGTCTCATCCTCCGCTGGCAAACTGCCGAAGACGCTGATTTTGTCTTGAAACTGATGAATGAGCCTTCTTGGATCCGTTTTATTGGCGATCGTGGTCTTCGTACGACGGAAGACGCCCGCAACTTTATTTTGAATGGCGCTGTCGCGATGTATGAAAAGCATGGCTTTGGCCTGTATTTGATAGAGCTGAAGGAAGGAAATGTTCCGATTGGTTTATGTGGGCTGATCAAGAGAGATTCGTTGGAGGATGTCGATATCGGCTTTGCCTTACTACCCGCATACTGGAGCAAAGGCTACGCCTATGAGGCAGCCTCTGCCGTTCTTGCCCACGGAAAAGAAGTTTTCGGCTTAAAGCGTATCGTAGCAATCACCAACCCCGATAATGCATCTTCTGCCAATCTTCTAAAGAAAATCGGTCTGCAAGAAAAAGGGATGATCACCCTTCCAAATGCTACGGAGGCGGTCAGGTTTTTTGAAATCGAGTTCTAACTGCGTCTCCTGAGCCAAACTACTACATTTGCCTCCTCAGGAGGGACAAAAAGGGCCTCACCGTGATCGGGAGGCCCTGTCATTCCATTTTTAATTAAGAATGTACGGATTTCAAACCAAGTGAACTGTCGTGGAACTTGATATTCGAGTACTTATCCATCGCGACACGCAGCTGGTACTCGCTCTCAAACAGCATAACCGGACGGCCATAACGGTCAGAAACGGTTCGGTTCTTCACAGCATCGAGGTCTGCTTTCTCCCCTTCGAGCCAGCGAGCGATTTGATACGGCATACGAGTCAGCATGATGTCTACCCCGTACTCGGCTTTCAAACGGTATTCCAGTACCTCGAACTGCAGCACACCTACGACACCAAGAATCAGCTCTTCCATCGGATGGGTACGGAATAACTGCACTGTCCCTTCCTCGGTCAACTGCATGATCCCTTTTTGGAATTGCTTGTGCTTCATCGCGTCCTTCACCATCACCTTGGAGAAAAACTCCGGCGAGAAGTGCGGCATTTCTTCGTACTCAAACGATTTTCCGACGCAAAGTGTATCGCCGATCTGGAAAATGCCCGGGTCGAAAAGACCGATGACATCTCCCGCGAACGATTCATCGACTATTTCGCGGTCCTGTGCCATAAACTGTACCGGCTGCGCCAATTTGATGTCTTTGCCAAGACGGACGTGCTTGACTGCCATCCCCCGCTCAAACTTGCCGGAGCAAATACGCAAGAAAGCGATCCGATCTCGGTGAGCTGGGTTCATATTGGCTTGGATTTTAAAGATGAAGCCGGAAAACGCATTCGTATACGGATCAATCAAGCCTTCTGTACTCTTCTTCGCAGAAGGTGCTGGCGCCATTTGCAGGAAGTTATCCAGGAATGTTTGTACACCGAAGTTATTGATGGCACTTCCGAAGAAAACAGGCGTCAGTTGCCCTTTGTTGATCAGTTCCGGATCGTATTCATCTCCCGCAACATCCAGCAGCGAGATTTCGTCCTGCAATTGCTGCCACAGTTCTTGACCGACACGATCACCGATCAATGGATCTTCTGCTCCCTCTACAGGGAAAAAGGAAATCTCTTCGTGCTGTGTATTGTTTTGGTACAGCTCGACACGGGACTTCATACGGTCAAATACGCCGCTGAAATAGCTTCCCATCCCAATCGGCCAGTTCATCGGATAAGAACGAATACCCAATACGCGCTCAATTTCTTCCAAGAGCTCGAATGGATCTTTACCGTGGCGGTCCAGCTTGTTCACGAACGTAAAGATCGGAATACCACGCATGCGACAGACCTTGAACAGCTTGATCGTCTGCGCCTCTACCCCTTTTGCTACGTCGATAATCATCACAGCAGCGTCAGCAGCCGTCAGCGTGCGGTACGTATCTTCACTGAAGTCTTGGTGACCAGGTGTATCCAAAATGTTGATGTGGTGTCCGTTGTATTCGAAATCCATCGCACTAGACGTAACGGAGATTCCACGCTTTTTCTCGATCTCCATCCAGTCGGAGGTGGCATGCTTGGAATTTTTGCGCCCCTTGACCACCCCTGCTTCACGGATGGCTCCGCCGTAGTAGAGCAGCTTTTCCGTCATTGTCGTTTTACCCGCATCCGGGTGGGAGATGATGGCGAAGGTACGGCGTTTTGCTATCTCATTTTCCCATTGGGGATTGGATTGACTCATCTTCATTCTCCTGTCATCGCAAATAAGTAACACATTCGTTTCCTCTACGATTATACCGACAAATGCTTGCCGCATCCACCTAGTAATTTTTCGTTAAACCGATATAATATTCAGTAGTAAAAATTTTTTGACTGCATGACTTACCTATCCATTACCAGAACATGAAAAATTTATGGGAGGAACCCTATGTCAACGACTGTAGAAACACGTGCGGCAGAATTCCGTGACTATGTGAAGAAAATAACCAGCTACACGCAAGCACTGAACGTTCTTTATTGGGACAAGGCTACACAAGCGCCTCGCAATGGAATGGATGCCCGCTCCGAAATCATCGGGACTTTGGCTGGCGAGCAATTCAAGCTGGCGACGTCTAAAGAAATGGAAGCGCTTTTGGCAGAGCTGAGTGAGCCATCTGTCCTCGAAACATTGGATGAAATTACCCGTCACAGTGTGCTGGAATGCAAAAAGGAATTTGACCGTAACAAGAAAATTCCTGCTGACAGACATCAGGAGTACGTTGTACTGACCGCCAAGGCAGAAACGGTATGGGAAGAAGCTCGTGCCAACAACGACTTTTCCATGTTCCAGCCATACCTGGAGAAAATCGTGAACTTCCAGCTCGAGTTCATTGAATATTGGGGGAATGACGGCAAAAACAAGTACAACACCCTCTTGGACATGTACGAGCCTGGCATGACTGTCGATCAGCTCGATCCAATCTTCGCCACCTTGCGTGAGAAAACCGTCAAGCTGGTAAAAGCGATCGCAGACTCTCCGAACAAGCCAGACACCTCCTTCTTGACGAAAAACTTCCCAGTGGCAGACCAGGAAGCATTCAGCCGTTATATCCTCGAGAAAATCGGATACGACTTCAAGTCTGGCCGCATGGATCGCAGTGCGCATCCGTTCTGCACCACCTTCAACCCTGGAGATGTCCGCATTACAACACGCTACGCTGAAAATGACTTCAATTCTGCGCTCTTTAGTTGTATTCACGAGGCTGGCCACGCGATGTACGAGCAGAACATCAATCCAGACCTGCTGTTCACGCCTCTGTGCGATGGTACCTCCATGGGGATTCACGAGTCTCAATCCCGTTACTGGGAAAACATGGTCGGACGCAGTCTGCCATTCTGGAATCATTTTTTCGCGGACCTGCAAAAAGCGTTCCCTACCCAGTTCGAAGGCGTATCTGTAGAAGACCTGCATCGTGCGGTTAACGCTGTTACTCCTTCCTTTATCCGGACAGAGGCAGATGAGTTGACGTACAACCTGCATGTCATGATCCGCTACGAAATCGAGAAGGGCTTGATCAACCAAACCATTCAAGTGGCTGATCTGCCAAAAATCTGGAACGAAAAAATGAAAGAATACTTGGGTGTTGAGCCACCGACAGATGCATTGGGTGTGCTTCAGGATGTTCACTGGTCAGGTGGAATGATCGGTTACTTCCCGACTTACTCGCTGGGTAATGTGTATGCGGCACAATTCGTCCACGTTATGGAAAATGAGATTAACGGTTACGAAGACCTGATCGCAAAAGGCGATTTCGCGCCGATCCGTGAGTGGCTCAAGGAAAAAATCCATCAGTACGGTAAAATGAAGAGCCCTCGTGAACTCGTTCAAGCGATTACAGGCGAAGGTACAAATGCGACTTACTTGATGAATTATCTCGAGAAAAAATACACAGACGTATACAAGCTGTAAGCAGTTCCACCCTTACTATCCGATGTTCTCCCTACTCAGGGAGGACATTTTCATTTATATAGTTACCTTTCGTAACCTACGTACATAAAAGTGCATCCTTCCCTCCGGGGATAAATGCTAGTACACTGCACAATATACATGAGATTCCTATTGTCTTGAAAAAGGAGTGTTTTTCGTTTGGCTATCGAACTAAAAGGAAAAACCGCATTCATTACGGGTGCAGGTAAAGGTATTGGCCGCGCAATTGCGATCGCCCTGGCAAAGGAAGGCGTGCATCTCGGTCTCTTGGCTCGCTCTGAAGAAAATCTAAAGCAGGTCGCCAAGGAAGTAGAAGCATATGGCGTCAAGGTAGCAATTGCGACCGCAGACGTATCCAATTACGATGCTGTCACAACAGCTGTTGCTTCTATCAAAAATGAACTGGGTCAGATTGATATTCTGATCAATAATGCGGGCGTTGCCAAATTCGGCAAGTTCATGGACCTGGAAACAAGCGAATGGGAGCAAATCATCCAAGTTAACCTGATGGGTGTTTATTACGTGACTCGCGCGGTGCTTCCAGGCATGATGGAGCAAAACGCCGGTGACATTATCAACATTTCTTCCACGGCAGGACAAAAAGGTGCTCCTCTTACCAGTGCATACAGCGCATCCAAGTTCGGCGTTCTTGGTCTGACAGAGTCTTTGGCTCTTGAAGTACGCAAACACAACATCCGAGTCACGGCGCTGACGCCGAGCACGGTAGCTACCGATTTGGCTTTGGACTTGGGTCTGACAGACGGAAATCCTGAGAAGACGATGCAGCCTGAGGATATTGCTGAGTTCGTGGTTAGCCAGCTGAAGCTGAACAAACGTATTTTTGTGAAATCTGCTGGACTTTGGTCCACCAATCCATAGAAATGACATGGCAAAAAAGCGAAAAGAGTCCGCTCGTACAGGCGGATTTCTTTTCGCTTTTTTGCGAAGTCCTGTGAAATCGCTTCATTTTTGTTCACTTTCTATCCACCATTTCTTCACGCCTTATTCACACCTGCCCAACCAAAACTGCCCTCAACTGGAGTATGATGAACATGTAAAACATTTCCACAAAGTGGAGGGTATCCTTATGATACAAATGCTGTCGAATTGGTTGTGGGGGAATGAAGAACAAGAAGTCGTTCCATTCGAGACGAAAAGATACGTCCGGAATGAAATGGAGCAATTCACGTTCAATGAGCCACAGCAAGTGCTGCCGTATCCGCTTCCCCAGTTATAAGATCCAATCCTTGAGCCTATATAGCTTGAAGCTGCCGAGTCCGGCAGCTTTTTTTGCTTCTTTCTGAAAGCGCTCACTGATGTGCTACAATGTGGTAAACAGGAGGGGTTCGCTTTGGTCGAGTTCACAGAAAAATGGTTGCCCACGTACATTCGCCGTGATTTGGCGGTTTTATTTTGCGGTATCAATCCAGGACGTATATCGGCTACAACGGGTTTCCACTACGCCAATCCAGCCAACCTGTTTTGGCGCGGATTGTACGAAGGCGGCCTGACACCTCACAAGCTCTTGCCAGAGGAAACGGCTACCCTCTTAGACTACAACTATGGCATTACCGATCTGGTCTCACGTCCTACCCGCTCCGCAACAGACCTACGCAACGAGGATTACGCCGCAGGTACAGAGCTGTTCGTCCAAATGATCCAGACTTACCGGCCTCGTGTCATTTGTTTTAACGGTATTACTGCTTTTCGTCACGCGACTGACCAAAAGAAAGAGGCAATTTCACTTGGACTGCAACCAATCAGGTACTTTGGAACAGAAGATTGGTCTGGCAGCTATGTGTTTGTCGTCCCGTCTACCAGTGGGGCTAACGCATCTTTTACACGTGAGGAACGCATCGCCAAGTTTACAGAGCTGAGTCATTTTTTACGCGAGATGAATTGGCACCCTCTACCTTCCCCTACTAAGTAAAGCCTTTCGTGTCAACCACATCTCTTCTTCCGTACAATACTTGTAGCTCTGTACGCAAGGAGGGCATCAGCAGTGGACGACCTCATCAAAAAAATCCAGAACAAATACGACATGACTGTTTTGCAACACAAAACCATTCGAGATACACCCAAGTCACTCGTCATTTACTTGGAAACAACCAATGGCAAATTCATCGGAAAAGCTTTCCCAATCGAAAAGGAACGTTTACATTTCATCCTGAATGCAGAAGCGCATTTGCGTAAAAATGGGGTACACATCCCCGACATTCAACGCACCAAAAATAATAAGCGCTACATCACGCATAAAGAAAATCTTTTCGTTCTCCACCAAAGGCTCTCCTGGCCAAATATTGCGTATACTTCCCCTCTTCGAATGGAACGCATCGGCACGGTATTAGGCAAAATTCATGCGAGATCGCTCGGTTTTTCCTCCAAGTACGGCAAACTTTACAATGGAGCAGAGAAATGGTCCGCAGAGTACAAAACAGATTTAGCTGTCCTTGAGAAGTGGGAGCTTCAACACACCGGGAAAAATGATCGAAAATACGCTACTATCGCGGAATACCTCCCTTTTTTTAAACAAGCAGGGGTGACAGCCAAGGAACATTTACTATCCTCTCCATACTTCTCGACATGGAAAAGGGAGCCATTGACCAAGCACTTCCTCTGTCATGGAGATTTTAACAATGGGAATTTGCTCGTCAGTAATCAAAGAATTGCGATCATTGACTGGGAGGACGTTCGCTACGATTTTCCGTCCAAAGACATTGCGCGTGTTCTCTCCCTTGCTATGCGAAAAAATGACCAGTGGAACGAGGAATTGTTCTCTCATTTATTGCGTGGCTATCTCCGAGAAAATCCCCTCTCGATTAGGCAACTGCATTTACTCTTTGTCGATCTCGCTTTCCCGCATATCGTTGAACGTTTTTTACGAAAAAAGCAGTATGACCAGATGCACCTTGCTGAGATTCAACAGTTTTGCAATCGAGAAGCTCTCAAAACAGCGTTTATGCTAGACGAAATGAAGGCCCATGTGTATTAGACGCAAGGCTATAGCCTGTCTATACACATAGGCCTTCCCTATTTAACTGGCGCAAACCGTTACGTTTGAGCCATCCTCACCAAAGAGCTTTGTTGGCGGGTATATTGAATGAGCTCTGCCGCCATCTCGTAATAATTAAAAGGTGTAATCAAATAGATGCCATTGAAGTAACGAACGGCCGTATCGACCAATTCCTTCGCGATTGCGATTCCTTCCTGTCTGGCGGCTTCTCCCTGTACCTTTTTCATCCGTTCTAGAGCTTCTGTCGATAGCTTGATTCCCGGCACTTCATTATGCAGGAACTCCGCATTGCGCGAGCTGGTCAGCGGCATGATCCCGATAAAGACAGGAATGCCGATGTGCTTCGTCGCCTCGTATACATTCCGAATCGACTCCGCATCGTACACAGGCTGCGTCATAATGTAATCCGCGCCTGCCTCGACCTTCTTTTCCAAGCGGGCAACGGCAGCATCCATATTTCGGACATTCGGATTAAAGGCAGCGCCTACGATAAACTGGGCTTTTTGCTTTAACGGACGTCCTGAGAACGAAACGCCTTCGTTCAACTGCTTCACCATGCGAATCAGATCAAACGAGGTCACATCAAATACCGAGCTGGCCCCTGGCAAGTCACCAAAGCGTGATGGATCGCCAGTAATCACCAATATTTGGTCAATCCCCAAAGCGTTGAGGCCCATTAAGTGCGATTGCTGTCCAATCAGATTGCGATCCCGGCAAGCAAGGTGCAAGAGCGGATCGATTCCATGTCTGCTCTTCATGAGGGCCCCGAGAGCCATGTTGCTCATGCGCACTGTCGCCAACGAGTTATCCGCCAAAGTAATCGCGTCTGCTCCTGCTTTGTGCAGCTCACAGCATCCGTGGAGAAATTGGTCTGCATCCAGATCACGTGGCGGATCAAACTCGACAATGATTGTCGTTGCTGTTTTTACACGCTCGACAATGCTTGGTTTCTCCCTCTCCCTCGTGTTCTGCACAGAAATCGTAGGACGATCTCCAGCAACGATGGTCGGGTTCACACGCGCTTGCGGTTCAAGAGATTCAAGTGCATCCGCAATCGCCTTCACATGTGCAGGTGTGGTTCCGCAGCATCCACCAATCAACCGAACTCCCTGCTCACGCAAGCGAAGCGCACTTTGTCCAAAGTATTCAGGTGATGATTTAAAAGCGTATTCTCCGTCAGTCATCCCCAGACGCCCCGCATTCGGGAATACGGATAAGAGTGCATCTTCTGGAATCACTGTATTTTCAAACGAGCGCAAGAGTTCAGCGGGACCAAGTCGACAGTTTAGTCCGACCACGTCAGCGCCCGCTGCTTTCAGCTCGGAAAAGGCATCTGTCAAAGCGTAACCATCACGTGTGCGCCCTACTTCCAAAGTGGCTAACTGCGCGATTACAGGGACATCTGTGAGCGGGCGGATTACCTCGATCGCCAGAAGCAGCTCCTCCAAGTCCAAGAACGTCTCCAGAATCAGTCCGTCTACCCCCGCATGTAACAGGGCAATGGCCTGTTCCTCATACTGGTCACGGTATTCATCCAAAACCTTTTTCTTCACCCGTCCTGCCAAAATCGATCCGATGCTTCCAGCCACATAAGCGTCGTCCTGTGCGGCTTCCCGTGCAATGGCGACTGCGAGCCGGTTAATCCTGGCTACCTTATGCTCCAGACCGTAACGGCTCAATGCATCTCGGTTGGCAGAATACGTATTTGTCTCTAGGAAACGCGCACCGGCCTGGTAATAAGACGTATGAACTTCATGCACCAAACGAGGGTTGGACAAACACAGCTCCTCAAAGCTGACGCCAACCGGGACGCCCAGCCCGTGCAGCTGGGTCGCCATTGCACCATCTCCTACTAGGAGATGGTCTTTCAAGTAGGCTCGTAAATCTTTCTTTCTCGTCGTCAACTCAATCCCTTCTCTCCCATTTTCATTTATTTTTAAACTTCAAAAATAGATGGACCTGCGTTGAAATAACGCGCTTCTGGGTGAGCAAATACCATCGCCGATACGGAAGCCTCTGGCTCCATCATGAAGCCCTCTGTCAGCTGAACGCCGATATCCTCTGGACGCAATAGACGGAATAACTGCGCCTGATCTTCCAGGTTCGGGCAAGCAGGGTAACCGAAGGAAACTCGAATGCCTTGGTATCTGGCTCCGAAACGTTCTAACATCGTCATCTCAACCGGGTCCGGTATGCCCCACACGTCGCGCATGACATGGTGAATTCGCTCAGCAAATGCCTCTGCCAGCTCCAATGCCAAGGATTGGAGGACATGAGAGCGCAAGTAGTCACCACGCTCTTTGAGCTCTGTTGATTTTTCGCGAATCCCGCCTCCAGCCGTTACGGTCAGGAATCCGACATAATCCATTTCCTTGCTCTCGACTGGTCGCAAGAAGTCGGACAGGCAGAGATGAGGTTCTTCCAGCTGACGCGGGAACGAAAAGCGCTCCAGCAGCTTGCTGTGGTCTTTTGGATCATAAACCAAAATATCGTTGCCATCTGACTGAGCCGGGAAGAACTGATACACACCGTGTGTCGTAATGGTTCCTTTTTGCTTCGCTTCATTTAATAGCTCTTCCACAATGCCGTACAGTTCCAGTACCTTCTCGTCGCCTTCCTCTATCAATCTATCTACATTTCCGCGTACACCGAGGTGTTTTCCGAGGAGCATCCGCAGGTTCAAATACGGTTGCAGATGGCTCAGCGGGTATTGTCGCAGAACATGTCGTTCACAATCGGGCGGCAGATGGATTGGAACGGTTCTGCTAATGGCTGAACGAGCTGGCAAAGGTGCTTTTTTCTCCTCGACAACAGGCTGAGCCGTTGCGACAGCTTCCAGCAGATGCTGCTGTTCCTCTACCAAGCGATCACGTTCTTCCGGATTTTGCAGACGATTCACGAGGTCCAGACCATCCATGGCGTCTTTTGCGTATAAAACAATTCCACGGTATTCCGGTGCGATCCGATTCGATGTGAACTTGCGCGTTAACGCCGCACCGCCAACCATCATCGGGATATCAATGCCTGCATCACGCAGGTCTTGTGCAGTAATGACCATTTGCTGCGCGGATTTTACCAAGAGTCCAGACAGACCGATGGCATCCGGCTTTTCTTCTCTGCATGCGGCAATTAGTTGCTCTGGCGGTACCTTGATCCCCAAGTTCACGACATTGTAGCCGTTGTTTGACAAAATAATTTCCACGAGGTTTTTTCCGATGTCGTGTACATCGCCCTTGACTGTCGCCAACAAGATTTTCCCCTTGGCAGCGGCATCGCTTTTTTCCATGAACGGCTCTAAAAATGATACAGATGCCTTCATGACTTCCGCGCTCTGCAATACTTCTGCCACGATCAGCTGGTTGCCGTTGAATAGACGACCGACCTCTTCCATCCCAGCCATCAACGGACCGTTGATGATCTCGAGTGGTGTGTATTTTTCCAGAGCTAGCTTCAGGTCTTCCGTCAGACCATCCTTGGAGCCTTCGACTACATAACGGGCCAAGCGTTCTTCGAGTGTTAACGAGGAGACTTCCACACGGACTTCCTTTTTCTTTTGGCGATAAAATTCTGTGAAAGCCGCCAATGTCTCATCATTTGTCTCGAATAGAAGGGCTTCTGCCAGCTTTCTCTCGTTTTCTGGAATCGAAGCGTAGCGCTCCAGCTTCTCCGTGTTGACGATGGCGTAATCAAGCCCTGCGAGAGTGGTGTGGTATAAGAAGACCGCATTCAGCACTTCCCGCCCAGCAGGAGGCAAGCCGAAGGAAACGTTACTGACACCCAGGATCGTCTTGCAAGCAGGCATTGCTTGTTTGATCAAACGAATGCCTTCTACGGTTTCCTTTGCAGAGCCGATGTATTGTTCATCCCCTGTCCCTACTGGAAAGACGAGTGGATCGAAAATAATATCCTGTGGCTTTATTCCGTACTGGTTGACAAGAATGTCGTACGATCGTTGCGCGACCTCCAGCTTCTTTTCGCGAGTGATCGCCATACCCGCCTCCTCAATCGTTCCAACGACAACGGAGGCACCGAACTTGTGAATAAGTGGGACGACTTCCTCGAATCGCTCCAACCCGTCTTCCAAGTTGATCGAGTTGAGAATCGCCTTTCCTTGCGAATAGCGAAGTCCCAGCTCCATGACCTTGGCATCTGTCGAGTCGATCATGAGGGGCGCTTTTACTTTTTTCACGATGAACTGTAGGAATTTTTCCATATCTTCATATTCATCACGGTCGGGGTCAGCCAAGCATATATCGATGACGTGTGCTCCCCGTTTCACTTGGGCCCGGGCAATATCAGATGCTTCTTCATAGTGACCGGCTGCAATCATTTCACGGAATTTTTTGGAACCGATGACATTGGTTCTCTCTCCTACTAGCAAGGGGCGATTGTCATCTTCGACGTAAACGACCTCGATCCCGGAGACCGCGCTCAGCGGTTCTACAGCTGTACTCCGTGGCTTGCAGTCTTTCAAGGTCTCTGCCATCGCTTGAATATGGTCAGGCGTTGTTCCACAGCAGCCGCCAGCGACGTTTATCCAGCCCTGTTCAGCGAATGCTCGCATTTTCGAAGCAAGTCCCTGTGGCGTTTCATGGTAATGACCGTTCTCGTCTGGCAAGCCTGCATTCGGATAACAGCTGACCGCACATTGGGCAATTCCTGATAGTGTCCGCAGATGATCGCGCATGAACTCGGGTCCTGTCGCACAGTTCAGACCGATTGAGACAGGCTTTATATGCTCCAAGGAGATGTAAAACGCCTCGATGTTTTGACCCGCCAGCGTCGTGCCCATCGGCTCAATCGTACCTGACAGCATCACCGGGATCTCCTGTCCAAGCTCTTCAAAAGCTTTGCGAATCCCGATTCCGCCAGCCTTGACGTTCAACGTATCTTGCGAAGTTTCCAAAAGAAGCACATCGGAGCCACCGAGAATCAGACCTTTTGCCTGACGATAATACGCCTCGACCAGCTCTTCGAAAGTGACACCGCCTGTCAACGAAAGGGTTTTGGTCGTAGGTCCCATTGCACCTGCTACAAAACGCGGCCATTCCTCCGTGGAATAGGCATCCACCGCTTCTCTGGCCAAGCGTGCTGCCGCTATATTGATCTCAAGGTCTTTCTCTGCCACATCGTACTCAGCCAAAACAATGGAAGCAGCACCAAACGTATTGGTCTCGACGATGTCTGCACCCGCCTCTAAATATTTCTCGTGAATGGAACGGATCACATCTGGTCTGGTCAGGTTCAGGAGTTCATTACAGCCATCATAGGCTTCACCGCCGAAATCATCAGCGGTCAGGTTCGCCTGTTGAAGCATGGTGCCCATTGCACCGTCCAGAATCAGAATTTTCCGGGAAAGCTGTTCGCGAAAAGTTGGTTTCATTGACGTGCCCCTTTTCTCCCTTGCATCGGCTTATTCTCCATAATTGGGTAAATAAAATAAAAAAATCCTCTTCTTTGAAAGAAGAGGATTTGTCAGCAGATAAGAAAACGCCTGAGACATCCTCTTATCTTTCAAAGCACGTAGCTTTGCTGGAATTGGCACCGGATTTTTACCGGTTGCCGAGGCTTCATCAGGCCAGTCCCTCTGCCTCTCTGGATAAGAGTCGTACACTTGTCATTTAGTTGGTTTGCGAAATGTCTTGAATGTTTGCAAGTATCTTAACACCCCCTTTGTCTCCCCGTCAATTGTGAATTGTCTATTTTTTACGGGGCCTCTCCTCTTACGCGCCCATTTTTGCCTAAGCTGGGCATCCGCCCAGTCCAATATCGGCATTCGTGTATAGACTGGAGTATAACGGAAAGGAGGGGAAACAAAGATGAGTACATCTTTCTGCGGTAACGGATTCTTCGGTGACTGCTTCGCAATCGTGCTCGTGCTGTTTATCCTGTTGGTTATTATCGGGTGTTCCTGTGACGAGTGTTAAATAAGTGTAAAAAAGGCTATCCCAAAGGCCATCAGGAATGGCTGCGGGATAGCCTTTTTTTCTTGTTATTTGGTGATGATCTTGCCTGTCACGGCATCCAGCGTAATGTATTTGAACGCCAGCTTTTCGTCACTCCACGGCACATACGCCAGCTTTGGTTGAGCTAATTTTTGCCCATCCACATCTCTCCTCAAATAGACCAGCTTTAAAGGCATGACGCGTAAATACGCCTCAACAGCCTTGTCTTTCGAGACGATCTCGTCGGATGCTGGAAGCTCCACCAACTCGTGCGTCTCTCTGTAGTTTTCGAACTTTGTCACTTTGCCAGAAGACGGATCGACTGTTACTGAATAAGCCGCTTTTTGCCCGCGATCCTGTACTGGAATGCCATCCTTGCTCATGAGATATCTGAATTCCCATTCGCCCGATGACACAGGATTCGCTTCGCCTGGCTGTATGACTTGCGCCAATTGCACTTCTTTTATGCCTGGATCAACGTATTTAGGCAGAAAGGCAAGTGCAGCCTCTTCCGCTTGCTCGCGTTTGACTGTCACTGCTGTATCGGATCGCGGTGATCCCAGCCCGACGACACTGCCTGTTTCTGCGAGAACTTCTACGCCGATATACTTGTCATTTTTATCATTCCAGACGTATTCCTTGCGTCCGTCACGGTTACTCTCTCTATAGGTCGAGTCATCCACTTGTATGCCGAATTCCGCTTGCAGCAACGCTTTTGCCTCTTCCTTGGAGCGAACCTTGACGTATTCCTTTGGAGATTCGATCGGATGTGCTTCCTTCGTATTCAACTGATCAAAAGCAAGCCCGTTATCTCCCGTTCCATACACCATCTTGCCATTGGTCGCGTCGATATACCACTCCTGACCATCTTCACGTCCTCTTTGCATGAAGGAAACAGCTGGTGTGTACTCCAGAATGGGCTGCCACATATCCCCTTGATTTGATTGTGGCTGTATTCTCGGATTCTGCACGTACCGAAGCTTCATATGCTCGCTCAGCTCTTTGATGGCTACCTCTTCTGACACAGCAGTCGATACATCCGGGTACTGCGACGGCTCAAATGATTCGAGCCCCTTATTGAAATATTCGAGGTGGCCAGAGTCGGTTGTTTCGATGCTTATTTCATCAGACAACACCGGCATCCCGTTATAGTATCTCAGGTACAATCCCGGATGGTTGGCGTCCAACAACCGATAGTTCTCGCTATCAGCCCCGAGCAGCTTGTTCAGGAACTGTCGCTCTTGCTCCAATGCTTTTGCTCCTTCTGCTCTTTTCTGACTCTTTGCTTCCTTTTCATCCTTAAACAGAAGCCTATAATGTTCCAATGCTTGACCATTGCCAGTGATCACAAGAGAAACTTCATGACCCTCTTTGTTCGTTTTCCCCAAAATGAATGACATGCCATCGTGGTTCTTTTCTTTATCCAAAAGAAGAAGGGATGGGCTCAAACCGGGCATGGCATCTGTCAGCTTGGTAAAAAAGGCTTGTTCGCTCTTGTTCAATCGCCCGAAAAACGCGACTTGCTCACGTTCGTCAATTCCAACCGACATTACGTCGAACGGAACGGGCTGGCCGTTTTCCATTCGTTGATAATTCACGCTCATCCATGGGCCTTTTACCATATACTCGTCGGTATAGATCTGAGTCTCGACGTGCTGATAGGACTGGCTTCCCTCCCCAAGGAAAGCTTGTAGAAATGCGTTTGCCGCATTCTCCGCAGTCTTGGCTGATGGCAATTTCCCTTCCTTCTGTTCTCCTCGATCACCATCAATTGTAAAGCTCTCAATTTGTCCTGTCTGTATATCATAAGCAACCTTGGCACGAGCATTATCGCCTTCCAATAACGTTAGATCACTGATTCCATAGCTTGTACGATCCACTCTTATTGTCATCTTGCTCAAGGCTGGAATCACTTTTTTCAATGGTAAGATGGCCTCTTCCGGCGACACCATTACACTGTTCTGATTTGCCTCTTTATTGTTTGTTTTCGTAGCAGTCGTTGCAATCGCATTCGTTACATTTTTGCCACTTGGCAACTGTGGAAACCAGCCTTGCTGGTGCATGCCCACAGCAGTAACCGCCAAGCAAGCTGCCAGCGAACCAGCCACGAAAATTCTGTTTCGATTCTTGTGTTTATTCTTTGCAATTGCACCTCTGATCCGTAATTCCATCTCTTTTGTAAACCTCACTTCCTCCACTGATTCCTCACTTGCGCTCCGTACTGCTTCACGCATTTGCTTATCTACGTCCATTCCAATCCCTCCTTTTCACACAATGCCTTAAAATGTTTTCGGGCCCGTGACAATTGGGTTCGTACGGCATCTTCTGAAATATCCAGCACTTGCGCCATCTCTCTTATCGACAAATCCTCATAGTAATGAAGTACCATGACTTTTCGGTACAGCGGCGAGAGCTTCATCACCTGCTCCGCTACTTGTACCTTGCTCATTCGTCCGATGACTGCCGATTCAACGTTTGCGGTGTCGACCTCTTCCGGGGGTGCTTCCTCTTTGGAGAGGTAGGTAGAAAAAATCTGGCGAAAGGACCACGAACGCAAATATTTACGGGACTCGTTGATCGCAATTCGGTAAAGCCACGTTTTCACGCTACTCTGATGGCGGAACTGATCCAGACCCCGATATGCCTTCAAGAACACTTCCTGGGTAATGTCTTCCGCGATTCCCCGATCCTTGACGATCAAGTAGGCGAGCTGCACGATGTTGTCTCCGTACTCGCCCATGAGTCTCGTCAGCTTCTCCTCGTTGGTCAATTGCAGCGTCCAGTCCGCTTCGCTACTTTTGGCACTTGCATTCACGTACTGTTCACCTCCTTATTACCTGTTGATATGTATTTGATCCAGCTGGCTTATTTTTGTGACAAGATTATCCAACTATTTTATCTATAATCCTTTTCCCTTCTTCCACTGCTGCACTCTGCTGCGTTGCTCTCATTGTCAGCGCACATTGCTTTTGCTATCATGAGGCTTATTGTAGAGCGAAAGGAACGAGATGACATGGATGACATGCAAGCACGTGAAAAAGACAAATTCCTCTCCTGTTTGGAGACCATAAAAGAACTATCCAAATCCGAATTTGAAACCTATTCCATCGTTAAGAATACCGAAACGGGAGAACATTATCTCCACTATTTTTTGTCCCACATTAACTTGTCCGAGGGAGGCAGAAGAGACGATTACGATCACTTCCTGCCGATTGAATCCGACGATATTTTAGCGATTATGTTTGGCGAACAGCCTTACCAGTTTCCGGAGAACTGGCGCTCCGCTTATTTGCGCAGTGGAAATGACAATCGATTGATCCCGTTCGATCCATCGGAAAATTACGATCTGGACGATGCGGCTGCTGCCGAGCTGGCCATGCTCGAAAAGCTGGAACAGTACAAAGAGCAAATGATGAACGCAGATAACCTCAGCCCGGAAGAAAGGGAAGAGCTGACCAAGCAATATTTCGCGGAATTAGATAAGATTTTAAAAAAACCTTGATCGAGACACCTTGCATCATGACGGACAAAACAGCTATAATTCTAGAGAAACAAACGAATCGTTGAAGAGGATAGTACTCCTTGTGTGAGGACGAAAGCGAGTCGGGGACGGTGTGAGCCCGATGCCAAACCATGTGAGGAAGCGCCCCTCGGAGATGCCGCCTGAACATCCTACGCCAGCCATTATGGGCAACGGATCGTGTAGGGCTATGCCGGGACTGCCCGTTACAGCAGGTCAAGCGGTTTTTGCCTTCCTGTGCGATGGAAGGGAAAAACAACAAGAGTGGCACCGCGGGAGTATAACCTCTCGTCTCTTTTTCACAGGAGACGTAGAGGTTTTTTTACTATATCAGAAAGTAAAAACTGCACTGACATGGCTTCCTGATATAGCGGAAAAAATTCCGCTATAACGCGGTCGCTCCTCCTGGGGAGGCCTCGATAGTGTTTTTCGTATTTACGAAAGGGGATTTATCAAATGAGCTACAAACACCAAGTCGCTGAAAAGATTGCCGCTGCGCTCTCCTCGATGGGCGTAGACACACTGACCAAAGAAGCCGTATACGGCATGCTGGAAACACCACCAAACCCTGCAATGGGCGATGTGGCCTTCCCTTGCTTTCAATTGGCAAAAGCATTGCGCAAAGCTCCACCGATGATCGCAGCAGAGCTGGCTGGACAGCTCTCCGATGCACCATTGCGCGAATCGCACGCAGTTGGTCCGTACGTGAACCTGTTCCTGGATCAAGAAAATGTGGCCGAGCAAGTTATCGGAACCATCCTTACCCAAGGCAGCACATACGGAAGCAGCCATGTCGGTGATGGACGCAAAGTACCAATCGACCTCTCCTCCCCGAATATTGCGAAGCCGTTTTCCATGGGGCACCTGCGCTCTACTGTAATCGGTAACGCGATTGCCAACATCATGGAAAAGCAAGGCTATGAGCCCGTTCGCATCAATCACTTGGGTGACTGGGGTACACAGTTCGGTAAACTGATCGTTGCGTACCGCCTCTGGGGTGATGAAGCAAAGGTAAAAGCAGAACCGATCAAGGAGCTGCTCAGCCTCTACGTTCGTTTCCACGAAGAAGTCGAGAACGATCCTACCCTAGAAGATCAAGGGCGTGAATGGTTCAAAAAGCTCGAGGATGGCGACGAAGAAGCTCAGCATCTGTGGAAATGGTTCCGTGATGAGTCCCTCAAGGAATTCATGAAGATTTACGACCTGATGAACGTAGCCTTCGACTCCACACACGGTGAAGCATTCTACAACGACAAAATGGATCGCGTTGTTACCTTGCTCGAGGAAAAAGGTCTCTTGACTGAATCCGATGGTGCAATGGTCGTGAACCTCGACGAATACAACATGCCGCCATGCCTGATCAAAAAATCTGACGGTGCTACCCTGTACGCAACGCGCGATTTGGCTGCAGCCCTCTTCCGCCACGAATCGTACGATTTTGCTAAAGCACTTTATGTCGTAGGAAACGAGCAACGCCTCCACTTCCAGCAGCTCTACAAAGTGTTGGAAAAAATGGGCTATGCGTGGTCCGCAAATATGCACCACATCCCATTCGGCATGATGCTCAAGGACGGCAAGAAAATGTCCACGCGTAAAGGGAAAGTTGTTCTCTTGGAAGAAGTGTTGGCACAAGCCATTTCTGATGTCCAAAAAGTCATCGAAGAGAAAAACCCTACGCTGTCCACAAAAGAAGAAGTGGCTCGTCAAGTCGGGGTAGGCGCAGTTATTTTCCATGACTTGAAAAACTTCCGCCTGAATGATGTCAACTTCTCATGGGAAGAGATGCTGACCTTCGAAGGGGAAACAGGACCATACGTGCAATACGCACACGCGCGTGCATGCTCGCTGTTGCGCAGAGGTGGCTACCAGCCAGCAACGAAGGTGAACCTGGCTTCCGGTGCACTCGACAGCAAAGAGGCTTGGGCGGTGATTACCCTCTTGAACGCATTCCCAGAGGTAATCGAACGTGCTGCCGATAACTTCGATCCGTCGCAAATCGGCAAGTATGTGATCGACCTGGCGCAAACATTCAACAAATTTTATGCGAATGTACGCATCCTAGCTGAGGAGGAAGATGTGACAGCATCCCGTCTCCAGCTCGTAGCAGCAGTCGTTGCTGTGCTGAAGGAAGGTCTGCGTCTGCTCGGTCTGGCTGCTCCAGAAGAAATGTAAGAAAGCATACGAAAAGCCGGTTGCTTCCTCTTGTGGGGATGCGCCGGCTTTTTTGATTGTCCCGTGTCATCATCATTCTTCTGTGAGATAATGGAACGATGGTAGATGAAAGAGGTGAGCAACGATGGGAAGAAGTGTACATTTCGGCAAGACGGATTTTACCTTGCGTCTCACTGGCTTGCAAACACTCTTAGCCTTGAAAAACACGATCACGCTCCCTTATCAATCGATCAAGCATGTCGAGGTCGGTTCTTTTGTTCCGCCAAAATGGATGTTACGCATGCCAGGGACGTCTTTTGGACCTTTGAACATTTATGAAGGAAGCTTTCAGCATCGAAATGAATGGTACTTCCTTTCTTTTGCCCAGACAGATTCGTTGTTGATCCTAGAAGTAGAGGGTCATGCCAAATATCAGCATGTCATTGTACAGCTGGAAAACCCAACAGAAGTAGCGGCTACCTTGCGGGAATACTTACGCGAACAAAAGGCCCCCTAATAAGCGATAAGCTCCCATGGCAAAAAGCCCCGATATTTCAACGTTCGGGGCTTTTTCATTTGCACATGTGAAGTTTACATGGTCAAATTTTCATAGATCATCGACATTCCCATGCCACCTGCCATGCACAGCGTCACCATGCCATACTTCTCGCGTCTGCGCATCATTTCGTTCATCAACGTCACTGTCAGTTTGGCTCCAGTTGCTCCCACAGGGTGACCCAAGGCAATCGCGCCTCCATTGACATTCACCTTACTCGAGTCCAGCTCCAAGCATTTGATCACAGACAAAGCCTGGGAGGCAAATGCCTCATTCAATTCGATGAGCCCAATGTCTTCGAGGTTCAAGCCCGCTTTCTCCAGTACTTTTTGCGTGGCGGGAACTGGCCCGATCCCCATCACGTCAGGTTCGACTCCTGCGCTGGCAAAAGCCTTTATTTTCACGAGTGGAGTCAAACCCGCTTCCTTTGCCTTTTCACGGGACATCATCAATACAGCGGCTGCGCCGTCATTCATCGGACACGCATTTCCGGCAGTGATCGTTCCCTCCTTTTGAAAAACACTTTTCAGCTTGGCGAGTTCTTCTAGCTTGATATCATGGCGTACGGACTCATCCTGCGCAAAAACACGTGTGCCTTTGCGATCCTTGATTTCAATCGGTACGATCTCACTCGCAAACGTGCCCGCCTCGATTGCTGCCGCTGCTCTTACGTGGCTCTCGTAGGCAAAACGATCCTGCTCTTCACGGGAAATACCGTACTGGACAGCCAGCCGTTCCGCGGTCATGCCCATATGCTCACCGGTCAGCGAGCAGATTAAACCATCGGACAAAAGAGCGTCCTCCATGGACAAATGGCCGAATTTGCTGCCCCAGCGGTTCTTCACGAGGTAGGGAACACTACTCATGGACTCCACTCCGCCCGCAATCACCACATCCTCTTGACCTGCTGCAATCGCTAGCGCACCGTTGCCAATTGCTTTCAAACCTGAACCACAGGCTTTGATCACGATGTGACCATAGACATTGCGGGGAAATCCCGCCAGCTGCGAGCTGATACGTGCAGCATTGAGTCCTCCCCCATGTACGTACCCATTGCCAAAAATCACTTCATTGACTTGTTCCTTCGGCAAATCAACCTTATTCATCAAGCCTTCCAATACTTGCCGCCCCAGCTCTGTTGCTGGTACGTCACGCAGGCTTTTTCCGAATGCACCCACAGCACTGCGCACACCCGCGACAATGACTACGTCTCTCATACTCCAGCTCCCTTTCGTTTTTACGCCATTACAATACTCGGTTCAAAAATTCTCTCGTGCGCTCTTCTTTCGGGTTGTTGAAAATTTCTTGGGGTCTAGCCATTTCGATGATCTTGCCTTGATTCATAAACGCCACCCAATCGGCCACTTCCTTGGCAAACCCCATTTCGTGCGTCACAATAATCATCGTCATTCCTTCTTGTGCGAGCTGCTTCATGGTCTCTAGCACTTCCCCTACCAGCTCTGGGTCAAGCGCTGAGGTTGGCTCGTCGAAGAGCATGATCTCAGGCTTCATCGCCAGCGAACGAGCAATGGCCACGCGTTGCTTTTGTCCACCGGAAAGGCTGGATGGGTAGGAATCCGCTTTTTCAGAAAGACCTACCTTTTGCAGCAGTCGGAGCGCTTCCTGCTTCGTTGCTTCCTTGTCCGCTTTCTTTGCAATCAGCGGTGCCTCCATGATGTTTTCCAGAACCGTTTTATGCGGGAACAGATTGAAGTGCTGGAACACCATGCCTACTTTTTGCCGTACTTTGGTCAAGTCATCCTTCTTCGGGTCGATGCTTTTTCCTTCGATATAAATCTCTCCGCCGTCCTTGATCTCCAGAAAATTAATGCATCGAATCAATGTGCTTTTCCCCGATCCACTGGCACCGATCAAGACGACGACCTCGCCCTTTCCGACTTGCAAGGTAACATCCTTGAGAACTTCCACTTTTCCAAAGCTTTTCTTCAAATTTTGCACGCGAATCATTTCTCTTTGCTTTTCCATCGTTTTTCCCCTCCGCTTTACGCCTCTCCTTTTGCCAAACGCTTCTCCATGATGTGGACCACAAACGTAAACGCCATGACAATAACCAGGTAATAGAGCGCCACAATCAAAAAGTACGTCATTTCATCAAAGGTTTCCGCAGACAAGCGGCGGGCCAGCGAGAACAACTCATCCATGGCAATGAAAGCGGCCAGAGACGATTCCTTCAAAGACAAAATAAACTGGTTGCCAAGCGGTGGAATCGATCTTTTCATCGCTTGCGGCAAAATGATCCGACGCATGGTCTGACGAGCGGACATGCCCAAAGACAGCCCTGCCTCCATTTGTCCTTTATCAATTGACTGAATAGAGCCCCGGAAAATCTCTGCGATATAGGCTCCACTGTGAATCGCCAAAGCGAGCGCTGCCGACCAAAATTGACCGAGGTCAATGACTTTGTAAAAGCCGAAATACAAGACGAAAATTTGCACGACCAACGGTGTACCGCGAATGATCATGATGTACGCATTGGCTATGAAACGTGCAACTGGAAGCTTGGATACCTTTAACAAGGCGACAAACAATCCGATAATCGAGCCTACGATAACAGAAGCGATCGTCAGCTGAAAGGTCAGCAGCAACGGCTTCCAAAAAAACGGCAATGTCCGGAAAAACTCTTCTGTCAGATGGGCAAAACTGGGCACTAGATGCCACCCCTCACTCGTAATGGAATTTACTTTTTATATCAGATCACTATTCTGCTTTACTGATGTCGCGGTTAAAGTACTTTTCGCTCAATTTGACGTAGGTTCCATCCTCCATCATTTGCTTGAGCACTTCGTTGATCTTGTTCAGCAATTCCGTATTTCCTTTGCGCACTGCGATTCCATGCTTGACCTCCGAGAGTGGCGACCCATTTTTCTTGAGCTTTAAGCCTTGGGCAATGGCAATTTCCCCAACGACGCTATCTGTAATCACGACATCGTGTTTTCCTTGCTCCAAGGCACGCAGAGCCGTTACATCGCTGTCATATGTTTTGATGTTATCCGTATACTCCCTCGCCATCTTTTCGTGTGTAGTGCCGAGTGCGACTGCCACTTCTTTGCCTTTTAAGCCTTCCAGCGTGCTAATCGTCCCATCCGGGCGAACGAACAGCTGACCACCGGACAAGTAGTACGGGTCTGCGAAATCAACCTGCTGCTTCCGCTCTTCTGTAATCGCATGGCTGGCAATCGCTGCATCGTAGCGTCCTTCCTTTACCCCTGCGATAATACCGGAAAAAGGCGACGTGACTGGCTTTGGCTCAAGCCCCAAACGCTTGGCGATCTCATTGCCGATCTCGACATCAAATCCGGTCAATTGACCATCCTTGAAGTAGCTGAATGGCTGATATTCACCGGAAGCCGCGTATACAAATACGCCTGCCTCTTTTGTCATCGATGATGCATTTCCAGCAGTAGCCCCACCCGCTTGACCTCCCGCACTGTTAGTAGATGCGCCTTGGCTACATCCGCTTACGAGTAGTGACAACGAAAATACGACCCCTGCGATTGATTTCCATGTTTTTTTCATCTGTTCCATCCCCCAATTCTTTCTGTTCACGCTTACATTTTTCATTACTCTACCATTTGTAAATTTTCTGAAATCATTAAAGGTGCTCCCGTATTCGTGATGACATTTTCCAAGGTGAACGGGTACATTACCTCTGTCAAAAGCAAGCCTCTTTGCGTGATCTCGATTACCGCCCGCTCCGTGATAATAAGATCGACGCAGCCCTTCGCCGTCAGCGGCAATGTGCACTCCCTGCGAATTTTAGGCTCTCCTGCCTGATTCACATGGCTCATGAGCACGATCACTTTCTTGGCGTAATAGGCCAGCTCCGCTCCTCCACCAATGCCATGAACACGTGAGCCCGGAACAATCCAGTTTGCCAAATCTCCTCGGCGATTCACCTGCAAAGCCCCGATAAACGCGGCATCCAGCTTTCTTCTTCGGATCATGCCATACGCGATGCTACTGTCGAAATACGATGCCCCCGGGACAACGGTAACAGGTGCTCCACCAGCGTTGGAAATGTGCTGGTCCTCTTCTCCCTTTAACGGCGTAGGTCCGACACCCAAGATTCCATTCACCGAGTGAAACATGACTTGCCATTCATTCGGGATAAAATCAGCGACGAGCTCAGGTATCCCGATCCCCAAGTTCACAGCCATTCCGGGAGCGACCTCTTTGGCCGCGCGCCACGCAACCATATTTCGCTGATCCATTTCCAACCCCATTAGCTGTTCCCTCCACCACGAACCACGATATAATCCACAAAAATGCCAGGCGTCACGATTATATCCGGGTCCAGCTCTCCTGCCGGGACGATCTCCTCTACCTCAGCGATCGTGATATCTGCGGCCATCGCTACTAGCGGATTCAGATTTCTTGCCGCCTTGTCATAAATAAGATTTCCGTAAGTATCTGCCTGTTTCGCATAGACGATCCCTACTTCCGCGGTCAGGGCGGCTTCAATCTGACAAGTTCTTCCGGCAAAAGCAAATGGCTCTGCTCCTTCCATTCGCTCTCCTCTCACATGCGCATCCACAACGATTCCCGGAATGCCAACACCTCCTGCCCGAATCTTTTCTGCGAAAATTCCTTGTGGACAAAATGTCACTTCCAGCATCCCGTCCATCATTTGTTGACCTGCCTCGGGATTGGAGCCAATATGTGTGGTTATTAGCCGCCTCACCCGTCCATGACTGATCAGCTTTCCGATTCCGATTTCCGGATACCCCGCATCAATTCCAATGAGTGTCAAGCTTTGCACGCCTTTGTGCAAGATCGCATCAATCATGTGTGCCGGGGAGCCAATCGTGCCGAATCCGCCATACATCAGCCGGGTGCCATCCTGAACATGCTCCACTGCCTGTTCGTGCGTCACCAGTTTTGATAACATCGCATGCATTTCCTTATCTCTTATTCTTGGATAAATCGCTTACGTCCCACTATGTAATAGCAACTCTTGTGCCAAGCCTCAAAACGGCAAGAAAACGCGATCAAGCAAAAAGCCATTCCGATTGACGAGTCGAAATAGACTCACTTTTGAATCGAAAAGGCAGGAAAAGTCTAACTTTTCGCTCGAATCGATTTCGACTCAACTAATTTTAAATTCGACTCACTATACACGATCAATATCATCTTGTACAATCAGTTGAAAAACCGGGGAGCTACTCAACATGGAAAAAGCTGCGGAGATACTAGCACTGTCTTCTGTTGATCGTTTAATTGACATCCTGAACACACTGGCAGATGGCATATTCATCGCTGATGCACAGGGAACTACTTTATGGTTAAACAACGCGAGTGAAAACCTGTGTGGTCTACCGAAAGCCGAACTCATCGGGCAAAACGTATCCGACCTCGAAGAAATGGGAATTTTCAGCCCTTCTGTCACCCGCTTGGTTTTGGAAACGGGAAAACCGACCACAACCATTCAGCTCGTCAATAACAAGGGGAAATTCCTAGTAACTGGACACATCATCCCGGATGAGGAGGGGAGACCAGAGCTGATCGTTTCCCACTCACGCGATATCACTGAGGCAGCCCGTGCGAGTTCACAGCTGGAAGAGACGGTCGCTTTGCTTAAGCGATACAGCGAAGAGATTCAGCACATGAAGTGGGAAGCAAGCCAGAGCTCCTCCCAAACCTTGATAGGAAACAGCCGTTCCTACCTCGCTCTGCTGGAATTAATGAAAAAAGCAGCCCCTGTCGACACGACCGTGTTTATTACAGGAGAAACAGGTGTAGGAAAAAGCTATCTTGCTGAGCAAATCCATCAGTTGAGTGAGCGAAGCAGCGGGCCGTTTGTCCACGTCAACTGTAGCGCTATTCCCGAAACCTTGATCGAATCAGAGCTGTTCGGCTACCACAAAGGGGCCTTTACGGGGGCGAGTCACTCGGGGAAAATCGGATTAGTGAAAATGGCGGACAAAGGGACGCTTTTCTTGGATGAAATCAGTGAACTTCCCTACCACTTGCAATCGAAATTATTGCTGCTTTTGCAAAACAAAACATTTATGCCGATCGGCGGCACGAAAACATACACGGCTGACATCCGCATCATAACAGCAACCAATGCCAACCTTCAGGAGCTTGTGCGATTGGGCAAATTCAGACACGATCTGTACTATCGTCTTAATATTTTGCCAATCAATGTTCCGCCATTACGGGAGAGAAAGGACGATATTTTCCCGTTACTCCATCACAACTTACAGCGATTCAATAGCAAGCATAACCAGAAACGGCGTTTTTCCCCGGAAGTGCTGGATGTCTTGCATCAATACGAGTGGCCTGGAAATGTGCGGGAGCTGGAAAATTTGGTAGAGCGGATCGTTATTACGTCCAAGCTGGATGAAATCCAAGTCAGTGATTTGCCGGAAGAACTGCGGAGTATTCGTGAGCTGGAGGAAGGGATTCTTTCACTCGGTTCTCTTTCTCTTACAGAGCGGATGGAGAAAATTGAGATGGAATTTATTCTGCAAGCATTGCGTACACACAAAACGACTCGCAAAACAGCAGCGGGCCTCGGTATAACCCAGTCGCTACTTATGCGGCGGATTAGAAAGTATGGGATTCAACTGGATTCTGAGGACGAGTGAGTCAACATAGTGGAGGAGAAGAAAAAGCGCAGTTCTCTTCGACTCTAACACGCCCGCATGGGGGATTGACTGTCCGTCTCCACTTCAAGAAGGGGACCGTCGAGCCCAAGCCACCCTACGGGCGGACGTATCTCAGGGAAGAAGTGTTCGACAACCGGGCCCCCTTTTTAAAGTTCCGACTGGGTAGGCGTTGTCAAGGTCTGCGAGTCCTGCGCTTTACTTCTTATACCAAGTATCTTATACTAGCACGCTAGGGAAATGTTATGAGCTTCATTGTACTGACTTAATCACTGTTATCGGAAGGAAAGTCTACACATTCGTAGCCGTCTTATAAAAATGCTGCAATATCCCGGGATATATTAAAATAGCTGTCGAGAATTTCCCGACAGCTGAATGACACAAGCGGAGTTTATCCTGTACAACCAGAATTACTGAGGCAAAATGAAAAGCTTACCTGCTGCCCTTTGATAAAAGCAGCCCTTTCTCGTAATATTCTTTCATTATTTCTGGCGGTACCATACTTCCACCAGTAGCCCAAATAATATGTGTACTTTGATTCATTTTCGAATCCAGATGATTCGTTGCGAGAAATTGTTTGCCTGCTTCGGTTCCAATCAGATTGACGGGACCCAGCATTCCTGCCAAGGCAGACGGTTCAAGCTTTATGTTTTCGATATCAGTCAGCGCTTGCAATAGTACATGCAACGAATCGTCATCAATAGTATATATTCCGCTGAGTAAGGACTCAATGGTCTTGCCGACAAAGCGTGAAGGTCTGCCTACTGCAAGCCCATCCGCCTCTGTTCGATTATCTATGCAGAAGTCCTGCACACAGACCTGGTTATGCAATCCAGTTAATAAACCTAGCAACATGCATGGGGAATGGGTAGGTTCAGCAAAGAAGGGATATACATGATCCTTGTACAATAATTTTAATCCAAACGTGATGCCTCCTGGGCCCCCGCCTACACCACAGGGGAGATATACGAACAATGGATGGTCCTCATCAACAATGACCCCTAACTCATCCAATTGTTTGTGTAATCTTCCGGCTGCGACGGCGTACCCTAAAAAAAGATGTTTTGAATTCTCATCGTCAATAAAATAGCAGGTTGGATCTTCTTCCGCCTGTTTTCTTCCTTCTTCTACTGCTTTGCTATAGTCCGACATATATTCAATAACCGTTACGCCTTTGCTTCTAAGCAAGTCTTTTTTCCACTGTTTTGCGTCGGCTGACATATGAACGGTCACGTTAAATCCCATTCTGGCACCCATAATGCCTATGCTTAACCCCAAGTTCCCGGTAGAGCCTACAGCAATGGAATACTGAGAAAAAATTTGCCTAAACCTTTCCGAGTCGATCATCTCATAGGAATCATCCATCGTAAGCATGTTATGTGCAAATGCCAGGGCTTCAGCGTGTTTCAGCACTTCATAAATTCCGCCCCGGGCTTTAATTGATCCTGAGACGGGGAGATGGCTGTCACACTTCAAAAATAATCTCCCTGGGATCTCTTGCTTGTAACGTTCCGCCATGTATCTTTTCATATTGGGAATAGGCATAATGGGTGATTCTATGATTCCGTTTGTCCCTTTTGTTTCCGGAAATACCTTCGCGAGATACGGCGCGAATCTCAACAATCTCTCCTCTGCATCCTTTATGTCCTCTGCTCCCAAAGAACAGGGCTCTCCCTTTTGTAATCCATTATCTGGATTTGACCAGAAAACCTTTTTGGTTGAAATGATATCTTCCAACAGAGGATGCTCGGCAATCCAGTGATTGATCGTTTTTCCTGCGATCAGCTTACCTGCTCTCATATACTTCTCTCCTTCCGACATGTCAGGATACGATCTTTAAACCGACTGCTGCAAATAAAATCATACTCATGCAGATCATTCGACGCCAATCTCTTGATTCCCCGTATCCTACCATGCATACAATTGTACTTCCTGCTGTCCCTATTCCAGTCCAGATTGCGTACGCGGTCCCCATCGGAATGGTTTTCATGGCAAGGGAAAGGAGTAAAAAACTTAACGTAAAACCACTAACCAACACAATCTTTGCCCTCCAGCCACCACCTACGTTTACATGATGAATACTTGTTACGCTAACCACTTCACATACACCAGCCAAGAGTAGATATACCCATCCCATTATGCGGCTTCTCCTTTTGTATCCATGTCTTTGGTGATTACCTTTAAGCCGACGATCCCTGCTAACAGAATGAGAATCAAAAGCAATTTTATCCACTTGAACGGCTCTCCGAAAATAAGTATTTCTATCAATACTGTTCCCATTGTTCCAATACCAGTAAAGACTGCATAAACCGTCCCCAGCGGCAATTGTTTGGAAGCACGGATCAAAAAAGCAAAACTGAGGAAGATCGCTACAATCGTACCTAGCCACATCCACCCGTTCGATGAATGTTTCAATCCAATTACCCATAACACTTCAAAAAAACCAGCGACAAGAATGTATACCCAATTTCCATTCATACGTTCATCTCCCCAGCGACAGCTCCTAAAAAACAACATCACTCGCATTTAGCGAATGATGCTGTTTTCCCATATCAAGCATCCATCTTCTCGAACGATGTCTCCAACGGAGTGCAACAGGATATCGGCCAATTCTTCCAATTCACTTGTTCCGCTTACACCGGAGAGCACTCCAACTGCAAGACCAGCCGTCCCATTTCGGGCAAGCAGAAGATCTACTACCGTATCCCCGACCACAGCTACTTCAGTCGTATCCAACTGATGTTTTTCACAGAATGCATGAAGCATGCATGGATCTGGCTTTTTATCATAGTGATCCGATGTTCCAATGAATTCAAAATAATCATGAATTCCCAGGCTTTTCAAACCGTAAACAGTTGATTCCCAATCATCTGCCGTTGCGATCCCTACCTTCATTCCCAGGGACTGGAGCTGTGCAAACAGTTTTTTCAAATCAGCAGTTGGCTGTATTTGAGCAGCGCTTGATTTGGTCAGTTCATATAGTTTTTCGGGAACCCAGGACTCCAATTGTTTCAGTCGGTCCGCCCTCACATGTTTATCCTGAAGCAATTCAGAAAAGGCTTCATAAATGTCACGGGATGTACCGCTGGCGAGAATTCCCTTTGGATCTACCTGAGTCTCCCTTAATCCAATCACTTTCAACAGTTCTTGTTCCAACTGGCGATCATCTGATAATCCCAAATCATCAAGCAATTGAGTAACCAGTTGTCTGGCTACTGGAACAAAGAAAGCATGAAAATCCAGTAACGTACCATCCTTGTCAAAAAGGATTCCTTTAATCTGACCCAATTCTAATGCACCCAACCTTTCTGCCTCTCTTTACGATGCCGCGGAATTACCTTCTTGTTCGTTTCCTGCTGTTATCCATTCAATGCTGTCTATTTGCTTTTTCCATGCTACAGGCATATCCTGATCACAGACAATCACATCAACCCCATGTATTGGTGAAACCTTGCAAAAGGCTTCCATTCCGAGCTTGGAATGATCTACGAGAATGACAGCCTCCTTCGCTACTTCGATCATCTTCCTGGAAATTGCAGACTCTTCGAGAGCGTACTCTGTAATTCCATTCAAAGAGATTCCACCCGGAGAAATGAAGGCTTTGTTTACATGAAACACCTCTAACGTTTTCTCGCAAATGGTCCCTGCACTTGAGTGCTGTTCCACGTTTAACGCTCCTCCCAATAGGATGACATTCCCGTGGAAAACTCCTTGGTACAACGAATCCAATAAGACATTAGCTGTGGGGAGTGAATTCGTTAAAATGTTGAGGTTCGTCAGGCCGCGAATCGCATGCGCCAGTTCCACGATCGTGGTGCCTCCACCAAGTACGATCGTATCTCCATTTTGGATCAATTGTACCGCACGTTTTGCGACTTGCTGTTTGGACTCGATCATAAGACTTTGCCTTTGCACAAAAGGAGGCTCTCCAAGTTCAAAATTGCTTTTGACTGCCCCACCATGCACGCGTTTTAATAAACCATCCTTCTCCAGAAGATCAAGGTCTCGACGAATTGTCTCCATGGAAACATTAAACAATCGAGCCAATGCAGATGCGTTCACCTTTCCGGTAGCTTGCAACTGATCGAGAATGTTTTTTTTTCGTTCTACTGCCTGAATCGACATCGGGACTCACCTTTCTGTTAAAGTAATATGCACTCTTTTTCCGGTATCCAGGCTTGAACCTGCATGCCTACTGTTAAGGAGGAGGTTTGAGGCACGTTCAGTTCGTCAGCATGTATCAAGCAATCATTCGCCTGAATTTCATAACGACGTACGTTTCCTTTGATGGTTACACTCATGACAGATCCGTTTACCCAATAACCTGATGTTTTCATCTTGGAAGGAATACTGCTGTCAAATAATCCGATTACTTCGGGCCTAACAGCATAGGTTCCTGCTTGAAGCGACTCCCCCGTTAATCGATAAATGTCTGCGTGAGTTAATACGTTATAGCTACCGATAAAGCGGGCAACAAATTCGTTTTTGGGCGACGCATAAATATGCTCCGGTACCCCACTCTGTACAACCTCACCCTGGTCCATCACAAAGATCCGATCTGAAATGGTCATCGCTTCTTCTTGGTCATGCGTTACAAAGATCATCGTCATTTGTAAATTATTCTGAATGTTTCTGAGTTCCATTTGCAGGCTTTTGCGGATTTTTGCGTCCAGTGCGCTGAGCGGTTCATCCAGCAACAATATATCTGGTTCTGTCACGATCGCTCTCGCAAGCGCTACACGCTGTTGCTGTCCTCCGGAAAGTTCGTGGGGATAGGCTTTTTCTTTTTCTGACAGATGAATCAGCTCAATTACCTGACGCACTTTTCTTTCTGTTTGGATCTTGTCCATCTTTTGCATTTTCAATCCAAAGGCGATATTATCAAATACCGTCATATTGGGAAACAATGCATACGATTGAAATACCATCCCGACATTCCGCTTTTGGGGAGATAGGTTGGTAATGTTCGTACCATTGACTGTGATCGTTCCGCTGTCTGCTGTTTCCAATCCGGCAATGCAACGGAGCAATGTACTCTTTCCGCATCCGCTCGGACCAAGCAATGTGATGAATTCACCCTTTTCAATCTGAAGGGAGACCTGCTGAAGCACGCTGGTGCCAGCATAATTTTTTTCAACCCTTTCAATCTGTACATAACTCATGACACCTTCTCCTTTGTCTTTCCATTTTGAAGTCTTGAGCCCAGCTTCAACATCACCAGCGAACTGATCAGAACGATCACAAAATACGTTATCACAACCGCACTGGACAAATGCCCATTTTCTTTAAGACGTTTCATTAGATAGATTTGGATCGTTTCAAAGTGCCCGCCTACGAGAATGTTAGCCAAGACAAATTCTCCGAACAAAATCGAAAGAGATAACAGAGACGAAACAAGAATTCCTGGAATAATGTTAGGCACTATCACTTTAAGGAAAGCTATCCATTTACTTGCTCCCAATATCTCTGCGGCTTCGATCAGCCTCTTGACATCAATCGTTCTCAAGCTGTTTCGAATCCCCTGATACATGTATGGAAGAATCAACACATAATAAGCTCCAACGATGATCCATACCGTTCCCGTCAGGACAATCGGCTTGCTGGAATACATTTTGATCAGTCCCACAGCAGCTACCACACCTGGAATGGCATACGGAAGCATCACTAGCGCCTGGATAAAACGTTCCCATTTTGGAAAATAGACGGTGATCGTAAAAACAGCCATCACCATGGTAATCATGCTGACGAATAGAGCCAGGATACAGATCAGCAAGGTTCTTCCCATCGCCAGGATAAAGCGCTGATCGGAAAACAGCTCTTGGTACCATGAGAGCGTAAAATCTGAAGGCAAGATCGTATTCGCCCACGTATTGGATATCGAGTACAAAAATGTTGCGGCCAAAGGCAGGAAAAGATACATCCCTACCACGAAGATGACAAGATAGTGGATTGATCCTTTTCTCATTGCAAATCTCTCCTAACCCGACGCATCATTCGTTCGTTAAACCACATCGCTCCAATCATCATCAAGCCCAAGATGACAGCCAACGCGCTTCCCAAATGGGGCTGGCTGATAGCATCTCCGCTTACCAAAGCACCGATGCGTATCGGCACGATATTATAACTGCCCCCTACTAACGCAAATGCGGTTGCATACGCCCCCATGGCATTAGCAAAGAGGATACTAAACGTACCAACAAGTCCTGGAAAAATCACTGGAAGTCCGATATGCCACCAAAATTGCAATGGAGAGGCTCCCAAGAGAGCGGCGGATTCACGCCAGGATTTTTGGATGCCGGAATATGTCGGGTAGAGCATCAGTATCGCTAATGGTATTTGGAAATAGACGTACACCGCTACGAGTCCACTCCAGCTATATAAATCAAAGGAAGAGAGTATATTCCAACCTAGTTCCTTGGATAACAAGGTAAATACCCCGCTGCTTCCAAGTAAAATGATGTAAGCAAAGGCAAGTGGAATTCCTGAAAAATTAGAAGTCATATTAGAGAATGTAATCATGATCGTTTGAATCTTTTTTGGCATTTGCGTAATGGAATAAGAGGCGACCAGGGCAATTACAATCCCAATCAGACTGGAATACAAGGATATCTGCAAACTATTAAGTATTCCTTTAAAATAATAGGGATTTGTCAAAGCTGTTACATAATGAACCCAGCTGTATGCATTATCAGACTGAAAGCTGTCGAGGATCATTCCGGTGAGAGGCACGATTTCAAACGCAATGACCAGCACGGCAAAAGGCAGCAGTACAAGCACGGAGAACCACGTTATCTTCTGTTTCATTTGGACAACTCCTAGCTTTAATTGAGGAAGACCATTCCCTTCTAGCAATGGTCTTCCTGTGATTGGTTCAGATTTAAACGATCATTCCTGAAAAATCATAATTGATCATCACTTCGGACTTAGAGATTCCAAGCAACTGGCAAATAAATGGCGCCATTGCAAGCTGCGGGATCACCTGCTCATGATAGCCCGGCTTCACTCGTTCACCGATGATAAACAAAGGAACATCCCTCTCATCATTACCGGTACCACCGTGATCCCCATCCGTATTCATCCCGTGGTCTGCCGTAATGACGATGTGATATCCTTCCTGCGACCACAGAGGGATCAACTCGGCTAAATGGCTGTCCATTTTAATAGCAGATTTTCGATACTGTTTCGAATCTGATCCGTACAGGTGTCCTGCATTGTCAACCCCCATGGTATGGATATAGAGAAAGTGAGGGTCATGTTTTCTGCGCAGCGCTTCAGCGTCCAACAGAAGATGAGAATCCGGATAGAAATCGTCGTAATAAAACGAACCATATTGAATGCCCTTCGACTCATCCGCCTGGTGGCGATCAACAAATTTGTCAAATGGAGCCCGGTTGTAAAGCTCGCTTACCCAATAAAAAGCGGTTGCTGCATTGCGCATCCCAAATTCTTTTGTCAAATGAAACAGGCTCTTTTGGGTAGACAGTCGAACCGTGTCATTACTTGTGATCCCATTAACAGATGATGGGGTACCAGTCAACAGCACCTCATAAAGAGGTCTCGACATACTTGGCAGTTCGGACTTTACTTTGTACGATGCGGCTTTATTCAGTTCAACCAGATGGTTTAAATAGCCCATTTGGGAAGTGGCAACTTTATACTGCAAGCCGTCAATCACGACCATAATCACTTTGTTCATGTCAAATCCTCCTAGTGTACGTTGACTAATACTTGTTCTTGCCACATTTGAGGAAGCCGTTTTGCTGTTTCTGCCCAGACTTTGTAGTCATTGATCGGCTTCGCATTTTGATACTGCTCGGATGGAATCATTTTTTTCATTACATCTTCCGGCAACTTTACATTTGCTCGTATTGGTCGAGCATAGCCTTTGGCCAAATTGATTTGACCTTCATCACTCAAAATGTACTCACGGGCAAGCATCGCTGCGTGCGGATGCGGCGCATATTTATTGATAATAGTCGTATAACCGCTGACAACGCTGCCCTCTTTTAGAATCGATACTTCGTAACGGTTTGGATCGATTTTGTCCCGGTACCCCAAAGCCGAAAAATCCCACAAAAGTGCAACTGGCACTTCACCCTTCTCCAGGTTAGTTGGTTTTACATCCATCGATGCTAACCGGCCTTGCTTCGCCAACTCCGCAAAAAAGTCCAAACCTGGTTGGATATTTCCTTCATTTCCGCCGCGTGCCATGGCGGCTGCCAAAACGGTCATTTGTGCCTGATTCGATACTGCAACATCGTCCATAACTACTTTATAGTCGCCTTTTAGCAGATCATCCCATGATGTAGGTGGGTTATTGACAAGCTTCTTGTCTGTGAGAACCGCGATCGTTCCCTGATAAGCAACTGTCCAGTGTCCCTGATCGTCTTTTGCCCAATCAGGAATGTCGTTCCAATAGGATGTTTTGTATGGAATTGTTACCCCTTTTGCGACTGCGACAGGGCCAAATGAGATGCCGACATCCCCAATATCCGCTGTTGGATTATCCTTCTCAGCTTCAAATTTTGCGATTTCTTCTGCACTAGACATATCTGTATCGATGTGCTGCAACCCATATTTCTTGTCAAGATCAGTCCAAGTATCCTTCCAGTTGGCCCACCCGTCTGGCATTCCCAAACTCACAACTTTTCCTTCTTTTTTCGCCAGATTGGTGATCTCTTCGAGCGACAGTTCTTTTCTTGTGTGCTCCGCTGTTGCATCTGATGCCGTATTTGGGGTGGCAGTATTTTGTTGACCTCCACATCCCGTAATGGTAATTGTCATTAAACCCATTGCCAGTACTGTTTTCAGAGCCGTTATTCTTATCACTTCGTTCCCCTCCAATTTGCGATTCGTGTGCGTTTGATTGCGATTTGCTACATGTATAATATAAAATCGCAATATTAAACACATATGAATTTATCTTGTTTAAAAGATTAATTTCATGTAAATGGAGGATGCAAAAATAAGAAAACCCGGAGCGAATGCGCAGCGACAATAAAGTTTTAGACTGAATAATAGAGTATTGAACCGGATAATAAAGAGAGTTTAGTCACATCGGGAATTTAAAATGATTTATTTAGCGATAGTCGAAAACAGCCAAAGAGGTTCCCTAAAACTTATAAATTCTTATCTGTATAAAAAAAAGAGCGCTATCTCGCAGCGCTCCTTTTCTTTCTTGGATTACTCCTCAATCTTCTTTGCTTTTTTGCCAAACCATGTATTTGCTACCAGCTCGACTACTTGCTTCGGCAAAGATTGTGGTGCTTGTATTTCTGATCCAGCCTTGTCCACTGTGCGGTACAGCAAAGCTTTGTCATCTGCTGGGTCAGACATGGTTTGCAGTGTCCATTCACCGATTTGTCCGGCGTTTGTCCACTCCTCGATCATCAGCTGATATTCCCCTGGAGCCAGCTCGATGTAATCCTCGTCTGTCACATCCACAATCGCATATCCATCATGCTCGATTTCAGCATCGTATGTATTTCCGTTCGCCGTTTCGTACAGAGCGAGCTCCTCTGGGTTATTCAAGTTTTCTGTCAGATGAGTAAAATCCGCAATCGTCACCTTAATACGCTTTTTCATTGGTACCCCTCCCGTGTTGAACACATCATTTCACACTCTACCATAACATGGTCAGCCCTGCCAATTGTCTATGAGTAGACGAACATGTTTGATTTCTTCACCATTGCCCCCTTCTGAGCCTCTCGCCGTTTCCAAAACGATGGGAAGTCCTTGCAATTCGGGTGTTTGCAAAAAAGTGGCAATGGCTGCATCACCGATCATCCCTTTTCCGATAGAGGCATGCCGGTCTCGAAAGGAACCACTCGGATAAACAGAATCGTTTAGATGAACGGCCCGCAAGCTCGTAAAATAATCAAGCTCTCGCATCCGATCGGCTACTTCTCCCCAATCATTCCCTTTCCACAATCCGCTGGCAAATGCATGACACGTATCCAAACAAAATCCTACCTTCTGTGGCTCAGCAAACAATTGTCGAACCTGCGTAAGCTCTTCGAGTGTCGTGCCCATGCCGTTGCCTTGTCCGGCATTGTTTTCGATTAACAGCTGGGCTTTCCCATTCCAGCCATCCAGTATTTGATTGACCATCTGGATCATGATTTTGTAACCGGCAAGGACATCAGCACCTTTATACTGGCCAAAGTGAACGACCACGCCCAACGCTCCACAAGCTTCGGCAATTTCAAGGTCATTTCGCACGGAGCCCACTGTGACGGCGAATAGTTCCTGCTCCTCGACGCAAAGATTCACCGGGTATGGCGTATGAGCAATCGACAGCATGCCGTTTTGCTGACAAAAAGCACGACAACGCTCTGCATCCCGGGCATCGAATGGCTTGACGCCTAAGCTACGCGGGTTTTTCGGGAAAAATTGAAAGGATGACGCACCTTCTTTGTATGCCGTTCTCGCCGCCTCCCCGTACCCATGACGAATACTGACATGACAACCGACTTGCAAGATAATCCCTCCTCTTACTCGCTTCTTCTCATTTTTCCCTCTGTCCTTTTTCTCAATCGAGCACTTGCGCTTCCCTTTCAGATCGAATAAACTAAAAATAAACCGAACGTTCAGTCTAGATTAAGGAGCATTTCAATCATGTCAAAGCGCCGTCTCGATGGGGAGAAAACCAAACAACATATCGTAGAGAAAGCCACCGAGTTATTTTCTCAGAAAGGCTATTCAGCCACTTCCATTGAGGACATTTGCCAAGCAACTGGAGCGAGTAAGGGCAGCCTCTATTACCACTTCAAAAACAAGGAGCAGTTGTTCCTGCATTTGCTTGAAAAGCAGTACAACGAATGGGTAGATCTATGGCAGGAAAAAGAAAAAGAATTCGAGACATCCATCGATAAACTGTACGGCTTAGCTGCTTTTTTCTTGGAGGACTTTTTGTCCCACCCTCTAAAAAAAGCAGGCGAAGAGTTCTCCGGCAGCCAGCTCGCCGATCCAGCCATTTTGGAACAAGTGCTGGAAATGCTCAGCTCCTCGTATACCCTCTATACCTCAATCTTCCAAGAAGGAATCAATCGAGGCGATTTTGCCCCATGCGATCCTGAAGAAATGGCGATGATACTGGAAGGGCTTATGAACGGAATCATTAATGTAGGTTATCAGATGGATGACGAGCGTCTTCATGCTCTGCTGAAGAGGAGCATTGACGTTTTGCTGCATGGCATTGTTGCCAAGTAGCATTTTTTTCAACCTTAATTAGACCGGACGTTCGGTATAACTTTTCGGGAGTGATATGACCTATGAAAGGTCTTTGGGGAAACAAAGTTTTTCTGACCGTCTTTATCACGGATACATTAGAAAATATCGGTATATGGATCCGTAACATGGCCTTGCTCTACTACGTAATGGAAACGAGCGGCAACAATCCGACCGCGGTATCGCTTTTGACCGCTATCGAACTCGCGCCGATCTTGGTTTTTTCGATTATTGGCGGGGCATTGGCTGATCGCTGGAATCCAAAACGAACGATGATAGCCGGGAACCTGTTAAGCGCCCTCTCTGTTTTGGTCATCGTGTATTTGCTCTGGCAAGGGATGTGGATCGCTGTATTCTTTGCGACATTTATCTCAGCTGTCGTGTCGCAGTTCTCCCAGCCTTCTTCTGCCAAGATGTTGAAGCGCCATATTCCTGATGAGCAAATGGCAGCAGCTGTGTCTATTTCACAAAGTACGGGTTCTATTTTTCTACTGGTTGGCCCGATTGTCGGTACCTTCTTCTTTGAACATTGGGGCATCTACCCTTCCCTGTTAACAATGGCTGGCCTATTCCTCGTCGCGGCATTGATTCTCTTGACGCTCCCTACCTCATCTGCCACTGCAACAGAGGAAGACGGAACTCTCCTTTCTGAGATTAAAGCAGGTTTTGCCTATGTAAAAAAGCGACCAGCCTTGCTCGGGATTGCCATTACCTTTTCGTGTCTGGGGCTATCCTCGGGTTTTATTAATTCGCTTGAAGTATTCGTCGTCACGGATCGTCTTTTACTCTCCAAAGAAGCCATCCAATGGTTTACCGCGTTAGACGGATTGGGTATGTTGTTGGGCGGCATTTTGGCTTCTGTTTATCTGGAGCGCATGAATAGTCGCTGGGTCATTACAGGTGGATTGATATTCTTCGCTCTCTCCGTCGCCGTAGAAGTTCTCTCTGTTTGGGTATACGTAACCGCAGCAATGCGCTTTTTCACCGGAATTGGGATGGCATTTTTACAGATTGCGATCAGTATGTTCATGATCAAGCTCGTGGATGAAGCGTATATCGGGCGAGTGAATGGGACGATTTCACCGCTCATGGTCGGACTCATGATGGTCGGTTCCTTTGTTGCAGGTCCGCTCATGCAGATGACTTCGTTGATTACCGTATTTCTGATATCATCTGTCATCCTTCTGCTCGCTGCATGGGGATGTACGCGAATCAAGTGGGATTCGGCAGAGGTTACACCAGATGGGGCGAATCAATCTTTCGAACAAAAACAAGCGCAAACGCTATCGTAAGAGGCTGCGCCCAAGCAAAAAAGCTGTCCACGAATCGGACAGCTTTTTCTAGCGAAATGCTATGTTTTCACAATGAGGAGTGGTGTTTTCGTACGATGAATCGTCTTAAATGTAACACTTCCAAGCAATGTCCCTGCAACCGCACCTTGGCCATGATGACCGAGCACAACCAGTCCAGCGTTGATTTCTTCAGCGGTCTGGCGAATCACAGTAGCTGGATCTCCAACTACAACCATGCTTTCAAAAGGAATCGATGCAGCCTCAAGCATCTCTTCGCAAGGTTTTAACGATTCCCGTCCCCAACCTTCGAGTGTATTCATGTTATCCCAGCCTACGCCATATACACCTGCGTATGTGACTGGCGGTATGACAACGGACAGAAGTGTATAGGATACATTCGGGAGGTGCTGACCCATCTCGATGGCTTTCTTCGCAGCTTCGATCGAATGATCGGAACCATCTACTGCAATGAGCACTTTATTCCAAGGGAAGCGTTTCTCATCTGTCTCCTCTGCAATGAGGAAGACCGGGACTTTGACATCGTGGAGTGTCGGATAGCTGACGCTCTGCAACAGGAAGCCTGTGATTCGGCCGTAGCCATGTGTTCCCATTACGATGGCAGCATAGTCATTTGCAGCGTGCTTCGCAATGACTTCATGCGGCTCTCCGAACTCAATCTCCAATTCATACGTGATACCTGCTTCTTCTATGATCGACAGGAATTTTTTCAGATCATCTCTTGCCTCATCCAATTGATAATCTTCAACGACTTCTCGTCCCAACCTTCTGACAACATTGCGTGAAGGGAATGGCGAGATGGCATGAAGCAATGTGATATCATGCTTATTCTTGGCATAGGCCAGCGCGAAGCGGACCGCCTGAATGGACTGCGCTGAGAAATCAACAGGAACTAGAATACGGGACATAATGACACGTCCTTCCTCTTTTTCATCTGGCAAATGTGTTGGTGTAGCTCTATGTATCCATCTGCCTTGAGTTCATTGTAGCCCCGTGGGCCCTACGTGTATGTAGGGGTATTCCCTGATCTTGATAGGGATATTCCCTGATAGGGAGTCCTATTCTTCCTATGGCCTAGTCCATGACAGCTGAGATAAAAATAGTAGGCTTTTCACTCAAATCAATGTCCGTAATCTCATGATCATCGACGATCCGCCGATTCGCCTGTTGCTCTCTTCGAATGACCCGAACGACTGGGCGCGAAGGCAAGCCTCTATTTTGGTCAATGATCACACCGATCTCTCCTGTCGACAGCTTCAGCGAGGTTCCTGTCGGATACATGGCAATCGAGCGCAAAAAGTGAATGACCATTTTATGATCAAAGCGTTTCTCCGCGAGCCCCATGACTTTTTCGCAAGCCTCATACGCAGGCAACGTCTCCTCTTCCGCTGAAAAAGGCGAGATGAGATTATCATAGTAGTTACAAATCGCCACAATCTTGGCGAAATCATGAATTTCATCGCCAGTCAATCCTCGTGGCTGCCCACTTCCATCCACCCATTCATGATGCTGTAAAGGAACGTGTGCGGACACAATGCTCATCTCATGTTTTTTTCGCAACAGATCAAAGCCTAGCCAGGTATGATGATTGGTTTTGCTGTTCTTTTTGTAAGCTGGTGCTTCCTTGTCGACTGACAGCTTTCCAATGTCATGCAAGAGGGCTCCGATGGCGAGCTCTTTTAATTGAGCCGTATTATAACCTAATCCTACGCCCATTACTGTCGCCATCATGCACACATTCAAGGAATGAATGTACATCGCGTTGTCGGTCGTGCGAATTTCCCCCAGATTCAAGAGCACGCGACGATTTTTCAAGGTCTCGTCGATGATACTTCCCACTGATTTTTGAATGCCCCGGACATCAAAATTTTTTCCAGTCTGCACACACGAAATCGCTTGAGATAGATTGCGGATTGCGTCCTTTCGAGTGGTTTCCGTGACGACCTCCTGCTCTTTCACTTCATCGAGCAGAGGGTCTTTGATGCTTAACATCGTGACGCCAAACCGACGCAATTTATTTATCATTCCGACAGTCAGCTGGACACCTGCATGCAAGAGCGTCAAGCCTTCGCTTGTATAAATGCTTCGAGCCAAAACGTCTCCTGGCTCTACTAGGTCTACATTCACATATTTCATGGGGTCTTTCCTCCTGATTCCATCCTCCCCTGATGCTTCTTCCCTATCTTTGCTTTGGAAAAACCTGTTTCACATGATTTTGCCGAAAAAACATCCGCGGGATCGATGTCTCCTCAGTTTTCACCTGTTCCCGCCAAGACCAAGCCATGTACAAAGCCCAGAAAATTGGGTACGAGCATCCTGATAGCCTTGTCTGTAATAATGCTCCAGCTTCTCCTCTTGTCGTTCAAACCCTCGTAGAAAGGTACCCTCTGGAGGTGCGATAACAAACGCTTTGCCTTCCTTCTGCATCTCCTTGATCTGCTCTATTGCCTCGTAATAGATGCGAAAATGACGAATGAATGCTTGACACAAGCGCGTACCTCTGGAAAAAAGACGCTCGACACGCGAAAGCTTGCGCATCCACTCACTAGGCGGACAAGAAGACGTAAGTACAATAATATGCTTTTGATTGCCATCAAGCATGGACTTCATGAGAGGTACCGGATGCACGATGCCTCCATCCCATAACTTACGCCCGTTGAAGGCAACTTTTGGGGATAGAAACGGGAGACTGCACGAAGCCCGAATCACATGGAAAATATCCTCACAGTCGTCTTTCGTAAAGTAAACGGCTTCCCCTGTCGAGCAATCCGTCGTGACGACGACAAACTGTTCCTTCGCTTCGCGAAACCGATCAAAGGCGAACGGCTCCAGCTTGTTAGGCATCTCACTGAAAATAAAATCCATGCCAAACAGCGAGCGTTTCTTGATCAAATTTTTATAGTGAAAGTATCGGGGATCGCGAATGTATTTCGTATGATAAATCTTGCCCAATCCGTGCTGTCTCGCCAAGTATGCCGCCCCATTGCACGCACCTGCTGATACGGCAATCACATACGGGATGTATAGCTCCTGCTCCATGAAGTAATCCAAAACGCCAGCAGTATAAATCCCACGGCTACCTCCTCCCTGCAAAACGAGCCCGACCTTTTCCATACCTATCACCCATTTTGATGTCGTTTACCCGTAGTATGAATGATTGCCCAATGAAACATGCAGGGCCGGATCGTGCCAATCAAAAAACGACCCTCAAAAAGGGTCGCCACTCCATCGTCTTTTTTCATCATGCTGTGCTCATCACGAATCATCGTTACGTTTTCCCAGATGGAACTCGGATTCCCGTCAACGCCTGAAACAGTACGCGCTCATACTTCCTCTCGGCATCCGGATCAGGCCGATCCAGTAGTGTTCCGAGCACCGCCCCTAGAAAGCCGAGTGGTATCGAGACCAATCCGGGATTCGTCAGTGGAAATAATGGCTCCGCACGAATAAGTCCAGCTACGGGATGCATAACAGTCGGTCCCAGAATGACAAGGACTACGGATGCCGTTACCCCTGTCAGGACGCCACAAATCGCTCCTCTCACGGTAAACCGCTTCCAATATAACGTAAACAATAGCAGTGGTAAATTGGATGATGCTGCTACTGCAAACGTCAGCGCAACGAGAATCGCCACGTTCATTTTTTCTGCACCGATCGCCAGCCAAATGGAGATCACGCCCACCGCAACTGACGAAAGCTTTGCCATGGTGACCTGTTCTTTTTCCGATGCCATCCCTCGCCTGATCAGATGACTGTAGACATCATGCGCGAACGCTGAAGACGCGGAGAGCACGAGTCCTGTCACGACAGCCAATATCGTCGCAAAGGCAACGGCAGCGATATATGCCATCAAAAACTCTCCACCGAGAGCATTCGCCAAGAGCGTGACAGTCAGATTCCCCCCGAAGCCCACATTTTTCAATGCCTCGTAGCCTACAAACGTGCTCGCTCCGAAACCGAGGAAGATCGTCATCAAATAAAAGGCGCCGATGACCCAAGTAGCGGTGTAAATCGAATTACGAGTCGTCTTTGCGTCTTTGACTGTGAACAACCGGGAGATAATATGGGGGAGTCCGGCGGTACCGAGAATCAAAGCCAAATGCAGGGAGATCGTTTCCAGCGGATCATGAAGTTGATTACCTGGCTGTAAGAACTGTTCCTGAAGAGGTGTAATCGTACTTACATGAGAAAACATTTCGGATAAGCTCCAATCAAAACGGGCAAATACGATCAGACTTAGGATCAATGTCCCTGTCAGGAGCAAAATTGCTTTAATAATCTGAACCCACGAGGTCGCCACCATCCCGCCGAACACCACGTAAAATGTCATCAGGCTCCCGACGATCAGGACCGCCGTATCGTAACGGATTCCTAATAAATAATGAATGAGGGCACCAGCCCCAACTAATTGCGCCAACATGTAAAAAATCGTAATTAATAGAGTCGTACAGGCAACAACGCCACGGAGCCAAAGACTGTCAAACCTGACGGCAATCGCGTCTGCCAGCGTATAGCGCCCCAAATTATGCAACGGCTCCGCAACTAAAAACAAAATAATCAGATAAGAGACAAAAAAGCCTATCGCATACACGAACCCGTCAAAGCCGTACATCGCAATCGTTCCCGCAATCCCCAAAAACGAGGCAGCACTCATATAATCGCCCGCAATGGCAATGCCATTTTGTAACCCGTTCAAGCGATTTCCTGCTGCATAGAAGTCTCTCGTCGTTCCTGTCTGTTTGGCAGCCGAATAAGTGATAGCCATCGTTCCAATAATGACGGCAAGGAAAAAGATGATCGTCGTCACGGACAATATCTCTCCCTTCTTGCAAAAATGAAAAAAGACCAGGGGTTAACCCCAGCCTTCTCTTCTTGGCATGAGCTTCCTATGCTTACTGTTTCTACGCTGAATCTTTCATTCCTGTATTCGCTTTCACCAAAATTTCATCGTACTTCTTATCATCACGGGAGCTGGACAACAAGGTTCCGATCCATGCTGCCAAAAACCCTAACGGGATCGAGACAATCCCCGGATTCGGCAATGGGAACAGCGCTTCGCCGACCAAAATCGCCTTTCCAGCCACAGGATTCCAAACGTTCGGACTCAAGGCAACCAGAATGAGAGCGCTGAACAGTCCGACGAGCATCCCGCTAATTGCTCCCGCCGTATTGAATCTTTTCCAGAAGATCGTGAACAAAATCACGGGTAGATTTGCACTCGCCGCTACTGCGAAAGCCAGAGCAACAAGGAAAGCCACGTTCAGATTTTGCGCAAACAAGGCGAGCAGGATAGAGACAATCGAGACTCCGACAGACGCCCATTTGGCCATCTTCATTTGTTCCTTTTCTGTTGCTTTTCCTTGGCGTAATACGTGTCCGTAAAAGTCGTGCGCGAAGGCAGAAGCCGCAGTCAGCACCAGCCCAGCCACTACTGCGAGAATGGTAGCGAAGGCAACCGCAGATACGAAGGCGAACAAGAAGTTACCACCGAGTGCTTGCGCTAGTAATGGAGCGCCCATGTTACCTGCTGGGTCCATATTGCCCGCTCCGACAAACGCTGCCGCACCGAAGCCGAGGAAGATCGTCATGACATAGAAGACACCAATGATCCACGTTGCGTACACAACCGATTTGCGAGCTGTCGTGGCATCTTTTACAGTGAAGAAACGAATCAAAATATGCGGCAATCCAGCCGTTCCGAGCACTAGCGCGAGATTCAATGAAATCGTATCGAGCCCCACTTTAAACTTGTTACCAGGATTGAGGAATTGCTCTCCCAATGGTGTCGCCAGCTTCATTTGCTCGAACATTTTCAAAAGATTAAAATCGAATTTGGCGAAAACCATCATAGAGATAATGAATGTCCCAATCATTAACAAAACGGCTTTGACGATCTGCACCCATGAGGTTGCCGTCATCCCGCCGAAGACGACGTAGATGGTCATCAATGCCCCTACGATCAATACGGAGGTCGTGTAATCCAGACCCAACAGTAGCTTGATCAAGGCGCCTGCTCCGACTAATTGCGCGATCATATAAAAAATCGAGATGGCAATCGAATTGAGAGCAGCGACACCACGAACCTTTTTATTGTCAAAACGCGCGGCTATCATATCAGCCATCGTGTATTTTCCTAAATTACGCAAAGGCTCTGCTACCAAGTAGAGCACCACGAGATACGCGACAAGAAAACCGATACTGTAGAAGAAACCATCAAACCCGCTCAACGCAATCATCCCGGCAATTCCAAGAAAGGAAGCAGCGGACATGTAATCTCCCGCAATCGCAAGGCCGTTTTGCCAACCCGTCAAGCCTCCTCCAGCGGTGTAAAACTCACTAGTCGTATTCGTCTTTTTCGACGCGTAAAAGGTGATGACAAGCGTCAAAAGAACAATGACGAGAAAGAGTAAAAATGCAGTAACGTTCATTAGCCCCTCCCACCTGCCTCTCGTTTGATTTTCTCTACGAGTTGATCAAACTGCTCTGCCCGCTTGGTGTACAGGATACAGAGACCCCATGTCATGACGAACTGAGCAAAGGCGAATACCCACGCCCACGAAATGGCCCCAAATGCTGGTTGATTCAGTACGGTGAAGTAGGAGGTTAATATCGGAAGGGTAAAGTAAAATACAAAGAAAAAAATAGAAGATGGCAAAATAAACGCTTTTTTTCTTCTCAAAAGCTCTTTGAACGTGGCTGACTGAATCACTGCGGCATAATCAACAGCATCCTTCTTCTGATCCTCGGCTTTTTTTGCCGAAGCGGATTTGCCCATAGGAACCTCCCCTTTATCAACCAAAATGTAAGCGCTTCCTACATTGTAGAGAATCCTTTTTTATCCGTGTATTTTTCTGCGTAAGATGTCGGGGAGAGTGTGTCAGTGGCAGATTTTCAACCATGATCTGCAAACCATGGATCACCTGGCTTACTCCTCGAGACGTTTGAGCAAATCCTTGGCGGAGGTCCGGGATACGGGAATACGCGGTCTTCCTTCTCCCTTCAAAATCAGGTTGTAGGCACCGTTGAACCATGGTTCGAGCTCGCTTACGAATTGAAGATTGACCAAATAGCTTTTGTGGGTACGGAAAAAGTCGTATGCAAAAAGCTTCTCAGCCAGCTGTGTCAGGGTCATCCGCGTCGAATAGGTAGCCGTTTGGGTGACGATTTGCACATATCGCTCCTCCCGCACCGCATAGACAATCGTCATTGGATCAATGACCACTAATCGGCTGTTGTCTTCTACCAACAGCTTCGTTCGTTTTGTCTGGACAGGCTCTACTTTTGGCTTGACTAGACGCTCTCGTATTCGTTGCATCGTTTCGACCAGCCGTTTGGGCTCCGTAGGCTTCAGCAAATAATCGACGGCGTACAGCTTAAACGCATCGATGGCAAATTCCTCATACGCGGTACAAAAAACGATGAGGGGGTGCTGCTTACGCGAAGCCAGCATTCTCGCTGCTTGCGCTCCTTCCAGCTCAGGCATTTTCATATCGAGGAAGACGACATCCGGTTCGTGCACATCGACCATTTCCAACAGCTCTCGTCCATTGGTGGCATAGGGCAGCAGCTCTACGTCTCCTTCTTGAAGCAGTAAATAGCTCAGTTCTTCGCGTGCTAGTCGCTCGTCTTCTGCAATCATGACGCGTATTGGCATCAGGCACTCACCTCTTTTGTAATCGGAATCGTAAAGGTAATCATACTACCGCCTTCTTGTTTATTGGCAAAATGAAGTTGGGCCTCTTGTCCGCACAAGCTGATCAGGCGTTGGTTGACATTATGAATGCCAATTCCATTGCCCTCCTTACTCTCCATGGGAACCTTTCCGAGAACTGGCAGCAAGTTGTCAGGAAAACCTTGGCCATTATCTTCGATTTGAAAAGCAACGTGCACATCCTGCCGTTTCACATGGAGAATGATCTCACCGCCGTTCGTGATGTCACGAACACCATGCTGAATACAGTTTTCAAATAACGGCTGCAACGTGCCAGGCGGGATAAGGGCTTCCTCTACCCCCGCCTCAATGATGGTGCGAACGGCGAATTGCTCGGAAAATCTTATCTTGATAATTTCCAAATAAGCATGCAGGTGTTCCAACTCCTGTCTCACGGTGACAAGCGGACTTGCTGTTAGCTTCAGGTTAAAACGCATGAACACGCCAAGCTGAATGGTCATATGCCGGGCTAGCTGCGGATCAATTCGTATCAAGGTCACAATTGAATTCAGCGTGTTAAACAAAAAGTGTGGTTGAATCTGTGCCTGCAGCATTCGCAACTCAGCATCCTTCATCAAGCCTTTCATTTGCTCCGTGAGAGATAGGGTCAATTGATTGGAGATCAGGTTGCCAAGCCCTTTTGCTAATGCCTCCTGAACTTTTCCTATTTGTTGCGGCCTCCGATAATAGAGTTTGATCAGACCAACGACGCTGTCCCCCTCTTTAATCGGCACGAGAATCGCTGCATGCAGGCTACAATTTTTACGCTTGCACCCGACGCTCTCGCGCGTCAATCCCTTGTCGATTCCACCGCTAAACAGAGCCCGCTTATCGAGCTCACTATGGAGTGCTTCTCCCGGATGATGATGATCAGCCCCCACTCCAACGTGCGCGAGAAGCTGTTCCCGATTTGTTACTGCAACGGCGGCTGCTTTCGTTTCTTTTTGTAAGACAAGGGCTGCTGACTGGGCTGTCTGCAGTGTAAGCCCCCTTTTCAAGTGTGGCAAAATTCTTTCCGCTATCGTAAAGGAACGCTCCGCTTCAATGGCAGCGGAACGCTCTGCCTCTTGCAAGGCAACCCGTATCATCGTCGTAAAAATCGCAATCGAAACACTGTTTGTCAGTACCATCGGAATCCCGATCACGTTGACCATGGTTCGCGCCAGCTCAGGCGGAGCGGCCATGATCAATAAAAGCGACATCTGAATAATGGGCGCGAACATGCCGATAAACATGGCTTTGGACGGAGAAATAACCCGCTCCTGCGAGAAAAAACGCGCTACGTATCCTGCCAGTAAACCCGTGATCGGGATCGACAAGCCCATCGGTGCTGCGGCGAATCCTCCCAATTGAAAGACATGAAGCCCAGCAATGACACCTGCCCCCAGGCCAACGAGAGGTCCCCCTAGCAAACCTCCGATGACGACCCCTACCAGCGTAGAAGTGGCGATTATTTCGTCATGCGACAAACGAAAAATCCAAAATGCAGGGAGATAGCTCTCTCCTTGTACAACCACTCCTGCATATGTACCCGCAATCCCAAACAACCCGAACATGACGGAAAATGCGATTGACGTCCCTACGTGCAATTCGCGGTCTAAAAGCTGGCGGAACAATGATGTCCTTGTCAAAATAAATGCCAGCGTCAAAAGAATGCCCATCCTTTCAATGAGCAATAACGTAAGATTGTCCACCGCAGCCTCCCTTAGTTTAAATCTTCTATAAATTCCGCGTATTACCCTCAATTCCCTGCTGGACAGACAACCGCGCTAGGCTGATTGCATACGCTGTGTGTGCAATGCTTCAGGAGAAGGGTGAGTATGCCATGTGTGGAATTGTAGGATGGATTGATTGGGAAAAGGACTTATCTGGTGAACGTGATATGCTGCAAAAAATGACCCAATGCCTCAAGGATCGAGGCCCTGATGCAGAAGGCTTTTGGCTGACTCCTCGCGCGGCCCTCGGTCATCGTCGCCTTGTGGTCGTTGACCCTGCTGGCGGACAGCAGCCTATGTCAGCTCTCAAAAACGAACTTGCCTGCACCATGATTTACAATGGTGAATTGTATAATACCGAGGATTTGCGAGCAGAACTGCTTGCTTGCGGACATACTTTTCAATCTCACTCGGATACGGAGGTGCTTTTGCACACGTATTTAGAGTGGGGCCCAGATTGTCTGTCAAAGCTAAACGGCATCTTCGCTTTTGCGATCTGGGACGAACGGGAACAAAGATTGTTTGTCGGCCGTGACCGTATGGGGGTTAAGCCGCTGTTTTATGCGCAAAGAGGCAGTTCATTTCTGCTTGCTTCCGAGCTAAAAGCCTTGCTCGCTCACCCCGAAGTCAAACCAGAGCTCTCTCGCGAAGGCTTGGCAGAGGTTTTCGGAATCAGTCCCGCCCGTACGCCTGGCCATGGAGTTTTTCACAATGTACACGAGGTTCGGCCCGGTGCTTATCTGCTGGTGACTCGTGATGGTGTCAAGCAAAAACGTTACTGGCAGCTCAAAAGCCACCCACATACGGATGACTTGGAGACAACTGCGGAACGTGTCAGGGAGCTAGTCACGGATTCGATTGAACGCCAATTGGTTGCAGATGTGCCCGTTTCGACCCTCTTGTCAGGCGGGTTGGACTCGAGCATTATTACAGCTGTTGCGGCAGATCATTTTCAAAAAACAGGCCGCGGAACTTTGCACAGCTACTCTATCGATTACGTCGACAACCGAAAACATTTCAAGGCGAGTGCTTTTCAACCGAATGAGGATGAACCTTATGTGCAACTCGTTACAAAGTTTCTCGGAACCGAGCACCACACGATTAAGTTCGACACTGACGATTTGATCGAAGCCTTGAAAACAGCGACACTTGCCCGCGACTTGCCGGGGATGGCTGATGTGGATGCGTCGCTTTATCTGTTTTGCCGAGAAATAAAAAAAGAGACGACCGTCGTCCTCTCTGGAGAATGCGCAGATGAAGTATTTGGCGGGTATCCGTGGTTTCATCGTGAGGAACTGCTGCATGCCGGAACGTTTCCTTGGTCGAGAGTGACGAAAGAACGTGCCTCCTGGCTATCACCTGAGCTTCGTGATTGGGTCAAACCCGAGGAATACGTTGCCATGCGATATGAGGAATCTCTCGATGAAGTCCCGCATCTTCCAGGCGAAGATCCGATTGAAGCGCGCCGTCGGGAAATGTTTTATTTGAATATTACGTGGTTCATGAACACGCTGTTGGATCGCAAAGACCGAATGAGTATGACAGCCAGTCTGGAAGCGCGCGTCCCGTTTTGTGACCACCGCATCGTGGAATATGTCTGGAACATCCCATGGGATATGAAGACGCACGGGAATCGGGAAAAAGGAATTTTGCGAAAAGCCATGGAAGGAATCTTGCCTGATGAGGTTTTATATCGCAAGAAAAGCCCGTATCCGAAAACACACAATCCCGCCTATACGGAAGCCGTTCGCTCTTGGCTGCTGGATATCATAAACGACTCTTCCTCTCCACTGCTTCAACTGGTAGATGTTCCGACGATTCGAAAAATTGCCGAGTCAGATGCCCAGGCTTCGAGCATTCCTTTTTTCGGTCAGCTCATGAGTACCCCACAGTTATTTGCCTATCTCGGCCAGCTAGATTATTGGCTGCGGGAGTACCGCGTTTCCATTCGTACGTAACGGAATAACAAAAGCTCCTCGCCCCTTATGTTTCGGGGGAATTGAGGAGCTTTTCGTTACTTTTTGGTTTTTCCCCGTTGCTTGCTTCTACGTACGGGTTGTGCCTTCGGGTTGAGGGGTATCGTAGCAAGAGATTGATATCTCAGATCAAACTGCTCGCCTGAGCGTTTCATGATCGTAAACGTTTTGGTTGCGCCGACTCGGATCAAACGGTAGTCCACTCTTGTTTTTTTCCCTCCCCCGCTCAGTATCGCAGCCACGGTCCGATGATCCGGCAGATTCACTTTTATTTGCAACGACAGCACGGTTGCTGGAAAAGTTGGGATGTCACGATAAGGAATACAGAGCTTTCCTTTCAGCATCCGCAAGTGGAGATTCCGAATCATCACTTCCGTCAATTGCTTGCCCCAATACCGGCGGAAAATACGGGAGATTTTTCGTTTGGTGTTGTATTTTTCGGGCAATGGCGTGTAATCCACACCGTTTACGGTATATACAGGCTTTCCTCTCGGCGAATTCGCGATCTGAGTCCAGACATGCTCTGCTGAAGTAATAAACTGCTTGAGCCTCTGCAACTCATCCAAGGATTTCACCTCCTCCATAAACCGTATGGCGGTAGGCTTATGCTAGTACGCCCGATTTCAGCGTTCCACACGTAACGGACAACAATTCTGAACATACATATAAATTGCAATCATATTATCGGGATGATAGAATATAAACCGCTTTCACTTCTCTTGTCGGGAAGTGCGTTTTTTTGCCTTTTAAGTTTAGCACTATTTAATTTCTTGGAGGTTGTAATGAATTTTATCATTCCCATCGCTGGCATACTCATCGTGATCGGGTTAGCATTGTTAGGAAGCAATGGACGTAAACAGGTCAAATACAGACCGATCATCGTCATGATTGCTCTGCAATTTTTGCTCGCCTTTCTTCTTCTGCAAACCAAGTTTGGGGTTATATTCGTTTCAGCCATTTCCAAATCGTTTGAAAAGCTTCTTGCATTTGCTGGGGAAGGAATCAATTTCGTATTTGGTAATCTGGCAAACGACGGACAAATGTCCTTTTTCCTTGGTGTATTGCTCCCAATCGTCTTCATTTCTGTTCTCATCGGTATTTTGCGTCACTTCAAGATTTTGCCGATTATCATGAAGGCAATTGGCTTTGTTCTAAGCAAAATTAACGGCATGGGTAAGTTAGAGTCTTACAACGCTGTTGCTTCTGCTATCGTCGGCCAAAATGAAGTATTCATCACGGTGAAAAAACAGCTCGGTTCCTTGCCGGAGCACCGTCTGTACACGCTGTGCGCGTCAGCTATGTCCACTGTTTCGATGTCGATTGTCGGTGCGTACATGACGATGATTGAGCCGAAATACGTTGTCACAGCCCTGTTCTTGAATCTGTTTGGCGGCTTTATTATCGCTTCGATCATCAACCCTTATACCGTGAAAGAAGAAGACGATTTACTGGAGATTCAAAGCAATGAAAAGCAGTCCTTTTTCGAAATGCTCGTCGAGTACATCATGGACGGCTTCAAGGTAGCCGTAGTCGTTGGCGCAATGCTGCTCGGTTTTGTTGCTTTGATCGCAGCTGTGAACAGCTTGTTCGGCATGATTTTCGGCTGGACGTTCCAAGAAATGCTTGGCTTCGTCTTCGCTCCTTTTGCCGTCCTGATGGGTATTCCTTTTGGGGAAGCGATGAAGGCTGGTAGTATCATGGCGACGAAGCTCGTAACGAACGAGTTTGTAGCGATGATCGAGCTGGGCAAAGTCGTATCTGAACTCTCCCCACGTACAGTAGGAATTCTTTCCGTCTTCCTTGTTTCGTTCGCGAACTTCTCCTCTATCGGCATTATCGCTGGTGCGGTGAAAGGGCTGAATGAGAAACAATCCAATGTGGTTGCTCGTTTTGGGTTGAAGCTGTTGTTCGGTGCCACGCTGGTTAGTCTTTTGTCTGGTATCGTCGTCAGCTTTGTTTTGTAATCGAAAAGAAGAAGTGTCCCTCTGCGATGTGGTGGGGACACTTTTTTATTGTTGGTTTGGCGCTTTTAAAATTTCATAGTCGAACTTGTTCACGAAGCGGAGAAAATTTTCGTTTTTCCAAAATCCAGTATCCTCGTTTATATACAACACACCATTCCTTCTTAATAGATGAATGGTTTCACCGTTACATTCAAAGATAGCGCTCCCTTGGACCTTCGCTAAAAAATTGAAAATGATTGTGAGAATATTAGTGATTGCATGTTCCCAGTCATAGAACTTATTGATTCGAAAACAAAGATCCTGCTTATCCATAAATGGATCAGGTAAGTACTCGAATTCATAACCAAATGCCATACAGGATGTATCCAGCAAGGATAACGAAAAACCTGCCTTTTCGTAGGTATCATAGATGGTGAAGCCTAGTTGAAGGCATTCAATCTTCTCACATGAGTATCCTAATTTGTTTAATTCGTCTAGAATAGTATCTTTTGATAAAACATGATCTTCCAAAAGTAACGAATATTCCAGTGCCACAAGAGAACCTCCTCCTGTATTATGGGGAAACCTTCTTGAAATTTGGGATATGGGCGATTTGTTCTTCTCCTGCATGAAACGGTATGACGCTTGCACCTTCCGGGATTCCGATTCTTGAGCCTACTCTCTTCTCTGGAGCTCCTATGTATTCATAACCAACGCTTTCACTCGTGCAATTTTGACAATTCATTCTGGGTACATGGGGAACCGTCTCCTCCATGACCACTACCAAACTCAACCATTGCTTGAATATAGGATTAATCATTACCCACTCCTTTTTTTCGTACAATCCTCGTTCTTTAAGGAGTATACTCACTCATCATGTTCGGTCCATAAAATCCTCCGCTACCCTAATATCTTTTGAAAGTTGTAATTCTGGATATTTTCTGTCCACTCGCTTTATACATTCGATAAAATCCCGACTATTCACTCTTGCTGAGATATCCTCAAAAATTTCACTAAGCCAATAAGCTTCTTGCTCTGTGCAAGCCTCGAAGAACTCGATGGTTTCTAGAGTGTTGGCACTCAAAAGCTCCGTTAGCCTTTCCCAGAAATCATATACCTTTGGATCATTCAGGTGAAGTTCTGACCGTTCTTTTATGAGTTGTTTTATTAGATTGGAATCAAGCATAAGACGCTTCCTCCCCTTTTTGCGGTACATTCACGAAAAAATGGAACAGCGAGTGCCCTTGCAGTAGGAGCACTCGCTGTTTGTTATCGGACGATCTTTTCCACATCAACACGTCCGGAGAAAAACGTCGCGCCTCCACCCATGTCCGCGATTCGGTCTGGTGTGAGGGCATTTACATAATGCTTCGGACCTTCGTTATCTGCCCATAAGCCTTGACTCACGACGACACCCGTTAGAACATTTTCTCCGACAGCTGCCACGAGCTCGCATTCTCCCCGCTCATTCCATATGCGGACCGTATCTCCGTCACTTATGCCTGATGCAGACGCATCTGCCACATTCATATGCAAACGTGGTATTTTCTCCATTTTCTTATGCTTCTCATTATTCGAGAACGTGGAGTTCAAATAATTGTGATTCGGCCCCGGCACAAATAAATACGGGAAATCCCCATCATTCACCAATGGCGTGTACGTCGGTAATGGGGGCAGCCCTCGTTTTGCCATTGCTTGTGAGTAAAGCTCAATTTTGCCACTTGGGGTGGGAAGGTGTTCCAAAAAGAAAGGTTCCAAATTTGCTTTGGCATATTGTTTTTCGACCAAAGTTTCATACGTGATTCCTTCCAGATGAGGATTGCCGTGCCCCTCCAACGCCTGTCTGACCATCTCTGCATCACTGTCTTGAAAAGCAGGTTCGTCATATCCCATAGCAGCAGCCAGCAAGCGGAAAACCTCCGTGTTGGACTTGCTCTCTCCAAATGGGGCGATCACCGGCTGCTGAAGTTGAATGTAATGATGCCAATACGACGTGTAAAAATCCGTATTTTCATAGGAAGACGTCGCTGGCAAAACGATATCGGCAAAAAGAGCCGTCTCCGTCAAAAATAAGTCATGTACGACTGTGAACAAATCCTCTCTTGCCAAGCCTTGCCGCACTTTGTTTCCATCCGGTGCAACAATGGCTGGATTGCTCGTATAGACGAAGAGCGATTTGACCGGCGGCTCTGTATCGAGCAACGCTTTTCCAAGCTCATTCATATTGATGACTCTCGTCTGTTTATTGGCCAGCAAATCTGGTCTCTGCACGGCAAGTTTGTTGTGCTCCAAGAAACCTTTATTCCCTTTATTGGCCCCACCACCTTTAACGAGCCACTGCCCTGTCAGGGCCGGAAGACAAGCAATCGTCCTTACACACATTCCACCATTGTCGTGATGCTGAATGCCGTTTCCAATGCGAATAAAGGACGGAGTAGTGGTGCCATACATTCTCGCCAATTTGTAAATATCGTCGACAGGGACACCCGTTATGGCTGATACGATGGCAGGATCGTAGGTGCTTACATGCTTTCTGAGCTCTTCATGTCCTACCGTATACTTTTCCATAAAGGCTGAATCCACCAAGTTTTCTGCAAAAAGCACATGCATGATGCCCAAAGCCAAAGCCGTATCTGTTCCGGGTAAAATCGGGATAAACCAATCAGCCCATCGACCCGTCTGATTTTTATGGACATCAATCACGACGATCTTCGCCCCATTTTTTCGAGCCTGTTCCGCAAACACCACTTGATGCATGTTGGTGCTAACCGTGTTGATGCCCCACATGATGAACAGCTTGGAATGTACAGTGTCTTCCGGATCTGTGCCAAAGGCTCCGCCCATCGTGTAGCTGTAGCCTACAGCCCCTGCACTGTTGCAGATCGTACGGTCAAGTTGACTAGCCCCCATCCGATGGAAAAAACGGCGATCCATTCCCTCAACACTAATCCGCCCCATGTTCCCGTAAAAGCTGTAAGGCAAAATGCTCTCGGGACCGTCTGAATCTATCAAGGCACGCCAGCGTTCGGTTATGGTAGTGATGGCTTCTTCCCAACTGATTCGAACAAACTCCCCGCTCCCTTTTTTGCCAATACGCTTTAACGGATGCGTGAGTCGCTTGGGATCGTAAATGCGCTCAGTCATGTTGCGGACTTTGTTGCAAATATTCCCCTTCGTCACCGGATGATTCGGGTCCCCTTCGATTTTGACGATTTTCCCGTCTTTTTTATGAAGGAGCAATCCACATTGGTCCGGGCAATCAAGTGAACAGACTGCTGGAAAAACACCGTTTTCCTGGGTCGTATAGGTCATGGAGGTTCCTTCTTTCTCATAACAGTAACTAGCTTCTATACGCTATTATAATCGATTGAAAAAAGAAGGCACTACCCCTGCGCGAATGATAAGTTCATTAGTTTTAAATCGCGGCCAATGACAGAGAAAGGCTCTAAATAGTCATGGCAATCAAAGCAGCTATCCCGTTACTAACATGTCCCCCTAAATCAAGTGCTACTGGTGACAAGAAAAGAACAAGCATTGCTTCATTCCATACAAAGAAGGTTAATTTACAAAGCACATTTGTATGTAAGGAATGTGTAGACTTATTACGCCATGATCTTCCTGTAGTCTAAAACAACTAAGCAGCCCTCTCCATAAAAGAACACGACATTCTTCATGTTTGTGCGGAGCCGCCTCCACCTGGATTGCCTAAATCCGTTGAGTTGAAAACCGTCAGCCATTGCACGTATTCGGCCATGAAAAAAACCGCAGCTTCACGATGTCGATCTTCCGTGAAGTTGCGGTTGTGGGGGTTTTAGTAGGTAGCTATCACAAAATCAATTGTACCAACCCTATGAATTGGATCATTGGTATGTAGCCCCTACCATGAACCATTCGAGAGCTTCTGAAAATTCACGAGGAAGCTCTGACACCTGGAGTAAGGTACACATCTCACTTGCGATCCGTTCTCTGTTTTGCCCGTATTGCTCTGTGAGCAGAGCTTTCGCCGCTCTCCTCGTACTGGGCATATATTTGAGTGGTGGATGGTTGAAGCAGCTGACAAGCATGACGAAAATAGATTAACAAAAGCAATAACATATGTTACTATTAACCTATGTTATTTATAACGAGGTGTAACTATGTCAATCCAATTAGCAATATTAGGCATATTGAGTTGGAAGTCCTCAACAGGATATGAACTAAAAAAGATTTTTGAAGATTCCTCATTCATGTATTGGTCCGGTAATAATAATCAAATTTACAAAGCTCTAATAAGTATGGAAAATGAAGGTTTCGTTACCAATGATGTGGTCCACCAGGATAACTCTCCTTCAAAAAAAATATATACCATAACAGAAGAAGGACTTAAAGAATTAAGAAAATGGCTTGTGTCATCACCAGAAGCTCCTGAAATTAAAAAAACATTTTTAGTACAGCTTGCATGGTCAGATATGTTAAGTAATCAAGAATTAAGTGAAGTACTCTCAAAATATGAAAATGAAATCAAACTCCAATTGATTATGCAGAAGGAAAAATACAAACGTGCTCTTCATTCGCCTAATAGAAGCACTAGGGAAAGCTTAATATGGGAGATGATTTCAAAAAACGTTATTTCAACCTATAATAATGAACTTAATTGGGTCCGTGAAACTCGTCAGAAGTTGTTTGAAAATGAAATTTTGGAGACAAAAGACAGGATGAACTATGAGATTAGAGTAATAGAAAGTAAAAAATATATTGAACTCATTTCTACTACTGAACCTTTAAGTACAGAGAATAATGCACTTGATCTAGTGACTTTATGCTGGGAACATGAGACATATGCGCTTATGATACACTATGCAGCCTTATCAGAGGATTTCTTCAAACTTAAAACCAAACTGGCAGGTAATATTATTCAGAAATTTATAAACTATGGCATAAAAGCTGCTGCTATTATTCCTCAGGAGACAATTCAAAAAGGCATATTTAAACAAATGGCCATGGAAACGAACAAAGGCAATCATTTTAGATTATATGAAAGTAAAGAAGAAGCTGAAAAATGGCTTCTGAAATAGAAAGAAAGGCGAGAAATAATGGAAAATATATATAAGTCAGAAGTAGGCAAACGAGAAGTTTTAGGACAGTACCGCAAAATACTTGCCAACTGGCCAGTGGAAAACCACCAATACGAAGTTGAAACAAGTCTTGGACCGACTTTTATCATAGAGTCTGGATCAAAGGACAATCCCCCACTGATCCTCCTGCATGGAAGCGTATCGAATTCTTTCACCTGGTACGGCGATGTAGCTTCTCTTTCTAAAACCCACAATGTCTATGCGATCGACATTATTGGAGAAGCAGGATTATCAGCGGCAAGCCGACCAAGCTACGAAAGTGGTTCATATGCTTTATGGTTGAATGAAACAATAAATGCACTTCGATTAAGCACCTGTTCAATTGTAGCTATGTCATTAGGCGGCTGGATGGCATTGAGTTTCGCTACCACCTATCCGGATAAGGTTAATAATTTGGTTTTGCTTTGTCCCGGAGGGCTTGCACATGAAAAAGCCAGTTTCCTATGGAAAGCAATTTTTTTCTCACTACTTGGAAAATGGGGCCAGCTACAAACACTCAAATTAGTGGGTGGCAGTAATATTTCTTCATCATCGTTATCCGGATTGGGAGAAGAGCTTCCATTGGCATCACTTACGTTCAAATATTTCAAACCACGAACAGCAAGAATGCCACTATTTAGTGATCAGTCGCTTTATCAATTAACTATGCCGATTTTAATGCTTTTTGGCGATTCTGATCAAATAATACCTGCAAGCAAGAGTATAAAGCGACTTAAACAATTTGCACAACAAGCTAAGATCGAGCTGTTGCCTGGTACGGGCCACCTAATTGTCAACCAAGGAGATAGGATATTAAAATTCTTGAACCTTCAAGGTGGTTGATAATATGTTACCGCAAACAATAAAATTAAGGGTTTCCCGACATTAGCACCTCCGGCCTAACAGCCGAGAGAAAAACTCCATGTCTCGAGACCCTTTGTTTATGGGCATTTTCAGCCCTCCCATTTATCTGCCCTTTACTTCAATACTACACACTCCCCGTTTGCGAAGCATTTATGCTCCCATCTGAAATCTTAGGATAGAAGATTCAAACTTTAACTCGACCTTTTGCTTTACCACTATCGATGATACGGCTCACTGGAATTATTATTCAACTATCCTCCCGTTAGCGTAATGCCCTGGACTTATAAAACCCGATTCTTCAAACTGAATCGGGTTCTCTTTTTTAATTTTTATTTGTAGATCCCGCCGTGATTGACCTCAAAGAGAGCCCGAAAAGTGCCAATCCTCTGTCGGTATAAACCAACATAGCCACTTCTTCCACGAATCAAACTAACGGATCTGCTCATGGAAGTAGCCAACTTGACGAATTTTCATGAACAGTTTATTCACGCCTCCAGTAACCGCACTCAAAACGAGGAAGAACCGACAATTCTTATGGCTACCATTATGGCAATGGGAACGAAAATTGGGCTTACGAAAATGGCTGAAGCCACGCCGAGCATTTCATATCGGCAGATGGCTAATGCAGCGCAATGGCGGCTGTACGAAGACCCAGAGTGCTTTCCTTATTTATGTACATTATGTATAGTCTTCTTTCTGGAGAAATATTAAAAAGAACCCTGAATGATGAGGGCCCCTCTTTTTTAGATTAATGTACTTATTGATTATTGAAGTTGTCCCACTAGCTTTTTACTTTTAAGAAGAATTCTTCAGAGATAGGCTGAAACTCACCAACTTCTGTAGAGAAATCCTCATTAAAGAAAGTTACAAATTCGTTAGCTTCTTCATCATAGGAGTCCCCAAATGGATTTTTTCCTTCTTTGATATCTGTGGCTAGGGCACATATCACTTGATGGATCTTCGACAGAAAGATAGCTATCCCCGCTTCTATCTTCAATAAAGTAACAATTAGTTCTTTTACGTGGATATATTCTCTTTTAAACCGCCTTCCAATCAAAGGCTATTCATTTGATCCCGTATTCTCCTATCATCTTGGATACGACTGCGGTGCGAGTCGTTGTTGATCCTTTTTTACAGGAGGTACATACGGTTCATCAGTCACTGGAATACCAAGTCTCTGTTTGTGTTCGTCCAACGTCGGAGTATCAGGATATATGTTGTCTAGAGTAATTTTGAATGGTTCTTCGACTTTTCCCCTATACGGATTATATTGGAGCGGCATATTGAACGACCCACCGCCGTAGCTGCTCTTCGTTGTATAGGTCGTCTCTTCATAATGTATCCTAGTTGGCTCAACTGTAAAGGACATCTGAACGTCTGGACCATCCGATTGTCTCGATGATTTGGAAGGCTTTTTGACAGTTTTCTTTGGCTGCTTATTTGATGCCGTCTGTAGGGACTTTTTCGATGACTGCTTTTTCGCTTCTGTGCCAGGCTTGCTTGCTACCAACTTTGTCGGGGTTGACTGAACTACTGGTTGTTCAACCGGATACGCCGATACATTGGTTGGCCTCGTCCCTTGATTGGCTAAATCCATAACCGGAGTTGTAACTGACAAAAGCGAAGCCGAAGTCGTTTGCGTTGCTTTTGGGACGCTTTTCGTGTTTTTCTGATCGGCTTTTACTTCCTTAATCAATGTTGGCCACAGGTATGCATTGAAACCTAGCAACGCTACCATAAGCGTGATTCCTGCTACTTTTTTCATTATCACATTCTCCGTTGTTGTTAGATTTGAAGTGTAAAAAGCATGAGGACTATAGAACTACAATAAGGAAATTACACGTTATCAGGCTAATAATTTCCAGAATAATGGCCTGAACCCTATTTCTACGCTTTAACAAACGCTACTCTAATTCTGGATGTATGCTTCTAGTAATGCAATCATTTGACGATTCCCCAACATTCTTGCCTCTGCGATTGGGGGTCCCTAACTTGGTTGGGTGTTCAGGAGCATACTGTGTTGCAAGTATCGGATCGGCTCCGTAATTCAATATTTCAGCCTCTCTTTTTACGGTATATTTATTAACGACAATCGTTTTCTGATGATGATGATTATTTTTTTAGATCACTTTGATACCACTTTAGATTCTGTCATACTTTGTAGCAATATAGTCCAAGTGCCCAAGCAAATAAATAACCACGCTAAACAGTAAACTCCGTTTCAACTTAATTGACATGTCTCTATGACCTCATGATTAGGTAATTTATGCCACAACAGCATTTCAGTTAGGCTTAAAGTGGTCCGAATCTTTAAAATGAGAATCATTTAAACCTCTTTGTAGGCGCACTCTTTACATTTGCCATATAGCACGCTTACGCTTAGGGATACTAACAAGAAGTTGCTAGTAAGCCTAGGTGTTCACTGAAAATAATGTATTAGACTCGAAAAATAAAGGGTACCGGCAATATGAAAAAACTCGTGTTCCTTAGCGTACAGGAATACGAGTTTTTTATTACATCCAAGTCACATTTTGTTGGCGGTACCCCCAAAAAAAAACCATGTAGGGTGTGGACACGTTTGCCACAAGAGATACAATTCGTAACAAGCGATTTGCTACTTCTGATTATCTTCAGGAAGTAGCGAGTATTCTAGTCCCATAAAACTAGCCACACCGAGCTTTTCTTCGTTTATGACCTGAAGTCGGTAATTAGCAGGAGACAATAGCGCCTGGTTATCAGCTTCTGACAAATTTTCTTTTAGCTTTAGCTGTTGCGTAATTGTATACCGACTCTCATTACTGTTTAAATCAATTTGAACGAGTGAAGGAGTCTCTGCAAGCAAATTTTTAATGGTCTCGTTACCCGGCATATCTGCAAACGAAAAGTAAATGGGTTTTTCCGTATGCATCATTTTTTCTCTCAAATCATCCGAAATTAAGATTCGTAACGTGAGTTCTGCCGAATTACCATTTTTTGTTATTTGGAGCACGGATGTTTTCAAATTCTCCCCATGAATTTCTTCGAAATAATCGTAGACGCTTACATATGACTTCTCTTTAGGGACTGTTACTGCCTCGCTACAGCCACTAAGAAGGACTATGAACAGAAGGAGAAGTATATGGAGAGGTCGGATCATAGATCTTTTGATTTTTTACTAGAATACTCTTTGTACGAGTATTTGACGTTTACGTAGTTAGAATCCACTACTCTGCCTTGAAAATATTCGTTTAAGCTTCCAGTTGTTTTTACGGCTTTTGATCCGTATTCAACGGTTGTAATCGTACGCTTTGGTATGACCCAACTGTGGGTTGTTTCTATAATGTCTTCTTCTCCAAATGAAACTTCTGCATTAATCCCCACTTTCCCCTCTATTATCCTCCAGTTGACTTTCGTCTCGGCTGACGCACCTATTTTACCGGTCAAAAAGGTTTTTCTTGTAACCTTCCTCATAAAGGTATCGTTTTCGTTACTATCATTCTCAATATCAGCTTCATAAGATTTTGATTTGTATAGGTCCTTCTTAGACATTTCATACACTTTGCCAGTCATATCATTGCCTAAGGGACCAATCTTAGATGAATCACTCTTCGTAAGGTCATCTGTAAAATCATACTCTACTGGGTTCTCATATACACGTTCAACGATTTTTAGGTTACCTATTTGAATAGTCTCAGCTTGAGATGCTGCGAAGGCAGAACCAGCTCCAGATACAACTAAACCGCTAAGTAAGAGAGTTGCGAAAGAAAGTTTCTTACTATTCATTTTTTACCCTCCTGTAACCACTTTAGGTTTTAATTACCTCAATTTAAATAAAACCTTACTTTCTTTTTTTCTTATTTTTGTATCATCCTTGATTGAATTACCAGAATGTACTTATCCAGTTTCTGGCTTAATTCCACGACTTCATCATCCAACAAATCTTTCTTCTCCAAAAACAATTGCACCAGTTGTTCACGTAATTGTTCCACAATGTTTTTCAAATGATCTACATCGTGATAAGTTCCTCCTTCCCGATCTAATGCTAGCGTGGTACATTTACTTATAGGAGCTGTATCTGCTCCTCCTGCGGGCGTTCCTGTAACCTGGCAAAGGGGTGGAACGCCCTTTTTATATGCAATAGCCCCTATGGTTATCACCTCCCTTATTTTAACAATAAATACATTTATAACTATACTGCATTTTCCCAAATTCACTGTTCTTAGAAAAATGGGAAAATAAAAAAAGCATCCCTTTTTTGTTTGGGATGCTTTTTCGAACCCTTTATCAAACCCTATTTAGCCTCCTACGCCGTGATGATATTGCATAACTGGAGGAGGAGAAACAGCAGAAAAAGATGGCGTTTCGCTTGCGATAGAAGCCTGGCCAACACTGGAAAGTACCCCAAAACTCAAAACCATGGATAACAAAACAAAAAATTTCTTCATATTCACACTCTCCCTTCTAAAATGGCTTCATAGCGATCTTTTTGCTCATTTGTTGCATGCGGCAAGTGTTTCCAAAACTTTGTGACACAACGTTTAAATCCTTGGTGATAGGTCATTTTGTCAGATAAATCCAGGCACAACAGTAACTGATCTATCGCTTGAGACGTGTTTCCTTTTCTAAATTCATATTCAGTCTTTTGATCCCAAAAGTGAAAATTCTGACTCAAATTAATAGGGTTCTGATGGTCATAAAAGCTGGATAGATTAGCAGAATAACGATGCAGTAGCTCATCTATACAAAAATTATGTTTATTGGCTGCTTCGATGATGGTCAACATCCCAGGGAGAATTTCATTTGGATGTTCCTGTAAGAAAGCAACATACTCTGATAGAATACTCACGTTTCCCTTCTTTAAGTTAAGCCCATATAAGTTAGCCCTGCCCCATATATTGAATTTCTTTACTTCTTTATGTCCTATCTCATCTAACAGTCCAAACCAAGTAAGATCAGTATATTCGATCACGTGTTTTTCCGCTTCTTCATACTGTTCTTGCATAGTGAGAGCAACTCCTTTTAACAAGGAGCTTTGGCCATAGTACACAACTAGATGACGTTCCGTGTGTAACATTTCAACCGTTTTACCGCTCTCTTTCTTACGTAATTGATCCTGATAGACTGCAATAGCTAGGGTCCGTAATTCGTCAGCATATTTTTCTACATCTTTCCACTTCTGCAACATGTAGCACACATTAGCTAAATGTAACAACGCGTCCAATTGGTGATTTTCGGACAATCTGTTCCGATAGGGTTCAAACCTTATGACCGCTTTCCAGTTGTCTTCTGGACTTGTACCTTGTAACGCACGAAATAACCGATATTGACTTATCAGAAAGTGATCCGAATGGCTATCTTTTTCAGCTTCAATCACTAGCTGATAAAAAGGGACTGACATAGCCTTTCCACCAGTTTGAAATAATTGCTCTGCAACAGTGAAGAGAATGGAAACGTTTTTAGGGTTCTCTAGCAATCTTGAGACAACCACATCAATACAATCCTGACGCCCGATCTCAGCACATCGAACCAAGTAAGGGATCAAACGTGGACGCGAAATTTTTTCCTCGGCTATGCACTCTTCCGGGTATAACTCGTACAACCAACCAGGAGCCTTTTTAAAGACCTTAGCCAACGTGTCAAGCTGACCAATTGTAATGGCACGTGGTGGATTGCTATTTAGGATCTCACTCAAATGTCCAGGATTAACGCCACTCAACTCACTGAGTTTACTAAGTGTATATCCGTTCTCTTTCATATTTTTATCTATTTCAGAACGTATCGATTTTTGTGTTGTTTTTCTTGTTTCCATACTAAAAGAAATCCCCCTTAGTCATGTACATAAGAAACACTTAACTTCCCATATTTTATAATCGTCGCAAGCATTTGTAAATATTTGCCATAAATTCCCCTTGAACTTACTCATGATCCGTCAATTATATTACTCATGCATGGAGTTCACATCCTTCTATGAATTTTCATTCCACTTTCATCTTAGTTTTTAGAGGCTATCAAAATGTAAATGCCTAGCAATAACAGTAAGTATAATACGTGTACTTTAATTCGCCAAGTATCATGGGTCATCAAAAATTCGCTAACAGGTTAACATATGAGTAAAAATTCAAGGAGAGCTTCCAAGAATTGAAACTAAAAGATGCCCGAATAGAAAAGAAATTATCCCAGGAAAAAGTAAGCAGGATCATAAACGTATCCTTGAAACACTATCAGAACATAGAATACGGGATTACCACTCCCACTGTTACGATTGCGCTACATATTTGCGAAGTTCTCGACATCGATCCAAGAGAAGTTGACGAGTGGAAAGACAGACGTGAACCTAACTAAGAGCGGTTTCCTATGAGAAATGTAAAATTCAACCCTAAGATTAAATAAGCAAAAAGCCGGATTACCGTGG
>NZ_JABSVA010000030.1:0-1144 GCF_013284365.1 Brevibacillus sp. RS1.1
AGGATGGGTGCGAAGGACAGCCTCCAGCTCTCCCAACTCGATTCGATAGCCGCGAATCTTCACCTGATGGTCTATCCGTCCCAAGTACTCGATTTGTCCATCTGGGAGATAGCGGACCAAGTCACCGGTGCTGTACATCCGCGCTTGCGAGTCAGCGTGGAATGGGTTCGACAAGAATCGTTCTGCGGTCAGCTCTGGGCGATTTAGATACCCGCGAGCCAATCCGTCACCACCAAGATACAGTTCCCCAGGTAAGCCCAACGGTACTGGTTGCAGGTTGGCATCGAGAATATACGCTTGTGTGTTGGACAAAGGACGACCAATTGTGGGTTCTGACGTGGCGCCTTTGGTGACCTGTACATACGTGGAGTACGTCGTATCTTCAGACGGTCCATAAAGATTAAAGACTTTTTCGACATGCTCCAATGCATATAGACTTTGCGCCAATGTGTTTGGCAGTGGCTCACCAGCTAGGTTGACCACGCGTACCGTCGACGGGATCGCGTTCATCCGCACGAGTTCTTTGGCGGCAGATGGGACGGTATTGATCAATGTCACTTCGTTGACTGCTGGCAGGGTCGGTATATGCAAGGCGTTGTCAGCCAAAATGACTTTGCCTCCGTAGGCTAAGGTCACGAATATTTCATAGACTGACAAATCGAAGCAGATAGAAGTCGACGCGAGCACTCCACTCATTTCTTCAGCCGAAAAGACCGTTTTCGCCCACGCGATGAAGGCAATGACACTATTGTGCTGAATCGCTACCCCTTTAGGCAGACCTGTCGAGCCCGAGGTGTAAATGACATAAGAAAGGTTCGTTGGTAGCACCAAATTTGGCAGGTTCTCTTCGCTTTGTTTCGCGATAGTCTCCCAATCACGATCCAGGCAGATCACTTGTGCTGTATGTTCAGGCAGCATGGATAGCAGGCTTCCTTGGGTCAACAGAATCGCCGCTTGCGAATCTTCCAGCGTATAACCGATTCTCTCTTGTGGATACGCGGGATCAATCGGCACATACGCGCCACCAGCTTTGAGAATGCCCATCATCGCAACGATCATTTCGGTCGTACGTTCCATGAGAACAGCCACCAAGACCTCTGGGCCGATTCCTTGAGAACGCAGATAGTGAGCCAACTGGTTTGCT
>NZ_JABSVA010000031.1:0-1137 GCF_013284365.1 Brevibacillus sp. RS1.1
GGGACTGACCCCGTAATGTGAGACAAATCAAAACACCTTCAAGAGAACTAAACCATGTCGTAAGATATGGAGACAATCTTGGAGGTGTTTTTGCATTGTCAACTAGAGTGAGTTACCCCGTGGAAGTCAAGATGCAGGCGATTCAAATGAGATTGGCAGGTGTTCCAGTGAAGGAGGTTATGGAGAAACTAGGAATCCGCAATGTGACTCAGCTAAAGGTCTGGATGAAGTGGTATCGAGAGGGCGAGCTTCATCGACTAGAACAACCTGTTGGCAAACAATATAGCTTTGGCAAAGGTCCTGAGTACACTTCAGAGCTTGAGAAAGTGAAAGCAGAAAATCGATTTTTGAAACAACAATTGGATGTGCTAAAAAAGTACACGGAATTGGAAAGGGGGTGACACCTAGAATCGTGGTCACATGGATGGAAACCATCAGAGGAGAAGTGAATATTAACCAAGCTTGCGCTTGGTTGGGTATTGCCCGATCCACCTATTATCGTTGGAGGTCAGTGTTTAAAATGAAACAAAAGGACCCTATAGTCGAAAAGATTCGGCAGCTATGTTCCCTACATAAATTTCGTTATGGCTATCGAAAGATTACGGCACTCCTTCGGATTGAACAGCGAATTAATCACAAGCGTGTGCAACGGATTATGCAAGTAGAACAACTGCAATGTAGAGTCCGCATCAAGAAACGTAAACCAACGGGACAACCTTCACAATCGGCTGAACATCTCCTACAACGTCAATTTCATGCTGAAGCTCCGATGCAAAAGCTAGTGACAGATATTACGTATTTGCCGTTTGGTGGGAAAATGTTGTACTTATCAAGTATCTTAGATTTGTACAATGGGGAGATTGTTGCTTACACCATAGCAGATAAACAAGACACTTCGTTTGTCTTAGATACGTTAAATCAACTTCCTAATCGGCCGGGAATGATGTTGCATAGTGATCAAGGCAGTGTGTACACGTCTCAAGCTTACCAAGAGGCAGTAAAAGGAAAAGGCATTATCATGAGCATGTCCCGCAAGGGAATGCCTGCTGATAATGCCCCCATCGAATCGTTTCATTCCACGCTAAAGTCTGAAACGTTCTATCTCGAAGGCCTCACGAGTACAACGACGGCAATCGT
>NZ_JABSVA010000032.1:0-1030 GCF_013284365.1 Brevibacillus sp. RS1.1
CATTGCAGAACTGTCCGAAGCACTCGGAAGCTTTTTGCAAGAAACAACCGGAACTGCGATTGAACCTATTTCACGGGAAGGTCATCTGCCATTGTCCTTTGCGCAGCAGCGCCTGTGGTTCCTGGATCGTCTGATGCCAGACAGTGCCTTGTACAGCATCCCGTCCGCCATGCGATTGCATGGGGATCTGAATATAGAGGCTTGGAACAAGAGCTTGCAGCTACTGATCCAGCGCCACGAAAGCTTGCGGACAACCTTTGACCACGTGGATGGACAAGCTGTACAAATCATTCACCCTTACCAAGAACAGCCGCTACGTGTAATCGACTTGCGCGAGCTACCAGCAGACGAGTGCGAAGCAGAAACACAGCGCTTGGCAGGAATAGAGGCAGCTACGCCATTCAACCTGAGCGAAGGTCCGTTGTTCCGTACCACCTTGATTCGCATAAGCGAGCAAGAAACGGTCTTCCTTTTGAACATGCATCACATCATCTCTGACGGTTGGTCGATGGGCGTATTCATTCGCGAATGGTTCACTTCCTATGAAGCGATTAGCCAAAACGACTTACCCGCATTGGTTGATTTGCCTGTACAGTATGCGGACTACGCGGTTTGGCAACGGGATTGGCTCCAAGGTTCAGTATTAGACGAACAACTTTCTTACTGGAGTGAAAAATTAAGTGGTGCTGAACCGCTTCTGACCCTACCGACCGACCGTTCACGTCCAGCTGTACAAACGTACGAGGGAGCGATTTACTCAACGACGCTCGCAGGTGAACTTCTCGATAAATTACAAACACTTAGCCGTAAAGAAGAATCGACGCTGTTCATGACCTTGCTAGCTGCGTTCCAAACTCTGCTCTACCGCTACAGTGGACAAGAAGACATCCTCGTCGGAAGCCCTGTCGCAGGCCGCAATAGACCAGAGATGGAACAATTGATTGGATTCTTCATTAATACAATGGTGCTCCGTACGAACATGTCAGGGGAACCGACATTCCGTGACTTGCTGGCAAGAGTGAAGGAGACG
>NZ_JABSVA010000033.1:0-1030 GCF_013284365.1 Brevibacillus sp. RS1.1
TGTTGCAGAACTGTCCGAAATACTTGGAAGCTTTTGGAGAGAAACATCAGGAGCTTCGATCGAACCTGTTTCACGGGAAGGCCATCTGCCATTGTCCTTTGCGCAGCAACGTCTGTGGTTCCTGGATCGCTTGATGCCAGACAGTGCCTTGTACAACATTCCGTCAGCCATGCGATTGCACGGGGATCTGAATATAGAGGCGTGGAACAAGAGCTTGCAGCTGCTGATCCAGCGTCACGAAAGCTTGCGGACAACCTTTGACCACGTAGATGGTCAAGCTGTACAAATCATTCACCCTTACCAAGAGCAGTCGCTACGCGTAATCGACTTGCGCGAGCTACCAGCAGACGAGTGCGAAGCAGAAACACAGCGCTTGGCAGGAGTAGAGGCAGCTACGCCATTTAACCTGAGCGAAGGTCCGTTGTTCCGTACCACCTTGATTCGCGTAAGCGAGCAAGAGGCCGTCTTCTTATTTAACATGCACCATATCATTTTCGATGGCTGGTCAATCGGTATTTTCATCAAAGAAATGAGAGCACTGTACGAAGCATTTGTTTACGGAAAAGAACCTGTATTAGCCGATCTGACATTGCAGTACGCGGATTACGCTGTATGGCAACGGAAGTGGATGGAAGAAGATGTGCTTACGCGACAGCTAGCGTACTGGAAAGAAAAGCTAGTCGATGCCGAACCACTATTGGTTTTGCCGACAGATCGTCCGCGTCCATCTGTTCAAAGCCATGCTGGCGCGATGTATACCTTTACGCTTTCAGCTGAACTGTTAGAAAAATTGAGTATGCTCAGCCGTGAAGAAGGATCGACGCTGTTCATGACCTTACTGGCTGCCTTCCAAACTATGCTCTACCGCTACAGTGGACAGGAAGACATCCTCGTCGGAAGCCCGGTTGCAGGACGAAATCGGGAGGAGATCGAGTCACTCATCGGTTTCTTCATTAACACATTGGTGCTACGTACAGATATGTCAGGGGAACCGACATTCCGTGACTTGCTGGCAAGAGTGAAGGAGACA
>NZ_JABSVA010000034.1:0-1028 GCF_013284365.1 Brevibacillus sp. RS1.1
TGCACTGTGTCTTGTGCAGATCTTTAATTTATCACATCTAACTTTCAAAGTCAATAACTTTTTTAGTTTTATGTGATTTGTTCTACTCAGTTAAACTAGTGTTTCGCGAGTAGATATTTAATATAACACATTGTTTTTCATTAATCAAGAGGTTTTTTAACCTCATTGAAATTAATGGTGCGGTCGGCGAGACTCGAACTCGCACGGGTCGCCCCGCCACCCCCTCAAGATGGTGTGTCTGCCAATTCCACCACGACCGCATGTAAAACGTCTCAGGAGAGGTTCGAACTCCCGACCGTCCGCTTAGAAGGCGGATGCTCTATCCAGCTGAGCTACTGAGACATATAGTAGTTATAAAAAAATGGGGCGATCGATGGGACTTGAACCCACGAGTGCCGGAGCCACAATCCGGTGCGTTAACCCCTTCGCCACGACCGCCATAATGTATGCGTTTTAAAAATGTTCCTTGGCAGGGGCAGTAGGAATCGAACCCACACCAAAGGTTTTGGAGACCTTCGTTCTACCGTTAAACTATGCCCCTATGGTAGCGGTGGAGGGGATCGAACCCCCGACCTTTCGGGTATGAACCGAACGCTCTAGCCATCTGAGCTACGCCGCCATAATTATTCGTAATAAAAAGAAGTGGCGGAGGGAGAGGGATTCGAACCCCCGTGAGCTTGCACTCTAACGGTTTTCAAGACCGCCCCGTTATGACCACTTCGGTATCCCTCCGCAAAAATATGGAGCGGGTGATGGGAATCGAACCCACGCGACCAGCTTGGAAGGCTGGAGTTCTACCATTGAACTACACCCGCTTGAATATGGTGCCGGTGAAGGGACTTGAACCCCCACGGTTTCCCTCACGATTTTGAGTCGCGCGCGTCTGCCATTCCGCCACACCGGCATATTCATTTGAAACATGGTCGGGAAGACAGGATTCGAACCTGCGACCCCTTGGTCCCAAGCCAAGTACTCTACCAAGCTGAGCTACTTCCCGATTACAGTTCTTCATTTTTTAAGATGAAGAT
>NZ_JABSVA010000035.1:0-805 GCF_013284365.1 Brevibacillus sp. RS1.1
CTATTCTAATTTTAAAAAACTGGTGAGCCATGAAGGACTCGAACCTTCGACCCTCTGATTAAAAGTCAGATGCTCTACCAACTGAGCTAATGGCTCGCAAAATGGCTGGGGTACTAGGATTTGAACCTAGGAATGACGGAGTCAAAGTCCGTTGCCTTACCGCTTGGCTATACCCCAACAACTCGCAAAATAAAAAATGGTGGGGAGAGACGGATTCGAACCGCCGAACCCGGAGGGAGCAGATTTACAGTCTGCCGTGTTTAGCCACTTCACTATCTCCCCATTTTTTATGGTGGAGGCTGACGGGATCGAACCGCCGACCCTCTGCTTGTAAGGCAGATGCTCTCCCAGCTGAGCTAAGCCTCCAAATCCCTGACAAAGTGACGAGTATGCTTCTTAGCATACTCTGAGAACTTTGCAGGTACCTTAACCACTGTTAAGGTGTTTTTAGGTGACCCGTAGGGGATTCGAACCCCTGAATGACAGCGTGAAAGGCTGCTGTGTTAAACCGCTTCACCAACGGGCCAAGATCATAAGAATACTTCTGGTGCTCCCGACAGGAATCGAACCTGCGACCTCTTCCTTACCATGGAAACGCTCTACCGACTGAGCTACAGGAGCATAATATGGCTCCTCGGGACGGACTCGAACCGCCGACCGATCGGTTAACAGCCGATTGCTCTACCAACTGAGCTACCGAGGAACGTTGAAGGTTTATTCCTTCAAAACTGAATACGCATGATTGCTAAGAATGTGTGGATAAGTCCTCGACCGATTAGTATTCGTCAGCTCCACGCGTTACCGC
>NZ_JABSVA010000036.1:0-662 GCF_013284365.1 Brevibacillus sp. RS1.1
CTCTACGTCGAATCATCTTCTTGATCAAGTAGGATCGTAGTACCCAGTGGGTACAATCAAACATGGAGCTGTGGTGAAGTTGGAGTTCACGCCGGTCTGTCACACCGGAGGTCGCGGGTTCGAGTCCCGTCAGCTCCGCCATCTTTCTTAACGAGATGGCATAGTTCATGAACATGAAAAAGGTTTAACGGAATAAAAAAACGTTGATTTTTCATGAAAGATATGCCATAATTAAAGATATGCCGGTATAGCTCAATTGGTAGAGCACCTGACTTGTAATCAGGGGGTTGTGGGTTCAAGTCCTATTGCCGGCACCATGAAACTGGGGAGATAGTGAAGTGGCTAAACACGGCAGACTGTAAATCTGCTCCCTCCGGGTTCGGCGGTTCGAATCCGTCTCTCCCCACCATTTTCATGAGCCATTAGCTCAGTTGGTAGAGCATCTGACTTTTAATCAGAGGGTCGAAGGTTCGAGTCCTTCATGGCTCACCAGTTTTTACAAACCCGAAAAGTGAAAGTCAGCTTGTTAAAAGATCTGGCTACTTGGATGGGAAAATGCGGTCGTGGCGGAATTGGCAGACGCGCTAGATTCAGGTTCTAGTGGTGGCAACACCGTGGAGGTTCAAGTCCTCTCGACCGCACCAATCAACTTCTTCTTACAG
>NZ_JABSVA010000037.1:0-516 GCF_013284365.1 Brevibacillus sp. RS1.1
AACGTTCCTCGGTAGCTCAGTTGGTAGAGCAATCGGCTGTTAACCGATCGGTCGGCGGTTCGAGTCCGTCCCGAGGAGCCATATATACGGAGAGTTACCCAAGAGGCCGAAGGGGACGGTTTGCTAAACCGTTAGTATGCGCAAGCGTAGCGAGGGTTCGAATCCCTCACTCTCCGCCATATGTTTTAATCTCATAGCTTCATGGCGGTGTAGCTCAGCTGGTTAGAGCGTTCGGTTCATACCCGAAAGGTCGGGGGTTCGAATCCCTCCGCCGCTACCATATTAGTTGCGGTCGTGGTGGAATTGGCAGACACACCATCTTGAGGGGGTGGCGGGGCGACCCGTGCGAGTTCGAGTCTCGCCGACCGCACCATATTTCTTAATCTTGGCCCGTTGGTGAAGCGGTTTAACACAGCAGCCTTTCACGCTGTCATACAGGGGTTCGAATCCCCTACGGGTCACTTAGAAAAATCCCTACATCTTGTAGGTGATTTGGAGGCTTAGCTCAGCTGGGAG
>NZ_JABSVA010000038.1:0-463 GCF_013284365.1 Brevibacillus sp. RS1.1
TACTTCGTTGAGTAATCATCATGATCAAGTAGGATCGGAGTGCCCAGTGGGTGCAACCAAATATGGAGCTGTGGTGAAGTTGGAGTTCACGCCGGTCTGTCACACCGGAGGTCGCGGGTTCGAGTCCCGTCAGCTCCGCCATTTCAACCTTATTGGTTTGAAATAGCGATAAATATAGTGAGAGCCATTAGCTCAGTTGGTAGAGCATCTGACTTTTAATCAGAGGGTCGAAGGTTCGAGTCCTTCATGGCTCACCAGTTTTTAAAACAAGAGATAGAACTTCATATGCGGTCGTGGCGGAATGGCAGACGCGCTGGCTTCAGGTGCCAGTGGTGGCAACACCGTGGAGGTTCAAGTCCTCTCGACCGCACCAATAAACATGCGGACGTAGCTCAATTGGTAGAGCGTCGCCTTGCCAAGGCGAAGGTCGAGGGTTCGAGACCCTTCGTCCGCTCCATAACAC
>NZ_JABSVA010000039.1:0-452 GCF_013284365.1 Brevibacillus sp. RS1.1
GTTGGGTTTTCGAAAAGCGTACGGATCGGTACTTCTCCTGCAAACATCTCACGAAGACGGGAAATGACCCGTGTCGCCAAGAGAGAATGCCCGCCTAACTCGAAGAAGTTGTCATGAACGCCGACTTTTTCGATACCAAGCACTTGCGACCAGATGGTGGCGACCAGCTCCTCCGTTTGGTTGCGTGGCGCTACATACTCTTGGGTAGAAGTGTTTTGGCCCCACTCCGGCTCTGGCAGTTGCTTCCGGTCGATCTTGCCGTTCGGTGTGAGGGGCATAGTGTCCAGCCAGACAAAGACGGATGGAACCATAAACTCTGGCAATTTTGCTTTTGCCCAGACGGCTAAGTCAGTGGGCTCTTCGCTACTTTCCCCTCTTGTCGTCACGTACGCCGCCAGACGTTTGTCACCCTGCTTGTCTTCTCTTGCCATCACAACGGCTTCCTTGACAGC
>NZ_JABSVA010000004.1:0-625602 GCF_013284365.1 Brevibacillus sp. RS1.1
ATCAAACTCTCCAATAAAGTTTGTTGCTGGTTCAAAGCTGGCAAATCTTTTAATGATAGACTCATTAACGCTTTCGCTGTTCAGTTTTCAAAGAGCATTTTTTGTCGAACGTCTTACATCTTATCACGTTCGTTATTAGCGAGTCAAGAAGTTTTTTATCGAATCTCGTTTTCTTTTCTCGTATTTTGTCGTTGTTCTTGGCGACAAGGAATAATCTATCACATATAAAATTCTAAATCAAGAGTAATTTTAAAAGTTTTTTTATCAAAAAACGAGAAACAGCTAAAATATCGCGATACGAAAGGAAAAAGAGCGAGAAAAACATCCCGCTCTTTCTATTAAATATCTCTACTATATTCATGCTTGGGCTATCTTTTAACGACGCCTCTGAAGCTCCGTCAGTACTTCATCCAGTGGCAGCTTTTGCTCGCGTAACAAAACCATCAAGTGGAAGATCAGATCAGATGCCTCGTACCGCAGTTCCTCGCGACTTCGATTTTTCGCTGCAATAATGACCTCGGCAGCCTCTTCCCCGACCTTTTTCAGGATTTTATCTACGCCTTTTTCGAACAAGTAGGTGGTGTAGGAGCCTTCCGGGCGCTCTGCCTCCCGCGCGGCAATTAGTTCCTCGAGCTCACTTAAGATGGCAAACCGCTCTACTTGTACTGGCTCATCATCTGTATCGGTGAGAGCCTCCTGCGTGAAACAGCTATACGCTCCCGTATGACATGCGGGCCCATTCGGTTCGACCATTACAACCAGTGCATCTCCGTCGCAATCATACCGCATAGAGACGATCCGCTGTGTATGACCCGAGGTCTCGCCCTTGTGCCACAATTGTTGTCGGGAACGGCTCCAAAACCATGTTTCTTTGGTCGCCAATGACTTTTGTAGCGATTCCTCATTCATATAGGCAAGCGTCAAGACCGTCTTGCTTCCGGCATCCTGCACGATGACAGGAATCAAACCCTTTTCGTCAAAACGCAATTTTTCCACGGCAAACGCTTCTGCTCCTTTCATGGTCGTACGACAACTCCTTTGGTTTGCAAATACTCTTTGACTGATTGAATCGACGTCTCGTCATAGTGAAAAATAGAAGCGGCGAGGGCGGCATCTGCCTTTCCTTGCGTCAGCACATCGTAAAAATGCTCCCTCAAGCCCGCTCCACCAGAAGCAATGACCGGAATTCCAACCGCCTCTGATACCCGCTTGGTCAATTCGAGGCCAAAGCCTTTCTTTTCCCCATCGTCGTCCATGCTGGTCAAAAGAATTTCACCCGCTCCCAGCGCTTCTGCCTCCTGTGCCCAGCGGATGACGTCCCTACCCGTCGCATTCCGTCCACCGTGGGTATACACTTCCCAGCGATCTTCCCCGACACTTCTCGCATCAATCGCCACGACGATACATTGTGAGCCAAAGACTGTCGCTCCCTCGCGAATCAATTCCGGACGCAAAACAGCCGCTGTATTCAACGAGATTTTGTCCGCACCCGCACGCAAAATCCTTTTCATATCGTCGACGCTATTAATGCCACCGCCAACCGTGAAAGGAATCGTAATGTTTGCGGCCGTTTTTTCGATGACATCCACCATCGTCTTGCGTCCTTCATGGGACGCAGAAATATCGAGAAAGATCAGCTCGTCTGCTCTCTCGTCGCTATACTTTTTTGCCAGTTCAACCGGGTCTCCTGCATCGCGAAGTCCGACGAACTGCACGCCTTTTACCACCCGTCCGTCTTTTACATCAAGACACGGGATGATTCGTTTAGCCAGCATAGGATTCACGCCCCTCCATACGCTGGAGCGCTTCTTCCAATGTAAAAGCGTCCGTGTAGAGTGCTTTGCCAACAATGGCGCCAGAGACTCCGTCCGAAGCATGGGTAGCCAGCGTCAACAAGTCGTCCAGTTGGCTGACACCTCCCGAAGCTATCACCGATTTTCCTGTAGCCATCGCCAAGGCGGCAATTTCTTCTACATTCGGTCCTGTCATCGTGCCATCACGGGCGATATCGGTATAAATAAACGTCTCCGCGCCAAACGTAACCAACCGCTTGGCAAGCTCTGTCGCTTGCACATCTGTCGTGGTCAACCAACCTCTGGTAGCCACCAGTCCATTCCGGCAGTCCAGACCAATCGCAATCTTGTCTCCATCGTTTTGAAGAATTCGCTTCGTAAAAGGCTCGTCTTCGATCGCAGCAGTCCCGACGATCACTCGCGCGACGCCCGCCTCCAAATAGTCCGCGATCTGCTCTTCTGTCCGAATGCCGCCCCCAACCTGCACGGGTACAGGGATCGAGCGCGCTATCTCCTTGATGATCGCTGCATTTGCAGGCTTGCCTTCCTTTGCCCCGTCCAAATCTACGAGATGAACCCAGGACGCCCCTTGCTCTACCCAGCGTTTCGCCATCGCGAGCGGTGAATCGGCGTACACTGTCTCTTGCCCGTAATCTCCTTGGAAAAGTCGAACACACTTGCCCCCGCGAATATCGATCGCCGGATAAACAATAAAGCTCATGTCAAAACCCCCTCGCATTGAACGGCAAAGTTGCGCAGCAGCAGCATTCCTGTCTCTCCGCTCTTTTCCGGGTGAAACTGCATACCGTATACGTTGTCACGATTTACAATGGCTGTGACCTCCTGGTGATAGTCACTCGTCGCAAGCAAGACATCAGGCTCGCACAAAACATGATACGAGTGGACAAAATAGACGTAATCGCCATCCTGCACACCGTTTAGTAACGGTTGCTTTTGCTTGATCATCAGTTGGTTCCAGCCCATGTGCGGTACCTTGTAATCCCCGCGAAAACGAACGACCTCACCACCGAGCAGTCCCAAGCCCGTATGCTCGCCATGCTCCGCACTTTGCTCAAATAAAAGCTGCATGCCGAGACAAATGCCCAAGATCGGACGACCTGTTGCTGCGTATCCTTTGATTGCTTGCTCTAATCCGAGCTCACGAATGTTGGCGATAGCATCTCCGAACGCCCCGACCCCCGGCAAAATCAACCCGCTATATTCTTGCAGACGCTCTGCTTGAGAGACGAATTCATACGAATAGCCCAATCTTTCCAACGCCTTGCTCAAGCTGTACAGATTCCCCATGCCGTAATCGATGATGCCGATCATGTTACAAAACCCCTTTTGTTGACGGGACCCCTTTTACACGCGGATCGATCGTCGTCGCTTCATCCAGTGCACGGCCCAGCGCTTTGAAAATCGCCTCGATCATGTGGTGCGTATTGTGACCGTAGTGCAGGATCACATGAAGATTGATCCGCGCCTCCAGTGCGAGTTTCCATAAAAATTCGTGCACCAGCTCCGTCGGAAACTGACCAACGATATTCGTCGGGTACGTAGCCCGATATTCCAGATGAGGACGGTTACTGATATCAATGACGACCTGTGCGAGCGCGTCATCCATCGGGACAAACGCATTTCCATAACGCTTGATGCCTCTTTTGTCTCCCAACGCTTCCCGCAGAGCATGCCCAAGACAAATCCCGATATCCTCAACCGTGTGGTGATAGTCGATTTCGATATCTCCCTTTGCCTTGACAGTCAGGTCGAAATGTCCGTGTCGGGTAAACAGGTCTAGCATATGATCCAAAAATGGTACACCTGAGTTTTGCTTGCTCTCACCCGCACCGTCTACAGCAAAGGAAAGCGCGATCTGCGTCTCATTCGTATTGCGTTCAATCTGTGCTGCACGTTGTTTCCCTTCACTCATCTCTTTTCACTCTCCTGCTCTTCGGTCTCAAAATCTCGCAAACGCGCAAGGATCGCTCGACCGTGCCCAGACAATCCTTCCTGCTCTGCCAGCGCCACAATTTTATGTCCATTTTCCCGCAAATCTCGCTTGCTGTAGGAAATAACACTCGACTTCTTGATAAAATCATCGACGGATAATGGCGAGGAAAAACGCGCCGTTCCATTCGTAGGAATTACATGATTGGTACCAGCAAAATAATCGCCGACTGGCTCTGAGCTGTATGGGCCGAGGAAAATCGCACCTGCGTTTTCCACTTTTCCGAGATGCTCAAACGGCTCCGCCATCATGATTTCCAAATGCTCGGGTGCGATGCGGTTAATGACAGCAAAACCTTCTTCCAAATCGGCGACGAGTAAAATAGCCCCGTAGTCGCGTATCGCCGCTTCTGCAATCGATTTGCGTGGAAGATCGGCAAGCTGTCGCTCTACTTCCTGTGACACCTGCTCCGCCAGCGCTTGCGATGTCGTAACCAATATAGCGGCTGACATCGGATCATGCTCAGCTTGAGACAGCAGGTCTGCCGCGACGTAACGCGGGTTGGCTGTTTCATCTGCGATCACCGCAATTTCGCTAGGCCCTGCCACCATGTCGATACTGACCAATCCGAATACTTCTCGCTTTGCCAGTGCCACGAAAATATTACCGGGGCCAACGATTTTATCGACTGACTTGATTTGCCCCGTCCCGTAGGTCAATGCCGCAATCGCCTGCGCTCCGCCTACCTTGTATATCTCAGTCACACCTGCAATTTGAGCTGCAACGAGTATCGCCGGATTGATTTTCCCATCCGCTCCTGGGGGCGTCGTAATAACGACTTCTGGAACACCTGCAATTTTGGCAGGGATGGCATTCATCAATACGCTGGATGGATAAGCTGCCGTTCCGCCTGGAACATACAACCCTACGCGCTGCAATGGACGTATTAGTTGGCCCAGCAATGTGCCGCTTTCTTTGGTAGTAAACCAGGACTGGCGCACTTGTCGCTCATGGAACGTCCAAATGTTTTCGGCTGCTTCTTCCAATGCCGCTTTGACTTGTGAAGAAACGAGCTCACTTGCTTCTGCAAATTCTCCTTCGCTCACACGGAAGTTTTGTAGAAGCACACGATCAAATCGCTCTGTGTAATAGCGTAACGCCTCGTCGCCTTGCTGGCGAACCGAGGTGAGGATCGCCTTCACCGCTTCTTGCTGTTCTCTCGTCCCAGCGTCTACCGATCGTTTCCCTTCATACTGGCTGGCTGACTTGATACGCATAGCTGTCTCCCCTTCTTCTCTAGTTCCCGCGAGGAATGACCTCTAAAAATTTTCCGGCGATCTCATCCACCGCTTCACTTTTCATCCGATAGCTGGCTCGATTGGCAATGAGCCTCGTCGTAATTTCACAAATGCTCTCCAGTTCGACCAAGCCATTTTCCCGCAATGTCCTCCCAGTTGAGACAATATCCACAATCCGATCAGCCAGCCCAATCATTGGTGCAAGCTCCACTGAACCATTCAGCTTGATTACCTCAACCTGCTGTCCCTGCTCACGAAAATAACGTGACGCAATCTTCGGATATTTCGTCGCAACACGCAGAGCTTCCGTCGGTTTCCAGTCTGGCAGACCCGCTACCATCATGCGACAATAGCCAATATGCAAATCCAACAGCTCGTAAACATCTCGTTCTTCTTCCAATAAAACATCCTTACCGACCACGCCAACGTCAGCCACCCCATACTCGACATAAGTAGGAACATCGGCAGGCTTCGCCATAATGAATTCGAGCTTGGCATTTTCTACAGGGATGATCAGTTTGCGCGAATCTTGTAGATCCGCAGTGACCTGCAAGCCAGCCTGTTGGAGAAAGTGGACGGCCTCTTCAAAAATCCGCCCTTTTGGCATGGCGATCGTCAGTTTTTGGTCGTTTTTCGTGAGTGCCATCTCCTACTCCTCCTGTTGTGTCATGCAAATGACCTTGGTAAATCCCGCTTCTTGTCCAACCTGTTTCTCATCTATCTTGGAGACGAGACGTGTCACTACTACGAGCCCGTCTTCACGTAATAGCTGTGCCTCTGCCAAAGCGGTGCCGCGGCAATCCTCCGTGTAAACAAGCAAAACGCGGGCAGGTGCTTGCCTTTTTACCGAAGGAGTGACCTGAAGCAGCCGATCCATTTTGATCGCAAAGCCTGTAGCGGATGCAGCCCGCCCAAATTGGGAGAGTAATTGATCGTAGCGTCCTCCGCCCAATAGCGGGGAGCCCAAGTCAGCAGCGTATCCTTCAAAAACGACGCCTGTATAGTAGTTCAAGTTGATGATCAGATTGAAATCGATCAACAAATCTTCTGTCACCCCGTAGGCTTCTAACGACTCCCACAAGGAAGCAATCGTCTCGACTGCCCTCCCTGCCTTTCCGTTGCCTGCCAGTTTGCGGGCGACCTCGATTTTCCCTTTTCCCCCTTGCAACCGTAACAAGGCTTCCAATCGGCTTTTTGCCTCTGTCGAAATGTTTACTGTCGCGAGTAGCTGCCGGAAGCCAACGAAGTCTCGCTCGTACAAAAACTGGCGGAATTGATTGCGAATAGGCTCATCCTCAATCTCTTCCTCCAAAAGACCGTCTACAAAATCGACATGTCCAATGGCAATCCGAAACGTTTCCACACCAGCTACCCGCAAGCAAACCACCGCAAGCGCAATGGCTTCTGCATCCGCATCGACAGACGCATCTCCGATCAGCTCGATCCCGGTTTGAGAAAACTCCGCATTCCGTCCCGCTTCCTTTTCTTGTGCCCGAAACACATTTGCCTGATAATACAACCGAATCGGCAATGGAACATCTTTATAAAGGGAGGAAACAACCCGCGCAATTGGCGTCGTCATGTCCGGCCGCAGGACTACGGTGTGACCTTGTTTATCCAGGATGCGAAACATCCGATCTGTCAGCGTCGCACTTGCGGCTCCTACCGTATCGAAGTATTCCAGAGAGGGTGTGGATATTTCGTCATAGCCCCATCTCTCGATACACTGCCGCAGTTCCCGCTCCAAGTGCCGTTGCTTCGCCAGTGATTCCGGCAGTATGTCCCGCATCCCAAGCGGCTTTTCAAATCCCAACGGCTTTGCCATCTTTGTTCCCTCCATCACATTCGCTTTACTCTGCTAATATGGTAACAAACTAAAGTGTTATGAAGAAGATTACCACGTCGAGAATCTTAGGTCAACCAAGATAAGAATAGTCGGAAAATTTAACACAAAACAAAAAACCGCCAGGATAAGCACCTGACGGCTGATCATAATGGAAGTGACACTACAAGACTTCTTCCTCTGAAGCTTTCATTCGAATGAGCTGCATGGGATTCCCACCTACAAAGGCACCAGGCGGGACATCCTTATGAACAACCGTTCCCGCTGCGACAATGGCCCCTTTTCCAATCGTTACTCCAGGCAAAATGGTAGTGTTGGCCCCCACCAGGACAGCATCCTCAATAATCACTTCTCCCAAACGGTATTCATCTATTAAATATTCATGGGCAAGTATGGTCGTATTGTAACCGATCACGCAATTACGACCGATCTTGATTTTCTCGGGAAACATGATATCCATCATCACCATCAACGCAACCGCACTATGCTGCCCTACTTCCATACGCAAAAATGTGCGAAACATCCAGTTCTTCCATGAAACAATCGGCGTATATCTGGAGAGTTGGATGACGATAAAATTTTTCATGACTTTCCAGAAGCTTACCGTTCGATACATGTGCCAAAGCGGGTTTACCCCATTTACGGGATAACGTGTTGTCTTCCTCATATGCGTCTCTTTCTCCTACAAGTCAGAATCGGCATCCTCTAAAATGGCATTCGACTGTTTCCGTGTGAAGTGCATCGCGGCGTTATAACCCATCCGTTTCAAACGGAAGTTCATCGCTGCAACCTCAATGATGACTGCCAAGTTTCGTCCTGGTCGAACAGGAACGGTAATAATCGGAATTTCCGTATCCATGATCTTCAATGTTTCCTCATCGAGTCCCAACCGCTCGTACATTTTATGTGGCTCCCACAGCTCTAGCTGGACAACCATCTCGATGTTTTTCACATTGCGCACAGCACCTGCACCAAACATCGTCATAATGTTGATAATCCCTACACCACGGATTTCCAAGAGATGCTGAATCAGCTCAGGAGCGCTACCGCTTAGCTGCCCCCCTTGCGTCTGCTTAATCTCCACTGCGTCATCTGCTACGAGTCGGTGTCCGCGCTTAACAAGCTCAAGCGCAGCTTCACTCTTCCCGATTCCGCTTGATCCCATAATCAAAACACCGACGCCGTAAATGTCTGTGAGTACCCCATGAATCGTCGTCGTTGGGGCAAGACGATTCTCCAGGAAGTTGGTTACTTTCCCGACCAACGTCGTCGTTGCCAGAGGGGACTGAAGTACAGGTACCCCCAACCGATTGGAAACGTCAATCATCTCTTCAGGCACCATCTGATTACGGGTCACACAGAAGCAAGGAACCTGACTTTGCATGAGAAAATTCATCCGTTCCAGCCGTTCCTCTGGAGTCAGCGTTTGAAAAAAGTTGATTTCCGTCAAACCGAACAATTGAATCCGCTCTTCCGCAAAGTACGAATAGTAACCGGCTAACTGCAGTCCCGGACGACTCAAATCCGTTACGGTAATCTCACGACCCAAGCCCTCTTCTCCGCTCAAAATCGTCATATTGAAATGATCCACTAAATGGCTCACATTCGTCTTACGCATGAAGCTTCCCCCTCACATGGGATTTTCCGTCCCTATGGTTGTGTCTCTATTGTAACGAAACCTTTGTGCTTACGACAACCTCATAAGACCGAGCATCCTGATTAGCCAAAAACCCCGCTACTCGTTTGAGAGAATACGGGGCTTTTTCAAACATACTACCTCTTTTCTTTTCTCGTCCCTACCACAACTTCAATGAGGTAGCCAAAAATACTCATCAGTGCTGCTGCCACGATGACCGTGCCAATGTTATCAGGCCATGGTCCCACTTCAAATCCATCAATAAAGTAGGCAGTCAATGCAAACGTCACGGCATTAATGACAAACCAGAACAAACCGATCGTCAATACTTGCAAGGGAAAAGTAAAAAACAGCAGAATCGGCCGAATCACTGTGTTGACCATCCCCAGAATCAATATAGCCCATAGTGCTACTGTGAAATTCGCGACATAAATGGAATGGAACCAATTGCTGATCAAAAGCAGCGCGGCCCCATTTAAAAGCATTTTGATTATCCAGCGGCTCATGGTGTATTCCCCCTATACAGTCTGGCCTTCGCGCAACAATTAGCGAATCCCTTTTACTTCCCATTCCCATTGTTCAAAAAACGTTGTCATGAATCGATGTCTGTCTTCGGCGACTTTCTGGGCAGTCTTGGTGAAGAGCATGTCTTTGATGCGCTGCAGCTTCCACGTGTATTCCTTATAAGGCGTATGCTGATTGGGGTCATCCGATTGTATGGGTTGCCCAATAACCCCAGTATAAGCAAAAACCCGCGCTACTCCAATAGCCCCAATCGAATCCAGCTTGTCGGCATCAAACAAGACCTTTTCTTCTAGGGTATGTGGAGGTCGTTCTTTGCGAAAACGATGGGCGAGAATCGCAGACTGCACACGTGAGATGAAGGCCTCCGTCATACTGCGTTCGGCGAGCCATTCCCCTGCTAGTCTTGCGCTGATTTCGGCATGACACTCTCCTGTTTGCCGTTCTTCTGCTCTCCCGATGTCATGCAGCAAAGCAGCGAGGCGCAGCACTTCCATATCTGCCCCTTCCTCGTGGCCAATCCGCTCACACATTGCCATCACACGCAAATTATGCTGCCAATCGTGTGCAGGATCTTGTCCATCAAAGCGCTTCTGTGCTTCTGCCACTAGCTCGGCAGGTAGTGCGGCAATAGAATCCTTCACGTAATCCATCTTTTCTCCCCCTTTGTGCTCACGTAGAAAAGATGCCCCCCTGAATCAGGGAGGCAGTCTCTCGATTACTTTGAAACGAATTGCTCTAGCTTGGCATTCGTCCGTTCTTTATCGCGTTCCAAAATCGGCTTCAAATAGATACCCGTGTAGGAGCCCTCCATTTTTGCCACTTCCTCTGGTGTACCCGTTCCGACAATTTCTCCGCCACGTGTACCACCCTCTGGCCCCAAATCTACGATGTAATCCACCGTTTTGATGACATCCAGATTGTGCTCGATGACCAGCACCGTATCTCCGTTTTCCACCAATCGCTGCAGTACTTTCAACAAACGATCGATATCGTCTGTATGCAGACCGGTTGTCGGCTCATCCAAAATGTACAGAGTTCGTCCTGTGCTGCGTCGATACAGCTCAGAGGCTAGCTTGACGCGTTGTGCTTCCCCACCAGAGAGGGTGGTAGCAGGCTGCCCCAGCTTCATATATCCCAATCCTACGTCTACGATGGTCTGCAGCTTGCGCTCAATCTTCGGCAGATTGCGGAAAAACTCTACCCCATCCTCGATCGTCATTTCCAAAACATCAGCAATACTCTTGCCTTTGTACTTCACGTCGAGCGTCTCGCGGTTGTAGCGCTTGCCATGGCAAACTTCGCAAGGCACATACACATCCGGCAAGAAGTGCATCTCAATTTTAATAATCCCGTCACCGCTGCACGCTTCACAACGGCCACCCTTGACGTTAAAGCTAAAGCGACCTTTTTTATAGCCGCGCACTTTGGCTTCGTTGGTGGAAGCAAACAGGTCGCGAATATCATCAAAGACACCTGTATATGTCGCTGGATTGGAACGTGGTGTACGTCCAATTGGAGATTGATCGATGTCGATCACCTTGTCCAAATGCTCCAGTCCCAGGATGCGACGATGCTCACCTGGCTTCACCTTTGCCTTATTCAAATCGCGTGCCAGTGTCTTTTGCAAGATTTCATTGATCAGCGTACTTTTTCCTGAGCCAGATACACCTGTTACGGCAACAAAAACGCCAAGAGGAAGCTTCGCAGTGACGTTTTTCAGGTTGTTTTCCTTCGCGCCCTCAATCTTGATCCATTTGTCCGAAGGCTTACGACGCTCCAGCGGAACAGGGATGAATTTGCGCCCACTCAAATAGGCACCCGTCAAGGAGTTAGGGTCCTTCATGACTTCATCCGGAGTTCCTGCCGCTACGATTTGACCGCCATGTATGCCGGCGCCCGGGCCAATATCGATAATGTAATCGCAGGCCATCATCGTATCTTCGTCATGCTCGACGACGATCAATGTGTTCCCCAGCTTGGTCATATGCTCCAACGTCTTGATCAGACGCGCGTTATCCCGTTGATGCAATCCGATACTCGGCTCATCCAAAATGTAGAGAACGCCCATCAGACTAGAACCGATCTGCGTAGCCAGCCGAATCCGCTGCGCTTCTCCCCCGGACAGTGTTCCCGCCGCACGGCTCAGCGTCAAGTAATCCAGTCCGACATCAATCAAGAAGTTCAGTCTTGCCTTGATTTCTTTTACGATCAGGTTCGCAATCTTTGTTTCCCGCTCTGTCAGTTCCAGGCCATCGACAAACTGATGCGCATCGAGAATAGAAAGCGTAGTCAGCTCGGAAATGCTACGCTCCCCGATCTTAACCGCCAAGCTCTCCTGACGCAAACGTTGGCCTTTGCAGACAGGACACGCCTTTTGGCTCATAAATCCTTCAATTTGCTCGCGGATGTAATCCGAGCTGGTCTCCAGATGACGTCGTTGCAGATTGATGACGACACCCTCGAACGGAACGACTGCCTCGCGTACTTGCCCGAACTCGTTCTCATAGCGGAAGTGAATTTTTTCGCCTTCACTACCGTACATCAAGATTTGTCGGTGCGCTGCCGTAAGCTCCTCATATGGCACATCCATTCGAATGTTAAAGTGGCGGCAAGCTGATTCCAACAATTGTTGATAGTACGTCGAAGTCTTCGGCTCCCATGCGCCAATCGCCCCGTCATCGAGCGTCTTCGTCGCATCCGGGACGACCATATCCGGGTCGACCTCCAGTTTGACACCTAATCCATCGCACTCTGAGCAAGCACCAAATGGGCTGTTAAAGGAGAAAATCCGCGGCTCCAGGTCTCCAATGGAAAATCCGCATACCGGACAAGCATGCTTTTCACTGAACAGCAGCTCTTCTTGCTCCATCACATCGACGATGACCTTACCATCTGCTAAACGAAGTGCCGTTTCCAAGGAGTCTGCGAGACGCGCCTGTACATCCGGCTTCACGACGATCCGGTCAACGACAACCTCAATGTTATGCTTCTTGTTCTTTTCCAGCTTGATATCTTCGGACAAATCGGTAATTTCACCATTGACCCGCACACGGACGAAGCCTTGCTTGCGGATGTCCTCCAGCAGCTTGACATGCTCTCCCTTGCGTCCTTGCACCATAGGAGCTAGAATCTGCATTTTCGTGCGCTCAGGATACTCCAATAGTCGATCGACCATTTGTTCAATAGTCTGGGATTGGATCTCGATGCCATGCTCCGGGCAAACCGCTCTACCGACACGCGCATACAAAAGGCGCAAATAGTCGTAGATTTCCGTAACCGTACCTACCGTGGAGCGAGGGTTGCGGCTCGTCGTTTTCTGGTCAATCGAGATTGCAGGGGAAAGTCCCTCAATCGAATCCACGTCCGGCTTGTCCATTTGCCCGAGAAATTGGCGGGCGTATGCAGACAGAGACTCGACATAGCGTCGTTGTCCCTCTGCGTAAATGGTGTCAAAAGCAAGCGATGACTTACCCGAGCCAGACAAACCCGTCAAAACGACGAATTTGTCCCTCGGAATGACTACATCAACATTTTTCAAATTGTGGGCACGTGCACCCTTTACGACAATATGTTCTAATGGCATGAAAAAAACCTCTCCTTAGAGTTCCGCCTTCAGCTCAAGAATCAAATCACGCAATTCGGCCGCACGCTCGAACATGAGGTTGCGTGCCGCTTCTTTCATTTCTTCTTCCATACGTTCTATGACAGCCACGCGATCCTTCTTCGGCATTTTTTTGAAGTCCGCATGTGGCAAGTAATCCGCTTTTTCCTCCGCTACCTTGGTAGCCTCGATTACTTCGCGGACGGACTTTTTCACGGTTTGCGGCGTGATGCCGTGCTCTTCATTGTAAGCCATCTGAATGGAACGACGGCGTTCTGTCTCTCGAATCGCAGAGGCCATCGAATCTGTCATTTTGTCCGCGTACATGATAACGCGTCCCTCAGCATTCCGCGCAGCCCGACCAATTGTCTGAATCAACGAGCGCTCATTGCGAAGGAAGCCTTCCTTGTCTGCATCCAAAATCGCCACGAGTGATACTTCCGGTAAGTCCAGACCTTCCCGCAAGAGGTTGATCCCGACCAGCACATCAAACTCACCTAAACGCAATGAGCGTAAAATCTGCATCCGCTCAATCGTTTTAATATCCGAGTGAAGATAGCGGACCTTGATTCCGATTTCTTTCAGATAGTCCGTCAAATCCTCAGACATTTTCTTCGTCAGAGTCGTGACGAGAACTCGCTCATTTTTCGCAATCGTGGCTTGAATTTCGCCAATCAAATCGTCTATCTGTCCTTTGATCGGACGTACCGTAATCGTTGGATCAATCAAGCCTGTCGGACGAATCACCTGCTGCACCATTTCCGGACTATGTTCCAGCTCATAAAGACCAGGTGTAGCCGAAATGTAGATCGCTTGTTTTAGCTTTGCTTCAAACTCCTCGAACTTGAGTGGGCGGTTATCGCGTGCAGAGGGCAGACGGAATCCGTGTTCGACCAGTACATCCTTCCGTGCGCGGTCACCGTTATACATCCCTCGCACCTGTGGCAAGGTCATATGCGACTCATCCATCATGACGATAAAATCATCTGGGAAGTAATCCAGCAAGGTATACGGAGCATGCCCGGCAGGCAGTCCCGTCAGATGGCGCGAGTAGTTTTCGATTCCGGAGCAAAAGCCCATCTCCATCATCATCTCAATATCGTACCGTGTGCGTTGCTCTAGTCGCTGTGCTTCCAGGAGCTTGCCCGCATCACGGAATTCTTTCAGTCGTTCTTCCAGCTCGGCCTCAATGCTTTGGACAGCCAGCTTCATTTTCTCCTCGCGTGTCACATAATGAGATTTAGGGAAGATGGCAATGTGATCACGCTGTCCCAAAATCTCGCCGGTCAGCACGTCAATCGAAGTAATCCGCTCAATTTCATCTCCAAAAAACTCAACGCGAATCGCCTGCTCACTCTCTGAGGCAGGGAAAATCTCCACGACGTCACCCCGCACACGGAACGTACCGCGCGTGAAGTTGATGTCGTTGCGTGTGTACTGGATATCGACCAGACGATGCAATATCTCGTCCCGTCCTGTTTCCATACCAACACGCAAAGACAAGAGCAGCTCCCGATACTCCTCGGGCGAACCCAATCCGTAAATGCAGGAGACGGAGGCAACGATGATTACATCTCGGCGTTCAAACAGCGCACTGGTAGCCGAGTGACGGAGCTTGTCGATCTCCTCGTTGATGCTCGAGTCTTTTTCAATAAACGTATCTGATTGGGGAATGTATGCTTCGGGTTGATAGTAATCGTAGTAGCTGACGAAGTATTCCACCGCGTTGTTCGGGAAAAACTCCTTAAACTCTGCACAAAGCTGAGCGGCCAGAGTTTTGTTGTGTGCCATCACGAGTGTTGGCCTGTTCACCTGAGCAATTACCTGGGCAGCCGTATAAGTCTTTCCCGTTCCCGTCGCACCCAGCAATGTCTGGTGTCGCTTGCCAGCCTGTAACCCTGCCACCAGCTCGGCAATGGCGGTTGGCTGGTCACCGGACGGTTGAAACTCCGATACCAATTCAAAACGCTCCATTCCCTCGTTCATCTCCTCATAGCATGACTGTTTCTACTTCCATTATAACACAATTCCGGCTAGTTTAAGCCCAAAATTCGAACAAACGTTTGTCTTCATCTTTCCACCGATTTTTCCGATATAAGATGAAGGAAGTACAAACATACGCAGATAGACTCGCCACCTTCAGGGAGGATTGACATGTCAGATAACGGAACAACCGTCAAAAATAACCCTTATATACAACCGCATATGAGCTATAAAGGCAAAAAGGAATTCAGCACGGAGCTCGACCAAAATGCCTTTATGAAGCTCATGCTGGAGCAGTTAAAGCATCAGGACCCTATGTCCCCCATGGACAACTCTCAGTTCATCCAGCAAACAAGTATGCTGACCATGGTAGAAAAAATCACAAAAATGACCACGCTGATGGAGCAATCGAACAACAGCATGGTCACTTTGGATAAGTATGAAAAGCTGGTAGGTCGTACTGCTTCGTATTCCCTCACTACAAAAGACGAGATGACGGGAGAAACTAAGACGGAGAAGAAAGAAGGCGTACTTGATGCCGTCTACATGGATCAAGGCAAAATCTACTTCCGTATCGCAGGCGAATCGACACCGATTCCGCTGGCAGACGTCTCCGGATTGGAATCGCAAGGTCTGGCCGGCAATACGCTCGACAACAGCGTGAAGTACATGGAAATGATCGGTCGTGAGATTTCCTATAAAGTAACAAAGGAAGTCGACCGGGATGGCAATCCAGATACCAAAAACGACATTTCCAAGGTTGATGAAATCTTGAATGGCGTCATCACTGGCTTTACCACAAAAAACGGTACCGCACAATTCCAACTGGATAATGGATCAACCGTAAAAGCCGAAGAAATCGTAGGCATGACGGTGAAACCTGAAAACAGAACAATGGGCAACTCCCTTGCCTATGCGCAAATGATCGGCTACAATATCACGTACAACCAGTCTCAGACAAACCCGGACGGCACCACTACCAATACTCCTCTTTCCGGAGTGGTCAAAGCTGTCAGCATGAAAAACGGAGTCGTTGAATTCGTCCTCCAGGATGATAAGAAAGTCGCTCTCAATCAAATCACAGGATTCGAAGCAACTGCCTAGAATCCTATCCAAAAAGCCGCACATCTTCGAAATCGGAGAAGGCGGCTTTTTCTTTTACAAGTTCCTATTCGTTTACGATCACTTTTCCGGTTATCGCATCCACATAAAATGTATCATCTACTTTAGATTCTCCCCCGCAGAAGCAATGCGAGCGAGTTTGGCGAAACGAAAGGTCATAGCCGAGTTTCCAGGTAATCGTGTTTTTCTTATAATCTGGCTGGTGGATATAGGTCAGCTCAAGTGGATAGGTTTGCAGTAATCGGGTCATAGCCACTTGTTCTTTAAGGGCTTGAGAACGGGCAGGGTATTTGACACTGGGCGGTTTGTTTATGCTCACCTGATCCCATGTACCCGTCCATGAATCGATCCGAATCGTATACATCCCGTTCTCCACACTCTGATTGACCCCATAAACTGGAATGCCGTTTACAAGGGGATCAGCTATGATTGAGGTGTACCTTTCATCTCCATCCTCCGTTATTTGGATCTGATTGTTTCCAGACGGAGTCAGTCTTTTCAAAAGCTTATCCGCTTCCATCCGATCCCGCTTCTTATCCGTTTTCACATTAGACCATTGCGGATTATTCACCTTTGTGGAAAATGCAAGCAGTTCACCAGACTTTGCATCCGTCACGAGGAGATGATGCTGCTCACCGTTAGTGCTTCCCTCAGGAAAGGTAGCCATTCGAGATATCTTGTCAGCATCGGGAACCCCCTCACTAAAATTCCCCCAAATGAAATAACGACGGGCTGGACCATCATCGTAACTCGCCTCGTAGATGGACAGCGGCAGCTTTTCTGTTTCGAGTCTAAACAATATGCGTAATAAATCACGGGCTTGTGCCTCTGTTTGCGCTACCCACTTCTCACCTGTTCCAGTCACATTGATGGTCTGAGCCGGGTTGGTTGTCGCTCGGGAATTCGCTGTTACCAATCGTTTGCCACTGAAGGCATCCAATGCACTACCTGTATGTTGTTGCGCTATGACTCCATTTTTCAGGACATAAGCGAGCTTTGCTTCTACCTGTTCGCTTTGATGATGAATGGGCAATAAATAAACAAGCTCTAATGGCCGGCTTTCTTGCCACTTTCGTACAGCTAGTTCGGAGGAGATGACACGCTGCGGAGATGGGAGTGAAGAGGGACTTACTTTTTCGTATAGCCTGCCATCAAACGTGGAAAACCAAACGATTCTTCCCGATGCATCAAAACTGACGAGACAATCATAATCGTCATCGAGCACCACATTATTCAGAACTCGCACCAGTCGAACCGTCAATAAATCCTTATTTTTATAAACCTCTCTCGCTTGATAGTTGTTTCCTGTGCCAGTCTCCTGCAATCCAGCGACAAAAGCTAGCGCACGTGCTTTGGCTTGCTGCTCAGTCGGGTAGGCAGGCTTTGTTGCTGCTTTCGGGGTAAGATTCAGTCGGAGCAACTCCCCTGTCTGTCCGTCAAAAATCGCATCATCCATGGACGACTCAGCCTCAGCAGCAGACTGTGCAAACGTGACCACTACCCCGCTAACACCAGGTCCATCTACATCGCCACCGTAAACGACAAAGCGCGAAGACAGCTCCGGCAAAAGCTTGACTAGCTTTTGGACACCTTTCGTCACATGCATCGGTACAGCTACAACCGATTGGGCCTGTGCTACGGTCACAGTTGTCGTTGCGCCTGCTCCTGATAAGGGTGCGGCAAAAACCGTGGTAGCAGCTAATGTACCCGACAAAAACCACGAGACCGTTCTTTTTACCTTCAACACCGAACCCACTCCCTCTTTTTTCCTCCTACATTGAGACGCAACAGCTACCAGTAAGTTTCCCATTGGACAAGCTTATCTCGAAAAAAAGAAGGTATGCACGTTTGCCTGCATACCTTCTCCCAACTATCCTTATGCTCCTACATTTAGCTTCTCCAGCTTTTGCTTGATCAGCTCGACTACACTGGCGCGTTTCAAATCAACAAATGCACGGGTATTGGCATCTGGAACCACAATAATCCCCAGTTGGTGATGATTGCCCGCATAGACCGCACACTGTACGAACTTCAGCTCACCTTCATGCGTGAGTACTTCCATTTTACAAAAGGCAGGATTGGCTTGTAGTGCTGGATATAAATCTTCTTTTTCCCGCACCGAAATGCCATTTACTTTCACGATAATCTCACCGGGCGTAATGCCGATTTCCTCTGCTCTCGTTCCCGGAATGACACCCATTACTTTTACACCGCGCGAAGACTGGATGAAATAAGGCGTACGCTTTCTTTCTTGATACTGACTCCAGAAAAACAGCGCCTCATGACCGAATAGTGCAAAGATCGCGGTCAGCATGATCAACGGATAGAACCATACAGTCAGAGCACACAATCCCAACAAAATGAGCGCATACAGCGTCAAATTTTTTGCAACCTGCGTTGCTTTTCTATACGGAGTCATCGTTTGCGTCATATCAGAGAATCCGGTCACTGTGGGCAGAAGCATCAGTCCGAAAGAAGCGACTTCGGGCGAAAAGAACGGCCACCCCGGATACAACGCACCACTGATAGCACCAGGCTCCATCTGTACGAACAGCACGGCTGGCGTCAGCCAAAAAGAATGAAGCAAATAGGCACCGACAATCCGACCACGCTGCCCTTCCACGAACAGTGGAGAAGCGTCTCGCCCGCCATTCCAGCGTACGAGCATCGCTTCAATTAGATGCATGATCGCAACTAACGCAAGCAATGGCAATGGTTTCGCCTGACGAATCATTTCCCAGATATAGCTCAATCCTGGAACATCCGTAACCGGTGGAATAACCAGTGTGATCGCGTGTAAAATCGCCAAAATCCCGGCAGCATATGCGAAACAGAGAAATCGTAAACGAATCAGCGCCAAGATGAGCGCCAATCCCCATAGTATCCACAAATCCTGTGCTTGCACGACCACGCCGAGTCCTGCACTAAGAAGAGAAATCAGCAAGCCTCCCACCAAGCCCATTCCTACAGCCCGAATCGTTGAGAGCAAGGGGGACTGAATGCGTGCAGAAAAAAGCTGCCTTTCCAGATTCATCTGTCTGCGATAATGCAAATAAATAAAAACCAGAAAGAGATAGAAGACAGGATTGATAAAAAATGCGGCAAAGCCATATGCAATGGTAAGCATATCTGCCTGTATCGCCAATTGCCTCACCTCAACTAAAGGAAAGAAAAACCACGGCATTTGATTTGCCGTGGTTATCATTTCTACGGGTAGCAGGGAATTACCTGCTTCCATTTTCTTGATTATTCATTACTTGCCCGTGACTACATCCAGAGCTTTTTGCAATTGCAGATCATTCTCTGGCTTCGTCATCGTTTTACGGAGACTTTCTTCCAGCGAAGAGCGTGTCTTCGCGTCTACTTTGCCAGTTACCTCAAGCTTGCTGGAGGTTTGGAACTGCTTGATTGCTTCCTCTGTCTTTTCATCAAAATAGCCATCTTCTCGTCCTGTGGACAGATTCAAGCCTTTCAGGATGAGCTGCAGGTTTTTCACGTCAGTACCAGCCATGTCGCGCTGCAATACCTTATCTGCCGGCAGCAGAGTTGCGTTGAAATAGTCAGGTTGCTTAACTTCAAAGTCTGGCTTAATGCCTTTTTTATGGACCCAATCCCCACTCGGTGTGATCCACTTGGCAATCGTCAGCTTCAATTGGCTCTTGTCGTTCATTTCCATGGTACTCTGAACGGTTCCTTTACCAAAGGTCTTCTCACCGACCAGCTTGTAGTTGCCGCTATCTCGCAGAGCACCCGCGAGAATCTCCGATGCACTGGCGCTTCCGCCATTAATCAGTACCGAGATTGGATAAGGCTTGGCAGCTTCTGTAGTCGAGAAATACTCTTCTTTTTGCTGTCCGCCATTTCCATACTCGATTTGTACGATCTTGCCTTTATTCGGTACGAGGATTTCGCCGATTTCCTTCACAGCCAGCAAATACCCGCCCGGATTGCCTCGAACGTCAATTACCAGACCGCCAATCCCCTTCTGCTCAAGAGCAGCCAGCTGTTCTTTGAAGTGCTTAGCTGTGTCTGTAGAGAACTGGGTAAGGTTGATTACCCCTACTTTAACACCGTTCTTCTCGATAATCTGACTGTTTACCGTCTCAATCGGAATATCGTCACGTACACACACAATGGTAAGAGGCTCTGGTACTCCGGCTCTCACTACTTTGAGAACCGCCTTCGTTCCTTTTGGACCACGAATCTTCGTCACTGCCTGATGCAGGTCCAATCCTTCAAGGGATTCATCATTTACGCTCAAAATTTGGTCGTTTGGACGCAGCCCCGCACGCTCCGCTGGGGAGTTTTTGAATGGGGAAACAACCGTTACCCGACCATTTTGCATCGTTACCTCTGTCCCAATCCCTTGGAAAGTCGAGTGTAGGGTAGATGTGAACTCCTCAGCAGAGCGAGGGTCCATGTAATCACTATACGGATCTTCAAGCGACCCGACCATTCCGCCAATTGCACCCTCTACTAACTGCTCAGTGGTGACATTTTGGATGTAATCTTTCTTGATTGCTGAAAACGCCTCGTACAGCTTCTGGAACTCTTTCGGATAATCTCCGCTTCCAGAAAACAGCGCCATGCTGGATGCTGTTAAAGCCCCACCTTGACTCGAACTGGCGCTAGCCGATGTCTTCATGATCGCCATCGTAACAAAACTACTGGCTACCATGGAGATGAGTACAAGCGCGATTACGGTACGTCCTTTCCATCTCACTGTTACGTCACCATCCTTTGTGCTACCGGAAAAAGATATGCTGCTAGTGTATGCATGTTCCGTTCACAATATTTGTCTGGTCGCACGAGGGTCTACTTCAAGTACGGCATTGGGTTAACTGCTACGTCGTTTTTATAGACGGTAAAGTGTACGTGATTTCCGGTTGAGCGACCTGTTGATCCTACCTCTGCGATCTTTTGACCTCTCGATACGGATTGCCCAACTGAAACCTTGATACCTCCCTCGCGAATATGACCGTACAGAGTGGTATATTCTGCGTTATGCTTGATCATTACTGTATTCCCGAAGCCGCCGTTATATCCTGCAAAGAGAACAATTCCGTCAGCCGCAGCCAAAATTGGCGTTCCCTTCCGTGCTGCCATATCTACACCATTATGCCCAGCTGAACGGCCTGTAAACGGGTCGGACCGCACTCCGAAGCCTGAAGTGAAGCGGAATTGCCCACTTGCGACAGGCAAACCAAACTTTCCACCCTTGTAGCCTGTACTGGATGCGCTCAGCGCACGTACTCGCTCCGAATATTTGGCTGCTTCTTGTTTGGTGATAGCCAAAAGCTCCTGCCCATACTGCTCCAAATCCACTTCAAGAGCAGACTCTTTTTTATCCAGTTCAGCCTTGACCACTAAACTTTGCTTGTACTGCTTGTCCAATTCGACTTTGAGCTCCTCAGCCTCATCGAACATCCCAGCGTACACAGTCAGCTGATGATCAATTTCTTTCTTTTTGGTCTCGATGGTTTCCTTATCGCGAATGTTATCCTCTAAAATACGCGTGTCCTGCTCCAAAATAAGCTGCAAGGCCTGCATACGCGTCAAAAAGTCCCCAAAGTCAGAGGAACCGAGAAGGACATCCAAATAGGAGACCGTACCGCGTTCGTACATGGAAGTCACACGTGTTCTGAGCAAGGCATCCCTTTTCGCCACGCGATCCTTTGCCTCATCCAGCTTATCCTGCGCGTTTGCTGCTTTTTCCTTGGTATCTTCCATTTGCTGCTCAAGCTTGTCCAGCTTTTTCTGTGTATCGTTGCGACGCAAATCGATTTGCATCAATTGCGTTTCCAAGCCCTTTTTCTCTTTTTGCACGACATTGATCTGTTCTTCTGTCTTCTTCATTTGCTGCTGCTGGCTTTTCTTCTTCTTTTGGATTTCTTTTAGCTCTCGATTAATCTTGTCCAAAGAGGCCTTACTAGGCGCAGCCAAGCTCACATTCGTCGGGAGCACCGTACCGACTACAAGCCCAGTGATTACGAGTGCTAGCAGGATTCTCTTTCTCATGATACTCCTCCCACGCTCTTCAAATTATTAAACTCGCAAGAAGCGACGTACGGACACCAAACTTCCCCAAATCCCGATGAATGCACCAATCGCCAGCAAAGCCAACGCAACTTGATACACGAGCGGGAATAGCGGCAACAGTTTAAACAGTTGGGAAGCTTCAAAACTGGAGTGAATGGCATCCAGGAGGTAGTAATACCCAACCATTAACATAATGGTCGGAATCAATGCCCCTGCCACACCCATCATGAGCCCTTCCACAAAGAATGGCCAACGGATAAACCAGTTCGTGGCACCAACCAGCTTCATGATTTCAATCTCTCTGCGACGTGCCACAATTGTCAGCTTAATCGTGTTGGCAATCAAGAACATCGCGGTAAAACCAAGTCCAATAATAAAGGCAATCCCGACATTACGAACTGCTCCAGTCAAGGAAAACAGTTTGTCCACAGTGCCTTCCCCGTAGGTTAGGCTTTTGACATACTGGATATTTTTAATTTGAGCAGCAACAGCAGCAGTGTCTTGCGGTTGCTTCGTTTTTACGGTAAACGCATCCGGCAGAGGATTGCTTTCCTCCAATCCTTCAAACAAATACGCTTTTTCACCAAGGCTCTCTTTAAATTTCTTCAGCCCTTCGTCTTTCGGTATGAATGAAACGGACTCCACTTGCGGAAGCTTCTTGATGTTGTTCTCAACCTGTGTGATGTTTTCTTTTGTCGCCAGCAAGTCCATGAAGACGCGGATTTCTACCTGCTTTTCCACGGTTTGCGCAAAGTAATTGACGTTCATCGCCAGAATGAGGAAAACTCCCAAGATAAAGAGAGTAATGGTCACGGCACTAATTGAAGCGAACGACATCCAGCCGTTCCGCCCGAGGTTTTTGACCCCTTCACGGACATGGCGCCCCAGCGTCCTAATCTTCATAACCGTATTCCCCTCTCTGCTCATCACGGGCAATTTGGCCTGCTTCGATCGCAACCACCCGTTTTCTCATGGTGTTTACAATTTCTCTATTGTGGGTAGCCATAACGACTGTCGTTCCACGCTGATTAATTTCTTCAAAAAGCTTCATGATTTCCCAAGAGGTCTCTGGGTCCAGGTTCCCCGTTGGCTCGTCCGCGATAATAATTCCCGGACTATTCACCAATGCGCGTGCCAAGGCAACCCGTTGCTGCTCACCACCGGACAGCTCGCTTGGTAGCATTTTGGCTTTATGCTTGAGCTTTACGAGACCCAAAACATCCATCACGCGCGGCTTGATTTGTTTCGGATTGCTCTCGATTACTTCCATCGCAAATGCGACATTTTCGAACACGGTTAACGTCGGCAGCAGCTTGAAGTCTTGGAACACGACACCGATACTGCGGCGGACTAATGGTATTTGACGCTCTTTGATTCTGCTGACATTGAAGCCACCCAGAAAGATTTGTCCTTTCGTCGGCTTCTCTTCACGGTACATCAATTTGATAAACGTAGATTTACCCGCACCACTGGGGCCTACTACGTACACAAATTCACCTTTCTCAATCCGAATATTGATTCCTTTCAAAGCATTGGTTCCATTCGGGTATGTTTTCCATACATCGAACATTTCGATCAAGCCAATCACATCCTACTTCGTCAGATCCTTGTCTATGTATCTTGATCCTGATTTTTTGTTAACGGTAAAATCGACAAAACCCCTCTACCCACTAGCAAGCGCTGCCATACCTTGCTGAAAAACAGCGGGATTTCCCATCTTATCCATTATACCACCACGATTCACGGATGGTATCCACTAAATCTCTCATTTCTTGTCGAAACAGCTTCGATTGTTAACAACTGTCACGAATTAGGGAGATATTAAGATTGCACATTCCCGCCTAGCATCATGGAAAACAGTTGGCTACAATGAGTGTGATAAGAGGTCATCATAAAAAAGGAGCTGGTTATCAACGTGGAAAATTTTGTTTACCATAACCCGACACAGCTGATTTTTGGACGGGGTCAATTGGCCCAGCTCGAGGAAAAAGCACGTCTGCTAGGTCCCACCGTTCTTTTGGTATATGGTGGTGGCAGTATAAAGCGAACTGGTCTCTACGACAAAGTGATTTTTCTTCTCCAGTCTGCGGGCTGCCGCGTGCATGAGTTGTCCGGAGTGGAGCCAAATCCACGTCTGAGTACCGTTAACAAAGGAATTGAGTTATGCCGCCAAGAGGGTGTCAATTGGATACTCGCTGTAGGTGGTGGTAGTGTAATCGACGCGGCCAAAGCAGTCGCGATTGGTGTGCCTTACGAGGGAGATGTTTGGGATTTTTATACGCGCAAAGCGGTCGCACAAGAGGCTCTGCCCCTCGGTACCGTACTGACACTTGCTGCTACTGGTTCTGAAATGAATCGGGGAAGTGTCATCACCAACTGGGAGACACAAGAAAAGCATGGGGCTGGCACGACGTTTCCGACGTTTTCGATTCTAGACCCAGAGCATACGTTTAGCGTACCTCGCGACCAAACGATCTACGGAATCAGCGACATTTTGTCCCATGTATTCGAGCAGTATTTCACGCATACAGCCGAAATTCCACTGCAAACACGTTTTGCCGAGTCGATCATGAAGACCGTCATCGAAAATGCAGAACGCGTCCTCACCAATCCGGAAGACTACGATGCCCGCGCCAACATCCTGTACTGCGGAACAATGGCATTGAACGGCACTCTCCCGGTTGGCGTCACAACAGACTGGGCAACCCACTCCATTGAGCATGCTGTCAGTGCTATTTACGACATCCCGCACGGTGGCGGTCTGGCAATCATCTTCCCGAAATGGATGCGCTATGTGTACCGTGAAAACGTCGCTCGCTTTGTGCGGTTCGCGACAGAAGTATGGAATGTCGATCCTTCCGGCAAGACAGACGATGAGATCGCCTTGGAAGGGATCGCCGCTACGGAAGCTTTCTTTGCGCGTATCGGTGCCCCTACCCGATTGGCTGATTACGACATCACCGACGAGCACTTGCAGCTCATGGCCGAAAAAGCTACTCCTTTTGGACCGATCGGCCAGTTTAAAACATTGACGAGTGACGATGTGGCACAGATTCTTCGATTAAGCTTGTAAAAAATACAATAAATCGACAGTTAGAAGCAATTGATTATATACGAATCAGTTGCTTCTACTTTTTTGAAAACAGATACAAAATCTATCATCTCATGAAAATTAATGTAAAATTCTGTATTTACAACCTTTTTTAAATAGAATATTATGAAAATTGTAAAATAAAGTCGTTAAAAGGAGGGTTTACTATGAAGAAAAAGCTTCTAGTCGGTCTTTCATCATTGGTTTTGAGTTTAACAGTGGCATCCTCTGTATTTGCTGCATCGTATTGGGAAACGGAAACAAATCAGCAAAGCAATAATACATGGAGTCAACGTGATGCAAATGGATTTGTTCTAGGAATCGGGGATGTCGCACAAGGATACATTTGGGATATTGATGATGAAGACTACGTTGCTTTTTACCCAAAAACAAGTGGTACAAGAACAATTAGATTGAACGTTCCTTCCAATATGGATTTGAAATTTGAAATATGGGATGCAGCGCGTAACAAAGTATTGGATGAATCCATTTCAAATAAAAACGGTGTAGGTGGCGCTGAATCAGTTACCATGTATTTTTCTGCGCAAAAATACTATATTTTAATTGACCGAGTGAGTAAATCAGGTGCTGAAGGTAACACCACAAACGGATATGCTCTATCTATCCAATAATTTATGTTCGATCAATTCATTATGGCTCGTCCAATTCAAATGGACGAGCCATACCTTTTTCGAATGGCATACCCACACAGGAGCACCAACGGTACACCGATGCTATAGGTAACATCATAGAATGGCCAGTACTTCGCAATGATGTCGCCATAGACAACCATATTGGGCGAGAAAATCGTAGACATTACCATGAGCAAAACGATGTACGGAAGGATGAGAACCCTGAAGTTCTCGATTCGAAAGACGTGACGGATGCCCAAATGAAAAAACAGGCAATATAATGTAATTTTGACGCTCACCGCGATAAACCAAATCACCGCGATAATCGCCTCTAGCCGCTGGATGAAATCCCCGAGCTTTAGCTGTTTGATAAGAACATAGGTTGGATAAAAATGCCGCGAAGTCTGTTCTGCCCCCAAAACAAGGATGCACATCAGCATGATGATGAACAACACAATCCCTCCAAGCAACGTCCCCAGAAAAAAAGATCTCATACGTTTTTGGATAGGCGAGACAAACGGAAGAACCGCCATAAAAATGACCAGCTCTGAAAAAGGAAAGGCAATTGCCGCTGTAGAACCCTGCAAAATTGGCTTCCACCCATTTTCAAATACAGGTTGAATTCTCGACATGTCCGCCTGTGGCAGAAGAGTAATCATGAGTAAACCAAAAAAGAAAAAGAACCAGACAAAATAGATTTCTGCCGATTCTGCGACTGTTTGCAGTCCCAAACGCACACCAAACATAATCACAATGACAAACAATAGCTGTATCGCGAATCTTGGAGTCGAGACTAATAGATGCGTGCCAACAAAGTCGCCGATTTCCATCACATGCGCCCCTGCTGAAAACAGCGTATAACCAATAAACGAGAGGGTAATGATCGTTCCTAATACTCTCCCAACGGTTTGATCAACGAAGGTAAAGAAGCTCTGATTCCGATAAAGCTTCCCCACAGCTATGAGTAAGACAATATTGAGCAGTCCCACCACAAGCCCGATCAGGATGGATATCCACGCATCCTGTTTAGCGAGTGTAGCCGTCACTCCAGGCAGAACGAGAACGGAATCCCCAATGGTAACTAGGGTGACGAGCATCAATAGTTGCCGGGGACTGATCTTGTAGCTCTCTTGCATGATTGCTCCCTGCTCTCTTTAGGCCTTCGATCCCTTTATACAATTATTTCCTCCATGAATCGGCGCTAAACACGTAGGCATTTCATGCTATGATAAAGAAATATATGTAAAATGGATGGGAGGACTGCAACCATGTATAGAGTAAAAAAGCAGGACGTAATTTATGCCATGTCTCCTGAGAATCGGCCGGTCTTGAAGGTAGAAGCAGGCAGTATCGTAACGTTTGAAACCTGCGATTGCTTCGAGGACCAAATCCAATCGGCTGACACGGTGTTTCAAGAGCTTGATTGGAATCGGATCAACCCTGCTTCCGGCCCTATTTATATAGAAGGAACAGAACCAGGTGATATTTTGGTTGTTCATATTCAGAAAATTAAGATTAAAAATCGAGGCGTAATGGTTACAGGGCCGGAACTGGGTGTAATGGGTTTCGACCTGCAAGAAAATGTGATCAAAATGATTCCGATACAAGATGGAAAAGCTGTCTTGTCGGACAAGCTTCAGGTTCCGATCAGTCCTATGATTGGCGTAATTGGAACAGCTCCTGCCAAAGAAGCCATTTCATGCGGTACGCCAGGCGATCACGGCGGTAACATGGACTGCAAGCAAATGCGCGAAGGTACTACATTGCTTTTACCCGTAAATGTTCCCGGCGCATTGTTTGCCCTGGGTGACCTTCATGCTGCAATGGCTGACGGTGAAGTTGCTGTATGTGGTGTGGAAATCGCAGGGGAAGTAACCGTAAAGCTCGATGTAATAAAAGGAAAACAGTGGCCGTTACCGATGGCAGTCAACCAGGAGCATTTGATCACAATTGCGTCGGAAAAAGCGCTGGACAAGGCTGCGGATCGAGCGGTCATCAACATGGTACAATTTCTACACGAAGAGCTCGGCGTAGAAAAGGCCGAAGCCACCTTCCTGCTCTCCGCTGCGGGAGATTTGCGCATCTGTCAGGTCGTGGATCCTTTAAAGACAGCCCGTATGGAGTTGCCTCTCGCGTACGCAACCGCAGTTGGCTTTGATTCGAAAATAGTCGGTAGATAAGGATAGAACGCAAAAAAACCCCAAAGCTATGGGGTTTTTCCCTTTATACATGCACGTTTTTATGCAGGTGAACCAACATCGATCAGGGATTCAATCATGACCTTTTGGCTGTTTTTATCCACCCAAGCATGTGTTTCTACCAGTTGCTTGCGATACCAATCCATTTGGACTTCTACCTGATTACGAGCGGTCCCACCCAACACGTTGCGCGCATTGACGACGGTCTCAACAGCTAGCGCTTCATACACATCTGCTCCAATAGCCTCTGAGAAGCTCTGGAATTCCTCCAAGGTCAGATCCAGAAGATATTTTTGCTGCTCGATGCAGTACAAAACGGTTCTCCCTACGACTTCATGCGCCTGACGGAACGGCATGTCTTTGCGAACCAAGTAATCTGCCAAATCTGTCGCATTGGAAAAGTCATTGGTAACTGCTTGACGCATACGATCTGTTTTGACTTGCATCGTTTTAATCATCGGCGTGAGCAACGCTAGTGCACCATGAATGGTAGCTACCGTATCAAACATGCCCTCTTTATCTTCTTGCATATCCTTGTTGTACGCCAGCGGCAAGCCTTTCAATACGGTTAACAATCCAAACAGATTGCCGTAAACACGCCCTGTTTTCCCGCGAACCAGCTCTGCCACATCAGGATTTTTCTTTTGCGGCATAATACTGGACCCCGTACAAAAAGCATCGTCTAGCTCCACAAAGGAAAATTCCTGACTGCTCCAGATGACGAGCTCTTCGCACAGACGGGAAAGATGAGTCATGACCAAAGAAGCGTCTGCCAAAAATTCGACAATGAAATCACGATCACTCACTGCATCCATGCTGTTTTGATAGATACCGTCAAATTGCAGCAATTCCGCTACAAATGTGCGGTCGATCGGGAATGTCGTACCTGCGAGAGCACCTGCTCCAAGCGGCAACACATTCACACGCTTCCACGTCTCGGTCATCCGTTCGATATCGCGTTGCAGCATGGACACATACGCCATCAGGTGATAGCCAAACAATACCGGTTGCGCACGTTGCAAATGTGTATAGCCTGGCATGACGGTATCGAGATGCTGGCCTGCTTGTTCTAACAATGCCTCTTGCAAATACATCGCCAATTGGATAATCTCCATCAGCTTTTCTCTGAGGTACAGGTGCATATCCAAAGCAACCTGATCATTGCGGCTGCGTCCAGTATGGAGTTTGCCCCCCACCGGACCGATCTCTTCAATCAGCATCTTTTCAATATTCATGTGCACATCTTCGTGCGCAACGAGAAACTCAGCTTGCCCGCGCTCAATTTTCTCTTTTACTTTTTTCAAGCCAGCAATGATCTGTCTTACTTCCTCCATCGGCAGGATGCCACACTTGCCCAACATGGCAACATGAGCCAGGCTTCCAACGATGTCCTGTCGCCACATTTTCTGGTCGAAAGAAATAGAAGCGGTATACTCTTCTACGAGTTGATTTGTCGGCTTCGTGAAGCGTCCTCCCCAGAGTTTCATTGCTTGATCGCATCCTTTTCATCCAAAATCTTAATGGCCGTGTTTTTATTCTCGTGCAGTACACCCTCGTTTACCTGTGCGTATACCTTTGTTGGCAGACCCCACAGCTTGATGAAACCGAGTGCTGCTTTGTGGTCGAATTGGTCACCTGCATTGTAAGTCGCCAGCTCATGGCTGTAGAGAGACGATGCAGAGGTACGGCCGACAACGATCGCATGTCCTTTGTGCAGCTTCACGCGTACAACACCCGTTACGTGTTTTTGCGTTTCTTCAATGAATGCCTGGACAGCATTGCGAATTGGCGAAAACCAAAGACCCTCGTAAATCACTTGCGCCAGTTTTTGCTCGACAATCGGTTTGAATTGAGCGACCTCACGTGGTTGGGTCAAGAATTCCAGCTCACGGTGCGCCAAAATTAAAGTAGTCGCAGCCGGTGTCTCGTAAACTTCGCGAGATTTGATGCCCACCAAACGGTTTTCCACATGGTCGATACGGCCTACACCATGGTTTCCAGCGATCTTGTTCAGCTTGAGGATCAGCTCAGCCAGTGGGAGCTCTTCGCCGTTCAATGCCGTTGGCTTCCCTTGCACGAAGGTGATTTCGATTTCTTCTGCCTCGTCTGGAGCATCCATGATTGACTTCGTTAGATCGTATGCACCTTCTGGAGGAGCTGCCCATGGATCTTCCAGAACACCGCACTCGCAGCTTCTGCCCCACAGGTTTTGGTCAATGCTGTATGGATTGTCCAGATCGATTGGGATCGGAATATTGTTCTTTTTCGCATATTCGATCTCTTCGTCACGCGTCCAGCCCCATTCACGAACCGGCGCCACGATTTTGATATCCGGGTTCAGTGCTGTAAAGGAAACATCGAAACGTACCTGGTCGTTTCCTTTTCCTGTGCAACCATGTGCGACAGCTACCGCGCCTTCTTTTTCCGCGATTTCAACCAGCACGCGCGAAATCAGGTAACGCGACAGTGCAGACACTAGCGGATATTTCCCTTCGTACATCGCGTTTGCCTTCAGAGCTGGCAACACGAATTCCTCTGCGAATGCATCTTTTGCATCCACTACGATTGATTTCAATGCCCCTACCTGCAATGCTTTTTTCTGTACGAAATCGAGGTCTTTCCCTTCCCCTACATCCAATGCAACTGCAATGACATCGTAGTTATACGTATCTTGCAGCCATTTAATTGCTACCGATGTATCTAAACCGCCTGAATAGGCCAACACAATTTTTTCTTTTGCCATCATTCTCTCTCCCCGTTTCGAAGTTTCTCTTATGCGAGTAATTATACAAACGAACTAATAAAAATACAACTATTTTTCTTGTGAATTTCTTGTTAATTCGCATTCAAAGACGAATACGCAATGAAAATATACACTTCTCGTATAAAGAGTGTCTTGTTTTTATGCATACTCATCATCTGTTTATGCATAAACGTTCTCGTCATCAAAAGGGAAACTTATCCTGGGCAACGAATGAGTGAATGGAGGAATTCCATAGGAGAAGTCTGTTGGAGGGATTATGAAAATAATTTATTTGGTACGTCATTGTCAGGCTGCTGGCCAAGAACCCGAAGCCTTGCTCACGGAAAAGGGAGAAGTACAAGCTCGGGAGCTTGCCACCTTCTTCGCTGGTTCCCCCATTGATCGAATCATTTCGAGTCCGTATCATCGGGCGGTTGCTACCATCCAGCCACTTGCACAGGAACGCGGAATCGTAGTTGAAGAAGACACGCGCTTGGTCGAGCGTGTCCTTAGCGGAGTACCACGTGAGGATTGGTTCGAGCGACTCCGCGATACGTTCGATGACTTGACTCTTGAACTCGAAGGAGGCGAATCCAATCTTACTGCTATCAACCGGGCAAATTCGCTGCTCACTGAGATTTTGGCAGACGAGCATAAAAACATTGTGCTTGTTAGTCACGGATGCCTACTGGCCTTGTTCATGAAATCAATAGATGATCGCTTTGGCTTTCACGATTGGGAGAAATTAAGCAATCCAGATGTCTTCAAGCTTACCTGCCATTTAGAAACCAGTGAGCTCGTCCGCATATGGTCGTAAACGAATAAAAACAGTTACAAGGGGCAGCTCATCTGATTGCCTCCTGTAACTGTTTTTGTGGGATGGACTCTATTCCGATAATGCTCTGCAACTCATCGCACGGCAGTCGCTGAACGATTCTGATAAAATGCTCCGCCAATATCGGATCAAATTGGGTACCGGAGCCTCTTCTGATTTCTTGAAGCGCTTCCTCCACAGGTAGCCCTTTTCGATAAGGCCTGTCCGCAACCATCGCATCGAAAGCGTCTGAAATCGCTAAAATTCTCGCCATCAGCGGAATCTCATCCCCGGCTAAACCATCCGGATAGCCCCTTCCATCTATACGCTCATGATGCGAGCGGATCGCCGGAAGCAATTCATTGAACATCCCTGCTTGCAAAATGATTTCGTAACCAATGACCGTGTGCTGCTTGATCTTGTCATACTCTTCTGGAGTGAGCTTTCCTTTTTTATTGAGAATTTCGTCTTCGATGCCAATTTTTCCAATGTCGTGCAGGATTCCCCCGATATAAACATCCTCCACTTTTCGTTCGGCCAAACCAATATCTCTCGCAATTTCTCTTCCCCAGTAAGCTACACGCTGAGAATGTCCACTTGTGTATCGATCTCGTGCGTCAATGGAAGCAGCCATCGTCGTTAAGAAGTTGTGATTGAATGATTTGACCTCTTCCACTTTTTGCTGAAGCCTTTGAAGATTGTCATAGTAATGATGAAAAACGTAGCTGATCGTAATAAACGCAATCGTCATAGGAATTAGTGTTAACGGACCATATAACTCTACTAATCGTGAACCTACCCCGGCAAGAATTAAAAGCAACAAGTAAGTCGAGGTAAAGCCTTTTGCCATCATCTTTACGGTTCGCGCCCAGGTCATTTGATGAAAATAGGAGATACCCAATCCACATAAAGTCAGGTTCACAAACCAATACACAACAGCCAAAAACAAATCACTAATAATGGGAGAAACAGTTCCTAAGCCCTCGATCCAATCCTTCAAAAACGCTACTGTCCATATAGTCATTAACAACTGCCCAATGTTAATAATAGCTTTTAGCGGATTAAACCTTACCAGGAAAGCAATGATTAAAGATTCAATAACAGCAGCCCATACTCCGACCCAAACTCCGTACAACAAGATACCCGAAAAGATTACAGCATTGTTCACTGTTAAAATCGTATTAGATATACGCACGGGAGCAAAACAGGAAAAAATGGTCAGGAGGGTGTAGGTAGATAATACCCCCCAATGCTCACGAGCAGCCCATTCAGATGAAGATGTGTAAAAAATATAGATTGCTGCAATGACAAATCCAACCTGGACAACAATCCCTTTTATCCAAACTGCAAAATCAGTTTTTTGTCGCATAACTTTTACCTTCGCGAAGTTGTAGTAATGAAATCGGTTTATTCATCAATCGCTGAACAAGTAAAAAGGCACCTAACATAATAAAAATATCGCCGATGCTAATAATCCGCGGAATGAAAGATGGCATGTAAATGACATCCGTCAAAAACGGAAAATTCGAACTTTCCGTCAATACACTATGCTTGTAATTCGTTCCGTTTATAACAGGCTCTAAATCATAAGGAAGCTTTGCTGCTTGAACTAAATCGATTGGCATTTTTCCATTGTTAGACCAAATTGCAATCGCATTCAGAAACCAGCCGATTAAAAAAATCCGCATATCTTCAAATTCTCGATTAAAAACGAGGAAGGCCAAAATAAACACATACGCGATCGATATGAAAATGCCACCGATCGTAGGGAAGAAAACTGCACAAGACTGCAGCAATATGGTAACGATAAGAAGTTTCATTTGGTTGAACTTAGGTAATTCTTTGATTCTTCCCCCTCGCAGCAATGCTACGAGAAAAGATAGGGCAATTACATCCAATAGCATGTTGTTTCCTCCAAGCTTGAAGAAAAAACACCACTCAGCCAAGCGGTGTTTGTTTCTCCGATACGCTTATTTATCCAATATGGAAGTTTGCAGAAGTAGCTGCTACGATTGCTACCACCATCATAATTGCCGCGAACCATTTTTTCATTTTCTTTTCCCCTCCTTCAAGCATAGTGGAGAAAGCTGGCTTCGCTACTGTCCGTGATGCAGAGGCCAAGCGACCAAGTACAGCCCCTGCTCCCCTTTCCTTTTCCATTACGGAAAAGGTTGGATTCGCTACTGGCTCCATACGGACCAAGCGACCAGATACAGTCCGTACTTCTTCGCTTCTTTCCTACCTTTATTTTACACATAAGTGACAAAATTCGGCAATCATAGATTCATAGTCTATTCGATTTAATTGCAGATAGTTCTATTTAACTAGAACTATGTTCACACCAGCGCCGCCAAGATCGCTTTTTGTGCGTGCAATCTATTTTCAGCCTGATCAAAAATGACAGAGCGCGATCCGTCGATGACCCCGGTTGTCACTTCCTCCCCACGATGTGCTGGCAAGCAGTGCAAGAAGAGATAATCACGGTCTGCCGCTGCTACCAATTTTTCGTTCACTTGATAGTCGGCAAATGCTTTCAATCGCACCTCATTTTCTTCTTCAAAACCCATACTAGTCCAAACGTCCGTGTATACAGCATCTGCCCCCATGACAGCCTCTATCGGATCAGTGGTCACCATCATTTTTCCACCGCTTTGTTTCGCGTACCCTGTAGCTTTTGCGACAATGGTTGTATCCATTTCGTAGCCTACCGGAGTCGCCACCCGCACATCAAGACCTAGCAGAGCTGCGCCCAGCACCAGTGAGTTCGCCACGTTATTGCCGTCTCCTACATAGGCGAGCTTGATTCCTTTCAGCTTGCCCTTATGCTCCCAGATCGTCAGCAGATCAGCCAAAGCCTGACAAGGATGGTACAGATCGGTCAAACCATTGATAATGGGGATCGACGCGTGCAGAGCAAGCTCTTCTACATAGGAGTGGGAAAAGGTACGAATCATGATGGCATCCACGTACCGAGAGAGAACTTTTGCTGTGTCGCTGATCGGCTCCCCGCGTCCGAGCTGTAGCTCTTTTCCGCTCATGAACATCCCCAGGCCGCCCAACTGGTGCATCCCTACTTCAAAGGAGACGCGCGTGCGGGTCGAAGCCTTGTCAAAGATCATTCCCAACGTCTTGCCTTGCAAAGGCTGGAATGGCTGACCCAGCTTTTGCAATTGCTTGACGTGAGCAGACAGATGGAGCAGCTCCATCAATTCTTCCCCGTTGAATTCATCGACGCGCAGGAAGTCCTTTCCTTTATGCTTTTGTAACGGCAAGTTTTGAAAGTGTTCCAATATCTTCACTGGCTGCATGCGAGCCACCTCTTTTCTTCAAAATAGACTTCACGTATAACTCGAACGTATCGACAGCGGAGAACAATGGCACACCCTGTTGTACCATCCTGCTTCTCAGGGCAAATCCTGTCCGGCCCTGACGATTGCCTTTCGTCGCAGTAACGAGAGCGAAGGCCGCTTCTTCCTTTTGCAACAGCTCGATCCACGCCGCTTCATCTGCCACGATATGCTTCACGACAATTTCTTTGGCTGCCAGCCACTCGGCCGTTCCGGGAGTCGCCGCCAGTTCCGCTCCGTCAGCGTGGAGTCGCCCCAGCAGCTCTCTTACAGCTTCCTGCTTATCTCCATCTGCCAGAGAAATCATGACCAACTGACCTTTTTGCCAGTCGCCGTACAAATTGTCCTTGAAAGCAAAGGCTTTGCCTGCTGCCTCTTCGAAAGAATGCCCCAAGCCGAGAACTTCGCCCGTCGATTTCATCTCTGGACCAAGTACCGGGTCTACACCGTTTAGCTTGATCGTGGAGAAAACAGGTGCCTTGACGACTGCAAACGGAATCTCTGGTAAAAGCCCTGTACCATAGCCCATCTCCGCCAGCTTTTCACCCAATTGTGCGCGAACCGCGAGTTGAACCATCGGGATGCCAGTCACTTTGCTTGTAATCGGTACGGTCCGTGATGCCCGTGGATTTACCTCCAGTACATAAACCGTTTCCCCATCAATGACGAACTGGATATTGATTAATCCGACCGCTTCCATTTCCTTCGCGATTGCTTCGGTATAGCTCGCGATTTTGTGCTTGATGTCATCCGTCAGATGAGGAGCTGGGAACAAGGCTACACTGTCGCCTGAGTGGATGCCGGCTCTCTCCACATGCTGGAAAATCCCTGGGATGATAACAGATTGTCCGTCGCATACCGCGTCTACTTCTGCTTCCTTGCCTGGAACGTATTTATCCACAAGGAGCGGGAAAAACATGCTCATGTCCGGATGGTTCAACCAGTCGTAAAGGGTAGCTTGTAGCTCGTCGATATTGTGGACAACTACCATACCTTGCCCGCCGATGACGTACGAAGGTCGCATCAAAACAGGGAAACCGATCTCCTCCGCGATCGCGGTTGCATCCTCCAAGGACGATACTCCTTTACCGGGGATATGCGGAATGTCCAGCTTGCGCAGCATGGCGTAGAACAGCTCGCGATCCTCCGCGCGTTCGATTGCGGTAAGCGACGTACCCATTACTTTCAGCCCCGCGTTCTCCAGCTTGGCTGCCAAATTGATCGCAGTTTGACCACCGAACTGAACCATGACGCCCTCAACCTGTTCGCGTTCTGCGATATGCAGCACGTCTTCTACGTGAAGTGGTTCAAAATATAGATGGTCGGCTGTTTCGTAGTCAGTGCTGACCGTCTCTGGGTTGTTGTTCACAACGACTGCCGCAATACCACTTGCCTGAAGTGCTTTGGCTGCATGCACAGAGCAGTAGTCAAATTCGATTCCCTGACCAATGCGTATAGGACCTGAGCCAAGTACCAGAACTTTGCGGCCAGACAGTGACTCGACCTCATCTATTCCTTGCCAATCCGAATAGTAGTAAGGGGTTTGGGCATCAAATTCTGCCGCACAAGTGTCCACGATTTTATAAGTAGGCGTAATGCCTGATTCTTGACGAAGTGATTTGATTTCGGCAGGTGTAGCACCAACCAGTGTAGCGATGGTTTCATCGGAAAATCCGCGACGCTTTGCTTCCAACAACAGCTCTGGGGTTAGTGTTTTGCTGTCGTGGCAAGACAGCTCTACTTCCAAGTCCACGATTTTACGCAAGCTCCGCAAGAAAAACGGATCGACACCAGTCAGATTGTGTAGCTCACTTTCTGTAAAGCCTTTGCGAATGGCCTCGGCAAAAACAAATAGTCTGATATCCGTCGCGTCCTGCAAGGATTGGGCAAGCTCCTCACGCGTCCATGCTGCCAGCTCTGGTCGAGTCAAATGAGTGCAGCCCTGTTCCAAAGAACGAACTGCCTTCAAAAGTCCTGCTTCCAGATTGCGGGCGATCGACATGACCTCGCCAGTCGCTTTCATTTGCGTCCCCAGCTTTCGGTCTGCCAGTGGAAATTTGTCAAACGGGAAGCGCGGGATTTTGACAACGATGTAGTCCAACGCTGGTTCAAAGCTGGCGTACGTATAGCCCGTGATTGGATTAAGCACCTCATCCAGCCCGTAGCCCAATGCGAGCTTGGCTGCGATCCGTGCGATTGGATAGCCTGTTGCTTTGGACGCCAACGCACTGGATCGACTGACACGAGGATTTACTTCGATCAGCACATACCGATCAGAATGCGGATCGAGCGCAAATTGAATATTGCAACCGCCAACTACCCCAAGCGAACGAATCACTTTCGTTGATACGCTGCGCAGCATTTGGTACTGACGATCTGTCAGCGTCTGAGAAGGCGCAACGACAATACTGTCTCCCGTATGAATACCTACCGGGTCCAAATTTTCCATATTGCACACGATTATGCAGGTATCATTTGCGTCCCGCATGACCTCGTATTCGATTTCCTTCCAGCCTTTTACGCTGCGCTCAATCAGTACCTGACCGATTGGGCTAGCTGCAATCCCACCGGCTGCAACCTTTCGCAAGGATGCTTCATCCCCTGCGATCCCGCCACCTGCTCCTCCGAGTGTATAAGCAGGACGGACAATCACTGGATAGCCGATAGCGTTCGCAAACTCGATTGCTGCCTCTACAGATTCGACTGTATCGCTCTCTGGAACAGGCTCTCCGATTTGTTGCATCAATTGCTTGAACAGCTCACGGTCTTCCCCGTTTTGAATGGCAGCCAGTGGCGTACCCAGCAGCTCCACGCTATACTTTTCCAGCACGCCCGCTTCTGCCAGCGAAACAGCAAGATTAAGTCCCGTTTGGCCGCCTAATGTAGGCAAGAGACCATCGGGACGCTCTTTTGCGATAATAGCTGTCACGGATTCCACCGTGAGCGGCTCCAGATATACTTTGTCCGCTACTTGTTCATCTGTCATGATCGTTGCCGGATTGTTATTTACCAGCACGACCTGCACGCCAGCTTCTTTTAGGGAAAGGCAAGCTTGTGCGCCTGCATAATCAAACTCCGCTGCCTGCCCAATGACGATCGGGCCAGAACCGATGACCAATACTTTATGAATGTGTGGCAATTTAGGCATATCTCTTCGCTCCTACTACGCGCATCGACTGCAAGAATTGGTGGAAAATGTGGGATGTATCACTCGGACCCGGATGTGCCTCCGGATGAAACTGCACACTGAAAACAGGCAGACTGATGTGACGCAATCCTTCGACTGAACCGTCATTGACATTACGGTAGGAAACCGCTAACTGGCGTTTATCCAGAGACTCTTCCTTGACCACGTACCCGTGATTTTGTGAACTCATATATACTTTGCCAGTCATCAGATCCTTGACCGGATGGTTGCTACCGCGGTGACCGTATGCGAGCTTCTCTGTCTTGCCGCCGTACATTAGCGCCAATACTTGATGCCCCAAACAAATACCCAATGTCGGGTACTGCTCCACAGCTTTGCGCCATTCGCTGCAATACGCAAGCAAATGCTCCGGATCGCCAGGCCCATTGGAAAACAACAAGCCGTCTGGTGCGAGAGCATTTATTTGAGCAAAACTCGTATCAAAAGGAACGACCGTAACACGGCAGCCTTGCTGGAGAAGGGCATCCAAAATGGATTGCTTCATGCCGAGGTCAATCAAGACAACATGCTCCCCTGTTCCGGGATAACGCTCCACCTGTTGTCTGGATACGTTGGCAACTAATGATTTCTTGGCGTGCTTGTAGCGCAGGGACACCACTTCCTCTACCTGCATAGGCTGATCGGAAATGACACCGAATACGGTACCGTCTTGACGGACGCGCTTGGTAATCGTTCGCGTATCAATCCCCGCAAGGATCGGGAATCCAAATGCTTCTGCGGCTTGGGCCAAAGTCATGTTTGATTCGTAATGACTTGGCTCCGTGCATAGCTCGCTGACAATCATCCCTGTCAATGCTGGCTTGGCTGCTTCATAATCCTTTTCGTTGATCCCGTAGTTTCCGATCAAGGGATACGTGAAGGTAACGATTTGCCCTGCAAAGGAAGGGTCGGTCATCACCTCTTGGTATCCCGTCATTCCTGTATGAAAAACCACTTCTCCGAATCCGTTAATGGGTGCGCCATACAGCTTTCCTGTAAAAACCTCGCCGCTCTCCAGCGTTAAATACCCTGTTCCTAACGATTGTTTCTCTCTATCCATCTATGAAGCCACTCCTCTCCAATGGGCACCGGCCTGATTGCTCTTACCGAAAATTTATGCAACCTTTTGTATTAATATACATTTGGGATTATAAAAATGCAACGAGTTTTTTGACCACTTCCACTCGTTGCATTCTTTGCTTTTTCATCTAAACCTGCGACAGTGCCTCGCTTAATACAGTAATGGCCTGCTTTACTTCCTCGTCTGTCGTTACAAACGAAGGCAAGAGTCTCACTACTTGTGGGCCAGCCATCAGCAGAATGACTCCTTTTTCCCGTGCATACGCAACCGGCTCACCAGCAGGAATCGTTAGCTCCACACCGAGAAGCAGCCCTTTTCCCCGAATCGTAACCACTTTGTCTGGATGCTCCGCCTTGAGCTTTTCCAGCTCTTTGATCAATACGTCATGGATATGAGCTACCCGCTCCAAGATCTGCTCCTCTTCCATCGTCGTAAGCGTCGCGATCCCAGCAGTTGCTGCCAATGGATTCCCGCCAAAAGTGGTACCATGCGTACCCGGAGCAAACGCTTCTGCTACTTCCTTGGTCGCGACGACCGCTCCAATCGGAAAACCACTTCCCAAGCCTTTTGCCAATGAAATCGCATCTGGCTTCACGTCGTAGTGCTGGAAGGCAAACCATGTACCCGTGCGGCCAATCCCAGTCTGAATCTCATCGATTAACAGGAGCAATCCGTGCGCATCGCACAATTCACGCAGCGCCTTCACCCACGCCTCTTCTGCCGGATGCACGCCGCCCTCTCCCTGTACCAGCTCCAGCATGATCGCGCATGTCTTGTCTGTAATGGCTGACTTGACCGCATCAAGGTCGTTGTAAGGAACCGTGACAAATCCTTGCGGCAGTGGTGCGAAGCCGTCCTTCACCTTTTCCTGCCCAGTAGCCGTCAGGGTGGCCAATGTCCGCCCATGAAAAGACTGTTCAAAGCTGATGATTTCGTAACGATCGGTCCCTTTTATTTTTTGTGCATAGCGACGGGCGAGCTTGATCAAGCCCTCATTCGCCTCTGCTCCACTGTTGCAGAAAAAAGCCTGATCCAGTCCAGACAGACGACTCAGCTTTTCCGCCAAAATCTCTTGCTGAGGAACATGCACCAAATTCGAGCAATGCCACAACGTATCGAGCTGCTCGTGGAGCTTAGCCGTTACTTTTGGCGGGACATGCCCTAACGAGGTCACGGCAATTCCCGAGGTAAAATCGAGATATTGCCTGCCTTGATCATCCCACACCTGGTTTCCTTGTCCTTTTACCAAACTGATTGGCCATCTCGCATAGTTATTCATGAGATGCACAGGCGCTGTTGTTGTATGCATATTCATTTCCCTCCTCATCCTAAGCGTAATTGACATTCATACGGACTGTTGTCCCAACTGCCTGCCCCGCACAAACACCGAGCAGATCTTCAGCGGTTCCCCGGCAGATGACAACCTGCTCCACGCCTTGTCCGAGAGCGTCGAGAGCTGCCTGAACCTTCGGAATCATTCCGCCAGTAATAATTTCTTCCCGAATCATTTCCTGTATCTCTTCTGCACTTGTGGCTGACACTACTGCCTTGGTTCCGTCTGGCTGTGGCTGCATAATGCCCGGAACGTCTGTCACCATGATCAGTTTTTCGGCGCTAAGTGCTGCTGCAATCGCCCCTGCGGCTACATCCGCATTGACGTTATATGTCTCTGTGCCATCTTCACTAACAGAAAGGGGAGCAATCACCGGGACGAAGCCCTGCTCAAGAATCGCTTTCGGAATAGTCGTATCCGCCTTCTTGATTTCTCCTACCCACCCGAGTGGCTTCGGCGTTTTTGTTGCCAAAAGGGTCTGACCATCGATTCCACTAACTCCCCAAGCCTTGGCTCCTGCCTGCGTCAGTCTTTTTACCAGCGCCTTGTTGATACTGCCGCATAAGACCATCTCTACAACACGCAGCGTGTCCTCGCAGGTAACACGCAGCCCATCCACAAATTGCGGAGTGATCTGAACTCGATCGAGCATACTGTTAATGGCAGGTCCGCCCCCATGGACGATGACGATCTCTTGTCCTTGCACCTGCAGTCCGGCAATCGCCTGAAAGAAGGAGTCAGGCAGCTGATCCATGGTGCTTCCGCCACATTTGATCACGACAATTCCTTGCATCTGCTCTCCTCCTCTACGGGTACACAGGTACGAGCGGCAAGCCCGTTTTCTCAGGCAAATCAAACATGACATTCATGTTTTGTACAGCTTGACCTGCTGCGCCCTTCATCATGTTATCGATTACCGACAGCAAGATCACACGCTTCGTGCGCTGATCAACGTGGATGGCGATATCGCAGTAATTGGAGCCATAAACTTCTTTCGTATGTGGGTGACTGCCTGCGGGACGTACACGCACAAAAGGCTTATCCGCATAAGTAGCTTCATATAGCTCCTGGATTTGCGCTTGAGTGACATCAGCCGTTAGCTGTCCGTAAGCCGTGACTAAAATCCCGCGCGTCATCGGCACCAGATGCGGCGTAAATTGAACAAGCGTCTCTTCCCCGCTCTGTTTTTGCAGCTCCTGTTCAATCTCTGGTGTATGCTGATGACTCGCAACTTTATAAGCATGAATACTTTCATTAGTCTCGCTGTAATGAACCCCTAGCGATACTCCACGTCCAGCACCGGACACACCTGATTTGGCATCGACGATCCAACTGTTTGACTGTACCCAACCTGTCTTCATCAGCGGAAGCAAGGCGAGGAGCGTAGCAGTGGGATAGCAGCCAGGATTCGCGATAAGACTCGCACCCGCCACTTGCTCTTGATTCCACTCGGTTAAACCATAAACCGCCGCTTCTACCCATTGGGACGGGGCCGGCTCATGTTTGTACCACGTTTTGTAGACCGCACCGTTTACCAGACGAAAATCCCCGGATAAATCAATAACCTTCACGCCTTTTTCGACCAACTTGGGGGACAGCGTGCTACTTACTCCCGCAGGTGTAGCAAGGAAGATCAAATCGTTCACACCGCTCATGCTGTCTGCATCAATTGGTGACAATGTGGGCAACCCGAGCCCAGCTACATGTGGAAACGATTTTTCCAAGCCATCTCCTTCAGATGAACTTGAATATAAACTGGCAATCTCAACATGCGGATGCCCAGCCAAAAGACGGATCAACTCCGCGCCACCATACCCCGTTGCTCCAACAATCCCGACCCGAACCATGCTCTCTCCCCTTTATTCCCATCTGTATTTTTATACATGAATAATAATAAAAATCCATATAGAATACAACAGAAAAACTTTTTTACGTCCAAAGAAAAAAGCGCCCGATTGCTCGAGCGCTGGTTTCTTGCCCTGTTTACTTTTTGTCCGCTAACCATGCAGCGATGTTTTCTGCATCTTTTCCTTTGACGAGACCCGGAGGCATTGCTCCTTTTCCTTTTTCCAAAATGGCCAGGATCTGTTCCTTGTTCAACTCGCTACCGATCTTTTGCAAGTTCGGTCCAACTGCCCCTTCCAACGTCTGTCCGTGGCAGCCTGAACAAGTATTTTTGAACGTGGATTCTGCAGTTGCTGCATCATAGCTGCCGGATGGTGTCGTCGAAGGTGCTGGTGTTTCTGTCGCCGGTTTTTCACCTGCCGGCGTTTCTGTCGCAGGTTGTTGTGCTGGTTGTTGTGCTGGCGGCTGTGTTTGCTTGCTGGTACCACAGGCACTTAGCGAGAATGCGAGTACAGCCGCTGTCAAAACGAGTGGAATACGTTTCAAGGCTGTTCCCTCCTTTATTCGGATTTCTTCGCTAAGTATGCCTCCAACTACCACTTCTCATTCTTACTACAGCCATTTAGGACAAAGGAAATTCCAGCGGACTCCATTCACGTAACTCCAACGTCCGCGCGCCTTCCACAACAACTGGATCAGCCTCAGCTAATTTGCGGGCTTCTTCCAGAGAATCCGCTTTGTAAATGACCAATCCGCCAAGCTTATCTGTAAAGGGTCCTGCCATGACCACTTTTCCCTGCTTGTACAAATCATTGATATACGAAAGATGCGCAGGTCTTACTTGAGCATTCAACTCTTGATTCACGATTGGCAAAAATGCGACATACAACATGACGGTTTCTCTCCTTTTTCATGACCTTGTTCTTTTCTGAAGTATAACATAATTATGAATACGGACTTTGGTCTAGTAGGATTTTTCCTTTCTACAGCGAACGATTCAAAGGTAGCAAGTAGCAACAGAGAGGCGGATAGGTATGGACACGCAGATACAGTTATATACATCTCTCTTCCACAACAATCCTGACGCTGTTTTCATGTTCGACATGCAGGGCAGATTCACAGGCGTAAACGCTGCTGGTGAAGCATTGGTAGGATTCACCTCTCAAGAATTGCTGCGTATGCAAATTTGGGAAATCCTCGCTTCTACTGAGGGTCTTGATAGTAAGAAACAACAACAAATCCTCTCCACAGGAATCAGAAAAAATAAGCATTATCAGTTGCTCCATAAAAACGGGCAGGTTGTGGATATTATCGCTTCCAGCTTTCCCATTTTTCAAAACGGCGAAATCATCAGCCGTTATTCCATTGCCAGAAACATCACGCAGCAGATGGAAATGGAAGAGGTTCTTCATCAGATGCAAGAGAACTTTCGGTTAATATCCGAAAACATTATGGATTTGATTTTTATTGTAAATGTGGACGGAATGATTACCTACGCTTCCCCTTCTGTTCAGGCGGTAACTGGTCTCACGATTGATCAAGTGATCAACCAGCATTTTTCGATCTTGATTCATCCTGAACAAGTAACCAACGCCAAGAGCGATTTTGCTCAAATGTTGAAGCAGAAGACCACGCTCGACGCCGAGTACCATTACCTGCACCCAGACGGTAGAATGTTGCTGTTTGATGTGAAGGGGACACCTGACGTTTGTTCAAACGGTCATATTCTCAGCACGGTTTTTGTGGCACGTGATATTACAGAACGTCGGCAATCAGAAGAATTGCTTCGTTACTCTGACAAGCTTTCCGTTTTAGGAGAGCTTGCCGCAGGTATCGCCCATGAAATTCGCAATCCGCTTACGGCCTTGAAAGGGTTTATTCAACTCATGGAAGGGGACGAGTTCGCCAATCAGCAATACCTGCAAATTATGCGATCCGAAATCGACCGGATTACTTCGATTACCAGTGAGCTTTTAATAATGGCCAAGCCGCAAACGTTGCGATTTGCTCCCAACGGCCTTTTGCCATTGCTTTCGTCTGTCATTAAGCTTTTGGAGCCGCAGGCACTTCTTAAAAATGTATCCATTCTCACTGATTTTCCGCAGGTCACGTCCCTCATATTGTGTGAAGAATATCAAATCAAGCAAGTCTTCATAAACATCATAAAAAACGGCATGGAAGCCATGCCGTTAGGTGGAAATCTCACAATCAAGGTTGTAGAGCGCCCTTCTGATGTGATCATCCGAATCAGCGATCAAGGACAAGGCATCCCTGCCGAGCTACTTCCCCGATTAGGAGAGCTTTTTTATAGTACAAAAGAAACAGGAACTGGCCTGGGGTTAATGGTAAGCACAAAAATTATTCGCGATCACGGCGGTACCATCAACATCGCCAGCGATGTCGGCAAAGGAACCACCGTATCGATCTCCATACCAAAAGCCTTGAAGCCTACTGTTTCGTTTAACGATTAATCTGCGCGCGCAGATAGGCATCGATAAACGAATCAATTTCACCATCCATGACTGCTTGAACGTTCCCTACCTCCATATTCGTCCGGTGGTCTTTTACCAGACTGTATGGGTGGAAGACATAGGAACGTATTTGGCTGCCCCATGCAATATCTTTTTGTTCACCTTGAATCGCGGCCAACGTTTTCTCTTGTTCTTCCCGTTTCTTCTCAAACAGTCGTGCCGTCAGCATCTTCATCGCACGCTCTCGGTTTTTAATCTGGGAGCGTTCTGTTTGACACGTCACCACAATTCCAGAAGGCAAGTGAGTAATCCTTACAGCGGAGTCAGTCGTGTTGATATGCTGACCACCCGCACCACTGGAACGATACGTATCGACTTTCAGGTCCTCAGTACGTATGTCTACCACGTTATCGTCTTCGATCTCCGGCAGGACGTTGCAAGACACAAACGATGTGTGTCGACGTCCAGAGGCATCAAACGGAGATATCCGCACAAGACGATGAACCCCTTTTTCTGATTTGAGGTAGCCATACGCATTGTAGCCCTTAATCAGGAGAGTGACACTTTTTACACCGGCTTCATCGCCAGGCAAATAGTCCAATGTTTCGACCTTGAAGCCCTTGGCATCCCCCCAACGCGTATACATACGTAGAAGCATGGACGCCCAATCCTGGGACTCCGTACCACCCGCTCCCGGATGCAGCTCCAGAATGGCGTTGTTTTTGTCGTATTCATCACTCAAAAGCAATTCCAGCTCAAAGCTCTCAAATGACTTCCGCAGCTCCTGCGTACTGTCATACAGATCTGGAATGAGGGAGGAATCCCCTTCTTCGATGACGAGTTCCAACATTACCTGGAGATCCTCGTACTGGGAATCCAGCTTGGCCATCGTCTCCACGAGGCTTTTGATTGCATTCAGTTCACTGATTGTCTTCTGCGCTGCATCGTTGTCATCCCAAAAATCGGGTGCCAGCATGCGCTCTTCCAGTTCACCAATTCGTTCCTGTTTTACTGGGAGGTCAAAGAGACCCCCTGATATCCGCTAAACGCTTAGCCATGCTAGACATCTCTTGTTTGATGTCCGCAATATCGATTAATGCCATGTTGCGAATCACCTTCTCTTTACGTAAGCTATGTTTTATTGTAACGTAATTTGCCGGATGCGCAAATACGGCAGCTTGTCACGTTTAGAAAAGGGACTTCGCCGCTACCTTTTTTACGTTACCACCGGTGGTGATGGCGAGGATCTCAGGTCTCGGATTTCATGTGGTTGTTTATTTTCCGCCTGTGGTGCAGCAACCAGATTGAGATGGGTACGCCGAGCTTCACTTGCTTTTTGCTGGTATGCTTGCTTGATGATAGCTTGTCGCTTCCAGTTGTGTGTTTTTCGATAGGTTTTGGCTAGCGGACTTTCACGCGTTCGATCCACCATTCCACTCGGCGGTGCGATCAAGGCCTCATTCCAATTCGGCTCCGGAATTTCCTCCATCAGTCGCTTGTCCTCAAAGACCGGGTCTTGCGCTGAGATGACTCTCGGTAATTCGATTCCCTCCTCCTTTTCAATGAGCTGTACTTTTTTATTTTCTTTTCCTGTCTTTAGGACTGCTTTTAAAGTAACGGAAATGCGCTCCATCGTATTCTTCGTTTGTATCCCCATCACGTTCACTGACGTTCTCATTTGTTCATTCCCCCGTCTTCGTGAATTTTTGGTAAAAGTGTTGTACTTACGATTCTATTTATTTTTCAGATAATTACCACCTGAATCGTTCGATCACATTTACCAGTGTTAGACAAATAGATCGTTAATATCAGACGAGGAAGAATAGATGAGGACGAATACTGTCAAGGCATTAGGAATGGGCAAGAAAAAAACATTCCCCTCGTACCGAATTTGCCGATACGAGAAGAATGTTCTGTTATTGCTTATTGTTTCTTATTTTGGCGTTTGCGTTCTTGCTCCTGAGCGCGACGCTGTGCACGGTTTTTCGGATCAGCATCACCGGAGGTCTCCGGATCTGGACGATCGGATGGTCCGGAGGTTTGCAAGTTGTCCGGATCGAATCCTTGACCGCGAATGACATCTTGACGCTCCAGGTTTTGGCTAACTTCGGCCTTCATGATATACATAGCGACTTCTTCTTGAACAGCAGCCAGCATACCTTGATACATTTCGTATCCTTCGAACTGGTACTCACGAAGCGGATCGTTTTGTGCGTAGGCGCGCAGGTGAATCCCTTGACGCAACTGATCCATTGCATCGATGTGATCCATCCACTTGCTGTCGACAGCACGCAGAATAACGACTTTTTCAAACTCGCGAATCGATTCGCCGATTTCTTCTTCACGCTGTTTGTACTGCTTATCAACTTCTGCTTTCAACAGCTCGAGAATTTCCTCTGCTTCCATGCCTTTCAGCATTTTAGCCGTAATCGTTTCTTCATAGAGGAATCCATTGTTGGCAGCATCGGCCAATGCTTGCAGATCCCAATCCTCTGGTACCTCTTCTTTTGGACAATGCAGAGACACTGCGCGCTCCATCACTGCGTAGATCATATTCAAAGCAACATCGCTGAGGTTTTCGTGTTCCAGGATGTCTTTACGCTGTTTGTAGACAACCAGACGCTGCTGATTCATCACGTCGTCGTACTGGAGAACGCCTTTACGTGCATCGAAGTTCGATCCCTCTACACGCTTCTGCGCGGATTCTACCGCACGAGTAACCAGGCGGCTCTCGATCGGCATATCCTCTTCCATACCCAAACGATCCATCATATTCATGATATTGTCCGCACCGAAACGACGCATGAGCTCATCTTGCATCGAGAGGAAGAACTGGGATGAACCCGGGTCCCCCTGACGACCGGCACGACCGCGCAGCTGATTGTCAATCCGACGGCTCTCGTGGCGTTCTGTACCGATAATATGAAGACCGCCTAGGTCCGCAACACCTTCGCCAAGCTGAATGTCCGTACCACGACCCGCCATGTTTGTGGCAATGGTAACCGCTCCGTACACACCTGCACGTGCAACAATTTCTGCCTCGCGCTCATGCTGCTTCGCGTTCAATACATTATGCGGTACGCCTTTTTGCTTCAGCATTTGGGACAAGCGCTCCGAGTTTTCGATGGAAATGGTACCTACCAGGATCGGTTGGCCCTTTTTGTGACGCTCCACAATGTCGTTTACAACCGCACGATATTTAGCCGCCTCTGTTTTGAAAACAAGGTCAGGTGAATCGACACGCTGTACTGGCTTATTCGTTGGAATAACCACAACATCGAGACCGTAAATCTTTTTGAACTCTTCTTCTTCCGTCTTCGCTGTACCTGTCATACCCGCCAGCTTCTCATACATACGGAAGTAGTTTTGCAAGGTAATGGTCGCCAGTGTCATGCTCTCGCTCTGAACACGCAGACCTTCTTTGGCTTCAATCGCTTGATGCAAGCCATCGCTGTAACGACGTCCAACCATCAGACGGCCGGTGAACTCATCGACGATCACCACTTCGCCTTCCTGCACCACATAATCGACATCGCGCTTGAACAGCACTTGTGCTTTCAACGCCGCCGTAATGTGGTGGTTCAACGTGATATGTGCCGTATCGTACAGGTTGTCGATGTTGAATGCCTGTTCGACTTTGCTTACGCCATCATCTGTGAGGTTGACGATTTTCAGCTTCTCATCGATTGTGAAATCTTTTTCTTCTTCCAAGCGCTTCACAAAATGCGAGCAGATGTAATACAGCTCTGTCGATTTGTTAGCAGAACCGGAGATGATCAACGGCGTACGTGCTTCGTCAATCAAAATGCTGTCCACCTCGTCGATGATAGCGAAGAAGAGTGGACGTTGCACCATTTGTTCCTTGTACAGAACCATATTGTCACGCAAGTAATCGAAGCCAAACTCATTGTTCGTACCATACGTAATATCACATGCGTATGCTTCCCGCTTTTCTTCTGGGTTCAGTCCATTCTTGTTCAAACCAACTGTCAGCCCGAGGAAGTTATACAGTTTACCCATGATGCTCGAGTCACGCTCAGCCAAGTATTCGTTCACGGTAACGACGTGGACGCCTTTTCCCATCAAGGCATTCAGGTATGTCGCCAGTGTCGCAACCAGCGTTTTACCTTCCCCCGTCTTCATCTCGGAGATACGACCTTCCTGAAGCACCATACCACCAATCATCTGGACGTCGAAGTGACGCATGCCCAGTACACGGATCGACGCTTCACGTACAACGGCAAACGCTTCATTCAAAATTTTGTCCAGCTCTTCTCCATTTGCCAAGCGAGCCTTAAACTCAGCTGTCTTCTCCCGCAATTGGTCATCCGAGAGTGCCTTAATCGTTGGTTCCAGTGCGTTGATACTTTCTACACGCTTAAACATTTTCTTTACTTCACGTTCATTGCTATCGCCGAATATCTTTTTAACGAGTCCTAGCATGAGGACACCCCTTCCATATACTGCCAAACAAAAATGCACAAGCCGGCATGAGTCCAATAATAAAAAAGGATACCGATTCTACGAAAATAATACTTTCTAAAAAGATATTTTATCAAATAGAGCATCCTCTACACAAGTAAAGGGAGTTGCCAATAGCAACTCCCTAGTCTTATACGAATGAGAATGTGTAAAGTTTCGTTATTTTGGTTCAATCAATCCATAACGCCCATCATTGCGGCGATACACCACACTGACGTCATTGGTGTCACTGTTTTGGAAAACGAAGAAGCTGTGTCCCAGCATATCCATCTGCATGACCGCTTCCTGTGCATCCATCGGCTTCAGATCGAAGCGTTTGGTTCGAACGATATCGATGTCGATATCCTCCTCATCCACATCCGGGATCATGACTGCTACTGGCTGACTCTCACGCTGTGCGATTCTTCCAGTCGAATCCACTCGAAGTTTCCTCATCAGCTTCGTTTTGTGTTTGCGAATCTGACGTTCCAGCTTTTCTACTACCAGATCGATAGCAGCATACATATCTTCGTGCGTTTCCTCCGCTCGGATAATCACCCCACTCAACGGGATCGTTACCTCGATCGTGCCTTCTCCTCTGTGTACATGCATGGTGACTTGTACTTCTGTAGGCTGTGGAGTTTCAAAATATTTTTCCAGACGGCCGACTTTCTTTTCGACATATTCTCTAAGTGCAGCGGTGACTTGAATGTTTTCTCCACGAATGTTAAATTTCATGGTTCCAACCTCCTTCCGTCTATACATACGTATTCGCCACCTCTGTAAATAATCCTTCCACTCAGCTTAAAAAAATCTTTGCAAATCTTTTACAAACCATCAATATCCGACATTATTTTACCAATACTTACTAGATTCCCTATGCTATAATAGGACACGTAATCATCCCATCCTATATCGCGGTCGTACATCGCACTGGAGGAGTCCTCATGGCAGAGGTAAAACCTTCCCATTCACTTATCGGAACAACGCTCGCTCAAGACGTTTACAATGAATACGGGCTGCTTTTACTACCCGCTGGTGCAATCCTTCATCTTAGTGATATACGACTACTAGAGGCCCACCAGGTAGAAGCCGTACACGTTACTACAGACTCGGAAGCACCCGAAATGCCCTTTCCTCTCCTTCATTGGAGTGAGTCGGAGGCTGCAAAGGCCTATATGGTGGCCGTACAAAAAACCGAGTATTTATTTAACCAGCTCGCAAATGGGGGTACTCCCAAACTGCAACAATTTAGCGACGCTGTTCACCCTATGCTCGATCAAGTTCTTCATCACATGAGATTTCTGCGCTTCATTTATTTGAATGAAGGAACAGAAAGCTATACGTATCGCCACTCCCTGCATGTAGGTATCGTGGCAGCTTTAATCGGAAAAATCATAGGATTGCCGCAACGTGATGTTCATTTTTTGGGCCTTGCAGGTCTTCTCCATGACATCGGCAAGATGAAAATTCCCGATGAACTGCTATCCAAGCCAGAGCGTTTGACAGACGAAGAGTATACGATAATGAAAAAGCATACCGTATACGGTTACGAGCTTCTGCGCACCATGGACGATGCCGACAACTTGCTGGCACAGTGCGCCCTGATGCACCACGAACGCTGGGATGGAAGTGGATATCCTCTCGGACAAAAAAAAGATGGCATCCCTTTTGAATGCCAAATCATCAGTGTCGCAGACACATTTGATGCGATATGCACAGATCGCGTGTATCGGAAGGGAACCTCTCCCTTTGAAGCCGCGAATATTCTGTGGGAGTCAGCTTGTACAGGCCAATTAAATCCGATGATTGTGTCTCGTTTTATCCACTACATTATCTTACTTTACGTCGGCTCCCATGCGCTTTTGAACAATGGCGACCACGTCGAAATCATTATGATTCATACTGATGAGCCTATGCGCCCTCTCGTTCGTAGAGGGAATGAATTTATAGACCTGAGACTCCAGCGTTCGCTACGCATTCAAAGAATGATCAGTTAAACACGCAGAAAAAAAGAATCCCCCTGTCCGATTAAGGAATCAGGGGGATTTTGCTATTGTTTCGTCTTCACAGGCTCACTCACTACCGCGTGGAATATTTTTTCTCTAGTCCTCTCACGACTACACGGGACAAGAACAACGTAAGCACCAGGTAAACCGCCGCCTCCGTTAAATATGGGGGGTAGCGCTCAAATGTACTTTTCGCCACGTTCATGGCTGCGTAGTTTAATTCTGGTGTCGCAATTACTGCCAGAAGAGATGAATCTTTCAAAAGTGCAATAAACTCATTTCCGATCGCGGGCAGCATTCGTGTAAACGCTTGGGGAAGTATAATTTGGCGCATCGCAAGGCCCTTGTTCATGCCAAGTGATCGTGCTGCTTCCATTTGCCCCGGATCAATTGATTGGATGCCGGCCCGAAAGATTTCCGCCATATAGGCAGCCGCATTGAGTGAAAGCGCGACGAAGCCTGAATAAATCGCTTCCGGGCTGCTCACTCCCGGATACAGAATACCCCAAATAGACGGAATCACCGCAAAATGAATCAGCAAAATTTGGACCAGCATCGGAGTTCCCCGAAACAGCTCTACGTAAATCGAACAGGTCCAACGCAAGATTCGCTTGGAGGACATTTTGCCCAAGCTGATGAACAACCCCAAAAATGTTCCGCAAACCGTAGCCACTGCCGTTAGTAAAATCGTATTCATGATGCCTCGGATAAACAGTTCACGGTAGTCGTAGATGACACTCCAGTCCAATGGCTCATCCTCCCTTCTTCCTGTCAGCAAGCCAAGCTGCGAACAAACGCCGGCTGCGAACAAACGCCGGCTACGTCGAAAGACGCACCCGGCCATTTTGCTGCCTACTTATTGCCAAAGTACTGGGTGTAAATTTCCTGCAGCTTTCCATTTTCTTTTATCTTTTTCAATCCGTCGTTGATTTTGTTAATCGCATCGGCATTGCCCTTTTTCACGATAATTCCGTAAAATTCCTTTTCAAAGGAATCATCTTTTATCAGCTTAAACTTCTTATCTTTTACTTTATTCACGTAGTATGATAAAACGCCATTGTCGCCAATTACTGCATCGACTCGACCATTAAAGAAGTCATCGACGGAAGATGGCATATCATCATAGCCCTTCAAGCCTTCATACGTATCTCCAAACGCTTTTTTGACCACTTCTTCACCCGTGGTCGCAGCTTGAACACCGATCTTCTTGCCTTTCAAATCTGCCAGCTTCGTCACTGGAGAATCTTCCGCTACCAGAATGAGTTGATTCGCTTCAAAGTATGAGTCCGAAAAATCGTATTTCTCCTTGCGCTTCTCCGTGATCGTGATAGACGAGATCCCAATATCAACCGTCCCTTTGTCCAGCCCATCAAAAAGCGGGTCCCACCCGGTGTTTTTCCACTCGATCTTGAATCCGCCAGCTTCTGCGATCGCGTTCATTACATCGATGTCATGGCCACTAATCTTGTCAGCCTCAAGCATTTGGAACGGTGGATATGCCGCATCTGTACCCACTACGTACACCTTGTCACCTGAACTACCACTCGCTCCGCCACTACCGGACGTTTGCTGACCACCCGATCCACAGCCTGCGAGGAGCATCCCCACACCGACGACCAACGCGAGCGATTTGAACCAATTTGTCCCGATACGCATCTCGAATCCCCCTTGTGTCTCTCTATCTACTCATTTTGTCCCCAGCAATGTCCACATGGAAATTACGGATTTTTTGCGTTCTCCACAGAGTTATCCACATTATCCACATACCATTGTGCACAAGCTGGGCATAACTATTTTCCTGTATATTCTGCCACTTTAGTACGAAAGTAAGGGGAACGAAATGGGAAAATAAGTATATCTAGCAGCAAAAAAACAGGATTCATATATACGGGATATAGTTCTATCCTGCATATAAAAATCCTGCTTTTATCTGAAAATAATGAATTGTTATTTTTCCCCCAAAATCACGATCTCTACCCGGCGATTCTTCGCACGGTTCTCCGCGTTGGAGTTATCCACAAGCGGTTTGTACTCGCCCAAGCCAGCCACTGTAAAGCGAGACGCTGGTAAGGAGTTAGCATCCACCATTTCACGCATGACAGAGATCGCGCGCGCCGAGGATAGCTCCCAGTTGGATTGGAAGGAGCTGCGAGATATCGGCACATCATCTGTATAGCCCTCGATTCGCACCTTGTGCTCAAAACGCTTCAAAACCCCTGCTACCGTCCCGACGACTTGCTTCCCTTGGGCCTGTAGGTCTGCCGAACCACTCGTAAACAAGATCGTTTCCGGCAAACGGATACGCAAGCCTTCTTCGGTCTCCTCGTAGTCGAGATTCAGCTCAGCCAAAGCGGAGGATAGCTGGTTGCGTACCGTCTCCATATCGCGCTCACTCGAGTCAGACAGGCCCATCGGCCGCTTCGGCACGTTTACGGTGTCTTCGGAGCCTTCTTTTACTTTTTCACCCTTGAGCTCCTTCTGGCGAGCCTCCAATTGGTAGACCTCGCGCTGCAACTCCAGCTTTTGCAGGTTGAGCAGGTCGAGACTCTCATGCACCTTCTCCAAGCTCGCTTTTTCCTTTTGGACATCTTCCTTTTGTGACTGAATGCTCTTCGTCTGTGTCGCCGCAATAATAATCACGATCACGAACAACAGTGTAATCAGGTCACTGTAGCTAAGCAGCCAGCTTTTTTCTAGCTCTTTTTCGTCGTATAACCGGTCGTCATGCATAGCGGTCCTGCCTTTCAATCGTGCCCTTCATGCTGCCTGCTTCTTTAATCAGCACCAGCTTTTGGTCACCTGGCAAGAAGGAGTTCAGCTTTTCAAACAACAAGCGTGGTGTCTCCATGCGCTGGAGACCAACACAGCCTTCGATGAAAAGACGCTTTTCAAACATTTCCCGGTCGTACAGATCCATCAGGCGGTAGTAGCATGGCAACGCGAACAAGTTCGCCAAGAGCGCGCCATACAACGTCGCCACGACCGCTGCGCTCAGGCTATGTCCGGTCAAGGCCATGTCTTCGAGCGACTTCAGTACACCCGTCATCCCCAAGAGCGTACCGACCAGCCCCATCCCCGGTGCCAGCAAGCTGATCAGACGGAAGAACCCTGCTGATTGTTGGTAGCGATACTGCTCGCCCTTTAGCTCGTTCTCCAGGATCAGACGCAGCTCTTCTTCGGGAACACCCTCAACCGCCAGTAAGCATCCTCGCTGGATAAACGAATCGGGTTCTTGTTGCAGCTCCTTTTCGAGCGCGATATAGCCCTGTTCCTTCTGGACGAGCGCGTAGTAGTAGAAGCGCTTGATCGTTTCCTCAACGTTGCTTTGTCGGCCATGGATGAGCAGGCGCCAGATTTTTTTCAAGTCGAGATGCTTACGTTTGACTGCGTAGGACATGACTACGGAGAGCGCGACTAGCTCGACGGCGGTTACGTTGAGGAGGTCCGATAAGGTTCCGTTTAGGTAGACCGCGTGTATGAAGATGAGGAGGACGGCTCCGATTAAGACGAGTGAGCGACGTTTTGTGGACAAAAGTGATTCACCTTCCTAGTTTTTCAGCAAGTTGTTCTTAAAGTATAGCAGATGGTGGAAAAAAGATGAGAGAATAGAGTCATGGTTATAGTGAAGCTTGGTATAAAAAATGTCGATAATGATATAGAAAGTAATTCTAGCAAAGAGGTGATCATCTGTGAATGCCGTACAATTAAAACAAGCCGTTACTATTAGTTTGACGAAGCAAGTGCAGGAGACTGCGCAGGCGCAATCTTTAATGATGTTGGAGGGTTTTGCTAAGACGCAGCAAAATGTTCAAGCGGCTCAGGCAAGTCATCCATCTCTTGGAAAAACGATCGATATTCGTGCATAAGTGGATCGAGTAGGAGGGAGTGACTGACTCCCGTCCTCTCACACCACTGTACGTACTGTTCGGTATACTGCGGTTCATTAAGCTTGACGAGTGACAGAATATCGTTGTACTAAGCTTTTCAGCCCTTGTTGTTGCCAATATGCAACTCCGAGGGCTTTGTGTATTTGAGGAGTCTTTGCGGTACTCCATTCACCCTTTCGGGTGTTTATAATTTCTATTGCTTGGACGTGCGATAAACCCAGAGACAGAAGTTCTCGATATCGGGTCCTTGCTTCACCGTATCATCACGAAAGTGATTAGTGGATATGTTTACTTAATGTTCAGCGACTCCTTACAGAGACGGTTACCAACACCAAGTAAGAACGATAACTTCCATACCATGTACCTGCCTAATTTACTGCTATACCCCTTGACTTCGATTTGTTTAGCAAACTCGTCCAAGTACAGCAACCTCAAATTAGATTCGTGTACCTCAGGTCGGGACTTTGCCGCTGGCTTCCTTCAGATTCCACCTCGCAGTGGACTGGGCTAAGGATTGGTACAGCCACCCCCCGTTTTGGACTTTCACCCTAGAGCTATCGCCCATGCTGGGCGCACTAAGAAAAAATCGCCAGAAAATGATCTGGCGACTTTTCACTTGGCTTACTATTTGTACTCGAAATTAATCGTATTGCTCTCTTTACCGTCTGGGTTAACAAATTTAATAGGGACCGTACCCGGACTATTACCAGGAGGTGATACTAATCTGATTCGGACATCGCTGTAGAAATAAGAAACTGGTATTTCAATGTCATTCATGTATACTTTTAATCCATTAATAAACCCGGTTCCATCAACATATATATAGGTTCCTCCAGTGACAGGACCACTTGTTGGGGTAATCTTTGTAATAACTGGAGCAGGTGTCGGAGGCGGAGCATCATACGTAAATGTTGTTGATGCTGTCGCTCCATTTGGCATTGTGATAACAATTGGCACTGCACCTGAAGTAGAACTTGCAGGAGTAGTTATCCTAATACGGGTATCACTATAATAAACTCCAACAGGAACTGATTTCCCATCGATTGTGAGAGTCATATTGGGACTGAAGTTTATACCATCAATATATACAAATGTTCCTCCAGCCATCGGACCATTCTTTGGAGTAATACCAGTTATTTGTGGTGCTGGAATTTCATACGTGTAACCATTTGAAACAGTAAAACTTTGTCCATCTCCATTTGTAACAGTAACGTCAACAGGACCTTCATATCCATTAGACGACGGAGCTTTTACTCGGACGCGAGAAGCACTGTAGAAATAATCTATCTTCACTGCGTTTGATCCAAATTTCACCATTGCATCTTGCTTAAAGTTCGAACCATCCAAATAGACGAATCCGCCTCCGCTAGCATTACCTTTATCTGGAGAAATTTTGGTGATTTCCACGACTTGCGGCGGTGGTTTCATAAAAGTAAAACCAGCAGCTTTTATTCCTTCCTTACCATCCGGGTTGACAAACTTCACATCAACAGGACCTTCTACTGAAGAAGAAGGAGAAGTAACTTTAATCCGAGTATTACTGTAAAAAACGTTTACTGGAACTTCAGTGCTACCGAAATAAACTTTTAATCCTTGAACGAAGTTCTGGCCGTCAATATAAACCGGTGTACCACCAGTTAACAAATCACTATTAGGCGTGATTGTGGTGATTACTGGTGCAGGTGCAGGTGGTGGTGCATTATAAGTATAGCCTGCATTTTTAGTACCTTCCCCGCCATCTGGATTTACGATTTTAACATCTACAGGGCCTGCTTCACTGGCAGCCGGAGCGGTAACTCGGATTCGTTCTTTAGAATAATAAGCACCTACTGGAACCTCTACCTTACCAAAATACACTTTCGATCCTTGGACGAACTCCGTACCATCTATATATACAAATGTTCCACCAATCAAAGGACCATTGTCAGGTGAAATAGTTTTAATAGTTGGCGGGAGAATCGGTGGAGCATCTAAGTATTTAAAACCTGAAGCTAATATTGCCTCTTTATTATCCGGGTTGACAACTTTCACTTCTACTTCTCCAGCAGCGGCTACTGACGGAGAAGTTACGGTTATTTTCGTGCTTGAAGCAAAACTTTTAACTACTGCTTCGTTAGACCCAAAGTATACTTTAATACCTTGAACAAAATTTTTGCCTTCAATCGTGACATTATCTCCGCCGGCCTTTAGACCAGTATTAGGTGTAATTTTTGTAATTTCTGGGGCAGGGAGCTCTGGAGCGGGCTTATAAGTATAGCCATCCTTTATAGAAATATTTTCTCCATCCGGATTAATGACTTTTACTTCAACAGGACCCGGAGTTGTTGCTGCCGGTACTTTTACTTTTATACGGGCATCTGAGTAATAACTAGATAGTGCGGCTTCTACTCCTCCAAAATAGACCTTTACTCCCTGGGCAAATTTTTTCCCATCCAGGAAAACAAACTCTCCACCTGCTAATTCACCAGTGTTAGGTGTAATATTCGTTACTTCCAGTTTTTCTACAACCGGGGCATCGTAAGTATAAGCACCGGGAACAGTAAGCGAAGACCCGTCAGGGTTTGTAAACACAAGATCAACAGGTCCAGCTACAGTAGTCGCTGGAGCCTTAACTTTAATATAAGTTGGTCCAGCATACGTATCTAATTGAACCTCTTTATCTCCAAACTTAACTTTCATCCCATTCATAAAATAATTACCATTGATAAAAATCAATGTACCGCCACTTAATGGGCCATGTGCCGGTTGAATAGTGGTTACTTTAGGATCTGCCTTGTATTGATATTGTCCTGAGCCTTTTTGACCATCTGTATTCAAAACAGTTACGGCTACATTCCCTTGGGGACCTGGCGGGGTAGTAACCACTATTTTATCTGAACTCAAGATTTGAACATTTTTTGCTGCAACTGCACCAAAATTCACAGTTGCTCCTGTTCTAAAATGCTTACCTGTGATAGTTACAGTTTCCCCACCATCTGGGTGTCCAACATTCTTTTCAATAGAAGTAATTGCTGGTGCTGGATACTTCACTTGAAGAGTTACATTTGGTATTGATTTTGTACGAGATGCGCCAGCATAGTCTTTATAGGAAACCATTGCATCATTCGTCGAAATGGATAAGATACCAACTTTATTAGGATCCTTTGGCTTTATCTTGTATTTGAAGGTAAGAGTATTATTCTTTAACTCAGTAAATTCCCATGTTAATGTATTCCCTTTTACAGTTGGTTTGGGAATATTATTATCGTAGGACCCTGGTACAATTTCAAAGTCTGGTGATACGATATCGTTTAGCACAACATCGTACGCAGATGCCATCCCAATTTCTTTCACGATCGCTGCGTATATTTCCTTCAAGCCTGAAGAACCTAACACGAAGTGATGATGAGACGATGTAGTCGCCATTTCTTTCAACAATTGATTGGGACCACTAGCATTTGGATTATCCGAAGATTTTAAGAGGGCAATTGTATAAAAAGTAATCCCAGCATCTTTTGCTGATTGTGCCCACTGTTTCGCATAGTCGTAGGCATTTTTTTGAGGCTCAGTTGCATCACCATCTGTCATAATGACAATAACGGGCCTTGCTTCTGGTCGATGATTCTCTAGTTCGGCCATAGCTTTTTCGATCGCATATCCAGTGGCAGTACTACCGTTTGCGGTAATGGTATCAACATATTCTTTTGCCGCTGAAGCATCTGTGGTCAATGGGAAAGTTTTTGTCAAACTCGACGAGCTAAAATCCACAATTCCCACCTGATGCTTTGTTAAATCCATCAAGTCAATAAAGCCTTTCGCTGCATCTTTAGCTGCTTTCATTTTATCTTCGCCGTTGTTAGCTCCAGGTGCCATACTTCCTGACTTATCAATGATAAGTATGACATCATTAGGCTGAACAACAGTGACTGGTGGAGTACCCTGAATATTCAGAGTGACTTCTGCTTCTTCCTCAGTCGTTACTGACGTTGGATCAACACTTTTTGAAACAGTTACATAATCATTAACTGCTGCAAAAGCTGAATGAAGCGGAACACCAGAAAAAACGAGAAGCAAGGACAACATAATCGTAATTTTCTTCATGATTGTTCCCATCCATTTTTCCTCCCAAAAAAATATATAAAAAAACATTAGTAATTTTTTACTACTGTTTTTCTATTTAATCGCTACATATCGAGACCTATTTCCTAATCTCAACATTTCACTACTACTAGTATCGGTCTCAATGTCTTCTTCCTTTAGATATACATAGAAAAAAACGCTTCCGTAATAAACGGAAGCGCTCCTTACATTACATTCACAATTTCTATTTTTTCTTATCGAAGAAAAAGCCATATTCAGCTGTAGGATTATTATAGTGATAACTATTCGAGGCTGCTTTTAATTGCTTAATTTCAATAAGCTTCGAGCTAATTCGCTTCTGGTGAGCTAGCAAGTCTGAAAGCAAACCGGAGTTTACTTCTTCAGCTTGCATTAAGTGTTTCCTTTGCTCATCATTTAATGTCGGAAGAACGGGTGTTAATTTGTCCATGATTACTTCTCTTTTTTCAAGAATAGTAATTAGCTCTTCTGGTTCTACCTCGTTTTTATTTAACGTGTCTTTTAAATTTAGTGTCTCTTTCAGGAGCTCGTACACTAAGGCTTCGATAGTCACCGACATCGTCCCCCTCCTATCTATGCCTCTTTCTTTGCTATCAACATAGCTTCCTTCCACGTGTCCCGAAATTGGATAAAAAACTCTTCCACTTCATCTAGCATGACCGTATCTTTTCTTATATTTGATTCAACTAATCGTGACAACATAAATTCATATATCGCCATCATTTGTTCAGCCAACGGATACTCTTTATTTAAAGTTAGTATTAATTCTTGCAAGATATCCTGTACTCTCTTGCTATATTCGTTAGCTTTTTCCAAATCACCATTATTGATTGAAGTGCGTGTTTGTTTAATAAATTTTATTGCTCCATTATATAACATGAGTGTTAATTCTGCCGGAGTTGCGGTTGTAACTTGGTTATTTTGATAGGTCTGTGCAGCACTTTGGTACACAACCATCTCCCCTTCTTTACTGTCCACTTGACATATTTGCGAACCATGAGTTCTGCGAATTATATTTTGATAAAGCCTTCTCCATGGCTGTGAACTTCTTCCAATGTCGATTTTCTATTTCAACTAAACGATCTTCCCACCTATCAATATCTTTGGTTATTTGGGTAATACTTTTCCCAATTACACTATCGTCAACAGCAAGTGTTGTATTTCCTGCCTTAGCTGAAATTAGTTTAATGCTCTTGTCGAGTTCATCATATAATCTCTGAGCGAGACCAGTTTCCTTCGGATCTTTTGTGCTACTGTACTGTGTAAACAATTGTACTACTTTATCACCATTTTTATTTATTGCATCTCGTAATTTTGCTTCGTCAATATACAGTTTTCCTTTATCTAAATACGCATATTTGCTATTGGGTGCCCCTGTTATTCCTATTTCACTCAACGTATCAAATTTAGGGTCAGCACCCTTTAGAGGATTAGTCAAAGCAAACCGCAAGGCATCCAGACCGCTCGTAAGAATAGAATCACGTTGTAGAATTCCACTCTTAGCCATTTCTTCTAGCTTATCAGCTGTCTTTTCAGGAAGCTTTTCACGATCTTCGTCAAGGAGGGGTTCATACCCACGGTTTTTCTTTTCAGAGGTCTTTGAATTTACTTTATCCAATACCTCATTATATTTTGTGATAAAGTTTTTAATACCATTGAATACCGCTTCCTCATCTTGTGTTACATTCACACCAACTGTGCCTGTGGTTTTTTGTTTAACGGTAATTTCCATACCATCATAAGTAAACGTGTTTCCCTTAAATGTATGAACTACACCATTAATTTCTACTTCAGTATCCGTACCGGGTGTTCCAGGAGTAGCCGCTTTTGTACTGCCCACCCCGCCTAAACCAATCTCTGAGGCATTCCCATTGGTGACTTCCAAATTAAAAGTAGTACCATCATTATTATTGAGAACAAGCTTGTTGTTAAAATAGGTAGCTTTTATCCCAGTAGTAGATTGATTTATTTTTCGAATCATACTATCAATTGTGTCAGAGGTCGTTACGTTAATAGTAGTATCTCCCGCACTAGAAGAAAGCTTGATAGAAAAATCACTTGTAAATAAAGTTGATGAATTTGCTAGTGTAGGTGAAAGCTGAGCTGAAGCTGGTACTGCAGTTTCTCCCATTTGATTAACTTTTATTGCGTAATTGCTCAGTACTGGTTTCCCCGTTGTTTTAACTGATACTGCAGCATCATTGTCGGATACTGCCTTTTTCTTATCGAAATTTGCTGCAAAACGCAAGTTATCTAAGGATTTTTGGAATTCCAACAGGCTCGAGTTCATTTCACGATAGGAATCACGTCTCCATTCCTCTGTTTGTTTCTTCCTTTTTAGTTTATTAACCGGTGCACGTTCCGCATTCATTAAATCCTTAATCATTTTTTCAGTATCAAGACCTGATGCCAACCCGCCAAAACGAATATTACTTACCATCCTACCCATTCCCCCTATCTTTTTTCGTCAACCAATATCCCAATCATTTCCTGAAACTTTGCTGCTAAATCCAGAATTTTTTTAGACGGCACTTCTCTCACTACCTCATTCGTCTCATTGTCCACGATCTGCACGAAGTACTCGTTTAACTTTTCATGGAGTGTAAATTTCAAATGTGTATCCGTTGTTTGAACAAACTTATTGAGAGTATCTAATTGCCTTTCTAGGTGTTCTCTCGCTAATTGAGTGTCTCCCTCTGTCCCTACAGGAATGTTATTTTGTATGCCATGTTGTCGACCTGCACTGTTCAGAGACATTTCTGATACAAGCTGATTTGCCTTTCCCTGTGGATTGACCGAGCCAATATTCATGCCTCTCCCCCTAAAAACATATCTTATTGATGTTATCGGATTGTTTCTATGAAAGTTTGATACGTTTTTGAATGCTTTTCTATAAATACAAAAAAAAAGAGAGCAGGGAAGCCCGCTCTCTTTTTTGACGTTTTCTATTAACGCAACAGTTGCAGAACGCCTTGTGGCAATTGGTTTGCTTGTGCCAACATAGCTTGTGCAGCTTGAGTAAGGATGTTGTTCTTTGTAAATGTCATTTGCTCTTTTGCCATATCCAGATCACGGATACGGGATTCAGCTGCTTGCAGGTTCTCAGAAGTGATGTTCAGGTTGTTGATTGTGTTCTCCAAACGGTTTTGGTTAGCACCGAGGTAAGAACGCGCCGCACTCACCGCGTTAATTTGTGTTTCAATATCAGCAAGCTTACCATTAGCACCTGCTTGAGTAGAGAAATCATAACCTTGAACAGCAGTTTCAACTGTATCGATTTTGAATTTAGTTCCATCAAGTTTCAACACTTGGCTAGCTTCGATACCGATTTGGAGATCGATAGTAGCTTTAGAACCATCCAGCAATTTGATACCGTTGAATTTAGTGTTGTCTTTAATATTTGTGATCTCAGAGGACAGCTCTTTTACTTCTTCATTAATACGAGCCAAGTCTGCACCAGCATCATAAGTTCCGTTAGCTGCTTGAGTAGCCAATTCTTTGATACGAACGAGCATGTTGTTTACTGTTTGCAGTGCACCCTCAGCTGTTTGCACGAGAGAGATACCGTCTTGGGCGTTGCGGGATGCTTGATCCATACCACGGATTTGGGAACGCATACGCTCAGAGATGGAGAGACCAGCAGCATCGTCAGCAGCACGGTTAATGCGGTAGCCAGAAGACAGTTTCTCTACGTTTTTAGAGAGGTTACCAGAGTTTACACCGAGTTGACGGTGAGTATTCATAGCAGAAAGGTTGTGGTTGATAATCATGTCATTTCCTCCTTGAGTATAAAGGCCACGTCCCTGTGACCTATTTTTGGGGGTTAAGAGCAATCGCGCGCTTGTTCTTCCCCCTTACACTACTATTATCGGAAGGGACATTTAATTCTTTTAGTACTTTTTACAAAAAAATTTAAAATCGTTTTTGCTCTATGCTTGAAATCAATACTCTCTAGATAATACAAGATTTCCGATATATTATTTAAAAGAGAAACAAGTAGGAGGAAAGCAACTATGAAACAAAAACGAAAGATCTTAGTCCCTAGTTACTTGCGTGCTTTTTCATGTATCGGTTCAGCATGTGAGGATACTTGTTGCTCAGGATGGCGTGTTGACATCGACAAGTCAACCTATTTCAAATACAACAAAGTAAAAGATCCTGAAATGAAGCAATTATTTTCAATTCATATAAAACGAAATCGGACTAACCCCACTGAAAAAACGTACGCTAAAATAGATGTCCAAGCGCACGCAGGTTGTCCCATGTTGAATGAAGAAAAGTTATGCAAAGTACAACTTCAGCTTGGGGAAGATTATTTGTCAAATATTTGTATGTCTTATCCTCGGGTCAGCAATATTGTCAATAATGCAGTAGAACGTTCCGCAACAATGTCTTGTCCGGAAGCAGCTCGATTGGCATTACTAAATCCGAATAAAATGGAATTCGATGAGATTGAGGAACCTTTACATACTAAGCATGCCATGCAAGGTTTTATCGATACTAATTCTATCAACAACAAACTGTCCTCCTATTTCTGGGACTTGAGGATCTTTAGTATTCGCCTTCTGCAAAACCGCAACTACGATTTGCCTGATCGGCTGATGATCTTAGGGATTTTTTTCCAAAATATTCAAGATCTTATCCTTGATAATAAGGAGGCAGATATCCCGCTCATCATCAATCACTATGACACTCTTATTGATCAGGGCTCGTTAGATGAAATCCTTCAGACAGTGCCAGTAGAATGGACACCACAAATCTTGCTTATCAAGAGCTTAATAGATCTAAGGGTGACCTTAGGTATCTCTAATCCACGTTATCTTGAATGTCACCACGCACTAATCAGCGGGATTGGATTCACAGAGGAAACTTCGATTGAAGATTTAACGATACGGTATCAGAACGCTTTTATTAATTATTACCAACCCTTTATGAATACCCATCACTACATCCTGGAAAACTATTTGGTTAATCACATATTCAAAAATCTATTTCCATTAGGAAGCGGAATGGAGTGCATGACAGACTATATAAAACTAATCGTTCAATACGGAATTATTAAAATGTACCTGGTTGGTATGGCAGCCTACTACAAAGAATCTTTTAACTTAGAGCATGTTATTCTATGTATACAATCTATTGCTAAAACAATTGAGCATAATGACAGCTTTTCAAAACTTGCCCTTGAGGTCTTAAAAGCGAATGATTTCCATTCCCTTGCAGGGATGGCAATTCTTATGAAAAATTGATTGATTAAAAGCATAACCCGTAAAGGAAGCTTTTAAAAGCGTTCCTCTTACGGGTTTTCTATTGGATTTCTTTAAAATGAATGTAAAAAAGGTGACCCCAATCTCTTAATTGGAGTCACCTTTTAATTTACCTTGATCAACTAACTGTTTTAAAGAAGACCACTCTACCTTATTTTGTGTAGCCAGTTTGTTTTCTTGCTGGATGGCTATATAGATTTCTTTACGGTAGATGTCATAGTCAAGTGGAGCCTCTATACCGATACGTACGAGGTCTCCATCCACTGAAACTATTTTTATCTCGATTAAGTCTCCAATCATGATAGACTCATTTTTTTTCCGGGATAGGACTAACATACCGTCACCTACTTTTTTCCAGCTGTTTTTGAAACAGTGGTTGACGAACGTCATAATTTTCCTCGTTAAGAATTACTTGTTTCGCCATTCGATTACCTTGATTAACAACTATAGGTGCCTTTAAGTTAACCGTGATATTATTTTCTCCCCGTATAGTAACAATGTTCACGACGAGGATAGAATGATTCTCTTCTATATGCAGCGCCATCTTTGCTTGACTATGGAGTGTAAATTCATACTCTGGGAAAAAATAGAACGGATCAACTACCCAAAAGCTAATCTGGTTATCTTCCAATGACTGAAGTAAGTAAAAGGGACTTTCGTTTTCTTCTTTCACTAAGTGAAAGAACTGCAACTGCTCAAATCCGAGAATACCTTCTTCAAAAAAAAACTTTCCTATCTCTATTTTTTGCTCACTAGCCATAGCAGGTATCCTCCTTATAGAGATTGGTCCATATTCAAGCCTACGACTTCAATACGTAATTGTTGATATTGCTTCATATACACATTTACATCACCAGGTTTATATTTAAAAATAGGAGGTCTGTAGACGGGATCCATTTTCATCCCTCCCCGTTTTACATGAATCTCAACAGGCTTGGCCTGATAAGTAACATCCACGCCTTCATCTGGACTCGAAGGTGTTGACAGCGGAGTAGGGCTGATCCCGATCTTATCAAAAGCCAAGGCAGCAATTGCATTTCCTGGATTTTCAATTGCCCGCATGCTGTCGCCTTCTTGACTTATTCTGGAAATGGCATCAAGCAACTGCTGCTTCGAAAATTGGTAATTTTCATCGCTAAATTGCATGGGCGAGCGTAATCCGCTACTCTCTCTCGCTCTTGAGGAATCAATGAAAAGAACTCCTGCATCCTGACTGATCTGTAGGATGGCTGGTTCTTGTCGAAGATTCATCTCTGCCTGCGGTTGCTGTATTTCAAGAACTGAATTACGTGTAGTGAACCCGATTTGAGCCGAAGTACTTTGCATTTGGATTCTGGCTAACTGCATATATGTTCCTCCTCCTTATTATATTCTATCGGAGGAAATCTAACAAAGAAGGTTGGATAATTCTGGCACCTGCTGACAATGCTGCCCTGTGAACATTTTCTTGTGTCTTCAATTGCGTAATAGCCTCTGCCTCATCTACATCTTCATTTTTTGATTTCAATGCCGTAATGTTGACTTCACTGTTAGCCAATCTCTCTTGAACCAATTCTATACGATTTACACGAGCTCCTAATGCCGCTCTTTCTGTCAATATATTCTCGAATTGTCCCTTTACATCGTTCATGAGAGGCATAGAGGATACACCTGTTTGCAGATTTGAAATCACTTTATCCATGATCATAAAAATATTGTTTGTTGCTGGAGAATTAAATACTTTTTGAGCATCTATATTAATAGCTGAATAAGTATTTTGGCTAATCTCAACGTTTATTTGAGAACTATTTGTATTGGTAAATTGTCCAGTTGCAACATCGTAAGGAGGCTTGTCCGTATCTGTACCAGCAAAAATGTAACGTCCATTAATGGTTTGATTTGCGACTGTTCCAAGATGGTTTTTAAGCTCAACGATTTCACTCGCCATTACTTTACGATCTTCTACAGAAAGATCATCATTCCCTGAAGCCACCATGAGTTCCTGTACTCTTTTTAGCACATTTCCTACATCGTCGAGTGCACTATCTGTAGCTCCCATCCATGATTCGGCTTCATCTACATTTCGAACGTATTGATCATTTTCCATTAGAGCTGAGCGATAGTACATTGCTCTTGTAGCTAGAACAGGATCATCTGATGGTTTAGATGTTTTTTTGCCGGATGAGAGTTGCTCCTGTAATCTATCCATATTCCCCATGGAATTATTTACATTACGAAGCATGTTACTGTTAAGCATGCTCTGTGTTACACGCATAGACATTTATACAAACTTCCTTTCGTAACAGATTGTTATTACAATCCTACTCGTCCCATACCATTAATAACCTTATCCAATATCTCGTCCACACTGGTAATAGCACGTGCAGACGCGTTATATGCATGTTGATATTTCACAAGATTAGACATCTCTTCATCAATCGAAACACCCGAAACGGATTGCCTTTGATTTTCAACCATCCCAACGATCGTTTCTGCATTTTTTTGATTCCTTGTAGCTTCTTGGCCGTAAACACCGATTTGACCAACTGTATTTCGATAAAAGTCATCCATTGTAGTTGCTTCTTTAAAATCGTTTGGACCAAGTCCAGGAGCAATTATCTTAAACTTGATGGAAGCAATGGCCAAGGCATTCTCATTATTTCCTACAGATGGCTGTTTTCCTACCGCGATCGCATCCAGACTACCTAGAATAGCAGGATTAATCTTAATTTTACTAGCGCCTGTCGGATTAGCACCACCAACGACAGAATCTACGAAAAACGGTATACCTGACGATCCCCCACCATTTTGGATATCCGACAAACTAAAACCCGTTTTATGAATTTCATTGATTTCTTTTGTCAAATTAATTGCCAAGACATCAAGACGCTTCATTGTTTCAGGGAGCAACTGATCTCGTGCTTCTACTAAGCCGGCAAGACCGCCTTGTCTAGGAGTAAATGCTGCTCCCCCAAGTGTAATATCGTAGAAACCTGTGATTCCATTGCGAACTGTAGCCAAAGGTGTAGTTCTATCAGCAGTAACAAATGTTGAGCCTTCCACTAATACATCAACCATACCATTGTTAGTCTGAACTACCCTGGTATCTGTCAGCTTGGATAGTTTATCTAGCAAAACATCCCGTTGATCATACAAATCATTAGGTGTATAGCCGTGAGGTACTACCTCATTTATCATTTTATTCACTTGTGCTATTTGTTCCCCAAGCGAATTAATTTCCGCAACTTTTATTCCAACGACATTATCAAAATCTCTCTGTATCGTTTGCAGGTGATTGTAAATCCCACTAAAAGTCTCGGCCACCGCATTAGAGCGTTCTCTTACTACAGCACGAGCAGATGAACTTGTTGGATCTTTTGACAAATCTTGCCAAGCCTGCCACATTTGATCCATTACCTTTTGTAATCCCGTCTCGGATGGTTCATTCATAATTTGCTCAATCTTGTTAATTGCATCTACACGTTGATCCCAATATCCCAGAGTCTTGTTTTCATTTCTAAACTGCAGGTCCAAAAAACCTTCACGTAATCGCTGAATATCAGTTACTTGTACTCCTGTGCCTAGAATTCCAGGTTCTTTACTAGCATTCAATGATGGGTATGGAATACCAGTCGTCGCCTGCATATTTACTCGTTGTCGAGTGTATCCTTCAGTGTTGGCATTGGAAATGTTATGCCCTGTCGTATTCAATGCAGTCTGTTGAGCGAAAATCCCCCTCTTCGCTACTTCCAATCCGTGAAAAGTTGATCGCATGTTAACCCCCCATTTATGCTTTGTTATTTATAATGGCACGTTTCGAAACTTGCAAATTACTAATTGTAGGTTTTTTATAAATGAAGTCTTCTTCTGGTGTATCCAATATCATATCCAATTGAATATTCACAAACGAAAGGGACTGTCCAAGCAATTGCTGATTCAGCTCATTCGCATCTCGCAAATCAGAGACGATCCGAATAAGATCATTGCGATAATTGGTCAACTGATTTTTTTCTTCAGCACTTGTCGTCCATTTAATAAATTCAGCCAAAGTATAGTCTTGCAGAGCTATACTTTTTTCAGATACGATTTGTTTAATCAACTTCTGCCGCTCTTCTTCCGCTTCAATTACACCTTTAATCAACTTCTGTTCCTTACTCGTTATGGCAATAAGGTCATCGACATGTCCCTTAATTAAGACGCTTTTTTTCTGCATCGCCAACGTATATAGTGCTTTATGAAACTGCAACAAGTTTTCCAGCAATTCAAAAAGTTGTCTCATAAAAATATCTCAGCTCCTTTAGAGCTTTTTCCAAAAGGATAGGAATTTCTCAGCAATCTTTTCACTTGAAACTTTATAAGAGCCTTCCTCCACCTGCTTTTTTAACTGTTCTACTTTTTCCCTACGCGCTGGGGCATTGGGCTCCTCCACTTGCTTTAACATTTCCAATGCTTCCCTTGAAATGTTAACCTCATCTTTTCCCATAGGGATTTTTCCACTTTTGTTCAACGGGTTTGAACCGGTTTTATTATAAGTATTGATCATCCCCGCACGGTTGGGTTCATTAATACGCATTAAAATCCATCCTCTCAAGCAACCAAAAATAAAACCGATGATTCTCTTAGTAGTATCATCGGCATATTTCTGACATTTAATTAGTTTTTTTCATCGGAACTATTCGTCAACATTCTGCTTTCTTCGATAAGCAGCTTGGGCCAAAAGATCGCGTTCAGCCTGTTCCAACCGTTGCTCCACTTCGGCTTGTTGAGTAATTTCATGCCTTAATCCCTGCATGCACATATCACATATATTCCCGGATCGAATCATAAAACCACAACGCTCGCACGGATATCCAAGACCGGGATTTCCTGCTACGGAGATACGCCCTTCTTTAATGAATTTTGTAATTTGTTTCACACTCACGCCAGTGGCTTCGCTCACCTGATGGATATTCGACCCACGATTTTCACGCTTGCGCAAAAATCGAACGCATTTGTCATATTCCTGTTCTACTTGTTCATAGCATTTGGGGCAAATGTCACGGACAGCTTGTACAAATAAAGAATCACACCGCGAGCAGTTTGCCAACTTGCCCATAGACATATCGACAACCCCTTTGACATTCAAAAAGTTCATACGGTTCTCAAACTGATGTATGCCTCCATAATAGCGTAATTTTCCCAACCTGGCTATCTGAATATTGTCAAGGAATAAATTTCACATTTTCTCCCCAAATGTGTTCGCAGTATCTTGGCACATGAGCGAAGGGTCGAACCTGTCGTGTATATATCGTCAATGAGCAGAATTTTTAGTGGTGGATTCGGACAAACTAAGCCGACATCTGCCACTCTCGACTTCAGTATATTCTTTTTTCCGAAAAAACTAGCGACAAAGTGACAGGGTATCCTGCTGTTATCAGTTACACAAGGTACCCCGGAATCCCCGGCCCACGCAAAGGCTTCCCGCATACTTTCTAATCGGGCCACACGCCCTGACTGTTTGCTTAGCTTCGGCGTGTCTTTTATTCGGAGCAGCAATGTGCGAACTGGAACATGGATCACACCTTCCAAATATCGAGCCAGTAAATCCACCTGATTGAATCCGCGCTCCTTCAGGCGCTGTGGATGCAAAGGTACTGTTGTAATACAGGAGAATTTCATATGTGAATAGTAACGATGTATCGCGATGGCCAACAACGCCCCAAAATAAGCAGCCAAGCTCTCGTCACCTCTGTATTTGAATATTCCGAGCAACCTCTTCCCTTTATCGTCATAGCAAAGAAGACTCCGATTTGCCTTCAAATCTACCCCTTCTTCATGCACGTTGTTGACGCAATCTCGGCACCGCCCGTTATATTTTCGAATCTCGCTTTTCATATCCCGACCACACACAAGACACACCTCTTCTCCGATAAAAGGCATCTCTTCCAAGCAGCTTCCACACAACATCAGGCCCTTCAGCAATCGATAAACAACAGGGTAGCTCGCTCGGTTGATTAGAAAACTCGCTCGATCTCGTACCCTCCCCTCCCTTTCAGGTTGCGATATAAACCTTCCGCAGGCGACACAGCTTTCTCCTTTCATGAGAAAACTCCTGGCCCTGCCAGCTTTTGAGCCAATTGATTCATCTGATTGATTTGCCGCACTGCCTGCTTGGGGGCATTAGCCCGATCAGCTTGCAAAAACAATACACTACCTGTCGGGTCGTCAATCGATCTGCCTACCCGTCCTGCGATTTGAACCAAGGATGCCTCGTCAAATACAGGAACTTCAGCTCCCAAAACCACAACATCGCTCTTCGGTATCGTCACACCCCGCTCCAATATCGTTGTGGTTACCATCAGGGCAAAGCGCTTTTTTCGAAATGCTTCTACCTTCTCTTCCCGCATTGGATCGGCTGCATGGACACTTGTCATCTGTGCTGCATGTAATGGCATCCAAATCTGAAGATACTCGAGCACCCTTTCCACTTCTGCAACTCGTGGTACAAACACAAATACTTGCCTGTCCGCATCAAGAGAACGACACAATGCATGAATCAACTCATACACAGGCCGACCTGCCAGAATGCGCTTGTGCAATCCTCTTACCGTAAGAATCTTGGGAACAGGGAGAGCCGAACCGTGATAACGCCCTGGGAGCAAAACATGCTTCTCGGAGAAGAGTGGTATCACTCCAGAACGATTGTCAGTTGAACTTGCTTTTTCCATAAGTCGCTTGCATAAATACTTAGGAGGTGTCGCGCTCAAGTATAACAGCTTGCCATTACTCTCGACGGCCCGGGACAGTGCGCGGTACAAAACAGGATTATTGTGATAAGGAAATGCATCCACCTCATCGAGTACCACCAGCGAAAACCTCTTGTAGTAGCGCATTACCTGATGAGTAGTGGCAATCGTAATGTCGCTCTCCTCCCACTTCTCGGTACTGGAACCATGAACGGCAATCACTTTTGCTTTTGGGAAAACTCGGCGAATACGCGGTGCCAGTTCAAGAACGACATCCTTCCGTGGAGTTGCAATCAGCACACGGCCTCTTGCAACGAGCGCCTCCTCGACTGATGGAAACAGGAGCTCTGTTTTGCCTGCCCCGCAAACCGCCCAAATCAAATACTCCGACAACCCTATTCTCGGATTGGCAACAAAGGAGCGCGCTCGCTCAGCTGCCCGTGATTGATCTGCCGAATACTTCCCCGTCCACTCCACTCTCTTTTCATTCTCTGATTTGTCTGAACGAGAAATCGTCCCACACACTGCCATTAAGAAATACGGAGTGCAGCATTTACTCTTGCCCATTCCCAAACAGACTGTACAGTAGGCACAGCCTTGCTCACAAGTATGGCAATAGGTAAGCTCTACCTTCTCTCCCACACTCCCGCAGCGTTCACAAACCAGTTCTAATCGATTGCGCAACCATCCTTTTGCAACCGAAAACCGAATGCCAGGCCGCCACTCCGCTTTGTTTGCGAGCACAAACGAATGCAAAATGGCTGATAAATCTTCAATGTCCACCGCTTGCTTTTTCAGCAAGGTCTCAATCTCGTCCCAAAAGAGCGCACGCCCATTCAGAAGCCCACTCAAAACAGTCGCTTCCGAATGCTCTAGAAATGAACTTCTACGTAGAAGCTGGCGCCCTAAAGGACATAACTGGTCATTGAGGAGTTTTTCCCCTGTTCCTCTATCTCGATTCGTAACTTTTACAATCTCCTCGATCGGCTCCCAGGTAAACCATCCCTGTTGTTCTCGCCGTCCCCTCACATACTCTACATCCCGTCCATACAGGCGGCTTGCTTCGCACACAGTTGTTGCCGCAAGCGACCTCAACTCGTTTACATACCCATCCGTCAGCATCCGTTCTTCCCCGACGTTAGCTAAGTACCCGTTCACCTTCTCACGCAAGGAAAAAGCCAGCGCAAGTGACGCCGTCTTACCAATGACATGTAGTTCGCAGCCTTCCCTCTCCTTCCAAAAGGAACAATCAACAGAAAAGCTCGGTGTGACATAAGCCTGCACCTGATGTGTAGATCCGCTACTGCCAACTTTGATATACAGCAAATACTCGTGCATACGCTCTCCCCTCCGCCTCTTACCAACAGTTTGCAAAAAGACAAGCAGGTCCAGCAAATTTTTTTGGGCACAGTTTCCGAAAGAAAAAATAAAAGAGCCGCCGACATGCTGGTCGACAGCTCAAAATATTTACTCTACAAAACCTTATGCTCCCTCTTTATTCTCCCGCAGATCAATGACGATGGTTCCAGCCGCCATCTCCTCTTGTACGTCACCCAAACAATATCCGTACGGATAACGTTTCAAGACGGCAGTCATCCGTTTCGTATCATCGTCAGACCCATCATCTATCAAGGTAATTCGGATCGGTCTGCCACTCCAATACGAGCGAAACAGCAGACTCCTCACTACACGTTCCAGCACCTGTTCCGAATTGCGCACCAGCAACCGATAATGCTCATGCGGGAGCTCGCTCGCGGTATCCGTCCGATTGGTCCAGCGTTCCGCGATCATTACCAACAAAGAGGAGCAGCCAAATGCTGCCAAAAGCCATACAATCAGCTCTTCCATCACGGTCATACCTCCTCCTATACCAAGGTATGCCGCACGGCTTGAACAGAGTGCAAATCGGAAGCGCTTCCTACAATTTCACCCAGCCGTTTTTAATGGAGATGACAACAGCTTGTGTCCGGTCTTGAACATTGAGCTTTTGCAAAATGCTGCTGACGTGATTTTTAACCGTCTTTTCACTAATAAACAGGAATTCCCCAATGGCACGATTGCTTTTCCCTTCTGCCATCAGCTGCAATACTTCCCGCTCACGACGGGTAAGCGATTCGATCACTTTTGGATCGATGGCTTGCGATTCATCTACAGAGAAGCTACGCTCTGCCGTCCCTTCCTGCTCGCTCAGACGACGGAATTCTTCAATCAGCTTGCCCGTCACCTTCGGATGTATGTATGCACCACCACTCGCCACTACACGCACAGCGTCAACGAGGTCCGACGTTCCCATTTCCTTCAGCAAGTATCCAGACGCTCCAGCTCGGAGTGTACGATACACATATCCCTCATCATCATGAATCGAGAGCATAATCACACGAGTAGAAGGGCTTACCGAAATCACATTTTCCGCAGCAGAAACGCCATTTATGTTTGGCATGTTAATATCCATCAACAAGACATCCGGCTTGTGCTCTTCCGCCAATACTGTGGCTTCTCCTCCATCCGCACCTTCCCCGACGACCTTGAAATCTTCTTCCATTTCCAATATTCGCTTTACGCCTTCGCGAAATAATTGATGGTCATCCACAATCACAATGCGGAGTTCTTGCTGTCTCTTATCCATGGTTCATCCCCCAGTACTTATTTACGTATCACGTCACAATTTTATCGGTATTTGGAATATAACCTTGGTTCCCTCTCCCGGAGCGGATTGCAACTCGACACTGCCCTCTAAGAGCTGTACACGCTCACGCATTCCCAAGAGTCCAAAAGAGTTGCCATTCGCCATGCGTTTTTCCAGATCGAATCCGACCCCATCGTCTTTGACGACAAGGCTTAACGAATCTTGTACAAATTCCAGCTTCACTTGTACGGTCGTAGCGCCTGCGTGCTTCTCCACATTGTTCAGACATTCCTGAACCAAACGGAAGATCGCCGCCTTTACCGAACTGCGCAAAGGAGGCTCCACACCGAATACTACCAGATCGATGGAGGACTGAATACGGTCTTCGCATGTTTGAATATATTTTTGCAAGGTAGGTACTAGCCCTAAGTCATCTAATGCCATCGGACGCAAATCAAAAATAATACGTCGAACATCCGCCAAGCTCAAGCGTACCATTTCCTTCAGCTCGTGAAGTTCCATTTGCGCTTCTAAAATGCGTTCGTTCTTCAACATGCGTTCTACAATTTCCGAACGCAGCACGACATTCGCCATCGATTGAGCTGGACCGTCGTGAATCTCGCGCGCGACACGCTTGCGCTCTTCTTCCTGAGCCTGGATTACCTTTAAGCCCATCAACTGATGCTGCTTAGCCGATTCCAGCGCCTCGCCTATCTTGCTTAAGTCACCCGTCAAGTAACCAAGCACGACGCCCATTTGAGAAACCAGCTTTTCTGCTCGGACGATGGTTTCTTCCAAGGTACGCAGTTGACGCTCCAAATCATTTCTTCTACGCTTCAAATTGTTTTCCCGCTCACGGTAAATGGACAGTTCTACCTGAATACGGCTCGCCTCTTCATACGCAACCCGAATGTCTTCCTCCGTGTACATATGAAAATTACGACTGACCAAGACGAGCTTGTTGCGCGATTTGCGATACGCGAGTTCAAGCGCATCGACTTTTTGAATCACTTTGGAAATCTCTTGTCGAAGTTCATGTAAATCAAACTTCAATGAGTTACCATGCTGTCTGGCGTTTTCAGCTATATCAAATATTTGGGTTTTACTCGTTTCTACGGTTTCAATCGTTCGCTTGATCACCCCGTCCAGCACGCTGATGTCTATCGCTTTGTTCATGATTGCTCTCCTTCAAACTCATTTTTAGCCTTCGTGAACAACTGTTGGAGGTGCTCTTCTTCTACGTCTCGCAGTCCCATATCATTGCGTGGAATGGCAAACGGATCTGTTCCCTGTTTTACGAATCCACGATTAGATGTAAACACATAGCGGTAGCCAGCTTCACGTGCTGTCTCCAGTACGATTGGACTCGTGTATCCAAATGGCAATGAGATGACTTCGATCTCTTGCTTCATCCATTCGCTTAAGCTGATGCGGGATATACGAAAGTCCACGTAGAGGCGGTCCCTGTACTCTTTTTCGTCCTCTAAACGATGCAAGTCCTTCAGATAGACCGGAGCTGTTTCCGGGCCAAGATCGCCCCACTCATTTCTTTCTTCCTCTTCATGCAGACTGTACGTATGGGACCCGATTGTAACCAGTCCCGATTGAATCATTTCGTTAACTTGTTGACGCGTAAGTGGTGGCGTCATATTCTCCCGTTTTCGGTCAGCTACATCTCTTAAGCGCCCCGCAATCGCGAAGTTCACTGAAGGGTAGCCGTATGTACGTAAGATCGGAAATGCTTCTTTGTAGTAACTCTCATACCCATCGTCAAACGTAATCAAAACAGCATTCTCAGTCGGTAAGGTACCCGTCTCCATAAATCGCAGGAATTCCTCCAGCGAAATCGGATTCAGGTCATTATCATGCAAAAATTTCATGTGTCGGGCAAATTGATCAGGAGCTATGACATACCGCTGATTCGATTGATCCGTGACATGATGGTACGTCAAAACAACAACCTGATTGTTATACCACTTTTTCGTTTGAACCACTGCTTCTTCTGTTGGTGTGACGTTTGGCTCAGCATTTTTTGTCTCACTTATGCTTATAGACGTATCCACTTGGGGAAAAGGTTGCACTTCTTGTTTATTCTTTTTTTCCAGAAAAGATTCGCCTAAGAACCCAATAGCCACTATAAAAAACAAAAAAGTAAGAAACACGATCAGGAAGAGCCTTCTGTTCGGCAAAAAAACCCCTCCTCTACTTCCTCACTAGGAGATTCGACACAGTCATACAAATTCCTGTGCAACAATTGACCCAATAATTGGATGACTCTGCTCCTAAAAGAAAAAGAGCCCAGTAGCAACACCAGGCTCTTTTTATGTCTTTCGAATATTAGAGTTGAGCAGCCTCTTGCTTCAGAACTTCTGCTTTGTCTGTTTGCTCCCAAGGAACATTCAGGTCATTGCGTCCGAAGTGGCCATATGCAGCTGTTTGTTTGTAGATAGGACGACGCAGGTCGAGCTGCTTGATGATACCAGCAGGACGCAGGTCGAAGTGTTTGCGAACCAATTTCACCAGAGCTTCTTCGGAAATGGTACCTGTGCCGAATGTATCTACTGCGATGGAAACTGGTTGTGCTACACCAATTGCGTAAGCAACTTGCACTTCGCATTTGTCTGCGAGGCCAGCAGCCACGATGTTTTTCGCTACATAACGAGCCGCGTAAGCACCGGAACGGTCAACTTTCGTCGGATCTTTACCAGAGAACGCACCACCGCCATGACGAGCATAACCGCCGTAAGTATCTACGATGATTTTGCGGCCAGTCAAGCCAGCATCCCCTTGTGGTCCGCCAATTACGAAACGGCCAGTTGGGTTGATGAAGTATTTGGTTTCAGCGTCCAACAGTTCAGCTGGAACAACTGGTTTAATTACGTGTTCAACCAGATCTTGCTTGATTTGCTCCAAAGTTGTTTCAGGAGCATGTTGGGTAGAAATAACGATTGTATCGATACGAACTGGTTTGTCGCCATCGTACTCAACGGTTACTTGTGTTTTTCCGTCAGGACGGAGGTAAGCAAGTGTTCCGTTTTTACGTACTTCAGTCAGACGACGAGCCAATTGGTGAGACATGCTGATTGGAAGTGGCATCAGTTCAGGTGTTTCATTGCAAGCAAAACCAAACATCAAACCTTGGTCACCAGCACCAATTGCTTCGATCTCAGCATCAGTCAGTTTGCCTTCGCGTGCTTCCAATGCTTGGTCTACACCAAGTGCAATGTCAGCGGACTGCTCGCCAATTGCAGTAATAACACCGCAAGTGTCAGCGTCAAAACCGAATTTCGCACGGTCATAGCCGATTTCACGAATGGTTTCACGAACGAGCTTTTGGATATCCACATAAGTGTTTGTAGTGATTTCACCTGCTACGAGAACCAAACCAGTAGTTACGGAAGTTTCGCAAGCTACGCGAGCGTTTGGATCTTTGGACAGGATCGCATCCAAGATGGAGTCGGAAATTTGGTCACAAATTTTATCCGGATGTCCTTCAGTTACAGATTCGGATGTAAACAGACGACGACCTTTTTGCAAAGCCATGAGAAAATACCTCCTTTGACCTCATACAAATAGTGTGGTAGCCGAGTTAGGATTTTATCTACGTAAACGCAAATAAAAAACCTTTTCCGTTTTTTAGGAGGAAAAGGTTTGAGCGTTTTTTGCTTCCTTCATCCTCTTATCGGCCAGAACAGATGTCCGTTCTGCTGGTTAGCACCGCTCTAGCTCGGTTGCCGGGCTTCATAGGGCCAGTCCCTCCGCCTGCTCTGGATAAGAGTATCCATTACGGATAATAGAATAATTGTTTTTTTCAGAGATGTCAATAGGAAAAATTTTACTTATAATTGATAGGCTTTTGAAAGTACCACCACTACCTCGGCGCGAGTTGCTCTTCCATTCGGTTTAAAGGAAGAACCGTACCCATTAACCCAATTTCTCGATGTCAAAGCCTCGATGGCAGGAGAAGCCCAGTGACTCGTTGGCACATCCCGATAATTCGAGGTACCGTGATTATACATCAACACATTACGTGCCCGAGCGATCATTACCGCCATCTCTGCACGCGATATCGGCTGATCCGGCTTCATTTCATTCTTCGGGTACCCTTTCAAAATTCCCAATTGATAAGCTACACCTAAGTTGTGATATGCCCAGTGTCGCTTTTGCATATCCCGGAAGGTCGTTTTTCCTGTGTAGGTAGTCGCTACCTTAGAACCGGTCGCACGCATCGATTTAAGCAGCATCGTCGCAAATTCCGCACGGGTCACTGCCTGGTTAGGCTTGAACGACGCATCATTAAACCCATTTACAATATCGCGAGAGCTAAGTCTGACGATCTCTGAGCGCGCCCAGTGCTCCGAAATATCGCGATAACCCGCTATCAATTTCTGCTGCGTCACCGTGAGTCGGTACGATTCATATTTGAACGAAGTACCACTATTAAGGCGTACATAATATTTTCCTGGCTGCAAACGCAAACCGATAATATCGTTTCCTCGCTTAGACAGCTCCGCTACCTCATTCGTCGAAGCAAGCGCATAGTTCATGTTTCGATCGCTATAGAGCGCGAAACGAAAGCCGCTATCTACAGGAATGTACGGCGCTCGGAACGTCACATACGATTCACTATTCACAGTAAATTGGAACCAGTCGGAATCGGTAGCTGTCGGTATCGTGCCTGACATCACTGTCCCACCGCTTAAAGGAGACGCTGTTTGATAGGTGTCATTCGGCTCATTAAAATCTTTTTTTACTGGCGTGTATCCCAGATCTAGCTGATATTCGCCATTCATCGCATTGCGATTGTACTCACTCACACGGATGTAATACTTGCCTGGTGACACTTCTTTTTGGACGCGCTCTGTCGGATTGTCTTTTGTTCCATTATCGTAGGTAGGGTCCCAGACAACCATCTTTTTACCGAGCTCTTGTTTACCGATACTCAGCAATAGATCGACACGCTTGTTATCAGGACTAACAGTGACATCCAAATGCCCGTATTCACGAACATAGTAGGAGAACCAATCCTGATCCCCTTCATCGTGAAAATTGCCTGTTACACTGATTTCGTTGCCTACGAGTGGCCTTGCTGTCTCTTGCGTATCGTTCGGTTCGTTACGGTCCGGATTGATGGTAAACTTACTCGTCAGCACGTAGGTAAAAGCGTTGTTGACCCCTCCGTTACGCATTAACCGGATATTCATATTCCCCGCTTTGACCGGGACAGTTATCGTATCCCCATTCCCGAAGTACTGCGTAATCGGCGGACGATTCTCTGGGTAAAAGGTAGCTGCCATCGCGGAAGAAACACCGGATGTCACTGACGCTGTGAAGCTGACCTTCCCATCGTAAGGGATGTCCATCTTCAGCCAGTCTATCGTATCTTTTGGTCCCAAATTTCCACGTATCTGAGATTCGATCGGGAACGCTTTTGCTGAGTACGTTTGATTATTCGGTTCTAAAAAGTCATAGGATAAGGACGTTCGAACTGCCTTGTCGACATTTAGCAACCCGTAGCCCGTTTTCCGGTCCCATCCCTTTTCCCCTAAGTCCGTAGCCGTTTGATAAAGCAATTGTCTTACATCAAATGGACTTAGTTTGGGATGACGCGCTAGTATGAGAGCCGCTGCACCCGCTACTTGTGGTGCGGCTGCTGAAGTACCGCTAAAGGAACCGTATCTCCCCCCTAGCTTGGTCGTATAAACATTGAAACCGGGCGCTACCAGGTTAAGCTCAGGTCCCGTATTGCTTTGATACAGCACTTCATTGTTACTCCTTACCGCCCCTACCGCTACCACCGTGGGATAAGCTGCCGGATAAGCCACTCGGCTACTCTCATTGCCACTCGCTGCAATCAGAACCGCTCCGCTTCTTTCCGCTCGTTGCACAGCATTCGCCAGTTCCTTGGAGTAGGACATACTGCTGAGCGACATCAAGATGACTTTGGCACCACGATCCAAGGCAGTATTGATACCCTTAGCAAGAGTCTGCACCGTAGTATCTCCATTTTTGGCCAAAACTTTAATCGGCAAAATCTTGGCATTCCACAAGACACCGGATACACCAATACTGTTATTCCCGCTAGCAGCCAGTACACCAGTTACTTCTGTTCCATGTCCGTTATCGTCCTGGGCAGATCTCCCGGGATTGACCAGATTCACACCCGGCAGAAGATTGTCCTTCAAATCAGGATGCTTATAATCCGCACCAGAGTCTAGCACCGCGATGATAATCTGTTCATTACTATTTACGACTGACCAGGCCTGTTGAGCTCTAATCTGACTCAAATGAAGCTGGTTACTTAAATAGTAGTCATTCGATGCTGGTGGTGCTGCAGCATAGATTGTTTGGTTGTTTGCCATCACTAGCGCGACACTTATCGCAGTCGCTACTGACATGTTCACTGATTTTTTCATGTAAAACAGTCCTTCCTTCTCTCCCCTGCAAAATCAGCAGTCTAAAAGGAATTCAGGTATTTATCTTCTCGTCCTAGCATAGCGGATGAAAAGGGAGACATGCAACCCTGATTAGCCAATATTTGGAACGTTAGAAAAGTACAAAACCCTTTTCACCATGGGCAAAAAGGGGTTTCTCCTTACTGTAACAAACCTTTATTGTCTTCCACTTCAGGTGCTACCTGAGCTTTTTCTTTTTTTCTTTGCTGAGCTTTTGGAATAAAAGCAGTAACTTCCGCCAGATTTACCTCTTCCTTTTTAATGGAGGAGAACGGAATATCAAATGCCCATATACGATGGCTATTTGCTTCTACCTTCATATTTTCCAGGGTAAAGTGTACACGTGCTACAGTATCGCCATCCTTATCATGAACGATAATCGGCACTTCGGTAAATTCCAGACGTTTTGCCAGACCGTTACGGAAAGCAACGATGACTTTCAGGCCGTTATCTTCACCTGGCTTGATGTCGAGGACTTGCAAATCTACTTCTCCCTCTACAATCGGAGCCTTTTCTGCTGCCTGCTGCATGTATTGCTTGGATTCATCTGCACTCAGACCCAGATTAAAGTTTTGATTCTCTTCTACTTCGTTCTTTTCCGGCTTGATAAAGGCCAGCTTCAATGGAACCTCTTGTTCAGGAATACGATCGAATTCATCCCAGCGGAACATGAATTCCATCGGACGGCTGGACATTTCCATCACTGGACCAGATGTAATCAGATCAAAAGTCTTTTTCGCGACTTCCTCTCCATCCTCCGTCACCAAAGACAACGGAAGCCTTTGCAGCAAAATGCTGCGGTCAGTCGCATTACGAACGTAGGTAAGAACCAAAAAACCATCATTGGTAACCTGTGTAAAGAAAGGAATGATACCTACTTCGTTACGAACAACCGGAGGCATTTCATCATGCGCGTATTGCAAGAGCTCATGCTCCGCTTCGTCCAATTGATCATCCCACGGACCGTTCAGCACCAAAAACAATTCCTTGGATTCCACACGGTTCGCAGATTGCTGCGGATTCTCTAATCCGGATACACCCAAATAAAACTCTCTATGAAGATTTTCATGAATATCTTCGCGTACTTGCTCCAAGCTCTCCTTGGAACCGAACCAATTTTCCAATAACCAACTCATAAGTCAACCTCCTCTTTCCCAACCTCAAAAGTATTGCGCCCTATTCTACCTCAAGCGTCCATCTTTTCAGGTCGGCATCAGGCTTTTTCACTAAATTTGACGGGAATACAATCATCCATGGACGGCTGTAACCCGGCTTCACATTAATGCTGCTTGCGTCGAGTACACCTGTTGCTACCAGATCACCATTAGCATCAGCAATCGTCAGCTTGATTTCATCTGGACGGTATTCATGGCCCATCCCATTGCGGAAGAGCATCGCTGCTACCAAATGCCCTTCCTTTGTCATTCCGATGTCGAATCCTGTAACCTGTACGGTATTAATCGGAATCATTGGCAAAGACTGCGTCAACGCTTCTAAACGATCCTTTTGGCGATCAGTCATGCGGCTTTCCATTTCAGGATCGAGCTCCAGATTACGCGGCCATACATGCGAATTTCTACCAGCCTTCATAACCACTTTCCAACGGTTAAAGGTGAAGTTTTCATGCAGATAGCTCTCTTCCGGGAACAATACCTCCCACGGACGGCTGGTATGCGGCGGAATTGCGCCCATATCTGACAAATCCACCTTGATCCTTGCAAATGCATTATCATCAAGATAAATCGCTAACCCAACGTTTTTGATCCGCACTGGCTTATTCGTGGAGTTACGGAAGAACATCGCTACCGTCATGCCATTTGGCTGGGGAATCATACTGAATCCCGTTACGCTAATCATGCCTTTACGCATCTCTGGCAATTCTTCTTGCAAAAAGCGAAGCGTATACTTTTTCTCGGAATCCAGCTCGCTCTCCCAAATCGGGCTCAGGGACAATTCCGTACGAATTTTTTCAACTCCACCTACAGACTCTTCCTGTTGCTCGTTGCTTTCCATTTCGACCTCGGTGTTTTTCAATTCAGCGACATCGATAGCAGACTCTTCTTGAATATCTTTTTTCAGATCCTGTTGATCCTTACCTAAAAAATTCTTCATAAAGGAAAACATAGGCTACCTCCTCAAACGTCCGGACACGAACGAAGCTTCTCTTATCATGATAAACTTTTTTGACTAGCCCATGCAAATTTGCTCTCTTGCATTAGGCTCCTTGGGGAACGCTCACTTTCCAACGGGACAAGTCCAGCTCTTCCTTTTGAATGCTCTCAGGTGGGAAAATAAACAGCCACGGCTTGCTCGTATTTGCATTTACAGTCAGGCTTCCTAGTTCAAACAGACCCTCTGCCACTTTATCCCCACTTGCGTCATAGAGCGCCAGCGGCAACTTCTCGATGGATAGTGATTGAGTAGAGCCATTGCGAATCAAAAGCATCGCATTCAGGGCACCATTTTCTGTTCGACGAATCTGCACGCTCTGTATATTTACTTCTCCCTCATTTAGAGCAGGGAGTTTCTTCGCTAGTTCAATTAAGGACGTTTTTTGCTCATCAGTCAGCGCCTTAATCCAGGATTCCTCCAGTTCCAGCTGCTGTGGAAGAACCATTTTCTTCTCCGCCATTTCAAAAGCGATCTTCCAATTCATCAAGAGAACATCTACCTGTAAAAAGTGTTCTCTAGCAAATACAAACACCCATGGCCTTGCAGAGCGCGGCGGAATTTCGCCGAGTTCGCTCAAATCAAAGGATTGACGTGTAAACAGCTCCTGATCACCAAACAGTACCACCAGTGTCATTTCACCCATACGAATCGGTTTGTCCGTGCTATTCCGGACAAATGCCGTCACTTCGATCCCGTCATCATGTGGGACGAGCGTAGTTCCGGCCAAAGAAATATTCCCTGGCTGTAACGGCTCCAGCTCCAGAGCCATGAAAGAGAGCGAATATTTTTCTTGCTCACTAATCTGGCTCTCCCAAGATTCATGCAGAGAGAGTGTTGTTGTGACGCCAGTTGATTCAACCTGTTCTTGTTGTTCTTCCTGATGTGACTGTTCGGTATCAGCAGCGGAAAGGATCGATTCCTCCTGAACCTGCTCACGCACCTCATTCGTTGTCGGTTTATTCCCCATTAAATTCTTCAAGAAGGTTAACATATCGCCGCTCCCAACTTTTCTCTACATCTATATATAGTTACATTCGTCATCCACTATAGCATAGTGACATCCTTTTGCAACATAGAAAACTTGGCATTCCAAGCTGAAAACAAACGGTTTTTGCAACCTTTTCACAGTGCAATTCGTACTGTTAGTTATGTTAGGATACCCGTACGTAGCATGCGATGTCAAGGAATGGAAAAATACACGTCGCCAGGACTTCTGTATGACATTTCCATAATGAGTTAAAGTTTACAACCTTGTTTATTATTGATAAAATAAAAGAGTCTAAACAAATAACTTGGGGAAGCATTCTTTTGCCAATTGACAAGCTCAATTGGCTCTTTTTTCTAATTAGGACAAAATGAAAAAGCATGAGCCTGGGATTATTCCGACTCATACCAAGTTCGAGTTACAAGGATGGTCAACCCTTTGATTGAACCATGTCTTTTTTTTTACAAAATAATACATAAAACTCGACATTGAAAAACCATTAAGTAAAAGCGCAGACCTAACGGAGAAAAGTCGTTAAGTCTGCGCTTTCTCTTCACAATCAGATATCAACGCTTTAAGCTAGTTAATAAATATCAGGTACTCAACTCATATCTGGGTTCTAAAAACTGCTAACAAATCAATATTCTTTTCCAGCAGCTACTTCTTGCTCATTAATATTTAACAGCCCAAGCAATATTTTTTCCTTTTCGGATCCTGCGTTCTGAACACCTGCCGATTTTTGCTTTTGGACAACTACCAAGAGAGTTTGAAACAGGATCTTCAAGTCAAAAACAAAGGAATAGTTATGAATATACATTAAGTCATAACGAAGTTTATCTTCGACAGTTGTACTATATTTCCCCATTACCTGTGCCAAACCTGTGATACCAGGTTTTACTGCTAAACGATATCCATACTCCGGAATCGACTTTTTAAATTGATCTATAAAATGCTCTCTCTCAGGACGAGGTCCTACCAGACTCATGTCCCCCTTTATGACATTGAACAATTGAGGTAACTCATCTAGGCGAGTTGTCCTAATAAAGTGTCCGATTTTAGTAATCCTTGAATCTCCTTGTGTCGCAAGAACTGGGCCTGTGTACGCCTCAGCATTATTAACCATACTGCGAAATTTCAAAACTTGATAACGTCTCCCACCAAGCCCTATTCTCTCTTGTTTAAAAATCGCTGAACCTGGTGAAGTTAACGGAATTATCACATATAAAGCAATCATTACCGGGCTTGCTAATACAAGCATTATGAATGATAAACACAAATCCATCATCCGTTTTGTTGTTCTTTGCATTGTAGAGAGCTGCGAGGGCTTAATCGATAGGACTGGCATGTCATCAATTTGTTGCGCTTCAGCACTCAGCATAAATAATTCATAGGTTTCAGGTACCAATAGAATTTCTTTATTTTGCTGTATCGTATGATGAATAATGTTAACTTTTTCATCTTTGGGTATATTTGGACTGAGAATTACTACCTCTGCCTGTGTAAGTGAAAGTAAGAATTTTGGTTGATCATGGTAGGGAACAAACTCTTTTACTGTAAACCATCCCTTATTGTGGTCGAGAACCTTGTTTGCGATCAATAGACCATCGTTTACATCCTGACCTACAATAAGCACTTTTTTCTTCCCAAACGTTAAGCGTTGAGCGTACCAAACCGCTGTATGAATGATTCCAATCAAAATTAGATTAAGAACTCCTGACAATAGAATGACACTCCGCGGAAACGCAAACTCACGATACCAAAAAGAGACAGCCATTGTAAAAACCATCATTAACCCGACAGAAATACATACTGAGTATATGAGTTGATGGTAACTCTTCCTTGCCCAATTAGAATACAACTCAAAAAAGTAGAATAGAATAATGGAAACAATAGAGAGCCAAAGTGCTGTTTGCTGATATGCTACCAAGTTTTCTTCGTGTAAATTGTTTTGAAACCGTATAAAGAAAGCCATGATAAAGCCTGCATGTATAGCAAGAGTGTCCAATAATATTATTAAGGCGAGATAGGTTTTCTTGTTATACATATATTTCCCTCTTCTCGGTTTCGATGAAGTTTTGATAATAGTGGATGGTTCTTTCCAATCCCTCCGCTAATGTGACTCTAGGCGTCCACTCCAGCCCATTTAGAGCAGAGCCATTATCTAAACTACTATGCTTGATATCTCCATAACGTTCACTCACATGTGCAGGAACAATGTCACTTCCAGCAACCTTTCTCATAGTGTCATACAATTCAAGAAGGGTTGTACTTGTATTTGTACTAATATTAAATGTTTGTTTGCTTCCTAAACTTAATGCGGCCAAATTTGCATCAGCTACATCCCCAACATAAATGAAATCACGTGTATTTTTACCGTCCCCAAAAATAGTTGGTGTTTGATTTGTAATAATTTTATCTGCAAAAATAGAAATTACCCCCCCCTCTCCTTTGGGGTCTTGCCGCTCGCCATAAACATTGGAATAACGCAAAATGGTATAATCCAGCCCGTAAAGTGAAGAATATACCTTAATATAAGATTCCGGAACTAGTTTAGAAATACCGTAAAACGATATTGGAGTTGTGGGATGACTTTCACTTATTGGAAGTTCTAAAGGAGTACCATAAACAGCGGCTGAGGATGCGTAAACAATTTTTCTCACGTGATACTTTGCACACGCCTGAAGTAGATTGATTGTACCCTTTATATTCACATCCGCATCAAACATAGGGTCTTTCAATGATAGCTGCACATCAATTTGAGCAGCGTGGTGTATGACAACTTCCGGCATACAGGTTGCAAAAATAGAATTGATTTCTTCAGAGGTAATATCAGCCTTGTACACTTTTACATTTGAAGGTACATGAGATAACTTCCCTGAAACCAAATTATCAAGTACAAAAACTTCGTGACCACTCTTTACCAATACTCCCACAATATGAGAACCTATAAATCCTGCACCACCTGTTATTAGGACTCTCATCATCTCTACTCTCCTTCACATAATCATCTCTCTGATATAGCAGTTTTATATACTTGCATCGTTTTATCTACCATTTGAGGGACAGTAAAATACTTTTCATATCTTTCTCTTCCGTTACTCCCCAAGTCATTTCGTAATTCAAACGAATCAATCAGTTTATGTAATTTTTGTTGCAGTTTAACCGAATCTCCTCTAGGTATTAAGTACCCTGTGACTCCTTCAATTACAGACTCACTTACACCTCCGACATCTGATGCAATAACAGGCAACCCTGCTCTCATAGCCTCCAAAATGCTTAGCGGAAATCCTTCATAATTTGAAATCAGAACAAATATTTGTGCCTGAGCCAATATTGTAGCAACATCATGTCGGGCGCCCCAAAATCGTACTCGATCAGTGAGATTCAAATTTCGAACTACTTCCTCTGCTTTTGACTTCAAAGGTCCGTCTCCTATTAAATCAACGGTCCAATTCAAATGACGAAGAAATGCTAGGTTTTCGAGAAGTGTAATCTGATCTTTTGGGGATTCAAACCTAGCCACCATAATGATTTTGGGACATTCTGTTTTCTGGTTTGCCATCAAAGCTATATCAGAATCAGGAACTCCATTATAAACAGTGACTAGTTTATCAGTAGAAGCAACTTTGTTTTTTATGGCAATATTTTTATCGTATTCTGACACCGTAATTATTTTTTGGGCTAATGGCGCAGTGACTCTTTCGACGAGAGTGTATATCCGACGCTGTAGAGGTGGTACACCATCAGTAAAAGCCCATCCATGAGCAGTAAATACAGTAGGTATTGACATAATTTTACCAGCAAAACGCCCCAATAATCCGGCTTTAGATGAATGGGTAGCCAGCAAATCAGGCTGTATTGCTTTTAGTGCTCTAACAATTTCAATGAGAGCAACTCCATCATAATATGGATGTATAGAGCGTTTCAAATTAGGAAGGATTTGATATCTAATTTGATTCTTGCTGAGAAGGTCAATAAATGGTCCATCCCCGCCGACTAATACGGTTACATCATGACCTATCTCAAGTAGGGATTTCGATTGATCCAGCACATGGATTTGTGCACCACCAATTGAATCTGCTCGAGTTATTAGCTGCGCTATCTTCAATCCTGCCCCTCCTCATACCTTTTTCGCTTTTGACGAAAGCACATTACTCGCACTTATATACTTAACTTTTTGTTTTAAATTTTTGATTATAGAGCTTAACATACTCTAAAGCACTGCTTTTGATATCGAACTGCAATGACCGAGCAGTTCCCTTACTTGATAATTGTTGGCGATAATCCTCATCATTCAGAACAATTTTCAGCTTATTTGCTAGCTCTTCATAATGTCCTGGTTCAAACAATATTCCAGCGTTTTCAACAAGTTCCTGAAGTCCAGAAACCTTGCTAGCAATGACAGGAGTTCCCCCCGCCATTGCTTCAAGTGACGCAATACCAAACCCCTCCCAAATTGAGGGTTGCACATAAACATCTGCCAACTTTATTAACTCTGGAACATTATTTCTTCTTCCCAAAAAGTGTACTCTATGTTTTATATTGAGATCATCAGCAAGTTGTTTCATCTCTTCCAGTAATACTCCGTCACCAACTAATAGTAAATGGGCCTCCTCAACCAAAGCAACTGCCTTGAGCAGAGTTTGATGATCCTTTTCCGGCTGAAATCGACCAATGCTTAGGATGAGTGGAGCGTCAACTCCAATGATATCAATCTTGCTTTCTTTTGCTTTGGCACTTGAGAACTTAGTTACATCGATTCCGTTATTTATTACTATTACTTTATCGGAAAGATTAGGAAGCCACTCTACTAAACTATGTTTCGTTCCATCACTAATACACACGATAGAATCCATCCTGTTATACATCCATCTGTCAATTGGACGAAACCAAGAAACTCTTCTACGGTTATGGGTGCTATGTTCAGTGGTAATAATCGTTCGCTTACATCTGGAGATCATCATGGAGATAGCCATCCATAATTGTGATGGAAACAAGTGTACATGGATAATATCGTAATTCTTAATAAGCTTGATAAGTGACGCTACATGTAAAGGATTATATATACTTTTTTGATCCAAATAATGAATCTTGATTCCGTTGTTCAATAACTCTTCTTCCAATTTCGAATCTAGCTTTTGTAATATCGCAACGTCTACTATTATTCCAAGCTCTCGAAACTGGCTGATCAAATCTTTTAAAAGGACCTCTGCCCCACCATAATCTAGACTATTTATTAATTGAAGTATTTTCACTTTGCCCTCACTTTCTTAGCAAAGACAAACATTTTTTTGCATAGAGCACTTGGCATATAGGAAAAGAATAAAAGCAAGCAATACAAAACAGAGGTAGAGACTACCCCTTTTTCTCGTGCTGCTCTTAACCTGTCAACAGCGTTTTGCTTAGACCCAGCTAATTTCCAGTAAACGATGGACCCAAGCCATTTATCTCTAAGTTTAGAACGAGAAAACAGTAATAATTCTTTTTCAAATAACTCAATAGTTTTGTCCTGTAATTGAGCGTATTCCAAAGCTCTTCTTGCCTGTGCCTCAAACGAGGTTAATCTTATAGGGGCATCGGAATGTACCTTTGCTACACGTTTCGCCCAAGTAGGGATACCGTTATTTTTAGCAATCTGCCACCAAAGGAGATGCTCGCCTCCTATTTTTGTATGGGGGTAAGCATATTTCAACTCCAGAAACTTTTTCACTTGAACTACAGGTACAAAATCCCCTTGAATCTTATCTTCTAAATAGTCTTGTATGGAAAAACAATGAAAATCGCTTTGAATCGTTCCATTTGAATGGGCAAAATTAAGTACAGGATATTCTTCCAGAGACTCAAAATTCTTCATTGTCTCCCAAATTAGTGATAGACTACCTGGCAATAGTGTATCATCGTCATCAAATAGAATTGCCCAACTTTTTGTCGCTTTCTTCAATCCTCTGTTTCTTGCCGGGCCAGGTCCCAGATTTTCCTCCTGTTTCATATACGTAACCATTGGATACAGTTCATTTACAACTTGTTGAGTGTTATCTGATGAATGATCGTCAACAACAATAATTTCGAGCTCTGCCTCATTCTGTTGTTGAAGAACTGAATCGATGGCTCTTCCAATTAAATGAGCTCTATTATAAGTAGTAATGATGATAGAGAAACTGGGCTTATCCATGAACAGGGACCTCTTTTCTTTTTGTACATCCCCAGTATATAGCAGAAGCAATAATGAACAAAATCCATTCTGACCATTCTGTGCTTAGCGGATGGAATAGTGCACTAAATGACATATAGAGAAGGATAAAAATTGAATTGTAATATAAAGAACGCTCTTTCACGTTTATTGAACTTTGAATATATCGCATCACAGTAGGTAATTTGATAATCCAGCCAAAATATAATCCTATAAGAGCAAGTAACCCTAAGATACCAAGGTCAGCCCAAGTTTGCAGATAGGCATTGTGAACGACAATGGGACCTGTTTCTGTTTGATATTTTGTAGTCCCAATACCTTGTCCCACCCAAGGATGGCTCACAATTTCATCTAGTGCTGTTATGATCATTTGAAAACGAATCGGGTCACTTGAAGCAATTCCGGCTAAGATTCCATTCGTACTCATGTTAGCGAATACAGATCCAGTTCGATCGTTGCTCTGTTTAAGTTCATCTGAAGTGGGAACTTCAACTGGAGCAGTGCTGACCTCTTCTTGCTTTACAGAATTTGAAGTAGGTTTTTGTTTAGCTAATTCTGCTTCTTTTGCAGACTCGATTTTGGCTATCTCTATAGCACGCTTGGTTTCAATAGATAAGGTGATTTTGTCAACCGATACCTTGGCTACGCTTAATACGAGTGCAAGCACTAGGACTGATACGACAATGCTGGAAAACCTAGGCCTAGAAATGTTTTTAACATACTCAATAAGCAATATAACGAACAAATAAATCGTCCCCAGTATCAGGGAAATTTCCGAGGTACGCGACCCATCAAAGTAAACAATGAATACAGAGCTGATTAAAAGCATGATATTGCTTATAGAAAGAGCAGTCCTGTTAAATAACTGAAAAGCAGCATACACGTAAACAACTACCCCTACTTTACTTAGAGAACCAGGGTAATTCAAAAAGGTTCCCCATCTTCCATCTAACGTCATAATAGAGGCCAGTTGAGTAAAGGACAAAACACCCAATACTAATAGAATAAAATTCATATATGCTGAAATGATAAATCCTTTAAAAGCAAGCTGTGCTAGTTCAGATCTCACCAAAAAAAAGAGATAACACCCTATCAAAATCGCAGCAATTTTCCCAGCTTGAAAGAAATCATACAAGTAGTTATGACTATAAAAACTACTGATGAGGATTGAACTAATCAAAAGAATTGCAGGAACAAGTAAATACATAACAAATTTGTTGTTACCGATTTTTTTATCATTCAACAAAAAAACGGGGAGAAGAAACAATAAAGAAACAACCCAATGCACCTTACTAAAGAGCGTAATTTTTAGATCAGCTGACATTATTGAAACAACCCATATCAATAGGAAACCTTCTGTTACGATGCCATTGTCACGAATGTAGTTCAATTGCGTTTTCATGTCCTATCTCCTGTTTTTATGTAGTAATATGATTTAAGAAAAAGGTAAAAAAACCATACTAGATTCGGCAGCAAAATAAGACAAATCATAATCCCTGATAGACTCTCCTTGTTCAAGGAATAGAACACACAGAGTAAAATTGTCAGCAGCTTGAAAACAAAATCAGGTAGTATTCGTTTTATTATATACCTTTTTATTTCCATCATAATAATGTAATCGGCAACTAATGCATAGATCAACATACTAACCATCCACGCCCACCCAATTGAATTAAAACCGGTATGTTGGAGCATGAAAAAGTAACTTATAAAAAGAATACCAAGAGCAAGAAACGATAGTTTAAGCGTCTTCAAATAGTTTCCGCCTGCCTGCAGATATTCGTAGCTGAGATTGGCATGAGCGTTCAGTATTACACCGATTAACAATAACGCGAATAATTCGTTTACATCTGATTCAGGAAAATTAAATATCCCAAGTATATAAGGAGCAAGCATAGTCCCGAAAAAACCCACCAAACAGTAGAAAGCCCAGCTTAAATTCAAATATTGAGGGATCTGGTTTAACGTCCTCAGATTCTCTGTAGGTTTATGTAGTATTTTAGCGAACATAGGAAAAGTAACTAATCCTAACACATTGGAAACTAACCAAACTTTACTTACTAAATCAAAAATCGACCTGTACAATCCTAGTTTTTCCACTCCGAAATTCTTCCCTACTAAGATTGAACCTATTGAGATGATCGTAATCTGTAATGCCTGGGACCCTGAAAGCGCCGCCGACTCAGATACCAAACTTTTAAACTTTAAAACATGGAAGACCGGCTTCCAATAACTTTTTGGTAACCCGCCCATAAGCTTATAAGCGACAACAAAATCAATTGCTTTTCTTGACACTAAAAGACCGATAACATATACGGGATTTTCAAATAATAGTATCCCTACGAACATTAATGCATATCTATATAAACCCGATAAAAAAGTAAACTTCGAGTAATGATTAAACCTTTCATTAGAAATGCAATTTGCTTGTAACAATGATGTAGGGATCCCTAAAATATACTCTAGTACCGAAAGAACAGCAATCCATGTAATAACATATTGTAACTCTTCCCCATACGAAAACCACTTCGTCAATAAATGACTAAGCGCAGGAAGAAGTATGAGAAGAAGTAAAATAACAATCGTATACAAACCTACTACGACCTGAAAGTGTTCTCTTCTTTTCGTCTCATCTTTCTCCGATGCTAATAGTCGAGTTAAGTTCTTAGATATTCCCAATTCTGCTAAACTCATATAAGAAACAACCGTAATATAGATTGAATATAATCCGTATGCAGTAAGTCCCATATTATTAATAAACACAGGAATAAAGATAATTCCTAATATGCCATTAATAATATTGACTACATAGACAGAAGCTAAGTTTTTTAAAAATTTCATGACAACCTCATTGGTTCGATTTTGTCTTTCGCAAAACTCGTCTTTTAAAAAGGGGTCTCGGTCGATATAAATCGACCAGAGACCTTTCTTCTTGCCTATCGATGAATGACAACTTATTTACTAACCAGTGGTCTCAGTAAAATCACACGCTTTGGAAACTCATTTGATTTCTCCAGCATGATTTTTGTAAGGCGTCCTGCCTCAGAGTATTGGCCTAACGCTTCAGTTGCCACCACTCGCACTGCATAGGCTGTCTCGAGAATATCGTATGGATTGTCATCCGTAATCATATACAAGTGTTCAATTGCTTTTTTATACTCCCCTACTATTAAGTAGCATTGGCTTATGAAGAGTTGTGTTGATTTCTGTAATTCAAGTGGCCGTTTATCAGGAATACTTTGGTCAATAAACGGGTCAACTGTCTTACGATATTGCTTATAGTCTTCAAGTGCTTTTGTTGCCCAACGTTGAGCATCCTGATTCTTTTGGTTTTGTTTCAAGTAAATCGCCAATTGTGCTTCCAGTTGGATGACACTATCATACGCATTAATATTGAACCTATCTATCAGCAACGATTTTCGCAAACTTGCATCGGCCTTTTCTATTTCACCTAATAAAGCATATACTTTACCAGCCAGTAAGAAATTAGTTGAGTTATTTGGCTCAAGCTCTTCTGCTTTTTGCAAGTGTTTCTCGACTTGTTTCACATTATTTTCTCGATTTTGCAGATTAGTTTCACTTGCATATACTTCAGCCAATTTGATGTGATAATCGCTTTTATATGGGTTAGCACTTATCGCATTTTCATACTTCTGTTCTGCTTCTGCAAGAGATGTATTTTGTGATAATGAACGTACTTGTTTGTCTGCGTAATAGAACCTAATAGAAAAGAATACACTTCCCGCCACTAACAAGATACAACAAATATGAGCAAGTCTCATAATATGTATCTTTTTGTTTCCTGCGAGCACCTTCGATTCTAAACTTTTAAAAGCATCCTCTGGGACTGCCATGATAAAAAGCCAGAATATAATAAACCAAACTGAACCGAATGAAAAATCAAAGTCAATGAAAGCGTGTATGAACAAGATTGACAATGATGTTAGGGAAGCTGTAATGAGTACAAATTTATCGTTATCCTGAGTAGATTGTCTGCTTCGAAATGCCAAGAAAAATAACATTGCAAAGAAGCCCACAAAAATCAGCAAACCTACCCAACCATAACTAATGACAACTTCTAAGTAGCCACTATGCACCTCATTACTAATGTATGGAACTGTTTGATACTTGGGATAAAGTATCTTCCACGAATCGCCTCCAAAACCGAATAAAGCAGACTCCTTACTTATACGCAATGCATCTTCATAGAAACTTGTTCTTCCCAATACACTACTTGTTTCCATGTTGGTATTGGAAATCGTAACTTGAATACTTTCTGGTAGGTTTTGATATAACAAGCCTTTGTTTTGCAAATCAAGTCCGCCAGCAATTCCAAGGGCAATAACAATTACTGGCAATATCCACTGCCTATAGAAGCTCTTCTCTTTTGTCCTCTTAAAAATAGCAAGTAGAACAATGCGAGAAATTAGTAGTATCCCCACTAAAAGAACAGTTGCTATTATGAATACATTCATCACTGAAGTGCCTGCCCCAGAGCTCAACTGATTTTTCATTTGATTATATACGAGCAAGGAGGCAACTATAGACACGATAGAGTAAACAAAATAATTGATTTGATTTTTACCCCTTAGTAAGCACAGCCCTACTAGCCATGCTACTGGGAAGAAAAGCATAACTCCTCGAGAATCCGCGAAAAAAAAGGAAACACCGAAAGCAAGTATAGGTAATCCATAAAAAATAGAGTATAGGTAAGAGCCATTCTTCTTCGAAAGCATAATCATGGAAAATAACCAGAAAGCTGAGATAACAGCAGCAAACGTATTTGGGTACTGAAAAGTTCCAGATAACCTGTTCCCTAAAAAAATGTCCTGGTACTCCACCCAACCACCTAAACCAAAGATTGCAAAAAAGGCAATCCATATACCTGTTATTTGAAAAACAACCGGTAACATTCTCTCCAATTTTCGAGATTTATCAGATTGCTTTATGTAAACTAATAGAATGAAAAATGCTGAATAAGTAAACCACTTGATCATGTTATCTAAAGAACCTGATAACGTTTCAGTACCAAAAAAGGAAAAGATCTGAGAAAGCGGGATTACAAACACCAGTAAATAAGGTGACAATTGGATTTCTGGTTGTTTCCATACAACAACGATATTCATCATGAATAATGTACATAAGATGAATTGAACCAAATACATATCATTATCAAAAAATAAACCCCGTAGGTACGGAGTGTAGATAAAAAGTAAAGAAATAACAATTAGGCTAATTAGGTTTATTACTCGTCCCATTGTAACCTCCGGACTGATAAAGTCATGAAACTACTTGCCTTTTTCCAATTCAGCAACTATTTGTTTAACAGTCTCTTTAAAAGGCACACCTTCAGGCGCTAGTTTTAAATAAGCGTTAAAATGTTCTAAAGCTTTTGCCTTATCCCCTAGGTTATTATAACTTAATCCCAAAAAACGATTGGCTTCAAAATACGCTGGATCTTGTGCTAACGGGGCTAATAATGCTATGGAATCTTTGAATTGCTGTTGAACATAGAGAAGCTGTGCTTTTTTAAATTGTAAATCCTTGAAATCTGGTTGTTTACTCAACCCGTCATTCACAGTTTGTAGAGCTTGGTCAAAATTTTGAGTGGCCATTTGAATAGCTGCACTATTATTATAAGCCTCGATCAATTCAGGTGACTTTTTAATCGCGTTTTGATAGTTAACTAGAGCATTTTGAAAGTCCTTCTTTTTACGCATGATGTTCCCAATATAATATTCATATTGTCCACTTGCTGGATCTTGAGCGATGCATTCTTGGAATACATTTAGTGCCTCATCCAGTTTCTCTTGGTTATACAAACTTACTCCCTGCTCAAATTTTTTTGCAACTTCGCTCGATCCCGTTCCCTTTTGTCCACTTTGAGACGATGGCGCAGTATTAGATGCTCCTCCATCTGGAGCAACTTTGTCATTATCACTACATGCTGAACTAATTATCATTGAAGTAACCAGCAATAAAGAGTATATCGTTCTTTTTATATACATGAACTTTTCCTCCACTTACAAAACTATGTATAAATTGTAACAGACTTATTTATTCTATCATAATTCTCACCTAAATAATATGTAAATACAATGTAGCTATAATGAATCTACAGCGTGGCTTTCTTGACAAAGAAAAAAGGCCCGATTACTCGGGCCTTTTACTTCCTGTTATTACTTGCTTACAGGAACTACTACATCGCCTTTCAGAGCGTTCTTGATTGCAGAAGCATCTGTTGCGTTAGTTGTAGGAAGAACTTTGATTTGGATGTCTTTGTTCAAGTCATCCGGTGTGAAGTAAGTTTCACGAGTTACAGTGTAAGTTGTACCGGAACCAGTTACGGACAGAGTTCCAGCAGCTTTCACGCCACCAATCAACAGTTCGAAATCATTGTTGTCTGTCAGGGATGCAGCATCCATGCTTTCGCTGAAAGTGATGGAGAGAGTATCTACACCAGCAACAGCTGCAGTTTTAATTGTAGGTGCTACATTTTCAGTGAACGGTTGGATGAATGTTACAGCATCCATTACGTTACCTGCAGCATCTGCAACATTCTTCACTTGGAAGGAGTAGTTTGCAGTTGCTTTGATTGCCTCTGGTTTCAGAGTCAATTTCACAGTCTTCTTGTCGCCAACGAATACAGCTTTCTCAAATACTGTGTCGTTGTCAACAGTGTAGTTAGCAACGTTCAGAGCAGTTGCATCTGTTACTTCCTTGTTGAAAGAAACTGTGATTTCGTTTGGAGTACCAGCTTCTTGACGTTTCACACCGTCAGCGCCGTTGTTAGGGTTGTTATCGCTATCTACTACTTTTGGCTTGCTGGAGCTAGTAGTAGGGTTGTAAGTGAAGCTCAGGGAACCAGAAACGTTTTTCAGGCCACCCAAGTCTTCAACTACACCAGCACCAAGAGTTACAGTGTAAGCTCCGGATTTCGCAGGTGCTGGAAGTGTAATGCTCAACATGTTGGACTTGCCATCGCCATCTGGATCGTAGAGGTTGGACGCACCAAATGCAGCAACAGCGTACTCAACGTTTTCAGAAACAACTTTACCGCCAGTGATAGCGTAAGCTGGAGCTGAACCAGATTTTTTGATTTCTTCATCGAAAGTAACAACGATGCTGTCAGTACCATTCACTGTTTGTACAGTAGTGCCAGTTACTTTTGGAGCAGTAGTATCTGCGGTGAAGTTAACCAGTTTGCTGAAAGCAGTCTCTTGTTTGTTCAGAGAAGCATCAACAAAGTTGTTTACAGCTACAGTGTGCAGACCTTGAGACAAACCTGCAGCCAGCTTAACTGTCAGTTCAGTACCTGCTTCATTCATAGTCAGTTCAGCTACATCTGATCCAACTACCAGAGGGAAAGCAGTTTGACCGTCGATGGATACTGTACCATAACGACCTTGGTTCTTAGCATCTTTTACTACTTTCTCATTGAAAGTAACTTTGAACGTATTCAGACCAGTTGCTGTGATTGCAGTAGCAAGAGGTTTAGTGATATCGCTAGAAGTTTTCACTACAGTGAAAGTCTTCGTACCAGCTGCGTTGCCGGAAGCATCAACTGCACCATATACTTTTACAGTATATGTTTTGCTAGGAGTAGCATTAGTCAGGTCGAGAGTGATAGTTTTGCCGCCATCTGCAATAGCATTGCCGTTAACTACAACAGGACCAAGACCATCAGCAGTTACATCCGCACCAGTTTCATCGTAAATGCGGATAGAAGAACCAGCCAGTGCAACCATTGGCTCAGAGAAGCTTACTTTAGCAGTGTTGATGTCCTCATAAGTTACAGCGCCCAGAGTAGGTGCAGTAGTATCTGTGAAAGAAATTGCTTGGTTAAATGCAGCTGCCAATGGTTTTTGGTCTACACCAATCACGCCAGATACAGACATCAGATAAGTACTGTTATTAGCAAGCTTGTTAGCAAACGGCAAAGTGATCAATACTGTTTTCTTGTCAGCTTGCAGTTCATATTTGGTAGCATTTCCACCTTGAATAGCTGCGCCATTCAGCTTGTAGTTATCTGCGTTTTGTGCGGAATCAAGGCGAACTTCTTTGTTAAATTTAACTTGCAATGTAAGAGCGTCAACTGCACTTACAGAATCAACTTTCAGGTCGCCTGTAGGAGTTGGGTCAACTTTAGATTTTGCATCTTCTGTACCGTTAGTAGTACCGTTGAGAGTTACTACATCATACAGGTCGATGAAATCTTCTTTTACCAATTTTTCTTCATAAGCTTTTGCGCGACCTTCATCAAGAATCTCTTGAAGGAAAGCACCGCGGCCTTGGTTGTCAACTTGTACAACCGCGTTCGGACCAGCAAGGCGAACATTTTCCAAGTAAGATTTTCTAGCTTCTTTGGTCATGTTCAATACTACATCAGTAGAATAGTATTTTTTGACGTTTCCGCCCATGTAAATACCAGCTTTAGGTGCTGCAAAAGCGGAAGCCGCCATGCTAGCTACTACTGCAGTCGAGAGAACTGAAAGGACTACTTTTTTATTCACGTACTACCCCTCCGTAAGTTTGATAGGAAGTTCTATTTTTATAGGGCATTTAGAACATAGAGGGGATATCCCCCCTCTATGCTCCCATTGCTATATTTCTTTGATAAAAGTGTTACTCTTAAGCTTCTTCGAATTTAACAGAAGCTGTATCGGTTTCACCTTTAGCGTTAGTAACTTTGACTTCGCCTTTAGTTACTTTAGAATCGTCTTGAACGTAGTATTGAACTTTCCAACCGTTACCGTCTTCGATCATGTCGTAAGTAGATTTGTCTACTTTTTTGCCTTCGATGTAGAGAGCGAAGTCTTTAACATCGGAACGAGTAACGCCTTTGTTCAGTTCAACAACTACTTGATACAGGCCAGCGCTGCTTACTGCTTTACCAGTGAAGCTAGATGGAATTGCATCCCATTTATCTGGATTTGTTGGCTCAGTTGGCTCTTGCTTCAAGAATGCTTCTGCGTCATCTTCCAGTTTGTCTTTACGAACTGTCTTCGCGTCAGAAACGATCAGAACGTAGTCGTATTTAGTACCGGAGATGTCACCGCTGTCGATCATTACAACGTAGTCGCCTTCGTTAACGCCATCTGCTTCACCGAAGTCATCGAACAGATCGAAGTAAACTGTAGCAGATTTGATGCTAGCTTTCTTCTTGTTGTCGTCAGCATCTTTGTAAGTGATGGTGTCTTTGCTTACATCAGAAACCAAACCAACGACCATTTTGTCGATGTTTGCATCTTTCATGCCTTTTTCGTCAGTTACTTCTGCGAGCATGCCTTTAGCATTTTTGTTAACTACTTCAACTACATCGTCAACAACAACTTCGTCGTTGGAATCCACTGTGAATGCGATGAAGTCGTTACGACGGATGTCCTCATCCTTCAGATCGTCTTGATCGCCATCCAGTTTGTATTCTTTCTCAACAACTTTGTCGCCATCTTTTTCCCATACTCTGATGGTGTCTTTACCGCCTTTGCGACCAAAGTCGATCACTTGACCGTAGTGAGCATCACCAGTCAGACCATCACCTTCAACAACGAAGATTGCTTCTACTTCGTCTTTATCGTTTACAGTGTAGATTACAGACAGGTCGTTTTCGTCAGCAACGTCTTTGAACTTCGCAGTTTTAGCGTTTTTCAGTTCTTTACGTTTGCTGCTCTCTTCCAATTTACCAGTCATGTTGAAGACAGCTGTTTTGTCAGTAACTTCGTAGTCGCCAACCATGTCGTCGTCTTCATCAGCGAGGTCATCCCAAGCTTTACCGGATTCTTGTTCAACTTTTACAGGTTTCAGGAATTCAACTTTACCTGGTTTGCCATCTGCATCAAGAGTTACTTCTAAGAGCAGAGTGTCTTTGTCTTTGCTAGGTACCAGGATGTCTTCCAGATCATCTTGATTCTTGTTGTCTCTGGAGAAGTTTTTACCATCGAAGTCATAGATATTTTTAGGTTCGAGGGAAACAGTAATTTCCTTACCTTTTTGAGTCAACACACGGAAATCCCAAGTGTCTTTGCTGGAGTTGAAAACAGCAGAACGAGTAACGATTGCTTTTTGTTTGCGATCGTCGATAGCATCCTTAGTTTCGATGTGACGAACACGACCAGAAGCATCCAGGTACAGTTTTACTGTTTCGTCGTCCAAGCTGTCAACCAGATCCCAGTGGTCTTTGTCGATGTCTTGAACATCTTTGTTACCGTCATCGGAGAAAGTAGCACCTTCGTAAACGCGGTATGTTTTGTCGCCGATAGTCAGGCGGTAGTCGTTGTTGTTACGGCTAACAACTTTGTCTACTTTACCTTCCACTACTGTGTCAGTAGCGAATACCAGCAATTTGTCTTCGTCGCCATCAGCGTAGTATACGCTGTAAACCATGCCTTCTTTCAGATCGCTGAATTTAGCTGGTTTACCGTTGAGGAATACCAAGAAGTCTTTACCTTCTTCTTTGCCTTCCAGGTCGTTGAACTTGTCGTTATCACGGTTCGTGATTTTCTTTTTATCAGCATCGATTTTGGAGATAACTTCGGAACCGTATTTAACGCCTTCGTCTTCTTTGTTCATGGATTGGTCGTCAATAACGTGGATGTAAGCAATCTCGTTATTGTTGTCAAGAACAACTTTTGCACCGAAAGTGAATCCGCCATCAGCGTTGTCCTTGATGATTTCTTTCAAACCATCAACTGGATCGTTGAAGCGAGTGAAGTTGTAAGTTACTTTAGTGTTTTTGTTGAAGCGGTAGCTTTTTTCGCTAGCATCCAACTCCAATTTCAGATCAGCCAGATCAGAGTTGCTCAGATCTTTTGGATCTTCGAAAGTTTTACCTTTCAGAGTGAACTCGCCAACGCGGTCCATGATAACTTCTTGGTCTGTGGAACCTTCCATCCAAACGATTACGTCTTCTTTGTCGTCTTTGATCCACACTTGTACGTGTTGACCATCGAAATCGTTAGCGTTGATACCGTCAGCTACTTTGTAAGTAGTGTTGCCGATACCAGCGTCTTTACCATTCAAAGTAACTTCGTTAGCTTTGATTTTGCCCAGACCGATAGCTGGTACGTTAGTTACCAATGGCAGGTCTTCGCTGTCGTTGCCAGCTTCTTGAGCCCATTCCATGTCACGAACAGTAACTTTCAGGTATTTAGTCAGGAGAGTTTCTTTCGTGATTTCATGACGGATGTCAGTACCGAATTCAACTTGCTCCATCAGGTCTACGCGAAGAGCGTTGTCGAGCATTTTGAAGATGTCGCCACGAGTTGCTGCATTGTTAGGAGTAGTGATGCTTCTAGCAATGTTCAGCTCGGAAGCTTTGGAGATCATGCTGTTAGGCCATACACCCTTAACGGATGGCTCATAACCCAGTGCACGAACGATCATAGTTACAGCTTCAGCATAAGTAACTTGGTTTTGTGGTTTGAAAGATTTGTCCGGGAAACCTTTTACGATTTCTTCGCCGGAAGCTACGTTTACGAAACCAGCAAACCAATCAGTAGATTTCACATCTGTGTAAGTATTGCTGAATTGTGCCAATTTCGCACCTTGCTCCAGTCCGCGAGCGCGAACAACCAGAGTAGCGAACTCTGCACGAGTGATAGTTTTGTCTACACCGTATTCGCCGTTGCCATAACCTGCTACCAGGCCAAGAGCTTCCAGACGTTTTACGGTTTTTTCCATATCAGCGTCCATTTTTGGAGCTGTAGTAGTTGCTGCTTCTTCTGCTGCGAAAGCCATTGGAGCAACAGTAAGTGCGAGTGCACTAGCCAATACACTGTTAACGACCTTTTTCATAACCTTGTGTTCTCCTCCTCTAGTATAAACAAATTGTTCTTGGGGAATATTTGTTGTTAATCTATCTTTCTTTTTAAAGCCCGAATCCTGCAAGCGCGTGTCACCTCCTTTCGCAGGAAAGCCTCGCTTTTTGTGTTAAAAATCTCTAGTATATTCAGTATTGTGTAAAATGCAACAATCACTAGTGTAACACAACTGCTAGAATTCGTGAATCTTTTTTACACAATTCCCCGTTTTTCGTGTGACATCCTATTAAACGCCTGAGCGAATCAAAAGTTGCGGCGCCTTCGAAAAAAATTTAAAGTTTTTTTCGTGGTTCGTTATTCACCTGTCCATTATGTACGAAGTGACATCCGCCACAATCCGTATTATAGGGGACATATGGCGAGCTGTCACGACTGAACCTTTTTCCAATTTGGTTCAAAACCTCATAATCTTGCTTGAATTAGGTTAATTTCCTAATGCATTTTCAAAGTTTACGACAGCCAAGTTGTAAGACAGGATAGCTTTTTGGTACGCATTCTCACGAGTAGACAATGCTTCTTCCGATTGAATGACCTCTAAAGTCGTCGCAAGTCCATTTTCATAACGCAAATTTTTCAAGCGATAGCTCTCAGCTGCGGAATCTTTTGCTGCTTTTTGGAAGTCAATCGCCTCGCGAGCTGCGTTTAGGTTGAGGTATGCCTCTGCAACGTCCTTCGAAACGGTACGTTTTGCCTCATCAATGGCAAGCTTCGATTTCTCAACGTTGTTGCGAGCTTCTTGACCAGAAAGAGTTGAAGCCGCCGTATACTCGGCGATCAGCTTCACATTCAATTCTGCCAGCTTGAGCTCTTCTTCTGCTTTTGTAATCTCCAAGCGTTTAGAGAGGGCCTCCTTCTCGGCATCTTTCATGGTGATCGAGATTGGAGCCATTTTCTTATTGGCTGAGACGATTTTCCATTCTTTTTGAAGATCAACGCCGAGGAAATCATTCAGATTCATCACGGCAATTTCCAGGTTATTTTCCGCGTTCGTCAACTCAGCTTTTGCACCAGCTACGCCCATTTCCGCTTCAAGGACGTCTGTTTTCGCGTTCGTCCCAACATCAAATGCAGCCTTAGCTACTTTCAGTTGTGCTTCAGCACGGTCTAAGCTTTGTTTTTTTAGGTTCACGTCATCCTGAGCAAAAATCAGTTTGTAATAGACATCTTGTGCGCCTAACTTGATTTTTCCTTCTGTAGACTTAACAGCGAGGGCATTCAGCTTCTTGGTCATTTCACTTTGGGCGCTTCTCACATACTTTGCTTGCGCAGCATCTAAGGAATCCAGCATATCTGCTGTCATTTGTGCCGTGCTTCTATAGATGATCGAGTCGTTAATATCTGCATTTTTCGCATCCAAACGAGCATTTTGTAATGTGACGTTGCTTTTCAAGGCTTGTTCAATCGCTTTTTCCAGCGTCAACTCATCTGTTGCGGCAGTATCAGTCGTTGTCGTATTCGCTTTGCCTGCCTCAGCTGCTACTTTATCGGTAGGCGCTTGTACAGTCGTAGGTGCCTTTGCTTGATCGGAGCCTGTATTCGCAGATGCTGTCAAAGTTCCTGCGCCAAGGGCTGTTGTTAATAATGCCGCCAAACTGATAGACATCCATTTCTTTTTCGAATATGGAAAATTCACTGACTTCCACTCCTTTATTTTATATTGAGCATAAAATTATTAACCACATTAAATATGTGGTTTGTCCCAAGATCACTATATCACAGAGTTATCCTTCTCACACGCAAAATTATGCCATACCAGCATTTTCATAAGGGAATCATAAGGAACTCCTCCCTTTCCTTTTTTATTCCACAAGCACCACATAGAGTACTACGATTATGTGTCAAAAACATTTCAGTGTTCGCCAACATTTCTTTGGCATGCTATCCTTTTCTTGAGGTGATTGTACGATGCTTACCCAATACAAAACCATCGCTGGCTACGGTGAGGATTATATCGTCATTGAGCGCTCCCGTTTTATCGGATATGCCCAGCGGGTTACCACTGAGGAAGAAGCTACAGCGTTCATCGCGATGATCAAAAAGAAGCACTGGGACGCTACCCATAACTGTTCTGCTTTTGTCATCGGTGAAAACGATCAGATTCAGCGCTCAAGCGATGATGGAGAGCCTAGCGGTACGGCGGGCAAGCCGATCCTGGAATGCATCAAGAAAAACGGCGTGAAGGATACGGTCGTAGTTGTCACTCGCTATTTCGGCGGAATCAAGCTTGGGGCTGGTGGACTTGTTCGGGCTTATACAGCTGGAACCGTCACTGCATTGAAAGCTGCAAAGATCGTGGTGCACACGCTGCATCAGACGATCTCTGTCAGCGTGGACTATACGTGGTGGGGCAAGGTCGAGAACGAACTGCGTCTGGGCGAACATCGCGTGAGTGGTACGGATTTTACAGACAAGGTTACGGCGCATGTGTTGATCCCTGAGGGGGAACAGGATGAGTTTGTCGCAAGGATGGTTGATTTGACGAATGGACAAGCTCAGATCGTGCTGGGGGAAAAGGAATATGTGGAGGTTCCTGTAGACGCGGTTGGCGATGTAGAAGAAGAGTAATTTCTCCAATCGAGTAGCAGGGAGTGACTAACTCCCGTCCTCTCACACCACCGTACGTACCGTCCGGTATACGGCGGTTCAAGCTTGACGAATGACAAAATATCGTTGTACTAAGCTTTTCAGCCCTTGGTGTTGCCAATATGCAACTCCGAGGGCTTTGTGTATTTGAGGGGTCTTTGTGGTATGCGATAGACCCAGAGAACGAAGTTTTTCCGTATCTATTCCTCGATGAATTTTAGTATTTTCTTTGCATCCGCGAGAGCGAAATATCCGATCCATCCCATAAGTACTGGTTTATCTTCTGAATCCTTTCATCCATAGAGATACTCCATACCGGATTTGTGATGAAGCTGGTCACCTTGTGGTGTGCCCTCTACTACCGAGAGTCAGACACCATTAACCATAATGCCTGCTTGTAAGTATGCGCGAATAAGCTTCAACAAAGATTTATCATTTACTTTTCGAGCCACCTCTGCGAACAACTGAAAAAAGCTGAAGAGGCGATGACCTCTTCAGCTTTTCTTCTATTATATATGGCGAAATATCTCTACTTACTGCTTGGGCAGTTTTTTGAGTTGGACCATGGCACGGATGGTGATGACAGCCATCTCAGCACGAGTCAGGTTGTTAGTCGGTTTGAAGCTGTAAGTTGACTTTTTGTTACCTGGGTTGTCCAATTCGCCATTCATCAGTTTTGCCTTGCTGACAGCAAGTACGGAAGGAGCTGCATAGTAGCTAACGTCTTTGGCATCTGAGAACATTTTGTTCAAAGCCAGTTTGGAAGCATCGAGTGTGCCCAATTTGAGATTAAGCGCACGTGAGATCATGATGGCAGCCTCTTCGCGAGTAAGATTGTCATCTGGACGGAAGTACCCTGGTTGTTTTCCACGAATAATTCCAGCGCGAGCTGCTGTCTCAATGTATTTGTACTGGTAATCCCACGAATCGCGATTCGGGCGAACATCGGTAAAGGTTGGTTCTGCCGGATCACGCTCGTTGCTATCCCGATATGGGCCTGCGTTGATTGGCAAATCCAACGCTTTGGTCAGCATCGTTGCGAATTCTCCGCGTGTCATGTCACGGTTTGCCCCAAAGCTGCTTCCACTGTATGCCGGCATGATTCCTTTGGCGTACAACGTTTCAATGGCATCACGGGCAAAATCGTGAGAAATGACATCGTCGTATGTTTCTCTCGTTTTCATGACCATGTAAAAACCAAAACCAGCAAACGGTACTTGTACAGTCTTTTTGCTTGTATTCACTACACCACCAATGTTTTTCCATTCGTCCCCATTGTGATAGTAAACGGTCAGGATGTTATTCGCTGCGTTTACGATGGATGGATCGTATTTGATGGTTAGTGTACCGCGAAGGCTTGGAACCAGGTTGTCTTGCCAACGGCTCTTGAAGTCTTCTGCATCGCCTTCATCGTAGTATGGATCGCGTCCACCTGGTACTTCTGTGTCACCTGCATCCACATAGTACAGTGGGCTTGCATAGTTGAAGTTGGCTTCCAGAACCAGTCGTTCTTCCAGATTATCCTCATCGATGTTTATTTGTCCGGTTGTCCGGTCTGCCATACCGAAGTATAGAGGTACATCGACAAAAATATCTCCGTTCGGATTCTTCACTTCTTGACCAGCACGGCTATCATCCGGCGAAAGCAAGACAGTGCCTTTCGGGAACTTCAGCTCAAACTGCTTGTCAAATACACTGAATGTAGTTTTCTTACCTAATACATCACGATATTCTGCACCATTTACAGTCGAGCTCGCATTGTAAATTTTGATTTCGTCTTTATAGGTGCTACCGCCTACCACAACCGAGAATTTAATTGAGTTTAGACCTTTTTTAAGTGGAACAGTAGATGTAAAAACATAATAAGTCTCTGGTATGGTCTTGCCCTGTTTGTCATCGTAATAGAAGTCAGGGTTGCTTGTATTGGTTACTTTTGCTTCTGTTTTGCCGAACAGTACTTTGTCTGCATTTTCAGCAAACACTTTCACCACTGCACTGTTGCTATTTACGATGATGTGCGGATCGGATTCTTTTGCTTTTACGGGGGACAAAACTTCCCAGCTGGAATACTTCTGATCGATATTGATGTCATAGCGAATGACAGTTCCATTGTCATCTTCTGCTACGATTGTGTAGACAGTCGTGCCACCCTTTTTCAGTGTCAGTGGGAAGAGGGCCAGTTTTTGTTCCTGATCTTTGGCATTTGTCACAGCATCTTGTACTTCTTCAACAAGATCGCCATATTTCTTCGTGCTCATCTTCCCTTCAAAACGGGTGCGAGATTGTGAATCAATGTTGTGATCGTCATACAATTCTTCCAAATCGTTATTCAACGCTGCTTCGAGACGTGCTTTTACGTACTCTTGGTTCGTCGTATCTTGGTCCCAATCTCCACTCTTGTAGCGGAAATCATTGATACGCTTCCCGTTCTTTTCAATGTAGACATGTGTTGCATCATTTACTGTAAAGCTCAAGTTAGTCAGGAAGTTGGCACCTGTCTTATAAGATGCATCTCCAGCTTTCTTGGTCAGTTCTTCACTTTCACCATTGGATATAATTTCAAGCTTCACATCCTCGACAGATGGCGTCTTGGATGAGTTGTAAGAAACGTTATAGGTGAATACTGTTTTTGGATCGTCTTTCAAGGTGATTTTCAGGACGTTGTTGCCTTTTTTGTAATCGAGCTGATTTTTTGGGATAAGGAACGTACCCTTAGAAGTATCAATACCACTAATATTGATTTTCGAACCATTTAAGGTTGCCTCAATATTATCTGACTTCAAAACATAGTTGTACACTTTCCCGTCGAGATTGCGGATGTCATTCTCACTTTTTACTTGATATCCATCTTCAAAGCTACGCACTTGTCCTGTTGCATCTACATAGGTGATTTGAGCAAAAGGGGTAATGCGAATATCAAGGGTGTAAGTAGCAGAACCTGTTCCACCAGGATATCCAATTACTAATTTCCCCTGACCCTGTGGCAGCTTTTTCAAGGTAAGTGTAAATCCATCAGTAGCTGACGCAATTACATAGTCAACCCCAGAAGTCAACGTCTGCCCGTTATACGTAATAGTTGAATTAGCAGGAGTCGGAATATTTTGCGTGACTGCCTTCAACTCCAACGGTGAAGTAACAATGATATTCGTAGCCGTCTGAGACAATACTTGTGCATTTGCTAAGTTTATCACTTGTGATATGTTTGGCTTGGAGTTATCCAAGTATTTGAATTCGTACTCGTAGTTCGCGACATTAATAAAGCCCGATGGAGACGTTATTGTATTATCCGATGCCTTTGTCAGGTATTGATAACTCAAAGATACTTTGTACGTTTTTCCATCTTGGAATACTCCAGCAGGTACCGCTAGAGAAACCGCATATTCGGTAAAGCCGCTTTGTGGATTACCGATCGGCGTAAAGGTTACTCCGTTTCCACTCTTGTATTCAGTCTTACTTCCGCCTTCAGAAATCGTGACCTTGAATTCTTGGAACTGTTGCGCACCAGCAATATCTACAAATTTCAAAAGGGCCGCACCATTCAAAGTCATCGCTGGAGAATACGTTGAACCTGTTACCGTAGATAGCTGGTTAGGCTGCAGCGCCACGCCACCCAACGTTACTTTGTAATACTGATCAGAGCTTCCGGATGATGTAGTGGTGACCAACAACTTGCGGACGAATGTCCCCACTTCTTTATTTTGGTTAAATACTCTGATTTCCAAGGTATTTTCACCAAGCTGCGATGGTACGCTCAACCCAAAAGATCCAGTGCGGTTCACCTGCGATTTGACCACATCACCTGTACGTAAGTTTTTCACTTCAACGGTATCGGCATTGAGGGCTTTCCCGTCCACATTCAGATTCAGACGGTTAACCGATGGAACCGTGATATAGGTTGGATTCGAATTGACATTCGGATCGTTCAGCGGTGTATCATTTACTTTCAAATCACTGACAAGTGGTGTGTTATTGTATTGCACAAAGAACTGGTAATGCTCTTTCGTTACATTTCCTACCTTTTCGTAGAAAGCGATCTGGTTCAGACCGGGCTTCAAACCGATGTTGCTAAATGTAAAGGTACTACCATTAATTGCTGGCGCTGTATTGGCCAAGTCTTGAATGGTGGTGCCGTTGTTCGTGATCAACTTCAGTCTCAAGCTACTTCCTGTTACTCCACTACCATAGGTACCAATCAATGTAATCGTAGAGTCTCCATAAATCACTGGGGTATAAGCTGTCGTTCCTCCAGAGAAGTTGGTAATGGAAATTGGGCTGTTTTGCGAGTTGTACTCGTAGTAGATAATGTCACGTTCGCCTGTATTTGGAGCATACAACTGAACGGCATTCAACCCTGGTGATAAATCAATATCTGGCAAAGTGCCTCCAGGTCCGTTTACTGTTCGAACAGTGACTCCGTTTACTTGAACTTCTACAGCCTGAGTCTTATCAACTGCAACTGTAACATCATACAAGTATTTCAAATTAGATACTGTTCGGCTTGTTACTTTAATAGGGTCACTTTGATGCTCACCTTGCCCTGAGTTTAAAAATGTTAGCTTACCTAATCCAGGAGCAGACGGATTTGGTGTGTACTGAAAGAAAATATCTGCTGCATCGTTCGTTGGATCAAGTGTTACTTTTGGCCTCACAGTTACTTTTGTTACTGCTCCACTGCTGTTCAATTGAAAATCTGGTAGTGTAATTTTGTCGTTTACGAATAGTTGATTGTTCGCAAGCGGAACATTATCAACTAGTACATCAACACCTTGACCATTTTTGGAGATATCCTTGTAAGTAAGCACGACTCCATGTACCAATTTGGAAATGGTCTTGATCGGCGTGCTGTAGATTTTACCATCCCCACTTCCTGACGCAAGATAGTCAGCAGGCGTCTGAATACCTGTCGTATTGTTCCAGTTGGAGCCTAGCGCAGCAGAAGCTGGCACTGCTGGCAACATACCAGTAACAATTAACATCATCGTCAGGCACATGACCAGCCAACGACGGAATTGTTGATAGGACTTGTTCATATTTTCACCTCTCCGTTTATTTTAAGAAACCTCTTATGTGTCCCACACTAGTAATGAGACAATGTAAATCTCCCTATCTTTATCGGACAATTCCCTTCTGCACTTAAGTGTTTCCCCCTAAATTTTGGCGAAAAAAAGCCCTAGCACCATTAGATGCTAGGGTTCTGTTTGTTTTTAGTTCGTCCGACGCTGTTGCTCGGTCTGTTTAATTTTGATCCGTCGATACGCATTAATCAGTGGACGGTGACGGCGGCTAACGAGTCCAACGATCTCCGTTCCGAGATGAATGACAATCAGCAGCGCGACCATGACAATAATCGTAGTCCACTTCGTCGTCTTCGTCAGCAGGATCGCCATTGTCCCGAAGAAAATACTGATCGAGTAAATCGTGAGTACAGTCGAGCGGTGCGACAGACCCATGTTCAGCAAACAGTGATGCAAATGCCCTTTGTCTGGGCTCGAAATCGGCTTTTTGTTCACGATCCTGCGCACAATGGCGAAGAACGTATCCCAGAGCGGTACACCCAGCACGACGATTGGAATGATAAAAGAAACGAACAACGCTTCTTTAAAGCCCATGATGGATAGTGCAGCCAGGTTGAAGCCCAAGAAAAGCGAACCGGTGTCGCCCATGAACAGACGAGCCGGATGAAAGTTAAAGTAGAGAAAGCCCAGGATCGCTCCAAGGAGCACGAAGCAGTAGGCTGATACCTTGTAATCATCCATCAACAAGGCCATGACACCCATTGTCCCTGCAGCAATCGCTGACACACCTGCTGACAAGCCATCGAGACCGTCAATCAGGTTCACTGCATTGGTTACACCAACAATCCAAAACATCGTGATCGGAATCGCGAGCCAGACAAGCCACCCACTGCTAAAATCAATGCTTCCGCTATACGGCAGATTCACGACGCCGATCTTCAAGCCAAAAGGTATGACGACAATCGTTGTTGCGACTAGCTGTCCGAGTAGCTTCCATTTTGGCGAGAGCTGGTATTTGTCATCGAGCATACCGACGACCATAACAATCGTACTTCCGATGAAAATTCCCAGCATTTCCGACATGCTTGTATGCGGGACAAATAGGAAGAACGCAACCAGATAGCCGATATAAATAGCCAAGCCACCCATACGTGGCATGATTCGCGTGTGTACCTTGCGCTGGTTCGGGGCATCTACTGCACCTACTTTTACAGCCAGGTTTTTTACATATGGTGTTGCAATAAACGATATGATCAGCGAAGTCAGAAATCCGAGGATTAGTGTAGACATCGACTGTTCTCCTCTCTACGGATGCATCTAGGAACGGCTACTCCATTTTTCTTTCAGTACGGTTAGAACAAACCGAGGAATAGCCAGTTGACGCTTCCAGCGGGAAGGCTCAGAAGCAAGTCGATAAAACCATTCCAAATGCAGTTTTTGCCAAATCTCGGGAGCGCGCTTCACTTTCCCGGAAATGACGTCAAAGCTTCCGCCTACCCCCATCATCAGGGAGGCATTTAACTGATCGCGATACTTCGCCATCCATTCGTCTTGTCTGGGCGCACCCAGCGCGACGAACAGGAGCTGCGGTTTCGCTTCGGCAATTTCCTGTACAATTTGAGTTTCTTCCTCTGGGCGAAAATAGCCATCCCGACATCCGACGATTCGGGCGTTCGGGTAACGGGCACTCAGTTTGTCTTTTGCCAAATGAATAACATCTGGCTTGGCGCCGAGTAAATAAACGCCCCACTGATGCTGATCGGCTTTCGCCATGAGCGCTTCCAGAAGCTCCACACCGGTAACGCGCTCATAAATCGGCTGATTCGTCCATTTAGCAGCGTACACGATTCCAATTCCGTCTGGAACGACATAGGCTTGTTCTACAATAGAACGGAAAGCGCGATTCTCTCTCGCTACCATGACGATTTCCGGATTGGCTGTCACCACGTGAGTCTTTTGACCGCTTTGTATGCGCTCAGTTATATGATCGACAGTCTCACGAAAACCGTGAGTCGTAAATGGCACGTCTAATATGGTTGCGACCTGTTTGGTCATTTCTTCACCTTCAATGCATGGAGTTGCCCATTAGCCATTCTACCCGAAAAGAAAGACACATTCAAGATGATCATGAATGTGCCTTATTTCCTGCCGTCAGGGCAAACATTAATCCACCCTCTGCTACTACTTTCCCATTTACCAGTGCTCTTCCATGCCCTTTGCCGACGGTACCACGTACACGAGTAAGCTCAACCTCTAGTACCAATGTATCTCCCGGCTTCACCTGATCTTTGAATCGGAATTCATCAATACCTGCAAACAGCCCGATTTTTCCTTGATGTTCCTCCATGCTGAGCATCGCTACTGCTCCAACCTGTGCTAACGCTTCCACAATAAGGACGCCAGGCATGACTGGATAACCAGGAAAATGACCTTGGAAAAACGGTTCATTTACCGTGACATTTTTAATTCCAACTGCTCTTTTTCCTAACTCCAGCTCTTCAATTTTGTCTATCAACAAAAACGGGTAACGGTGCGGAATGATTTCCTGAATTTGCATAATATCCAAAGGCGCTTTGATTTCCATTATGTATCGCTCCATTTCCATACTTAACTAGACTTGTCTATGCATGAATACCCTTTAACTGACGAAACAATATACATAACTCCCGCCCCAGTTAAACGGACAAGCGGGGTTAAGATAAAAGGGGCACTTCCTCCCAAAAAAGCGGGAAGTGCTCTTTTTCAACGTGCAGGAACCCTTACACGCGGTTCAATAGTCGAGCCTTTGCCAGATAAATCGCACTCGCAATAAATGAGAACGCTATAACCGACCAAAGTATCGCTTCACTGTACTCATAACGGTACATAACGAGCGGAATGACAAGATACAAAAGCACGGTTGTCAGCTTGCCATAGGCATTTGCCGGGACAGTTTTTTTTCCACGGAAATGGTAAACAGCTCCTGTTACTATCATAGCCAGATCGCGTACAAAGAAAAACAGGGCGGCCCATACACTGATTCGATCCGTCAAAAATAATGAGGCGATGACCGCCAGCATCATTAATTTATCTGCCAGAGGATCTAACATCATTCCAATGGTGGTGACAAGCTTATGCTTCCGCGCGATGTACCCGTCCGCAACATCGGTCACTCCCGCCAAAATCAAAATGCCTAAAGCGATTTCAACATGATACGGAAACTCCGAAAAAAAGACATACAGGTACAAAGGGATGAGCACGATGCGAAAGATCGTAAGCAAATTAGGAAGATTCACGGACATCATCCCTCCGTATTCAAATCGTCACTTCCTTTTTCAACCACTCGACCTATTATACTCTGTGGACAAACACCACAACAAGTCCTCGAAAAAATAGGAGCCCCAACCATAGGTTCGGGCTTGTCCAGCTTCGTTTTTACGTATCTTCAAACATTAAATCCCACATATGTTTGTAGGTTCCTGGATCGAATACATCAGACATTGGCTTTTTGCCAACCCCACCATATCCGATCATCAGACCAATGACCAGTGAGAAAAACAGCAGGAGTGGGACCAGCACCATCTTGGCAACTCTCAGCCGCCAATTTTTGCCGCTCCGTTCCCGCTCTCTTGCTTTTGACTTAACCTCTTCGGTCTGACGCGGGAAACGTTTGCTCTTCCCTTGTTCCATGCTCCTCTCCTCCGCCATGTTGAAATGATATGGGTTTATCTGCTTCTCAGTTGGTTGGCAATGCCCATCATTTGATCACTGATGCCGATTGCGCGTGAGTTCAACTGATACGCACGTTGAATGTTCACCAGTTGGGACATTTCCTCTGTCATGCTAACATTGGAACCTTCCAGTGCGCCCTGGCGAACTTTAGCGATACCTTCATCGATGGCATTGACGTATTTATCAGATGGTTGCTTAACCGAGTCAAGCTCAGCATCAAATAAATTTTTACCTACTTGCTCCAACTGATCTGGATTATTTACTTTCCAAACCTGAATGGTATTGATCGGATTCGGATTATCACCGACTACGATGCCACCATCAGAATTGATGGTAAAAGGCTTTGTTGGATCTGGGATCGTAATAGGTTCCCCATTATCTCCAATGAGAAAATCTCCATTAGAATTGGTTAAAACAAATTCTTTATTAGGATCAGTAGGATCCGTACCATACTCACTTAATTTAAAATTCCCGTCGCGAGTAAAATAGAACTTTTCTTCAAGGTTTCCATTTATCATGGTTCGACGGCTGACAGCAAAATATCCGTCGCCCTCAATCATCAAGTCAGTTGGCACATCAGTAACCTTGACAGTTCCTGGCGAGAGATCCAACTTGGACAAGCCAAGGCGAGCACCGCTGCCGATTCGAATCCCCTTAGGGGAATTTCGATTCACGATGTCTTCTGCTGGCTGCTCGTTCATTGAATCGGAAAGTAGTTCAGAGAACGATGCGACTCGACGCTGATAACCAGCAGAATCTATATTCGCGAGATTATTGGCCGTATTGTCCAATGCTTGCTGAATCCCGCGCATTGCTGATGTAGAGATATTTAGTGATTGCATCCTTTTCCCCTCCTATTATCCGTTTACTCGACCAATTTCATTAACAGCCTTTTCCAACGTGCCATCGATCGTAGTAATTACTTTTTGATTGGCTTCATAGGCTCGCAAAACACTCATCATGCTCGTCATTGTTTGGGCTGGGTCTACATTTGAGCGTTCCCGCCATCCCTGTTGCGTTCCATAGCGTCCCTTGACTTTTGAAACATCGTAGTCTCCTCTAGTAAGGGCATCCTGATCATCTTGTTCTGCTGCCTGTATTCCCTGAATGGCAAAATCGCCTTCGTAGCGAAAGACGTTATTGCCTTCCCGCATCAGCTTAGAAGGATCCGTAATAACATTCAATCCAAGCTCAATGTTCATATCATCGAGTACTGTTTCGCCCGTTCCACTGTTAAAGTACTCATTCCACAGCTTGCCTTTTTCATCAATCTTTACATTCTTGCCGGCATTTTCGTTAGGCTGTGCATTACTTGCGTCGTTCTTATTGATTCGAATTGCCTGATTCCGATTATCCAGCACATGATACCCTTCCGCTGTCACCAGATAACCAGCGTTATTCACGCTCCAGTTGCCATTCCGTGTGTAGCGAATATCCTCTTCTTGCACTGGCTGTGCCAAATTTGCTTGCTCAATCCGCGCCACACTGTAAAACAACCGCCGCTCATTGCCATTCTGATCTGGTTGAATATTGTCCATCAACGCAAGATCATACGGATTGCGTGTCTCTTCAATATCCCCCTGCGCAAAATTCGGTAGCGCCTCCGACATGTATACCCCTGTGTTTAAACGCCCGATAATGGCAGGCTGTCCAGGCATAGTAGGGATGCCCGGAACATCCAGTCCTTCCTTATCATTCATGCGCGAGAGCAATTGCTCCGGAAATGCACGCATGACACCCACGTCCTGTTTGAACCCGGGTGTATTGATATTTGCTAAATTGTTCGCCAGCGATTCTTGCCTGTTTTGCAAAGCCAGCATGCCAGATGCAGACGTATACAAGCCTCTGATCACGTAAATCTTACCCCCTGAATAATCGCTTATTCGAGTGAGCCGGCATCTTGTCCAAATAGTCCAGCATCATTCCTGTTCCTTTTGCAACGCACATCATTGGCTCGTCCGCTACCAGCACAGGAACCTTCAGCTCCTCTGCCAGAATCTCGTCAATACCGTGCAATAATGCGCCGCCACCGGTCAGGAAAACACCCTTATCAATTATATCGGCAGAAAGCTCCGGAGGTGTTCGTTCTAAAACAGATTTTGAAGCTTGTACAATTGCACTCACCGACTCAGCCAGGGCTTCCTGGACTTCATTGGAGCGAATGGTAATCGTTTGCGGCAAGCCGCTTACCATGTCTCGACCCCGAATGTCCATTTCGTCCTGGCGTCCGCCGGATACGGTTCCAATCTGAACCTTGATATCTTCAGCCGTACGCTCTCCAATTAGCAATTTGTATTTATTTTTTATGTAACGCATAATAGCCACATCGAATGTATCGCCTGCTATTTTAATGGAGGAAGACGTAACAATATCGCCCATCGACAATACCGCTACATCGGTCGTTCCCCCACCGATATCCACTACCATATTACCGGACGGCTGAAAAATGTCCATACCTGCCCCAACTGCGGCAACTTTCGGTTCTTCTTCGATAAATACTTCTCTTGCTCCACCGCTGCGCTCAGCCGCTTCACGAATTGCCTTTTGCTCAACCGAGGTGATGTTGGTCGGGCAGCAAATCAAAATACGCGGACGGGCAAACATGCTCTTTCCACCAATTTTGTTTAAGAAGTGCTTCAGCATGGCCTCTGTGATTTCAAAATCCGCGATAACCCCTTCTCGCAAAGGTCGGATCGCTACGATATTTCCCGGGGTGCGGCCTACCATGCGATAGGCTTCATTTCCTACGGCCAAAACTTTTCTGGTTTTACTATCTATTGCCACGACAGATGGTTCGTCTAGGACAATTCCCTTGCCTTTTACAAAAACCAAGACATTGGCCGTGCCCAAGTCGATTCCGATATCTTTGCCAAACATGAAAGGTCCTCCCTGATTACCAGTTACATTTCTACCTAATATCATAGGCTCTTCTACGTGAGAGGACAAGGAAATTCTTTCTTACACACTCTCCTCCTGTTCTACTCGTACTTTTTTACTACGTCGTTTGTACTTAATTTTGGTCGCTTCGCCCCCACGAAGATGTCTGATGGCTTTGTGGTATTCCAAAATTTCCTTAACCTGGTTCGCCAACTCTGGATTTATCTCAGGCAGCCGCTCAGTCAAGTCCTTGTGCACAGTACTTTTCGAAACACCGAACTCTTTGGCGATCATCCGAACCGTATTTCTTGTCTCTACAATATATCGGCCGATTTTGATGGTCCGCTCTTTGATGTAGTCGTGCACATTACTCGCCTCCTCGTATCTACATTGTCTGATACAATATATGGGTGGGTAGGGACACATATTCTACGTTTCCAAGCCTGACAAGCCAGCACGGCCGCATCTTTTTTCAACAGTTTGTACTACATGCAAAAAAACACCTGCAATTGTTGTTGTTTGCAGGTGTTTTTCTACATTCATTGGTTATTGATTTTTTACTTCCGTATCAGCCTGAATCAAGTATTGCTCTGGATTGACAGGCTTGTTATCGATGCGAACTTCAAAGTGAAGATGTGCGCCAGCGTCTTTTTCAAGGGTGTTGCGTCCAGCAGACCCGATTACTTGACCTTGTGTCACTTCATCGCCTGGTTTGACTGTAACGCTTTCCATACTTTGATATACCGTAATCATTTTGCCAGCGTGCTCAATCTCAATCTCGTTGCCGACAAGTGGATCGTTCACCACTTTTACTACTTTACCCGCAAGAGCTGCGATGACATCAAAGCCCTTTCCATCCGTGGATACGAGGTCAATACCTGTGTGCGGATAGAAGGTGTTGTCGAAGCTGACCAATGCTTTTTGCTGATTTTCCTTGGAGGCTTTTTCATCGTAGTAGTTCATGCCCACATTGTACTGTACGCCTTTTCCTACTGGCCAAGCGAGTGGCTGTACGCCACTTGTAGCAGGTACCGCTTCTTCGTTTTGCGGTGTAGTCGTCTCAGGAGCTGTAGGAGTTGTCACTGCCACGCCATCTGTGCCATTCGTCATTTTAGATACCGTGTCCATGACATTGCCCTGATACCACATCACAAAAGCGAGAATGATTGCTGCGGTGCCGATGTAGATTGCAGGAAACGCCCATTTCTTGCCCAAAACTTTTTTCCAAGAACTTGCCTTCTTGAATGGAATCGGTTGATTTTGATTTTTTTGATCTTCCATTTTATTCATCACCTCATCCCTCAGTATCGCCAGAATTTTGGCGTATAAACCTGAGAGAGTAGGGAAAAGTAAAAATTTGCTTTTCTTTTAGGCTGGGATCACTCTTTTATACTCTTGCAGACTAATTCCTTGATAGAAGTGTTTGACGATTTGCTCCGCACTTTTGCCGCTTTTGGCCATTCCATTTGCTCCCCACTGGCTCATCCCGACACCATGACCGTACCCTTTAGTCGTAATGAAGACCTGATTGCCGCGCAAGTCCAACGTAAAGGAGGAGGAATTCAAGTTCAGCTTTTCACGAAACTCTCGTCCAGTAAATTCCTTGCCGCCAATGCTGATGGTTCCTACGCGGTTTCCGGTTGTACGCGATTCGATCCGATACCAGGAACCACTGGTAGAAGCCTCCTGTGTGAGCTTGACGCCCAAATTCTTTTCTAGCTCCACTGTGGACAGGACGACCGTTTCCTCATAACGAGGAGACTGAATATCCCAAGGACTCGCAACGCTCTTCAAATAAGGAATGGGCTTTTCCCAATATTCATCCGAGTTCTCTGTAAAACCATTACTGGTGGAAAAAAACGTCGCGTCAATGGGCTCGTTCTGATAGGTCAAGATCACCCCTGCTGTCGCCATAACTGCTTGCTGGATGCGTTTGTTTTTCCATTCGTACTGGTCTCCCCAACGTTCACGCCGTTGCTTTTCATCCATATAGACTTGATGCTGCACCGTATCCAAGACCTGACCGCCTGATGGCACATCATCAAACTTGCCCTCTTTTAAACGGCGCACGATATAGGTCCTGGCCGCTAACGCCTGTGCTTTTAAAGCCTCCAGCTCGAACTCGGCTGGCATTTCCGCCGCTACGACTCCCGTAATATACGTTTCTAGCGGTAATGTTTCCACGGCCTTCTTTTCTGTACGGTACACCTTAACCGGCAGAGAGGAAGCGGACTCCTTCATCGCAGGTATGGCAGGCTCCGGGACGGCCACAGTAGGCTGACTGACAGGGCTTATTTCTGGTGAAAACCAAAAGACCAGAGCAGCAGGCATCAGGACGAGCAAGATCGGCAAAGCGATAAACCACATGAGTAGATAGCGTTTCATGCAAGAGATCCTCCCCGTTACGTACTAGACACGAAAAGTCTTAAATAACCTACTAAAGTCTATGTCCTGCAACAGAGCGGTAGAACGAGAGAATGAGAGAGTCGAGAGAACGAAAAAAAAGACCCCCTGCATACGCAGAGAATCTTTCGTTTTTGCCATATGGTTGACGCATTTATCAAGCAAAATTAGGAGAGAAGCTTACTTTGATGGTTTCGGAAACTGCTTTTTCACGAGCTGGAACCACGCGTTCTACATCTGCTCCCAGAGCCAGCAGCTTTTCCGTAAAGTTCACGTAGCCACGGTCAATATGGTGCAGGGCAGAAACCTCAGTCTCTCCCTCAGAAACAAGCCCAGCCAGTACAAGTGCTGCACCCGCACGCAAGTCAGTTGCTGCTACCTTGCTACCTGTCAGCTTGGAACCGCCTTCGACGATGGCACTGCGGCCTTCGATCTTGATGTTTGCATTCATGCGACGGAACTCTTCCACGTGCATGAAGCGGTTCTCAAATACTGTTTCGGTCACAATGCTCGTTCCTTCTGAAACAAGCAAAAGCGCCATCATTTGCGACTGCATATCCGTCGGGAAGCCAGGGTATGGCAGCGTTTTGAGGTCAACTGCTTTCAGTGGGCCTGTGCGGCGTACACGAATGCCGTTTTCTTGCTCCTCAATGTCCACGCCCATTTCACGAAGCTTGGCGGTCACGGATTTGAGATGATCGCAAATCGCACCTTCCACAAAGACATCCCCACCAGTAATCGCTGCAGCCACCATGAAAGTACCTGCTTCAATGCGGTCAGGAATGACACAATGTGTGCAGCCCTTCATCTTTTCCACGCCTTCGATGCGGATCGAACCTGTACCCGCACCGCGGATTTTTGCTCCCATTCTGTTCAGGAAGTTCGCCAAATCAACGATCTCCGGCTCTTCTGCCGCATTTTCGATCAATGTGGTTCCCTCTGCCAAAGCAGCGGCCATCATAATATTTTCTGTTGCACCGACGCTAGCGATATCCAGGTAGATTTTCGCACCCTTCAATCGTCCTTCTACCGTCGCTTCAATAAACCCTTGTCCAATTTCGATTTTGGCTCCCATAGCCTCAAACCCTTTTAGGTGCTGGTCGATCGGGCGTGTACCAATAGCACATCCACCCGGAAGAGCGACACGAGCTTGTCCTTTTCTGGCTAAAAGCGGCCCCATCACGAGGAAAGATGCGCGCATTTTGCGGACCAGTTCATAGGACGCTTCTACACTCGTAAGCTTGGAAGCATCGATCGTCAGCACTTCATGATCATATGTAAGGGAGATTCCCATCGATTTCAAAAGGTCGCATATCGTCCGGACATCGTCGAGGCCTGGTACGTCTGAGATGACGCAAGTCCCTTCTTCTGCCAAGATAGATGCTGCAATAATAGGGAGTACGGCATTTTTGGCGCCAGATACTTTTACATTTCCAGCCAATGCCTTACCACCACGGACAATAATTTTATCCAATGTGTACCCCTCCGCGTGCTAATATTCCACAGTGATGATTGGTGTACCTACCGTAATCCATGTTCCAGAATGGCTGTCACGATGAGTAGCCACCTGTAGATTCATCTTTTGACCGTTTAACGCGATGAATGATTCCCACATAGGGGTATACCCTGAAATGCTGACAACCGTCTCATCTTGCAAACGTTCTAATTCTGTTGCCTGGAGAGTACCAAAAATCGACAATATTTTACCCTCCTGTTGGTCAACACCCATCTTAACATTGTACAATCCGCGAATACAAGTGCTAATTTGCGGAATAAAGTCGGCGCTTTGCAGGGCATTCGTGAAGGTTTCCTGTACTTGTCCAATATATAGTAGCGAATCACGGTTTCCAGATAACTGAAGTACTAGATATACAGAAAATGCTCCATTTTTAGGCACTCCTGTCACCTCGTAGCTCAGATCCACGCCGTTTTGTGTGTATGTAGTCCTATATGCGAGTATGTTGTGTTTACGCGATTGTTCGCTTGGGGAAAACGGAATCTCAAGTTGTTGTGCCCATTTCGTCGCCAACTCTTTTACTTGTTCAGGAAGCAGGCCTTCTCCCATCGCCGTACGCATACGTACCTGAACCGATACACCCGTTGCGCCCGACTCTTCTAGTACTTTCATCATTTCTGTCACAACCGGCTTTTCTTCCTTTGCTTCTGCAGGCATCCAATACACGGCCCCCATCACGAGCAATAGAGCCAGCACGCACCAACCAGACCATTTCCCCATTGATATCCTCTCCCTATGCTTACATGTATCTCTTTGTACTTCTCATTTTGTACATGTAGCTGGGTGGATATACCAGCGAATCGTCGTCTTTGGGTATTTAGTTGAACAAATTCCCGAATGTCAGGGACCAGCCCAAGTAATCAAGGAAAAAGCGGGACAGTTCATATCCAATCACAATGGAAAGAATAATTTGCAACAGCTTCGCCTGAGCACCATTTGGTTTTTTTAAAATCTTATCAAAGCGAAAGGATTGCAACGCCCACCAAGCGAGCCCAATAAACGCAATCGATAAAATGATGCTCAACAAGCCATATACTTCTTGTGACATGCTCGTTACCTCCTCATTGCCCAACCGAGAATCATAGAAAAAGGACGGCCCGATTACGAGCCATCCCTTCTATTGTACCTGAAGTGCTATTCAGTTACGAGTATCACTGAGAGCTGGGAGAGAGCATGTTCCCAAAATCAAAGGACGGATTGAAATGAATCTGGATGTAGTCGGTGACCAGACCCGGGAAAGCACCGAAGAATACGGTAGCGATTGCCATGATGAGAATAAACGTCCAAATGCCTTTTGGCACAACCATCGGTGCTTCAGTCGTCCCAGGACGCATGTACATTTGACGAATAATCCCAAAGTAGTAGTAGTAGGAAATGACGCTGGTGATGATCATAATTGCCGCCAGCCAGTAGTTTTCTACCACTAATGTACCCATGAACAGATAGAACTTCCCGAAGAAGCCAACCGTAATCGGGATACCCGCCAGGGACAAGAGGAAGATGCTCATCGCAATGGCCATCACTGGTGAGCGATGATACAATCCGGCGAATCCTTTCAAATCCTCTGTCTCTTGCTCACGAGATACAACCATAATCACAGCGAAAGCCCCAAAGCTGACCAGCAAATAACCGAACAGATAGAAGATTACCTCGCTGAAAAAGAGAGAGGTCGGCGGTACAAACGGCACGAGCAAATAGCCCGCTTGCGCAATACCTGAATAAGCCATCATACGCTTGACGTTTGTCTGCCTGAGCGCCATCGTGTTCCCGATAATCATCGAGGCGGCTGCCATCAGCCCCAGATAGAGGCTTCCCTCTTCGAAAAAGAACCGTCCTGATCCCGTTCCATCGGAAACGTTGAAAAACGAGATCATCATCACGCGAAAGATCAGCGCGAAACCTGCTGCTTTTGACACAACTGCTAGGAAAGCAGTGACCGGGGTAGGAGCACCCTGATAAACATCTGGCGCCCACATGTGGTTAGGCGCTGCAGATATTTTGAATGCAAGACCTACTGCGAGAAACGCAAACGCCGTATAGACGAGGAACTGATAGCCCGCCATTCCCGCTTCTGCCAACCGGAATGAGATTTCATAAATATGTGTGGTTCCCGCGAGTCCGTATACGTACGACATCCCGAACAGGAGCACAGCCGTGGCAATACTTCCCGAAACGACGTATTTGAACGCCGACTCGTTGGAAAGCCGCGATTTTTTTCGCAATCCGACCAATACATAGGACGAGAGAGACAATAGCTCCAGTCCCACGAACAAAGTAATCAAGTCAGCCGACGAAGCCATGACCATAGCCCCGAGAAGCCCGGTCAGCAGCAAATAGTAGTACTCGCCTCTGTGCTGGACTTCTCCTGCTTTCAGATAGGACAGCGAGATGAGAATGGCAAAAGCTGTCCCTGCCAGGAAAATCAGCTTGAACGCATTACCGTAATCATCGATTCGGATCATGTCGATCATGTAGCTGTATGGCTTATCGAGAGCATTCATATTGATGATCACAAAGATCGCCGCTATGACCGTTCCCAGGAAGGATAGCCAACCAATGACCTGCTTGCCAAGGCGCTTGCCCGCAAAAAGATCCAGCAGTGATAAAAAGGTAGCAAAGCCAAGAATGATAAACTCGGGCAGAAGGTAGCTCCAGTCATATGAGAAAATATCTTTAACCTCCATGGATTACCCTCCTATTCCCGTTACGATAGGTACGATCGTTTTCAGCGCCTGCTGCATCGGATTCCCCAGAACTGCCGGATAAACCCCGATGAGAATAATACATCCCAATAGGACTACCATCGGAATGACTTCCATCGGCTGTGCATCAGCAAGTCCTGTACATCTACCCGGAGTAGGGCCAAAAGTCGTTTTCAAGATCGCTCTGAGTAAATAAACCGCCGTGAGGACAATCCCGATCGCTCCCACTGCTGCCATTACTGGCAAACGACCAAACAGACCGAGGAAGGCAAAGAACTCACTAATGAATCCGGACATGCCCGGAAGTCCGAGTGAAGCCATCCCGCCCGCCAATAGCACGCCGCTGACAAACGGCATGGATTTGGCTAAACCGCCCAAATCGTCGAGCATCGATGTCTGCGTCCGATCCCAAATGACACCGATCAAGAAGAAGAGCAGTGCTGAGATAAAGCCGTGCGATACCACCTGGAACATCGCGCCCTGAAATCCGATCGTGTTCATCGATGCGAAACCGAGCAAGACGATACCCATATGGCTAATACTGGAGTAAGCCAGCACCATTTTTAAATCCTTTTGTACGAAGGCCAACACCGCCCCATACAAAATGTTGATAATCCCCAAAACGGCTATCCACGTAGAGAAGTCATAGGCCTGCTCTGGGAAAAAACCGATTCCCATCCGCAAAAGACCGTACGCCCCCATCTTCAGCAAAATACCGGAGTGAATCATGACGATAGAAGGTGGAGCCTGTACGTGAACGCGTAGCATCCACGTGTGGAACGGAAATACTGGCAGCTTGATCGCAAAAGCGATAAATAGCACTAGGAAGATGCCAAAACGCATTTCCGGCGTAAGGATTTCAGTTATCGGATGCCCTGGTGTCGTCAGGATCGCCGTTATTTCATCGATATTGAGCGTCCGCATGATGACAAAAATCACGATGAAAGCCAGCAGCATGATCCCTGAACCGATTCCGTTATACAACAGGAATTTGTTCGCTGCTTGTTCGCGCTCTCCATATCCCCAAATCCCGATGAGGAAGTACATCGGTACGAGTGTCAACTCAAAGAAAATGAAGAACAGAAACAGATTGTCTGCAGCAAAGACTCCCAACATGCCGATCAACAGCAGGTGAAACAGGATAAAATACTCCTTCTGCCTCTTCTTGATCTGCCACGAAGCAATTGATGCGAGGGTACCGATAATCGCCGTCAGCAAAATCAATGGCATCGAAATACCATCTATACCGAGTTCATAGTTGATCTCAAAAGCAAAGACTGTGCCTGCCTGAGCCATTCCAATCGGAATCGAAATCCAACTGTGCTTTTCTACGAACTGCAGATTGGCTGTCTCGTAATTAAACATGCCGAACATCCAACCTGCCAAGATAAGTGCCGGCAACGTTCCATAAATCCCGACCTGCTTGATCACACCTGCATGTCGACTGGGGATAAAAGCCATGACGATAATCGCCAGCAGCGGAGAGAACACCAGTGATGACAAAAGGATATTACCCAAAGAGTCCACCTCCCTTGGCCGTCAAACTGATGGCGATGATCAATAGTAACAGACCGAATATGACCATTGCCCCATAGGACTGGATCTGCCCACTTTGAACTCTTGCGTGCAAAGATCCGATTCCTTGGGTAATTTTTGCTGTCAATCCAACCAAACCATCCACAATGTACTTATCAAATACATCCAGGACGAATCCAATCCAGCCAAGTGGACGAACAATGACGTTGTGATACAGCTCATCGATGTAGTACTTCTTGTATGAGAGCTGATAGAGCCACGGCATTGTTTCTGGAATGGTGTCCGAGGAGATGGATTTCTTGCCGTACATCAGGTAAGCCAACACGACTCCGAGAATAGAGATCAACAGTGCCACAATCTGCAACCAAGCTGCTGCGTGCTCACTGCCGCCCCCAAATATGCTCGTGATCGCCGTCCCCGTGTTCGTTGACATCAACCAATCAGAGAGTAATGGCGCGTACGGTGTATTCACAAAGCCTGCAACAACCGCAAGCAATGCCAAGACCAAGAGCGGGCCTGTCATGACTCCTGGAGATTCGTGCGCTTCGTGCTTGCCACGTGCCTTCCCTGCAAATGTCAGGAAGAACAGACGGAACATATAGAATGCGGTAAAGAATGCTGCGAGCAGCGCGATGAACAGCAAATCGTAGCGATGCGCTCCGTAAACAGCCCCCAGAATCGCTTCTTTCGACCAGAAACCAGCGAACGGAAAGATCCCCGCAATCGCCAAGCAACCGATCAAGAAAGTCAAAGCGGTAATCGGCATCTTTTTCCACAAGCCACCCATTTCGAATACATTCTGCGTATGTACGGCATGGATGACACTACCTGCTCCAAGGAAGAGCAATGCTTTGAAAAACGCGTGCGTCATCAAATGGAAGGAACCTGCTACATAACCAGCAGCACCAGCTACACCCAATGCCATCATCATGTATCCGAGCTGACTGACTGTGGAATAAGCCAAGACACGCTTGATATCCCGTTGGGTCAGGCCGATCGAAGCTGCAAATATGGCGGTGAATCCTCCTACATACGCCACAACTGTCAAAGCCGTATCGGATGCGATAAACAGCGGATAGGTAGCAGCGACCAAATAAACACCAGCCGCGACCATCGTTGCCGCGTGAATTAATGCAGACACAGGTGTTGGACCTTCCATGGCATCAGGCAACCATGTATGAAGCGGAAATTGACCTGATTTCCCCATGGCCCCAACGAAAATGAGGATCGCCGCTAGTGTAATCATCCATGGTTCCAATCGTCCGAGTGCGATACTCTCAAAAATCGCCCCGTACTCGAAGCTTCCGGTCCACCAGAACAATAGACATATCCCGATGAACAGACCCAGATCCCCGATGCGTGTAACGATAAAAGCCTTTTTGGCAGCCGCTTTTGCCTCATTCTTGAAGTAGTAGTAGCCAACGAGCAGGAAGGAGCATACCCCGACCAGCTCCCAGAAAATATATACTTGCAACAAATTTGGCGAGATGACTAATCCCAGCATAGAGAACGTGAACAGCGCCAGGTATTGATAAAACACTGGAAAGCGTTCATCCCCATGCATGTAGCCTTTGGAATAGATTTGGACCAACAGACTGACCAATGTCACAATGACGAGCATCATGGCATTCAGCGGATTCACTTCGAATCCCATGTTGATCACGATATCGCCGATATGCAGCCAATCAATCACATAATTGTAATCAGTTCCCCCACCCTGGAATCTCTCCCAGAAGATGAGCACTGCGATTCCAAAAGAAACAGCCGTCAGGGTAATGCCCACTATGGCCGCTCCTTCTTTCAATTGGCGACCAAATGAGACGATCACGATGAAAGCAAGAAGCGGAAACAGAGGGATCAGCCAGGCATAGTGCATTAGAGTATCCATCTTTGTCCTCCTTTTCAGGTTTCCCTCTTATCGTTTCATTTGGTCCATTTCGTCTACATTCACGGTCTCCTTGTTGCGGTACAGCGCAATCAGAATCGCTAGCCCTACGGCAACCTCGGCAGCTGCAACCGTCATCGTAAACAAGGTAAAGATTTGTCCCGTCACGGATGGATACAGTCCGAATTTGGAAAAGGCGACCAGGTTAATATTCACAGCATTCAGCATCAGCTCGATTGATAACAAGACGACGACTGCATTTCGCTTCGTCAATGCGCCGTACAGGCCTACACAAAAGAGAATCAGAGCGACCATTAAGTAGGAGGAAATGCTTACTGTCATTCGTTATCCCCCTCCTTTTTCGCCATGATGATCGCACCAACCAACGCGACCAACAACAGAACAGACAACAGCTCAAATGGTATGACGAATTTGGTGAATACTTCGATACCGATTTCTTTTGCATTGTTTACAGGAGCATCTGCAGGTGGCGGTGGCGCAGGCCACGGTGTATTCTGCACACCCCAGAACAATAATCCGAACAGAACGATTACGAAGAGCAGGATAAAACGGTTTTTCCATGTCCGGCCTGTTCCCTCATCGTTCGCATCGTGCTTGGTCAGCATGATTCCAAAGAGCATCAAAATGGAGATAGCCCCTGAATAAACTAGAATTTGTGCGACCCCGACGAACTCCGCTCCCAGCAAAACAAACAGACCTGCAATGCTGATAAACGTAACACCCAATGAGATGACCATGTGAACGACGCGCGTAAAGCTGATCATAAACACCGCGCCACCGATCGTCAGAAGGGACAGGATAAAAAAGGCAACGAATTCGCCTGTCATACTAATTCTCCTCCCTGACGTTCGTATTATTGTCGTCCAGCCATTTCAAGTCTTTGTACAATTCATCCCGGCTATAGGCAGCCAGCTCGAAGTTATTTGTCATTACAATTGCTTCAGTGGGACAAACCTCTGTACACAGATCGCATAAAATGCACAACTCAAAATTGATATCATACGTATCGATAATCTTTCCCTTTTTCTCCGGATCAGGATGGGGCTTCCCTGTCAGTTGAATGCACTCCGTCGGACAAATACGTGCGCATTGGTTACAGACAATGCATTTTTCAGGAGAAAAGTGCTGAATACCGCGAAAACGAGGCGGCATTGGAAAGGGCACATCCGGATAGAAATGGGTTACTTTTTTCTCCGTGAGCTTTTTAAATGTATACCCCAGGCCTTTGGCCAGTCCTAGCATGTGTGTCACCCCTCAGGATTTGAGAACTTGGCTGCACCACGTTTTTGACGAAAGCTAGCTTTTGACGAAGTAAGCCTATGGCGAAGCCTGCGCTATGAAAACAGTGGGACGTAGTCGTTTTCGATCAAGTCGCTACTAGAACATGCCATTTTGGTAAGAAACCACTACAGCTGTAAGCAGGATGTTGAACAATGCCACGGGCAACAGCACTTTCCAAGCAAACGACATCAGTTGATCGACACGTAAGCGCGGCATCGTGGCGCGAATCCAAAACTGGAGGAAGACGTAAACAGAAAATTTAAGGATAAACCAAACGATTCCCGGAATGAAGTCCAGCGATGGATGAATCGGCAACCATCCACCAAAAAAGAGAATCGTGATCAAGGCACCCATCCCGAACATGTACACATACTCCGCCAGCATGAACATCGCAAAACGGAAACCGGAATATTCGACGTGGTAACCACCAACGAGCTCCGACTCTGCTTCCGGCAAGTCAAACGGCGTACGATTCAGCTCGGCCTGGGCAGCAATGATAAATACAACAAATCCGATAAACTGCGGAACAATATTCCAGACATCCCGCTGCGCCTCGACAATATCTTTGAGATTCATACTGCCCGTCAATAGAACGATACCCACCACGGACATGACCAGCGGTACTTCATAGCTGATCATCTGCGCAGCGGAGCGGAGACCCCCGATCAGCGAGTACTTGTTATTCGAGGCCCAACCAGCCGTGATCACACCTAATACGGTGATCCCAGACAAGGCGATGTAGTACAACAGCCCTATTCCCAGATCAGCGAACCGAATGCTGTCCGTAAAAGGCATGACCGCCAATACGGCAAAAGCAGGGGCATAGGCCAATATTGGTGCTAGAGTGAACAACGCTTTATCAGCGTGTTGTGGACGAATATCTTCCTTTAATAGCAGCTTGGCAACATCCGCAACCGTCTGGAGAAGTCCCAATGGCCCTACTCGATTCGGCCCGATGCGCAGCTGCATCCACCCAATCACTTTACGCTCGAAGTAAATAGCGTACGTAACGAATCCCAACACGACGGCAAGCAGTAATACTGCCGCTATGATAAACCAAAGTGTGGTCCCCCATGAGGGTGCTTGCTGCAAGAGAGTATTCATCAACAGTCAACCTCCCCGAGCACGATGTCGATACTGCCCAGGATGGCAACCATGTTCGAGAGGTTTTCCCCCTGCAACAGCTTAGGCAGAATTTGGAGATTGGTAAACGAAGGCCGTCTAAACTTCAATCTCCACGGTTTATCCTTACCTTGACTGGCAATGTAACAACCAATTTCTCCCCGCGGTGACTCGATGCGCACATATGTCTCCCCAGCAGGCGGGCGAATCACACGTGGTACTTTGCCCATGACTTCACCTTCACTCGGGAATTGTTCCAATGCCTGCTCTAGAATTCGCAGAGATTGTTCAATTTCAGCCATGCGCAGATGATAGCGCGCCATGCAATCTCCCTCAGTTGCTGTTGGCACATCAAATTCAAAACGATCGTAAATGCAATACGGTTCGTCCTTGCGCAGATCCCACTTGACACCTGTCGAGCGGAGCATGACACCTGATAGCGAGTAATCCAACGCCGTTTTTGTATCGAACTTGCCGATTCCATTGAGACGGTTAATAAAAATCTCGTTACCCGTCACCAGCTGATGGTAGTTATTCAATTCCTTCTTCATATATTGGACAAATTCTTTGGCTTTGTCTGTCCAGCCTAGAGGTGCATCCCATTTCACTCCGCCTACGCGCATGTAGTTAAAGGTCATCCGCGCTCCGCACAGTTCATTAAACAAATCCAGGATCGTCTCCCGATCACGGAATGCATATAGGAAGGGCCCCATCGCACCAATATCCAAAAGAAACGTTCCCCACCAAACCAAATGGCTCGCCACCCGGTTCAACTCCATTGCGATCAGTCGCAAAAACTGAGCTCGTTCTGGAATCTCCAACCCCATCATCGTTTCTACTGCGTGACAGAGAACGTAGTTGTTGGTCATGGCGGACACGTAGTCCATGCGGTCTGTATAAGGAATAATTTGCGTATAGGTCAAGTTTTCTGCCAGTTTCTCTGTACCTCGATGCAGGTAGCCCATAACCGGAATCGCTTCTTTAATGGTTTCCCCATCGATTTTTACTACCAAACGAAATACTCCATGTGTACTCGGATGCTGTGGACCTACGTTTAATAACATCTCTTCCGTACGAAGTCCTGTTTCAGAAGAGGTATCAACATGAGTCGTGAGGATGTTATGGTTCATCTGCTAAACCTCCTCGTCGTATTGCACATAATCTTTGCGCAGCGGATACCCTACCCAATCATCCGGCAACAGGATTCGACGTAAATCCTTATGTCCCGGGAAATGAATACCCAAAAGGTCAAAAGTCTCTCTTTCATTCCAATTTGCGCCATGCCAGAGGTCCATTACAGAAGCAACTTTTGACTCTTCTCTGCTCGTTTTGACCTTTACTGCCAAGCTTTGACGATTTTTGTAGGAATAAAAGTGGTAGTATACCTCCAGGCGATCCTCGTAATCGACACCGTGAAGATCGGACAGGTACTCAAAACTCAATTGCTCATCATCTCTTAAAAATTGGGCAACTTGATGCCAACGTTCATTTTGAATGGTGAGAGTTGGAACTTCCTTACCTAGCTCGTTAATATACGAAGCCTCGATGACTTCCTGTCCAAATGCTTCGGAAATTCGTGAAACGTATTTATCAAGATAGGGCTGGTTTTTGGAAGGCGCTTTCGGCGCTTCCTCTGCCGGGGTCTCATCCCCAGTTGCTTGCGTTGCTTTTGCCTTCGCTGCTGCTGCGGCGGCTGCTTTGGCTTTTGCGGCAGCTGCAGCCTTTGCCTTGGCGTCGTCATCACCGGATTCATCGCCGCCTGCTTCACGTGCAGCTTTTGCCTTAGCAGCGGCCGCGGCGGCAGCCTTGGCTTTTGCGGCAGCGGCGGCCTTCGCCTTGGCATCCGCATCTGGAGCGGAATCAGCTGTATCTGCTCCATTTTCCGCGGCTTCTTTGGCTTCTTTTGCTTCCTTCGCTGCTTTTGCCTTGGCTAGTGCTGCTGCGGCAGCCGCTTTCTTGGCTGCGGCTTTTTCTTCCGGCGTCATTTCCGACACTGGTTTTGCTAGCGGTGGAGTAGCTTCCGCCTGTTCCTTCGCCGCTTTTGCCTTGGCAATCGCTTCAGCCGCTGCGGCTTTCTTGGCTGCGGCTTTTTCCTCAGGTGTCATTTCCGACACAGGTTTTGGTTTCGGTTCCGGAGCAGAGACTTCCTCTTGGGGCTCTTGCGGTGCCTCCATTTGGCTCGCCTCTTGGGAAGCCTGGGCTTCCTGTTCTCTTAATTTTCGCAAAGCTTCCGCCTTGGCACGGGCTTCAGCCGCTGCCGCTGCCTTTTCCTCCGGCGTCGGCTTACGTTTCTCGTCGCTCATAGATTGGTCACCTGCTTCCCAGTCTTCGCTTCGTAACGGATTTTTTCTTGGAGCTTATTGATTCCGTAGATCAAAGCGGCAGGGTTAGGCGGACAACCCGGAATATATACGTCGACAGGAACAATCTGGTCTACACCTTTTACAACGCTGTACGAGCGCACGTACGGGCCTCCCGCTGTCGCACAGGAGCCCATGGCAATCACCCACTTTGGTTCAGGCATTTGATCATACAGCCTGCGCAGCAGTGGTGCCATCTTTTTCGTGACGGTTCCGGCTACGATCATGACATCAGATTGTCTTGGGGATGCTCGAAAAATAACGCCAAACCGGTCGAGGTCATAACGCGCCCCACCCGTTCCCATCATCTCGATTGCGCAACAGGCCAAGCCAAAAGTTAATGGCCACAACGAGTTACTGCGAACCCATCCCTTCACTGTTTCCAATGTCGTGAACATAACGTTGCGATTCAATTCTTCTTGCAATTCAGGCGCAATGCTTGTCAGATCTAGTTCCATTCCAGCACCTTCTTTCTCCACGCGTAAATCAATCCTACGACGAGCAAGGATATAAAGATGACCATCTCGACTAAGGCAAAGAGCCCCAGTTCTTTGTAAGCGACGGCCCACGGATACAGAAAGAGTGTTTCTACATCAAAGATGACAAACATGAGGGCAAAGATGTAATACTTCACGTTGAAACGCACCCAACTGTCACCAACAGGAATGTTACCGCTTTCATAAGTAGTTTGCTTCTCCCGTGTCGGTTTCTTTGGACGAAGTAATGGACCAACAAAACTGACTGTAGCCACGGGCAACAGCACACCAAGAATCAAAAAGATCGCGACAATCACATAATTGTTGGTATAGATGTCACTCACCCACGTTCCCTCCGCTCTTGAGAAAGGTATGAATCGTCTTGCGCTGTCCTCCAGAAGAAGTCGAGACTCCCTCAAAAGGGTACTGCTCGCAGCATCAAAGGTGTAGGTATGAACGCTGTCGCTAAATGATACTGCTAAGGGTTGTTCAATAGTCGTCTTTTGAACCAGTGTTGCTAGAAAAAAATACCTTTATCATTATAGCAAATAGCCAATAGGGTGTCTAACGAAAGCCTTCCTTTTGTGCCATATAAAGGGAAAAAACTCAGAGATTTCTCCCTGAGTTTTTCCAGCATAGTATGATGACCAAACGAATATGCCCGTCTGGCCCTGCTATTCTCTTAATTATTGAACATTGTTAGAAAATTGCTGTCCGAGGAAATCCTCGTAAATGCGCTCCCATACAATCGTGAAGTTCATCTTCTCGTCTTCTGGGATTTCCAGCATATTTTCAATCGCTTCTTCCATATATGGAGTCAGCTTGATCAGAACCTCTGCCAGCATTTGATCATTGGTGTTCAGCAATTGCTTCATTTCTGCTTTGGACATGCTGAACGTATTTTCTTCTTGCTCGTGCAGCTTCATCACAAGGCGGCTAAACATCGGATGAACCAATGCTTCCAATTTAATATGAGCCAATGCAAGAGATTCTGCTTCACTCAGCTTGAACAACTCAGATGCATCTGGGAATGGATAAACCGGTACATCCCAAGCATCTCCATTATCGATTACCAGACCCCACTTCACGAAAAGCTCAATCGCTTCGTCAAGAGATGTCGGATATGCATATTCGGAACGACTCATGAATGCTTTGAATCTGTTCAAGAGGTTTACATAGCCTTTAAAATCCTCTTCAGATTTAAAGCCTTCTTGAACAGGCTCGGTGAATGTGCCTTTCAATGCATCGAACTCGTCCAGAGCTTTTCTCATCTCTTCTTTAGACTCATGCTTCGTTACCACATAGCACATTGCTTGGAAAAGAACATTCATTTCATGAGATAGCACGCTTGTCCAGCCATTAGCCGCAAAGCTGCTAGGAATCACTACGCCATCTTGATTGTGGCGGATATCGCGAACGGTTTGCATCAATTACACTCTCCTTTAATCCCAATAGCCAATGCCGCTTTTTCCCGCTGTTTATCATGATAACGTAGCTCGTCGGCAGGGCATTAGGTCTATTATACACAGAAACATTAGGCAATTACCAACTGGAAATATCATGCCCGATTTCCATGGCTCGTCATTCATTACCCTATAACCGAAAAATCCCCGCAGCCACATGGGCGCGGGGATATCAAGCTTACGCTTTACTTCGATACGTCGAGACGTGCCATCGCACGTTGCAGCGCGCGTTCTGCACGCTTGACGTCGAGCTCGGCATATTTCTCAGTCAAACGCTTTTCAGCACGCTCTTTCGCTGCCTTCGCGCGTTCAACATCGATGTCTCCCGGCAATTCAGCCGTTTCAGCAAGGATGGTCACTTTATCGCCGCGCACTTCCATGAAGCCGCCGCTTACAGCCATCTTTACTTCTTTATCGCCTTCTGTCTTAATCCGAACTGGCGCTGTTTTCAGCGGGGTTACCAACGGCATGTGGTTCGGCATAATACCAATTTCCCCTTGCAAGCCGCGAGCAATCACCATTTCAGCCTGACCGCTGTAGACAACCCGTTCAGGAGTTACGACTTCAACTGTCATCTTACTCACTTACTCGTCTCCCCTTTCCAGGGTGTCTTACGCCATTTTCTTCGCTTTTTCTACCGCTTCTTCAATTGTACCTACGTACAGGAACGCGCCCTCTGGCAGGTGGTCATGCTTACCTTCGAGGATTTCCTTGAAGCTGCGAACAGTTTCCTTCAATGGCACGTATTGGCCTGGGTTACCAGTGAACTGCTCGGCAACGTGGAAGGACTGGGACAAGAAACGTTGAATGCGGCGTGCGCGTCCAACTACTTGCTTGTCGTCGTCGCTCAACTCGTCCATACCGAGAATCGCGATGATATCTTGCAGTTCTTTGTAACGTTGCAGGATTTTTTGAACGCTACGAGCCACATCATAGTGTTCTTGTCCTACAATATCAGGAGCCAGAGCACGGGAAGTGGATGCGAGTGGGTCTACCGCAGGGAAGATACCCAACTCAGCGATGGAACGCTCCAAGTTCGTTGTAGCGTCCAAGTGAGCAAACGTAGTAGCAGGAGCCGGGTCAGTGTAGTCATCCGCTGGTACGTAGATCGCTTGAATGGACGTTACGGAACCTTTTTTCGTGGAAGTAATACGCTCTTGCAGCTGACCCATTTCGGTAGCCAATGTTGGTTGGTAACCTACCGCAGATGGCATACGGCCCAAGAGAGCAGAAACTTCGGAACCCGCTTGTGTAAAGCGGAAGATGTTATCAACAAAGAGAAGAACGTCGCGGCCTTCTTCATCACGGAAGTATTCCGCCATAGTCAGACCAGTCAACGCTACACGAAGACGTGCACCAGGCGGTTCGTTCATCTGACCGAATACCATCGCAGTTTTCGGCAGTACGCCTGCGTCTTTCATCTCGTGGTACAGGTCGTTACCTTCACGGGTACGCTCACCTACACCAGCGAATACGGAAATACCACCGTGCTCTTGCGCGATGTTGTTGATCAGCTCTTGAATAGTAACGGTTTTACCTACACCCGCACCACCAAACAGACCGATCTTACCACCCTTGATGTACGGAGCCAAGAGGTCAATAACTTTGATACCTGTTTCCAGGATCTCAACAGTCGTTGCTTGGTCTACGAACTCAGGAGCTTTACGGTGAATTGGGTCACGACGATCTACTTGACCGAGTTCTTGCAGGTCGATCGGCTCACCCAATACGTTAAATACGCGTCCGAGGGTGATTGCACCCACTGGAACGGAGATAGCTGCACCGGTATCAACTGCTTCCATACCACGAACCAAACCGTCAGTGGAAGACATTGCAACGGTACGAACCAAGTTATCGCCCAAATGAGTAGCAACCTCAACAGTCAAGTCGATGTCGCGCTCACCGGCACTTTGTGCTTTATGTTGAATCTTGATCGCATTGTAAATGGCAGGCAGGTGTCCGCGGTCGAACTCGACGTCAACAACCGGACCCATTACCTGAACCACACGTCCATTCGCCATCTTACTTCTTCCCTCCTGTAAAGCTAAATTGGGAGCTATTCGCTGCCACTAAGCCTGTGCGTTTGCACCTGCAACGATCTCGGAAATCTCTTGTGTAATGGCTGCCTGACGAGCACGGTTGTAGCTCAACGTTAAACGGTTGATCATATCCGTAGCATTGTCTGTCGCGTTGCCCATTGCAGTCATACGGGAACCTTCTTCAGAAGCTTTTGCTTCGAGAAGTGCACTGTAAACCAGTGTTTCCGCATATTTCGGCAACAGGTCCGCCAATACTTCTTCCGAGGACGGCTCATACTCGTAATTGATTGCGCGCGCATTGTTACTCTCGGGAGCTTCCAATGGCAGCAATTGTTTTACGGTAGGTATTTGCGAAATTGCACTTTGGAACTTGTTGTAGCACAGGTACAGTTCGTCAATCTGCTCGTTCTCGAACATTTGGACTGCTGCACCGGCAATTTTCTTGATATCAGCAAAGGCTGGGCTGGTTGGCAGACCTGTCACTTCATCCAAAAGCGGGTAGTTTCGTTTGCTGAAGAAGTCACGACCTTTGCGGCCAATCACAAAAATACCGTATTCATCCTTGGACTTGTGCTTCTCGTTAATGGTATTTACCACTTTACGGAGAATGTTGGCATTGTAACCCCCAGCAAGTCCACGGTCGGAAGTGATGACAATATAACCAGTCTTTTTCACAGGACGATTTTGCAACATTGGATGTTTGGAACCAGAAGTCCCACTCGCGATGCTTGCGATCACTTCTTGGATCTTGTCAGCATACGGGCGTGCCGCCTCAGCTTTATCCTGGTTACGGCGAAGCTTTGCAGCCGCCACCATTTTCATCGCTTTCGTGATTTGGCGCATATCTTTCTTGCTTTTGATACTGCGTCGAATCTCACGTATTCCTTTAGCCACTCGTTTTCACCACCTTGAGGACGCATGCACGGGCAAATCGCCCGGCATGCATCTGATGTCTATCAGGTTAACGATTAGCGAGTTACCGAAAAGCCTTTTTTGAACTCTTCGATCGCTGCGTTGAATTCTTTTTCATCTGGAAGGTCTTTCGTTGTGCGGATGTGCTCCAACAGTTGCGGTTTGTTGGAATCCAAGAAAGACAACATCTCTTTCTCAAAACGGCGCACTTCTGCTACTGGAATGTCATCCAGGAAACCTCTTGTAGCGCTATAAATAGAAGCAACTTGCTTCTCAACAGGCATTGGATCGAATTGACCTTGTTTCATGATTTCCATCAAGCGCTCACCACGGGTCAGACGAGCTTGGGTCGCTTTGTCCAGATCGGAACCGAACTGAGCAAACGCAGCCAACTCACGGTATTGAGCCAACTCGAGCTTGAGTGGACCTGCTACCTTTTTCATCGCCTTGATTTGCGCGGAACCACCTACACGGGATACGGAAAGACCGGTGTTAACCGCTGGACGTTGACCTGCGTTGAACAAGTCTGTCTCCAGGAAGATCTGACCGTCCGTGATGGAGATCACGTTCGTTGGAATGTATGCGGAAATGTCACCCGCTTGGGTTTCGATGAATGGCAGAGCCGTAATGGAACCAGCGCCCAGATCATCAGACAGTTTCGCAGCGCGCTCCAGCAAGCGGGAGTGCAAGTAGAATACGTCACCAGGATATGCTTCGCGACCTGGAGGACGGCGGAGCAAGAGGGACATTTCGCGGTATGCAGCAGCCTGTTTGGACAGGTCATCGTATACGCACAGAACGTGTCCGCCTTTGTACATGAAGTACTCAGCCATTGTTACACCTGTATATGGAGCCAGGTACAACATTGGAGCTGGGTCAGACGCAGTAGCAGAAACGATGATTGTGTATTCCAGAGCCCCTGCTTTACGCAGAGTTTCTACGATGTTTGCAACAGTAGATTGCTTTTGACCGATTGCAACGTAGATACAAATCATGTCTTTACCTTTTTGGTTGATGATCGTGTCGAGCGCCACTGCTGTTTTACCAGTTTGGCGGTCACCAATGATCAACTCACGCTGTCCACGACCAACTGGGATCATCGCGTCAATCGCTTTGATACCTGTTTGGAGTGGTTCGTGTACGGATTTACGTGCCATAACACCAGGAGCTGGGCTCTCGATTGGACGGAAACCGTTATTTGCAATAGGGCCTTGACCATCGATTGGTTGACCCAGTGGGTTTACAACGCGGCCGAGCAGCGCTTCCCCTACTGGAACTTCCATAACGCGGCCGGTACGTTTTACAGTATCGCCTTCCTTAATGTCGCGGAAAGGTCCCATAATAACGACACCCACGTTATCTTCTTCCAAGTTGAGTACCATACCCATTACGCCATTTTGGAACTCGAGAAGCTCCCCTTGCATGGCCTTTTCCAAACCGTGAACACGAGCAATACCGTCACCTACTTGGATGACTGTGCCTACATCCACAACTTCGATTTCAGATTTAAAGTTAGCGATCCGCTCTTTAATGAGGGAGCTAATCTCTTCTGGTCTGATTGCACTCACTTAATTCACCCCATTCATCCAACTTCTAAAAGCCATCGAATTTTACGCTTTTTGCGCAAAGGTTTCCAACTTCGTTTTCAAGCTGCCATCGTACAGACGGTCGCCAATTTTGATAATAACGCCACCGAGAATCGCTGGATCTACGACTGCTGTCATACGCAGCTTTTTATTCAGCGTTTGTCCGAACTTCTCAGCCAGCTCATTTTGCTCTTCAGTAGAAAGCGGTTTTGCACTTGTCACAATCGCATCTGCAAATCCACGAGCTTCGTTCGCCAATTGTACAAAAGAACGGTAGATATCAACCAGATCAACTTCGCGTCCGTTCTCAATCAGGACGTTCAGAAAATTAAAGGCTTCTTCCCCTACATGGCTTTTGAACAATTCGTCAGCGAGCGTAGCTTTCGCATCTGCTGCGATGTGAGGGTGCAGCATGATCTTTTTCAGATCTTCATTGCCTTCAACCGCTTCCACGATTGCACCCAGGTCTGCTTCTACCTGATCAATCTTGCTACGTTCACTCGCTACTTCAAAGAGCGCACGAGCATAACGTTTTCCTACTGCGCTACTCATAGGCGATCTCCCACTTGTGCGAGAAATTTATCAACAGTAGACTTTTGAGCTGCTTCGTCCAGTTCTTTCTCGATGATCTTGGAAGCCAAGAGCACGGACAGGCTGGTCATTTGCTCACGCAGTTCGAGTTTTGCTTTTTCCACTTCACGTGCCAGTTCAGCGCTTGCTTCCGCTTTCATACGCTCGGATGCAGCTTGTGCTTCTGTCACGATTTTGGTTGCTTCATCAGACGCTTGCTTTGCAGCGCGGTCAATGATTGCTTTTGATTCTGCACGCGCTTCATCCAGCACGCGACGTTGCTCAGCTAGAAGAGCTTCCGCTTCAGTGCGGTTCTTCTCAGCCGAGGAGATTTGACTTTCGATATGCTGACGACGTTTTTCCATGATCCCTACGATCGGGCCCATAGCCAATTTACGAACAAGCAGCAACAACAACAAGAACACAATTGCCTGGGTTAACAGCGTTCCCCATTCCAGGGATACCGCTCCAAAGTCGAGCATTCGTTTCACTCCTTCCTGCGAAAAGAAAGATGTATATCAAGGTTATTAATTGTCTTTGTCAAAAATATAGGCGGGTATCAAGTGCCCGCCTATTGTTACTAAATGCTCGCTGATTACAGGCGACCGAAGAGAATGAAACCGATCGCTACAGCGATGATCGGAACTGCCTCTACCAGACCAAGACCCAGGAACATGAGACCCATCAGGCTACCACGTGCTTCTGGTTGACGAGCTACACCTTCAATTGTACGAGAGATTACCAAAGAGTTACCAATCGCTGCGCCAAGAGCAGACAGACCAAATACGATACCAATTGCAAGAGCCAAACCTTCCATTGTTTAAAAACCTCCTTAGTGTTTAAAAAGCGAAGATAAAATCGGGTAAGCGCAAAATTAGTGATCTTCATTCACTTGCTGTGACAGGTAAACCATCGCCAGCGTTGTGAAAATGAATGCCTGTACGGAACCGACGAACACCGAGTAGCCCAACCACAGGAACAGCGGAATGCTTCCGAAGATCCCTACACCCAGCAGGAAGGCAATCAAAACCTCACCCGCAAAGATGTTACCGAATAGACGCAAAGGCAGCGTCAACGGCTTGATGATGAACTCCTCCAGAATGTGAATCGGGTTCAGGAATGTATGTTTCAACCATCCCGTGAAGCTCTTCTTGATGCCCAGATAGTGAGCGTAGAGAAGAACGATGAACGCCAGAGCGAAAGTTACGCTAGGAGTCGCTGTTGGTGATTTCCACCACCCAATGACAACGCCATGCGAGGACGGATCGGTAGAGTTCAGCTCTTCTTCAAGCTTGGCCACCTTTTGTTGCTTCATTTGTTCATTCGTGGAAGCCGTCAACATGTCTTTAACCTTTTCACTTACTTGATGGTCAGGACCGTTGTGGTGAGCCGTGTTTACGTTAAATACGAGACCCAGTTGGTTTCCAAGGAAAATGTAAAGGAACAAAGTGAGTGCCAGCGAGACAAAGCCCGCAGCCTTCTTCGGTGTGATGTAGCTTTTTGTAATGCCGGTAACGAAGTCCACAATCCATTCCATCACGTTTTGCGCGCCGCTTGGAGTTGCGGAGGTCAGGTTGCGGGTCATCCCGATACACAGCAAAAGCACCACCAGAGAGGTAACCAAAATCATAAGAATAGTGGAGATGTCAAATACCATGCCCAACCATTCAAACCGCAGAGAATAATGCATGTATTTCACCCCTTTCTTCCGCGCGAATCTATTGCTTACGTACGTTGTAAAGAAAAAATATCTACTATCTATTTAAAGGAGCGATACACAAAAAGGAAACTGAGAATCTGAAAGAGGAATAAACCTATCAATACGCCAGCGATTCCAAATAAATGGGGAAAACGCATTGTCAAAAAGACTGCAAAGCCTGCCACAGCCAGTCGCTGCAGCATACCAGTCCCTTTTGGCCGGACGTTTGGATCAACAGCCATCTGACTAATGCGCCAGGTTTTGCTGAAGAGAACCGTGCCATTTACCAAGCTGCAAACCATCCCAAGCAGGAGGCTTTGCAAAAAGAAACGATACGATGGCAACACCGCCCAGAGTATCGAGGCAATTGCCATACAGAAAAAGGCATAGCGAAAAGTGGATCGCATTGCCGAAGAAAACGTTTGCATGTTCCATCTCCCTAGAGGTAACCGCGAACGATGCGGTAGACGCTATACACGCCTATTCCTAATCCCGCGAGCAGCCCAACCATCAAAAAAAGCGGATTGGTAGAGAAAAGACTATCCAAGTATTTTCCCAGAAGGACTCCCGAAATCACGCAAACGGCCATATCGACACCGATCAGGGTGACCAATGTGATCGCTCGCCACGGATTATCCAATTTCGACACAGAGTAACATTCTCCTTTCATACATAAGGAGAGGGCTGGTGTCAAGTGCCCCTTTGCCCTCATTCATATTAACGAAGAATTATTCCCTTTGTCAACGTTAGGCTCAGTCTGTACACAAAGCGTTCACAATTTGAAATTTAAATTTTCTCGACAATTGTAGAGACGCCTTGTCCACCGCCAATGCAAAGTGTTGCTAACCCATATTTTGCCCCTTCGCGTTTTTGCAATTCATGCACTAGCGTGACCAATATTCTCGCTCCACTCGCACCAATTGGATGTCCCAAGGCGATGGCTCCGCCGTTGACATTCAGCTTCTCGCGATCAAAGCCTAGTGCTTTGCCAACAGACAGCGATTGAACAGCAAAAGCTTCATTTGCTTCGATCAAGTCCATGTCAGCAATCGACAGACCCGCTTTTTCCAGTACGCGTTTGGTCGCAGGAACTGGACCGTACCCCATGATGCTCGGATCAACGCCTGCACTCGCATTGGCTACGATACGGGCAAGAGGCTTCACACCCAGCTCTTCCGCCTTCTCGCGTGTCATAATCAAAAGAGCTGCTGCTCCATCGTTGATACCAGATGCATTCCCGGCTGTCACAGTTCCATCCTTTTTAAATGCAGGCTTTAGTTTGCCTAGGGCTTCGGCTGTCACGCCAGCACGCGGGAATTCGTCTACGGCAAACAGCACCGGGTCACCCTTGCGCTGCGGGATCGGAACCGGCACGATTTCTTCTTGAAAACGACCACTAGTGAGCGCTTGCTGAGCCTTTTCCTGGCTCCACGCTGAAAATTCATCCTGCTCTTCGCGTCCGATTTCGTATTTGGTGCAAAGGTTCTCTGCTGTAATGCCCATGTGGTAGTCGTTGAAAGCACACCACAGCCCGTCGCGAATCATGGAGTCTACCACTTTCTGATCTCCCATGCGGTAGCCTGAACGCGCACCTTCCATTAAGTATGGTGCTTGACTCATATTTTCCATCCCACCAGCCAAGACAACCTCTGCCTCACCAGCAAGGATGGACTGAACGGCCAGATGAACGGCTTTTAGACCTGAACCACAAACTTTGTTAATTGTCAGGGAGGGAACTTCATGAGCAAGGCCCGCGTGAATAGAAGCCTGACGCGCCGGGTTTTGACCCAAGCCTGCTGACAGTACGTTCCCCATAATCACTTCATCGACCGCATCCTTGGAAACACCTGCACGCTCTAGCGCTGCTTCCAGTACAATTCCGCCCAGCTTTGTCGCGCTGACACCTGCAAGCGTTCCTTGAAAGCTACCTATAGCAGTGCGCACAGCACTCGCAATGACGATTTCTCTTTGACTCATCTTCCACACACCCCTCAAATACACAGGATAGGCAACCTTCTTAAGATTCCATCTCTTCATGATAATTCCTGCTAGGAAATCGCTTTCTTTTCCAGTTTATTTAAAAAACGTCACGGCTCTTGATGAAACAGCACGAACGTAAATAACTTCGTAGGTGACAGGGATGCCCGCTTCTCTTTTATACGTCTGCTCATAGTAACGAATCATTTCTGCAAGGAGTTTTCTGCGCCCAAGACCGCTCCCTTGCTCCATACTTGCGCTGGCCCCCACGGCTTTCACAGCATGCAGGAAATCCCGTACACCCGGGTAAGTTAGCCGTTCATATTTCCTACTGATCTCTATATCCGTAAACCCTGCTTGCTCCAATTGCTCATGCCAATCACGTGCAGAGAGAAACTCCAGACCATGGCGTACTCCCTTTTCTCCCAAAATCACGTGAGCATTCGTAAACGAATCATGCAGCTCCCAAAAAGTATCAGGTCCAAATGTCGAAAAAACCAAAGGTGCTCCCGGCTTCAGGATTCTTGCCAATCCTCTTAGCGTATGCGCTGGCCTGGCAAACCACTGAAAACACGCTCCTGAAACGATCAAATCCTTTGACTTCGCCTGTTGTTCCCAAACCCATTCTTCGGCATCAGCTTGAGAAAATGAACAAATCAGGCCGTGCTGCTCCAGGTTGTTCTTCGCCTGCTCCAGCATACCTGGCGCAATCTCTACCGCCTCGTAATGGGCAGTAGAAAAATGGCTGCGAATGACGCGGGTTAACCCCCCTGTTCCACAGCCAATCTCTAGGATGTTTCGTACGTCATTCTCGTTCGTTATCTCTGTAACCATTTGACTCAAATGATCGGCCATCTTCTTTTGCACAAGTGCGTATTTTTCATATGAGACAGCCTTCTCACTAAATCGGCTGCTGATTGCCCTCTTCTGCAAGCTGCTCCACCATCCTCTTTAGCGAATCTCCTACAACCTCCGGAACAAATACATGCGGGGCATGACCACAGTCAGGAATTTGTACGAAATTGGCACCTGAAATGCTACCCGCCAGTTCTTCTCCTGCTGCGAGCGAACAGATAGCATCCTCCGTTCCATGAATGACGAGAGTAGGAGTAGTCAGCGAAGACAAGAACGGGCGGCAATCCTCTTCTTCTAAGTAGGCCAAGCCCGCAATCAACGCCGCCGTACTCCACTTCAGGCTGTCCAGTCTCACATGCAGACCTGTTTGTTCACGCTCACCCGGTGTGAGCATCTGTTCGACAAATGCGTCCATCACCCGCTCGCGTGCTACAGAAAGCTGCCTTTTCATCCTTTGTAAAACAACAGGATGCCACCCAGCGCGAAGGTCATGCCGTTCGCAGATAAATCGAGCTGTTGTGCCGATCAAAACAAGTCCTGAGACCGGGTACTGGGCAGCGAGGCGTATTCCGAGCATTCCTCCCATAGACCACCCCACTACAATCAGCTCCTGCGCTGCTAGAGAGTGGACTTCCTCTACTACTCTCTCGTAAAATTGCGAGGAATCCGTGACGTTCGAATAAGTAGGAATGATGTGCTGATAGGAAGGGAACTGTGAGCGAACCGCATCCCAGCTGAAATCTGGCATTCCCCACCCGGTTAGCCACAACATCACTTTTCTCACGATATCGTCCCTCCTTTCTGAAGCTCGTCCCTGATTACGCTCACTTGCTCGCAAGCCCACTCCAGCTCTTCGCGCGTATGAGCAGCCATCACGGTAAAACGGATACGTGCGGTTCCTGCTGGCACAGTAGGAGGTCGAATCGCCACTGCTGCAATCCCTCGCTGCCTAAGCCTTTTGCTGAACTGCAAAGTCCACTCATTCTCTCCTAACGTGAGCGGGATGATTGGCGTATCTTCTTCGTCTACAGTAAACCCGCGTGAGCGAAGCAACTGGCGAAACATGAGCGCATTCTGCCTCACTGCTTTTCTGCGCCAAGAGTCTGTTTGTACCAAAGACAACGCCGCCAGGTTCGAGCCAATCACAGCAGGAGGCAGAGCTGTGGAATAGACCAGCGAGCGCGCTTTTGTCATCAAATAACGAGTGATGATCTCATCTGCGCATACGTATGCCCCATAAACACCAAATGCCTTGCTGAAGGTTCCCATCAACACATCGACTTTTCCGGCGATGCCGAGCTCGTGGCACAAGCCCTGCCCTTTTTCACCACGCACTCCCCCTGCATGGGCTTCGTCAACCATCAGCATGGTATCGTAACGATCACGTAGTTTTACCAATTCAAGTAGGGGAGCTTTATCACCGTCCATGGAGAATATGCTGTCCGTGACGATCCACTTCCGTCTTGCATCCTGGTGCTTTTTCAGTAAAAACTCCAGATGCTCCAAGTCGTTATGTCTGTATCGAAAATGCTCCGCCCGACTGAGCACGATCCCATCTACAATGCTGGCGTGATTCAATCGATCACTAAAAACAGCGTCGCCTCTTCCAGCAAGCGCTGCAATTACCCCTGTATTTGCCTGATAGCCGTTTGCAAAAACAAGCGCCGCTTCTCTCTCTTTCCACGCCGCCAATCGTTGTTCCAGCTCGTCGTATAACGCGTAGTTGCCATGGACGAGACGAGAGGCAGTTCCTCCTGCCCCCCACTTCTCTGCCGCCAATTTGCCAGCTTCCACGATTCGTTGATCGTGGGCCAAGCCCAAATAGTTGTTCGATGACAGATTTAATAATGGTTTCCCTTCGACTTGAATCCACGTGCCTGCACGATCACTGGCTGACTCTACGGTGTTCCACTCTCTTGCCAACGATTGTTTCCGCAATGAATCGTATTCTTCTTCCAGCCATGTGTAGCGTTTATTCATAACTGACCTACAGCGCACACAGCTCGATTTCAAACCCGAGGTCTTCAATCATCTGATGGTCTGTCGTGATTTCTTGCCCGGGTGTCGTCAAATAATCGCCCACAAACAACGAGTTAGCCGCATACAAGGAAAGAGGCTGCAAGGTGCGCAAATTCACTTCGCGACCACCCGCAACACGAATTTCTTTATCCGGGCAAATAAATCGGAACAAAGCGAGAACACGCAGAGCCTTCATTGCCGGGGTGCGTCCCTTATCCTCCAACGGGGTTCCTGGAATCGCATTTAAAAAATTGATCGGGATCGAATCTGCGTCGAGATTGCGCAGGGAAAATGCCATTTCGACGATCTCCTCATCGCTCTCCCCCATGCCAATGATCACGCCTGCACAGGGCGACATCCCTGCTCTTTTCACGGTATCGACTGTCTGTATACGCTGGTCGTACGTGTGCGTTGTCGTAATCGCTTCGTAATGGTTGCGACTCGTGTTGAGATTATGGTTGTAACGGTGAACACCTGAATCTTTTAGACGCGTTGCTTGTTCGTCGCTTAGAATCCCTAAACACGCGCAAATTTTCAGCGGCATCGTCTCACGGATTTCTTTGACGGCCTCGATGACTTGGCCCAGCTCTTTTTCAGTGGGACCGCGTCCAGAGGCAACAATACAGTATGTACCTGCTTTTCGATTCATGGCTTCTCGCGCACCTGCGAGCAATGTCTCCTTGTCCAGCATCGTGTACTTGGATACGGGAGCATTCGAAACAATCGACTGTGAGCAGTAACCGCAATCCTCCGGACATAGGCCGCTCTTGGCGTTGATGATCATGTTCAGTTTGACCTTTTTTCCGAAAAAGTGCTTTCTGACGCGAAACGCTTCGTTCATGACCAGCAGCAGCTCATCATCCGGCGCTTGCAACACCTTCATTGCCTCTTCGTGCGTAAGCACTTCCTTGCTAATTGCTTTACGAGAGTATCCCTTCCAATCCAAACAGGTGCTTTGCTCCATTTTCTCGTCTCCCCCTCTTATTATTTATGGCTCCACTGACACAGCTGTCCGATGTCTACACATTCTTGGATCAGCTGCGTCAAGTGCTGGCGCTCTAACGGTTCGTTTATCCATGGAAGCACGCCCCATACGGGAACTCCCCCATAGCTCTCAATCATGCTCGCGTTTGTCTTGACACTCTCATCAATGACACCAGCTGAGTTGTTTTGATTCAGGATGACACCCACAACCTCGATCCCGAGTTCCCGTGCATACCAAACGGACAAGAGCGTATGGTTAATTGTACCGAGCCCAGCCCGAGCCACGATGAGCATGGGCAGGTCCAGCCGAGCAGCAAGATCCGCCATCGTTTCGGTTGGAGTCAATGGAACAATCAGACCACCCGCTCCTTCGACAAGGAGTGCCGGATAACGTTCCATCAAGGGTCGCCCGCAAGCGATTACTTCCTCCATAGTCAAGCTCTTCCCCTCTGCTTCCGCAGCCAGATAAGGGGTAAGCGGTGCTTCAAAACAAAGTGGGGCTATCTCCTCACACGCGTCAGGCACTCCGCTCCACGATCTCAAGTGCATAGCGTCACTGCCCTCATCATGTGCTCGTGCTCCTGACTGGACTGGCTTCCAAACTCCGATGTCCACTCCTGTCTCACGCAACACGGATGCGATTCCGGCAGTCACAATCGTTTTGCCTACCCCAGTATCTGTTCCTGTGATGAACAATCCGGAAAAGGGGCGATCAGCCATATCAATCACTCCTCTACTTCACCTGTCGTTACATCCTGAATCGATTCCGCCAAAATCCGAACCATGTCAGCCAATTCTTCCGTTGTAGATACAAGCGGTGGGATAAAAACGATGATGTTGCCCAACGGTCGTGTCAAAAGCCCTTTTTCTCTCGCTACCTGACAGACACGCACACCCATCCGCTCATTCCAGTGATAAGGCTCCTTGGTCTCTTTATCCCGAACCAACTCGATTCCCGCCATCAAGCCTTTTTGCCGGATATCTCCTACATGAGGCAGGTTGTACAGCGGCCCTAGCAATTGCTCCAAAACGATTGCCTTTTGTGCTACTTGTTGAACAACTCCGCGCTCCTCCATCAGCCGCAGGTTGGCGAGAGCAACTGCACAGCCGAGTGGATTTCCTGTAAACGAATGTCCGTGGAAAAAGGTTTTCTGTTCCTCATAGTCAGCGAAAAAGGCATCATAAATCTGCTCGGTTACTAAGGTAGCCGCTACAGGCAAATACCCTCCCGTAAGCCCTTTTGCAACTGCCATGATGTCTGGCACGACCCGATCATGCTCACAAGCGAACATTTTGCCCGTTCGTCCAAATCCTGTCGCTACTTCGTCTGCGATCAGCAATACATCATGGGCGCGCAACAGCTCCGCGATTTTTTTCAAGCAACCATCCGGCATGATAATCATGCCACTCGCTCCCTGCACGACAGGCTCTACGATCATTGCCGCAATCTCATGAGCTTTATCCCTAAGCAAACTTTCCAAGCTGCTCAATGTTGCCTGAACGGCTGCTTCTTCGCCGCCTTGCCTGTACGGATAAGGGTATGGAATGACATGTGGAGAAAAGAGCAGCGGTTTGTAGACCTGATGGTAGAGAGGAATGGCTCCCACACTGGTGGCTCCAATCGTATCCCCGTGATAGGCATTGTTCATCGTGATAAACGAATGCTTTCCGGTCTGTCCGCGATTTTGCCAGTATTGGAACGCCATTTTCAGTGAGATTTCGACCGCAGTTGCCCCGTTGTCAGAGTAAAAAACTTTACTCAATCCTTTTGGAGCGAGATTGATCAGCTTTTCCGCTAATAAAATGGATGGGACGTTTGCCATGCCGAGCAAAGTAGAATGGGCAATCTGGTCGAGCTGCTCCGTGATCGCCTGATTCAGCTCGGGAACGTTGTGGCCATGGACGTTCAACCACACAGAGGAAAAACCGTCGTAGTAAGCTTTGCCGTTCACATCGAATAGCTTGATCCCTTCTCCTCTCGCAATAATGAGTGGCTCCTGTGCGACGTAGTCTTTCATTTGGGTGAAGGGATGCCAAACGTATTGCTTGTTTTTGGCAGATAGTTCTTCATAGTTATTTAACAACCAAATCACAACCTTGGTTAACATATATTTGTTAACCGTTATTTTAAAATGGTTAACCTATTTTGGCAAAGCTTTTTTCTCGACTTTGAAAAATCAGTAACATCTAACATCTAAGAAGGGCCTTCTAGTTTGAGTCAACATAGTGGAGGAGAAGAAAAAGCGCAGTTCTCTTCGACTCTGACACGCCAGCTGGGGGATTTACTGTCCGTCTCCACTTCCAAAAGGGGACCGTCGAGCCAAAGCCACCCTACGGGCGGAAGGTTCTCGAGGAAGAAGTGTTCGACAAGCGTGGTCCCCTTTTGGAAGTTCCGACTGGGTAGGCGTTGTCAAGGTCTACGAGCCCTGCGCTTTTTCTTCTCACCAGCTTTGTCCGTTCATCGATACCTCCTAAAACTCAAAAAGGTCAAGCTCCTCTTCGTTAGAGGAGCTTGACCTTTTATATTCCGATTCTATTTAACTTGATGCAGGATGCGATAAAGCGCTACGACACACACTGCTCTCGTCGTCGGTTTATTCGGCTGATAATTTCCTCCAACTGGATCAATCAGACCAAGTCCGACCATGTTGTTGATGGATGTCGATGCCCAGGAAGGCCAGGTTCCTTTATCGGAGACCTTTTTCGTCGCTCCCTTTTTATTCACGAGACGATCGAGAATGACTGCGGCCTCTGCGCGAGTCACCGGCTGATCCGGACGGAAGGTATTATCGTTATACCCCTTCACCAGACCTTTGGAAACGGCAACCTGTACGGCACCTTGCGCATAGGAAGGCACCTTATCCTTGAATTTCAGCTTTGGTGAGGAAGGGAGCTCCCATTCAAAAGAGCGCGCGAGCAGGGTGACGAACTGTGCTCTTGTCAGAGAAACCTCTGGGCCAAACGTCGTCTCCGTCAAACCCTTCACGTAACCCTTTTCCGCCATGTAGGTGATTTCTGCCTTGGCTGGATGCTTCGTGATATCTGTAAATCCAGCGCTGCTCGTGCCTGCATTGTCCAGGTAGTACGGAATGTACTTGCCGTAGCTATTGACTTCATATACCCACTGACCTTGAGCATTCATGGTTCCCAGAAGCGGATCCAACGTATTGTTTACTTGGTTTACGTACAAGAGTCCAACGCCTTTTCCAGCGAGCCATTGCTTCGGTGCCAAGGTCAATCGAATCGACGAGGTTGAAATCGCGTCCTCTTGCCCTGCTTTTAGTTCGCCCGGCTTAATCGTAAACGAGTAATCAGCAGGTACATATCCTGGCATTGGTTGGGTCACGATCGACTCCACATCAATCAGTGCACTGTCCAGATAAGATGCAGTATTTTCAAAGGAGTAATGGAGATCAAGCTCCGCTCCGAGTGACATGCTGCCTGGCAGTTCAGGGACAACGGCCACATCGCTCGGTTGACCTGTCTTGTTGCCTAAGAGGAGCGAGAATTCGTCGAAGTACAGTGTTCCTTTGTCGTGTGTAATGCCATCATTGGCTTGGTCAACGACATACACACTCTTCAGATGCAATGGATAGGCAACATTGCTCGGGAAGTAGCCTTTCACTTGCTTCCAGCCTGTCCAATTGATCTCTTTTGCCAGATCGACGTAGACCGGCTTGCCGTTTGCATCAATTGCTTCTGCACGGAGCCAATGTCCGCTGTTGTCCCCATTGACCCATAAGCCCAATCCGAGCGGCTTGCCAGGAATCGTCACAGGGTTTGCCCCCAGCATACCGTACGAAATCCGCATGTTGTTCGCTGGTGCTCCTGAGAAGTTGTACACTAGCTTCGCTGCTTTTTTCGTGCGGAACGTCTGATCGGAGACGAGCGCGAACGAACCAGCCGAACTGATGCTGGACGGATTTGCCGCATGGTACATGCCTGCCTGATTATCGAAGGTGAGCCATGGCTGCTCGAATTGTCCAACGGCAAATGGTACGGTTGTCGCCACGCCATCATACGTAATCGTCAGGTTTCCGTTGCCCGGCTCATTGCCTGCTACCAGTTGCAGATTGTCGTTAATCGTCGCTACAGAAGAATCTACACTCGCTTTTACGCTAAGTGGCGTCGCTTGTACGGTAGAGCCCTTTTTCGTTTTGATTTTGACATCGAGATTAATGGATTGTCCCGGTGCAATGGTAATCGGATTCGGGGAAACGATGATTTGCTGCACATCGATGCCGGAAATGACTTGAATGTCTTTATTTTGCGTCACATTGCCCAATCTCGCAGTCAATGTGATTTTGCCGGAGCGAGCTGGTGTGAATTGCTTGCCATTTACGGTTCCTGCTTCAGACTGACTAGCATCCCAGCTCACATCGCCTGCATTGATCGCATACGGTTGGAAATGCACATCGTAACCTTTGGATGCGCTGAGCGGGATAGATTGTCCGATAAGCACGTCTGCCGGTACATCGATTTGGAAGCCTCTCAATTCTCCAGCAGGTGCCGTATTGTATACGGCCAGTCCAGTAGGCACTCGACGCTCAGCACCGCCGCTTGGCTTATTCGCCAGATTCGCGTGTGTCTCACCCAGCATGCGGGCTGCCATAGTCGTAGAGCCACCACCGTCAAAGTTTACAGCCCGATAAGAACCGAGCTCCGCCATGATTTTTGCCAGCTCGTCCAAATAAACGCCTTGGCTCGCATCGATCGTGACCATGTACAAGGTCTTCCCGTCCTGGGAAACTCCGACCGATGTGCGTGCCGTCTTGTTGATGATAGACTTGTCCGCTTGAAAGGAAGTGAGCGCTTTCCCTTGATCAACCAAAATCACATTGCCGCCTACCGCTTGTTTTAGGTTGAGTGTCTGTGGTGTCGTTTGGTACTCAACCGCTGCAGTAGCGCCGACAGGGAAGTTTTGCTTGAGGAATGCTCCTGCTGCTCCATGTCCCCAAAGGACATAGCCGTTGTAAGGTATGTATACGCCTGGTTGATTCACACGAACTTCTTTGGCTACATTGTCTACAAACAAAATCTCGACGACATCTTTGTAGCCCGGTATCGTCCCCAAGCTGGTTTTGCCAAAGGAAGGGGTATAGACGTTCAGTTGGTTCTGGTGACTTTTTCGTGAATCACTCGGGTTGTACTCTTCCTTGTTGACACCCTGAATCGAATAGGTAGCACCATTAGGGGCAGTAACCTTTCCGCCAAAGCCAAACTTGTCGACAATGGCCATCTTGTCTCCGGTCAAGCCCAGTGCGTACCAGTAGGAGACCAAACCCATGGAAGAAATCAGTTCATCGTCTTTCATGACAATACCAAACGGCGCTCCCCGCTTGGACATGTTAAAAAAGTCGGCATTGATCGCTGCTACAGCTCCGGTTTCACGCGCCATTTGTGTAACCGTCTGCCTGTCTGTCAGCTTGCCCTTCGTTCCGTATACCGGTTTTACCTCAACATAAGGATTGTTCAAATCAACCTTGGTTACCATGATCGTGACTACTTGATTGGCAAATGATTTCGTATATTTCTGCAAAGTGGTCCCCTCACCAATTGGGGTTTGCCACATCATATTTAATGCACTTGTCTCCGCTCTGGCGTGTGCGACATTGGTCGCAAACGGCACAAACGGAACAAAAGCTCCCCAGGCCATGGTCGTAGCCGTGAGCAGCGTCACTATCCTTTGCGCTCTCATGTTGATAACTCCTCTCCGTATTCCAAACTCTGTCTTTCTACCATCTAAGCTAAGCAACTAAATATTAGACGCAAAAGGTCATGGATAGTTTCGCCAATTCTCTCGATTCCCTATTAGAAAAACATACCAAATCGTCAGTCATAGAAAACAACAATATCCCTCTACAACAAGAAACCCGCCCAGTTTTGATGAACGGAACCTGGCGGGTTTTCCTAGCTGTATGTTACTGACCTGGTTGGAACGGCTCTGGTTGTTCAGCCCGCAAACCAAAATGATAGAGGATTGCTTCTACAATACGGCGTGAAGCCTCGCCATCCCCATATGGGTTGACAGCATGCGCCATTGCATTGTAAGCCGCTTGGTTGGTCAGCAATTCTTTTGCCATTGCATACACTTGCTCTTCGTCGGTTCCCACGAGCTTCAACGTGCCTGCTTCAATCCCCTCAGGACGTTCTGTCGTATCGCGCAGAACCAGGACTGGTACGCCAAGAGACGGCGCTTCCTCCTGTACCCCGCCGGAATCGGTCAGGATGAGATGGGAACGACGAGCGAAGTTGTGGAAATCAAGGGCATCCAATGGTTCGATCAATGAAATGCGATCATGGTTTCCGAGAATCTCCTGCGCCACTTCTTGTACAGCAGGATTCAAGTGAACCGGATACACAACAGAAATCTCGGGATGCTCATCCACCAGTCTTCGAACTGCACGGAAAATACGGCGCATTGGCTCGCCCAAATTTTCGCGGCGGTGTGCCGTCATCAGCACCAGCTTCTGACCAGCTACGCGATCAAGCACCGGATGCGTGTAATCCTCGCGAACCGTTGTTTTCAACGCGTCAATCGCTGTGTTTCCTGTCACGTAGATGCTCTTTTCCGGCTTTGCTTCGCGACGAAGATTGTCAGCCGATCCATTGGTCGGAGAGAAATGAAGATCAGCCATTACACCTGTCAACTGACGGTTCATCTCTTCCGGGAACGGCGAGTACTTGTCCCATGTGCGCAAGCCCGCTTCCACGTGACCAATCGCGACTTGATTATAAAAAGCAGCCAGACTCGCCACAAAAGTGGTTGTCGTATCCCCGTGTACAAGGACGATGTCCGGTTTTACTTCCTTCATTGTTTCATCCAGGCTCTCCAATGCGCGAGTGGTCACGCCTACCAGCGTTTGGCGATCCTTCATAATGTTCAAATCAATGTCTGGTTGAATATCAAAAATGTCCAAAACCTGATCGAGCATTTGACGATGCTGGGCCGTCACGCAAACGACAGATTCGATCTGCTCGCTGTACTTGTTCAATTCATGGACAAGCGGTGCCATTTTGATCGCTTCTGGACGTGTGCCGAATACCGTCATTACTTTTACAGTTTTCATCCGTTTTTCCCTCTCCGACTACTTCGTGCCGTACAAGCGGTCACCCGCATCGCCCAAGCCTGGCACGATGTATCCATGGTCGTTTAAATATTCATCAACAGCCGCTACGTAAATATCTACATCAGGATGCTCGTCCTGAACTAGCTTGATACCTTCTGGAGCAGCGATGAGGCACATCAGTTTCAAGTTTTTCGCTCCACGTTTTTTCAAAGCAGTAAGAGCGGCAACAGCAGAGCCACCAGTCGCCAGCATCGGGTCAGTTACGATCAACTCACGCTCAGCAACATCGGATGGCAGCTTCACATAATACTCAATAGGCTGTAGGGTTTCCGGATCACGGTAAAGACCTACGTGTCCTACTTTGGCAGCAGGGATCAGCCTCATCAGGCCATCCACCATACCAAGACCAGCACGCAGAATCGGTACCAACCCTACTTTTTTACCAGCGATTACATTCGACTGACAGGTAGCCACTGGCGTTTCGATAGTGATTTCCTCCAAAGGCATATCACGGGTAATTTCATAGCCCATCAGAGTAGTCACTTCATCTACCAGTTCGCGAAATTCCTTGGTCCCTGTATTCTTGTCACGAATATACGTAACTTTATGCTGAATCAGCGGATGGTCAAACACATATACACGGCTCATGTCATTTCCTCCGTTTCCCTATCAATACATCCTTTCTATAATAGCTGGTGAGAGTGGCTCAGTCAATTTGCCTAATCTTCGTACTTTTTCTCATCCTCGATCCCTACCTACAGCCGCGAAGTAAAGAAAAAAGCAGACCCGTATAGAAAAATTTCCACTGGGTCTGCTTCACGTAGCCTTACCTTAGATATTCAAGCCTTCATACATCGGGAAACGTTGGCACAAAGCTGCCACACGTTGGCGTGCTTCCTCATGTTTCGCAGCATCCTCCGGATTTTTCAATGTCAGAGCGATAATCGCTGCTACTTCTTTCATTGCTTCCTCATCAAAACCGCGGCTTGTCACTGCTGGCGTACCCATGCGCACACCGCTTGTAACAAACGGGCTTTGTGTATCGTAAGGAATTGTATTTTTGTTCGTAGTAATGCTTACTTCGTCCAACAGATGCTCAGCTACTTTACCTGTCAGGCCGATTTTGCTTACATCAATCAATACGAGGTGGTTATCCGTTCCGCCGGAGACAAGCGTCAGACCTTCAGCAGTTAAGCTTTCCGCAAACGCACGTGCATTTTTGATGATGCGAGCTGCGTAATCCTTGAACTCTGGTTGCAGGTTTTCGCCGAAGGCAACCGCTTTTGCTGCGATGACGTGCATCAACGGACCACCTTGAACGCCTGGGAACACGGATTTGTCGATGCCTTTCGCAAACTCTTCCTTGCACAAAATCAAACCGCCACGTGGTCCACGCAGAGTCTTGTGCGTCGTAGAAGTAACGAAATGCGCGTGCGGTACTGGGTTTGGATGCAGACCTGCCGCAACCAGACCAGCGATGTGCGCCATGTCAACCATGAAGTACGCGCCCACTTCGTCCGCGATCTCACGGAACTTGGCAAAATCAATCGTACGCGGATAGGCACTCGCACCAGCAACGATCAGCTTTGGCTTGTGCTCCAATGCTTTTGCACGAACATCTTCATAGTTGATCAGGTGAGTATCTTCGTCTACACCGTAGTCAACGAAATTGTACAGAGTACCGGAGAAGTTTACTGCACTACCATGCGTCAAGTGACCACCGTGGGACAGGTTCATTCCCAGTACGGTGTCGCCAGGCTGAAGAATCGTGAAGTATACAGCCATGTTCGCCTGCGCACCAGAGTGTGGTTGTACGTTTGCATGCTCAGCGCCAAAAATTTCTTTTACGCGGTCACGAGCGATGTTTTCCACGATATCCACATACTCGCAACCACCGTAATAGCGGCGACCTGGATATCCTTCTGCGTATTTGTTCGTCAAAACGGTGCCCATTGCTTCCATAACTGCGCGGCTTACGAAGTTTTCAGAAGCAATCAGCTCAATCTTGTCGCGCTGTCTTCCGAGCTCCAGTTGAACGGCTTCCATTACTTGCGGGTCTTGTTTACGCAAAAAATCTAGCATAGTAGTTTCTCCTCCTCTTTTACGTGCAGCTTTCATTTGGTGGTGTCTTCTCATACACGGCACGCGGTCCGCCAATCAGCTTGGGACGTGTGCGCGCTGCCGTAACATGTGCTTGTCCAACGAGACGCTGTGTCGGACGCACCGGTACTGCCACATGCTTCAGATGCATGCCGATAAGCGTATGGCCGATATCTATGCCTGCATGTGCGCGAATTTCCTCTACAACAGCTGCATCCGTGAACTGTGTAAACGCATGCGCAGCCATAGAGCCTCCAGCGGTCGGAACGGGAACAACCGAGACTTCTTCCAGTCCGTATCGCAATGCAACCTCGCGCTCGACGACCAAAGCCCTGTTCAAATGTTCACAACATTGAAAGGCAACAGCAAAGCCGCGCTTCCCTACAACAGATTGAATCCCACGATATAGAGCTTTCGCTACATCTTGGCTGCCAGCCTTTCCAATATGCTCACCGAGCACCTCGCTGGTACTGCACCCAATCACCATAAGTTGTCCGGCTGCAAGCTCTGCCATATCAGCTACTTCTTCGACAATGTCACTGATTTGTTTTTCGATAGCGGATAAATCCACTTACTTCACTCCCGCATGCTTCGCTTCGATTTGGGAAATCTTTTCCACGCGACGCTCGTGGCGACCACCTTGAAACTCTGTTTCCAACCAAATTTTCACGATATCAAGCGCAAGACCCGGTCCAATGACCCGCTCACCCATCGCCAACACATTCGTGTTGTTATGCTCACGGGTAGCGCGTGCGGAAAACGTATCATGCACAAGTGCACAACGGATGCCTGGAACCTTGTTGGCCGCGATCGACATGCCAATACCTGTTCCGCAAACGAGAATGCCTCGATCAAACTCCCCCGCTGCTACCTTTTCCGCCACTGGCAAAGCATAATCGGGATAATCAACCGATTCCTCGCAGGTGCAGCCGAAATCTTCCGTCTGGATGTTCATGGAGGCCAGCAGAGTCTTGATCTCCTCTTTTAGCTTGTATCCACCGTGATCAGCAGCAAGTGCTACTTTCATCTGTCATCCCTCGCTTGTCTCATAATCTTCGTCTAGTATACATCAAAACACAATAAGTAAAAAGTGAACATTTTTATCAGGCAACTAAAAAATTGTTCGTACTCTCACAAAAAACAAGGTCCTGGCTATACACCAGCACCCTATTCATCCACTGATTTACGAAGACCTGGGTCCTTAAGCATCAATGAGAGCCTTTCCAGTGACTCTTCGATTTCTTCGGCACACCTGCGATAATCCATCAGTGATCCCCCATACGGATCAGCAATATCACTAAAGCCTTCTATCCCAACGAACTCTTGGAGGGTATGCACCTTTTCAGTGGCTGAGGGGAAATACGTCAAGATCGCGCGCTTGTGACCATGCGTCATCGTCAAAATGACATCAGACCATTCGATCAACCCTTCGTCTACCTTGCTGGCCTTATGATCGTGAGCAATTCCTCGCTCTTCTAATACTTGTTTAGCGTGCAAGGAAGCATCCTGACCAGCAGATGCCGCTACGCCAGCCGAGCGTATTTCAAGCCCCTGTCCGTCTGTCTTCGTACGGAAAATCGCTTCTGCCATGGGGCTTCGGCACGTATTTCCCGTACAGACGAAAAGTATCCGTTTCACGTATGGTTCCTCCTCACCTATTAATTAGTCCGGTTATATCATAAATTTTAACCCAAAACCAAACAAAATAAGTCCACCTATTAATTCGCTATAATCCCCAAGCCACCCTCCCACACTCCTGCCTAACAATAAACCGAAGTAGGACATCGTGGCACCCATTATTCCAAAAAGAGAGATGGCCAAAATTCTATTGACCTCGATCAAGCCGAACGAGAAACCGACGGTGAAAGCATCCAGGCTAACACTAAATGCGAAGAGAAGGAGTCCGAACCCTTTTGTCTTCCATACACTTTTTTGTTCCCCTTGAACGAAGCCATTCCATAGCATATGCAAGCCGATGATCATCAGGACCCCGCCACCAATAAACACGGCAATATCTCCAACCAAATCGGACAAGTACGCTCCAACGACAATCCCGATGATCGGCATCATAATATGAAACAGTCCGATGGTAATACTCACCTTGATAATCTCTCGTAACCGAATCCCAACCATACCTACGCCAATTCCTAACGAAAAGGCATCCATACTTAAGGCGAAAGCAATAATGAGCAAGGTCAAAAATTGCCCCCATTGGAATAACACCTGATCCAAGCAGCTCCCCTCCCGTCTCTTCACCTTATGCGGACGAGGGGGAGTTTAGGACAGGTTTACACGGACAAGACACGGCCTCCAGCAGCCTTTTCCAAGCGATTCATCACGGCCATACCCAACCCGTTTCGCGGGAAAGTCTCACCGACAATATACTGCACTTCTTGATCGTCGAATTCTCGCAGCACTGCATACAGCTGTTGGGCAACCCCTTCCAGATCCGCTTGTGATCCAACCACGAGAACAACATCTACCGATGCGTGGCTTTGCCAAAAGGGAGCTGTTTCTTCCGTTGCCAGCACGCCCGTTTTTTGACCGTGCTGCTTCGCCTGTTGTAGCATGTCTTCCATTTTTGCCCGGACTTTTTCACACTCTCCTGATACTAGCCACATTTCCCCTTCAGGAGCGTAATGCGTATATTTCATCCCTGGAGAGCGCGGTGCCTCGGCTGCTCCCACTTGAAAGGAAGGGTCCAGCTCCACATAGCCAATTACTGGTTCCATTTGCTCCCGTGTGATGCCGCCTGGGCGCAGAATCATGGGCGGGTCCTGTGTCACATCAATAACAGTAGACTCTACCCCAACACCTGTTGCCCCTCCATCGACCACACCCGCTACGCGTCCATCCAAGTCAGCCAATACATGCGCCGCAGTCGTTGGACTCGGACGTCCTGAGCGATTGGCGCTCGGAGCCGCAATCGGTACCCCCGCTTCCTTGATCAAAGCCAAGGCAATCGGATGATCAGGCATGCGAACGCCGACTGAATCCAACCCTGCCGTTACTAGCGACGCTACCTGATCTGTTTTTGGCAAAATCACCGTCAAGGGTCCAGGCCAAAACGCCTCCATCAGCTTTTTCCCTTTCTCCGGAACCTCACTTGCTACTGTGGATAACTGGTCCCACGCTCCAATATGTACAATCAGCGGATTATCGCTGGGTCTGCCTTTTGCTGTAAATATCTTTTCCACTGCTTCATTCGATAATGCATTCGCTCCCAAGCCGTAAACTGTCTCCGTGGGAAACGCGACAACTGCCCCTTCTCGAAGAAAACGGGCTGCATCCACAATCTGTGCACAACTAGGCTGATTTTCCACATCGTTATCCACAGACCAGACTTTTGTCACACCATTCATTTCCATCGTTAAAAAATCCTTTCTCTAGCTCGTTTCTTTGTAAGGAGTGCCTTAAGTATAGATGTGCACCAAAAAGTTTTCAACAGGCTGTGGGTAACTTGTGAATAACTTTTCAGAACAGCGTGGAAAAGAGAACATTGTTACCTTTTTTTAACTTCCTGCGTCTTTCCCTTGTAGTAGAATGAACACGAAAACAAAACAATAACTTTCCCTTTATCGAAAGGACCGTGAATGAAATGTCATCTTTTAAATCCTTAGCTTCCAGCCTGCTTGGCACAGCTGTATTGTTAACAGCCGTCGCTGCTCCAGTATTTGCAGCACCTGCTTCACCTGCAACCTCCACAAAGCCTGCTGTACAAGCGCCAAAGCCACAAGCTAACGGTGTCGTGTTCACACCAAAAACCATTACGGTCGATACGAAAGAATTTCAAGGTAAAGTATCCATCCCAGTGATTAGCGGGATGAAGGATAAAGCTTTTGAAGCAAAACTGAACGCTACTCTGCTGAAAGAAGCACAAACAGGCTTGGCAGAAGGACAAAAAGCCGGCAAAGAAGATGCGGCAGACGCGAAAAAGAACGGCTGGGAGCTACGCCCTCATGCACTCGACATCTCCTATGAGGTACACAATGCCGGCAAGCTCGTTTCTTTCTCCGTACAGACATACATTTATACAGGCGGAGCACATGGCATGACGGATGTTACGTATTACACCATCGATAATCAGGCCAAGGCAAAACAACTGAAGCTGGCTGACCTGTTCCATCCTGGCTATGACTACCGTACCATTCTCAATCAAATCATTGCACAGCAAATCAAAGCAGAGACTCAGGCGGATGGCTTTAACCCTTACGATGCATTCGAGGGCATCAGAGAGGATCAAGGCTTCTCCTTTAAAGACGGCAACCTGATGATCCATTTTGGTCAATACGAAATTGCCGCTTATGCAGCAGGAATGCCTGAGTTTGCGATCCCAGCTCATCGTTACCAAAGTCTGTTGAAGCCTGAGATTCGTGAGGCTTTGCTCAAAAAGTAATTGTGGCAATTCAAAACGACACCTGCACATGCGGCGGGTGTCGTTTTTTCATGTCCGGCTTAGGAGAGCCAGGCCTCGATTTTTTCCCATAAGTAAAATCGCACTTCTACTTCAGGAGCAGAGGCAGTTACTTTTTCTGCTTCTTCTGCTTTTTCTACCTCTGAGGACTCTTCTTCCTCTGCTTTTGTTTGCTCAACGTCCACTCTATTTGTTTCGGAATGATTCCCTACTTCGTTCTCTTCCAGGGGTAAGACTTCCACTTCCTCGGATACAGCTGCTGTCGTTGGCTCAGGTTCTTCCGACTTTGGAGTTGGCTCGGCTTTTACAGCGTCGCCATTGGACATGTCAATAAAGCAGAGCGGCGGGAACAGGACACACCACCAGTTTTGCCCTTTTGCCTCTCCAATTTGTACACGGACCGCTCGGTAATTACCCGCAGGATACACATAGGAGCCGTACAGCTTCGTTGGAAAAGGGACTTCGCCGAAATCGACTACCGCTTTGTATGAAAAACCGCGTTCCTTGACCGTCTTGTCCACGACTTGTTGAAGGACAGGCAATTGTGTGTGAATCATTTGCTCTGCTTCCTCCAAAGTTTCGATATCGTCCGCCCACGTATTCATTTGAGCGACAATCGCATCTCTGACTTCGCGCTTTAACCATTGATCTTGGACAGAATCGCTGTTCGCAATAATGCGCAAGCGAACGGATTCCTGAGGGATTGGCCCATTATCCAACACATTGGCCGAAGTAAGCTGCCCCTCCCAGCTCATCATAAGCATAAACAGGCTAAATGCCATTAACAACATCCGTTTCATCGTTATCCGTCTCCCTCTATACTGATCTTCTCTCTTTAGCAATCAGTATGGACGGATTCACACGATTTCAAACATTCATTCCCTATGTAAAAAAGGCGAGACGAGCTCTTGCTATCGTCTCACTCCGATAACAACCCGCTCGATCCCCGCCAAATCTGGAACAATCTCAACCTCATCCATGACACCGGATGCCCTCATCAATGCTGCTACATCCCCAGCCTGATAAATGCCTACTTCAAACGCTACGACCGCTCTTTCTTTCAATAGATTCGGCAGCGCCTCACACAGGCGACGATAGCAATCCAGACCATCTTCGCCGCCATCCAGAGCCAAGCGAGGTTCATGTACGCGCACCTCATCGTCCAGCTCCTCGACATCACGACTCGGGATATACGGTGGATTGGATACGAGAACGTCTACCTTTTCGCCTGCTTCCAAAAGCGGTTGCACCAAATCCCCTTGTAGAAAGCGGACATCTGCCCCAAGACGACTTGCATTTTCTCGTGCAATTGCCGTCGCCTCAGGAGACAGGTCCACCGTAGTCACGCGCCATTGCGGTTTTTCTAGCGCGAGCGTAATGCAGATGGCTCCGCTCCCTGTGCCGATATCCACCACCGCTAGCTCTTCGCTCTCAGACCAGAGCTTTGTAGCGGCAGCCATCACTTGCTCAACCAGTACTTCCGTTTCCGGTCTGGGGATCAGCACGCCTGGTCGCACCGTAAAAGGACGCCCGTAAAACTCCTGTTCGCCAAACATGTATTGCAATGGCTCGTTATTCGCCCTGCGCACGCACAGTCCGTCCAGCTTCACCAATGTTTCTGCATCGATTGAATCCGGCATCGCCATTAAAAAGCGCGTCCGATCCCAGTCGAGACAATGACGAATCATTAGCTCCGCTTCGAACAAAGGATCCTTTGTCCCTTTTTCCCGCAAAAAGGAAGAAGCCCGTAATAGGGCTTCTCGAATCGTCGTGACATCAGACCAATCAAGCTGAGTGTGCATGGCTTTTCAAAAGCTCCGTTTGTTCATGCATGATCAGGTTGTCGATCACTTCATCCATTTCGCCTTCCAATACCGATTCCAGTCGGTGCAGGGTCAGACCGATGCGGTGGTCGGTCACGCGGCTTTGTGGATAGTTGTACGTGCGGATGCGCTCGCTTCGGTCACCAGTACCCACCAAGCTTTTGCGCGTAGCATCTGCTTCCGCATTTTGTTGTTGCATGTAGAAATCATACAGACGAGCACGCAATACACGCAACGCTTTGTCTTTGTTGGAATGCTGGGATTTCTCGTCCTGACAAGAAACCATGATCCCTGTAGGAATATGCGTTACGCGAACCGCAGACTTGGTCGTGTTAACGCTCTGACCGCCCGCACCACTGGAGCAGAACGTATCGATGCGGATATCTTTTTCGTGTACTTCCACTTCCACGTCTTCTGCTTCTGGCAGAACCAGTACAGTCGCAGTAGAAGTATGGATGCGTCCACCGGACTCAGTAGCCGGGATACGTTGCACACGATGCGCGCCGCTTTCGAATTTCATTTTGCTGTAAGCACCGCGACCAGACAGCGAGAAGACAATTTCCTTGTATCCGCCGATATCGGTTGGGCTTGCCTCCAGCACTTCAATTTTAAAAGCGTTACGCTCCGCAAAACGTGTGTACATACGGAAAAGCACGGCTGCAAACAGTGCAGCTTCATCGCCACCCGCAGCACCGCGGATTTCCACAATCACGTTTTTCTCATCGTTCGGGTCTTTTGGAAGCAACAGGATCTTCAAGCGATCTTCTAGTTGTTCCTTGCGTGCTGACAATTCATTGAGCTCGAGCTTGACCATTTCACGCATCTCGTCATCCAGCTTCTCTTCCAGCATCGCTTTGGCGTCATCGATTTGACTCACCACTGATTTATATTCACGGTATGTCGTTACCGTCTCTTCCAACGAAGATTGTTCCTTAGACAGTTCTCGCAAGCGTTTTGTATCACTAATGACGTCGGGGTCACATAGGAGGTTGGTTACTTCTTCAAAACGCTCTTCGACTGCAGATAAGCGTGTAAACATTTTTATTTCACCCCATCGCAAAGAATAATTGCCTTTTGGCGCAGGCGAAGCCTTGGTAGCATGTATGTTAGATATGAATTGCGATAAATATGCTATCTACCATAAAAACGGTTATAACAGATAAATTATAGGAGGAAAGGCGCAAGAAGTCAAAGTGCATTATAACTGGAAATGTTTTACCGATGCCAAACAGGCCCGGCAATGCCGAGCCTTGCTACATACGTCCTGCTCACCTGTCAGCGATGGTAACCGTCATGCGAGGTTAAGTGAAAATCGTAACGCGGGAGTCTTTCCTGAAGAAGCGAAATCACCTGCTGCTCGATGGTTCGCGCCTGATTCGCAGTGATGTTATGCACAAGGTCAAGAGTAACATATGCATTGGCATCGCTGAGTGTGATGCGAGCGTTTTCCACACCTTTTACCGACATGGCCATTCTCTCCATATTAGTCACGTCGACTGGGGTATTACGTGAGTTCCAATGGCCGATAATCATGTTCGGATTTTGGTTGCGTCCCATTAACGAGTCACGATCCGCCGCTACAGGTGCACGGCCTTGAAGTGTATGGCCGCTTTGATCCCCTCTGATCTTCATATTGTGCTGCGTATTCCTCACATCGGTACTATAGCTCTGTTGCTTAGCCGTATTTCCCCCGCATCCAACAGTTAGGACAGTTGTAAGTACAACCAAGCCCAGAACGACACGCGAGCTGCTCAAAAGCCAATTAGGCTGTGTCCGCATGAAAAAGCCACCTCCTGTTTTGCTTAGTCTGTGCATCGCCTCTAGGGCTCATGCACGGGACAAACAGGGGGTGGCTTATGCTTGCTTTCTTTATTTATTCGACAACTGGAGGGGTGTAGTAATGCTTGCGACAGACGCTGCTGTATGTATCATTTCCAGCAATTTCAATCGTCTCCCCAGAGTAGACGGGCTGTCCATTTTTGAACTTGAGAATATGCGTCGCCTTTTTATTGCAATACACACAAACTGTTTTTATTTCTTCTACTTTATCAGCCTCGCACAAAAGGGCGGCGCTGCCAGGGAAGAGCTCATTCTTGAAGTTTTTCAACAAGCCATAGACGATGACGGGGATTCCCAGCTTGTCCACGATCCTGACGAGCTGATCCACATGGTGGCGGCTGATGAACTGAGCCTCGTCAACCAACACGCAATGCGGCTTGACTGATTCTGCCTCTACGATTTGGTACAAATCGGTCTCTTCGCTAATCGGAATCGCTTCTCGGCTAATCCCCACACGTGAAGCAACTTTTCCCACGCCATAGCGATCATCAACTGCTGGAGTAAACACTACTACTTTTTTCCCCGATTGCTCGTAGTTGTGGGCAACGGTCAATAATTGAATGGATTTGGAAGCATTCATCGCTCCATACCGAAAATATAGTTGTGCCACGTCTCTATCTCCCTTTGCCTAAAAGTTGTTACTCAGTCTTTGCATGGCGATCTTTTGCCTCCTGGAACAAGGCCATGGCCAGCTTTCTTCTTTGTGCATGGTCCACACAAGGAAGCGGGTAGTCGAAGCCAATCTTGCAGCCTGCTTGCTCTTGGATATGCTCCGGCATGTCCCATGGTTTATGAATATATTGTAGAGGTACTTCACGCAGTACGGGAAGATATTTTTTGACGAAAACACCGTCTCGATCAAACTTTTCCCCTTGTGTAACAGGATTAAAAATCCGGAAGTACGGTTGCGCATCGGTACCAGTGGAAGCACTCCACTGCCAGCCCCCGATGTTTGCCGCTTCATCGAAATCAATCAACTGCTGTGCAAAATAGGCCATTCCCCAACGCCAATCCACAAGCAAATCCTTTGTCAAAAAAGAAGCAGTAATCATCCGCAGCCGATTGTGCATCCATCCTGTCTCATTCAACTGCTTCATTGCAGCATCCACAATCGGATAGCCCGTCTCCCCTTGACACCAACGGACAAACAAATCCTTCTTGTTTTCCCAAGCGACCTCTTCAAATTGTGGCAGGTAGGCATGGTTAGTCGTGTGGGGATGGAAATAAAGCACCTGCTGATAAAATTCTCTCCAAATGAGCTCTGTAAGAAAAGCTTCAATTGAAGTAACCTGCTCACCCCGCGCGGAAGCAAGCACTTCCTGTACGCGATGATACACCGTTCGTATAGACAGCGTACCTATGTTTAAGGCAAAAGATAATCGGGATGTCGCATTCACCCCTGGCATGTCGCGTTTTTCTTTGTACGTATAAATGTCTCTATCTAAAAATTGCTGCAATCGTTTACGTACGGCTCTCTCCCCGAACTGCTCCCTTTCCCACTCGGTGCCCATCGGTCGGTTTCGTCCAAACGCTTCCACAGTAGGAACTGGCTCACTCGACAACTCCTTCAACCGATCAAATAGAATCCATTCTGTCGGCTGAGGGAATGGCCGGTCTTTGGGAAGCGTCTGCCAAACGCGGCGATACGGGGTAAAAACCGCATACGGCGTTCGCTGCTTCGTCATAATTTCCCCAGGCTCATGCAAAACCAAATCCTTGCATGCATGGACAAACACGCCGTGCCTGCTCAACACTTCTGATACGAGCTCGTCTCGCTTGCGAGCGTCTGGCGTATAATCCCGATTGAAAAACAGCTTTCCTGCACCCGTCTCTTGCGCTAATTGACAGAGCATTTGCTGTGGTTCGCCGCGGCGAATCAATAGACGACCTCCCAGTTGAACCAAAGCGTCGTCGAGTGCAGCTATTGCGGAAAAATGCGCATGGAGTCGCTTATCTCCTACAGCCGCAGAAAGACAAAGTGAATCCTCCACTATATAAACAGGAATAATCGGATCACCTGTGAGCATGGCTGCGTGCAGAGCAGCATGGTCGTGCAAGCGCAGATCCCGACGGAACCAGACTATAGCAGTCATCGTTTGTCCTCCCGAAAAAATCAGTGCCAGAAAAAGACAAAACCAGGCAGATTGCTCTACCTGGTTGCTCCCATACATTCTGATTATTACAGATTGTATTTGCGTTTGAAACGGTCTACACGGCCGCCTGCATCAACGAATTTTTGTTTTCCTGTGAAGAAAGGATGGCAGTTGGAGCAGATCTCCACTTTCAACGCTTGTTTCACGGAACCCGATTCAAATTCGTTACCGCATGCGCAGCTAACTGTTACTACGTTGTACTTAGGATGAATGTCTTGTTTCATCTCTTCTACACCTCTTTCCGCCCTGAATCGTTTGCCGAAACAGAGTTATATAAACACATATCAGATAGTAGCATGAAACACTGTCGAAATGCAACTGGTTGGCCGATTACGCCATGTTTTTCCTACGCTGGAGTTGATCTGGTGGAATATGTGTAAACGAACCGATCACGACATCTGGCAGTTCCTGCTGATAAATTTCGATAGCTTGCTTCATGCCGAATACTTCGCCTTGTGCTTTTGGAATCATCGCCAAGTAGCTCTCTGGATCGATATTCAGATTTCGCAGCTGAATCAGCTTAATGCCTGTTCTGCGGATGAACTCGATCATCGCTTCCATTTCCTCTTCGCGGTCAAACACGCCAGGGAAGCACAAGTAGTTAATGGACGTATACACGCCCTTGGATGCAGCGTACTCAGCAGAACGTGCTACATTTTCCAACGTGTAGTTGCGTGGGCGGTAGTAAGCATTATAGTGTTCGTCAATCGCACTGATAATACTCACGCGCATCAGATCAAGTCCGGCATCAACAATGCCTTTGATATGATCCGTCAAGCCAGCATTCGTATTGATGTTGATAAAGCCCATATCTGTCGTTTCCCTTACTCGACGCATAGCAGGAACAATGATGGAAGCCATCGTAGAAGGCTCACCCTCACAGCCCTGTCCGAAGCTGATGATGCTCTCCGGTGTTTTCAGGTGGTGCAGCATGACTTCCACCAGCTCGTCCTCTGTCGGCTTGAAGTTCATCCGCGTCTGTGGAGAAGGGAATCCACTGTCATCTGGTTGCTCGGAAATACAGCCGTAGCAACCGGCGTTACAGGTATAGGAAACAGGTAAGCTGCCTTCCCAGCGGTTGAAAAAGTTATTGGAGGCCGTCAAGCATTCGTACTCCAACGCACAGTGGGACAAGTGGTTCAAAATGCGGTTTTGCGGAAACGTCTCCAACGTCTTTGCCACTCGCTGGCGCAGCTCATCCATCGGGAAGTTCAATGGGTCCCATTTGTAAATATCGTCACTCGCACGTCCCGTTACCCAGAAACGGTTATCCTTCCAGACGACTGCGGAGTAACCAAACAAAGGCAGCTTGCTTTCCTTGTTCGTTTTCACGTAGCCTGGCAGCAAGAGCCTTGTAATTCCTTGTGGCACAAGTGCACCTACTGCTGTACAACCATCCAACTTGACCATTTCACCTGTGTCAGGGTCCATTCCGATCGGCTCGGTGTCCGGCAAACTGACCAACGTCGATCCTTCCGGGAGCGGGATCAGTTCTTCTTCCAGAATTTCTGTCAATATATCTCCGTTACGAGCCACTGCAAAAAGACCTGGGTGGTCGTATACATTGCCTTTTTCATCTGCGTAAACTAAATACATGGGAAAATCGCCTCGCTTCTTTGCTTTGCCCATTGTATCGCATTGAAAAAGTAATGTAAATTGTATAGGGTTACCTGCCAAGATAGGGAAGTGGATTGATTGGCACATCATCCTGTCGTACTTCAAAGTGCAAATGGTAGCCCGTAGAGTTCCCCGTTTGCCCCATGTATCCCAATACCTCACCCGCTTCTACGGTTTGACCTGGTGACACCAGCAGCAGACGCATATGCGCATAAAAGGTTTGCAAGCCATCTCCGTGATCTATCACAACCATCCGCCCGTAGCCTGACCGATTGGCGCCAGCCTCCACAACAACTCCTGCCCTCGCTGCCAAAATCGGGGTCTTTGATTCCTGTTCATTCCACAAATCTACACCCTTGTGTGTCTTTCCCCAACGTGCTCCAAATCCACTTGTAATCGTAGCTTCTCTGACAGGCCAACTTAGACCGCCGCGAATCCTCGTGATGACTTGCCGACTTGCTGCTTGAACGGCACTTCGCTTCTGCTCCGGATCATTGCCCAACATCGGATTGCCTTTAGCGATAGGAACATACACGACCTGTCCTACATACAGGTTGTCCGACAGCCATTTTAGCAGCGGGTTTCGTTCGATTAACGATTCCCGACTCACACCGTACCGCCTTGCTATGTAATCCAGCGTTTCTCCCTGTTTCACCATATGTCCGACTTCATCACGCTTGATGATTAGCTTCATGCCTACGCTTAACAGATGGGGATTCGTAATGCTATTCGCTTCTACCAGATTTTTCAAAGAAAGACCGTAGCGCTGGGCGATACTGGACAGCGTATCTCCTTGCCGAACAGCGTACACCACTGAATTTCCTTTCGTTGCTGGTGCAGGTGAAGCCAGACTGGCATAGGGATTAAACGCTTGAAATAGCGCTTGCTCCACGACCGCTTGTTTCGCTTCCATCTGTGACTCCACCGGAGCGCTAACTTGCACGTACTCCATGAAGCATCTCCTCCTTCTTTTCCAGCTCCCTTCCTAACGGTATGCCAACGCCACAAAAAAAATGACGGTGAGTCATCATGAACTCACCGTCGTGCTAGCTGCTTTCCCTCTGCCTTGTTGCTTAGACTCAAGGGTTTGCAAAAATTCTTCGTTTGTTTTTGTATCTGCCAACTTTTTAATAAAGGAGTCTACAAACTCATTTGTTTCATTCATGTTTTTCCGGATCATCCACAGCTTATCCAGCTCTTCTTTGGTGAGCAGAAGCTCTTCGCGGCGCGTACCCGAACGGCGGATATCGATCGCTGGGAAAATTCTGCGCTCCGCCAGCTTGCGATCCAAATGAAGCTCCATGTTTCCGGTTCCTTTGAATTCTTCATAGATCACATCGTCCATACGGGAGCCGGTCTCAACCAAAGCAGTCGCCAAAATGGTCAAGCTACCGCCTTCCTCAATATTGCGCGCTGAACCAAAAAAGCGCTTCGGACGATGGAAGGCTGCCGGATCAATACCACCGGACAACGTTCGACCACTTGGAGGAATAACCAAGTTGTAAGCACGAGCGAGACGTGTAATGGAATCCAGCAGGATCACCACGTCTTTTTTGTGCTCAACCAATCGCTTTGCACGCTCCAAGACAAGCTCAGCAACTTTGATGTGATTCTCAGGCAACTCGTCAAAAGTCGAGGCAACTACCTCTCCTTTGACAGATCGCTGCATATCCGTTACCTCTTCCGGGCGTTCATCAATGAGCAAGACAAACAAGTGGATATCCGGGCGGCTTTCGGTAATGCTGTTGGCAATTTCTTTGATCAGCATGGTTTTCCCCGCTTTTGGCGGAGCCACAATCAATCCACGCTGACCCAGTCCAACAGGAGAGAGAAGATCCATCAGGCGAGTGGAAACACGTTCAGGGGCTGTCTCCAGTACGAGCTTGGTTTGAGGATACAACGGTGTCAATGCGGGGAAATGAAGACGCTCTGCGGCTGTCTCAGGGTCTTCTCCGTTCACTGCCTCTACTTGAAGGAGTCCAAAATAACGTTCATTCTCCTTCGGTGGTCTTGCTTTTCCTGATACCACATCCCCCATCCGCAGATCAAAACGGCGAATCTGCGACTGGGAGATGTAGATATCTTCTGAGCTGGGTAGATAGTTAATGGGGCGGAGGAAGCCGTATCCCTCCGGCAATATTTCGAGAACCCCCTCCATAAACATAAGACCATCCCGCTCCGCTCGTGCCCGAAGAATCGCGAAAATCAATTCCTTCTTCTTCAGCTGGGAGTAGTACGGAATATGGTATTCCTTAGCCAGCTTATAGAGGTCGGTCAGCTTCTTTTCTTCTAGTTCAGAAAGTAACATACATCCACCACTCTTTATTTACTCTTGAAAAAACCTAGCTCAACTAATACATGCAAAAATGATTTTCTTACAAACCGTTGCGTTCTAAGCGGTGGTTCCCTTCAATGAAACGTACCGTTCCTGTTTTCGCACGCATAACAACGGAATTGGTCGTCGCACGAGTTCCCTGGAAGCGAACCCCTTTGAGCAATTCACCATCCGTTACACCTGTCGCTGCAAAAATGGCGTCATCACCTTTTACCAAATCATCCATGAACAGGACTTGATGAGGGTTCGTCAATCCCATTTTGACACAGCGTTTAATCTCATCTTCATTTTGTGGCAAGAGCTTGCCCTGAATTTCTCCCCCGAGACATTTCAAGGCAACTGCAGCAAGAACACCTTCAGGAGCTCCTCCAGAACCGAACAAAATGTCTACACCTGTATCTGGGAAAGCGGTATTGATCGCAGCGGCTACGTCTCCGTCAGAGATGAGGCGAATACGCGCGCCTGCCTCACGAATTTCGTGGATCACCTTAGAGTGACGATCACGGTCAAGTACAATAGCAACCAAATCGCTGATATCTTTCCCTTGTGCCTGCGCTACCGCCTTCAGGTTATCGCGAATCGGTGCGTTGATATCGACCTTGCCGACTGCTTTAGGCCCTACTGCCATTTTCTCCATATACATGTCTGGAGCATGCAACAAATTTCCCCGGTCTGCGATTGCAATGACCGAAATCGCTCCCCATGTACCTTTTGCGAGAATATTTGTTCCCTCCAAAGGGTCTACAGCCACATCGACTGCCGGAGCCACTCCCTGGCCCAGACGTTCACCGATGTACAGCATTGGCGCTTCGTCCATTTCGCCCTCACCAATTACTACGACGCCATCCATTGGCACTTTCATAAATTCATTGCGCATTGCGGTCGTTGCCGCATCGTCAGCCTCATCTTTTTTTCCGAGACCCATCCAACTGGCAGAAGCCAAAGCAGCAGCTTCAGTCACACGTACCAGTTCAAGTGTTAAACTGCGTTCCATTCTGGAAGACTCCTCTCCTGGTGATTGGTTAACGCTGGTGGTTTTCCATGCTCTGCAGGCCTACCCGAGTAATATCGGCTCCCAAGGCTTGCAACTTGCCCACCAAGTTTTCGTAGCCACGATCTATATGTTCGAGTCCTTCTAATTCTGTCGTGCCGTTCGTTGCCAAGCCGGCAATGAACAAAGCTGCTCCCGCACGCAAATCTGAAGCTATCACCTTGGCACCATTCAGTTTGCTGCCGCCTTCGATGACAGCGGATCTTCCTTCAATCTTCAAGGAAGCTCCCATGCGGCGCAGTTCATCTACATGTCGAAAACGCGAGCTGTAAATATTGTCCGTCACGATGCTTGAGCCTTTGGCAAGAGTCAGCAAGGTCGTGATCGGCTGCTGGAGATCCGTTGGAAAACCCGGATACGGACTCGTTTTCACATCGATTGATCGATAAGAATCATGTCCGATGACTTGAATACTGTCATCCTGCTCTACCACTTGCGCACCGATTTCGCGTAGCTTGGCCGTTACAGACTCCAAATGTTTCGGAATAACATTCTCCACCATCACGTTGCCGTTCGTAGCCGCTGCCGCAATCATGTACGTCCCCGCTTCGATCCGATCAGGGATAATCGTATGACGGCATCCGCGCAAACGTTCTACGCCTTGAATGCGGATCATGTCCGTTCCGGCACCTTTGATGTTTGCTCCCATATTGTTGAGCAAGGTTGCGACATCGACGATCTCAGGCTCACGGGCAGCGTTTTCAATAATGGTCACACCGTCTGCTTTGGCAGCAGCCAGCATGATGTTAATGGTCGCACCCACACTGACCAGATCGAGATAAATTCTTGCACCCTGCAAACGTCCATTTTGGGCACGGATAGTCATGACGCCGTTTTTGTTCTCCACTTCGGCGCCCATCGCTTCAAAGCCTTTGATATGCAAATCTACTGGACGCGGGCCCAAATCACAGCCACCTGGCAAGCCAACCTGGGCTTCGCCGAACTTGGCGAGCAAGGCTCCCCACAAATAGTACGAGGCACGAAGCTTTTTGATGCGACCATTTGGCATGAGCATGAGCCTCATACTGCGTCCGTCTACTTCCATCCAGTCTTCTTCGAACAGCACGTCAGCTCCCATTTCCTGCAAGAGCTCGTGATAAATACCTACATCCTGAATACGGGGGAGATTCTCAATAACAACGGGTCCATCTGCCAGCAACGCTGCTGGTATGAGTGCGACTGCGCTGTTTTTTGCTCCGCTGATGGTCACCGTCCCCGCGAGCGGTTTTCCACCGTTGATGATCAGCTTATCCATGCTTTGCTCTCCTCAGGCGTAATCGGGAAAGAAGCACCTTCCCCAATGGAAAAGGTGCTTGGACTTTCAACACGTGTCCTTATTTTTGCATGCTTGCCCAGTCTGCTAGGAATTTCTCCAAGCCACTGTCTGTCAGTGGATGGGCAATGAGTTGTTTGAAAACTTTCGCTGGAATGGTAGCGAAATGAGAACCACGGCGGGCTGCCTCCGTTACGTGAACAGGGTGGCGCACAGATGCCGCAATGATTTCAGTATCGATACCGTGAACGGAAAAGATTTCTGCAATATCTTCGATCAATTGCATACCATCTTGACCAATATCATCCAAGCGTCCCAAGAACGGAGACACGAAGCTCGCACCTGCGCGCGCAGCCAAAAGTGCCTGGTTCGCGGAGAACACCAATGTTACGTTTGTTCTGATTTTGCGTTTAGCAAAATACTTGGTTGCCTTCAAACCTTCTGCGGTCATTGGCAGCTTGATGACGATGTTTTTCGAGAGAGCAGCGAGCTTCTCTCCCTCTTCGATCATGCCTTTTGCATCTGTACTGATGACTTCGGCACTGATCGGACCGTCAACAATATCGAGAATTTCTTTCAGGGTTTCTACAAAATCGCGTCCTTCTTTGGCAACCAGAGACGGATTTGTCGTTACGCCCGCCAGAACTCCCCATTCGTGAATTTCGCGGATTTCTTCAACGTTTGCTGTATCAATCAAAAAACGCATGATTATCCTCCCAGTTACGCGCGGTTGCTGCTTCCGAACAAGCGCATTTTTCCTTTGACTACTTCCTTGATCGCATCGCGAGCAGGGCCTAGGTATTTGCGTGGGTCGATCTCATTCGGCTTGGCAGCCAGCACTTTGCGAACTGTTTCCGTGCATGCGACTTGGCTTTCTGTATTTACATTGATTTTTCCTACGCCCAAACGGATGGATTCGATAATCGCTTCGTCTGGTACGCCGGAACCACCATGAAGAACGATCGGCGCTCCAATGTTGCTCGCTACTTTTTCGATAATGTCATAGCGGATTTTTGGAACCCCTTTGTACATACCGTGTGCTGTACCTACAGCAATCGCTACGTAGTCTACTTTTGTTTCTTCCCAGAAGCGGATTGCTTCCTCAGGATTTGCCAGAGTGGCATCTTCCTCGTCAACAGACAAGTCGTCTTCCACCCCGCCGATGGTACCGAGTTCACCTTCTACCGATACGCCAACAGCGTGAGCAGCCTCTACAACCTGTTTGGTCAGGCGAAGGTTATCTTCAAACGAATGATGGGAACCATCGAACATAACAGAAGAGAACCCTGCACGAATGCACTTCATAACCATGTCGAAATTGCTACCATGGTCAAGATGCAAAGCAACAGGAACTCCTGCGCGTTCAGCAGCCACTTTTGCAATCGCTACTGTATAATCGATCCCCATGTATTTCAATGCACCCTCAGAAACACCAAAGATCACAGGCGATTTTTCTTCCATCGCAGCTTCCGTAATCGCTTGAGTAAACTCCAGATTGTTCAGGTTAAATTGTCCGACGGCGTATTTATGCTTTTTGACGTCTTCGATAAAAGCGGTCATAGGTACCAGTGGCATTTTGTAAATCCTCCTCTAGCAGACTTCAGTCATGTGGCTTATTATACCACAGACAAGCATTTGTTAACAGGGACGCTTGTACCCTGACCTTTGCAGTCTGTTCCTAACAAGCTAATTGCTGATGTACTGCCATTCGTAGTTCATCAATATCAAACGGCTTTGTAAAATGAGTCAATGCTCCCAGTTGTGTTGCTTCTTTGATCATGTCCAGCTCTCCGTAAGCTGTCATCATGATGACTTTGATTTCTTGATTGATCTTCTTGATGTGTTTCAAGATCTCAATACCATCCATCCCAGGGATCTTCATGTCGAGGATAACCAAATCTGGTGATTCTTTTTCCACGATTTCCAATGCCATTTTCCCGTTTGCTGCCTGAAAGGTCTTGTACCCTTCTTTTCCCAGCACCTCATACAGTAAAATGCGAATCCCATACTGGTCATCCACAACCAGTACCTTTTTATCTTGTTTGTCGAACATTCTGATTCCCCCCTGACGAATGCGTTTTCTTAATTATTATGGGTTCGCCTAAAATCAGGAAACTCCTTCACGTTTTTTGCTGAACGTCAACTTAAAATTTCCTATGGGCTTCTTTTCGAGTATAATGGGAAAAACCAATTTCCCCTACACACAAGGAGCCAGATACTCACTATGGATGCTCTGTGGCTGATTTGCTTGTTAACTTTTATTATCCATACGACAGAGACACTTACCTTCGGAATCCGTTTTGCAGGGGTACAAACGGGCAGGATCGCTGTAGCGTTGTCTCTGGTCGGGATTGTATTGCTCCTCTCCCGTACTTCCAACCTGATTCAAGGACCATTCACTGGGGGATTTATGGACCAAGCTGCAATCCAACACTTTGATCCTAGCATGTATTTGCACGTGATTATTGCAGCGTCCTCGCTCGGAACCTTAGCAGCTATCGTACTGTTTCCCACTTTCGTCCAAATATCGAAACGAATGATCTCGCACTTGGAGACAGCGGGCTCGATTCCGCAAATGATTCGGACGGCAGTTACGGTAGAAACTATCCGACGCGTCCACCATCATGTCCGGATTCCTAGCTGGCAAGCCATCTCACGTTTTCGAATCAAAGGCGTTCCCAAACGATTGCTGTTATTAAATGCATTGGGGACAGCGATCTACACAAGCAGCGTACTGTCTGTGTTGTACGCGACATTGCTAGCCCCAGATTACAAAGCAACCGTTCTAATGTCTTCCGGATTAATCAACGGCTTTGCCACGATTTTCATGACGATTTTGGTAGACCCGCAAATCGCCCTTTTGACCGAAAAAGCGATGCAAGGGAAAACCACGCAGGAATCGATTCGCGACATGTACCTGTGGCTGATGATCTCACGTTTTATCGGAACGATTTTGGCTCAATTCCTGCTCATTCCCGCCGCCTACTGGGTTGCTTGGCTATCTCCCTTGTTCCATTGATCTGCTTTTAAAAAACACAAGACGCACCTGCGACCATACATCGCGGGTGCGTCTTTCTATTTATCGACCTATGTTATTTGTTCAGAGAAGCCTTCACGAAGTCACGGAACAGTGGCTGCGGACGGTTCGGACGGGATGTGAACTCTGGATGGAACTGTGTCGCTACATACCATGGATGTTCTGGAACTTCCACGATTTCAACCAGACGACCATCTGGCGTTGTACCCGCAAAACGCAAGCCCATTTGCGCCAATTGATCACGATATTCGTTGTTCACTTCATAACGATGACGATGACGTTCATAAACCAAGGTGCTTCCGTATGCTGCCTCAGTCAGCGTGCCTTCTTCCACTTTGGTTGGACCGAGACCCAGACGCATGGTACCGCCCTTGTCCTCGATATCTTTTTGCTCTGGCAAGAGGTCAATCACCGGATACGCTGTATTCGGGTTGATCTCGGAGCTGTTTGCGCCATCCATACCCGCTACGTGGCGAGCGAACTCGATCACAGCGATTTGCATACCCAGGCAAATTCCGAGGAATGGTACTTTATTTTCACGAGCATAGCGCGTAGCGATGATTTTACCTTCGATACCACGATCGCCAAAGCCGCCTGGTACGAGGATACCATTTACATCACCGAGCAGTTCGCCAACATTCTCTGGCGTAACTTCTTCCGCGTGCACCCATTTGATTTCTACTTTGGAGTCGTTCGCATAGCCACCATGGTACAGCGCTTCTGCTACGGACAAGTAAGCATCATGCAGTTCTACATATTTACCAACGATTGCAATGGTAGTCGTTTTGGACAGGTTTTTGATTTTTGTTACGAGCGATTTCCACTCTGTCATATCCGCATCCTGGCAAGTCAGACCCAAGTGGCGGCATACGTAATCGTCCAATCCCTGTGCTTGCAATTGCAGTGGTACATCGTAAAGGCTATCAGCATCTACACATTCCACTACCGCGTTTTTATCGATATCACAGAACAGAGCCAGTTTGTCTTTCATTTCTTGCGTCATTGGTTGCTCGGTACGTGTCACGATCACATTTGGTTGAATACCCAAGCTGCGCAGTTCTTTCACGCTGTGTTGCGTAGGCTTGGTTTTCATTTCACCTGCTGCCTTGATGTATGGTACCAGGGTTACGTGAATGTACATGACGTTTTCACGACCGATGTCACTTTTGATCTGGCGGATGGATTCAAGGAATGGCAAGCTCTCGATATCCCCAACAGTTCCACCGATCTCGGTAATCACTACATCTGCCCCGGTTTCGCGACCTGCACGGAAAATGCGATCTTTGATTTCGTTCGTGATGTGTGGAATAACTTGAACGGTTCCTCCCAAATAGTCGCCACGGCGTTCTTTGGCGATGACAGTCGAGTAAATTCTACCAGTTGTCATATTGGAGTTAGCGCTCAGGTTGATATCGATAAAGCGCTCATAGTGGCCCAAGTCCAGGTCTGTTTCCGCACCATCGTCCGTTACGAAAACTTCCCCGTGTTGATACGGACTCATCGTTCCCGGGTCAACGTTGATGTATGGGTCACACTTCTGGATGGTTACCTTCAGACCCCTATTTTTTAAGAGTCGGCCCAGAGAAGCCGCTGTAATTCCTTTTCCCAACGAGGATACAACCCCGCCTGTCACAAAAATATACTTCGTCATCGTTACGTCCCCTCTTTCCCTCACCCTTAAGTTGTTATAAAAAATCGAATGAAGACGGCTCCAAAAAAAAAGAAAAACAAAAGCGAGTCCTATCCCGTAAAGAAATGGGGTAGGGGCACTTTTGTTTTATAGTTTCCCATATTTGATCCTTCTTCATGTGAAGCCCAAGGAGTATTTTATCTGTCCCTCAAGCGGAAGTCAAGGACCTATTTCTCGTCTTCGTCGTCGAGCTCTTCGTCGGATTCCTCTTCCTCAAGCTCTTCGTCCTCTTCGAACATCTCATCCTCTTCGTCTTCGAGTTCTTCCTCGTCGATTTCTCCATCGATTTCTTCTTCTTCGATTTCAGAATCTTCGTCGACGAATTCCTCTTCGTCCTCAAAGATGACAACATCGTCGTCTTCGTATTCTTCGACACTTTCGTCTTCGGTATCGTAATCGTCGAAGTCGTCTTCCGTGACGATTTTCTTCTTCTTCGTTCCGCCACCCTCTTGAGTTTCCTCCACGGTGTCAGTTGGGTACCAACGTTTCAATCCCCATACATTGTCACCAAGGCATACGAAACGACCATCAATGTTAATTTCTGTGTATACTTGCGCGATGATTGCCATGAGTTGTTCATCTGTCAGCTTGCGTACTGCAACCAGTTCATTCATCAGCTCGCGGAAGTTGTAAGTGCGGTTAGTTTGACGCAAAATTTCATACGCAATGTCAACTAACGCCATCTCACTCAGTTTCTCGGAATCAATATGAGCAAACAATTGACTCACTCAGGGCACGTCCTTTCCATATGAAAACGATTGATTTGAATACTGACCCGGTGCCCTTTTCGGGGGACGCAGGCCTGTATAAGTCATTCATAAATGATATCGATTTCTTTGATTGTACATCGTACAACATAAGAAGGCTATCATACAGTATTCCTTATTTTAGACGAAAATGCAAGGCTTTCAAACGGGGGCCGCCTAATTCTTGTCGACATCAAAACCAAAGACATCCCTCGGCAATCGCTACCGAGGGATTTGTCTTACATATTTCTGCGGTATTGGCCGCCCACTTCATACAAGGCAGCACTGATTTGTCCAAGCGATGCTACTTTTACCGTCTCCATCAGCTCGGCAAAGATGTTCTCTCCCGCCATAGCCACTTCCTGCAAGCGCCGCAATGCAGCCGCAGACACATCCTTGTGGCGCTCCTGGAATGCACGGAGATTTATGATTTGCTGTTCTTTTTCCTCTTCGGTCGCACGAGCCAATTCAATCTCGTAATCGTCCTCAGATGCATTCGGATTGATAAACGTGTTCACCCCAATAATCGGCAGTTCACCCGTATGCTTTTTCATCTCGTAATACATAGACTCGTCTTGAATTTTGCCGCGCTGGTATTGAGTCTCCATCGCCCCGAGCACACCACCGCGAGAACTAATCCGCTCAAACTCTTGCATAACTGCCTCTTCTACCAGATCAGTCAACTCGTCGATGATGAATGCCCCTTGAAGTGGGTTCTCATTTTTCGCGAGGCCCATTTCCTTATTGATGATCATCTGAATTGCCATTGCACGCCGCACAGAGTTCTCTGTTGGGGTCGTAATCGCTTCGTCGTATGCATTCGTATGGAGAGAATTACAGTTGTCGTAAATGGCAATCAAGGCCTGCAAGGTCGTTCTGATGTCGTTGAAATCCATCTCCTGCGCGTGCAAGGAACGTCCAGATGTCTGGATGTGGTACTTCAGCTTTTGGCTTCGGTCATTTGCACCATAACGATTTTTCATCACTGTTGCCCAAATACGGCGAGCCACACGTCCAATCACGGTGTATTCCGGATCGAGACCATTGGAGAAGAAGAAGGACAGGTTAGGCGCAAAGTCATCGATGTTCATGCCGCGGCTCAAATAGTACTCGACATAGGTAAATCCGTTAGACAGCGTAAACGCAAGCTGCGTAATCGGATTCGCCCCCGCTTCCGCAATATGGTAGCCGGAAATGGACACAGAGTAGTAGTTCCGCACTTTCTGGTCGATAAAATACTGCTGGATATCCCCCATCATCCGCAAGGCAAATTCTGTCGAGAAGATGCACGTGTTTTGCCCCTGATCTTCTTTCAAAATATCTGCCTGAACGGTTCCACGAACAGTCGACAGCGTGTACGCTCTGATCTGCTTTGCTTCGTCCTCGGTAGGCTGACGCCCTTCTTTTTGGACAAAAGCATCCAGCTGCTGCTCAATCGCCGTATTCATGAACATGGCCAAAATCATGGGCGCAGGACCGTTGATCGTCATGGACACAGAGGTGCTAGGTGCACAAAGGTCAAAGCCGGCGTACAGCTTTTTCATGTCATCCAAGGTGCAAATGCTGACCCCACTCGTACCGATTTTTCCGTAAATATCCGGGCGGTAGTCAGGGTCCTCACCATACAGCGTTACCGAGTCAAAAGCCGTACTGAGTCGCTTCGCTTCATCATTTTGAGACAGGAAGTGAAATCGTCTGTTCGTCCGCTCTGGAGTACCTTCGCCTGCAAATTGTCGCTTGGGATCTTCTCCCTCGCGTTTAAACGGAAATACTCCTGCGGTGTACGGGAATTCCCCTGGAACATTTTCTTTTAACGACCACTTTAAAATTTCACCCCAATCTTCGTAATCAGGGACGGCTACTTTTGAAATGCGTGTACCGGACAAAGATACGCTGAACAGCTGGGTAACCAATTCCTTGTCGCGAATTTTCGTAACGAATTGATCCTTCCGATACGCTTCCTTCAGCTTCGGCCAATTTTCGAGAATACGTCGGCACTCTGGATGCAGCTTTTCTTCAAAGAGAACAATTTGTTTATCGAGTACCGCCGCCAGCTCGGCAGCGGCAGAATCTCCAGAGGCAAGTACGGTCTCCTTTGCACCCTGCAATTGGAACAGCTTGCGGGCAATCAACGACTGCTCTTCGGCATAGGCACGGTATTGGCGGACGGTGTTGGCAATGTCCTGCAAATAATTGATTCTCTCTGTCGGAATCAACGAAGTTTTATGAATCTTCACAGGAGTCGTATCCAAATGCTCTACAGACCAATCAACGCCAGTTTTTTCTACAATTCGATGCATCAGGGCAGCAAACAACACATTCGTTCCCGGATCGTTGAATTGGCTCGCAATCGTACCATAGACAGGAACCTTCTCATCCGGTAGCTCAAAAAGCTGATGATTGCGTCTATATTGCTTGCGAACCTCGCGAAGAGCATCCTCTGAGCCTTTGCGCTCAAATTTGTTGATCGCGATCACATCAGCGAAGTCGAGCATATCAATCTTTTCCAGCTGAGATGGTGCCCCGAATTCACTGGTCATGACGTACATGGAGACGTCGCACACTTCTGTGACCTGCGCATCCCCCTGACCAATCCCGCTCGTTTCCACAATAATCAGATCAAAATGGGCAGAACGCGTTACTTGAATGGCGTCTTTTAATGCAGCAGACAGCTCCATGCCTGATTTGCGAGTAGCGAGACTGCGCATGTAAACACGTGGTGTCGAATTAGCATTCATGCGGATGCGGTCGCCAAGTAACGCTCCACCTGATTTTTGCTTGGATGGATCGACAGACAAGATCGCAACCGTCTTCTCGGGATAAACGCGAATAAATCGACGAACAAGCTCATCAGTTAATGAGCTTTTTCCTGCTCCACCCGTACCTGTAATCCCTAATACCGGTATGGTTGAATCAGCTTCCACTAAGCTTTCTCGGAGAGGTTCTGTCCATACAGGCTGGTCCACTGCATACTCCGCAACGGAAATAAGCCGGGCAATCGCCTGATGGTTTTGCTCGCGCAAGCCTGCTACTTCTTCCTCCAGCTGCTTAACGGTTGGGAAGTCGCTACGTCTGATCATGTCGTTGATCATGCCCTGCAAGCCCAATCGTCTGCCGTCATCTGGCGAGTAAATTTTACAGACTCCGTACTCTTCCAATTCCCTTATCTCGCGTGGAACGATAACGCCGCCACCGCCACCAAAAACACGGATGTGCTCTGCTCCCCGCTCGCGTAATAGATCAATTACGTATTTGAAATACTCCACATGACCGCCTTGGTAGGAACTAATGGCAATCCCTTGCACATCCTCCTGGACAGCGGCTGTTACAATATCGTCAACAGAGCGGTTGTGTCCGAGATGGATAACCTCTACTCCCGACGATTGTAAAATACGGCGCATGATATTAATCGAGGCGTCATGACCATCATACAGACTGGCTGCGGTCACAAAGCGAACCTTGTTTTGCGGACGATACACTTCCGTTTCCATCGTTCCACTCTCCTTTTTATACGTTTAAAAAGGAGGAAAAACAGGGCCAAGCAGATCAAGGCGCAGTAGACGCGAAGTATGCTTGGCACCCTATGTTTTCCAGACTTTTCAAACTCTCTTCTTAATCGGAGACACTGATTTCGCGAAGCAACAGGGCAATTTGCTTCTCTGTGTACTCCTCAATGGTATAGTGCTTTTTCAATGCCCAGCGGCGGAAGACCCACATTTCGCCCAGCACCATGATATTGTCCGCCATCAGCTTGACGTTCTTTTCGTCAATGCGCAACGAACCATCGGCAATCCCTTTTTCCAGGATTTCGACGAAAATATGCGAAATGGCTTCTTCACGCCCCAATACATAGCGGAGTGTTTCTTTTGGCAATGATTTGGCTTCCTGATAAATAAGCAAAACGCGGTCACTCATCTGATCCATCACGCGGATCAGACTTTTAAGTGCTACCTTTAATGTTTTCAAGCCAGTTCCGTTGAAGTTGATCGCTTCACGCAAGCGCGTCTCCATCTCCGCATGAATGGCATCGCAAACAAGATAGAGAACGTCTTCTTTTGACTCGATATACTCGTACAACGTACCAATACTAAATCCAGACGCCCGGGCAATCTCCCTTGTCGTCGTTTTATGAAAACCTTTATTAACGAAGAGATGAACGGCAGCCTCAATAATCTGCTCTCGTCTTCTTTCGATCAGTTTTGGGTCCTTTACCAGGGACGGTATCGTTTTTCTCTTGTCAGACACTCCAAATCCACCTTTCCAACCGACTGAGCGTTTGGTCAGACGCCTCATAGAAAAGAAGGCGCAAACACTCTACTTTTGTATCATCGCTGATCATTATACGCGAGTAAGAGCACAAAGCCAAACTTTTCTTTTCTATGTGTGTAATCGTGTTGGAAGACGGGATAGCTTCCTACTCTTTTAGCAGGAAATTGCTGATCACGACACGTTGGATTTCATTTGTTCCTTCATAGATTTGTGTAATTTTGGCATCACGCATAAAGCGCTCCACAGGATACTCCCGGGTGTAGCCGTAACCTCCGAAAACTTGAACAGCCTCGGTTGTCACTTCCATTGCTGTATCTCCTGCAAATACTTTGGACATCGCAGATGCTTTGCCATATGGTAGACCTTGATCCTCCAGCCACGCTGCTTGGTAAGTGAGCAAACGGGATGCCTCGATCTTGGTTGCCATGTCTGCCAGCTTGAACTGGATTGCCTGCAAGGAAGCGATTGGTTTGCCGAACTGACTGCGTTCTTTGGCATAATTCCGTGCATGCTCGTACGCCCCTTGTGCAATTCCCAATGCTTGAGCGGCGATACCGTTTCTTCCACCGTCCAATGTCATCATCGCGATCTTGAAGCCTTGGCCTTCTTCGCCCAGTCTATTTTCTACCGGTACGCGCACATCTTCAAAGTTGACCGCAAGTGTTGGCGAGGAACGGATACCCAGTTTTTTCTCCTTTTTCCCCATCGTGAAGCCATCCATACCTTTTTCAACGATAAAAGCCGTGATGCCCTTATGATTCAATTCTGGTTGAGTGACCGCAAATACGATGTAGATTTCTGCTTCACCTGCATTGGTAATGAAGATTTTGGTGCCATTTAAAATGTAGTGATCGCCATCGCGTACGGCTGTCGTGCGCATTCCAGCAGAATCAGAGCCAGACCCCGCTTCGGTCAAACAGTACGCGCCCATCTTCTTGCCTTCTGCTAATGGACGCAAAAACGTTTGCTTTTGCTCCTCTGTCCCAAATTTGTAAATCGGCCAGCTCGCCAAGGAAACATGTGCAGACAGTGTTACACCGATGGAGGCATCCACACGGGAGAGTTCTTCCACTGCAATGACGTAGCTCAGGTAATCTGCACCTGCTCCGCCGTATTGCTCCGGCCAAGGAATCCCTGTCAGTCCAAGCTCAGCCATTTGCTCAAAAATGGAACGATCAAAGCACTCTTCTTCATCGCGCTCGGCTGCTGTCGGAGCTACTTGATTCTCTGCAAAGTCGCGAATCATTTTGCGCATCATGTCATGTTCTTCCGTCAGTTGGAAATTCATATGGCTCACTCCCCCATGTGCTTTTCATTTTTCTATTAATCAGCAAGCAAATGCTTGGCGATAACGATTCGCTGAATTTCGTTGGTGCCCTCATAGATTTGCGTTACTTTCGCATCCCGGAATAGACGCTCAACCGGATATTCTCTGGTGTAGCCATAGCCACCGAAGATTTGTACCGCTTCTGTGGCGAGCTCCATCGCAGAGTCTGTGGCAAAGCGTTTTGCCATCGAGGCTTCCATTCCACAAGCAATTCCTTGACTGCGCAGCCACGCCGCTCGGTATACCAGCAATCGGGCTACTTCTGCTTTCGTCGCCATGTCAGCCAGCTTGAAAGCGATGGCTTGCTGCTTGGCAATCGATTGTCCGAACTGCTTACGTTCCTGCGCGTACTCTGTCGCGTATTGGACTGCGGCCTCGCAAATACCAAGCGCTTGTGCAGCAATCCCGATGCGACCGGAATCCAGATTCGCCATCGCGATACAGAAGCCTTCCCCTTCCTGTCCAAGCAGGTTGGCAGCCGCTACACGGGCATTGTCGAATACGAGCTCTGTTGTATAGGAACCGTGAAGTCCCATCTTCTTTTCCTTTTTCCCAACCGTGAAGCCCGGCGTATCCTTGTCTACGATAAAGGCCGATATTCCCTTGGGTCCTTTTGTCGAGTCAGTAACGGCAAAGGCGATATACGTATCTGCCTCCCCGCCGTTCGTGATGAACACCTTGTTTCCGTTCAGGATGTATTCATCGCCTTTTTTCACTGCTGTGGTTCGGATACTACTCGCATCAGAACCTGCATGCGGCTCAGTCAAGGCAAAAGCTCCGAGGTATTCCCCACTCGCAAGCTTGGTCACGTATTTGCGTTTTTGCTCCTCGGTACCGAAGTAGAGAATCGGGTTCGTCCCGACGGAGGTATGCACGGACAAAATGACACCTACTGTCGCACTCACCTTAGAAATCTCGTGAATGGCCAAAATGTAGGAAATAAAGTCCGCTCCCGCTCCTCCCCACTCTTCGGCAATCGGAATGCCCATGAGCCCCATTTCGCCCATCTTTTTGAGGATCTGACGTGGGAACTGGTCCGTCTCCTCCATCACCGGGACGAATGGTGCGATCTCTTTCTGGGCAAAGTCTCGCACCATGCGGCGCATCATCTCTTGCTCTTCGTTCAATCGAAAATCCATGTCCGTCCTACCTTTCTGCGAAATCTTCGGTTAGCTGTACACGTAGAAACCACGACCGGATTTTTTGCCTAGCCATCCTGCTTTTACGTACTTGCGCAGCAATGGGCATGGGCGGTATTTCGAATCACCGAACCCTTCGTGCAGTACTTCCATAATGTAGAGGCAAGTATCCAGCCCGATGAAATCAGCCAGTTGAAGCGGTCCCATCGGATGGTTCATGCCCAGCTTCATCACTTCATCGATCGCTTCCGGTGTTGCAACTCCTTCGTACACGCAATAAATCGCTTCATTCAACATGGGCATCAGTACCCGATTGGACACAAAACCTGGGAAATCGTTGACGCTCACGGGTACCTTGCTCATTTGTTTAGACAAATCTTCTGTCAGCTGATAGACCTCATCGGACGTTTGCAGCCCACGGATGATCTCAACCAGCTTCATCACTGGAACGGGGTTCATGAAATGCATCCCGATTACTTTTTCCGGCCGCTTTGTAACTGCCGCAATCTCAGTAATCGGCAGCGAGGATGTATTGCTCGCGAGCACCGTATGCGGCGGACATACTTCATCCAGCTTGGAAAAGATTTGCGTTTTGACCGCCATGTTTTCTGTCACCGCTTCTACCACAAAATCTGCTTCAGACGCATCTGCCAGATCAGTAGACAGTGTTAAACGGCCGAGAATCGCTTCCTTTTCTGCTTCGCTGAGCTTGCCTTTTTCCACGTTGCGCGACAAGTTTTTCGTAATCGTGGCCAGACCGCGCTCTACAAATGCTTGCTGGACGTCGTTCAGAAAAACGCGAAAGCCAGCCTGCGCCGCTACTTGAGCAATCCCGCTGCCCATTTGTCCTGCCCCGATGACCATAATCGTTTGTACGTTCATGCAAAAAGGCCTCCCTTAGTCTACTTTAATCAAGATGGCGTCACCCTGTGCGGCACCGCTGCAAATTGCCGCGATCCCTAAGCCGCCGCCTCGTCTTTTCAATTCATAGGCGAGGTGCATAATGATCCGAGCGCCACTCGCGCCAATCGGGTGTCCGAACGCAATCGCTCCCCCGTTTACATTCACTTTCTCTGCGTCCCAGCCAACGATTTTGCCACTGGTCAAAATTACCGCGGCAAATGCTTCGTTTACCTCAAATAGATCGATCTCCGAAAGCGAGACACCTGTCTTTTCCAAGAGCTTGTTGATCGCAAGCCCCGGAGTTGTCGCGATATAAGGAGCCTCTGCGCCGACCGCAGCGTGTCCCAGTATCGTCGCAAGCGGCTTGATGCCCAGCTGTTGTGCTTTCGCTTCTGACATCAGCACCATTGCTGCCGCTCCGTCGTTGATTCCCGGTGCATTGCCTGCCGTGATTGTTCCGTCCTTTTTGTACACGGGTGGCAGCTTCGCCAATCCTTCCTCGGTGGTATCCGGACGTGGTCCTTCATCGACGGTTACTTGCAGCGGCTCCCCTTTTCTTTGCGGAATGGAAACCGAGACAAGCTCGTCGGCAAAAAGTCCTTTTTCCATTGCTTGTGCGGCTCTCTGCTGGCTGCGCAGCGCCCACGCATCCTGCTCTTCTCGCGTAATCCCGTTCTCTTCCGCCACATTGCTGCCGTGAACAGCCATCGCCACTTGATGAAACGGGCAAGTGAGGCCGTCGTACATCATGAGATCACGTACGGTCGAATCTCCCATCCGCATTCCGTTACGTGCATCTGGCAATGCATACGGTGCGTTGCTCATGCTCTCCATGCCGCCAGCGACGATGATTTCTCCGTCCCCGGCCCGAATGATCTGGTCCCCCATCGTCACTGCACGCATCCCGGACGCGCATACTTTGTTGATCGTCTCACTCGCTACATTCCACGGCAAACCAGCTTTGCGAGCTGCCTGGCGTGAGGGCACCTGACCCGCACCTGCCTGCAAGACCATACCCATGATCACTTCGTCCACCTGATCGCCGGAAATGCCAGCGCGCTCAACGGCTTCCTTGATTACAATGGAGCCGAGCTCTACTGCCGACAGCGCTTTCAAAGAGCCACCAAACTTACCAAAAGGGGTACGCGCTGCCCCTACAATGACCGTTTTCATCGAATGCCCTCCATTCGGATGATGTTTCACATTAATAAAAACTAAATTGATCGAGCGTTCGTTCATTTTGCATACTTTTATTTTGCCGTCTTCCGTACGAATAGTCAATCAATAATGAAAAAAAGAACAGCCTGACTTTTGTGAGAGTCAGGCTGTTGTTGCTACTTCTGCGGTCTCCATCTTATTTTCCAGATACCCTGGTCGTCTTGCCGCATGATATATCCCGTTGTCTCGTGGCCTTTATCCTTGTACTCAGTCCAGACGATTGTTTCGTCGTCTTTATGTTCAACCCAAATTTTGCTCCCCAGCTCAATCATTTTTTTATTACTTCTCCACAAATTTCGTTCTCCAACTGGATTTTTCTTCACTTCTTCCAAATATTGCTCGAATCTCGGCTTCTCCACGCCTTCATCCACGATACGCAAGGCGTACTGCATTTCGAGCTGTCCATCTTGCACTGCTCTTACATAAAGCTTCACAATGTCAGTCGGGGACAGCCCACGCAATAGTTCATCCTTTTTTTCATACATGTAATTGTAATAACGATCCTCTTCCTCAGGCTTTAAATCGAATATGGACGGAGCAGGAGGTGTTTGTATGCCATCCTGGGGAACATCTACGACATTCTCAGTAACGGTACCGTTACTATTCAGTTTGAAAAGATAGACCTCTTTGCCTTGGACATAGCTTATGGTATACCAATAAAGCTTTTTATCCTTCCATCCAACTAACATCGCCAAGCCCACGTCTCTTTTTAGCAGAGCCTCCGTATCGATCATTGTCCACTCTTTTTGCTGATATCCTTTTTTTGCGAGAATCGAATAGCCCCAGTACTCTTCTGTGCCATCGTCCCCGCTTCCGCCATAATTGTCTACAACTGTGTAAGGGAACGAAATCTTGGCCTTGATTTGGTCTTGTGTCATCCCAACACGCAAGACATCGATGATCTCATCTACCGTTCCCATAATCACCTGATCATCAGAAGCTGGGTGAGCTTTTGGATCAGGCTTTTGATGGGTCCCTGGCTCGGCAGACGTTCCCTTCGGCGTATGTGTACTCGTCGTGCTTTCCTTTTGCAGTATATAAGGGGTAAACCCGATGACAAGCGCAACCGCAACAAGTGCTGCACTTACAGGGTAGATGAAACGAAACCTTTTCTTGCCCTTCTTCTCGATATTCATGCGAATCCGCTCCTCCAAGCCAGTCGTATCGTCCATTCCGCGCAACAGTGTCCGGTCAGCCGTTTCCTTGAATTCCGCCAGCAATTTATCCAGATTCATTCGATCCCCTCCTTTTCCAGGAGCACTTTGAGCTTCTGGCGTGCGCGGTGCATTTTCGTATAAATCGCTCCTGCGGACGTGTCCAAAATGACTGCGATCTCCTCTACGGACAACTCCTCGTAGTAGTGAAGGACAATCAACTGACGATAGCTATGCGGCAGCTTCATGACCAGACGGGCAAAACGGGCGCGAAGATCATTTTGCAAAACAGCCGACTCTGCCCCCTCGACTACCTCTATGTCCACTTCCGATTTGAAAAACAGGTGACGGAACGACCACGAGCGCAGATGTTTTTTCGCTTCGTTGACAGCGATTCGGTACACCCATGTCTGCATCGAGCTCTCTTGTCGGAATTTCCCCAAGTTTTTGTAAGCTATCAGGAACACTTCCTGTGTGATATCCTCTGCCAGACTGCGGTCCTTGACCATCAAATACACGAGTCGCAGCACCTTTTTCAAATAGTGCCGGATCAATTCATCAAATAATGCTTCCTTTGTTTTGGTTAAGCTTCTCTCTGTAAGCTCCAGCTTCCTCACTCCCTTCCCACTCTTTTTGATTCAGCTGGCTCCATTATCTTACAGTTTTTTTGCAAAAAAATAATGCGCAAGCCTCGTCGCTTGATTAGCACCGAGACTTGCGCATGATATGAACCTAGATGGCGTCTGCGAGAATTTCTGCGACGTCGCGTGTTTTGACGTGATCTTCCTGCTCTTTGGTCTTGATTCCATCGTTCATCATCGTCAGGCAGTATGGGCATGCACTCGCGATTTCCGTGGGGTTAACCTCCAGAGCTTGCTCCGTACGTGTGACGTTGACACGAGAGCCCTCATGTTCCTCCATCCACATCAAGCCGCCGCCCGCTCCGCAGCACATACTGTCGCAGCCGCTGCGCTTCATTTCGACCACCTCTACGCCAGGGATGGCTTCGAGGATCACGCGTGGCTTGTCGTAAATTTCGTTGTAGCGGCCCAAGTAGCAGGAATCGTGGTAGGTGATGCGCTCCTTGACTTCCTTGGTTGGCTTCAATTTGCCTTCCTTCACCCACTCCGCCAACAGCTCAGAGTGGTGGTACACCTCTGCCTTCAACCCAAACTCCGGATATTCGTTCTTAAACGTATTGAACGCATGCGGGTCGCAGGTGACGATTTTTTTGACTTCATACGCTTCAAACAGGGCGATATTTTCCTGGGCGAGCTGCTGGAACAAGAATTCGTTACCAATACGGCGAGCCGTATCGCCAGAGTTCTTTTCCTCGTTGCCCAAAATGGCGAACTTCACACCTGCTTCGTGCATGAGCTTCACAAATGCCTGCGAAATTTTTTGGCTGCGCAAGTCAAATGATCCCATCGAGCCTACCCAGAACAAGTACTCGAATTCCTCGACCTGCTTCACAGTTGGCACCTCGTACTCACCGTTCAGACCTTCAATCCATTTCGTCCGGTCTTTGCGGTTGATTCCCCACGGGTTGCCTTGGCGCTCGATATTGTTCAAGGCGCGCTGCGCTTCTGCTGGCATGCTTCCTTCTGTCATGACCAGGTAGCGGCGCATATCGATGATTTTATCTACGTGCTCGTTCATTACCGGACATTGGTCCTCACAGTTGCGACAGGTCGTACAAGCCCACAGCTCCTGTTCGGTAATGACATCGCCGATCAAGCTTTTCTCATAGACCGCGGTTGCTCCTTCCGCCGTCGCTGCTACTTCAGATGCTTGGAACGCAATTTGATTGGCAGTCGTCTGTGAAAAAGCGAAGCTCGGCATCCATGGTGTACGCGATGTCACCGAAGCACCTTTTTCGGTCAAATGGTCGCGCATTTTCGTAATCAGATCCATCGGGGAGAGCATTTTTCCCGTTCCAGAGGCCGGGCACATATTTGTGCAGCGACCGCACTCCACACAAGCATACAGGTCGATGAGCTGCGTTTGTGTAAAATCCTCGATCTTGCCGACACCGAATTCTTCCTGTGTCTCGTCCTCGAAGTTAATGCTGGTCAGCTTGCCTGGCGGGTCCAGCTTTTTGAACCACACATTGACAGGCGCAAACAGCAAATGCGCGTGCTTGGACTGCGGCACGTAAACCGCAAAGCCGAGCAAGATGATCAGATGCAGCCACCAGAAAACGTAAAAGCCTACCACTGCACCCGTTGTCCCTACTCCAATCGCAGATAATACGATCGCAAAAACAGAAGAGATCGGAGCGAACGCCGATGGCTCATGTCCGAGCCAAATTTGTTCAAAAGCGAGCGAGAGCAAGACAGTCGCCATCAGAGAGGAGATCAGCAAGAGAACAATCCCTGACTTGAAGCCGCGCTTCAGACGCTTGAGCTTTTCGATATAGCGGCGGTAAAAAGCGTAGCCGACCGCAGCCAAAATGAGAAACGTGGTGATCTCCTGCATGACAGAGAAGTATTTGTGAGCGCTGCCAAAAGGAAGCTCGTAGCCTTTCGAAAGCCCTTTGATAATCAGCTCGATGGCTCCGAATTGCAGGGTGATAAAACCGTAAAACATCACGACGTGCATCACGCCGCTCTTCTTGTCCTTCAGCAGCTTCTTGTGGAAAATGACGTTGTCCAGCATCAGATTGATGCGTGCCCCAAAGTCATTTTTCACATCCGGCTTTTTCCCCAGCTTGATAAACAAGTATCTGCTGTACACGACATGTCCGGCTAAATAAAGCCCGTAAGCAAGAACCAGGAAGAAGGCGATCAAATTAATGAGTGCCAGCATGTTTTCTACTCCCCTCTATTGCGAGTTTGTCTTTGGACGTGGAAATCGTTTTTTCTATCTTATCAGAATCATGGAAATAAATGAATGAGTATTCAGTCAGTCTGTTTATTTTTTTCGAAAAATGAAACGATACTGAGCGACCGCTCATAATGGGTACAACTCGATCTTAACACACAAGTTGCGAATCATCCATCCTCTTCGAAGAGTTGGAAATATTCTTACGAAAAAAACAGCTACCTTTATACCGGTAGCTGTTGATCCTACTTATTTTCCTGAAGCTTCCTTGGTCTCGGCAGTGGTGTGCTCTTTCTTGGACTTTTGCTCCGAGCGTACGTCCGCGAGTGATTTGACCTTGGTTGCCTTGATGCGCTTGTTGCGCGGCAGATCAGTCGGCTCCAGATTGTCTACCTCGTCTTGCATGAGTGCTGCGATACCAACAGCTTTGCCTTTTGCAGCCTTACAGTATTCGCAGTTTTCTTCATCATGCTCGTGGTATTGCTTCGGCTCTGGATAGGACGTGATAACGCCTTCAAAATTACGCAGGACGACTTTATCGGACGCTTGCGAAATGATGTAATTCGGGCTGACAGGAATTTTACCGCCGCCGTGTGGAGCGTCTACTACAAAGGTCGGAACTGCATAGCCGGAAGTATGGCCGCGCAGGTGCTCAATGATTTCGATACCTTTGCTGACAGGTGCGCGGAAGTGTCCGATTCCCTCTGACAGGTCGCATTGATAGATGTAATACGGGCGAACGCGGATTTTCACCAGATCCTGCACCAGCTTTTTCATCGTATTCGCGCAATCGTTGATACCGGCCAAAATAACTGCCTGGTTGCCGAGCGGAACACCAGCATTGGCGAGCATCTCGCATGCCAGCTTTGCTTCCGGTGTAATTTCTTTTGGATGGTTGAAGTGTGTATTAAGCCAAACCGGATGGTATTTTTTCAGGATATTGCACAGGTTTTCAGTAATGCGTTGCGGGAATACAACAGGTGCACGCGTTCCGATCCGAATAATTTCAACATGCGGGATATCGCGCAGACTGCTGATGATGTACTCCAGTACGCGGTCATTGATCAACAGACCGTCTCCACCGGAGAGCAATACATCGCGGACTTCTGGTCTTGAGCGAATATAATCGATACAGGCATCCAACTGTTTCTTTGGCACGCCCATGCCGATCTGGCCAGAAAAGCGACGACGCGTACAGTAACGGCAATACATGGAGCATTGGTTCGTCACCAGGAAAAGCACGCGATCTGGATAACGATGCGTCAGACCAGGTACAGGAGAATCGGTATCCTCGTGGAGCGGGTCTTCCATGTCGTATTTGGTACGAACCATCTCAGAGGACAAAGGTACAGACTGCATGCGAACCGGATCGCTTGGATCGTCTGGATCCATTAGATGAGCATAGTACGGTGTGATGTTGAGTGGAATCGTTTGCGTAGAAATACGTACGCCCTCTTCCTCTTCCGGTGTCAGGTTGATTACCTGCTTCAAATCATCGACCGTCTTGATGGTGTGCGTAAGCTGCCACATCCAGTCATTCCATTGCTCGTCCGTGACATCCTTCCAAAGTTCTATCGAACGCCAATCGCGTTTTGTCGCTACTGTCATGTGCATCCCGTCTCCTCTCGTCTTATGGTGAACCTCTTCGCTTCACTCAATTAACAAGAGATGCAAGTGCCATGCCAACAAATCAAAAGATTTAGAAAATAAGGAATAGAGCGTTTTGTGAGCGCTTCTTATCCATTTGATCCTTCGCGAGTCTGCCGAATTTTCGGCACTCAACAGGGAGGGATCATCCGCTGCGAGAGCTTGTATTGCAGCGTCTGTCTTGGGATGCCCAAGAGCTTGGCGGCGCGAAGTACATTGCCGTCCGTTTGCTGCATCGCCTCTTTGATCACCTTTTCCTCTACCTCACGCAAAATTTCAGGCAGCGTACAGCCTTCCTTGGGTAGGAGTTGAGCTGAAATTGGCGCTTCCTTTTTCTCAGGCTGCGAGCGTTCCAGCAAATGAGCCGGAAGATGATCCAACAAAATCATGTCCGACTCCACCATATTCATGGCTGCTTCTATGACATGCTCCAGTTCACGGACATTCCCCGGCCACTCATACGCAGCAAACAAACTAGCCACTTCACTGCTGATTCCACGCACATTCATACCGAAGATCTGGTTGAACTTTTCCAAGAAATGATCGATCAGCATATCCACATCTTCTCTGCGCTCTCGCAATGGAGGCAGTTCAAAAGAGACGACGTTGATCCGATAGTATAGGTCGGTTCGCATGACACCTCGTTCCACGAGTGACTGCGGTGCTTCGTTGACTGCTGCGATTACCCGTACGTCCACTTTGGTCGAATGGCTCCCACCGATCCGTCTGATCTGACCGTCCTGGAGGACTCGTAGCAGCTTTGCTTGCAAATCGAGCGGCATACTGTTTAGTTCATCCAGAAATAGAGTACCACCGTCCGCCAGCTCGAATAACCCTGGTCGATCATCGGCTCCCGTGAAGCTTCCTTTTGTCGTGCCAAACAGCAAGCTTTCGAGCAATGCGGCCGGAAGCGCGGCACAGTTTTGTGCGATGAATGGCTTACTACTGCGGACAGATGCGTGGTGAATAGATTGGACAAACAGTTCTTTTCCCGTCCCGGTTTCGCCGTATATCAACACAGGAGAACTTGTCCGGGCAGATTTTCGAGCGCGTTCTTTGAGGCGGTTCATTTTTTCACTCATCGTCAAAATATCTTCGAAATGGAAAGTTGTTTCATCTACCGCGCGTTTTGTCCGTTTCGGCTTGCTAATTTTGGCCTGAAGATCAACCAAGCGCTCCGACAGTTCTTTTAGCTTGCCGATATCCTTCGCCACCTCGACTGCACCAACTAACCGTTTGCCTACTCTCACCGGAAGTGTCGTGTTGATTGTCTCTACACGCATTCCCTTCCAATTCTTATATGTCTGTGTCTGGTTGTAGATTGATTCGCCACTATCGATAACACGAAGCAGAGTACTCGACTGTCGATCAAGTGAAGGAAAAACCTCCAACAATGGCTTTCCCAACACCTCTTCTGAGGTCAACCCATCGAGCTTGGCTGCGACGTGATTGTAGAAAATCGTAATGCCATTTGCGTCCACAACGTGAATTCCTTCATCGATAGCACCCAAGATCGCCTGCAACATTTCTACCGTATCTGACAACGGCATCCTGGCTTTCACTCCTTCCTTCCATTCATGCTGCCAAAAAATCATCACTTCGCCGAATATTCGGCACTTTTACGCTATTATCGATTACGCCCTACCTGAATGGCAAGCATAGCGGTATACAGTAAATGTCCCAATATCCAAATGAGGAACGCTGTCATACTGATCGGGGATTTACTTAACACACTAAATGGGAAAAACGCGACAGAAAAACCGAGCATCCAGTACAGCAAGTATCGTACCGATCGGGCTTTTCGTTCCCACGGGTAAAAGTGCATGAGAAAAAAGGCGACGATCACACTAATCAGCAGATGAATCAATAGTTCTACAATAGAGGGCAGGTTTTCCATACCCGGTACATAGCTGACATCAATTAAAACGGGAAAGGTATTGGTATCAAACAAACCATCCCCGAGTGCCAAAAAAGCAGCAAGACCCAGACCGGCTATTAGTCCATTTGTGAGTACAAACATGCTGTATCCCCCTCTCACTTCAGCCGCAAGTACTCCTATTGTACGTGCAAAAAACCGCCCTTGCAAAGGGCGGCTTATTTTCCTAGCTCTATTTTCAGCTCATGCTCACCAGCGTACTGCTCATTCATCCATAGCTGGTACGCGATTTCTACCTGTACAGGAACCTCTGCCTCGTAGCGAATTCGCAGCTTGTTCGTATGCGTCTCCATTGCGAACGGGCCATAGGGACTTTGATAGGTAGAATGGGTGCTGGCTCCTTTTTCGAATTGCTGCCTGGTTGAAACACCACCCTGACGGACCAGCGTAATAGACGTATCTGTCAGCTTCAGTGTCGTGCTTACTTCGCCAACGTCCTCCATCTGCTCTTTGTAGGTCAGGTACCACGCGGATGCTTTTTGTATGCGCTTGCCTTCATAGCTGTGGGTCGTTTCTTCCCAGTTGCCTTCGACATGATGCCGTGCCGTCAATTTCACTTGTATGTCTTGCATGCTGCTTCCACACTCCACTTTCTTTCGCTTCCCTTTTATCCCTACATTCTACCCTTCACCGCTCTTCTGTGGCAACCGCCGCCTCCGATTTGGCATCCGCCAGCAGGTATTTCATGGTAGCAGCAACCCCAATCGCCGCAAGCAACAGCAGACCCGCCAACACCAAGTATCCGACTCCTGCCCCCGTGTAATCGATCATCGCCGTAAACAAACCGATCAGGACCAGACGCATCATCATGCCGATGGAGTTGAAAAAGCTCATCACCCGCCCCATCTGATGCTTCGGCACAACTGTCATATAGAGCGATTGCCGAATCAATCGCACAGAAGCGTTACTCCACCCGTAAAACGTGTACGCCGCAATCAGCGCCCAGCCATACGGCAAAGCAATCATGACGACAATGGCAATCGCGAATAGCAACGTATTGCCGATCATGGCTGCCAGCTGCCCCATCTTGCGTACGACGATCGCAACGAGTAAACCTGCCGCCACAGCACCTAGCGCATACGTGACCTCTCCTAGCGAATAAACTGAGACACCCGCCTGCAACGTTTGGCTTATGTAAACCGGTTTCAATAAGTTCGTCGCCATAACAGCAATGAAGGGCATAAGTGCGGATATACCAAACAGAAGGAATCCTTTCTTTTGCCGAATGTACCGCCAGCTTTCCATCAGCTGCACCGTCCACGCGACACCCTGGTTTTGCTTCGCTTCTTTTTCCAGTGTGAAGGTATACGTCATGGTAGACAGCAGGGTAAAGGCGAACAAGTACGTAATCGCATTGAAAATAATCACCACATGCAGCCCGTAGGAGCTCAGCAAAATCCCCGCAAACGCGCCAGCAAGAACGGATGCTGTCTGTCCTTCGATCTCGAGCAGACTGTTGATGCTATTGTAGTGCTTGGGCTCAAACGTCTCCTGAACCAACGCGGATTGCGTCGGGTAATGAATCTGGTACATAAAGGTCGTCGTCAAATAGATAACAATCAACATCCACTCGGTGTAATCTCCGAAAAAGCCCCAGATCGCGAGCAGGCCAAGTACGCCAAATCCGATCAAGTTTTCGATTAGAAGCATTTTCTTGCGGGAGTAACGATCGATGAGCGTCCCGATATACGGCCCAATAAAAAACATCAGTACCGCAGAAGTAAACATGGTGGAGCCCAAAAGTTGAGCAGAGCCTGTCGTTTCCACGAGGAACCAGGCAATCCCGATCATCGTCATGCCTTGCCCAAAACCGGAGAACAAATTGGAAAAGAACAGCTTTCGAAATGGTGCGTAGGCAAATACCTCTCTCATGCAGACAACTCCTTTGTAAGAAAACCTCCGTCGACTTTTCAATCATCTCACTATTATGATTGTACTGACTATTTTATACTTTGTAAACTAAAATGTTTATTAATTTAGTTCAATCTCTCTCACCAATAGAAAAAGCCTCCGGTTCTTTTCCAAAACCGGAGGCTTACTTACGTAGATAGCTTATTTTACAAAGCTCAAGAGCAGCTCGCGAACGAATTTGGACGCCGCGATTTGCGTCATTTCACTGTGGTCATACACAGGAGCAACCTCCACCAGGTCACAACCGATGACATTCGCACCGTTGTTTGCCATGAAGTGAATCGTATCGAGCAGCTCACGAGATGTGATGCCGCCTGCTTCTGTTGTACCTGTTCCTGGAGCGTGCGCAGGGTCCAATACATCGATGTCAATCGTCAGGTAGATCGGACGGTTGCCGATGGTAGGCAGCACTTGCTTCACTGGCTCCAGTACATCGTATTTGTACAGGTGCATGTTTTCTTTTGCCCACTCAAACTCGTCCTTCATCCCGCTGCGGATTCCGAAAGAGTATACATTTTTACCGCCGATCAGGTTGCATACCTTTTTGATCGGGGTGGAGTGGGAGTATTCGTATCCCTCGTAGTTGTCACGCAGGTCTGTATGCGCGTCAAAGTGGAATACGACCATGTCCTTGTACTTTTCATAAACCGCTTGGAATACTGGCCAGGAAACCAAGTGCTCTCCGCCAAGACCCAATGGGAATTTGCCATCTGCCAATACTTTTGCCACGAATGTACGGATCGCGTCCAGACTACCTTCCACGTTTCCAAAAGGAAGTGGAATATCGCCAGCATCAAAGTATTTGATGTCTTCCAACAGCCTGTCCAAGTACGGGCTGTACTCTTCCAGTCCGATAGAAACCTCACGAATACGGGCAGGACCAAAACGAGATCCCGGGCGGAAGCTCACTGTCCAGTCCATCGGCATCCCGTAAATAACCGCTTGGCTTTCTTCGTAATTCCCGTGACTACGGATAAAGACATTTCCAGAGTATGCTTCGTCAAAACGCATAGGTGTAGTTCTCCCCCGATTAGTCGCGGGTCAGCTCAGCCACAAAGTTAGGCAGTTTGAAAGCAGCGTGGTGAACTTCCGCATTGTAGTATTTGGTGCCCAGATCTTTGATTTTGGCTGGGTCTACTTCCAACGGATCATGTTGCTTGGAAGCGATGGTGAAGCTCCACAGTCCAGATGGATAAGTAGGGATGCTGCAAGTGTAGAGACGAGTAACCGGGAAGATCGATTTCAGGTCTTTGAACACACGCTTGATCAGTTCACGGTTGAACCAAGGAGATTCCGTTTGAGCAACCATGATACCGTCTGGTTTCAAAGCATCGTGGATGCCTTGGTAGAAACCTTTTTCGAACAAACCTACAGCAGGTCCTACTGGCTCTGTAGAGTCGACCATGATCACATCGTACTCACCTTTGTGGTCATGAATATGTTTAATACCATCGATGACTTGTACATCTACACGCGGATTACCTGTCAATGCACTCGCAATCTCAGGGAAATATTTTTTGCAAGACTCAATGACGCCACCGTCGATTTCAGCCAGAACTGCTTTTTCTACAGACGCGTGCTTTACGATTTCACGAATAGCACCGCCATCGCCGCCGCCTACAACCAGAACCTTTTTCGGGTTTGGATGCGTATTCAGCGCGATATGAGAAATCATTTCATGGTAGACAAACTCATCGACATCGGTAGTCATAACCATGCCGTCGAGCACTAACATGCGACCAAACTGCTTCGTATGAATTACGTCGATTTGTTGAAACTCGGATTTCTCACTGTATAGGGTCTCTGTAATTTTCGTTGTTATCCCGTGATTTTCCGTCTGTTTTTCGGTGTACCACAATTCCATGTTCATGGCTATGTAACCTCCTTCAATTAACCGCATGAAAATACAATATAACAAGAAAATTATAGTAGCTGTCTTCCAAATTGCAAGATATTTTTCTAGCAAGGAAAGTTTAACCAGCTTACAAGCGACACATACTACTAGTAACGTAGTATGTCCTATTTTATTTATTCAACCGCAGAAAGGAGGAGAGGCACACATGGAAGTCATTCGCGAAGCCCCATTGCTGCGCTATTTGCGTTGGGCTAAGAAATTCGTAAAATTTACCATTCTCAGCCTATTATGTTTCTCTTTTGCCATCTTGCTGCTCATTTTGTACTTACGCTCACAACCACTCCCGGAAACATTTGTGAAGCAAACCACGACGATTTACGCTTCCAATGGAGAGGTTTTGGATACGATGCACCGTGGCGAGAACCGGATTTCTGTGCCGCTTGCAGAGATTTCACCAGCATTGCTTGATGCGACCATTGCTATCGAGGACCGTTCGTTCCGCGAGCATTTCGGTTTTGATTGGAAACGATTAGCCATGGCTGCTTATGTCGATGTCGTTAACATGGACATGCGTCAAGGTGCCAGTACCATCACCCAACAATTGGCGAGAAATCTATACCTCAGCTTGGACAAGACATGGGAGCGAAAAATCAAGGAAGCCCTGCTTGCGATTCAGCTTGAACTGAATTACAGCAAGGATGAAATATTAGAAATGTACGTGAATCAGATTTATTACGGTCATTCAGCCTATGGCGTACAAGCTGCTGCCCAAACCTATTTCGGCAAGGACGCCAAAGATTTGACGGTTGCAGAGAGCGCCATGCTCGCAGGCATCCCTAAGGGTCCTACTTATTATTCACCTTTTGTCGATTTGGAACGCGCCAAAGCCAGACAAAAGCTCATTTTGGATGCGATGGAGCGCGACAATCTACTGACATCGAAGGAAGCAGAGCAAGCCTACGCGGAACCAATCAAGCTGAAACAGCGAGCAAACGATAAGGTAACCGAGCCAGCTCCTTATTTCCGTGATTACATCGCTACTTTGGTAAAAAACAAATATGGCATTGACGAAGAAAAATTTATTCATGGCGGTCTAAAAATCCACACGACCCTTGATCCAGTTGTACAAAAAAAGGCCGAGGATATTGTTGCCTCCGTCTTACCGAAGAATAATCCGAATTTGCAGGTTGCCCTCGTCGCCATGGACCCTGCTACCGGCTATATCAAAGCGATGGTAGGTGGACGTGACTACAAGGCGAGTCAGTTCAATCGCGTGCTTGGCAAGCGCCAGCCCGGTTCCTCCTTCAAGCCGATCATGTATTTGTCAGCCTTGCAAAACGGCTATACACCGCTCACGTTGATGAAAAGCGAACCGACCGTTTTTACCTACGACAACAATAAGCAGTACATTCCCGGCAATTTTGGTGGAAAATATCCAAACGCACTGATCAACATGCGTGAAGCAATCAAAACCTCCGACAATATTTATGCCGTCAAGACCATTGATTTTCTCGGGCCGCAAAAAGTGGTTGATCAGGCAAAGCAATTAGGTATTACCAGCTCAATGCAAGCAGTTCCCTCTCTCGCACTAGGAACTTCACCTGTCTCTCCCTTAGAGTTAAACGCAGCTTATGCAGCAATCGTCAACAAGGGACAAGCAGTGAAGCCCATTGCGATCACTTCTATTGAGGACAGCGAGGGCAACCTTTTGGTTGAAGAAAAACCAGAGAAAACGCAGGTAGCCGATCCTGTCGCATCTGCTCTTTTAGTCAATATGATGCAAAGTGTATTTGAACAAGGCGGTACGGGATATCGCGTAGCTGGTGAAATGAACCGACCAGTAGCAGGGAAAACAGGATCTACGGATTATGACGCTTGGCTGAGCGGATTCACTCCGCAGCTGGTTTCGACCGTATGGGTAGGTTACGACAAAAATCAAAAAGTCGACGATGTAAAGGAAGGCTATCTGTCCAAAAAAATCTGGGCCCAGTTCATGGAAAGTGCGCTCAAAGGTCAGCCCCCTGCCCTCTTTGACATGCCTGCTGGTGTTGTTTCTGTCTATATCGATCCCGCTTCTAGAAAACTGGCGACCGAGCATTGTCCGAATCCACAGCTCTTTTATTTCGCCAGCGGAACAGAGCCTCAAGATTATTGCATGAATCACATCCCCAAAAATGAGACACCAACACCTTTAAAGCCGCCAGATTCTTCAACCTTTTGGCAGCGCATGGGCAGTTGGTGGAAACCAGATCACTAAAGAAAAAAGGACGTTTCTCTTAATCGAGTACGTCCTTTTTGTATGCCTATTAACCTAGCGTGTTCTGATTGTCCCCGCCGCCCACGACTCCATCTCCATCGGCAAATACATGGTCGTTGACGATCGTAATCAGACCGGCATGATCAAGCTGTTCCAGCACTTCAAACAAGCTGTCCCTTTTTCCAGCAGGGAGCTTGCGCACAAAATTGTTTATCTCGGTCGGAGTCACATGTGTGCGGAAATGGACGCCACCGTGCCTCACAAAATGATCATGCGATTGTTCATTACCACGGAGATCTTCTTCCAATGGGTACCGCCCCTTCCGTCAAACAGTTTGGTTCAATCCCCATTAGTGTTCCGCGATTTCCCAAAAACTATGATGAACGCTGACAATTATATAAGACAAACAGGGAAAGAGTGACGGCTCTCTCCCTGTTTGTTGACCAAGTGTACATGTAACACAATATGGAAATAAGTTTACCTGACTTCAATTGTGTGAACAATTGATTTCACGATTTGTTCACAGACCGTTCACGATTTCCAACTTTAGGACAAATTTCGCTTTAATTCCTCGGTAGAATTCTCATACATAGCCTCGTTATTTTCAATCAAAAGCTTTTTCAGAGCAGCTTTTTCCTTCTCGGATAGATCGGTCAGCATAATACGTCTCTTCATGGAGTAATCCATGCGATTCACGTGATCCGCCAAAATTTTGTAGCCCCTACGCGCTTCCCGATCGATTTCCATGTAGCACGCAGTCGCCCCTGCATAGTAAGGACCGGCTTCATTGCGATCGACTGTTACCCAAACGAGCCAATAAGGCTTTCCATTTGGTACTTCTTCTTTATTTGTCGTCCATTTGATGCCCTTTTCAACAGAACTTTTGGCATGTAAGGCACCCATGTCAATGTACGCTTCGTCCCCATCGATAATGACCGAGGACACAGCATTCAGGTCGAGCACACCTTGACCAAAACCGCCGTGTACATCGGTTTTTCCACTCATGATGGTAAAGCCGCCTTTTTTATTATCAAAAATATCCATTTGAATAACCTCCAGACAATCATTCTCCTTCCTTTTATTCTACTCGAAAAACGTATGATGACGCAATTTGCCTATGTGCCCAGTTATTTATCCATGGGCTTTTGGGTGTTTCGTTTTTTGTTTATGAGCTGGATGATTTTTTCGATGCCCCACATGATCAGGATCGTTACGATCGCTGTATGGACGGCCATGGCAACCTTCATGACTAACAGTTCGCCTAGCATCGTGTCAGAGGGAACAATAAACAGGTAGTACACAAAGCTGATACAAAGAACACTTAGAAAGATCAACCAGCGTCGAAAGCCTAGCGTGAAGCGAATGAAAGCACCGATGAGCAAACCAATCAAAGGCCCCGCAAACATCAATGAGAATACGAAAGGACCGAGTATGAACCAGACAATCCAATTATCATCCATTGTCTTACACCCTTTGCTTTTGATGATTACACATCATTGGAATCCGTAGTTTCTTCTACCTCAGCCAGTCCACGCTCATCAAGCACGTAACGTCTACCTGTTTCTTTGTAACGCTCCGAATCATCTGATGAGAAGCGTTTGATCAGAAAGCGCGCTGGCTCCGCACCCTCTACAGCTACAGGCGGCTGGAATTCCAAGTCTTCACCATCTCGAACATGGATAACAACGATACGATCGTGATACTCAATAGACAGGTCTTCCCGGACTTCTTTTTTATTGGCGTCGAGCGTAAAAGTCTGGCCTGATTTATGTATCGTCACTTCAGGAAAGCTTTTGTCATCTTGTGCAATGATGTAATACAAGTAGTCCGCATTTTGATCCGGAGCATTGCGTAACCCTGGTTGTAATTCGTCATCTCCCTGTAGCAATCGCGTTACTTGGTCGATGACCTCTGGTATGGTCGGCAGCTTGGCGTGTTCGCCTTTCACGTAGTATCGTTTTTTCATATCCTTCTGGGCGTAATTGGCACTCATATACGGAACGGTACCGTCCCCAACGCCAGGATCCAGAATCGGGGACCATTCGTTATAAAAAGAATCATAAAAGTAACCGAGCAGTGTTACTTGGCCGGTACCCACGATGGAATACTGTGGAACATTGATCGTTTTGTTATCCCACTTTTCATGCATCTGGCCGCCATGTCTGACGAGCGGCGCATAGTCGAGGCGAATATTTTTGTCCTTTAAAAAATCGTCATAGGTGTAGTACTGAATGTTACTCCTTTTCAGGAAGCCAACCGATTCAAAGTATTTTTTAGAGGGTAGCAGCTCGTAAACAGCAGGTGCATAGGAGGAAATCACTTTCCCTGTTTCCTCATCCAGCCAAGGGATTGAAAAATTGTATCCGTGCTTAAGAGCCTGATATGCCCGTGGAGAGCCAAGGAAGGGTGTGCCCATGTATACGACACGATTCACTTTGCGCTGGTAGGACACATTGGATAGAAGTGTTTCTTTTACCAAGAGCCCACCCATGCTATGTGCCACCAAATGCACCTGGTTTGCCCCACTTGCCTTTAGTGCAGCATCGATTTTCTCTTTTAGAAGCTTGGCATTTTTGGTGCTGCTGTACCGCCAATCGTACGGTAGTGCAAATAAGGTGCGGTGCTTTTTGTATCCCGCCTTTTCCAGTTCCTTTACCATGCTGTAATACTGTTCGGTAAGTTCTTTTAAAAACGGTGCATAGGAAAGATATTCGATGGCGTAAAAATCATCCTTTTCCGGGTGGATCGTCGCATCACGGGCGACTGGCTGTACATCTATACTATTTGGCTTGATCGGCTCCAAAGAGAGTAGCCGGCGGTGTTTAGGATCATTAATACCAATGAGACTATCGCCAAGTCCCAACCATATTTCCGATCTCTTTCCATTCTGCTCTACTTCGAGTCGGGATCCACCCACTCCTGGGATTAGGATAATCGGAATCGTTCTGTCTCCTATATAAAGACTGTACGAGTTAGCGGTAAAACCCGAGCGTTTGCTGGCCATGACCTTGACTATGTAGGTGCCAGGATAGGCATTGAAGATAATATGTTCATCCGAATGCTTCGCTTTCTCGGAACTAGCGACGACTTTCCCAGCCTCGTCGAGCAGAAATATGTCCATATCCATTCCAGTAGGGATATCCTTGAGAGAGATCTCCACAGTAGAGGAGAGCGGAAAGGATAAGCTGTAAAAATCTACATCCGTTTTTGAATGAAGATTTCCTACGATATTTCGGTTATATGCATCCAGCTTGTATGCCGCTTCCATTGTGTCATTCGGCTCGTATCCATCTGCCTTGCCCCCTCCATGATCCGCGGAAAAATCAGCTCGCAAGCGGTAGTAGTAATCTTTCGAAAAAGAGCCCTGCTTTCCAACGACCTTGATGTAGTACCATTTGTCTTTTTCCAGTGCCAGTCCCTCGATTAGCTCAGACTCATTTCCATGCTGCTCCGAACGGGCAAGCTCCCTTTCCCCCTCATCATACACATACAAGTCGTAGTCTTCGTTCGCTGGAATATCTGTGAGGGAAATATTCATCTGTCCATTTGTTGTTCCTCTGATTTTCCAAAAATCCACATCATTCTTGCTGCTAATCTTTCCATGGCTGTCCTTTCCATCAAATAGCCAGTCTGATTTGCTGCCCAAGGTATCATTCGGTTCTACCTCAAAGCGAACTTCTCTATTTCGCAGTTCCGCTTCTCCTGGCTTATTCTCGCCTGAAAAATGCGCATAAAATTCCTCTGCTAGCCGCGAAAGCTCTTCATCGGAGGCATCCTGCTCCTGTTTTTGTTCTGCCTCTTCTGCTGGAGCCTCGTTTTTGTCTTCGCCCTCTCGTTCGACCAACATTAACGGCTCTTCCTGATCGGCAGCTATTTCATCCCAAGGCGACTTTTTGATTTTTATTTTTTCTACGGTCGGTTCTATGTGTTCAGGTAACGATAGCTCCCAGCTACGTAACGGCCCTTCCGCATCATCTATGGACATCGTTATCTGGATAGGGCTATCATCCATAGGCATGATAGCGAGGGAAATCTGAGACTCTTCGTGAAAAGAACGGATTTTACTGACGCTGCCCTGACTGACAGAAAGTTCGACTTTATCCGGAGTACCTGATAATTGTGCCTGAAAACGCACCTCTCCCTCGTCGATCCATGCCCACGCCTCCTCTACGAATATCTCCCGTTCTTTTGCCCAGCCCTGTTCCACTGTATTTCCCAAGCATAAAGCGAATAGGAGAAGCACACAAAGCAAGCGCCGCGTGATTATTCCCACAAAAATCCCCCTCATCCTTTTTCTAGCTTTACAGTAGAAAAAGACAGAGAGGGGGTGCAAATATTTTTACTGTGTCGTATGGTTGCGGATTCCTTGTCGTTCCCATGCATTTGCAATGATACGGAAGGGTAGCGCATAATCTTTTATTTCGTGCCCTTGCCCAGAAGCTTTATTTTGATAAGGGAAGCCCTTGTTCACGTCAAAACGAAAGGAAACAGAGTAATAGACTGCGTAGCTCGCATCCTTTTGGAAGCCATGCTGTTTATCCCCCATCAAAGGCGTATCTACACCCACTTCACGAGCTCCTAGCTTGGAAGCGGAATAGGAAGGGCCTCTCCAGAGCTGAGGAGTCGCTTGTTGCAGGACTAACAACGACTGTAACGGCGTTTGGCGTAAGCCTGTTTCTGAAATCCATGCCCGCGCAGCTGTCACGACAGGAAACTGATTACTCACGGGATGGCGGTGTCGATCCTGTAGCTCCACTTGTGTCAAGATGCGCTCACCCGCGTAGTAATCATTTGGCTGGCTGTTTGGATACCGGTCTCTGGCATGATACGCTGCCCATTCGGCTGTATGACGAATCGAGCCTGCTGCATTCGGCTCAAAGACCTCAAAGGAGCGCTCTCCCCCTTTTACCGTAATGGTATAGCGTCCTGCCATCGTTTTGGAGAGGTTCCGAGGCTCACACACCTCTTCATCTTCGGCGTTCATAGCGCAATTCTCGTAGGATAGTTCAAAATCGACCTGATAATCCATCACGATGACAAAGCCGTTGATTTCAGCCTTGTATTTTTGCGATTGGAGTACTTGGCGCCAAGTCGTCTGTGTTGGGACCGTGGTTCCTGTATACACGACCTCTGAGCCTGTAGATGCACTGCTTACCTGCCATTGCATCGGCGCTCCGGGGCCTGTCAGCTTCAGATCAAGCTGTGGTGGCGTATAAACCGCCATGCTCTTGGCATCTGAAATCCACCCCGGATTCGCAGTGACAGTTACGTTTTTGATCGTGTCCCCGCTGACTGAACTCTCCAATTGCGCTTTAAATTGCGTGATTTTCTGATTGATCTCCTGTTCTGTTTTTTGGAAGCCTTCGTTTATTTTCGACTGATCAATGACCACGCGAATCGTAGCAGGCTCACGTTCCCACACGCCATCTGCATGTAGCGGCAGTTTTTGTAGCTGTCGACGATCACTGTCATAAATCTCTAAACCAATTTCACCGCCATCAAAATCGCCTCCACCACCAGGCGACTCCGGAACTTCTCCACCGACAATCTTCACTGGCCAAGCCGCACGATTATCCGTCCAGATCGTCTCGTTTTCCGGCATGGATTTCCCAGGGTTGATATGGGCGATAAAATCCTCGGATTTTTGCGGATACTTCGTCGGAACCGTGATCTTACGCACCTCACCCGGCTTGAATTCATTCACGTCCAAACGAGTTTCCTTTTCTGAGTTCGCCCAGCGAACAGCCAATTTCGTATCATGCGTTAATTTCCCGGCATTCTTCACGTTGAATGTAATCGTCGCATCGGTTCCTGCGGCTTGAGGGCTCTTCGGATCAATTTGAAAGCTCGATTTCACAATGAGTAAATTCTCTCCATCCGGTTTTGGAACGCCTTTGCCGATTTGCACAAAAAAATGACCGTCGCAGCCGTCACTCTGGGTTGAATAAAATTGCACCTTGTACAGTCCTTCTAAAAGAAGACCATTTTCGTCTCTCGGGAAATACACCCAGTGGCTATTTGTGGAGGTGTTTGAGCTATCGAGTGCCTTTCCGTTTCGCTTTCTTTCCCAGGAGCCAGACGCAGGATCAAACCATCTCATCGAAAAGTGACTATCGTCCGACAAAAACATCCGAAACCGATACTTGTCTGGAATCTCATCTGCTGCCATTTCAATGGTTTCACCACGTTGAATATCCTTGCTCCACTTTTGGTTGTTTCGGTCGATTTCTACTGACGCGAGAATATCCCAGCATTTTTGGTCGGATTCAATGGTGAATCGCACCTCACCCGTACAGCCCGTCTCGGACTCGAACAGCAGTACGATTTCATCGCCAACATCTACGCTTGCCGGCAACATGAGCCTGAATGGCTCGTCCGCTGCAAGTTTGTCGGTTAACGCTGTTTTTCCTTCAGGGCTCTTCCAATACCAAGTACCAGATACCTTTGAGGAAAACGATAGATTGGTATCGTATTGATCTCCAGCCTTCGTAAAGTACTTGATGTATACGGGGTCTTTCAATGTAAATCCTGAACTGACCGATCCATTCATGCCTTCACCTTCAGGAGAAAATGGCAGAGGTGGCTCGCTATGTACTAAAAATGAAACCTTTTTTTGATCAGCGATCGAGCAGGAAGCATCTTTTACCACAATCGTTATTTCCCAATTGCATTCAGGTCGCTCCCCCCACTTTGTCCCATCGAGGTTTAGCTTTAGTTTGTACGTTTTTCCTCGCTCGAATGGAAAATAGTACGGGTTATAAACATTTCCGAACGGAAGCTTTAAACTGGAGGAATCATAGGGTCCCCATCTGCCATTGTCATTTTCCTTGACTGGCAAGGTATAGGTTTTTCCGTTTGGAAGGGATACATCCCACTTGAGCGATGCCTCCGAGCTATCTCCGTATTTGGTTGTGTATTTGGCCCGGAACGTAAGCGTATCGAACGGCATAATCTCAATGGTTTGACCGTTTCTTACTGCAGATGCTGACAGCGTAACGATGGGGCATGAGTCTTCACCATCTGGCGACTCCACTCTAAAATATTTCTCCCAACACTCTGTTCCATCATCACTGGTGTAGACGACTTTTACCCGTCCAGAGCTACCGATGCTTCCTGTCCCGACTTTCCTGTTGCCATTCGCTCCAGGCTTCATGTCATAACCATTCATCGTGTATTTTCCTGGTTTATTGGCAGAGAGAGTGATATCTGCATTTTTTTCGACAGCAATATCTGAGCCGCCGCTGGCAACAGCATTGTGGTCTTTAATATCCTTGTCGCCAACGACTTGAATGTTCAGTTTGGTTTTTGTTGATCCGATTGAACATGCTGGACCTGGATCAGGCTTTTCGGGATCAGGCTTTTCCGGTGGGGTTACATCACCCACTGTGAATTGTGCTGTATAAGGTGTCGAAACGCTTATGCTGCTTGATCCTTGGCGGCTTCTTTGATGCAGGTCAGAGATGGTTAGCGATATTTCATACAGGCCTGGCTCAGTAGGCTTATAGTCGGTATTTTTAAAGGTCCACTTGTAGCCCGGGGGACTGCTTGTCTCGTTTACCTTGGGAACGACCGTGCTTGGATCGTTGAATTTTTGATTAGACAAGATGCTCTTGTATCCACGTCCTGTTGTCTTGTTGATCACGCTTAAAGACCATACAAAAATGCCGCGGTCATAGTAAGAAAAGTCCGTGGCATTTGCATGGATCTCAACTGTTTCGTTGAGGTTGTATTTTGTTTTGTTGGTGGTTATGCTGCCGCTGGGTTGTGGGGTGGTTCGGAAGTGGCCTACCGAGATGTACCCGCCTTTGCCGTCTGGGACGAGGTTGTCTCCTTTGGTGTAGCCTGCGCCGCCTGAGGCGGAGGCTAGTTCTGCGAGGTTGTAGGCTTGGTAGGGTACGAAATTCGGTACTGAATCACTAGAGACTTCCTTACTATAAACATTACCCGTTCCTCCAAGAATGTAGTTTGGATTTCCTCCGAACCGTTTAATCCAATATGACGCTTCGTTTTCGTCAACAAAGTACCACCCTCTATCTGCCTTTTGGTTTACATCAGCAAAGCCCAATACTCCATTAGTATCAATAACTCTGTCTACTTCAATTTGAGAAACTGTTGCTCCGAGTTGTCCTTCTATTCCTTCGATTAAAAGAAGATAAAAACGCCCTTTGGGTGCAAGCTCTTTATTCGAATCAACAGTTGCTACTTTAATGTTGTGATAATTAGGCGAACCATACGTCGAGTTTGGGTAAATAATAAGAAAAACGCACAATAGGAAAAGAGAAAGCACAGAATAAACTATTCTATGCTTAGTTAAGTGGATATGCATTTACTTCGTACCCTTCGTTTTATAGAATTTTCGGGTGTTATTAGTTTTCTCTAAAGAAGGTAATTTGGTATACAAGTATATACCTGCATCAGTCGAGTCATTGTTATTTATGACATTAAAAGAAAAAGAACTTGTGTTGTTTAATGGAATGTTAAAAGATTGATTGTTTATGAAACCTTCCAATTCATTTTGCTTTGTAAAAAATTGTACTAATATCATAAAATTACTATCACCCTTAGGCACCTTCCCACTAATCTTCCCATTCACAACCTTCAAGCTCTTATGAAACTCATCCGCATACTTCGCCCCTTGCTCAAGCTGCCATTTATCCTTCCACAAATAACGCAAAATCTCCGCCGCTTCCCCTCGAGTCACAGGCAAATCCTCACGAAATTTAGGCTGACCACTTGGCGCTGGCTTCATCCATCCCCACGTGATAAGCGCCCCGGTATTGGTTAAATTCGGATTCTTTTCACCCCGAATCGGCTTCCACGCTGCATACACCAGCGCTGCCGTTTCTTCCTTCGTCAACAGCCTGTTCGGCTCTACCTTCACCCCCGCCAAAATCCCCGCCTTCTGCGCCTTCTCATAGCTCATCTTCGCCCAATGCCCTTCTGGGAGCTCCGGAACGGGGGCTACCTCCTTCAATCCGCGAATCGCTACTAAACTCGCAATAAACTGCCCTTGCGTGATTTGGTTATTCGGATAAAAGTTCCCCTTGCTATCCAGCCATAAGTATTTCTTCTGTACACCGAAATCAATGGCTTCCCTTGCTGTATGTGAAGCGTAATCCTTCGCTGACGCAGCAGCCTGTACGTTTTGACTATCTTCTACTCCAGTAAGCCCTGCCACTGCGAGAACAGCTGCTAATAGGTATGACATGATTGTACGTTTGTTCATGGAATGACCCCCCTCTTTACTGGATATTTTACCTATATTATCCATTTTTAGAAAGAGTCTGATTTAGGTTCCTTTGCAAAAAACTCCGCAACGTATTCTCGGGCACCGCCCCTTCCAGCTTGTCGATCACCTTACCTTGTTCGACGACAAAAACAGTGGGGGTTGCCTCTGCCCCGAGGCGCGACGCTTCATCCAGCTCTTTCTGCTCATGGATATCCAGTCGTTGGATCATTTCAGGTGGATACTCCTTCACGACTTTCTCAAATGTCGGGCCGAACTCCGTACAATATCCGCAGCTATCACTATAGACGTACACCACTTTTACTTCTTCTTGTGCACTGGCTGTACCCCACCACGCACTTATACCGACGGCAAGCATAACAACACCGAGCAGGATCCACAGCCACCATTGCTTGCTTCTACTCACGTCCATCTCCCTTTCGCGAATCAGAATGTTTCATAACGTATGCACTTGTCAAAGAACGATACCCGTATTATGCAGCTCCGAGCTGAGACAAAAAAAGCCAGCCCCATTGGACTGGCTGACATGTATAAAAAAAAGACGTACCACAACTCTTGCAAGTTCGTACGCCGTGCTTTTCCTCGTATGATGTTTCCTATTGCATAAGTGAACTGCCGCCGTCTTCCTTCATCAATGCACGCAGTTCTTCAATAAACGCCTGCCCTTTTTGAATCTCTTCCTCGGTGTAGCGCTGCTTGCTCTTAAACGTAAAGATTTTGCCCTTCATTTCCTCATAGGGCAGGTGGCTGAAATACAGAATCGTAGAAACCAGCTCGAGAAAACGGGAATTCTCCTCGTTCATACGCAAAATCGCACGTTCTCCACTACCGAAGTCAACCTCATGAAACTTGAGAAAATCATGACCGGTTTCGTTCAAAGAGTAACGATACATATGAATGGCACCTTTACTCTCCATTTGCTCATCCAGAAGCCCCATGTTGCACAGCTCATCTACTCTGAGCGTCAGCTCTTCCGAATATGGACCGTACATGTGAAACTCGTAGCGCTCATCGAAATCCATCTCCAGATGTTTTCCTATGTACACCATCTTTTGTAATTTTTTTCGCCCGCTCACTTCGCCGACTATCTCAATCAGGCGTATGATCTTGGCGTGACGATTAAGCATCCTCCATCACTCCCAGACGTTCTCGAATCTTACGGGAGAGATCCCCCGGCAAAGCCATGACTTTATCCAATGGAAAGTACAGCTTGTAATCAAAACGCCGCTTTCCGCTAATGGCCTGTACAATTTCTGACTTCTGTGACAGCTCGACAAGTTCGCCTGAAGGCATTTGGAGCATAATCGGAATGCGCTCCTCTTCTTCTCCGGCACGGTAAAAATCATACGGAAGATCAGAGGTCGTGTCTACCTCCAAATAATACATCGGATCAATTCCGGCAGATTGAAATAGTTCTTTCAACTCAGACAGCAAGCGAAAATCCCTCGGATTATATTCGACGTATTTAAAGAGATTCCTGTCCAAAAAACGGGCGCACAAATCTTTCAACACAGGGTCTTGCTCTCTGCGCCAGAGCTGCATATAGAAAAGAATGATCGACTCATCAAGCGCCAAATAGTCAGCCAGCTCTACTTTTTCCTGCAAGAAAGGCAGCAGCATAACAGGCTCCTGCATGAACGGATAGCCTTGGGAAAACAAGAGCTTCGCCCGTTGAAAAATTTTGCACAAGATGACTTCGGCACTTCGCGTCACGGGATGGAAATAGACCTGCCAGTACATTTGATAGCGAGACATGATGTAGTCTTCGACAGCATGCATCCCACTGAATTTAAAGACAATGCCATCCTCCTGCGGCCGCATGACACGCAAGATACGCTCAATCTCGAAATTGCCGTAATTGACACCCGTATAGTAGGCATCACGCAGTAAGTAATCCATCCGATCGGCATCGAGCTGGCTGGAGATGAGACTTACGATCAGTTTATTGTCATATGTCTTATTAATCACTTCTGCCAATTTCTTCGGGAAGCTATCATCAAACCGACGAAGAATTCGGTTGATTTGCGTATCTCCAAGCAAAATGGCGCGCGTCCAATCCTCGTGGTGATACTTGAACACCTTTTCAAACGAATGGGAAAACGGACCGTGGCCCACATCGTGGAGCAAAGCCGCACATAGACACAGCAGCTTTTCCTCGTAGGTCAACTGAATACGGCCTTCGAACGTCTCCAAAATTCTGCGCATCAGTTCATACACGCCAAGCGAGTGGTTAAAGCGGCTATGCTCTCCACCGTGAAACGTAAAAAAGCTGGTGCCCAGTTGCCTGACTCTGCGCAAACGTTGGAATTCTGCCGAGTTGATCAAATCCCAAATGAATTTGTCCCGCACGTGGACGTAGCGGTGGACAGGGTCTTTGAATACCTTTTCTTCATGAAGAAGCTGGGGCTGTTGCATCCTGGACACTCCCTTCCTGTACTGCTTTTTCTATCTATTACTGACAGTGAATTTTGATTCTATCATATCATACGTCTGATACCATTTCTTGCTTAAACAAACTCTTACAAAAATCTGAAGAATGCCATTTCCATCTAGACCGAGTAAAAGGCATGTAGGATTATATAGGAAAAAATGGTTGGAATGAGAGGTTTATTCAAATGTGGACAATTACACTTCGATATATAACCAAAAACCCACTTTTACTCCTTCTCTTGATAATTATGCTCTTTCTGCCCCTGCTCGCCTCCTGGGGGCAATTTCTCTCCTCAGGTTTTTTCGGACAAACTGTTTCCGTTTCTCTACTCTTCTGGCCGAAAACCGACTGGAAGGTCGCTGTCCCACTTCCTGGCTGGCTTATTTTTGGTGTGATCTCGCTGATTTACGCTGGCGGCATCTTATGGCTTGTGCGGGGGAAAAAGTTGGGGCAAGCATTTCTGTTCATCCTTGCCGGGCTCTTATTGGCAAAAGCGGCCGGAGCTGCCTTTCAGGCGATTAGCGGATGGTCTACTACGCAGCCAATTGGTGCTCAGTCACTCGCTGGCAAAGCAAATCTGCTTGTGTTTGCCACCTGGCATAATCCTTTGTGGGAGGAGCTTGTCTTTCGCGGCATCCCGTTTCTCTTGCTAACACTCATCTATCGAAGGAGCACAGACCTGCCCACTGGTGCGAAGTGGATGTATCTACTCATTCCTTCCATGATTTTCGCCTACTATCACGTACCTGGGCATGGTCTAGGAATTCTTTTTGAATCGTTTCTCATTGGTGTTTTGTGGGCATGGGCAGCACTTCGCTGGGGATTGCTAGCTCCGATCATCCTGCACATTTATGCGGACGCGATGATCATCCCTTCTCTCCCCAAAATGAAAAACATGCCTCTGGAGGAGATTCCCTGGCTGGTCAACCAAAGCATGCTGCTACAGTCAATCTGGGCTTTATGTGTACTCGGTTTTCTCATACTGGTTCTTGCTCTGTTGATAATCGGCTGGCGAAAAGCAAGAAGAGCTTACTAAAAAACAGCGACAAACTCCCGAAAGAAATGAATCGGAAAGTTTGCCGCTGTTGCATGTATTATAGAGTCTCTGCCTCAGGCCCATACAAATCCGGGCGCTTCGCGGCTTTTTTCGCCAGCTTTTTGATCTTGTGCTGCGTTAGAACGGTATAGAAGGACGGCACAACGATCAAAGTCAAAAGTGTCGAGAATGCCAAGCCAAAAATAATGGTGACCGCAAGTGGTTTGAACAAAACGTCACCTGAAATAGCTAACGGCATCATACCAGCAATCGCTGTAAGCGAGGTCAAAAGAATAGGCCGTAGTCGTGCCTCACATGCAGAAATAACTGCCTGCTTCAGCTCCATGCCTGTATGACGTGCTTCCTCGATGAACTCGATCAACACGATCCCGTTACGCACCACGATGCCCGCCAGCGCAATAATCCCCATCATTGTCATAAAGCCAAGTGGTGTCTGGGTCACGAACAAGCCGATCAAGCTCCCCGAAACAGCGAGATAAATCGTACTTGTAACCAGTACAGGGATCGTCAAGGAATAGAATTGCATCGCGATCAAAATCAAGATCAGGAAAACAACAAGAATCGAGAGTTTGCCCATGTCGATAAAAATATCAGTCTGTTCGGAAGTCTCGCCGCCAATCTCATAGCGGTATCCTTCTGGCAAGGACATACTATCGAGCATCGGCTTGATCTCTGCCATTACGTCTGTCGCCGTTCTCCCTTTCAGATCACTGGTAACTGTCACGCTCCGCGACAAATCGCGATGCGGAATCGTCTGTGTACTGAAAGTCGGTTTTACCTCCGCCAGCTGTGATAACGGGATCAGCTCTCCACGTGCATTGGCGATGCTGAGCCGCTGGAACAGCAATGCAGGGTCTTCCTCGCCTTTTTGCAAGAACAGCTTCATATCGATCAGGTCTGAGCCTGTATCAAACTCGCTGACGGTGATGCCTTCGCTCACCAGACGCAATGTCGTGGACAAGTCTGTATAGTTGACGAGCTTTTGCTCCATCAGCTCTTTGTTCACGACAAATTCCAAGGTGTAGCGTTCTACCCCGAAATCGTCTTGCACATTGTACGTGCCCTCTAATCCGGCAACCTTTTCTTTTGTTTGCGCAGAAAGAGAGCGCAGCGTCTCAATATCCTCTCCGTAAAAACGAATCACGACTGGTTTTCCAACCGGAGGACCTGCCTCCAGCTGCTTCGTCAAGATACTCGCTTCCGGATACAGCTTTTTGAATTCTTCCGTCCACGGCTCCAGCATGTTCTCGAGATGGGTCTCTTTTTCATTATAACGAACCACTAACTGTCCGACGGTAATGCCGCTTCCAGCAGCTGTATCTCCACCGAACATTTTCGGTGCACTGCCTCCCGCGTATGCAGATACCGCCTCGATACCAGGCTGCTTCAACACCCAATCTGCCGTCCCACGCACCACCCGGTCTGTTTCTTCCAGACTGTTGCCCACGGGGAGACGGATATCGATGAGAAACTGCGGGCGATCATCGTTCGGGAACAATTCCACCGGAGTGAGCGGTATCAATCCATATGCAGCCGTTCCGATCAAAACGCCAATCATTCCTGCCAAAAGTGGTCGCTTCAAAATTTTCGGCATGACCTTGCTCGCATACCACTTGGTCAGCTGCAACAATTGTTTTCCCAAAAGTCCAGCGGGCTTGCGATACCCTTCTACGCCAGCCTTTCTACGTTGCTCATACCATTGGCGAAAGATCGGGATGATCGTCAGTGACATGACCATTGACGCCAGCATCGTCATCGAAATAATGACGGGAACCGGACGAATGAACTGCCCGACGTTTCCACTAAGAAACATCAAAGGAGCAAATGACGCAATCGTAGCCAGCGTAGCGGTCGTGATCGAAATCGATACTTCCTTGGCGCCATTAACCGCCGCAGCCATCGGTTTTTCACCCAGGACAGACAGTCTCCGCTCGATATTGTCATTGACCACCACGGCGTCATCGACCAAGATCCCGAGCACAATGATCAAGGAAACGATCGAGATCATGTTAAGTGAAATACCCATAGATGGCAGGAACATAAGCCCCACAGCCAAGGAAATCGGAATCGCCATCGCTACTACCAACGATGTGATCAGGTTTAATCCGAGCGCACACACCACCAAAACTGCGACAATGGCAATCATCATTTCCCGAGTCAGGTCGCCAAAAAGCTCATCCACACGTTCATTCTGACTATAAATCGAGTGTCTCTCGGCCCCTGCCGGAAGTGTTTTATCCAGAGTCACCATCATCTCGTCTACGCGCTTTTGCAAGGACGGTACATCGCTTCCCGTCTCTGCATTAACGCTGATCGTGATCGAAGGCTTCCCATTGAAATACGAAGTTGTTTTCACCGTCTCCGTCGACATTTTGACCGATCCGATGTCCTTTAGATAGATCGGGAAGCCCTCTTTTGAACGAGAGATAATGACTTTGTTCAGTTCTTCGACATCTGTATTTTCCGCCAGCTTGAGCTGGTAGGTCCGTTTTTCTGTGGTCAGGTCGCCAAGCGGGATTTTTTCATTTTCCTTTTTGACTGCCATCATCACCTGACTCCATGTGATCCCGTATTGGCTCAGCTTTTGCGTATCAACCTCGATGTGGACTTCCTGCTCCGGTAGACCTTCCACCAGTACATCCGCTACGTTTGGAATGGTGCGCAGCTGTTCCTTCCACGATTTCAGCATGGTACGCATGCTGTACAATTCCTCGCGCGAGTCAGCGGTGACCGCAAACGATTGGACAAACGTACGGTTTAAATCATCATTGATGATCGGTTGTTTCGCATCTGCTGGCAAATCAGCCTCTGCGTCCTTTACCTTCTTCCGCAATTCATCCCATTTTTGCTTCGGGTCTACGTCACTCTTTGCTTCCACCATGATAAAAGAGACGCCGAGGGAAGATGAGGATGATATATAGTTAAGTCCTTGCAATTCGTTGATTTTTTCTTCCAGCTTTTTCGTAACAGCCTGCTCGACCTTTTCCGGCGAAGCTCCCGGATAAACCGTCGTGATCGTCGCCATGTTCACGATAATATCCGGCATCTCTTGCTTAGGCAGTTGAAAAAAGCTGAGGGAGCCTACAAGTACAATCATGCTGAAAAACAGGAGCGTGATTTTGCGCTTTTGTACGATGTACTTGATCACGGCTGTGTACCTCCTGCCGCCTCGATTGGGTCACCGTCAAACAAACGGTCCACCCCTTTGACGATCAGTTGGTCTCCTTCTTTTAATCCGCTCTTGATCTCGAGCTTGTCACTTACAATCTGCCCGATGGCTACGCTTGTTTTGACAGCCTTCCCGCCTGCATTGACGAAGACATGCGCGTCATCTTTGCCTCTACTGATGACTGCTTCTACCGGTACGTAGACACCTTCCTGCCCCGTTACCGTTTTCGTCGCTTTCACCACCTGACCAGCAAACCAGTCACGAGCTTGGTTGGCGATTTGAACCTCTACGCCAATCGTTCCGGTATTTTGGTTCGTGGCGGGAAATATTTTGGTCACTTTGCCATCCCGTTTTTGACCATACAGGTCTAAGGAGATCGCCTCGCCTACTTTCCATGCAGAAATCTCACGGTCAGGAACGGGCAATACGACTTTTAATGTATCGATGTTGCCGACTTGATAGACAGGGGTACCTGAACCGACCAAGTTGCCCGCAGACGAGAGCTTGGCGATGATCGTCCCGTTAATCGGCGAACGGAGCTGCGTTTTGGCAAGTGTATTGGCTGCCACTTCTTTGGCGATAACCGTCTGATTGTAGACAGCCTGTGTCAACTGTTTGTCTTCCGAACGAGCTCCTTGAGTAATCAGGGAATAAGACTGCTGTGCGTTTTGCAAATCCTTTTGCGCAATCGTCAGTCCATTTTGTGCACTTTCATACTCGCTTTTGGAAATGGCGTTTTGCTGGTAGAGCTTTTCAATCCGATTGAAATCATCCTGCATTTTTTGGAGACCTACTGTTGCCTTCTCCACAAGCAAACGCGCCTGCGTCACTTCTTGCTCTCTCGCACCATTGTTTACCTTGCTAAGATTTGCTTCACTCTGCTGCACGGCAGCGCTGGACGAAGCAACCTGGAGCGAGTAATCTGTGGCATTCACTCGGGCAAGCACATCGCCCGCTTTGACCGTATCTCCTTCTTTTCGGTTCATCTCCACAATACGACCGCCTACTTCAAAAGAAACGAGTGCTTCCTCCAAAGGAGCCAGCGTACCAGACAACTCCGTGACGGTAACAGCCTGCTCCTTCTTTACTGGTGCAACGACGACATGCTTCAACTCCTTCTGAGGTGCTGAAGCAGGCTGTTGCTCGCTGCAAGCCGTCGTTGCCAATAGTCCGATCATCATTACAGATACAAGCCATCTTCTCTTCATGACTTCCTCCGCCCCTATGTAGCTATGCTGTTTATTTGAGTCCTCTGATGCCTTGTAGCAAGATTTCAGAAGCATTTTCAAAAAGCTCTTCTTCTACCATTTCGAGATCGAGATTAACCCGATACTTCGCCATGAAGGCATAGAAGAAAGTGGAGACGAACATAAGAGCTGCCGTGAACGGAACAGCCTTTGGCAAATGACCTTGCTCCTGAAACACTAGGAGCTTGTTGGACAATACCTCGACTGCGGTCATCGGCAGGCTGCTGAACATCTGCACGACTTCTGGGTGATTATCCGCTTCAATCATGCAGATCATGAAAATTTCTTTGCGCTCGACTAATAAGCCGTAATACGTACGTGCGTAGCTAACCAGCATTTCCTTGAGATCAGCAAACTCGCCTTGCAACCCTTGCTCCAGCTGCTCTCGGACATCCATGATTTCTTTCAGGAGTTCAGTCAGGATGCCTACCTTGTTCTTGAAGTGACGAAATACCGTCACCTCATTCACCCCAGCAAGCTCAGAAATCTTGCGTGTAGTCGCTCCCTTGTATCCCTTTTGTGCCATTAGCTGACGTGCGGCCGATAAAATTCGCTCACGGGTTTCCTGTTCCTCTTCGCCTCTCCCCCCCAGCTTCTGTTCTATATCTGGGTGATCCATGACGCACCTCCGTACCAAGCAAGCAATTACTTGCATTTTCATTTTTTTCCAAACTCATTATATAAAGAGACTGCATGCATGTAAATACTTGCATGCAGTTTGAAATATTAATTTTTCCTTGCCACCCTTATCGTTGTGTCAGCGTCTTAACCTGGGAGCTTTGGTCTTGCTTGCATTCTGTGCTGTATTCAACCAGGTCAATTTCGCAGTCTGGCCCAATCTCGACCTTGTTGCCGCGAACGACCTTGGCCTTTGTGTTTTCCAGGTAGATTTCGTCTCCTTCAATCGTCTCTACAGTCAAGGTATTATTGAGAAAATGCTTCAACAGCTTGCCCAAAGTGCTATTGCCTGTTCGGCGCACCTCGATGTACTCTCCGCCTATTTCTTTTGCCTCGCAGCTACCATGCAGTATGACCTCGATTCGCCCCGCATTCAGCAGTCCTCCGATACTAAACGCACCGTTTGCCCGGAACACTTCTGCTTCGCAATCCCCTGCGGTTTTCAATGATCCGTGAACCTTTACATCCTCTCCTGCCATATTGCCCTGTACCTTGACATTGCCACCGACTTTTAGACTCGTAAAGTTCAAATCGTCCGCAACATCAAGCTGACCGTATACAGACAATGTATCCATCTTCACTTTGCCTTTTATCGATGCGTTGCCTTCTACTCTTGCCGAAGAGCCAATGAGATCTCCCGTGATACTGACATGTCCCGCACAATGAAGCGACTCGCACTCTACGTCGCCATTAATCTTGCCGTAACCTTGCACATCTACTTTGTTGTATACGCCACCCGTAGCATTCACTGCCCCATGAAAGATCAAATCTAGCTTGTTCTTATTCTCGTTCTGCATGGTATGGTCTCCCCCTATAAATATTTTCCTTTTAATTCCTCTATGCAATTGGCTAGATCGAGCCGCTTCACTACCTTTACACCGCTATCAAAATACATTTCGGTAGAGCTAGACACCAACACGAACGTGGAAATCCCCATCTTGCGCATAAAGATCAGCTCACAAGGCTTCCCTTCGAATTTGGGATAGTGGCTAGCCAGTACCTGCAACAATCCGCCGCCTTCATCGACACTCAAATCTCCTGCGGCCAAAAGCTTTTCTAACACATAGGCGTATAATGCCTGCTGGAAGGTAAAGGTCCGTAAGCTCCCGAGAAACACGTTAAACACTTCTAAAGAAGTAGTCGAAACAATGTTTCGTGCCAATAATTCCTCTGCTGTCAACGATGTTCCACTCATACTTGGTGAAAACATGTCCGCCAATTCATCCAGCGACAGGTCGTCTTTCATGTTCAGGATCTTGTCGATTCGAGCCAAAATCTGTTCCCGTGGGAAAAAGGTTTCTTGCCCTGTAAAAGTGGCTCGACGAATGAACCATTCCTCTGGAATCAAGTTCTTTCGTTTCCAACGGTACAATTGTCCGTACGAAATGCCGGTAAGCTCCAGCAGGTCCTTCTTCGAGATTACATTTGCGTCCAAGTGAAGCACCTCCAAAAACAATGTAACATAACACTGTTACGTTATTCAACTACAGATTGTTTGACACTCGGAGGACTTTTGCACATAAAAAAGGACTTCTGTCATCGAAGTCCTTCTATCCGTTCTTATTTAAACTCTGCTTGCATCAAGCGTTTCATATCCAATGGTATCGGTGCCTCGACTACAATCTCTTTTTCGAGAAGCGGATGTAAAAAGGACAATTTCGAAGCATGCAGAGCCTGTCGGCGTAACAAGCCTCTCGCTCCCCCGTACATCGTATCACCAGCAAGCGGGTGTCCAATGTGGGCAAAGTGAACGCGAATTTGATGGGTACGACCCGTTTCCAGCCAGACGCGAGCAAGCGTCATTCCCTCAGAGGTCTGTTGTACCTCGTAATGCGTGATGGCAGGATCGCCACTCTCCACGACACGGCGTTTCGTCGGATGACGCGCATCTCGGCCGATTGGCGCATCGATCGTTCCCGCTCCCTCTGAGAACACACCACTGGCAACCGCAAGATACTCGCGATGAATGCCTCCTTCGCGCAGCAGCCTGTCAGCCAATTGATGACCATAGCTGCTTTTGGCTACGAGAATCGCTCCTGATGTATCTTTATCTAGCCGATGCACTGGATGTACGCTCGTCTGCTCACCACGTGCCGCCAGTACGGCAGCGAGTGCATGTACCAATGTGTCGGTCTCCTGTTTAATCGGGTGCACCATCATGCCTGCCGGTTTGTTTGCAATCAAGAGATGATCGTCTTCGTACAAAATGTCGATGGACGGCATTGGTTTGTTCGGCCCCTCGGGCTTCGTATCATGCTGGGGCTGCCTAGGCACTTGCTCTTGTCTCTCAATGACACGAACAGCGATTGTATCTCCTGCTTTTACTTGTCTTTGCAGGAAGGGCTGCTTGCGATTGAGCAAAATTCCCTTGCTTCTCGTCAGCCGCTGCATCATACGACCCGACACGTTGAGCTTTTGCCGGACGATTTGTTCCACGTTCATTCCCGTGTCTTCTTCACTGACGATGTATTCGATCCAATCTTTGCGGCTCACGTCTAATCCCTCTGTTCCATGCTTTTTTCTTATTGTAGCAAAAGGATGCTTGAGATGCTCGTTTGTAGTCGTCCAACGTTTGTGGTTGGGGAAGCCCTGTCACATGTCTTCCAGTCGCCTGTATCCTCTCTGCGTTCGGGCGGTCTCCTTCCAGACATGTGACAGTGCTTGCGGACAGCTTGTGATTACTTCGTGCTTTTAGAGCGGTTTGGTTGTTATTCAGAGCAGTATGTAGGGTAACCAAAAGCAACGTAGGAAGAAGCGCATTTCCAGTCCAAGCGCCTCTGGAGCCCAACTCAGCGTAGGAATAAATGGCGGGGGTTTTCAGCTTCATTTATGAAACCCTTCCTCGAAACTTCTACGTTTGAAGCGCTCCCGCCATTTATTCCGGAGCGAACAGTCAATCCCCCTTTGCGGGGCGTAGGCCGAAGCGTAGACTGGAAATGCGCTTCTTCCCTCACAGATAGCTACGTAAAAAAAGCCACCATGCTAAGCATGATGGCCCCGTCATTTCGCTTTACCCTTTTAAGTTTTCCGGATTGAGTCCTTGCAGCTCTGGCAATACGAACAAACCGTCTTTGCGAATCAGCACATCATCAAACCAGATTTCACCGCCGCCGTACTCAGGACGCTGGATGTTTACCATATCCCAGTGAATTTGGCTGCGGTTGCCGTTATCTGCGTTGTCGTATGCACGGCCTGGTGTGAAGTGGAAGCTGCCGGCAATTTTCTCATCGAACAAGATATCATTCATTGGATGCAGGATGTACGGATGTACGCCAATCGCGAATTCCCCAATGAAGCGCGCTCCTTCGTCTGTATCGAAAATTTCGTTGAGTCTCTTGGTATTGTTAGAAGTCGCCTCGACAATTTTTCCGTCCACAAACTTCAGACACACGTTTTCAAATTTCGTGCCCATGTAGCTTGTTGCTGTGTTGTACGTAATGGTTCCATTCACGGAATCACGCACAGGAGCTGTAAAAATCTCACCGTCTGGAATATTGCGCAGCCCGGAGCAGATGACACTCGGAATGTCCTTGATCGAGAATTGAAGATCCGTCCCTGGTCCCACGAGACGCACTTTGTCTGTACGATCCATCAATTGCTGCAAAGGCAAAAAGGCTTCGTGCATCTTTTTATAGTCAACAGAGCATACGTCAAAATAGAAGTCTTCAAAAGCAACAGTAGACATGTTGGCATTTTGCGCCAAGCCCGTAGTCGGGTAGTTGAGCAGTGTCCAGCGTACATTGTTGGTCAGGTAGTCATGCAATTCTTGCATCACACTCTGATGCGCACGACGACGATCTACGGGAACATCGGCCATCTCACTGTCGTTGGACGGACCATTAATGACGATATATGTATCCAAATCTTTGTACATTGGCTCTTCCCATTTCGCCAAATGAGTCGCACGCTCTGCACTTGCACCGAGCATCAGCTCACGTTGGATAGACGGGTCAATAATCCGTACGAACGGATAGGCACCCAAGTCGTATGCCTGCTTAACCAATTCTTTCGCCAAGGCGTGACCCTCGCCACGAACTTCAATCAACAAGCTTTCTTTTTCCTTCAGGCGTACAGAATGGCTCAGCAAATTTGTAGCCAACTTGACGATGCGTGTATCCAGCATGCGATATCCCCCACATTCCTAGCATGATTTGATTAGTGTTAAAAAATATTTTACCGAATGGAAGCCCCTTTTTCAATTATCGATGTTCTTGGTACTATTCGAAAAAAACCAAAAAATTATCTTGCATAAATTCGACTCTTTCGAGTATTCTAATCAACAAGAGTTTACCTATGTAAAAAATTTGAAAGACGGGAGTGCTGAGTTCATGGTGTGTTCTGTAGTTATCTTCGCTTAGGTGGGGCCTCTCTTAAGGGGCACTGCCTCTTACAACCCTATCAAAAGCTAGAAGCTGCAGGATGCCTGAACCGCTTCCGTCTTTTTCCCGATATGAATTGCGGGCCATGTTCTTGGGTGAACAGTCGGTTTACTGTACCTAAAATTAATGGTATATAACCGTCTCTCTTTTGTCCCCCTTTGAACTGGTTATTTCCCGCCACCCTTGTATCGTTTGATAAAGCGCAAGCGGAAGAGCATTGTCTCTACCCCGTTTGTGCTTTTTTACGTGGAATTTTTCCAAGAAGAGAATCGAGGTCAAGGCACCTGCCGAAATGAATGGAGGAATTCGTGTCATGATTTGGCGTTCGTGGGATCTTAACTTGAAGGTACGTCTCTTTGGTGAATTGATTACGCACACCTTCTTTTGGATGTACTTTCCGTTTATGGCGATTTATTTTAGTGATACGTTTGGAAAGGATGTAGCGGGTCTTCTCTTGATGGTACCACCGTTGCTCGGGATGCTGTCCAACCTGTTTGGCGGATATTTGGCTGACCGGGTAGGGCGCAGATTCACCATGCTGCTCTCGCTCTGTACATCGACGGTGATGTTCGCGCTGTTTGCGTTCTCACCGTCTCCCTGGATCGACTACATTGCCTTCATCGGGATCGGGATCGCTGGGGCTCTCTACTGGCCTGCCAGCTCCGCCATGGTGGCTGATTTGACCACAGAAGACGATCGCAGAATTGTATTTGCCACCTTTTACACAGCGATGAACATCGGGGTGGTCGCTGGTCCCGTATTGGGTTCTGTCTTTTTCGTCCATTATCGCCCGCAGCTGTTGATGTTCTGTACCTTCGTTGAACTGCTTTTTGCGATTACAGTCTTCTTCCTGATCAAAGAAACGCTGCCTGAACACGTCCGTCAGGAGAAGGCAAAGGAGCGTTTTTCCCTGATTCAGCAATTCCAGAGTTACGCCATTATTTTCCGAGACAAAGCTTTTGCCCTGTACATTGGCGCAGGGATATTGATCGCCATTGGATTCATGCAATTGGATATTTACATGGCTTTGTATGTGAAAGAGCATGTCATGCAACAAGCATTATTTTCTTGGGGCAATTGGACTTATTCTGTCGGGGGAACCAGCGCATTCGGCTGGCTCATGGCCTTAAATGGTTTTTTGGTGGTTCTGTTTACACTGCCAGTCACACGCTGGTTCGAAAACTGGAGTGATCGCAACAGCCTCGTCATCTCCTCCATCTTATTCGGTGTCGGTCTGTTCTTGATGGCCTTTACGACGAATATCTGGCTCCTGTTCGGCTGTATGGCGATTTTGACATTCGGCGAGCTGATGCGTACACCAGTCGCCCAGAGCTTTATCAGTAAATACTCGCCTGAGGATGCACGTGGTCAGTACATGGGAGCTTCTTCGCTCCAGTTCTCGATTGGTCGCTTTATCGCTCCCCTTACGATCGGTCTATCTCAATGGCTCGCTCCTGTTGGCGTATTCAGTGTCGTCCTGGGCTTAACCCTAGTCAGTGCTTATCTGTATATTATTTTGTTCCGCATGATCGGTGCCGAAGAAGTTAGCAAAAGTAACTAGAGTAGAGCATGTCCGTTCTACCAAATTCCCTCCTCTCATATAAATGAAGCATAGATAGCTTGACTAGGAGGGGATCGTATGAACCAGCCGAATGCCTTTGCTACCTTTAAAGAACACCGAGGAGTCGTCTACCGAACTTCTACCTATCTTCAATGGGGACCGAATTCAGAGGGTCATCATTCTCTTGGGAGCTGTCTCTTACTGAATCCTGGTAGTGCCAAGCTTTTTCGTGAAAGACCTGCATCCAACCATAGTATCATGGGTCAAACCACACTCGATCCCACCATGCGACAATTGATCCGACTGGTGGAGGCGATTTACGGAAAACGGGCATTGGTAGGCAGATTCCATATTTACAACCTGTTTTCCGTACAAAATGCTGCTGCCGTGAGTGCTATCTCTCATTTTGAACAACTCATTGATGAGAAAGAGACAACGCTCGAGGCTCAGCTCGTATCTACGCAAGAACTGCAAAAGCATCCGTGGCTCCTGCTCGGTTGGGGGCTTTCCCATCACCATTCGTGGCAGCATTTTTCTTCCCTCAAGAAACAGTGGAAACAACGGATCGCAGCAGCAGGGATACCGACTTTTGGCAAGCCCTGCCCGAAAGGAATGGATTACTACCATCCGAGTCCCCCTCTACATGCGACGAAGGAAAAGATTGTGGAGGAGCTGGTGGAGATCTATCGGAAAACGATTGGGCGAAAGTCTGCCCATCCGCTTTAGACAAAAAAAGAGTCTGTCTTCCCTCCAAACGGGAAACAGACTCTTTTCCATTCACTACGGCATCTCGCTACCTTCGAAAAATTCTGTTCTGTCAAAACGGCCGCGCATCCATTTGTACGTATCATCATAGATGGCGCGCTTGACAGGGTCCGTGCTCTTGACAGACTCTAGCAATGTCTTGGAGCCGAAGTAGTAAGCGTGCACGTTGTTTTTATCCATCCCCAGCTTGTGGGTGGCAACTAGCTGATTGTAGTAGGTCTGATAGAACTTCGGATCATTGTACATCTTCCAGTCGCCTTCTATCTCGATGTCCATGTTGTACTTGTTGACGACCTCCAGTACCCCTTGAATACGGTCAATTCCTACCGGCTTGTCGCTGTAATAGCTCGGCTGCAGGAATGCCTTATCGAAATAAAGAGATTTCCATTCGGACACTCCCGGTGAACCGAAATACGGAATCCAATAGTAGCGCAACGCCTCGTCATGCACCATGCTTCCCATGTCACGAATCAATTGGCGCTCTTTCGGTGCGCTATCCTCCACCAGCTCATGGAACCAATAAATTCCTTCCAGCTTCAGATAGGCGTATCCTTCCTTGTTCCAGCGCTTCATGAGCTCCTGGAAGTACCACTCCATCGCAGCTTTGCGATTCAAATACGCTTGCTCTTCTCCAATTCCCGCAGGGTTGAAGGAGAGGGATGGTTTCTTTTCATCCAACTGACCAAAATTGGTCTGATTGGCATTCGGATACGGCAGTGCCAGCACGACATTTTCCTGTGTCGGTGTCGAATACAGCGTTCCGCGCAGGCGGTTGTACTCCCGCATAGCCTGGTTGAGAGCATCAAGCTGCTTGTTTGAGCCGAACAAATCATTCATGTACTTTTTCCAGCTTTCTTTCGTCGCTGGAATGGTCTGATACGGCAGGAACAGAATCGTGTCAAACATCTGGTCACGCATATAGCCATCTACGGTGCGGTAGCCAACCATCGGGAGGAAATCTTCTTTGGTCCATGTCCCGAGTTCGTCATGCTCCCCGGTATAAGCGAGTAGCATATTTTCCACACGACGCCCAGCTTGTTTGGCTTCTTCCAGCTTCGCCGGGTTTGGTGGCGGCAGCAAGACAGCTCCATTGTTCCACTCGCTATCCGGTTTTGCCCATACCTCCAGCTGGCGAGCGAACGTAAATACTTTCACTGGGAAGGATACCCGAACATACCGGGTGTTGACGTCAGGCAAGGTCACGCTCAATGTGCGTGTAACCAGCTTGTCCTCTTTGGCGGAAACATCGTGAACAGCTCTTCCCGCATACGACCAAACTTTCCCGTCGCGAGATACCTCGACTTCCATGTATTCTGGCATCGTGATGCCCGAGGTCTTCTGCTGCTTAAACGTCAGCGCAACTCTCTCCAATGGCTTCGCCTCGTCGAGCTCAACGGTCACCTTGCGCCCAAACTGACGGTGGTATCCCGTCCAGTCTTCTGTAGGCGTAACAAGTCCACCTACTGGACCCGGATACTGCTTCTCCAGCTCTTGGAAATACGAGTCTGGTGCTCCAAAAGTAGTCACCGATGTATAACTGCCGGGCGCGATATTGACCAGTTCGTCCTTCTCCGCTGGCTCCTTCGCCTCTTCTTCTACTACCGTCTTGCTTTCATCGACTTTCGTTGCCGAGTCATTGGAGGAAGTCACCGGAGCAGTCTTTGAGGTGTCCTCTGCCTTTTCGACTGCTGGCTCACCAGCGTTCTTGATTTCAACCGGAATTGTCGTCGTGTTGTAGCCGACTGTCACCGTGAGATTTCCTTTTCCCGCCGTATGACCAGCAACAAAGGTTCCGTCTGCCGAGATGGTTCCCAGCTCAGGACGATCAAAAGCGAAAATAGGTGTAAAAGGCAGCTCATCTCCCCCGATGCTGCTTACCTTCAAGCGTTGGCTCGTGCCAGCAGCCAAGCTCAGCCGCTCTACATCTACTTTGTATTTCACCTGTTCTGCTTGCTGGTAACGTGCATCCAAGACGCGCTCAGCGATCACAGCCGCCTCCGCACGCGTGACGGTTCCTGACGGATTAAACTTGCCGCCAGCACCTTGCATCCAGCGCTGATTCGTCACTTCTTCCACAGCCGTTTTAGCGTAGTCGGCGATTTCTTCTTCATCGTTGTATGTAACAGGAGTCTGACCTGCCACTTTGGTCACAGATCCCTCTTTCATCAAGCGAGACAGCATGACAGCCAGCTCTTGTCTTGTAAGCGGGTCTAGAGCACCCATGGTATGTTCACTTCTGCCGTTCATCACACCCAACTCGGAGAGTCCATAAACGTACGGTGCATAAGGATTTTCCAAAGGAACATCTTCAAAAGCGGCTTTCTCAATTTCTGTTGGTTGAAGACCGATTACTTTTGTCAAAAGTACCGCAATATCTTGTCGAGAAATCGTGTTTTGCGGGTTGAAACGGTTTTCTCCCTGACCACTGATCATATGAAGGGCTGCGAGTCTGTTTACGGCTTTTCTAGCGTAACTGTTGCCCAAATCCGTAAACTCCGTGTGTGCTTCTTCTTGTTTTTTGAACTGATCTTCCAGCTTCTTGGTGTCTACTGCCGGTTTCTTTGGCTCTGTGGCAGCATGAGTCAACGGCGTACTTTGGACCAGTAATGTAGTCGCTGCCAATAAAGCAAACAACATTCTGCTCCCGAATCGTTTCTTGCTCATTACATTTTCTCCTCCAATATGCCCCTTCTGTAGAGGTGGTTCAAAAAGCCATCCGTTGAACACACCCCTTATGTCTACTCGGTTGGGGTAACCATTGGTCCGCGCGGCGGTCTAGGTCCGAAAAACTGATAGTAGTCTACCTTGATATTCCCGTTGTAGAGCTTGCGCTTCTTGCTTGCTGTACGACCAAAATGCTCCTCAAACTGCTCGTCTGACGTAATAACGTAGAATGACCAGGTATCCATGGCAGCAAAGGTTTTCCCCATTTCGCCATACATCTTGGCAACCTGCTTCCATTCTCCCAAGCGCTCTCCATAAGGTGGATTGCAAATCAAGTAGCCGTACTTGCGCTTGGTTCGAACATCTCGTACATCCATTCGCTGAAAATGAATCAGGTCATCTACACCAGCCTCCGTCGCGTTGTAGCGGGCAATTTTCAGGATCTCGTCATCCATATCTGTCCCGATAATCTCCAGCTTTTGATCATAGCGCGCCAAATCATGCGTTTCTGCACGGGCTTCACGCCAAGCTGTTTTCGGAATGATAGGCCACGTCTCGGAAACAAATTCCCGGTTCATCCCCGGAGCGATGTTTTGTCCGATCAACGCCGCCTCAATCGGAATTGTACCCGATCCACAGAATGGGTCCATGAATACCCGATCAGGCTTCCAACGAGACAGCATAATCATCGCAGCAGCCATGGTTTCTTTTAGTGGCGCTTGTCCGATCAATTCCCGGTAGCCTCGCTTGTGCAGACCCGGTCCTGATGTATCAATCGTGAGCGTCGCCACATCCTTGAGAAGTGCCACCTCGATCTTGTACAGCGGCCCTTGCTCATCGAACCACTCGCGCTTGTAGGTCTTTTTCAGACTTTCTACGACTGCTTTTTTCACGATGGCTTGGCAATCCGGAACACTGAACAAGGTAGATTTGACCGATTTCCCTTCCACAGGAAATGTCCCATCCTCTGTGATCCAATCGGCCCACGGTAGTGCTTTTGTCTTTTCAAACAGCTCGTCAAACGTAGTTGCTTTGAACTCCCCTATCTTTAGACGCACGCGGTCGGCAGTTCGTAACCACAAATTTGTGCGGGGAATCGCAGAAATATCTGCGGTGAACGTTACCTTGCCGTTCTCCACCTGTACGGGTCCGTATCCGAGCGCCTTCACCTCTTCTGCTACTACTGATTCCAAACCAAAAGTCGCCGTAGCGATCAATTCTACTTTTTGCATATGTAATCTCCTGTCCGTCCAATAATCCTTCGGGCCATGCCCTCATCCTACTACCTTACATATTATATTACCCCATTTCCGAATAGCGTTGGTAAACTTGTCTAAATTCAAAAGACCCATCACCGAAAAACAGTGACGGGTACGGCATGCGAATCATCCCTATGGGAAATCCTACAAAAAAGACCTTGCGAACGGGAGGGAGTCAGCATGCCAGAATTACCTGAGATGGAGAACTATCGGCGACTGCTACAGGAGAAAATCGGTGGCGGAACGATTACGGCCACACACGTTCAGCGGAAAAAAACGATTAATTTGCCTCCTGCGGAATTTGCTCGTCTTTTGCAAGACAATCGCCTGACGCTCGTCGACCGCCGTGGCAAGCATCTTCTCTTCCATCTGGAAAGTGGTCATGTCCTGCTGCTTCACTTGATGCTCGGCGGCTTTCTATACCTGGGCTCTGCGGAAGACAAGCTAAAGAGAACCGCTCAAGTGACTCTTTCCTTTGGAGAACGCCTTTTATATTTTCACGGCCTCCGTTTAGGCTACCTGCATTTACTCACAAACGTTCAAATCGACGAAAGACTGGCTCCTCTTGGGCCCGAACCATTGGACCCACTGTTTACCTTTACCCGATTTACGGAGCTGCTCGCTGACAAACGCAGTGTCCTCAAAACAGCGCTAGTCAATCAGCATTGGCTCGCGGGCATCGGCAACTGCTATGCGGACGAAATCTGCTATCATGCCGCCATCCTGCCTACCCGGACGATCCCGACCCTTTCTCTCGAGGAACAAAAACGACTATATCATTCCATGCAAACCGTGCTTACAGAAGCGATTCGATTCGGCGGTTACATGCAGCCGCTTTTTCAAGGCGATTCCCTGACAGGTGGCTTCGATGAGCGCTGCCAGGTGTACGATCGCGGTGGTGAGCCTTGCCCGCGCTGTGGACAACCTATCGAAAAGAGTGAGCTCTCCTCCCGCAAGGTATTTGCCTGCGCGAACTGCCAGCATTGACAGCTTCACTCCCTAGACGACAGGGGTCTGTGCAGCTTCCATCTGCTTGATCATAAACACCTGCTCTGTTTCGGAAGGGCTGAATCCTGCCGCTTGGAGTATTTCAACAAGCAAGGTATCAGCCGCACGCAAATTAAACGTAGACCGGCGGCATTCGTGTGCAAGCGGCCCATACACATGCCCGAGTGCGGTTTTCAAAATGTCTAGTGCATCAGGATGCTCTGGCTGCGCTACACATTGACGAAGCACGATCCCGCTGACTTTGCCTTCTTCGTTTACCACACACTTGTACATCGCATAGCCGACCGCCTGACCCTCTCTGTCTTCTACGAGCACGGCCTGCGAATCTCGCAAGTTCATCCAATAATTTTGCCAAGGGACATCGGTTACGTAAAACGGCAGCATGGCGGCTTCCTGGGCCAAAATGCGCCTAACCCGATAATCAGCCTGTTCATTTGTCTGAAAGGCCTTCTCTGCCAGCGGTCCACTCTGCTGCAAAAACAACAGACGATCCACGACGTCATAGCCTTTTTGCTCATACAAAGCAATCGCTTTGGTATTTTGGCTCAATGCTTCCAAGGTAGCTACTTCCACCCCAGCTTCTCTGTATAAATCCAATGTCGCTTCAATTAGTTGCTTCCCTACTCCCTGTCGACGATATTCCGTGGCGACACCCGTACCACCATTCCAGGCGACTTTTTTCCCTGCAACAGTCCTCATCCCACTGGCCACTAAGCCAATCGGCTCTGTGCCGTCAAAAGCAACTACAGACAGGGACAGCACGTATCCCTCGCCCCCCAGTCGCTGGACAAGCATTTCTTCTGTCATCGTAAACTCGATAAAATAGCCTTCGAATCCTCTGTTCCACGCTTTGGTCACTTCTGCAAAGGTACAGTCGCTCATCCGTTTGATGGTAATCATGGTATCACCTTCCTGGTTTTTGATAAAATTATTTTAATTGATAAAATCTAAAAATTCAATCATCTGTAGGACACTTTCTCCAGCTTTGTCACCCATACGCCTGACATGGTAATATGAAAAAAATCACTTACTCGGGAGGTTCCTATGCGCAAACAGCTTACGGTCGGCTCGCTCATCCCTGGACGATCTGACGTACAGATGTCGAGTCCAGCTCCCGTTCCCGTGCAACCACAAACGTCGGTGAAAAAAACAGAAATAAGCCCGGCTCGCCCCCAATCAGAGCAGAAGCTCGTACAGGTGAAGCAACGCTCACAAACGCTGCCAGTCCGGTACACTCCCTCTCAGACATTATTACAAGCTGCGCTCACGCAAGCTCAACCCATCGCTTACAAATGCCAACAAGGGCATTGCGGCAAGTGCAGTGTACAGATCTTAGCTGGTGCATCCTTACTCGACACCCCAACCGGACAGGAGAAAGCAAAGCTGGGAGAAAAGCTCGCTACAGGCTATCGCCTCGCTTGTCAAAGCACATTTCGCTCTTCGATTCCTACATAGAGGATATTTTTATAGAAAAAAGGTGGCCGTAGCATGAATCCTACACGCATCCTACTATTCGCTGGTGGCAATCTGGGCAACTGGGCGATCCAAGAGATACGCGAAAATGATTGGCTCGTCGGTGTTGACAGAGGTGCCTTGTTCCTCGTTCGCAACGGTCTCGTACCAAAATTGTCGATCGGTGACTTTGATTCTGTCAGCTCCGAGGAAATGGCAGAAATTGAACGCCACAGTATGCACGTCTCCTCCTGCGATCCCGTTATGAAAGATTTGACCGATACAGAGATGGCCCTTACTTGGGCAATCGAGCAACAGCCCGAGGAAATTGTGCTGCTCGGTGTGCTCGGCTCTCGTTTTGATCATATGCTGGCAAACGTACACTTGCTGAACAAAGCTTTGCAGACGGGCTCCAACTGCCGCATCCTCGATGAGACCAATGAAATCCGGCTGATTGACCGCCAAAGTACGATAGAGCAGGATCATTTCGATCATATCTCTCTACTGCCCTTTACACCAGAAGTCACAGGGATTACCTTAACCGGATTCCTCTATCCGTTGAAGGACGCAACCCTGCGGATCGGCGACACGCTTGGCATCAGCAATCTGTTAACGGAACAGACTGGAACAATCACGATTCAAACGGGCAAGCTGCTCGTTGTCAAAAGCAAAGACTAATCACTAGAATAAAGAAAGGATCTCCTTTGCATGGTGCAAAACAATGGAGATCCTTTCCTTTTCCCTGCACAAATACAGGCTACTCTTCCTCAACCTGCATCGGCAACTGCCAGTCAATCTCTTGAAGCCCGCGTGAACGCAAAAACTCATTCGTCCGCGAAAAAGGACGGCTGCCAAAAAAGCCGCGATTCGCCGAAAACGGGCTCGGATGCGGGGAGGCGATGACGAAATGCTTGTTTCGATCAATGAATGCCGCCTTCTCCTGCGCATGCTTACCCCACAGGATGAAAACGAGAGGGGTCTCCCGGTCGTTCAACAAATGAATAATCCGATCTGTAAACGTCTCCCACCCAATGTCCTTGTGCGAATTCGGAGTGCCGCGACGAACCGTCAGAACGGTGTTCAGCATCATAACGCCTTGCTTCGCCCAATGGTTCAGGTAACCATGCTGGGGGATTTCAAAGCCGACATCACTTTTCAGCTCTTTATAGATGTTGACCAGAGACGGTGGCGGCTTGATTCCCGGCTTGACCGAAAAGCTCAATCCATGTGCTTGTCCTGGTCCGTGATACGGGTCCTGCCCCAAAATCACTACCTTTGCATTCTGATATTCTGTCAGGTGCAGCGCTGTGAATATATGAAACATATCTGGGTAGATTGTCTGCGTCTGATACTCTTCCTTCAACGTCTGACGAAGCTTTACATAATAGGGCTTCTCGAATTCATCGGCCAATACGGGGGCCCAGTCATTTTGCAATATGGTAGTCATGTTCCTCACCTTGTCCGCTGTTTTTTTCTACCTTACCACAAACCTACCAATCACTGAACCATTGATTCAAGAACTAGGACTATTCTGATTTAGTCCTATCTTTCCCATGATTCCTAGTCTTTGTTTCCTAGTACCCTCGTTTGATAGCTTTTCTCCTATGATCTTTGACATAATGATGGCTGGGAAGATTTAGAGAAAAGAGAAAGGGAGAGGGTTTCACATCATGAAATGGGACATCAAGTCATTTTTGGGGGGCATTGTTGTAGGTTCGGTGCTCTTTTCCGGAATTGCCATTGCAGCACCCGCTTTTCCAGACGCGGAAGAAGGAATGAAAACACCATTCACCTACTACTTTGACGGGTTGCCGAAATCACCAAACAGCGACGTACAAGGCATCATGTACAAAAACTCCGTCTATGTGCCAATCCGCTTCGTAGCTGAGAACCTGAACAAGCCGGTCATTTACGACGCGAAAACCAAATCGATTTTCATCGGTAAAATTCCATCGGCAAAAATGTACTCCAAAATGGAAGCGATCGAGCTGGTGAAAAAGAAATTCGCTGGCAAACTCTCGCCGACACATGTAGTCGAGTACGCTCACGACGACGAAAAAGGTCACTATGTCATTCAAGTGTACCAAACAGTCGTAAACAACTTCCAATCTGGCGACAGCTACACCAGTACGTATGGCTGGTTCGTAGTGAACCCGAATACCGGGGAAATTAAGTCGTTATTATAATTTCTTCTGCACTTATCTATTCGTACGAAAAAGACAGCGGACTAGGGACCCGCTAGCACCGGAGGCTATCCTTCCGGTGCCTTTTTTGTTTCCTGGAAAAATTCAGATTGATTACCACTTGTCCCATGTGATACGATCTCTCCATCAATACTTAACATACATTTTTATTTACTATTTATTTTATATAAGGAGTGAACTTGTTTATGTCTACCTTCCCGAACTGGGCGAGTTTATACCTTCAACGTCTACAGCTAGACCGCAAGCCACCTAGCCTCTCTTATCTCAGTGAGCTCTGTCGCGCGCATCTGCAGACCTTCCCTTATGAAAATGTAAGCAAGCTGCTCTTCTTCCGTGACGGGAAACATGAGATACCGACCCCTGAGGAATATGTGCACAATGCGATCCACCATCATTTTGGCGGTACATGCTATACCAACAATCACAGCTTTCTCTCTCTGCTTCGAGCTCTCGGATTCTACGGTCAGCTCGTCTTGCCAGGCGGCGGGCATGCTGCCATCCTGATCGATGGTCCGAATACAGGAGAGACACCTGTCTATGTGGATGCGGGGGCTACCGCTCCTATCTTTGAGCCAATTCATTTTCTCGAAGAGGGGAACCATGTAAGGCCTTTTGGTACTGCCTCGATGGATTTGACCAAAAGTCCCGATCATCCTGAACACTATCGCTTTACGCGGTATGAAAACGGAAAAGTGGCAATTCCTCCGTGGGATTTTCATCCGAATGAACGAAAAGAACTGCCTGACTTGTCGGAAGCCATCCGCTCCTCTTTTTTACCGGACGCCTTCTTTTTGAATCGACTTCACATCCATCGTTTCCAGCTGGAGCAAGATCGCTTCGTACTCCTCAAAAACAACGCTCTCCACATCGGTTATTCAGATGCCACAAACCAGATAACATCTCTCCATACTATCGCTGATATAGAAGCGGCTGTCGCCGATGAAATGCAACTGCCACTTCTCCCTGTTCGTAAGGCGGTAGAAACCCTGCTCGAACGTGGTATTGATATTTTCACTGCCCCCAAAAAAGAAGAAGTCCTACTTGAAAACGATGCTCTCGTGTTCGAAGGAAATGAAGGATTAGACTGACTTGTTCAAAATACAATCGGCAGCCTTGGACGAGAAAATAAAGTCCTAGACTGCCTCTCTGATAGTATTGGTACTCAGTTATTAAATAGTAATACTAAATGAATAGCCGCAAGGACTCCCATTGGATAAATAATTGTTCTTGAAAATATATTTTTAAATCCATTACGGGGGTGCTTTTCAAAAAGTAGGTGCAGAACTGTATGTATGATAAAAAATACATCTAAGACCCAAAAAGTAACTGTCTGATATTTACTAAAAAGTAAATAGAGTATCATTGTGTAAAGAGGAAGATGAATAAATGTGAATACTTTATAAGCTTTAGAGTCTTCCATATCCTTAAGCACGATAAACAATCTCCACTCTGAACGTCTTATCGCATCCATTTCGTGCAAGAGAAATAAAGATAAGGTTATCAAGAATATCACAAGCGAGAGATCAGGCATTTAAAACCCCCCTACAATTTTATTACTTTATGTTACTACACCCTAATAAATAAAGAGGTCAAAATACAAATCGAACACAACATTATCACAATTTAGAAAACCATGTCCTAAGTCTACATCTCGATCGTCCTACCATTTGTTAATATCTGGTTGACAATGATAATATTTCTCACTAATATGGAAAAGTAGGTTAAATGGTATATAAGGAGTGTCGCACTTCATGATGATGGAGATAAAAACATACGTCGTCCAGGAAGGTCATTCTGACAAAATCGTACAAGGCTTTAGCGAGCCTGGTGCTGTTGAGAAGGCTCCTGGCTTTGTAGATTTGAGCGTGCTGGTACAAAAGCCACACAAAGGTGAAGAAGAAGTGGTCGTCATGATCCGTTGGGAATCAAAAGAGGCGTGGAAGCAGTGGGAGCTGAGTGATGTTCATCTGGCAGGTCACCGCCAAGCACGTGAAGAAGAAACTCCTGAGTGGTACATTAGCGGCAAAACTGGCCATTACGAGCTGAAAGCGAAAAAAGAACCGAACCCTTCGTAATTATAGAAAAAAGTGGCTCAAGCAGGCTATCTGCTCGGCCACTTTTTTATGACGTGCCATTGATTGTACACCGAGTAAGCTTTAGAAAGCGAGGGGTATTTATGGGTAATGTAGGATATCCTGGTCTCATAGTCCTGATCGTTTTTGTGATTGTCGTTACAGCAATCGTATTTAGTATAAAAGCTAAGAAAAAAAGAAAAAGAGACTGACAATTTCTTACCGTTTAAGCTTTGACGAGCTATCGGTATCATATTTATTTAATCAATCCGTACTTCTCCATCTTCCGGTACAAGGTCGACAAGCTGATTTGTAGCTCATTGGCAATCGCGGCTTTGTCCTGTCCATACTTGCCTGCGTTCAAATAGCGCTGGAGAATGGAGCGTTCATATTCTGCCACCAGCTTTTCCAGTCCCAAATCGCTGCCTACTGTCGTCGGCTCATCGCCAAACAGCAGATACTCAGGAAGCTCCTCGTTGCCGATGACTTGTCCCTCCGCCATGTTGACCATATACTCGACGGCATTTTCCAGCTGACGAATATTTCCCGGCCACTCGTATGCTTGTAGTCGTTGGACGAGTTGGGCTTCGAGCTCCAGTCTGCCTTTTTGCAGCAACGTCCCGTACCGATACAGGAAGTGCTGCAAGTAAAGCGCGATATCCTCCGTACGTTCACGCAACGGCTTTAACCGCAGAGGAATGACGTTGAGTCGATAATACAAATCCTCGCGAAACGTTCCTTCCCTGACCATGCTCTCCAAATCCCGGTGTGTAGCAGCAATAACACGCACATCGACGCCCAACGTTTTAACGCCGCCTACCCGATCTACTGTTTTCTCCTGAAGGACGCGCAGCAGCTTTGGCTGGAGGGACAACGGAATATCGCCTACTTCATCCAGGAAAATCGTGCCTTTGTGGGCCAATTCAAATTTCCCCGGCTTCCCTTCGCGTCTGGAGCCTGTGAATGCGCCGCCTTCGTACCCGAACAATTCGCTTTCCAGCAAGGTCTCGGGAATCGCCGCGCAATTGACTGCTACAAATGGCTGTCTGCTGCGCCCACTCTCGCAATGAATGGCTTTGGCCAACAGCTCCTTGCCCGTTCCGCTCTCTCCCCGGATCAAAACGGTGGAAATGCTGTTCGTCACTTTTTTCGCTTTGGCAATCACATCTCGCAAGCCTGTTTCTGCCCCAATCAACTGGGCGAAATACACCGGATGAACCGTAGCCTGTGGCATTTCCTCTTGGATGTTGCAGCTCTTCTCCCGCTCCGCATCCAGTTCTAGCAGCTTGTGCGCTATCAAGGAACTCGTATGCTGCAAAAACGGCATCCATTTTTCCGAGTGGTGTAGCATTTTTTCCTTTTGCTCGGGGGAAAAGCCGATAATTCCGATGACTCCTACCGTCTTCTCCCGTTTGTGCACCGGAAATCCAATCGTCGCCAGCTCCCGGCATTGCTGCAAAAACTTGCAATTGCCACACTGCGACTCGTTCTTTTTCATGTCAAAAATCATTCCCGGCTGTCCGGTTTGCAGGATCATACGGAAAAACGATCCCTCGGGCGCAGGCAATCCAATCAGCTCCTGATAGTAGCCGGTTCCGCTTACACGTATCCCTTGTTCATCCAGGATGGTGACATCGAGTCCCAGTACCTTGGAAATATTGTCGGCGTACGATTGAATGAATTCCTCGATCCGGGAAAACTCTGTCATGCCCCATCCTCCAGTTTCACGTTCCTTTATCCCCTGGACGCTGCCGCCATAGGCAAGCTAGCTAACGCCTGCTCCAAATCTACGATGATATCCTCCACGTCCTCCAAACCAGTCGATAAGCGAATCAGACCGTCCGTAATGTTGAACTTGATCCGCTCAGAAGCAGGGATCGAGGAATGCGTCATCGAGGCAGGATGCTGTACCAGTGTCTCGGGATCTCCTAAACTAAACGATATCATAGCCAAGTGCAGAGCGTTAATGAAAGATTTCGCTGCCTCGTAACCGCCCTTTACTTCAAAAGAAACGATCCCGCCCATTCCAGCCATTTGCCGTTTAGCCAGCTCATACTGTGGATGCGAAGGAAGACCAGGGTAGTAGACGTGCGAAATTGCAGGGTGCTTCGCCAAAAACTCCGCGACTGCCTGAGCGTTTTGTCCATGCTGTCTGACACGCAAGCCGAGTGTCTTCAGCCCACGCAGGATTAAGAAAGCATCCCAGGCATTCAAATTTTGTCCCAAGTCACCCATGACGTTTTTGCGCATGAATTGGATATGCTCCTGCTTCCCGACGATAAAGCCCGCGATGACATCGCCATGTCCGTTCAAATATTTGGTGGCGCTATGCACGACGACATCCGCCCCTAGCTCAAGTGGTCGCTGTAAATACGGCGTTAAGAAGGTGTTGTCGACGATTACCACAATGCCATGAGTGTGCGCCAAGCGGGACAGCGCCGAAATATCTAAAACAGTCAGGCACGGGTTTGAGGGTGTTTCGATGTACAGGACTTTTGTGTTCGGCAAAAAAGCACTCTCGACTGCCTGCAAATCGGTGCAATCGACAAAGTCTGTCACAATGCCATAACGCGGGGCCATGGTCGTAAGAAACTTGTAGCTACCTCCGTACACATCCCGCGTACACACGACATGATCACCCTGTTTCAAAAAGGCGAGCAAAGCCCCCGAAATGGCAGCCATCCCACTGCTTACACCCAAGGCAGCTTCGCCATTTTCCAATGCGGCGATTTTTTGCTCTAAAGTGCCGATGGTAGGATTGCCATATCTTCCGTAGTACGTTCCTTCTCGCTCGCCAGCCACGCACGCCGCTGCGGAGTCTGCATCTGGAAACGCATAGGCTACGGCAGGCACCACTGCGGATACCACTGCTCCTGTTTTTTGGCAAGGCGTTTGTGCGGTATGAATAATGGAGGTGTCCATCTTCCACTTATTTGTCGTCATTGATTGTCTCTCCCTTTGGTTTGTGCTGTTACCAAAGGGTATAGCAAGGTTCATGCCAAGGTGAGAAACCGCATCATTCCAGGGCTTTGCGCTTTTTTCCGCTATCGACATTCGCAATTATGCAAATCAATTTTCTCAGATGCACGCGAAAAAGCCGTTAGTTGCCCCAACGACTTTTCGCATAGTTGCAATTATGTTTTGCATGATTAGAAAAAACAGCTTATACGAGCATACCGCCCCCGCTTTTCCTGTACTTCAAAATGCCCTCTGCTGCTCGATAGGAGAGCGCACCCATCGTTCCTGTCGGATTGTAGCCGCTATTATGCGCAAAGGAGGAAGCCCCGACGACAAATACGTTTTCCGCATCCCACATCTGCAAATAGTTGTTGACTGCCGAATTGTCTGGTGAAGCACCCATGATGACGCCACCTGTATTATGCGTCGATTGGTATGGCGTGATATCGTAGGGTCCGAGCTTGCGGTTGATTTCGAGCTTATCGCTCGCCCCCATTTCTTTGACAATTTCCGCGCATTTATCTGCACAAAATGCCGCTAGCTCCCTGTCCTGGTCGACGAAATCATACGTAATGCGGATCAACGGATCTCCAAAAGCGTCCTTGTACGTCGGGTCCAGATCAAGGAAATGCTGTTGAAATGGCATGGAAGCTCCTTGAGCACCTACGGATATAAATCGATTCGTGTATTTGATCGAGGCAGCCTTGAAATCCTTGCCCCAGCTAGGCGTTCCCGGCGGTACCTTGTTCGTGCCAATTGGGCGAAAGCCGGTTTGTGTGACAGAGATATTCGCGCCATGGATAAATTTCAAATTGGAGTGATCGAAGTTATCACCGTTGTAGTCATCCAAACACATTCCCAGCGATCCTGCGCCTGCATAATTGTTAAATTCCTTGTCGTCGAAGAAGCCCACCGCGCCTCCTCTTAAGACTTGATAGGCGTAGTTTTTACCGATCACGCCTTTTCCGGTTGTTGGATCATACGGTTTTCCTAGCTTGGACATGAGCAGGATGCGCGTGTTGTTGAATACATAGCTGGTCATCACCACAATATCAGCGGGCTGTTCGAATTCCTCCCCTGTCGTGACGTCCGTATACAAGACACCTGTCGCTTTGTTCCCTGTATGTAAAATTCTGCGGACATGGGAATGCGTGCGAATTTCAAACTTCCCTGTCTTCTTGGCCACCGGGATCACGGTCACCACCGGATCGGCTTTTGCTCCGTACTCACAGCCAAACCTTTCACAGAAGCCGCAGTACTGACACGCAGCCCGTGCCACCCCGTCTGGATTGGTATACGCTTGCGAGAGATTGGCTGATGGAAGGATGTATGGATGCAGGTCTTTCTTTTTCGCTGCATCCGCAAACATTTTCATACTCGGTGTAGTACGCATCGGAGGCGTCGGATAAGGACTGGAGCGTTTCCCCCCCAACGGATTCTCCTCGCCAGCGATTCCCGCCATCTTTTCAAACTTATCGAAGTACGGCTCCAGTTGATCGTAGGTAATGCCCCAATCCTGGATCGTCATTCCCTCTGGAATTTTCTTTGCACCATACCGTTCAATCGTCTTGGAGCGGATTTCGAAATCATACGGTAGGAAGCGGAAAGTCTGTCCGTTCCAGTGGACACCAGATCCCCCGAGTCCTGTCCCGAGCAAAAAGGAACCATATGACCGCATAGGAAGCGCACGAACGTTCATTTTACTGCGGAACGTGATCGTTTCTTTGGACAAATCTTGCATCAACTCGTAACGGAGGGCATAACGCAATTCATCGTGTACCATGAAGTAGTCTTCGGTTTTGCGCTCCTTGCCTCGCTCTAGCCCCACAACTGTCAGACCTTGCTTGGTTAGCTCAGAAGCAATAATTCCTCCACCCCAGCCCACCCCCACGATCACGACGTCAACCTTAGGTAACTTTTTGGCCATATGTACTGTCCTCCCTTAATGTTGATGATCCCGCAAGCTTAAAGGAGCCATCTTCACAAACTCAGGCTTATCAATCACCTGTGTATACGCCATCTGATTACCTGGGAAATTCTTCATTTTCCAGCCGTCCATATTTTTATTTCCTCCGTATAGAGGGTCTGCATAAACACCTTCGATCGTACTAGCCCGCAGCATATTGAAAAAAGTGCTCGCCGAAATGGTTGTCAGTTTTACTTCATCGGTTTCAAAAGCCTTTAAAACTGCGTCTTGCTGATCCGGCGGGAGTTCATAAAATCGCTTTCCGTGGGTACTGTTACTGTAGTTGTTCATCTCTTGAAGGCCGATATCGAATATTTCCCTGCGTTTTAACCTGCCTTGATAGCCCTGTGTAATTTCACCCGGATAAAAGGGCGCTTGCATGTAATCCCGAGCATTAAAGCCCCAATCACCCGCTAGCTGGTGGTCAATGAAATAAGCTGCACCAAGTGCCTTCGCCCCCGGACCTAGCTCATCCTCAGGAAAAATGCGCTCGCAAGCGGCATCCGCAACCTTGAATTGCTCAGGCGTAAAAAACATGAGCGCCTGATTGTAATCGGCCGTAGGGGGCGGTGCTGCTGGCTGGGCTTGAGGTTCCGGTTTTCGGAGCAAGCTCCCTGCCACGCCACCCACGACCAAGCTACCGAGCACCAAGCCAGAGTTTTTCAAGAAGTTCCTCCGGGATACTGGCTGCTCCTTCACGTTATTTGAATCTGCCAAATCTACCACCTCCAGTGATTTCCTTCCTTTGGTTTGTGCATTTTTTCCCCAAGATAATCCTGGTCACAGAAATTTTTCCAACAAGCTCCACTCATAACTTCATGCAGCGAACAAAAGATAGCTTTACATAGGTAGGATGACTTGGAGGGATCTTGGATGAAGCACTTCCACAAATGGGTTGGTACCGCAGGTTTAGGGACTGTACTTCTACTGACAGCTTGTATGAATCAAGCCGCTCCGCCTACGAAGCCACATACGCCAGCACGCACACAGTCCACAACGCAAGCTCCAAAAGGCGCAACAGTTATTCCAAGCGTGGATCGCGATAAGAAATTCACGACAAACGCACACGGCCATACGTATAGCGGAATGGGCAATGCTCTCTACAGCTCCATGGGCAGCTCACACCTGCACACGGGTGGTCCTTCTACAAAGCTGGAAGCCCAACTGAAGGCGGCGGGCGTACACGGCGTCCAGGCGTTGATTGTGAACGACGCCGTCTACTTGGCTCCTTCTACTGCCAATACACAATCGATCAATCAAATGGATCCGATGCAGTCCCATCTCATCAGCAATTACTCCGGAAGCTCCAGTCGCGGGCATGATGCTGCCCGTACAAAATCAGGGAGCGGAACCCCAGGGACATTGGGTACGAGCGATCATCAGAGCACATTCGCACAAGCACGCGCCCAAATCGAGCGTATCTATGGGACAGATACACCTGTGAAGGTCGTGAGCTCAAAAAAAGGCATCAAAGCGCTAGAAACGGTGAAAAAACAAATGAAGGATCAGAAGAATCAACAAGCCATGGCTGAACAGTTGAACGTGCTCATTCGTGAAGCCAAGCGGTAAACAAAGAAAAAGGGACAAGCAATTTCGCTTGTCCCTTCCTTATTTCGATAAAAAATGATGGATTTCGTTCACGGTCTCTTGCGGATGCGTCACCATTAGCAAATGCTGTGCCTTCGATATCATTTTCACCTTGGCCTGCTTCACTATTCCTTGATAGGTGGCAACTGCCTGTCGATGAAACTGCTGCTCTTCTTTTGAAAATAAGCTGTCGTCAGCCAGCAATAATAGCACGGGGCATGTTAGCTGTTGAAACAATTCCGGTTTGCTATGGACGGTGTACTCTTGGAAATAGGTCAAAAACGCTTCCCTCGGCAAACGGTATCCGTAGCTTCCGTCTTCCTTTTTCACAAGCTCCTCTCGCATCCACCCCTCTGGCATCACGCTCGTACCATATCGCTCTGCGAACTGCCTTTCGGCCTCCTCTACGGAAGAAAAACGCGTGGTAGCCAGCCGCTCGACAACCTTCTCCGGATTGAATCCGGGGGCTTCTCCCAAGGAATAATAGCCTCCATCCAATAAAACGAGCGAAGCTACGCGCTTGGGTTCGCGAATCGCAAGCATCTGGGCAGGCACCGCTGAAAAGGACGCTGCGACAATTGTTACTTGTTCGAGCTGTTCTTTCTCCAAAAGTTGAATCAAATCTGTTACGATCCGCTCAAATGAAAAGGAACCATGGCTCACAGAATTCCCGTGACCACGGATATCTACCGCAATTACCCGATATCGCTCTGCCAATGCTGGCAAGATGGGCGCAAACAGTAGCTTGGTGTTTCGAATGCCATGCAAAAGTAGCAGGGTAGGTGCTTGTGGTTTTCCTGTTACGCCGTACTCTAGTGTGCCTCCTTCTACCTGCAAACGATTGACTTGCGCGAACAATGCTACGTTCATTTTGCCTGCCTCCTTACTAAATACGTCTCGGGATCAGCACGCCAATATGAGCATGCGAAAGCCTTTGCCAAGTTTACTCTCTCTTTACTTGATCGTCTAGAAGAGGGTTGGTAAAATACCTCTTTGTTCAGGCTGTCGTGGTGGGGAGGAAACAGGAGAAAACGCTCAGCTTCTAGGGCCACCCCCTGGGGGATTGACTGCACGACTCCATGCAAAAAGCGAAACCGCGTCCAAAGTGGTCGGTTCAGGATGTGTTTCAGAGGTGGACGCTAAGGGCGTGTTTCGCTTTTAGCATTGCGTCTCGGTCGGTGTCCCTAAGATCTTCGCTTATTTCTCCTGTTCCCTCTGCGAGCTGATTGTTTTTCTCCTACCAAAGCCACGTGATACGGTGTCTTCCATACACCCGTGATATACTAGTAGTCAAACACTGAACTGGGAGTTACGTTTAATCAAATATTCAAGATAACGAAATAAAGGAGTTATCATGGGACAATATTTAGTCAGAGAAAGCACGAAAGATGACGCAGGTTTTATTGAACAAAGAATAGTTGAATACAATGAATCGAATGTTCCATTTGAACTGACCGTTCCTTTTTCAAAAATCAATAAACACGTTCGTGATGAAGATGGCAATATCATTGCAGGAATAAACTGTGTGTACTATTCTTGGAGATGTTTGTACATTGATGCTTTATGGGTCAGAGATGATTTGAGAAAGAACGGATTGGGAAGCAAGCTTCTTCTTGAAATTGAAAACACAGCTAGAGAGTATGGAATTCATTTGATTCATTTAGATACTTTTGATTTTCAAGCAAAGGACTTTTATGTAAAACACGGGTACGAGATACATGGTGTACTCGATGATTGCCCTCTTTTCCATCAAAGATTTTACCTACAAAAGAGAATCGATTAGCAGTCAATCATCCGTAAAAAGGTAGCCCTACATCCAATAATGGGAGTAGGGCTCTTTGTGTTCCACATGTTACTCCTCAAATTTTACCATTTCCAAATTGGTTTTCTTAACCTTCACCAAATACAACAAATAGATCAGGCCGACAGAGCTCCATAGCAAGCCCAGCATCATGGACGTTGCTTCTAGGTTGACCCACAAAAAGGCGATGAACGTTGTCCCGATGAGTGGTGACAACACGAAGCCCCACCAATCCTTGATAGACTTGTTCTTTTGTTTGCGGAAATAATACGCCATTACGCTGATGTTCACAAAGCTAAAGGCGATCAGTGCGCCAAAGTTAATAAAGGATGTGGCGGTTAGCAAATCCATGTACAAAGCAAACAGCATCAACGCTCCTACCAGCAAAACGTTAAGCACGGGCGTTCTCAGCTTCGGATGTACATAACCGAACCAGCGCTTCGGCAAAAATCCGTCCCTGCCCATTGCGTACAGCAAACGAGTGACACTCGTGACGGATACAAGCCCGGAAGCGAGCGTTGAGGACAAGGCGGCGGCCAAAAACACCAATTGAAAAACGGTTCCGCCGATAAACAACGCAATCTCCGCTGAAGCAGCTTCTGGATCAGATAATACCGAAACATCAGGAAATAATGATTGCATGAAATAAGAGGCCGTAATAAATAGTGCTCCTCCCGCGAGTGCTACGAGCATAATCCCGCGAGGAATCGTCTTTTTCGCATCGACTGTTTCCTCCGTGAGCGTGGTCACGGCATCAAAGCCAAGGAAGGAAAAACAAAGAATTGACGCACCCGAAAGCAGTGCAATGACAGACATATCCGGTGACAAAAATGGTCGCAGGTTGAATACTTGCCCAAGCCCGTCACCTTGCATAAGACCACGGATTGCCAATCCCGCAAACAGCACGACGACCACGACTTGAAACAGCACCAAAATCGAGTTGACGGATGCGGTTACTGTTACGCGAAATACGTTTAACCCTGTCACCAGTACAATGAATCCTATAATCCACCATACAGTCGATACATCAGGAAACACGGATGATAGGTAAACCCCTGTCAACAAGGCGTTAATCATCGGTAAAAACAAATAATCCAGCAAGGACGCCCAGCCTACCAGAAATCCGGCATACGGATGGATCGTTTGCTGCGTATATGTATACGCGGTCCCTGCTGAAGGGAATAGCCGTACCATCTTTCCGTAGCTTGCTGCCGTAAACAGGATTGCAAGAAGTGTGACTGCATAAGCAGCAGGAACGTGCCCCCCCGTTTCTCCAGAAACAATGCCAAAGGTGTCAAAAACGGCCATCGGGGCCATGTAGCCCAGTCCAATTACGACAATATGCCGCAACTTCAAACTACGTGTTAGTTCTGCTCTCCCGTTCACTGCCTGTCCTCCTTTTTGTAACAGAATAATTATACACGCCAATTTATAATCACGAAAGAAAAAAGCGCCGCTGCACACGGGTTCTCCATGCACAGCAGCGCTTGATTTATATGAGTATTTCCTATGCTTTTGGCAGTTCAAAGGAACTTTTCAACGATACAATCCGATTGAATACGAGCTTATCATCTGTCGTATGCTTCGGATCGACATTGAAATAGCCATGGCGGAAAAATTGATACTTGTCTTGAGGCTTGGTTTCTTTCATATTTGGTTCCACGTAGCCTTGCAGCACTTCCAACGAATTCGGGTTAACGTTGTCGAGGAAAGTACCCTCCGCGTCTTCATCATCCATAATCAATGGCTCGTACAAACGGAATTCAGCAGGAACCGCATTGGTCGCATCCACCCAGTGAATCGTACCTTTTACCTTGCGACCTGTAAAACCGCTGCCGCTCTTCGTCTCAGCGTCATACGTGCAATGGATCTCGATCACGTTGCCGTCGGCATCCTTCACGACGTCATTGCATTTAATGAAGTACGCGTGCTTCAGACGCACTTCATTTCCCGGGAACAAGCGGAAATACTTGCTCGGCGGGTTTTCCATGAAATCGTCCTGCTCAATGTAGATTTCGCGGGAGAACGGAATTTCACGATTGCCCATCTCTGGGTTCTCTGGATTGATCTCCGCTTCGAGCATCTCAACCTGTCCTTCCGGATAGTTCGTGATGACGACCTTCAATGGATTCAATACAGCCATCGTACGTGGTGCCTTCAGCTTCAGGTCCTCACGGATGAAATACTCCAGCATTTTCTCGTCAACGGTGCTGTTCGCGCGCGCTACTCCTACTTCACGAGCGAATGTACGAATCGCTTCCGGTGTATAGCCGCGACGACGGAAGCCTGCGATGGTTGGCATGCGCGGGTCATCCCAGCCGTCTACCACATTCTCATCGACTAGCTGTTTCAGCTTGCGTTTACTCATAACGGTGTTTGTCAGGTTCAAGCGAGCAAATTCGTACTGGTGTGGTACCTTCTCCATTTCGCACTCGCGGACTACCCAGTCGTATAACGGGCGATGATCTTCGAATTCCAACGAGCACAGGGAGTGTGTCACGCCCTCAATAGCATCCTCCAACGGATGAGCGAAGTCGTACATCGGATAAATACACCATTTGTCGCCCGTGTTGTGATGCGTTGCATGGGAGATTCGATACAGAACCGGATCACGCATGTTGAAGTTCTGCGAAGCCATATCGATTTTCGCACGCAGCACTTTTTCCCCGTCCTTGAATTCCCCTTGGCGCATACGTGCAAACAGGTCCAGGTTTTCCTCCACAGACCGGCTGCGGAACGGACTATCTGTGCCTGGCTCTGTCCATGTTCCACGCATTTTACGCATGTCTTCAGGAGACAGATCGTCTACGTAAGCCAGACCTTTTTTAATCAACAGCACCGCTCGGTTGTACATCTCTTCAAAGTAATCAGATGCAAAAAACAACCCGTCCCATTCGAAGCCAAGCCATTGAACGTCCCTTTTGATGGCTTCTACGTATTCGATGTCTTCCTTCACCGGGTTCGTATCGTCAAAACGCAGGTTGGCCTTGCCGGAGAATTCTCGTGCCAACTCAAAGTTGAGGCAGATTGCTTTTGCATGTCCAATATGGAGATACCCGTTCGGTTCTGGGGGAAAGCGGGTAATGATTTCCTTTACTTTGCCCTCTTGCAAGTCATCAATCATGATATTGCGGATAAAATTGGATGCCGCTACCTTGTTTTCCAATGAAATCAACCTTTCACTTCACCTTTACACTCCATAATACTGATTCTCTTCCCAGAGTTCAACAAAATCGGGTCGTTGACCGACCCGCTCACGTCTCCCATTGCTGCCCCGTTTGCCATTGTGACCTGCAATACAGGTGAATAACAGAATCAATGGCTAAGCGCTGCTCCGTAATCCCACGAATCGTTTCGAGATGCTTCGAGGGAATCAGATGCAGCAAAGGCTGTTCAACATGATTGAACCGTTGGAATGCTTCCGCTGCAATCCGATCCCACTGCGGGTAATACCGAAGCAAATCATCGGGCATTACACGGGAGCGGTCCGTGTCGGACTCGGGCAAACACTCAAAAGGTTCATCCAAATTTAACGTTCCATAATCATCAGTTAGCTCTTCGCCCGGAAAAATATCCCGTGCAGCCAATTCCATATCATACATGGTCGGCACACAATTCGCATGAAAGCTGTGGTTCACGTACCTTGCCTTATCCCAACAAAGAATATACTTTCCGAACTGGTTCTTAAACGAATATTTTTGTACGTCCTGTTTTCGTAATGAGTCAAGTCTTTCCACAAATGCAGGGTCCAATACTTGGTCCAAATCATCCTGTGCCCATACAATCGTTCCTTTTGGGATAAACCTTGTCGCAAACACACCGTACCCGATCTCATCGTTGATATAGCGCAATTCTGTATCGGGATGCATCATGGTCTTTGTTTCACTCCTTGGCAAATGTGCCTTTTTATCATCATAAGCAGCTTTGCCCCAGGAGGTGTGTGAATATCTGTCGAAAAATACATAGCATTCCTAACTATTTTTCCGGATTAAAATATTTTTCTTATTTACCACAAATGGTAAATAGTCTATATTATTGGCAAACGGAGTTTTAGGAACATTTTCCCACAACGATTGAATCAGTATATGTGTCATTTTATGCTTCACCCATTGATATCGAAACGGCATACCCGGGGAAATCCGGCGACGCAAAGCTACAGGGGCTACCTCCGCAACAGCGGACACGCTTGCCAGCTACCGAAGTATTGATGTAGGACGCGACCAATGATCCTATATCATTGGTCTTTTTTTGCGCTCATAATGTCTATTTTTGTCTACTTTTGTATGTTTGTGTATTTTTAACTTTTAAAGGAGGTGAGGCAACAGCGGATAGCCGGTTTAATGAATCATTATTCTTTTCATCATGAAGGAGGTTTCATAGGAATGTCATTCTGGAAGAAACTCTCGACCGTCGCGCTGACTGCTGTCATCGGGGTATCAACATTCTCTGGAGCACAAGCTGCTAACCGTCCAACATCGATGTCACCGAACGCAATGGTGACGACTCCTCACTATCTGGCTACGGCTGCGGCCCTGAAAACATTGGAAGACGGTGGAAATGCAGTAGATGCTGCTATTACAGCCGCTTCCACCTTAGCTGTTGTCTATCCTCATTACACAACCATTGGCGGAGATAACTTCTGGCTCATCTACAATGCCAAAACAAAAGAGCTGAAGGCGCTGAACGGCAGTGGGCGCGCAGGCGAAAAGGCAACCATCGACTATTACAAAGGCAAAGGCTACGAAAAAATCCCGTCCCGCGGTTATGAATCAGCAAACACTGTCCCTGGTGTCGTCTCCGGCTGGTGGGAGGCGTACAACTACGCCCATAAAAGCATGGGCAACAATAAGCTTCAATGGAACAGACTGCTGGAGCCTGCCATTGGATACGCCGAGAACGGATATCCCGTCTCCCCCAACCAAGTATATTGGACAAAATACGCGACAGATCCAACTGACAATGACTTGAAGAATCTTCAACGTTTTGATGGCTTCCGCAAAACATTCCTGAAGCCCAACGGCGATCCTTATGCAGCAGGCGAAATTCTCAAACAAAAGGATCTTGCCAATACTTTGCGAATCATTGCGAAAAAAGGCGCTGACGGTTTTTATAAAGGAGAAGTTGCTAAAAAAATCGTAGCAGACATGAAAGCCAACGGCGGATTGCTCACGTTGAAAGATTTTGAAAAGCATACCTCCACTTGGGCAGATCCCATTACGGTAGACTACCGTGGCTACAAAGCGTATAACGTTCCACCTAACTCCCAAGGCATGGCATCGCTCTCTATTCTTAATGTTTTGAATAACTTTGACCTCAAGAGCATGGGTGAAGGAACACCCGATTACTACCACACGATTGTGGAAGCTACCAAACAGGCTTTCGCTGACCGCGACAAATGGCTGACTGACCCTGCCTTTGCGGATATCCCTGTGGATGAGCTGTTGTCCAAGCAGCACGGGAAGGATTTAGCTGCGCGCATTGATATGAAGCAAGCAGCCAAATCCGTAGAACCGCTTGATCCAAAAGGCGATACAACCTGGTTCGGGATCGTCGACAAAGATGGAAATGCCGTGTCCATCATTCAGAGTCACTACTTTGACTGGGGTTCTGGCATCGTAGCGAAAGATACGGGTGTCCTTTTACAAAACCGCGGAAGCTACTTCTCTCTGGATTCCAAACACATCAATCACTTGGAACCAGGAAAACGCACCTTCCACACCATTAACCCAGCTATGCTCTTTAAAGGGGACAAGCCTTATCTTCTTTACGGAACACAAGGGGGAGAAGGTCAGCCGCAAACGCAAGCCGCTCTCGTCACACGCATCGTCGACTTTGGTTTCAGCGTGCAAGACGCAATCGAAGCGCCAAGATGGCTGCATGGGCGCAACTGGGGATCTGCTTCCAACAATCTCAAGGTGGAAAGCCGCATCCCTCAAGAAGTCCTGGACGAGCTCATTAAACGTGGGCATCCAGTCGAAAAGCTTGAAGCAGCCTATACCGATGCGATGGGACAGTCCGGCGCAATCCTGATTGACCCGCAAACCAATGTAAAATTTGGCGGTGCTGACCCTCGCGGTGAAGGCGCAGCAATGGGCTATTAATATTTTGTCAGACTGCTGAGCTCATCTCAGCAGTCTGACTGTTTCTATTTCGCATTCACGGATTAGGAGTGGACAAACCTATGTTTTTGTTCAACAAGCTCAGGAACAAAATGATTCTTTGGTTTCTCGTCGTGGCTGTCATTCCACTTACTGCCGTTTCGTTGTTTATCACGAACAGCTTTTCATCCATTCTCATTGATAAACAAAAATCATCCTATGTTGACCTTACTTCCAGTACAGCCATAGCTATGGATCAATATCTGGACCGGCGTATGACAGAAATTCAAGTTTTAGCCCGCACCTCGGATATTCAATCCGATGATGCAGCAGCAAAAAATGAATTCATTCGCAAGTTTACCGAGGAAATGAAGCTGTATGACGGAAATACGTTTATCGCAAGCGATGGAAAAGTAACGGCTGATACGTTCCCCAAAAGCGTTGGAATCAATCTTGGCGAGCGCCAATTCTTCAAAGACGGTATGCAGGACAAGCCCAGCTTCTCCGATGTTCTTGTTGCGAAGACAACCGGCAATCGCTCTATCATCGTCGCTTCCCCTGTAAAAGGGAAAAACAACGAGAAGCTTGGTGTCTTGACCGGGCTCGTCAATGTAGATGACTTCACAGCTACCTTTCTCAAAGATTTGAAAGTAGGCAACGATGGTTATCCGATTCTCGTTGATAACAAGGATCAAATTCAATACCATCCTACCCAGGATCTGATCGGCAAACCGCTTGCGGAATCCGGTCTGCCGCAATCATTAATGGAAATCCTGAAATCAGGAAAAACGGAAAAGGGCTCATACAGCTACTCGGACAATGGTAAGGAATACGTTGTCACCTACTCCCCGATTCCCAAGACCAACTTTGGTTTGTATCTGCATATCCCAGTCGAATCCATAACGTCCGCGGTTTCTTCCGTTACCACCATGGTTAGGATCATTGTCATCGTTGTTGTTGCTGTTGTGATCGCAATCGCCTACGCTGTTTCCCGGCAAATCTCACGCCCTATTGCAGCAGTTGCCACCGTGGCTAACCGTATTTCCGAGGGTGAACTGACTGTACAGCCCTTGCAAATTCGAACCAAGGATGAGGTTGGACAGCTATCCCAATCAGTAAACACAATGGTGCTCAACCTGCGAACGATTATTCAACAAGTAAATGATACGGCTTCAGATCTTGCTTCTTCCGCAGAGGAATTGTCGGTCAACGCTGACCACACGAGCAAGGCTACCGAGCAAATCGCCATAACGATTCAGGAAGTAGCTTACGGTGCGGAAAAACAAGTGAAGAGTGTAGAGGAAAGTGTCACCGCAATTCAAGGCGTATCGACAGGGGCTCAGCAGGTTGCCACGAATGCACAGCAAGCTGCCGAATCAGCTTTGGGCGCTTCCCAAATTGCCGTGGAAGGCAATCAGGCCCTTCAGGTCGTTATCAGCCAGATGCAATCGATCGAGAATACTGTCGGCAACATTGCCGATATCGTCAAACGATTAGGAAACAGCTCACAGGAAATCGGACAAATCGTACAAGTCATCACCGCCATTGCTGAACAAACAAATCTGTTAGCGCTAAACGCAGCGATTGAAGCGGCGAGAGCCGGTGAACAAGGGCGCGGCTTCGCCGTTGTGGCAGACGAGGTTCGCAAATTGGCTGAGCAGTCCGCACAATCCGCGCAACAGATCAAACTGTTGATTACGACGATTCAGCTCGAGTCAAACCAGGCTGTCCTATCGATGGAACAAGGCACCAAAGAGGTCGCCACTGGACTTACGGTCGTTAACAATGCAGGCAAGTCCTTCGAGCAGATCCAAGATGCTGTCACGCAGGTGGCAAGACAAATTCAAGAAGTAAAGGCCTACTCTGAGCAAATGTCTTTTGGCACCAAACAGGTGGTAGAGTTGGTTAGTGTCATTGAAGAAGTAGCGGAGAATTCTGCTGACGGAACACAAAGCGTATCGGCCGCCACAGAAGAACAGCTGGCAGCTATGGAAGAAGTCAGTTCATCATCTACTTCTTTGGCAAGAATAGCCGAAGAACTGCAATCTCATGTAAGCAAATTCAAAATTTAGTCCAACAACAAAAAAGGAAAGCCGCCTTGCAAATTGCTCGGCGGCTCTTTCCTGCTTGTGCTTATACAAACTCCCACATCCGGTCAGGATGATTCGTGCAAATTTGAACCTGAGGATGCCACGAAATGACTTCGCGGATATGTTTCGGATCATCCAGCGTCCACGCAATGACTTTGAAGCCTTTTTCAATCGCGGCTACTGTTAGCTCACGATTCAGAAACGGATATCCCATGGAGAGGATCGTAGCACCTGCTGCCTCCATCTGTTCCAGCATGAGTACAGGGCGACCATATACAATCAGACCTGTCTGCACTTCTTGATCGAGCGTGCGAACGTGACGGATCAGATCATGATCAAATGAAGTCAGGTACACCTCTTGCTTCATTCCGTGCTTTTCTACAAGCGCGAGCACCTTTTCAGCAATTTCCGGGTACATATCACTTGTTGCTTTCAACTCGATATTTAGCGTGCAGCGACCTTTTACTGCGATCAGCGCTTCCTCCAGTGTAGGGATTCGCTCGCCCGCAAACTTGTCGCCAAACCAGCTCCCTGCATCCAGCTCACGCAGCTCTGCCAAGGTACGATCCATGACCAGACCGCGGCCATTGGTCGTGCGCTCCAGCGTAAAGTCATGAATCAGCACCGGAACACCGTCACGCGTCAGCTGTACATCAATTTCCATTGCTTTGATAGCTGGCTCTGCCAAAGCCAGTCGAATCGCTGTCATTGTATTCTCCGGGGCTTTGCCTGACCACCCGCGATGTGCCATACAAATGTTCATTTCGCCAGCTCCTCTATCATTTCGTTTCTATTATTTTTTCAAAAGCTTGCTGCCTTTTTCCGTTGCCGTCTGCATCGCTTCATCTACTGTCGCTTGGCCAAGCATCGCACGTTGCAGTTCTTTTTGAATCACATCCTGCAATTCTTTGTAGCCTGGAGCCATTGGACGAGGATAGCCGTATTGCAGCTGATCTACCGCGACCTTGAAGTTTGGATCTTTTTCATAGAATGCCTTCATTTCAGCCGAATCAATTGCTTCTGTCGTAACAGGCATATAACCGGAAGCGATCGACCACGGAACCGTTTGCTCGGTATCGGTCATCCACTTCATGAATTCCCACGCTGCCTTTTTCTCTGCGTCAGTCGACTTCGCCAGCATCACGAGATTCGCGCCGCCCGTTGGCGTACCAAAGTTTTTATTGGCCGGAAGGAAGGCTGCACCCATGTCAAATTTGGCATTTTTCTTCAATTCCGTCAAGGAGCCTGTCGATGTAAAAATCATGCCTACTTTTTGATTCAAGAAGTCTTGCTCCGCTACATCCCACGCATTGTAGTTTTCTCCTGGAGGGTTTTTCATGATGCCTTCCTTCACCATTTTGGACCAGAGCTCAAGTGGTGCTTTTCCTGCTTCGTTGTTGATCGTCAGCTCTTTGCCGTTCTCACTCAGGATGCTGCCCCCGCCTTGGAAAACGAGCGCTTCGTAGAACCAAATATCAACTGGTGTAGAGAAGCCGTACCGGGTAATTTTGTCTCCTTCTTTTTTGCTCAGCTTTTGCGAGAAGCTGACGAGCTCATCCCATGTTTTCGGACCGTTCGAATCAAGCCCTGCTTCTTTTAACATATCGCGGTTGATGTACAGCAGTGGAGTGGAGCGGTTAAATGGTACTGCGTACAGTTTGTCATTCCAATAAGAGTTTTTCATGAGACCTGGAATGTACTTCTTTTCATCCCCTTGGGAGTAAGGTGTCAAATCTTCCAAAACCTTTGCATCTGCAAATGCCGCGATCGAAGCGATCTCGACCATCGTGACATCTGGATTATTGTTCGCTGCTACAGATGCCAATACTTTGGAATGGTTCTCTTGATACGCCCCTTGGTAGGCTGGTTTGACGATAATATCTTTATGTGTTTCATTGAATTTTTTGACCATATCCTCGATGGTTTTCCCACGAACGCCACCCAACGCATACCAGAAATCAATTTGGACAGGGCCACTGGATGCTGTAGACGCTGCAGGCTGAGAAGTGCTACCTGTACTAGCAGACTGTTCTTTGCTAGATGATCCGCATCCAGCCAATACTCCTGACAAACCGATAGTCAATGCACATAGAATCGTTCCAGTTCTTTTCAATGAAAACATGGTTTGATTTCCTCCCTAAGAGCTCACTTTTATTATTTGGATTGATAGATGAACGCTTTGATAATATGCCGTTGTGCCACGAAGAAAATCACGAGAATCGGTAGAATGAGGATCATGTTGCCTGCCATCATGACGTTCCACAAGGTTCCACCGTCGGACATGTGCAAGCTCGATATTCCGATCGGCAAGGTGCGCACCTCGTCGCTGTTGGTCATAATCAGCGGCCAGAAATAGTCGTTCCAGTGATAAATAAAGCTAAATAGTCCAAAAGTGACCAGCACCGGCTTCGCCATCGGCACCATGATCGTCCACATGATCTTCCATTCGGACGCGTTATCCAGACGTGCTGCCTCAATCACTTCATCGGGAACCTGCATGAATGCTTGCCTGAGTAGGAAGATTCCAAAAGCACTGGCTGCGTACGGCAGGATGAGCGACCACAGCGTGTTGACGAGTCCCCAACCGCTCAATTGCACGTAGATTGGCAAAAAGATGACTTGTCCGGGAATCATCAAGACAATCAAAACTAGACCAAACAACAGATTGCGACCGGGAAACTTATAGCGTGCAAAAGCGTAAGCCGCAGGTACCGCCGTTAAAAATTGCAGGATCAATATCCCTACGGCAACCAGAATGCTGTTCCACGTATACATAAGGAACGGACCAGATTCCCAGGCTTGGGCGAAGTTGCTCCACTCCCACGTCTCAGGCAAAAGCGTCGGGGGAAATTGCAGTACCTCCCGCATCGTTTTGAAGGCCGTCGATGCCATCCACAGAAACGGGAACACAAACAGGAAAGCTACGAGCAAAAGTCCAATCCATTCTACAGTCTTGCGTGAAGCCAAAACCACTCGATACATGCTGCTCCTCCTTTCTCACGAGTTCATCAGCGATAATGCACGCGCTTGGACATCACCAAGAAATGTACAGCTGTTAAAATCCCTACTAGTATCAGCAAAATGACAGAGGCAGCCGAAGCAATCCCGCCATTGTAGAAGTCCATGCCCTGCTCGTAAATGTAGTAGACAAGCATGTTCGTACTATTGATTGGACCACCCTGCGTCATAATGGCAATCGTGTCAAACGCTTGGAAGGATGAGATCGTATTGATAATGAGCAAAAAGAAAATGGTCGGCGACAGCATCGGTATCGTAATTCGTCTCAGCGTCCGCCACCACGGCGATTGATCGAGCGCTGCTGCCTCGTATATATCGCCCGGAATGCTTTGCAATCCTGCGATGAAAATGAGCGTGTTATAGCCGACACCTTTCCAAATGCTGACGATAATCAGTGACAGCAAGGAGCTTTTCGGATCAGTCAGCCACGTATACGCAGGCAATCCGACCGCTTCCAGTCCTGCGTTCAACAGGCCAAACTGCGGGTCCATCAGCCACATCCACAGCATCGAGACAGATACCAGCGAAATGATGTGAGGACTAAAAACAGTCGCCTGAATAATGCCGTACACCTTTGCCTTTTTGTTCAGCCACAGGGCGAGCAGGAAGGATAGCGTCAAGCCGATCCCCACTGTCGCAATGGTAAAGACCGCGGTATTCCCCAATACTTGATGAAAATCTCCGTCCACCATCAAGTCCTGATAGTTTTGCAAGCCTACCCATTCCATTTGCTCCAAATTGATCAATGACCAGTCCTGAAAGCTCAAATAAATGATCGAGCCAATCGGGTAAAAGAAGAACAGGACAAAGCAAATCAATGCGGGTGCCAGATACAAGTACGGACGCAGCCGGGATGCGAGGTCAGACCATGCAGATGCCTGTGAACTCACTTCTTTTCTTGACTGGCTTACACCCGGCAACTCCTGTACAGTTGCCGCCTTTCGCATCAGTTATCCCCTCCTGCGCGTGTCGATACAGGCACTCGTCCACTCATGCGACCTACTCGTTTTCCGCTCCCTTTTTCGAACACATAGATGTACTCCCACGGTACAGTGACCGTGACTGAGGAGCCGACCTGCATCGCGACCTCCGAGTCCGCTTTGACGATGACCCTGCCTTTTTCCGTCTCCACGTGAAGGAGCGTGTCTGAGCCGAGAATTTCCCTGGATACGACCTGACCCCGTGCGTTCCACATCTCTTCGCTCGTGATGGCATTGACAGCAGCAGGCAACAACACTGCTTTTTCCGGGCGGAATCCCCATACGTGCTCACTCTTGCCCTCCGCAGAAACAATATTCATCGGCGGAGAACCGATAAATTGGGCAACAAACAGATTTTCCGGCTCCTGATACAAATCCATCGGGGTCGCTACTTGCATAATGTGACCGTCATTCATGACGACGATCTGATCGCCCATGGTCATCGCCTCGACCTGATCATGCGTCACGTAGATGAAGGTGCTACCGAGCTGCTTGTGCAGGCTCGTCAATTCCACACGCATCTGATTTCGCAGCTTCGCATCGAGATTGGAGAGCGGTTCGTCCATCAGGAAGACCTTTGGCTTTTTCACCATGGCCCGCGCGAGTGCAACACGTTGCCTTTGACCACCGGAGAGCTGAGAAGGCTTGCGTTTGAGATAATCGGTTAGCCCGACGATTTCCGCGATCTCCTCTACTAGCACCTGACATTCCTTTTTCGACGTTCCTCGGTTTCTCAAGCCATAGGCGATATTGTCGTACACGTTCATTGTTGGGTAGAGAGCGTAATTTTGAAAAACCATCGCAATATCACGCTTGCCAGGTGGCAATTGGTTCACCGTTTGATCACCGATTATGATTTTGCCGTCCGTCACTGTTTCCAAGCCAGCAATCATCCTGAGTGTGGTTGATTTCCCACAGCCGGACGGACCTACCAGAACCGTAAAGGAGCCGTCTGGAATGACCAAATCTAATCCTTTGACCACACTTTGATTCTGAAAGGCTTTCGTTACCTTCTCCAACACCACACGTGCCATCTGCTTTTATTTCCCTCCTTGTGCCTTTGCGGCCAGCATCTCCGTAACAAATGTCTCGAAATCGGCGTAGCGGTAATCCGGAGAAGCGTAGGGCCATTTCTCTTGTCCGTACCACTCCAGCACGACAGATTGCACACCCGCTCCTACCGCAGCCAGTACATCATAGCGACTGTCACCGATCATCATGGCTTGCTCGGGACGTTTGCTTAGCGCTCCCAGCGCTTTTTGTACAGACTCAGCCGACGGCTTGCCTCGCGATACATCATCGACGGTGACGATTGCCTCAAACAGATGCTCAATCCCCGCCATCTCCAGACCAGCCAATGTAAACTCCCGTTGCTTGTTCGTGACGATCGCCATTGCAAAGCCCGCCGCCTTTAGCTTTTCCAACCCTTCGCGGACAAACGGAAACAGTTTGACGTGTTCTTCATGATGCTCCCGTACATAGGCGAAGTATCTCTGCAGCACTTCCTTTTTGTCAGGAACGCCTGCTGCTGTAGCAACGGCCGCCAAAAAATCATCAAACGATTCTCCAAAACGGGCGAGAAGCTCTTCCCTGCTAAAATGTCCCGGTGCGTACTGCTCAGCCGTAAAAGCAACGGCATCCACGACCGCATCCCGACTGTCCAGCAAGGTCCCGTCCAAATCAAATAACAACGCTTGAATCAAGGTTCTTACACTCCTTCCACAGCAGGGGACTTCCGACTGAAACAGCTGTCGCTCCATGCTTTAATACTTCCTCCATCTGTTCCCGCTTGCGAATTAGCCCGCCAGAAATGATCGGGGTATCGATCACACTTCGAAATTCTTCGATAAACTCCGGCAGCAAACCAGGCATCAGCTCAACAGCGTCAGGCTGTGTATCTTGCAGGGAGGTTAGGCCTGATTTAATCGAGTCGCTATCGACCAAAAACAAACGCTGAATCGTCAGCAGGCCTTGCTTTTTCGCCAGCTTGACCAGTGTGTTGCGCGTAGTGACGATCCCGTCTGGCTTAACGTAATGCCCCAGAAATGCAATGCCTTCCCTGTCATGACTGATTCCGCCAATCCGCTCCAAATGAAGAAATACAGGGATATTTTTCGCCTTAAAATAATCCACGTAGCCTTTAATCACACCAATGTTGCCAATCGAGAGTACCGCAGCACTCAAATTTGCCTCTGCCGCTTTTTCCAGGTGCTTCGCTTCTTTTACAGAAGCGATTAGCTTGTACTGTGCCAGTCTTGCACGAAACTGTTCCCGGTTCACTCGTTACGCCTCCTTATGCCCAAGACAAAAAACCCTGCGACATGACAATGCCAAAGAACTCTCGATGAAAGTGCTTGGAAAGGCTGTCGGGGGTTTCTCCATGGCTCCAACCGAAGGGATGTGTTCACTTGTTACTTTGAATGGTACTGTACGAGCGTTAAGGAATCTTGAAGGGAATGTTAATAAACGGAAAAGTTCATGTAAGGATGGAATTGACGGAATGGAAGAGCGGATGTATGATCCATCTATATTCAAATAATCAAATATTCGAAAATACGAAAAGAAGGGTTGCAATCATGAAGTGGGCACCAAGATTCGAAGGCTACAATCTCGTTTCCTTTCGAAAAGACTGTGTATCAGGGGTAATCGTCGGTATTATCGCGATACCATTGGGGATGGCATTTGCTATCGCCTCCGGAGTAAAGCCTGAGTACGGAATTTACACGACCTTTATCGCCGGGATTTTGATTTCTCTATTTGGCGGTTCCCGCTATCAAATCGGTGGACCTACTGGTGCTTTTATCCCGATATTATTTGCAATCGTCATGCAATATGGTTATGCAGACTTGCTCCTCGCTGGCTTCATGGCAGGGATTCTCCTTGTTCTCATGGGGGTTCTACGGCTGGGAGGACTGATCAAATTCATTCCGCGCCCCGTCATCATCGGATTTACTTCGGGGATTGCCGTTATCATCTTCTCCGGTCAAATTGCCAACTTTCTCGGACTGGAGCAGTTGCAAAGACATGAAGATTTTCTGTCCAACATGGGGGAAATCATTCTTCATCTGAACACAATTAATCTATACAGCGTAGCCATCGCTATTTTGAGTCTCGCCCTTATTTTGGTGACTCCCCGATTCTTCCGAAGTATACCGGCCTCTCTCGTTGGACTCGTAGTCTCCAGTGTCGTTTCTGTCCTCTTTTTAGAAGGAAAGGTAGCGACGATTGGCTCCACCTTTGGAGAGATACCGAGTACATTACCCGGCTTTCATTTTCCTGAAATCACATGGGAACGTGTCCAAAAGTTACTGAGTCCAGCCCTGATCATTGCTATACTAGGAGCGATAGAGTCTTTATTATCTGCCGTCGTCGCCGATGGGATGACACGGAGTCGCCACAACAGCAATCGGGAATTAATCGGCCAAGGCATTGCCAATATCTTGACCCCGTTATTTGGGGGAATTCCTGCTACTGGCGCGATTGCGAGAACAGCCACCAACATTCGAACCGGGGCAACCTCCCCCATGTCTGGCATCATTCATGGTCTGGTCGTTTTGCTCATCCTCGTGCTGTTCGCCCCTTACGCCTCGCATATTCCGTTGGCGAGTATGGCGCCGATCTTGATGCTGGTTGCCTGGAATATGAGTGAGCGCAAGGAATTTGCCTACATCGTCAAAGTGAAGACGAGCGATTCTCTTGTACTGGTGCTCACCTTCCTTTTGACCGTTTTCACCAATTTAACCGTTGCTATTGAAGTGGGATTGGTACTATCTATCCTGTTGTTTGTCAAACGAACGCGCGATAGCTTGCGGGTAGCTCAGGTATTGCCTGATCCCTCGTCTAACCACGACAAAGTCATGCCGCATATGGTTACCGAGGAGCATGACTGCCCACAAATCAGCATCTACACAATTGAGGGCCCACTTTTTTTCGGGGATGCCGACTTGTTTGAAAGCTCCCTTACTCAAACCCTTCAGCGACAGCCAAAGGTATTGCTGCTGCGGATGGGAAAAGTCCCTCTGATGGACATGACAGGGGAAGCGAATTTGTCCAGGATTGTGAAACAATGCATGGACCAAGGCACAACAGTCCTTATCTCCGGAATCCAATCTGGCCCTAAGAAAATCTTGCAGCGTACGGGACTATATGGCCTCGTAGGCGAAGCTCACTTTTTTGCTCATACTGGGGACGCGATAGCGTATGCCCTCAGTTTACTAGACACAGGGAAGTGCCTCGGATGCAAGCATTTTGCCTTTCGCGAATGCACGCGCCTGTCCGCTCCTACTGAAACTTCCACATGATGTTACGATCGGAGGAACCTATCATTGAATTTGGAACTACAGCAATTTAAAGCGAATTTTTTCAAGGCGTTGGGTCATCCCCTGCGGATTCGGATTTTGGAGCTGCTGGCGGAAGGAGATAGGAATGTAAACGAGCTTCAGACTCTCATCGGGAGTGAAGGCTCCGCTGTTTCCCAACAGCTGGCCATTTTGCGGAACAACAATATCGTGTACGGAACGAAGGACGGAAACAAAGTCACCTACTCGCTGCGTGATCCGATGATCATCGAGCTATTGAGTGTGGCGAGACAAATTTTTAACAATCACTTGATTGATACGATTTCTATGTTGGATCGTTTTAACGAGGAATGATCACTTTGGTTTGAGTCAACATAGGGGAGGAGAAGAAAAAGCACAGTTCTCTTCGACTCTGACACGCCCGCAAGGGGGATTCACTGGCCGTCTACACTTCAAAAAGGGGACCGTCGAGCCAAAGCCACCCTACCGGGCGGAAGTTTCTCAAGGAAGAAGTGTTCGACAAGCGGGTCCCCTTTTTGAAGTTCCGACTGGGTTGGCGATGTCAAGGTCTACGAGCTCTGTGCTTTTTCTTCTCGCCAGCTTTGTTGGTTCATCGATGCCTTTTAAAAATACAAAAAAGCCCAGGACCCGTAATCGTCCTGGGCTTACCTATTGTTACTGGGAAACCGTAATAACCGCATCCAATGCGATCAACGCTTCTGCTTCAATGGCTTTTGCCATCACATCGGTGTGCGGATTATACGATTCGAGCAAGTCTGCATCGGCATATCCGTCAATCGCCAAAATAGAGCCTGCCTTCATTCCGCGAAGCGCCGCAATCACGAACAGGGCGGTGTTTTCCATTTCGACGGCCAAAACGCCAGCTTTTTGGTATAGCTTGTGCGGAAATTCCAACACCCCACTGTAAAAGACATCGAGTGTCAGCGTGATTCCTTCGAATACTTTCAAGTCTGATGCATTTGCTCCCGCTGCTTGTACGAGCGCGTCCACGACATGGCGATTGGCAACAGCCGGGAAGCCCGCCGGAACCAACTGACTGGTCAAGCCGTCTTGGCGAACTGCCGCGGAGCTGATGACGAGGCTACCTGTCTCAATTTCCTTTTGGTATGACCCGGCAGTTCCTACGCGAATGATGACCTGAACGCCGCCCTTCGCCAGCTCCTCGAAGCATACGGCTGCTCCCGGTGCGCCTACCCCATGGCTCACAACCGCTACCTCGACGCCTCTCCACGTACCCGCATAGCTGTGATACTCACGGTTTTCCCCGATTTGACGCTGATCATCGAGTTTCGATGCAATCAAGGCCGCACGTTTTGGATCACCGCACACGATGATGCGCTTGGGCAGTTGTTCTGGATCTACCTTTAGATTTGTCAACATCTCAATCGAACTCCTTTTTCTCCCACTCATCCTCTGGGATCGGCAATGCTTCACCGGAGAACCGCTCTTCGCGGAACGGGTCTGCGATCAAGTGAAAACCATTTTGCTCCCAGAAGCCGGGCTTGTTTTCCGTCATAAATTCAATTCCTCTGATCCACTTCACGCTTTTCCAGAAATACAAATGTGGAACAACCAGGCGAAGCGGCCAGCCGTGCTTGTCCGTCAGTCGTTCTCCGTCAAAGGAGTGAGCCAGCAACACATCATCACGCTCCAGATCAGCAAGCGGCACATTGGCGGTATAGTCGTGATCACCGTGCAGCATGACGAAGTTCGCCTGCGGAGTCACGCCAATCGCCTGTAAAAAATCACGAAAACGCACGCCTGTAAACGCATTGTCAAAACGGGACCAGCGCGTCACGCAGTGAATGTCGCTCGTCACTGTCACCTGCGGCATCGCCATGATCTCGTCGTAGGAGAGCGTCACTTCCCGGTCTACTTCCCCGAAAACACGCAGCGTCCATTCGTTCATGTCATACACCGGCACGTCCCCCTCATGCAAAATGGGAAAACGCTCTGTCAGGATTTGTCCCGGCGGAAGTCGTCTGGCGAGTCCCGGTTCCACTGGGGCGGGTACTTTCATTTTTTTGATCCGATCTGCCTTGTTCATATCGCATTTCCCCCTGTCTCCGCTGTCTATATGGTCTATGTTTAACGGGTGCTCTGCTGATTATCGCTGCCGATCTGACTCTTGTTCTTCAAAAAGAACATCGCCGCAATCGTCAGCACGTATGGCAGCATTGCCGTAAATTGCGTCGGAAGCGAAAAGCCCTGCAAACGGATACTAAGGGCATCCATCAACCCGAACAAAAGGCTCGAAGCCAAAATACCGAGTGGATGCGACTGCCCCATCATCATCGCTACCAATGCGATAAAGCCACGACCAGCCGTCATCCCTTCTGTAAACATCGTGACTTGCCCCAATGAAAGCTGCGCCCCTGCAATCCCGCACAAAGCGCCACTCATCACAATCGCCAGCACCTGAAGCCCCGTCACTTTCAGACCGAGACTACGTGCCGCAACGGGGTTCAGACCAACCGCGAGGACGCGGAAGCCCGTAACCGTCCGATAAAAGAACACATACAGCAGAATGGCAGCCAAAAACGCAAAATACACGAGTGGCGAATGACCGGAGACAATGCCTCCGATGACCGGAATATCGTGAATGAAAGGAATCTCGACGGTCGGCAAGCCAGCCATATCCTTATCGTAAAACGCACCTTTGACACCGAAGATCGCCCGCAGTGCAAATGTCGTCAACCCCAGCGCGAGAAAGTTAATTGCCACGCCGACGACGATTTCATTCGCCCTAAGCTTGATCGTCATGTACGCGAATAAGAGCGAAAAGACGATGCTGACCAGCGCTGCAATCAAAACGGCCAGAAAGAGGTTCCCGGTAAAATGATTGCCAACAATCGCGGAAAAGGCACCGACCAGTACCAATCCCTCCAAGCCCACATTAAAAATTCCGACACGTGCGCAGAGCGCTCCACCCAAAGCTGCCAACAAGATCGGCGTGACCATCCGAATGGTAGAACTGAGGAGGGACCAATCAAAGAGTTCCATGCGATTCCCCTCCTTTTGCCTTCCGCTTTTTCCACCAGTCATAGCTGAACTTGGCGGAGATGAACAATATCAATACGGCTTGTATAACACTTGCCAGCTCCAGCGGCACATCCGTATTGCGCTCTACACCCATGGCTCCTGTCTGAAAAGCAGCAAGCAGGATCGAAGTCACAATGATGCCAAGCGGGTGCGAGTTCGCAAGCAGAGCTGCCATCAGGCCCGTCCAGGCGAAGCCCGGTACAGTCAGGGCACCGTCTACAAAACGATAGTGCGCTCCCATTACCTCGACGGTTCCCGCCAAGCCAGCCAATCCACCACTGGCAAACATCCCTGTCAGCATCACCCGAATCCGATTAATTCCTCCGTATTGAGCAAACAGCGAGTTTTGACCCAGCATCTTCACTTCATAGCCAAAAGGCGTAAAACGAAGGACCCAGAACAACAAGAGCGCTGCAACAATCGCAAACAAAAACCCTGCATGCACGCTCATTCCCGCAAACAGCTTCGGAAGCCAAGCGCTTTTCTCCAGCATGACGGTCTGTGCCAGTGCCGCAGAACCCGAGCGATCCCGGAATGGCTCTGTCACCAGATAGCTCGCAAACAATACCGCAATATAGTTAAAGAGCAACGTAGAGATGAGCAACGGAATGCGAAAGCGTGCTTCCATAAAGCCCGGTAACAATGCCCAGAACCCGCCAACCGCCATTCCCGCGAAAATACCCGCCACAATTTTGATCATTCCCGGCGCTGGCAAATAGATCGCGACTAACGCAGCACTGACGGCACCCAGCACCATTTGCCCTTCCGCCCCCAGGTTGAATACCCCTGCCCGAAATGCGAGGGAAAGACCCAAGGCAATCAGCATGATAGGTGTGGCTCTCGCTAAGGTAGACGTTAAGAAATAAAAACTGCCAAAGGCCCCTTTCCACATTTCCTGGTAGGTTCCCAAGATCGATTCGCCAACGGCAGCAATAACCAGTGCCCCGGTCACCAAACCGATGACGACAGCCAAGAACGGCTGAACCAATGACTTAGATAGCTCTTTGATTGCTGCCATGAATGCTTCCTCCCGCCATGATCACGCTGATTTTTTCTTCGGTTGCCTCTAGGCGTGACAGCTCTCCAGCGATTCGCCCTTTATACATGACCAAAATTCTGTCAGACAAGGCGAGAATTTCGGACAACTCGGAGGAGACGAGCAGGATCCCGTCTCCCTGATTGCGCTTTTCGATCAGTGCCTGATGGATGTACTCCATGGCACCGATATCCACCCCTCGCGTAGGCTCAGCTGCAATCAAAAACGGGGTTTCATGTCCCAGCTCCCTTGCTACGATCAGCTTTTGCAAATTTCCACCTGACAGATTCCCTGCCAGCTCCTGCAATTGTCGGGAGCCTGTTTTGATGGCAAACTGTTCAACCCAGCCTTTTACGACTTGGCGGAATTTCTCCCGCAAAACGACGCCACGGCGGTTGTAAGCAGGCTTTCGCTGATAGCCCATCAGCGCATTTTCCTCGACGCTTGAGAGTTTGGCCGTTCCCCACAGGTAGCGATCCTCCGGAATATGCGCCAAGCCGGCATCTCGAATGGTGGCGACTGATTTGTTCGTCACATCCTTGCCACCTAACCGCACCGTACCCTCCTGTGCCGCTCGCAAACCGCTGATCGCTTGTAGCAGCTCGGATTGTCCATTCCCGGAAACACCTGCGATCCCTACGATTTCCCCGTGGTGTACGGTAAAGCTGACTTGATCGAGAAGGGTCTGCTTTTCTCGAACCGCAAGATTCTCCACCTGCAACAAGGGGCCTTTATCCAGAGGAACTCGTTCAGCTAGCTCCTGCAATTCTCGTCCGACCATCAATCTTGCCAAATCATCTGCATTTGTCTCATTCCGCGAAACCGTTCTCGTCACTTTGCCCCCGCGCAGTACCGTAATACGATCGGCTACCTCCATGACTTCCTGCAACTTATGTGTAATCAAAATGACGCTCTTGCCGCTCTTTGCCAAGTTTCGAATCGTTTGCAGCAGGTCGCGTACCTCCAGCGGGGCAAGGACAGCAGTCGGCTCGTCCAACACGATAATATCCGCTCCCTGATACAGGACCTTCAGAATTTCGACCCGTTGCTGTTCCCCAATCGAGCAACTCGCTACCATCGCCTGCGGATGAATCGGAATGCGATACTGCTCACTCAGCGCCCGCACCTTGTCCTCTGCGTCCTTTCTTTTGAAAAAGCCTGCTTTCTTCGGCTCATATCCGATCACGATATTTTCAGTCACACTGAATTCTCCGAAGAGCATAAAGTGCTGGTGAACCATCCCGATTCCATTTCGAATCGCGTCCTCTGGTCCGCGAAAAACAACTGGCTTGCCGTTTAACACGATCTCTCCCGACGTCGGCTGCTCCATCCCGTACAGCATCCGCATCAGTGTCGTTTTGCCCGCTCCATTTTCCCCGACAATCGCATGGACCTCTCCTGCTGCCAGTGAGAACGACACCTTGTCGTTGGCGGTAAAATCTCCGTACTTCTTGGTCATGCCCCTCATTTCCAAGCGATCGGTCATTCCCACTCCCTCATTTCTGTACGTCCTTTTATGAAAATGGAAGACCGACTACACAGCCGTAGTCGGTCACATCCATCACTGTGCACAAGCTATAAATAAACGTTCAGTACCGAGAACCTTTTTAAAACTGGTCTGGTACTTTGCGGCTACCCGCTACAATCTCATCGCTGATCGCTTTCACTTTATCCACCACTTCTTGTCCAATAAAAGCATTCAGCGGCGTCTTGCTTTCGTGTGTGACATAGGTTACACCAACACCTTTTTCCTTCAAGCCGTATGCCACAACACCTGGTTTAAACGTTCCTTCTACAAAGGTCTTCACGGTTTCATAAGCTGCCGCGTCAGTTCCTTTCAATTGGGACAGAACAATATGCTCTGGATCAATCGTGGTACGGTCAACGTCCTGACCTGCTGTGAAGAAGCCTTTTTCCTTCGCTGCTTCGAAAACGCCGAGGTCGCCTACTGCTGCTGCACCGTTAATGAAATCAGCGCCTTTGGAAGCTTGGAGCAAAGCCAATTCCTTCGCTTTTGCCGGGTCAGTGAAGCTTCCTACATAGTTGACCATCAGCTCTGCTTTTGGATTTGTCGCTTTCAAGCCCTCTCCGAAGCCAACCGTCCATTTTTTCAACTGCGGAATATCAAGAGCGACAACCATACCTACTTTGTTCGTTTTCGTTGCCAGACCTGCTGCTGCTCCCACCAAGTAAGCCGCTTCCTGCTCACGGAAGGTAACACTGCGAACGTTTGGCAAATCCACTACGGTATCAATAATCGCAAAATTACGGTCAGGATTTTCGGTAGCCACTTTTTTCAATGCATCCTCTGATGTAAAGGAAGAAGTGATGATCAAATCATAATTTTCTGCAACAGCCACACGCAGATTTTCTTCAATCGCTCCATGGTCTGTAGATTCGATCGTTTTTACTTCTGCGCCCAGCTCTTGTGCGGCTTTCTTTGCACCCTCGTCCATTTGTTGGAAGAATGGATTCACACCGATTTTCTCAGGCAAAATCAAAGCAATTCGCTTTTTGGCCGGGCCCTCTTGTCCTGCTGCTTGTCCTCCTGGCTGATCTGCCGGTGCGCTTGTGCCAGTCGAGCACCCTGTTGCCAATACTGCGAATGTCGTTAATGCCAGCAATAACTTCTTCATGATGTATCTCTCCCTATCCGAACTTTACGTTTTTCTTTATCCTATTAGGTAATGTACGGCTTTTTACCTATTTTTTCAATACTATTTACGAATATTCTCTTATAAAATTAATTTATCGTTCGTTTATTCCTCCTCTTCTTTTACAAATACAACAAAAAAACTCTCCCCGGAGGAAGAGTTTGCGTACGAAGCCGTTCTCTTCCTCATCTGTCAAAACCATGGTACAGGTTTTGCAGGAATTGGCACCTTTCTGTTCATGCATAGACATGATCAGTGGTTGCCGGGCATCATCGGGCCAGTCCCTCCGCCGCTCTTGATAAGGTAGGTGAATATATTTAGTTACAATGGAATTCATTCTAGCAGAACGGTTCGAAAATGCAATTCTTTTTTCTCAATTCCAAACACTTCTACAAGTAAATAAAAGTTTAAAAAGTCGTCTTTTCAGCACCTAGAAATTGGCGAGAAGCGCAACCTCTAATTTACGTGAAAGGTTTGCTGGAGGCGATGCGACAACGTATTTAGCTCACCCAGCTCTTCCGTAATCTCACGCACTTTTTGATGCTGGTTTTCTGCTGTCGCAAACAACTCTTCTAAGTTGGCTACCGATTCCTCGGTTACCGCTGTAATGGTCGACATCTCGATGGCAACCTCGCCGGAACGCACTTTTACCCGGTCCATGCTGGAGCTTACTTGATCAGCTGCTTCTAGGAAGGCCATCATTCCGGCACGCACTGCTTCAATGGAGGCCACTGTTTTTACGGCCAGCTCTTGGCCTTTTGCAACAGATACTTCCCCACTGCTCATATGCTGCACCGCATTCTCACTTTCCTGGTGGAGCGACTTGAGAATGTCAGTAATTTCCTGTGTGGCTGTCGCGCTTTGTTCTGCCAGCTTACGTACCTCATCCGCTACCACAGCAAATCCCCGTCCATGCTCGCCTGCACGCGCCGATTCAATCGCCGCATTCAGTGCCAACAGATTCGTTTGTGTCGCGATCTGATTAATAGCGCCGACAATTTCCTCTACGCGATTCGCCTGTCGATTGAGCTGGTGAATCGTAGAGGCTGCTACATTGACTGCCTGCACAATTTGCTCCATCTGTGAGGACAGATCGTTCATCATCTGAACGCTTTCTGTCAAACGACGGTTGTTTTGTTGCGATTCTGTTTTCATTGCGTTGGTCTGCGATGTGACTGCCTCGATTTCCTGATCGATGGATTGAACCTCTTCTTCGATCTTCACCGTAGAATTCGCCTGCGATTCCATACCGACGGCGACTTCCTTGAAGGCTACCATCATTTCATCTGTATTGCGCTTCGTACCTTCCGCATGCTCATGCACATGATCGCTTGTACGATCTAGCTGCTCCGTCATTTCCTGGATGTTCAAAAGCATTTCTCCCAGACGGCGCTCCTTCTCTTCCGCTTCCTGCCTTGCGTCGTGCGCTTTTTGCAGAGAGGCTTGTCCGGCGAGACAGAGATACGTTACGGCTCCCATCATCATGAGAATCGTGACAATACGCATAAGCAAATTGAGCTCCGAAAAATCTCCATCGAAGATCTGGTAGGTTCCTGTGTAGAACCCAATAACCGTGACAATGATTTGGGTAATTCCCGCTGTTACGACCAGCTTCCAATCCAAATACGCTGCTAAAAAGCCCATGACGATAAAAGCGAGGAAGGTGATCTCCTGGTAATCGGTAAAGTGATCGAATGAAATCGCATAAAACATGAGTCCAATTGCCACCAGGTAACGAATTACAAGACTATCCTTGCGAATGAAATAATACGGCGAAACAATTAAAGTGACCAGCAATCCCAAGGACGTCACTTTCCAGAAGTTCACATCCACTTGGTAGGCAATGAGCCCCGCCATCCACAAATGATTCCATAGGATAAAAATCATAAAACCTTCTTTGTCAGTTAAGGTATTGCGAATCAATTGAATCATAATTGCCCCCCTTTTGCTTTTTACTTATGTATCGGATTCTTTCCCCATTATATAGCCAAACCTTTGGCAAATTTGTGAAAAAAGTGAGAACAGCCAAAAACAATTTCGAATAGGCTATTACACAACTCTCGCGTACAGGAGGTAAACGGAGAAAAGTGGAACTTAATCAATTGCCAGCTACCGTGCTGACACGGACGATTAGCCGTCCGAACACCACGATTTACTATCCGCAATTGGCGGGATTAGCCAACCAGCAAGCGGAAAAAGATATCAACCGGGCGATTTATCAAACGGTTCAAGGCTTAATTCACGAGCAACAACGGGTCCAGGTACCGGGAAATACAGAAATGCAAGGAAGCTACGAAATCAAGACAAACGAACGCGGTATTTTCAGTGTTGTGTTGAGCAACTACGCCTATACACCGCAAATGGCTCACGGCATGACCTTCCTCGGTTCGATCACCGCTGATATCCAAACAGGCAAGCTGTATACACTGCGGGAATTATTCAAGCCAGGAAGCGATTACGTCAAGGTGATTTCCGAAAACATCAAGCGTCAAATCAAAGAAAGAAACATCCCCACACTTAATGGCTTTACTTCGATTAAGCCCGATCAAGATTATTACATCGCCGACAAAGCACTGGTTATCTACTTCCAGTTGTACGAAATTACGCCCTACTACGTCGGTTTCCCCATGTTCCCCATTTCGGTCTATGAACTTGAGCCAATCATCAATGAAAAAGGTCCACTGAGCATCTTGTCCGCGGATTAAATGCACTGTACCGCCATTTTTACCCCCAGGCGCAAGTATCTTTTCTCATGACAGTCGCCTGGGTGTATTTGTGGCAAAAGAGAAAGCACCACATGGGTGCTTTTTCTACTTTCTCTACTAATTAATAGTAAGCTTGTACGGATTATTTTTATCAAAATCAGATGCACTGTGTCCGTATACCTTGATATATACCTGATCACCAAGACCTATCTGGAGACCCAGAACATCGGATCCACCTGGTCCAAAATCATTGGGTTTATATGTCTCATGCACTTTTCCGTTTGCAGAAATATAGATCAAATCAAAATCATAGTTTTGGTTCTGTGGAGATTCCAATAGTACACTGATACTCTGTCCAGATCGATTATCATATTCGTACCAATCTACATCATTACTGTCAGAAATAGTATGCGACATTGGTTTGTAAATTTTGATAGGAACTGCCTTATCCTGCGTATCTCCATATCCGTCACTAGCAAAAGCCGATTGTGTCCCCATTGCCAACGCAGCCAATACCATACAAGAAGACAAAATTCTTTTAAAGGAATGTTTCATTTCGAACTCTCCTCACCATCTATTTATTTACATTTTTAGTATATTTAACAATGGTTATTTTTTCAATAAGTGAACTTTTTTAGAAAACATTTATCTTTCGTGTCCCTTGCTAGGGGCATTTTGTTTGCAGAAAATCCATAATTTCGCCATCGAATAAACGTTTACTTATATGTCCAGAACTGCTAGTATGTTATTGTACATATTTACTTAAGCAATAAGTGTACGATATATCGGACCAGCTTTCCTGGAGGTATATATTCATGCAATATTATGGTCATCGAATTAGCCAAACCGCAAGAATATTCAGCAAATCACTAAATGGGACTATGGCTCCCATGGGATTATACAGCTCGCAATGGGGTATTATTCTTTGCTTGCATTATCGTGAATCGCTTACTCAGGTTCAATTGAGCAACTACCTGAATGTTGAAGCGCCGACGATTACCCGGACACTCACCCGTTTGGAAGAGATGGGCTGGATCATTCGCTCAGAAGGTGATGACAAGCGTGAGCGCTATGTGTCCTTGTCTCCGCAAGCAATCGAACGGTTCCCGGAATGGCTGGAGGCTGCAAAAGTGCAAGAAGAGCTGGCACTCCGCGGCGTTGACGAAGCAGAGCTCGCTATCTTTAACCGCGTTTTGAAGAAAATGAACGATAATTTACAGCCGTTGTAACAAGTAAAAAATGACTTCGCCCAAAAGCAGTTTGGTGAAGTCATTTTTTGTTAGCCATTTTTCCTTGTGCTATGGATGAGGGTGTTGAGCTCTTGTTCCAATTGAATCAGATCAAGCTGTATCTGTTGCTTTTGCAATTGTTTTTTCTGTTGCAGTACTTGTTTTTTCAAATCATTTGATTCTTTGTCATTTGCTTGGTTGTCTGTAGAAGCAGGCTGCTCCGGTTCCACCTGTCCAGTCGAACCTATGGCTGCTATGAAAGTGCCAATCACTGCGATCCACCCCCCTACCGCTACCAACTCATTCGCCAGATTTCTTTCGATCATCCTTTTTCCCTCCGCTTTTGGGTTGATTCTCCTGTAAATTCTTTTTTATATCTTGAACGCTATCTCGCAATTGAGCAATTTGCTGTTCAATTCGTTTGAACTGCATATCGTCATCATTGTCATTGCCATTTTTGTTTTTCCCATTGATTTGCTTGTTTAATTGGATGAAGGGCTGTATCAACTTGTCGTTGTTGCAGGCAGGCTTTTGACTTAATTTGGTTGTTTTATCAATGGCGAGGATGACAAAGCCAAGCGAAATAATCCAAAGTGCTATTACAGCGGTATCATCATCATCACAAAAAAACATAGATACCTCCATGCCAATAAAGGTCGTGGTTTGATTATTGGCCCTTCTACACAATACGCTTCTGCCTAATTCCTCGTGACATCGGGACTACCACTTCCCTGATGTTGTTCTGTCATAAAAAAAGGCTCCCCACCAAGCACAAGCGTGCCCAGCAAGAAGCCTATTGGTTATGAGCGTATTCGTTATTGCATGCGTTTCGTAATATTGCGAGCCATCCAAACCCCAGCAGCTCCGGCCTGTGCCAGACCGCGCGTAATTCCGGCACCATCCCCGCCACAGAACAATCCCTTGATTTCTGTTTCGAATTCCTCAGTCAGTTTCGGACGAGCCGAGTAAAATTTCGCTTCCACTCCATAGAACAACGTGTGCTCAGAAGCGATTCCCGGTGTTACCTTGTCCAGTGCTTCCACCATCTCAATCAAGCTTTTCATCGTGTTGTAAGGCAACACGAGTCCCAAGTCACCCGGTACTGCTTCCTTCAGAGTAGGCTCCAGGAAGCCTTCCTTAATACGCGACTCTGTAGAACGGCGACCGCGCAAAATATCGCCGTACTTTTGCACGATGACCCCACCGTTTGACAGATCATTTGCCCGCTTGCAAATTTCTCTCGCGTACTCATTCGGCTTGTCAAACGGCTCTGTAAACGTATGAGATACCAAGAGCGCAAAGTTCGTATTCATCGAGCCCAGCGCTGGGTCTTTGTAAGAGTGCCCGTTTGCCGCCATAACGCCACTGTGGTTTTCCACGACCACGTGACCGGATGGATTGCTGCAGAACGTCCGTACACGCGTTCCGACAGATGTGTTGAAAATGAATTTTCCTTCGTACAAGTGCTCATTGATTTCGCGCATGACGACATCGGATGTCTCCACACGTACGCCTACGTCGACTTGATTGTTGTACATTTTCAGGCGGCGCTTCTTCAGGATATCCGTCAACCATGCCGAGCCATCGCGTCCTGGTCCGATTACCACGTAATCAGCTTCATACTCTTGTCCGTTTTTCAAAATTACACCCTTTACCTGATGTCCGTCTGCTTCTTTCACCGTGATGATGTCCGCGACCTCTGTCTTGAACATCATGTCGATATGCTTCTTCAAATGCTCGAAGATCGACTGGAGAATCTCCAGGTTTTGCTCCGTTCCCAAGTGACGCACCTGTGCTCGCAACAGCTTGAGGCCTGCTGCATAGCCGCGCTGCTCGATGCTCTTGATCGTCTCTGTGGTCGGGTCCGTAATCGATTGGGTAGCCCCATGCTCCAAATTGATTTCATCTACGTATTTGATCAGCCCAAGTACAGTGGAAGGGCTGAGATAGTCTGTCATCCAACCGCCAAATTCGGTGGTGATGTTAAATTTGCCATCGCTATAGGCGCCTGCTCCACCAAAACCACTGGTAATCGAACAGGCCGGCAAACAGCCTGCGAAATCTTTTTTTCCTGCTGGCGGCGGGCAGAGCTTGATCTTTTCTTCCAAGATCGGACAGCGTCTGCTATAGATGTCATGCCCTTTATCAATCAACAGCACCTTGGCATTCGGTGCTTTTCGCATGATCTCGTAGCACGTAAAAATCCCTGCTGGCCCTGCTCCTACAACGATCACATCATACTTATTCATGTCGTTCCCTCCCCGAAAAAATGAAAAAATTCCCGGCCGACGAATAGGGTATACCAAAACTGCCCTATTCGTAGCCGGGAATTTACGGTTCCCTGTAGAGACCCTCAAACCATATTTCTGAGGATATACGAATACAAATTACTATTTCATTCGTCAAGCCTGTGTTGTTCTTCACAACAATATGTATAGTAGCTTATAAGGTGAATCAAGTCAACCGAAAACAGCCCATTTATTCGTCTTTTAAAGTTAATTTTATCGTAAACATGCCTTTACAATCCATAAATACAACAAAACACGAACATTAAAAACGAACATTCGTTATTTCTGTTCATGCCCCTCATTTGTCAGGAAGGAATCAAATATAAACGAATAGAATAGATAGAATTTTAAGAAATATTTACAATTCATTATTTCATTCAAATCGCGTGCAAAAAAGGATGAGGCCTGTACATGCGGGATTATCGCTATTATCAGTCTGCCTTTGCTGGTGTTCCCAAGCCGTTCGCTTTTGTCGATCTAGATCTGCTGGAGGAAAATGCGGAGCAAATCAGTTTGCAAAGCAATGGAAAACCCGTTCGAATTGCGAGCAAATCGATCCGAAGCGTTGCCATTCTCAAACGTGTATTGCAGGTGAACGATTGCTTTCGTGGTCTCATGTGCTATTCCGCTCCTGAGGTGCTTCACCTGTGCGAGGCAGGCTTCGATGACCTGCTGCTTGGCTATCCGCTCTGGGAAAAAAGCTGGCTTTTGTCAATCGCCTCTGAGATTAAGAACGGACGCTCCATTACTTTAATGATCGACTCTTTCCCTCATGTCGAACAGCTCGAACAAATCGCCCGGGAAACCGGAACCAGGCTGCCTGTCTGTCTCGATATCGACATGTCGTCTGATGTGTTAGGGCTGCATTTCGGCGTCTGGCGCTCGCCACTTCGCTCGCTCGAGGCGTCCCTCTCCCTAGTCAAGCGCGTTGCTTCCTCCGATCATCTCTACCTAGATGGTGTCATGGGGTACGAAGCTCAAATTGCTGGCGTAGGTGATCGATACCCCCGTCAATTCCTGAAAAACAGCATCATTCGTCTCCTCAAGCAATATTCCGTGAAAGAAGTGGCTGCTCGACGTGCCACACTGGTGCATGCCATTCGTGAGCTATGCATTCCACTCCGCTTCGTAAACGGTGGAGGAACGGGCAGCTTGCACTTGACCGGTAAGGAAGACGCCGTTACAGAGGTTACAGCAGGCTCCGGATTTTTTTCGCCTGGGCTTTTTGACTACTTTCAGGATTTTCGGTTTCACCCTGCCGCAGGATTTGCTTTAGAAATTATCCGTAAGCCCGCAGCGCATATCTACACATGTGCTGGCGGGGGCTACATCGCATCTGGTTCTGCTGGGCGTGACAGACTACCCAAGCCTTACTTGCCAGTGGGAGCAAAGCTGTTCCCCAACGAAGGAGCAGGTGAAGTACAGACACCCATCCACTATCAAGGCATGGAAACGCTAGAGCTGGGAGACCCAATCTTTTTTCGCCATGCCAAAGCTGGAGAGCTCTGCGAACGTTTTACCCGGCTGTATTGCATCTCTGGCGGGAAAATCATCGAGGAAGTGACCACCTATCGGGGGGATGGATTATGCTCACTGTAAAGAAGCACGCGAATCACTGGACCAATTGGACAGGAAATGTACAAAGCCAGCCGAAACAAATCGCGATGCCAGAGTCCGTAGATGAGGTCGTGCAGCTTGTCCTTGCTTGCAAGAAGGCAGGTACACGGATTCGAGTCGTCGGCTCCGGTCATTCCTTCACTCGTCTCGTCCAGACAGAAGACTGCTTGCTATCCTTGGATCATCTCCAAGGAATCGTCAGTGTAGACCCTGCCTCTGATACTGTTGAAGTCTGGGCAGGAACCAAGCTCAAGACACTCGGACAACTCCTGCATCAAGCGGGCTACTCTCAAGAAAACCTCGGAGACATTAACGCCCAGTCCATTGCAGGGGCTGTCAGCACCGGAACGCATGGCACTGGCGTTCATTTTGGTAGCATCTCCACGCAAGTCGTCGGGCTGACAGTCGTGACCGCATCCGGGGAGGTTTTGGAGATATCCGAGCAGGCCCAGCCGGACCTGTTCAAAGCCATGCAAGTCTCGCTTGGTCTCTTGGGCATCATCGTACGTGTCAAGCTGCGTGTCCTCCCAGCCTATCGCCTGCGCTACCAAAGCCGCCGCATGCAGGTAGAGGAGTGCTTGTCTTCTCTAGAGACGTTTAAAACCGAGCATCGGCATTTTGAATTTTTTATCTTCCCGTATTCGGACACCGTTCAGGTGAAATTCATGAACGAAACCAACGATCCCCCCAGCGGCAATCAACGATGGAGCTATTTGAAAAAAATGGTGGTGGAGAACGGGCTGTTTTGGCTCTTGTCGGAGAGCTGCCGATTGCGTCCTTCTCTCACCAAAAGCGTCAGCAGGCTGTCTGCTCAAAGCGTTCCCTCTGTCCATGAGAGCGGCTACAGTCATCAGCTTTTTGCTACCCCTCGGCTTGTTCGTTTTTATGAAATGGAATACTGCTTTCCTGCCGAGCATATGGGCGAAGCCATACGGGAGCTGCGTAAGGCGATTGAGCAGGAACGCTTTGCCGTTCATTTTCCGCTCGAATGCCGGTACGTCAAAAAGGACGACATCTGGCTCAGTCCCGCCTATGAGCGTGATAGTGCCTTCATTGCCGTCCACATGTACAAGGGAATGCCGTACGAAGCGTACTTTGCCCGGATGGAGGAGATTTTCGCCCGATATGGTGGACGTCCACACTGGGGGAAGATGCACAGTATGACCACCGAGAGGCTTCATCAGGTCTATCCTCGTTTGCCCGATTTCCTCGCCATTCGCTCTGAGCTCGACCCTGACGGCTTGTTTGTGAATTCGTATTTAGCCGAGTTGTTCGGCATCTCCTGACACACTACTACCTACACATAAAAAAACACCCCGACCACATTACCGGGGCTGTTGACAAAATCTTTACTCATGGGTTTTCCAAGGAACCATGTAGAACTTAAGTTCTACGGGGAGAGCGTTGCTTTTCTCGGTTGTTTTAAGAAACTACCGGAATCAACTTTAGTGGAACGTATTATTTACTTCGCTTTTAGAAATAAATGAGCGTACTCGGCCCTTTTCTCATTTTAAAAGGGCTTTTTTCAATTAATTAACCGAAGACCTATCTCCTTAAAGCAGGACTTGTACTTTTGTTGTTTTTAGGAAGAAAGTGGTATTTGCAAAATTACTGTAAAATGATACCATTAAGTAATGTTTCAATTAACGCATTATTTTCCATTGAAGCTATGCATTTCCTTCTTGTTTGGGAATGCGCTTATAAAGGAGATGTGAAACGTGAAAATAGTTAGAATCCTTATTTTCTCCCTCATCGGAATTTTTGCACTCAGTAACCTTATTTACTTTCCTGGATTTAAAGTTTGGGCATTTAGTGAGCTTAAGCTGTTTGATAGCGAGAAAGTAACTTCACTTACGATTAATAGAAGAGAAGAAAAAGTAGAGGTAAAAATAACTGATAAAAAAGAAATTCAAAAGGTCCTCAACGATTTTTCCAAAATGGAACTTCGCAAAATAAAAAGAGAGTCTGATGCAAATGACTCTGATACGAAAGCTGCAAAAGAAAATAATTATACTTATAACATCTATGTTTATGAAAACAACCAGGATGTAGGGACAATTTATCTCTCTGGTACTAGTTACATGGTGTTTTATAGTAAATTTTCAGATGAAATCCCTATTTATAAAATCGAAAATAATCCAGACTTAGAAATCCACGAAGTGTTCAATTCAGCAAAAAACAAATAGCTTGTCACCATACAACTTATTACTCCCTGCAATATATAAATCACGCACAAAGAACAAAAGGAGATACTCGGCTAACTAGCCGAATATCTCCTTGCTCATTAATTACAGGGTTTCCCAACCGTTTTTACCAAGTACGCGAAGAGCTTCTCCCTTACCTGTGATCAGTCGAATGTCATCATAATCCATGAATGGGAATTCCAGCTTAACCTTTCTGTATCCATTTCGTTTCATGAAACGACGAGTATCGTGCATATCGTCAATCGCAATCCGAATATTTTTTTCCAGGTCACCTCTCAAATCCGTTGATAAGGATAGAACCAAAGCTACTACACCTACCGCGATGCCAGCCGCTCGGGTCAAATTGAATACAAGCCCAGCCAAAGCAAGAGAAATAGACAGGTTTGTCTCAAGCTTGTTATCATCCATTTTAATAACGCCATATTTGAGAATATCCTGCATAGCTCCGGCAAGCTCATCCAGTTCATCTTGGTCAACAGTAATCGTATCAACGTATTGTTTCAATTTTGTTCGTGCCATATTTTATCTTCCTCCAATTTCTTATTCCAAGCTTATTTCCCGCGCGGTTATTCACTTGGTATTAATTAAAGTGAAGCGAGGATGGAAAATAACAACCCGAACTCAAAAAAATTTTCTTGTCTTATCATGATCGATTTTTTGTGCTATAGGTTTTGACGGCTCTAATCATCCGAAATACTATCTCTTGACGTATGTCCTCACGTACACCTATATCCGTGAATTTCAACGACTTGCGAATCTTTGGCTCAAATCTTTCTATGATCTCTACCATTGCACTCTCATCATTATTTTGTGCTCGCTTTACCAGTGTTAATAGGCTCATGTATTCCGCCTCCCTCTAGCTGTTTTCTGAGCTTCAGTAACGCTCGTTTCTTTGATTTAGAAACAGCTTGCTGACTAATACCCAACACGCTCGCAGCTTCCGTTTCTTTGAGATTCCTTAAATATAGAAGTGTAAGCATCTCCTGTTCCTTTTTCGTGAGGGTTTGAACAGCATCCAAAATTCGTTTATCCGCTAAAACATCTTCCCACTCAAAGTTGTCCTCCCGCTCACTTTTGTCAGTGTCGCTAACAAGGCTGTCAACCACCCTCTCAATTTCATCTGTAGGCTGACATGCGTTGCCTATCTTTTGATTACGTACAGCCAACTCGATAGCTGTAAAACGGATGAGCGAGGAGATAAACTTAGTAAATCGGACTTCACCGTAGAATTCCTGAAATCTACTATCCAATTCATCGTTCCTCTGCGTATCGTCCGGCGAATTAAACACTCGTTGATATAGCTGTTGATTGTCTTCTTTCGCTAGAAATGCATCCAGCAACCTCTGATTATCTACGTCTGTAAGTTTGATATCTAAATCTCTCCTCACCATTAGGATTATATGTTCGTATTTCAGGCAAAAAAATAGACGTGCCATATTACACAGCACGTCCCGAACCACTCTATCCATTTTACCAAACAGCCTATTTCTCCCACTTAATATTCCTGTAGTGTAAACTTTTGTAAGTATATGTAATTTTGGATACTCATGCTTTACAATCGAAAAAATCATCTCAAAAATCAAAAATCCCCTCACCCAATTGGGGCTGTTGACAAAGCCTTAACTCATAGAGTATCAAAGGGACCTTGTAGAATTAAGTTCTATGTGGGTTTCTTTTTGGGAGGGATATAACATGATGGGAGTAGATGGAGACAAGCAACCCTAACTTCACTTTTTCAATTTAGAAGATTATGTACCGAAAGACATCTGCTTCAGATCGAACGAACAAGAGGGGGATTCGAAATATACTCGAACACTGCCTCTTTTCGGCGTTGGCCCAAAATATAAAACGAATGATGAAAGCCCTGCCAGCATAAGATCCCAGCGAGTTCACATACGCTAAGAATACAAAATGGGTTAGGGACAAAAATCCCTAACCCATTTTGTCTACAGCCACTTTACCATGTCTGGGGCATTTTTCTATCGAGCAGAACGACTTAACCTTGCGTTGGGAAATTCGGTTTATGCGCCCCTTTGCGTCCATAGCGCACATAATAGAAGGTATAGAACAGCACCAACGCACCAATTCCGTAGAAGAGTCCAATTCGCTGTGTCGGGTCAAACGCCGGGAAGATAAGAATGAATGTACAAAGAGCCAGACACAAGAGCGGCATCACCGGGTAAAACGGTGCTACGAACTGCAAATCTTCTATTTTTCCACCCTCTCGCAAGTATTGACGGCGGAAATTAAATTGAGAGAGAGCAATCCCCATCCACGTGAAGGTGACCGCAATACCAGATACAGACATGAGCAGCACGTATACCGTATCCGCTGCAACCACGCTGGTTAACAGAGACAGAAGTGAAAACGCCAGCGTCGCCAAGAGTGCGTTCAAAGGCACTTTACGCTTGGTCAGCTTTCCAAAAACAGGATGGGCCATATTGCTATGGGAAAGGGACCACAACAAACGCGTGGCTGCGTACAAGCATGAGTTGCCAACAGACAACAGCGCCGTCAAGATGACGAAGTTCATGATATCCGCTGCAAAAGGAATCCCCACTGCATCAAATACCGTCACAAACGGACTTTCCAAGAGCCCAAGCTCGCTTGAGGGAAAGAGGGCGGACAAGATCGTGACCGACGCCACATAGAACACGAGAATGCGAAACACAATGTTGCGGATCGCCCGCGGAATGGTCTTTTGCGGGTCTTCTGCTTCCCCGGCTGCAATTCCGATCAATTCAGAGCCTTGATAAGAGAATACGACGTTCATCATCGTCACAAAGACGATCGCGATGCCAAACGGGAATAGTCCCCCATCTGCCGAGAAGTTGGAGAGAAACGGAGCTGGTCTTCCTTCCATACTGACAATACCGAATATGGCACCTAGTCCGACAATAATAAACATAAGTACAGCCAATACTTTAATTCCGGCAAACCAGTACTCCGTTTCCGCAAACCCCTTTGTCGTCAGCGCATTGAAGGCAAAGAGCAAAACGATAAAGAGCGCGCACCAAATCCAGATCGGTGTATCCGGGAACCACCGTTGCATGACCATGCCCGCGGCAGTGAACTCTACCCCGGCCGTTGTAGCTGACCCTAGCCAATACATCCATCCCAGTGTAAACCCGCTCGCCGGACCAATATACTTGCTGGCGTAGGCTTGGAAAGAGCCTGTTACTGGCATTTTTACAGAAAGCTCACCCAGGCACGTCATGACCAGATACAGCAAAATCCCGCCGACGATATAGGCAACGAGCGCTCCGCCAGGTCCAGCCTGATTAATCGTGAAGCCAGCATTGAGGAAGAGCCCTGTCCCGATGACACCACCTAACGACAGCATAAACAAGTGGCGACTTTTCATGGAACGTTGTAGCTGTGTGTCTCTTTCATTCCCAGTGTTCATATGATTCCTCTCTTTCACCTGCTTTTTAAGAGGTCTATCGGGAGTCTATAAACGAAGAGAGAACTGCCTGCGCTAGAAACGCAGGGACAGGCAGCTCAATCCTCCGTCTTGTTTCTGGAATTCAGACATATCCAGCTCAATCACATGGTAGCCAGCGTCAGTAATTTGCTTTTTCGTGCTCTCAAAGCCTTTTGGAATAATGACATAGTCGTTGATATGGATGCAGTTCGCAGAGTACTCGACTTCTTTTTCCACGACCAGATGCTTGTACTTGCTAAATACTTCAGAATCAATGAACTCCCCAGCCAGAACCAGCAAGTCATTGCCAAGGTAAGCGATTCCTGTTTTCAGGTGGAAAAACTCTTTCAACGGTACAATGGTGACCTCATATCCGTATTTTGAGAGAATCTCGCGGAACTGGATGGCTCCTTCTTCATTGGTGCGTGTAGACAGACCGACGTAGAAATGGTTGTCTACCTGCATGACGTCTCCACCATCGAGGAAGCCTGGGGCTTGAATATACTCAATCGTGTCATAAAAACGAGGAAGCACCAATTTCATATCCTCAATTTCACCATTGCGGCTTTCTGCACCAGGATTGGTGATGACGGCGCACTTTTCCGTGAGAACAGCTGTATCTTCCACAAACGTAGAATCTGGGAAACGCTCGTCCGCTTCCAGAACGGTTACATCCAGACCTGTCTGTTTCAGCGCTTCTACATAAGCGGCATGCTGTTTAAGAGCAAGTTCAAAATCAGGTGTACCCAAATCAGAAGTCGTCAAACCATTTACATAACTCTTTCCCGGTTTTCTTACAATTGCACGTGAAAATTTCATGATGATAGATCTCCCTTCTGTTTTTGAATCTTGCTTTTGTCTAACAGTATTCATTCTCCTCTGAGCAACTACTCAGAAATATTCCGCATTGTGGAATCACTTCTGCAATACAAAATTACACTCTTAATGTAAAATAGTTTCAAATTTTTTGTCAACGGATTTTTATCTAGTTTAAATGATATTGATTCGGTTGAAAAATTCTGATAGATTGAGGTCATATTAAGCTGGCGTGACTTTCAACGAGCGGTCACTATGCAACAAAGCCAGGAGGTAACCCACGTTGGTACAATCGATTGACCGGGCGATGAGCATCATCTCCGTCCTGGTATCAGATCCAAACAAGCAGCATTGGTCCATCTCGGAAATTGCTGAACAAACGGACCTGCCGCTGAGTACGGTACACCGTTTAATCAGTAGCCTCATCAAGCATGGCCTCATCCTCCAGCTTCCCGAGAGTAAGCAGTACAAGGTCGGCTATACGTGGATGGAAATCGGGCTGCGCATTCTCGACAAAATGGATATGCGCGCTGTCGCCCGAACTGTCATGGAGCGATTGGCAGCAGATGTACGAGAAACCGTCTATCTGAACATTCCACAGGGCTCTCATGCCATCGTACTCGAACGAGTGGAAGGTCCTATGTCTGTCAGAAGCATGGATAATCTGGGCGAGCGTATTCCGCTTCATATCGGTGCGGCAAACAAAACGATTCTCGCCAGCATGAATCCGAACGAAGCAGAGCAAATCGTGACCGGTTTAATCCCGGATGCACAAAAACGTCGCGAGCTGTTAGAACGACTGCCTGAAATCAGACAAAACGGCTATGCAGTCAGCTACGGTGAGAAAACCGAAGGCACCGCATCCATTGCCGCTCCTATCTTCGGTGTCAACCAAAAGGTCGTAGGCGCTTTGAGTATTGGCGTGCCGAGCTACCGGATCAACGAGCAGCTCTTGTCCTCACTCATTGAACAAGCCCAACAAAGCGCCAAAGAAATTTCCCACAAAATCGGTGCCTTACCTTAATTTTTTTGCCCACTAACCGGAAACAGTTTTCACTATACGGAAAACGGAGGCGTTTTTTATGCAAAAATGGCAAACAAAAGAGCAGCTCGTTGATCTCTTGTGCAATTTGGTAAGCATCCCAAGCATTACAGGATCATCTGCCGAGAAGGACTTGCCTGGCTACGTCGTCGATCAGCTGCGTACCCTGCCTTATTATCAAGCCAATCCCGATCATGTACGGGCGAATCCGACTGAAGACGGGCGCCATTTTGTCACTGCTTTGGTCAAAAAAGAAGGCGTACGGGACACCGTCATTCTCGTCAGCCATTTTGATGTCGTCGACGTCGAGGATTACGGCGCCTGGATGAAGCATGCTTTTGATCCGAAGACCCTCACCCCTCTGTTCCAGCAAAACCAAGCGGATATGCCAGCAGACGTTCAACAGGATATTCGCACCGGCAACTGGCTGTTTGGCCGTGGCACCATGGATATGAAGTGCGGACTGACACTGCACATGTCGATGATTGAGCAAGCGATTGCTGGGGAGTTCGACGGCAACATTTTGCTTCTGACCGTCCCTGACGAAGAAGTGAATTCTGTCGGGATGCGGGCAGCAGTCCCCGCACTTTTGAAAATCGCCGAAGAGTTCGACCTGAGCTACACCACCGTGCTCAACTCCGAGCCGATGTTTACCCGCTATCCAGGGGATACGAATACGTACTTGTACACAGGCTCCATCGGAAAAGTGCTGCCTGGCTTCCTTTGCTACGGAAAAGAAACACATGTCGGCGAGCCTTTTGCTGGGTTAAACGGCAATTACATGGCCTCTCAAATGACATGTGAGCTCGAGCTAAACACATCCTTTTGCGAGGTCGTTGAGGGGGAAGCATCTCCTCCGCCGACGAACCTGATTCAAAAGGATCTGAAAAAAGAGTACTCTGTGCAAATTCCGCACCGTGCCGTGACGCTGTTCAACCTGTTCCTGCTGGAAAAGCAGATGGAGGATGTCGTAGAACCGCTGCTGGAATCGGCAAGAAACGTCGCAGAGCGCATGAAGCAAAACTACCTCAAGCACGCGAGCCAGTTTGCCAACTTTGCGCCGTTTAGCCCGCGTGATCTGTCCATTTCCGTCATGACTTACGAAGAACTGTATGCCTATGCGAAGAAAACGTACGGGGAAGAAAAGCTACGCCAGCTGGAAGCCGATGTGATCGCCAACCGCGGCGACAAGGACGACCGCGACACCACGATTGAGCTGGTGGATCAATTAGCGATTCTGTGCAAAGAACTGTCGCCAATGATGATTTTGTTCTTCGCTCCACCGTTTTACCCGGCAGTCAGCTCGCGCAATCATCCTCTGATCCAACAAACGATGGAAGAGATGAAAACATACGCGAGAGATCAGCACCAGGTCAATTTGGTGAAACAAAATTACTTTGGCGGAATCTCTGACTTAAGCTACGTCGGACTCCAATATCCGGCAGCATCCATGAAGCCATTGGTAGCGAACATGCCTTTGTGGGACAACGGCTACTCCATTCCGCTTCAGGATCTCGAAGCTTTTGATGTACCTGTCATGAACCTCGGTCCAGTCGGACGTGACGCCCATCAATGGACTGAGCGTCTGGACATCGACTATGCATTCGATACGTTAAAAGACATGCTCCCTCGTTGCATCCAGTCTCTCTTGCAAAATGGGAAAGCAGTAAAGGAATAGCAAAGGAGAAAAGGTTCCCGTACCGATAGATGACTGTCGCACGGGTGCCTTTTTCCTTATAATGAAGAAAAACCATTTCAAGGGAGGGTTACCCATGGAATTTCAAGCGAAAGAAAATGGCTTTGTCACTCAACTGTCCTACGGTGAGCTGCACGTATCGGGTGATGAACAGTATGGATTTCGCCCCTACCAGCTCTTGGTCTCTTCCATCGCTGTTTGCAGTGGCGGTGTTCTGCGAAAAGTGTTGGACAAGATGAGAATGCCGTGCACGGATATGAAAGTAACAGCAGATGTTCAGCGGAATGAGGCAGAGGCAAATCGCGTTGAAAAAATTCACCTCCACTTCATCATTACGGGTGAAAATATGAAAGAAGAAAAAGTACAAAAAGCCATTGAAGCCGCGAGCAAAAACTGCCCGATGGTCCAATCTGTCAAGGGAAGCATCGTCGTAACCGAGTCCTTCGAATTGGTATCATGATAGGAAAAAACGTGCTACCGCCCACTCCTTTGTTTCTACTTCAAGACATACAGCAGGTCACCTTGTCACCGACAGAAGCATGGACGTTTTCCGGCGAATCAACCCATGCTGTGCTCATCGTGACAAAAGGATCGGGTCGGATGCTGAGCGAGTCGGATCAAGCCGTTCTACTTGATGGAAGTGCGCTGGTTCTTTCGCGAGAATCTGCGAGACAAATAAGCGCAGATACGGATGATCCACTCCGTTTCCTCGTATTTTATTTTGACGCCCTACAACAGCAAGATCAGGTCACCAACGCCTACAGCCCGAGTCCTTCCTGGCATCTTGACCACAGCTCGTGTGCATTTAATCAGGTAGATAACAGTGCGGAGCTTGCCCTCACCCTGTATGCCCATCGACAAGCCAATGATCAGTTGGAAGCTTTTCAAAATCAAATTCGCTTTCAACAATTGCTCCACCTGATTTGGAGCCATGCAGAACGGCAAGCTACCGTAGAAACGTCAAGCGTTGTCGATCAGACGGTTTCTTACATGCATACGAATTATGCGGAGCCAATCACCTTAGATGATTTGGCAAATCGAGCTGGCCTTACCCCGCGGTATTACACCGAGGTCTTCAAGAAAAAGGTTGGAAAAAGCCCGATCGAATATTTGACGAGCTGTCGGATGGAGCATGCAAAAACACTTCTGCGAGAATCGAATAAGCGATTGCGCGAGGTAGCACGTCTGGTCGGGTATGCCGATGAGTTTTACTTCAGCAGACGCTTTAAGCAGCAGGTAGGCGTGTCCCCGACTGTCTTTGTCCGCATGAATCAGAAGCAAATGGCACCCGTCACCTTCCACTATGCCGAGTATTTATTGGCACTCGGAATCAGACCGATTGGCGCTCCAGAAGAGCAGGTCACTTATTTACGCGAGCAATTACGGATGAAAGAGGCTGATGAGATTGTCAGCCTGCCCGAAAATACACCAGACTTAATCAAATCATTGCAGCCGACGTTTATTTTGACCGAATCGACGGGAGATAGCGCTGCTTTTTCCAAGGTTGCACCTACTCTTGCGCTTCCATGGCTGGATCATGATGTATTTGGTCATTTGAACATACTAGCCGACGTGCTTGGCTTGAAAGACCAGGCACAGCTGTGGCTCAAGCAGCATGAACAGAAGGTTCTGAAGGCGAAGCGATGCATCGATGCTCATACTCAGAAGAAAGAAACATTCTTGATCCTCAATGTGCGTCCACAGAGCCTATTGGCATACGGTGCCAGAAATATAGGGCATGTGCTGTACAAATCCTTGAAGCTGACGCCACCCAAAATGATTCAAGAAGAGTTAACACGCAACCCCAATTTCTGGGCAACCCCCATCAATGAGGATCAATTAAGCCAGTACGCAGCAGATTGGCTGTTCGTTCATATTTTTGATGATGATCTCTCACGGGCACACTTCCTGGAGTTGATGAAGCAGGATGTCTGGCAACGAATTCCTGCTGTACAAAAAGGACAAGTGGTCATTCTCAACCCGATTTGGTTCTCGTATGATCCCCTCTCCCTCGACATCCAGCTGGAAGAGGCCGTCCAAATTTTGACCCATGCAAACACCGCCACATTGTCCAAAGAAAAACGGAACATTCTCCATGGATGAAAAGAGTGCGTTCAAGGTAAGATGAACCTTGTTAATGAGAATCATTTTCATTCATGGAGGATATACGATGAAACGATTACGCATACGAGCTTGGTTGCCCGGATTGATGATTCTTTCCTTGTTCTTGCTCACGGCATGCGGCCAGACAGCCAGCCCCAATCCATCGGCACCTGCACAAGAAAATAAAAGTAGCGAGACTCGTGTCCTGAAGCACGCAAAGGGCGAAGCCACCATTCCTGTGAAAGCTCAGCGCGTCGTAGCCTTGCAATATTTGGGCCCCATGCTTGCTCTTGGGGTGAAGCCAATCGGTGCAGTGAAGGGACATATGGAAGGTCCAGACATGGAGCCACTGGTTAGTGGAATCGAAGTCGTGGGAGATTATGATGCCTATAATCTGGAGAAAATCCTCGAGTTGCAGCCTGACTTGATCCTCACCGGAACCGAAGTCGAGCAACAGGTATATGAAAACCTCACAAAAATTGCGCCTGTCGTAGCGATCGCCTTCGATCAATATGATGTCTACGGGCATGTACAAAAGGTAGCGGAAGCGTTAGGTCGCGAGGAAGAAGGAAAGGCTTGGGAGCAGAAGTACAAAGCAAAGGTGGAAGAAGCGCGTAAGCTGGTCCATGCCAAGGTCGGGAAGGACGAGACCGTTGCAGCATTAAACGTCCGTGCGAAAACAATCAAAATGTACGGTGCTCGCAACATGGGCCATGTTTTGTACAACGATCTTCAGCTGACTCCACCGCCACTCATTAAGAGCGAGATCGATAAAGACCCACTGTTCTGGTCAAAAGACGTGTCTATGGAGCTTTTACCGGAATATGCAGCCGACCATATTTTCCTGATGCTGTTCCCAGGAGAGGATGCCGCTCAGTATTTGAAAGAAATCGAGCAAAGCAGTCTGTGGAAGAACTTGCCCGCTGTCAAAAAGAATCAGGTTTATGTAGTCAATGTGGATAGATGGCTTGGCTACGACCCCATTCTGATTGAAAAGCAGTTGGATGAAGCTGTACAGGATTTGATCGGAGCCAAGAAATAATAAGATAGGTCATTTGGTTTGAGTCAACATAGTGGTGGAGAAGAAAAAGCACAGTTCTCTTCGACTCTGACACGCCCGCAAGGGGGGGATTCACTGACCGTCTCCACTTCCAAAAGGGGACCGTCGAGCCAAAGCCACCCTACGGGCGGAAGTTTCTCAAGGAAGAAGTGTTCGACAAGCGGGTCCCCTTTTGGAAGTTCCGACTGGGTGGGCGTTGTCAAGGTCTACGAGTCCTGCGCTTTTTCTTCTCACCAGCTTTTTTGGTTCATCGATGCCTTTTAAAGCTTAGAATGATCATAGCGTGAATAGGAAAGGACCTGCCAGCCCGTGTTTGTTCACATAGGCTAACAGGTCCTCTCTTGCTTTCCAGTCCAGCTATTATAAAAGCGGAGACAACAGGCGTGCCAACGATTCCAGCAAGCGCAAACGCAGTGGTCGGTTCACATACTCTCCCAATGTCATTTCCCGGCAATCAGCCAGATCGGAGACGAACAGTTCCTCCAGCTCCTTTGCCATCTGCGAATCGTACATAAACGCATTCGTCTCGAAATTCAGCTTGAAGCTGCGAATATCGACATTGGCCGTTCCCACAGACGACAACTGGGTATCGACCACGATGGCTTTGGCGTGCATGAAGCCTTTTTCGTAGAGGAAGCAGCGCACACCGCTCTTTAACAAATCGCCGAGATAAGAGTGAGTCGCCCAGAATACCAACAAATGATCTGGCCTTCCCGGGACCATCACCCGCACATCTACCCCGGACATTGCCGCCATTTTCAGTGCGGTCAGCATACTTTCATCGGGAACGAAATAAGGAGTCTGCAAGTAAATCTTCTTCCGTGCCTTGTAAATCATCTTCAAAAAGGCATGCTTGATTTGCTCTTTTTCCGAGTTTGGCCCGCTCGATACGATCTGAACACCAATCGTGCCCTCGGCCTCATGAAGCTCCGGAAAATACGCGAGTGACTCATGCATTCTTTTCGGTGCAGACAAATTCCAGTCCAGGAAAAAGCGTGCTTGCAGCATGTATACCGCTCTTCCCTCAATCAGCAAATGGGTGTCACGCCAATACCCCAGCTTCTTATCCTTGCCCAAGTATTCATCCCCGATGTTGAAGCCTCCAATGTAGCCGATCTTGCCATCAATAATCGTCAGCTTGCGATGATTCCTGAAGTTGACCCGAAAATTCAGGAACGGAATCTTCGCCGGGAAAAAGGAGGCGACTTCTCCCCCCGCTTCTACCAATGGGCGCAAAAATCGGGATGAGACACCAGAGGAACCTACCGCGTCGTAGAGCAATCGAACCTCGACGCCCTCCTGTGCCTTCTTCGTCAACAGTTGAATGAGCTGTTTCCCTAAATCATCGTCGTTCAAAATGTAGTAGAGCAAATGTATATGCTCCCGTGCTTCCTCCATCTGTTTGAACATGAGCTCGAACAGACTATGGCCTTCCTTAAAAACCTGAATGGTATTATCCTGCGTATAATACGCTCCATCACTTACCACGTTCATGAAAATCATGTCGCGGTGTTTCTCCATTTCCGGGTCGTTCACTTGTAGTTCACCATGGGCAAGCAACTGCTTTTGTCTATCAACCGCAGCTCTAAAATGGGAAAACTCCCCTTCCTTGAGCCGATACAGCTTTTTCTTGCTTAGCTTATGTCCAAAAATCAGGTAAACAATAAACCCAATACCCGGCAAAAACAGCAAAACCATCAACCAGGCCCAGGTTGCCGCAATGTTTCGCCTCTCCATGAAAATAAGAACGGCACCCAAAATCAGGTTACCTATTGTTACTATCACAATTATCTTTTCGGACAACGCCATCACACCACATCCAGCTCTAGGATTCCTCCCATATTACAACATTTGCTATCGGGATTCATCCTTCCTATCCATCTAGTTTATCCTATGTTGCCAATAGTTTTCCGTTCTTCATGATACATTTGTCGTCCAAATACACATCCGGCTCTTTGACAACCAGATCGATATGTACCCCCGCGACAATCGTCCCACCAAACGTATTGTTGCTACCAAAGGCTACGTGAATCGTTCCGTACACCTTCTCGTCCTCCAGCACAACTCCCGTAATACGCGCCTTATCATTCGTTCCGATTCCGAATTCACCCAGCATCCGCCCGTCTTGGTCTCCAAGCATTTGTAGGAGGCGTTCAGCCGATGTTCCTTCTGCCTCTGTGATCCGACCATTTTGGACCGTCAGCAGCAAGGGTGAATCGATTTTTCCGATACCCGCGATAGAGCCATCGACGAGGATTTGTCCCTCTGCTGTCCCTTCCAGTGGAGCGATATACGCTTCCCCAGAAGGCAAATTGCCCGATTCTCCAGGATTGACGTACATGCCTGTACTCGGCACCCCATTGCGATCTGCGATGGAAAACGTCAGTGACTTGCCCGCTTTTTCGATTCGCACGGTACTTGCCCGCGTCAGCATCTCGGTCACGCGCTCGGTGAGTGCCTTTACTTGTGTATAGTCAGCGGAAATCGCTCCCGCAAGGAACATGTCTTCCGTAATTGCTGGCATGGTAGCCAGTCTCGTACCATTTGCTGCTGCTTCTTTTCGTGCTTTTGTATGCGTCAAAGAGTGCTGGGTCACACATACGACCACATCCGCGCTCTTCATCGCCGCTGCAACTGCCGCAGGAGGCTCTTGACCGGACTTTTCCCGCTCCTTCATAACCATCAGCATCGCTTCTGCCCCGAGCTGTTTACCGGCTTCCCAGATTGCCTCACCGATGTCCCGCTTCCGTTCGTCGGCCACCACTAAAAAGGTCTCATTCGCTTGTAATGCCAAGCAATTTATCAAAATGGCTTTGCTGGATTCTATCAACGTCATGTCAGAATCATTCCTTTTCATCTATCTTATGGTTAGATTATATCCACTTTTTTCTTGCAAACTCTTCTGTCTTCGCTAGATTGGATCGTTAGTCCTGCCCTTTTCCTGTTTATCGGAATCTTCTTGCTTTTGCTGTTAAATTTAGTATGATTAGAATACAAATGAAAACGCTTAAGACAATGAGGTCTTCTACCCGCGCTTTATCAATAGGCGTGGGGAAGGCCTTTTTCTTTTGAAAAAATGATAACGTTTTCATTTGAGGGATCGAGAAAAAGAAGAAGGGGATGACAACATGTCACACAGAAAAACACAACCCAAAACGTGGTGGCTGACCATGCTGATGATCGTCGCTCTACTCGCGATGCAGATGCCAGCATTGGCCAAGGACACCAACGTGCAGATGCTCGACAAGGGGAAATGGGCACCTGCGACTTATCAAGCCGTCAACGAAATGATTGAGAAAAACGGCATCAAGAGTGCCTCCTACAATGCCAAAAAGAAACCGTATGCCGTTTTTGACTGGGACAATACGAGCATTATGCATGACACAGAGGAAGCGCTGCTTGTTTACCAGATCAACCATTTGGCTTACAAGCTCACACCAGAAGAATTCGGGAAGGTTATCCGCACGAATGTACCAGAAGGGCCGTTTTCCGATTCGTATAAAAATGTCGACGGCAAGCCTGTCACACTCGATGCCATCGCGACTGATCTCGTAGCAGACTACACGTACTTATATCAAAATTATCAAGGTCTTAAAGGAACGAAGTCGCTGGAGGAAGTGACAGCAACAGAGCAATTCGCAGATTTTAAAGCCAAGCTGTTTTTCTTGTATGAAGCGATCAACGATACACACAGCACCTCGATTGGCTATCCGTGGATCCTCTACCTCTTCACGAACATGACAGTGGAAGAAGTGCAACAGTTGGCGGAAGCATCCAATGATCTTGGCCTGGGCATGGCGATTGAAAAAGTAACCTGGACGAGCCCGAAATCGTTGGCAGGCAAAGCAGGCGTGGTGAAAGCCTCTCATACAACGGGCTTACGCCTGACTTCCGAAGTAGCAAACCTGATGAACACACTGCGTGCCAATGGCATCGACGTATATGTCGTGAGTGCCTCCTTGGAGGATGTTGTTCGTGTTTTCGCTACTCTCCCGAAATATGGCTACAATCTCCCAGCGGAGAACATCATCGGCATGCGTCTGAAAACAGAAAACGGACGGATCACGAATGTGTACCAGCCTGACTACCCGATCACGGTAGGCCACGGCAAGACGGAAGTGATCCAGGATGTATTGGTGAAAAAGTATGGTCATGGCCCTATCTTCATCGCAGGCGATAGCAACGGTGATTTCGAGATGATGACTGAACTCGACAGCGTAAAACTCGCGCTCGTCGTGAACCGCGTCAAGGGCGGCAAAATTGGGCAGCAAATTACCAAAGGTGCCGAACAGATGGGCAAAGCAAACCCGACTGTAGTCCTGCAAGGACGTGACGAGAACACAGGTATGTGGATTCCGAGCGAAGCCACGATCCGACTTGGGCAGAAAGAGCCGCAGTTGGTCGCGAAATAAACAGGAAAAACCGCCCTTTGTACGGGGCGGTTTTATCTTTATGGATGGGTAACTGGAATTCGCCACTCTAGCGGATATTTTTTCTGAACAGCATCCAGTCGTAGCGTTATCTTCTCCGGGAGCTTGGTTATTTCCCCTCCTTCCCAATGACCGCTGTCCTCCAGCCGAATTTTGTACGTTGCTCGCTCGCGTCCTGACTGATCAACGGGTCCCTTGGATTGATGACCCTTTTTAGCCCGGTAGGTTGTCCCCTGCCCATCTTGAAGTACCCACCAAGGCAAATAAATTCTCGTAATATCTTTGGAAAGTACATCGATCTCCATTTCCATTTGCTGTTTTCCCGAATCATCATCTTTTGCCAGCTTGATGCTTTTCAACGTAAAGATATCTTCTCCCACTTGTTGGATCACTGGCTTCTTGTTCAATTCATCCGGATGGAAGGTGACACTCATATCGTACGGGATCGCCTTATGAAGGCTATTTATGACCAGTGTCGCTGCTTTGCCTTTTGGCAACGGATCGTCGTCATTGATCCAACGGAAATGCCCATAGCGATCAATGGGATACGAATTATATATGATTCTTTCCTTCCCCTTGCTGCCATCTGCTCCCTCGTAGTAATATCCCAGCCTATATTGCTGATACGGAAGAAATGGAGCATAATCGGGGTTCGTCGTCTTTCCGGTTAGCTTTTTTGCTTCTTGTTCCAATTGTTTTTTGGACGCCTCTGTCCATTGTGTCTCCAGCTCAATTCGGGTGGCCGTTGGCGTGTTGACGATCTGGTGCAGGGTCATCTTCAATCCATGCTTCGTCACTTGCGTTTGATTGACAGGCAGCACAGTCGTTGCAGCCGTTGTTTTTGCCATCGTGATCGGAACTTGCAGCTTCCAGTTTCCTTTTCTATCACCGATTTCATCAAAATGGATCGACAACGTTTTCGGAAGGGGCTCCTGTTCTTTTTTCCCGAGGATAAACCGGATAAATCCGGCATTATCTTCAAAGGTCGTTCCCCACTCGTCAGAAATGACCGCCCCTTTCGCATCCAGCAATTCAACTGCATTGGATTCTGCGTTTGTCGCTGTCAGATATGTAGGGAGCAACTGCTTGCCATCCGACTGTTTAATCATGAAAGCAACCATTACCTGAACCGGATCAGCGATGATTTCCTTTACTTCCAAGGTAATCCCCTGATCCGTAACAGAAAGATTCGATGCTTCGGAGAAGCCTTGTCTCGCCGCCTGTTGCACTCCTTCATCGAACCCGTCTTGTGCAAAGATCGATTTGACATAGGCCGCAAACGTTGGGGACACTTGCATGGTTCCGATCAGCCCAAGTACGATAGCGGAAGCGATGCCGATGGATGTCCATTTTTTGCTTCGGAAAACTAAGCGTCTTCTCACTTGCACTACGTGATTCTTACCTGGCATTTGAAAATTCGGCGTCTCGACAGCTCCCGCTACTTTCCTAAGCGTCTCTTGGATTTGCCGCTCCTCGTTAGTCATGCGTCATTGCCCCTTCCCGCAAAAAATCAGATCGTTTGCAATCCTTGTCCAATTGTTGTGCGATCAGCTTCCTCGCCTTGTGCATGCGCGATTTGACCGTCCCCTCAAAGGAACCCGTAATTTTGGCGATCTCCGACACGCTGAAGCCCTCGTAATAGTAAAGAATAATGACCGCGCGATGCTCCGCCTTCATGCTGCGAATCGCCTGCCATATTTGCCGCTGCTCCTCCTGCTTGATCACGTTGTCCAACGGCGTCGTCGCTTCTTCCGGGATCATCTCTTCGTATTCCACCACAGGCTTCTGCTTACGTACCAAATTCAGAGCCCGAAACGTAATGATCCGGTACAGCCAATTGCGAAAGACCATTCCCCGTTTTTTATCGAGTCGGTCTATGTGCTGATACGCTTCGATGAGCCCTTCCTGAACGGCGTCCTGCGCCAGATGCTTGTCATGAATGATCAAATACGCTGTCCGGTATGCCATCGCCAGATAGGGCTTGACCAATTGTTCAAAGGCCTCAGGCTCGTTCTCTTGACATTTGGCAATCAACTCCCACTCATCCACAGCGTTTCCTCCCCTCGTTTTTTCTCTACTGTATATTCACAAGAACGCGGAGTTTGGTTCACGTTACGTAGGCGAAAAAATATGAAACATGGAAAAACCCGTCCCCTGAACAGAAAGTATGCTCCGCTATGCCATTACAACGAAAATAGGGAGCACCTAGGCTCCCGGCTTCCTTTGTAATTATCCGTGATCTCCTTTTTCTATCTACTTCGTAATGATATTTCGGTTGAGAGAGACTTTGGGGTACTAATTGGGAGAGGATGCAATGAGTTGTTCAACTTCGTTTCTAAGTTCAGAAATATTCTGCCCTGAATAATTTTCTGGGAGGAAATAAAGATCACCATGCTGATCTATTGTCTCTGGAGAAACTTGTGAAACCAGAGTGTTCTCGCTATTAATTTTTATCTTTCCTTGAACGGACCCTACTATGTTATAGATGTCATCGTCATCTTCTGTTAAGAAAACAAAATATGTATTTCCTTCTTTCATAGGAATACTTCCTGCAATCCCTACCGTTATTATTCTAGGATCACCAAGATCTTCATTCAATTCAAATCCTCGCTTTCCTGAGAAATATTTGGTCACCTCTCTTTCATCGAATTCCCCTCCAGTTTCCAGTACAGATACTGTATCATCTATCTCTACATCACCTTTATAGACTTTCGTTAATTTTAATTCAGAGACTGTATATACAGTAAGGTATTCATATTCAGGGTGATATACTTGAGAAATAACCTCAGCTTCGGCAATGATATCTGCATTTTCAGCCAAACCCTCCACGTTAGTGAATGTCTCCCTAAACGATGCCTCACCAGAAACGATTCTATAATCTGAATCACTGGAATAAAGGAAAGGCTGTTTTTTCAAGTCACCTATATAATAAACAGCAAGTCCTGCAATTGTAGCTAGTGCTATTTTTTTCGTAGAATTAAAATTTTTAATACTAATCGTTAGTACTCCCCTTTCAACCCAATGATAAATCAGTAGTAGAGGTACATGGCTTACTAGAAGCAACTTCGATATTATTTTTCCAACTCGTATCCCCATGACCCATTGTCATACTTGATTTTGAAAGACAAGGTTTCCCCATCTTGTCTATTGAACGCGAAATAGCCTTCATTTAAATTTTCATCCAAAAGAATAACCGGAAGGGTATCTCCTTTTTTGGTATATTTCTGCATGATCTCGTCCTGAACTTCAATGAATGCATCCTTCACGTCTACAGAACGTTCATCTATTATTTTTTCTATTAGTGGGGCTCTTTTGGAGAATTTGTTATAAATCCACTCTTTCCCATTTTCGTCAGTCAAAGCTTGCATAGGTGCCAGTTCATCTGAATTTACTTTGATTCCCAATGAATGAAGAGCTACCAAGTGATTTCCTTTTTCGTATTGCTCAATATCTTCACTTGTATATAGATTACTGCCAGCGAAAATTGCACCAGCGAGAACAAGCCCCAGAATAAATGCATTTCTTTTTTTCATACTTTTACCTCCTACGTGTTTTTATTCAGGCCAATCGGCTTCGGAAACTCGTTCAGAGATTGCTGTTGTACTATCTTGTATTTTCAATTACTACTTTCCATTGATCATTTTCTTTAACAACTGGAAGAGTTATATCTTCCGAAACATGTTCGTTCGAATAATGAAACGTAACACTCATTTTTTCATCTTCAATCTTTTCTACCGATACGGAATCCATATCTATATCCATCTTTTGAGTACCAAAACTTTCGTACACGTTCTGTTTGTCTTTATCATTATCAAAGCGCTCATCAATTGTGTATTCAACCATCGTTGGAGTGTCACCGTTCTCAAGAGCTTCCAAATAGATTTGAACCATTTCTTTTACTTCATTTTCCTCATTAACCGAAGCGTAAGTGTTGGAAGTCCAAATACCGCCAGTAACCACAACAGCTCCAAGTAGTAGAATTGCAGCAACTTTAGCAGACTTTTTCATGCTCTTACCTCCCAATCAATTAAACTGTTTATCTGTATATAATTACATATTTTACCATCGCAATAAATGATACTAAAGAACCACTGCCACCAAAAGCCATTTACACCGCTTATCATTGTAAATCCGCATTTGGCTGGATGGGCCCTGCTCACGATATAAAAAAATAAGATATGAACCGAACCTTTTTCCGCTAAAGAGGCAATATAGTGTGTAAGCTGCTTATTCAAAAACAAATAGAACAATCCAATTCACATTATTTACAACAAAAAAGGAGCGAATTAATTATGAAAAAACGTTTAATTGGTGGAGTGGTTGCTACTGCGATTTTAATTCCAGTTGCAGCATTTGCGGCTTCTGGCGTGATTGACATGCCTACAAGAACACCGATGACTGCTGAACAAGTCAAGGTGGATGAGGTTGGCAAATCAACGCTTGAGAAGCTGTATCTCGCATATCCTGAAACAAAATCGTTTGAGATTATCGATGCAAGCAACGTTCAGGGTGATGTATCCAAAGGGAAAAATGTAACTAACATGAAACAAACAAGCATCGTACTACAAGAAAAAGGAGGAACCGGCAAAAAGATTACCCTCCATACAAACGGTAGTACGGGTGAGATTGAACACGTGATTCAAGAGAATTGGGAGCCTAAGGAGAAGTCACTCATTACGTTAACCGATCAGGAAATCAAGGCGAAGGTATCTGATCTTATTAATAAAATGTATGGCAACGTCGAACAATACAAAGTTGCTATCGAGCAAATGGAGAATCCAAATCAAAAAACATGGATGTTGAATTACACCAATGAGATGTTCGATAAACCGGTCTTCCAGGTTTTTGTTCAGGACAATACCATTAGTCTTACTAAGATCGTAGGTATTCCTACAGCTGATACACCTTCTGATACACCTTCAAACATGAAAGTAGAAGGCCTATTCTCTAGAAATGGTAAGCCTGATTATTTTGCTGATAACTTTTTAAACGATGAAAAACTGTTTGCTTTACTAAAAATCAGCCCGACAGAATTAAAACAAGAATTAGCAAAAGGTAAAACTGTTGTGGAGATTGCAGCATCTAAAAATGTCACGAAACAACAAGTGCTTGATGTGATTGCAGAAACACAGGCTAGAGGACAACTTCAAGGGGATGGAGTACCGATCACCGAGAAAGCACTGAAAGAAATGATGAAAGCAATTGAACCAAAAGTATTGCCAGTCATTGAACACAAAACGGAAACGGAATGGTAGAAAAACAGAGTTAACTGGGTTACACAAGTAAAAGAAGAGGCGGGGGAACCATCTCTTCTTTTATGGACTAATTTTTCAGACAGGTGGTTCTTCTCTTGATGGGCATGTGGTCTGCTCACGAAAAAAAATAAGATATGAACCGAACCTTTTTCCGCTAAAGAGGCAATATAGTGTGTAAGCTGCTTATTCAGAGAACAAATAGAACAATCCAATTCACATTATTTACAACAAAAAAGGAGCGGATTAATTATGAAAAAACGTTTAATTGGTGGAGTGGTTGCTACTGCGATTTTGATTCCAGTTGCAGCATTTGCGGCTTCTGGCGTGATTGACATGCCTACAAGAACACCGATGACTGCTGAACAAGTCAAGGTGGATGAAGTTGGCAAATCAACGCTCGATAAGCTGTATCTCGCATATCCTGAAACAAAATCGTTTGAGATTATCGATGCAAGCAACGTTCAGGGTGATGTATCCAAAGGGAAAAATGTAACTAACATGAAACAAACAAGCATCGTACTACAAGAAAAAGGAGGAACCGGCAAAAAGATTACCCTCCATACAAACGGTAGTACGGGTGAGATTGAACACGTGATTCAAGAGAATTGGGAGCCTAAGGAGAAGTCACTCATTACGTTAACCGATCAGGAAATCAAGGCGAAGGTATCTGATCTTATTAATAAAATGTATGGCAACGTCGAACAATACAAAGTTGCTATCGAGCAAATGGAGAATCCAAATCAAAAAACATGGATGTTGAATTACACCAATGAGATGTTCGATAAACCGGTCTTCCAGGTTTTTGTTCAGGACAATACCATTAGTCTTACTAAGATCGTAGGTATTCCTACAGCTGATACACCTTCTGATACACCTTCAAACATGAAAGTAGAAGGCCTATTCTCTAGAAATGGTAAGCCTGATTATTTTGCTGATAACTTTTTAAACGATGAAAAACTGTTTGCTTTACTAAAAATCAGCCCGACAGAATTAAAACAAGAATTAGCAAAAGGTAAAACTGTTGTGGAGATTGCAGCATCTAAAAATGTCACGAAACAACAAGTGCTTGATGTGATTGCAGAAACACAGGCTAGAGGACAACTTCAAGGGGATGGAGTACCAATCACCGAGCAATCACTGAAAGAAATGATGAAAGCAGCTGAACCAAAAGTATTGCAAATGATTGAACACAGAACAGAAACGGAATGGTAGAAAAACCGAGTTAACTGGGGTACACAAGTAAAAGAGAAGAGGCGGGAGAACCGCCTCCTTTTTTATGCAGTAATTTTTCAGAATTCAGGCCACAATAAGCCAGGTAGTCAACCTTATTGGACTCGAAGGGTAACATACTTTACTGGACTTTCTTTTGAATCAAACGTAAATCTTAGTAGGTTTCCATTGTTTTCATATTCCAATATAAACGTATGATCACCTGAGTCATCCATAAACTCTCTAGAGGGTTCTCCTAAGTTTTTTTTGATTTCCTCAGGTTTTCCAGTCATTCCAACAGTCTTTGGTGCGGCATTCATTAGGACGACTTTACTCGTATCCTTTACTTCTTCAATTGAATTAGCATAGTCTTCGAATTGTAAATCAAAACCCTCATAGTATATTGTGGATCCATACTCAGAATTTCCGCTCTTGACGGGGGCTCCGATTTTATCCAGAACCTCTTTCTTTGTTGCTCCGATGCCAATTAAGACACCTTCTAATTGCCCATTTTTTACTTTCTCCAAAGTGTCCGATTGAGCAGAATTAACAGCGATATCTTCAGTTTTTTCAGACATATTGGAGCAACCAAATAAAGTTATTGTGCTAAGAACTACAACAAGCAAAGCATTACAATATATTTTAGGCAGATCAACCACACTCCTCATAAAACTTAATTCGATATACAACTAAATAAATTTGTCAGTGGCAGGATCAACGATTGATTACGATTAGAAATGCAATAGGAACTACTAGTAAGATTAAGATGGTTGAAATTAAATCATTTTTTATTGGCTTTTTCTGTTTAGCATTTTCATACGTTTTCATTCCATAAAACAACGCTGGAGAAATGCCAAGTAGGATGGCGAAATTCGTATGTACAGTCATTATTAAAACTACTGAAACTAGAATACCAGTGAAAAGAGCTACGTATTTATACACCTAATCACCCAATTCAACGCTATTTTAAATTACGGGAAGCTATCAAAAGGTTCCTAGCCATTGTTGCTTTTATTATTGAGCCACATACTTTAAGTAAATAGTTTCAGTGTGATCTATACCTTCCTCATCAGTCCAATCAATTTTGAAAACAGGATAGTCACCAAAAAACGATTTTACTTCTTCGTCCGTTACTCCATTCTTAAAATCATTTTTAGTGCTATCCGTGTTAGGTACATCTTGAAAGATGATGATATAACCCTCTTTAAAATTGGGGGTTTGAACACTACCTGTTTGTTGACTTGTTTGGGTTAATTCAGAAATAAATTGAAGCTTCTTAACATCACCATTTCCTAAATACTTAATTTTACCTACAAAGCGTGCACCATTTTCTTTATCGGGAAAAATTTCAGTAACTCCATTCCAATTGTCAGTAGCTCCTTCGTACTTGTAGGACCATTCCTTTTCGGAACAAGCGCCGAGTAAAAGAAGTGGGAGAATCAGAAATACTAGTATCGCTTTTTTCAAATGTAAACCTCCTATCTCAAAGTATGATTTGAACGTGGCGTTTTCAAAGTTTTTAGCAAGACCGGGAAGTAACGTTCCCTCAATGCTCCTCTACAAGCTTACTAGCTTTTGTATTAAATACATCAATCTGTGATGTGTATATGAGTAACCATCCTATCAAGGTTCGGATTCTGCGGAAAACATTAGGACGTTCTTCATAAAAACAGACGCGCTTTCTCGCGTCTGTGGCTATTCTTCGTAAGGTGGAATCCAGAATTCCTTCCCTTCATGCTCGATGAGCTTATCCAACCATTCTATAAATGTCAGGTCAATGTCGATGGGATTATCAGGGTCCATCGATTCGATCCATGTGAGGTAGCCGTTTCCATTATCTAGGCGGTCTTGATCCACGCATATACAGCCTAAAGAGTGACTGCTCCATGCGATAGGATAGTAAGGGTGATCTATGCTGTATCCTTTCCAATATTCAATAACATTGTGAGGGTCTAATATTGTGAACAGACTGCTACCAAATTCAAAATCTCGAAATAATACGGCTCTGCTGTACTGACATAAGTAGCTCACATAATCCCCTGGTAGCTCAAACGACTTTAGCTTCTTTATCTCAGCGTCAAAGTCAGTGGACATTTGAAAAACAAACTCAAACTCTCCACCGATAATATGCAAATTCCTGTCCAATTGTTCTCTTCTTCCCTTGATTTTGTTTAAAATGCGGTCAACAGTATTACTCACGCAGTATTCACACCCTTTCTAATGAAAATACGGACTACCGCCACACAGGAGGTAGTCCATTTTTCTCAATTCTTACGATAACTATTTCACCAGTCAGTTACTTCCTTATGCAGCAGAATGTAATCGTTTTTTCTATCCTTTTTGAGAAGAGGGATCAGGTTGTCAAAATCGTTTCTTCCATAATATTCTAGTGGAATCATATGATGGATTTCAACATCATCCCAAGTGAAATATTGAGGGGAGCCGAAGTAACCAGTGTAACGTCTCTCGAAGTCCTTTCTATATCCCGGATCTCGCTCCCTCTTATGGGGCATTAGGTCCGCGTCCGGTTTAATTAACTTGATGTTTGACTGCGGATCGACGTAATCAGGGTAAATTTCGCCTTTATTGTTAGTCAGGATACGTTCTACTTCCTTCAAAGGGGCGATAGGTGAGGAGCCTCCTCCCAAGTATCTAACAGTTCCCTCCAATTTCCCAGACCACCAGTAAGTCTCCGCTTTAGCGCGTACCCTATGCGTAGATAGGTTCTCGTAAGGAGGATTAAAATACAAATTTCCATTTCTTTCTGCGTTGTATTTCCCGTCCTCTTTTTCCGAACGGATGATAGTGTGAGTAGCGTCCACAGAGGCTACTCTGCCTACCACGGCGATTACTTTAACTGTCGAGTATACGTCACCACCAGCCCAGTCGGACGTCATCTTGTGATCAAAGAACACTCCATCAATGCTAGGACGCCAACTACTTGGCTCAATCTCATCAGTGTCAGATTCAGCAACCTTGGCAGCTTTGTCGGCACTATTGTAAGAGAAGGCACCGAAGTCAAATTTTGAGTCATCTTCTTTTTCAACCGGGGCTGCATTGGGGCTATACACCATTTGACGCTCTCCGATGACTTCATCCGCTGAGTTGTTCTCTATAATACTTACGTTTTTGCTTTCAAGGATGCGTGGTTCATTGATGGCCTCTGCCAATTCCTCTAGTGTTACCCCCTCCGCCAATTGAATGGGAAGGTTTTCGAAATCAATGACTTCTTCTGTCTCAGCGATTTCCTTTGTACTTTCAGCAGATGCAGGCGTCGAGACTGACACAGGAGCAAATAACAATGAGAATACGACAAAAGGCACTAATGCTCTTTTGAATTTCTTCATAGCCTTCCCCACTCCCTCTTTTCATGTTTCTACATCTTTGCGCTACTGATCTAATTCTGTAGAAATTAATTCATTCTTTTTTATCGTTTTTGATTGAATCATCAGAATATACCGATCCAATTTCTGGCTTAATGCCACGACTTCATCATCCAAGAAATCATTCTTCTCTAAATACAATTGCACCAGTTGTCTGCGCAATTGTTCCACAATGTTTTTCAAATGATCAATATCGTGATAGGTTACTCCTTCCCGATCTAGAGGTAGCGTGATACATTTACTTATAGGAGCTGTAACTGCTCCTCCTGCGGGCGTTCCTTTAACCTGTCGAAGGGGTGGAACGCCCTTTTTAAATGCAATTGCTGCTATAAGTCTCACCCTCCTTACTTTACCACCGGATTATGAACTTGGTTTTAGTGTCTCCTGTGGCTCCTCTTATTAGAGCTGTTCTTAGATTTCTATTGCTTCATGCAACTCGCCTCCTCCTTATTTTGAGATTTATTACATAATTAACCATGAATTGTTATGCGGGTTTTTACCGACTGCAAAAAATGGAATAAAAAAACATCCTGACAGAGGATGTTTCATCAATCTACGCTATATTCACACTGACCTAACAGGATGCTAGCCGCCTAACTCGTTTTCGTTAGCTATTCGCTTATTCAAATTCCCTAACCATCCAAACAGGGCTATGTATGTAGGGATCTCGTCTTAAAATGAAGTTGTAGACACAAACAGTCTACAACTTCATTTTTGATAACCGGAATCTAATATTTCTCCTTTTTTCAGAAGAAACTGGCCATATTAAATTATGGCGTGCAAGACAAAGGGTGCACTTTTTGATTGGGCTATTGGTTCAGAATCTTACAAGTGCCCTTTTATTTTTCCAAATCTGGTTCGTCACTTTCTGCTAATTGAGGTGGCAACGGATCGTTTTTGTGATCCTCAATTTTTTCGAGTAAATTTTCCAAGGATGAAACTTTTTTATCTGCTTTTCCTTGAATAAACACTTTAGATTTCGAATCACTAACCTCATACTTTCCTTGGTAATTACCTAAGGTTATATAATGATATCGGTTGAGCCATCTTTATTTTTCAGGGAGTCGTCTACAATTAAGAAAAGAACAACTTCTTCATCTTCTGTAAACGAAGCCTCATAGTCAGCTCTGATTACTGTATTATTTATCTCACCACCATACATCCGAACGACGACTATATCACCTTTTTCCTGGTTTCCTTTGAGAACTTCGTCTATTTCTACAGAAACATCTCTGTAGATCGAATCAGAAACCCCAATTTCTTCCGGTTGTCCACCATCTTCAGTATTCCATTTATCCTTATCAATATCAACGATAGTACCTTTAATAATCAACTGACTTCCGGCGGCTAACTCTTCGATACTATATCTAGGGACAAGTCCATGTCTGTTGATTTCAGTTACGTTTCCACTGACTAAACTTTGTGATTATATATTCAATCCGAACCCTAATGAAAAGCTGAAAGCTAATAGCCCGATAGCAATTGCTTTTTATTAGTCATTCTTATCCCTCCTACCAGGAAATGGTATGGTAGCCATTTTCGTCGTCTTTACTAAGATTGTATCTAATTTCATTAGTTGATAATGATTCGTACATAACAGAGTCACCATATTTTAGCTTAGTTTCGTCATCTAGTCCCACAACATACCCCATTTCATGTGCCATAATAGATTTCAAGTCAAAGCTTGATTTTGAAGGAGATGTAGAAGATATATTATGAGAGACATTAATCATAATATCTGCTTCCTTTTTTATTCCTGATTTATTACCCCAAGAAGGCGTTACTGTTTTAGATTTGTTAGTTTTCCCTATGCTAAGAAACTAAGCACTTTTAACTTGCGCGAAACCTAAATGTGCAGATGATGCAATTTTTGTACTTTGAGATAGTGTGGTAGATTTCAACACTTCTACAAATGTGATATAATTCCAATATAAGGAATTCGTACTAAAAGGAGGGTTTTTCATTTGAGAATGATACTTTCAGCTATTTTGCTATTGTTCAGCTTGACCGCATGTTCATCTGGAATTTCAGAAGATGAGTTAAAAGAACAAACTAAGAAGCATTTGGTTGAATATACTAAAATTCTTTACGAAGTCAAAAAAGAAGAATATGTAAAAACCCCTGGAGATTTTACTGCATATATACCAGTGATCCAAGAAAAAGCAAAGCCCTATTTAACTAAAAAGGAAGAGCCTGAAAGTCTGATCAAATTAAATATTGGTTTTACAGCTGCTTATTTAGCTTATAACGATATATTTTTGAAGGTAGAAGATGTAAAAATTACAGACTTCAAGAGAGATGAAACCACCGGATCACTAAATATTAGTTATACAATATTTTTACAGGACTCTTCAAAAAGCGATGTTAAGCAACAATCAGGTAGGGTAACTTTAATACCTGAAAATGAAACTTTTAAAATTGATTATTATTGGGACGATATTAGAACAAAACAGTTTGAAAATTAATTCAATATTAATTCTTCGGAGAATATAAAGAGAAGTACTACATTTCACTGTAGCACTTCTCTATTTTGTTCATAAATTCACATGAAACTATGACCTGGAATCGTGTCGTCGGTAGTTGATTCAATATCACTTGGATCAACAAAGATTGTAATAATACCACTCATTCCCACACCATCCATGTAGTGGTTAGTTAAATAATCCATAACCGGTTCACCGAGTTGCGGAGCTCCACTGCAAGCAAACAAGTTTCCACATTTACATTTGTAATAACTCCAATGTGAATTGATTGTTTTGCCCGTGTTTTTGTTCTTAATGATAGCCCGCGAGACAATCTTCATTTTGTGAATCCCATACAAAGTGCAATCATCTACTCCCATAAATAAAACCTCCTTGTTAATAGTAGAGACAAAGTATTTTTATAGCTCTTCACCGTTAAACGTGCTTGATCTTCCTCTAACGTAGTTTTTCACTATTTTACATGGCTGGTTTACACTCCAGCCGAATTCGAATCTTGAATCGCTCAATGTTGCGATAGCCATAGGCTCGTCTCTTAATGACTTCCACTTTGTTGTGTGTCCCTTCAATCGGAGCATTCGTGACCCGAAACGAAAAATAATTCTGAATCGACTCGCGCCATTGGACAACCGTTTTTGCAATCGACCGAATGGCAGCGGTGGGGGAAGTGAGATGCTCAGCAATCCATTGTTGGAGTGCTTCTTTCCCTGATTCTTCTGTATGAGCTGCATACACCGTTCTCATGTGCTGAAGGGCGTTGTAAAGGCGTTCTGGATGGGGATCTTGGGCTAACCAGACTTTTAATTCGTCCTGTTCCTCAGCTTTCAGTTTATCAGGAGAGGTATGGAGCAGACGTTGTTCATGCCTTCCCCGCGAATGGGTACGTTTACAAGCAGCTTCTAGCGATTTGGAGAAGAGCTGAATGACAAGGGGTGGAACGCCCTTTTTAAATGCAATTGCTGCTATAAGTCTCACCCTCCTTACTTTACCACCGGATTACGCACTTGGTTTTAGTGGCTCCTGTGGCTCCTCTTTTTAGAGCTGTTCTTAGATTTCTATTGCTTCATGGAATATCAATATTCGCCACCCCTTATTTTGAGATTTATTACATAATTAACCATAAATTGTTATGCGGGTTTTTACCGACTGCAAAAAATGGAATAATAAAACATCCTGACAGAGGATGTTTCATCAATCTACGCTATATTTACTATGACCTAACAGGATGCTAGCCACCTAATTCGTTTTGGCTACCTATTCGCTTATTCAAATTTCCTAACCATCCAAACAGGGCTATGTATGTAAGGGTCTCGTCGTGTCGATTTAACAAATCCGCTAGAGAAAGACAATATATCGTTTCTTCAATTCCTCTCTCTATCCGCCCTTTACCGAACTCATAAATAGCCATCTGATATCGAAACCGAAGATGTCGATCCAATCCAATTGCTTCTGTAAATTGATCGAAACTAGCAATTCGGGAGGCAAAGCGCTCTAAAATCTCATCCACGCAAAAATGGTAGGTGTTAGCGGATTTCATAATGGCATTTAAACCAGCAAGAACTTCAGTGGTGGGAAGACTATCGAGATAGTCTGCATACTCTTCAATGATGCTAGTATTGCCAGACAACACCTCCAAAGTGTAGGAGTTCGCCTTTGCCCATACTTTGAATCTTTCTACCTCTTTACGTCCGGCTTCATCTAGTAATTCAAACCATCCTAAATCAGCGTAAACCTGCACATACTGCTTCGCCTCTTCATACAGTCCTTGCATTTCCAGTGTTGCACCTTTATATAAATGTCCCATTCCGTAATAATAGACAAGTGGGCGCTCTGGTTTCAGGGGTTCCCCTTTTTTGTTTCTCTTCAACCTGTCCAATTCATGCATGTGAACAGTTTCCGCAAGAAGCCGTAACTCGTCACCGTACTCCCCTGATTTGTTCCACTTTTGCAAAGCATAGCAAACCCGCGCTAATTGGAATAAAGCATCGAGTTGGTAGTTTTCAGGAAGCCGATTGCGATATGGAGAAAACCGAATCACACTCTCCCAATTTTCTTCTGAATTTGTCCCAAGTACAGCACTAAATAACCGATACTGACTCATCACAAAGTGGTCAGAAAAGCTATCTTTCTCATTCTCAATTACATACTCATAAAAGGGTACCGATTCTATCAGTTGCCCTTTCTCATATAGCTGCTCTGCAAGGGCAAACAGAATCAAGATGTTTTTTGGATTCTCCATCATTTGGGGGACAGTAGCTTCTATGCAATCCTTCCGCCCAACCTCCACGCATCGAATCAAGTATGGTATTAATCGGGGGCGCGATATTCTCCCCTCTGATATGCATTCTTCCGTGTATAATTCATACAACCAACCCGAATCGTGACCAAACACCTTGGCTAGCGCGTCTAACTGACTAATGGTGATTGCACGCGGCGGATTTCCATTTAGAATCTCACTCAAACTTCCGGGGTTAATGCCAGTTAATTCACCCAGCTTGCTTAATGTGTAGCCATGTTTTTTCCGATTTTGTTCGATTTCTGACCGCAGCGACCGATACAATGTCCCTTGCGCCCCCCATATAGCATAATTCCCTTGTTTTTTATTTTATGAATTTTAAAGGAACTAGCAGTTTCTAATATCCAAATAGAAAAATATCCTCTAATTCGGATATTTTTAGCCTAACATATATCACTCTGCCTACTTTGTTGCTTATCCACTAACGACTTTGATACCCACACCCATAATTTGAACAAACTGCTATAATTGTTATAGTCTTTAGTAATATCAGATAAAGAGAGACACTGAAACGTTTCATTTAGCCCCTCTGCATACTTCTCTTTTTCTAGCAAGTATTTCGCCATTTCATTCCGAAACTGGATATGTTCACTCATGCCGATAGCGTCTATGCGCCCTTTGAAACTATCTATATTTTCTGCAAATTTATCAAATATTGAATCGATGGAAAAACCATGCTCATTGGCCGCTTTCACAATTGTTACTAAACCGGAAAGTATTTCTTTCGGATGATCATCCAGGAATTGAATATACTCAGGGATGATCTCACCATCCCCCATCAGAATATTCAATGTGTACAAATTGGCTGTTGCCCATGTTCGAAATTTCTGCACCTCGATTTGTCCAACTTCATCCAAGAGTTCAAACCAGCTTAAACCAGCATATCCTTCAACATATCGCTTCGCTTCTACATACAACTCTTGTTTTTCTAATGCTATACTTTTAATAAGAAATGATTGTCCATAGTACACAACCAGATGACGTTCTGTTGCTAACATTTCACTCGGTATGTTGTTTTTTCGCCTTCGTAACTCATCCTCATAGACAATTGTAGACAATTCTCTTAATTCATCTGCATAATGCTCCATTTGCCTCCACTTATGCAGCGTATAACAAACATTCGCCAATTGCAGAAGAGCATCCAACTGGATATTTTCCGGTAAGCGCCTTCGATACGGATCAAATCGAATAACTGCTTTCAAATTTTCTTCAAAATTCGTTCCTTGTACGACTATTCGAAAGAGCCTGTACTGACTCATCACAAAGTGGTCAGAAAAGCTATCTTTCTCATTCTCAATGACATATTCATAAAAGGACACCGATTCTTTCAGTTGCCCTTTCTCATATAGCTGTTCTGCAACTGCAAACAGAATTGAGATATTTTTCGGATTCTCCAGCAATATGGGAACAGCAGCCTCTATGCAATCCTTTCTCCCAACCTCCACGCATCGAGTCAAATAAGGAATTAATCGTGGGCGCGATATTCTCTGCTCCGATAAACATTCTTCTGTATACAATTCATATAACCAACCCTGCTCACGTCCAAATACCTTAGCGAACGCATCTAATTGCCCTATGGTCATAGCCCTCGGGGGATTTCCATTTAATATCTCACTCAAGCTACCGGGGTTAATGCCCGTTAATTCACCCAATTTACTTAATGTATAACCGTGCTTTCTCCGACACTGTTCGATTTCTGACCGCAGTGACTGATACAATGTCCCTTGCAGCCCTACCATAAAGGTTCATCCCTTCGCTTTTACTTTATTTCACAATTTTTTTTTTGAAATACACTACTTTACCTTCCTAGCATTTCGTCATCAAGTTCATAACTTTTTGACCTAGGAGTCAGCAGATACCCGGACAATGGCTTAACGGAAGGGTTTTTGGGGGCCTTGAAGTGTTAGAAGAAATGACCTTATCCTTATCCTTACTTTTCCGTTTTCAATCTGTTTTGTGCAATGACAATATATTTATCCAATTGTTGGCTTACAGCCAAGACTTTATCATGTGAAAGACCGTACTTTCCCGCCAACTCCATCATTTCCCGTCGTAGCTGTTCAATTCTATTATCCAACTCTAAGTGGCAACCGATTTCCTTTACCACGCCCCGGATCGTACACTTACTTTTAGGGGCTGATGCTGCGCCTTTTTTGGGGGAGTTTCCAGGGTGAAAAGAAACATCCCTATCTAAAATATTTGCGATAGCAGTAATATCCAACGCCCCCTTTTTTTTACAATTTATTACATATAATTACTATACAGGGATGTGCAGAAATTCACTGACTAAGAAAAATTGAATAGAAAAAAACATCCCATCGGAGGGATGTTTTTCTTTTCGTTACGATCTATTTACTTGATTCTAAAATTACTAAGCGTCACTTCCATGCTCATACATTATAACACTGATCTTAGGATGATTTTCTATTATTGGAGAATTGGAAAGTAGTGCAAGAATCATAAGCGCTGATAGAAGTATGCTTTTCATAGATTTTAGCCTCCTTAATACTACTGTTTAATTATTTTGCAAAGCAGGCTTACTATTCTTTATTCCTGTTACAATCCCCCGGTATTGTTCCACTTGTGTAGTTGATGCGTACTGGCGATATTTTTCAAATAAGGCTACACATTTAAGAGCATCTTCATATCGACTCACCAAATCGGCTAGAGAAAGGCAATATAATGCCTCATCAATCCCACTCTCTATCCTTCCTTTACTGAATTCGTAAAAGGCTGCCTGATAACGAAAGCGAAGATGTCGATCCAATCCAATTGCTTCTGTAAACTGGTCAAAACTAGCAATATGCTCAGAAAAACGTTCGAGTATCTCATCTACACAAAAATGATAGGTATTCGCTGATTTCATAATGGAAATTAAACCGGCAAGTATTTCATTCGTTGGAAGACTATCAAGATAGTCCGCATACTCCTCTAAGATACTTGTATTGCCACTCAATACCTCTAACGTGTACATGTTAGCCTTTGCCCAAACGCTGAACTTCTCAACCTCTTTGTGTCCAACTTCATCAAGTAGTTCAAACCAACTTAAATCGGCATAGCCTTGTACATACGTTTTTGCTTGCTCGTACAGCCCTTGCATTTCCAATGCCAGACCTTTAAATAAATGTCCTATACCATAGTAAAAGACGAAATGGCGCTCTGTCTCCAAATGTTCTCTTTTTTTGTTTCTTTTCAACCTATCCAACTCATGTATGTAAATCGTTTCTGCAAGAAACCGCAACTCATCTGCATACTGCTCTGATTTCTTCCATTTCTGCAAAGCGAAACAAACCCGCGCTAATTGAAATAAAGCATCCAACTGATAGTTCTCAGGAAGTCTATTCCGATAAGGGGAAAACCGAATAACTGCCTCCCCATTTTCTTCTGAATTGGTTCCGAGTGCAGCCCGAAACAATCGATACTGACTCATTACGAATTGGTCAGAATGTCCATCCTTCTCGCTATCAACGACCGCCTGATAAAAAGGTACGGACTCTTTTTGTTTCCCACTTTCATATAGCTGCTCCGCCACTAAAAAGAGGGTCGAAATATTTTTAGGGTTGTCCAACAATTTAGGAACAACCTCTTCTATACAATCTTTTCGCCCAACCTCCGCGCATCGAACTAAATATGGTATCAACCGAGGGCGCGATATTCGCCCCTCTGATATGCATTCTTCCGTATACAATTCGTACAACCAACCTGGCTCGCGACCAAACACCGCCGCTAGCGCATCCAATTGACCAATGGTCATAGCCCGCGGTGGATTTCCGTTCAAGATCTCGCTTAAACTCCCATGGTTGATGCCCGTTAATTCACCTAATTTACTCAAGGTATAGCCGCACTCTCTACGGTGTCTTTCAATTTCTGACCGCAGTGACCAGTGCATTGTCCCTTGCAGCCCCCCCATAAAGAATCAACCCCTACTTTTTTCCTTAATTTTACAACAAAATATATTTTTTTGATAGATTTTTCTTTACAATCCTTAACATTTCTGTAATCTAGTTCGTCACTCTTCGCACAATTCCTCCAGTATTTTACAGGTGTTTGCACTTCGTGACAATTACACTCAATTGAATCAGTTGAATCAGCTTTCATGCGAATACAGCCTCGTAGGAAGAAGCGGATTTCCAGTCCGCGCTCCCGCTATTTATTTCGGAGCGAACAGTACCCGCCCTCAGCAGGGCGTAGGCCGAAGCGTAGACTGGAAATCCGCTTCTTCCCTACCACTACAGTTACTTATAGCCACATTGTAAAAAAAGCTCCGCCAAGATATCTGGCGAAGCTTTCATTTTCATACTGTGCTTATGGCATAGCTACTTTCATAACCGCACGAACGGAATCTGCGGATTTATCCAAGGCTGCTTTCTCAGCAGCAGTCAGATCCAGCTCGATGACTTGCTCGATACCATTTCCACCCAAGAGAGTTGGTACGCCCAGGTAGATATCGTTGTAGCCATACTCGCCTTGAAGTAAAGCGATGGATGGCAGGATGCGCTTCTGGTCTTTCAAGATCGCTTCTGCCATTTCTACCAGTGCTGCCGCAGGTGCATAGTAAGCGGAACCGTTGCCCAAGAGAGCTACGATTTCGCCGCCGCCTTTGCGTGTACGCTCGACGATAGCATCCAGACGATCTTGTGGGATCAATTTTTCGAGTGGGATACCGCCAGCGTAGGAGTAACGCAAGAGTGGTACCATGTCGTCACCGTGACCGCCCAATACGAAGCCTGTTACGTCATTTACGGATACATTCAGTTCCATCGCTACGAACGTACGGAAGCGAGCTGTATCCAGTACGCCGGATTGACCGATTACGCGGTGTTTCGGGAAGCCGGACGTTTTGTAGAATGTATAGGTCATCGCATCTACCGGGTTGGACAGGATGAGTACGATGGAGTTTGGAGCGTATGTTTTCACTTGCTCAGCAACCGAGCGCATGATGGATGCATTGGTTGCTACCAAGTCGTCGCGGGACATACCTGGCTTGCGTGCAATCCCTGCTGTGATGATTACGATATCGGAGCCTTCGATGTCTTTGTAGTCAGAAGTACCTGTAATGCTAGCATCGAAGCCAAGAACGGGAGAAGCCTCCATCATGTCGAGTGCTTTCCCCTTCGTTGGGTTTTCCAGTTGCGGAATATCCACCAATACGATGTCAGCCAGCTCTTTTTGCGCCATGATGAACGCAGTTGTCGCTCCCGTAAAACCACTACCGATTACGGCTACTTTTTTTCTGCGGAATGTCATGTAGAATCCTCCTCGTCGTCATTGGTTTTATTACAAGACTAGTTTTACACCACTTGCTTTTTGCTCCAACATTTTGGAGAGGATTGTCCCGATGTGGGCCCCCGCCTCAACAGGAGATGTACCTTGACGATGAATATTCGAGATCACTGTACGCTCTGATTCTACCATACCTTTGCGTGGACGGTAGCACATGTACGCACTCATGGAATGTGCCGTAACCAATCCTGGACGTTCTCCGATCAAGAGCACCAATACTTCCGGCTCCAAAATCTCGCCGACGTGATCCATGCTTGCTACGCGTCCGCCCTTGATAAAAAACGGAGTGCCGCAGGTCAGTCCGTAGCTTTTCAGAGAGTCCATCAGAGATGGAAGCACGTCTTTCAGGTTCGCATCCACCGCAGCGGCACTCAAGCCGTCTGAAACGACGATTTGTACCTGTGGCTTCTTTTGACCGCGCTCTTGCAGCAAGCGCACGCCTTCCTCGGTGAGGACGCGCCCCATATCCGGACGCTTCAAATAGTTTTCGGTGTTGTCATACTGTGTTTCCACTGTGAACAGGGAGAACTGGTCGAGCACCGCTTGACTGACTTCACCGTATACAGCATCTACAGCCGCAGCATGGTCGCGACGCAATTCGAGCATGGTTTTGGTCAAAGGTCTCACACCTGTACGCCAAACCCCGATGCGCGCTGGCGTGCTGGACAGCAGTTCATCCAAGCCTTCCTTGTACTTCGGATTCGGTACATGTGTGGTTCTCTCTGGTTCTGCTGATGGAGCAGGCTGCTCGTTCACTACAGGAGCCGTTGTCGGTGCGGCTGTCGCATTTGCTACTGGCTCTGCCTTTGTCTCCGATCTCAGTTGAATCAAGCCTGTCTCTGCTTTTGGTGACGGAGCTTGTTCTGTGGCTTCTCCCAGCTTCTTTTGAAGCTCGGCTACTACTTTATCTACCAAGAAATCTAATTGTTGTTCCATCCGTCTTTCACCTCCTGATCTTACATGAAGATTGTCGGATCGCCTGCTTTTGCAGTCAGCCTACCGTTTTCCATGATGCCCATTTTCTCCAGCCATTTTTCAAAATCAGGAGCAGGTCGCAGTCCCATCACTTCACGGAATGCCGCAATATCATGGAAGCTCGTTGATTGATAGTTGAGCATGACATCGTCTGCCATCGCTACGCCGATCACGAAGTTAACGCCTGCCGACGAGAGCAAAATGCCGAGATTGTCCATGTCGTTTTGATCGACCTTCATGTGGTTCGTGTAGCATACGTCACAGCCCATCGGCAAACCGTGCATTTTGCCCATGTAATGGTCTTCCAGCCCTGCGCGGATTACTTGACGGCTGTCGTACAAATACTCTGGTCCAATAAAACCAACTACTGTGTTTACGATAAACGGATTGTACTTGCGAGCAAGTCCGTAGCAGCGCGCTTCCATTGTTACCTGGTCCATGCCGTGATGCGCCTCGGCAGACAGCTCTGAGCCTTGGCCTGTCTCGAAATACCAGAAGTTCGGCCCGTAGGAAGTGCCTTGTTTGCGCATCAGCTCGTCTGCTTCATCCAGCAGTGCTACATCAATACCAAATGCATTGTTTCCTTTTTCACTACCCGCCAAACTTTGGAAGATCAAGTCTGCTGGTGCCCCATTACGGATGGCACGCATTTGTGTGGACACGTGAGCCAATACGCAGTTTTGCGTCGGGATATCAAACTTGGTCATCACGTCTTTGGTCATGTTCAAAATATCCTTCACGCTGTCCGCTGTATCGATAACCGGGTTGATCCCGATAACCGCATCGCCGATTCCGTAGCTCAATCCTTCGTACAGAGACGCTTTGATGCCTTGTACGTTATCGGATGGATGGTTCGGCTGTACACGAGAAGCCAGTACGCCCTTATGACCGATTGCTGTGTTGGCATGCGTCACAACTTTAATCTTGGACGCAGCCGTGATCAAGTCCAGGTTGCTCATGAGCTTGGCAGTCGCTGCGATCATCTCACTGGACAAGCCGCGGCTGATTCGCTTGAGTTCATTATCGCCTGCTTGATGGCTCAAGATGTACTCGCGCAGCTCAGCTACGCTCCAGTTCTTGATTTCGTTGTAAATCTTTTCGTTGATGCCTTCTTCGATCACACGCGATACTTCGTCTTCTTCTGCCGGAACCATCGGATTGTTGCGGATATCCGCCAATGTCAGGTCAGCCAAAACTTGCTTGGCAGCTACACGTTCCCGGGAATCAGCAGCGGCGATACCAGCCAGCTGGTCGCCTGATTTATCTTCATTAGCCTTCGCGAAAACTTCTTTTAAATCGCGAAATTGATAGGTCTGTCCAAGCACAGTCGTTTTCGTGTTCATCAACGTCCACCCCTTCTTACGTTACGGCCTTTCATCAAACGCGAGTGTTTTGACGACGACGGGAATGATCGTTCCCGAGATCGGCTCACCGAGATCGATGTAATCGCCGTATTCCACACGCACCTGATCGATGCAGATGATTTCCGGTGCCCCTTTGCAACGCAGCGCCAAGGCCTGCCCGAGTGCTTTCGCCATGTCTGTTTCACAGATCACGACCATGGTTTGACTCTCGGGGAAAGTCGCCCGGTATTGCTCCGACAGCTCCTGGGACAGCGTCTGCAGCAGAGCGTACGAGCAGTACCCGATGCCGGAGATCGCGAGTGCGAAAGGAATCCCTGTCGTTTTTTCAAACAGGCGCTCACCCAGTTGGTAGATCAAAGCCACTTCCTGTCGCAGTCTTGTGGCATCTGCCAATTGTTCCTCGGTAAGCTCTAGCTTGAGAATCGGAATATTTTTAATCGGCAACAGCTCCGGCTTGATATGCACGGTTGAACCACTAATCTCCGTACTCTGCATCCCCGCGCCAATTACTGTTGCCCGTACCGTTTGATCCGGGTCTAGCCACTGTACCGGATACGTTCCTTTTCCGCGCTCCTGCTGGAGTACATATCCGAGCAGTGGGCCAAAATCGCCATATCGGCTCGCATCCGAAATATTTTGGACGGGAGGTCCGCTCATGAGTAGACCCACACCGCCTGAGACAGTCAGTTCGTCAACAGGGATGGCATCGCGCAAATGCGGTCCCACTACGAGCAAGCCTGAAACTTGGCGCTCTTTCCCCGTCAAATAATCGAGCATACTGCGTCCCAGCTGTTCGGCAACCTCTGTGAGTTGCGCGAATCCGATTTCCTGTCCGACTTGAATACGCAGTCCTTTGGCCGTCAGCCATTGTTGAATGTTCGGCGACACGTATTGAACGACACCTTGCGGACTGAGACGGATCAGCCTTCCTCCGACGTGGAATGTAACCGTTGCAATCGCTCGGCCACGTTGGAAGTAGGCTGCATTCGCTGTTCCTCCGCCAATATCGACGTTGACGACCACACCTTTTATGGCTTGCGAGCGTTTTTCTGCGCCAGCACCCTTGCCCGCCAGCACGCCTTCGAGGTCAGCACCTGCTGTCGCTACCACGAAATCCCCGGAGCGTTCCGCCAGCAGATGAACGATATGCTGTGCGTTCTTTTTGCTGGCTGTTTCTCCGGTAATGATGACCGCCCCGGACTTGATTTGAGACAAGCTGATTTGTGCTTTGTCGTACTCGGCTGCAAGAATCGCTCCGATTCCGTCAGCGTCGATTTCATCAAATCCGATGAGCGGTGTGGAATGTACTTCACTCGCATACAGCAATTGTCGCTCCACGATCTGATAGCGCGGCAGCGAAAACGTGCTGGACATGCGACCCAATCGCAATCGGCTTACGATCATTTTGGTCGTGCTTGTTCCCACATCGATCCCGACGCTTTGGATCCATTGTTCGTCCATATGAACCTCCTTGAACCATTGGCGTGTCAGACGGGCCCTACGAAAAAACGCTTGAACAGCCGGTTCCTTGCTCCCGGTCTGATTCAAGCGCCTTTGCTCTCTTCGTATCTACTTGTCACTGCTTTTTATGATAACGTCAGTACTAGTCTTGTGTAAAAATGGCCTGCTCGCCCGACAAAATTTCCTCTGCCAGCTTCACAAGCGGCACGCGCCGTTGCATGCTTACTTGCTGCATCCATTTGTATGCCGCATCCTCTTCCAAGGATAAGGCACTCATTAGCTTTCCTTTTGCCTTTTCCACTGCCTTGCGATCCTCGATCTTTTGCTTCAGATCATTTATATCCTTCTTCAGGGAAACGACTTTTTCCTTTTGGCTGAGTGCGATTTCTACTGCGGGAATCAAGTCATCCTCCGACACCGGCTTCACCAGGTAAGCCGTCACACCCGCTTTTCTGGCATCCTGGACGAGTTCCTTTTGGCTGTAAGCCGTCAAAAGAAGAATGGAACTGTCTGAAAAGGAACGAATGATACTGCTTGCCTTGATTCCATTCAAGACAGGCATTTTCACATCCATGATAATCAGATCGGGCTTGTGACGATGGGCCTGTTCGACTGCCTCTTCTCCGTTTTTCGCCTCGGCAACCACTAAATACCCTTCATTTTCGAGCATCTCGCGCAAATCCATGCGGATAATCGGCTCGTCATCAACCACCATAATCTTCGGCTGTGTCATCTTCATCCTCCTTTTGGATCGGATAGAGTATGGTAACCTCTGTTCCGTTCCCAGTGTTGCGGAAATGCATCGTGCCTTCGAGGTCTTCCCTGACCAGTGTATCGACAATTTTCAAGCCCAGATGGCCCTTTTTGTGGATTTGCTCCATGTCCTCGATGCCTACCCCGTCATCTGTCACAGACAGACTAACGAAGTCCTCCTTGGCAACCAGTGCAATAGAGATTTTCCCTTCTTGCTGCTCAAGAAAACCATGAATCATGCAATTTTGAATCAGCTCGGTGACGATCAAGGCAAACGATGTTGCTTTGTTGGACGGCAGATACACCGATTCGCCCGTCACCACGACGTGTATAGCTTGCTCAGAACGTCTCATCGAAGAGACGATTATTTTCGATATTTTGGTTAAAATCTCTTTGAAGTCAATCTGCTCCAGACCATCCTGTGCCAAGTATTCGTGAATAATGGCGATGCTGTTGATGCGATTGATGCTTTCCCGGTATACCTTTTCAATCTCGTTGGACTGCGAACGCCGCATTTGCAGGCGCAACAGGCTAGAGATGGTTTGCAAATTGTTTTTGACCCGGTGGTGAATCTCTTTGATCACCGCGGATTTGATCATTAATTGCTTTTCTTTTTCCCGAATGTCCGATATGTCTCGCAGGAGAATGAATCCCCCAATGATATCTTGTTTGCGGACGGACGAAACCGCTTTCATCATAATAAAATGTTTGCCTTTTGACAGCTCCTCCTGAATATAACCCCCGTTGCGTACAAAATTCTCCGGGGAAACTCTCCAGGAAAAAATACGTTCAATGCTCTCTCCCTTTTCTGGTCGTTCAAAGCCAATCAAGGAGAGCAGCTTGTGGGCACGGCCATTGGCGTACGTGATAACCCCACTCTGATCAAACAAAATCATGCCCTCGTGCAACAGCGACGAAATGGGCAGATCAGGCACAGCGAACTGGATGAGCGTCTCGCTTAAATGCTCCGTTGTTTCCTTGAGCATTTCGACGTTCTTCTCCTGTTCCACCTGTTTGGATATATCTTGTTCAGTTATCAAGGTCCCGATTGTTTTTCCAGCCGCATTCGTGATGGGTACGACACTTTGTCGCATCACGACCTGCTCCTGTGAAACCCCACGTGAACCGATGACGGGCTTGCCTGTAGTCAGACAATACATTACGGCCGGCTCATTAATCGCCGTCGCCAAATGCCCTACGACCGATCCACTGTACATAGAGCGTGCCGTACTCGGTGCAGCTTGTGCGACTACCATCGCAGCGCTCCGATCTACCGTTGGACAATCAATAAACATGTCCGCTTGAGACAGATCAGCAAAAATCTGAAGCTTGGAAGCCAGATCCTCCACAATCCGAATGTCGTCATCACTCAACGTCGTGGACGCTTTGCACACTTCTCGTATTGATTGCATGTGAACCTCTTTTCACCTGCTAGGAGTTGATATGACTTCATTTTCTCACAGACACGCTACGGCGGAAAGGGGTGTAATACTGGTTAATCACGCTTACTCGTTTACAATTTGTTGCAAATACGCCCGCAATTCTGGCACTCCCTCACTCGTGAGCGAGGAGGTCCGGAAAATTTTCGCATTGCCGAGCGATTGACGCAGGAATTGTTCTGCCCTCTCCACATTTGCATCAGGATGATCCATTTTGGTAATGACCCCAATGCACGATTGTGGAAATCCTTGTGAAAAGCCAGGAGGGAAATAATTGCGCTCCCGCGTAGCATCCTGCACCATCACAATGATTTTCGCTTCAAGAGATGTAGCCATAAGCGTGCGGTAAAACATCGGGTTTTCGCTGTACTCACCCGGAGTGTCAATTGCCCAGTCCCGATATTCGAGTGCTTGTGTCTTCCGGGCAGGCTGTTCGTCATTGAACAGCGCCCGCACCAGAGAAGACTTTCCTGCTTCAATTGCACCGATAATCATTACACGGCCGGTCATGATTTCGTCACCAATGCCGGTGTAAACCGCAGTTTTTCGCTCAGCACCTGATTGACCGCTTCGACTGCCATCTCAACAGCGGACACATCTCCTACGACAATCAGTGAACCTGTAAAACGATCGAGAAACCCAAGCTCGACGCCAGCAGCCTTTGTCGCAATATCCGCGGCAATAATGGCTGTTTCGGTAGGCGTCAAAGTCAAGATGCCGATAGCACCGGCCTCATTGATACCTAGCTTGGTATAGAGCATTGGGTCAGGGTTTGCGATTACATGAGCCAACGTGACCTGTTTCCCCGGTACGAATTCCTGGATGACTCGTGAACGTTCCTGTTCCATTCCTATTCCTCTCTTCCTGCGGCACCCGGCACCTCAAACGAATCCACGATGCCTACGATGATCGCATCGATCGGCACACTGGTGCCGGAGAAAAGGATTCGGGCAGGCGTCCCACGAGAGACGATAACCTGCTCCCCGATTCCCGCACCGATCCTGTCCGCTGCGATAACGGTTTGTCCGCCTTCTTCGCCACGCCAATCAATCGGCTGAACCACCATGAGCTTGAGATTTTCCATACCTGCTTCTTTTTGCGTGGCCCAGACGCTGCCGATCACTTTTCCCAAAAACATGCGATCACCCTTTTCCTAAATAGCTGACCGTAATGCCGCGTTCTCTCATGCTGTCATAAGCAAGCGGAGAAACAATTGCACCTTTTTTCACGATCAAAGTCGTATCGCGAAGCTCAGGCTGCGATCTGATCCAATCCGCTGTCAACAGCTTCCCGGAAAAGACGGCTTCTTGCTCATCCAAAGGAGTCAATGTCGGTTGTTCTGTCTTGCTAGTAGTCTCCACTTTTTGTAGCTGAGACTTCAGCTTGGAAACCACGCGATCAGCCAGACGGCGTTGCTCCGCAAACTCCACACCCAGCTCTTTCATGCCTTCAACGTGACGGTTGAACAGCTTTTCATAAGCAGGTGTCAGTGTCAATGTTTGCAGGGTGCGACGGTCTGCACGCTTGATTCCTGGCACATCGGAACCAGCAATGACGAATTTACCTGTTACCAACGCGGAAAAGACGATTTCCGCTTTGATTGTTCCTTTTAGACCGGAAGCAATTCTCGCTGCATTATCCAAATCGATTTCTGGAATCACGATACCGACATAATCTTTCGGCACTTCCAACGGGGCAGGAGCGTACTCGTCTGCTGTAAGAATTTTGCCTGCTCCCCCACATTCGATCTTGTGCATTCCCAACCAGGAGGAGGTTTCTCCGTCCAGGAAGAGAATGTCATGGCAGATCCCGTGGTTTTTCAGTTGGATAAAATGATCCTGAAACGCCTCATGAGCCTGGCTGTCGCAAAAAACGTACAGGACACGAGGCGCTGTGCTGCTTTGCTTTTCTGTATTCATCGATTGCAAAATTTCTTTCGTAATCGACGCCACCATTTCTCTGATGTCCATCAAGCTCAACCTCCGTTAGCCGGAGTAAAATTGCCCGTTCTTGCCGATCACTTTTACCCGGTCGCCCGTTTTCAAATTAGCGGCATTTCCTTCATCCGTATCCACGTGGAAATCAAGTGCAAACTGCGGATGTACACGAACGACTACATCTGGATAGATGATAGGACGATCGCTTTGCGTCGCCAGAATCAGCGTATCGCCATCCTTCACTTGATATTGCTCGGCATCTGCTGGGGACATATGAACGTGGCTCTTCGCAACGATTACGCCTTTGTCCATTACTACAGTCCCTTTTGCCGTTACAAGTACCATACCTGGTGTACCTTCAATATCTCCAGACATACGCACTGGGGCTTGAACACCTACTGCAAAGCCGTCTGTTCTGGAAACTTCCACTTGTGTCGCGCCACGAGCTGGTCCCAAAACGCGAACCCCGTGGATGCTGCCTTTTGGTCCCACGATGGTGACTGTTTCCTGGCAAGCAAACTGGCCCGGTTGCGACAAATCACGCATTGGCGTCAATTGATGTCCGGCTCCGAAAAGCTTCTCGACATCTGCTTGCGACAAATGAATGTGACGGTTAGATACGCCCAAAGGAATTTCTCGCACTGCCTCGGCAGCTTGATTGGTGGAAGGCTGCTGGTTCTGATCAACTTGTTTCACTTGAATCCCTCTTCCTTTCAAGAAATCTGCCGCTGCTGGTGTTATTTTATCCCCTTTCTCAACGAGAAAGGGGTTTGGAATGCCTGACTTATGCATGGCTCTCAAGGATGCTTCTGTAATCACTGCCATAAGGATTTATTACCCTTCGAGTTTAGGCAGAATCAGTTCAATGTCTCCATGAGGGCGTGGGATAACGTGAATAGATACGAGCTCTCCTACTTTTTCAGCAGCAGCGGCACCTGCGTCTGTGGAAGCTTTTACTGCACCTACGTCACCACGTACCATAACCGTCACGAGACCGCCACCTACGTGTACTTTACCGATCAGTTTTACGTTCGCTGCTTTTACCATTGCGTCAGCAGCTTCAACTGCTCCTACCAAACCTTTTGTTTCTACCATTCCCAATGCGGACATTTCTCCAGCCATTTTCATTTCCTCCTTAATTATATCTCCAAAATTTTAGTGTTTTACGACATTAAGACGTCATTTCTGTTAACACGGATTTGATGATGTTCTTGATCTCATCACGGCTCAAGCCAACGTTCATGGAAGAGACAGCTTGTAGAACAGCTTCTTCCGCTTGTGTCGCAGGAGCTTGTGGTGCTGGTGTTGATTGTGGCATTTCTTTGATACCAAATGCAACACGCTTGATGTTGAACATATGCTTCGCACCGATGTTATCGGAAGTGATGTTACCCCCTAAAGAGCCGCATCCAAGTGTGAACGCTGGTTGTACGCCAGTCGTTGCACCAATTCCTCCGAAGGTCGTACCTGTATTGACCGGAATTCTAGATGCTGGCATTGCTTGACCATACGCTGCGATGACATTTTCATCCTGGGCGTGAATACCCGCTGTATGTCCAAGACCACCATGCTCCAGCAATTCGCGGCAACGGGCAAACGCTTCGCTGTCGCCGTGAACAGTGTAGAGGGCAAGGACCGGAGCCAGTTTTTCAACGGACATCGGATATGCTTTACCTACATTGTTCTCCTCCGCAATAAGGACACGCGTATCAGCAGGGATGGTAATACCCGCCATTTGAGCGATCACATGCGGAGAGCGGCCAACGATTTTCGCGTTCAGCGAGCCGTTTATCGTGACGATGGCAGCTACCTTTTCCTTTTCTTGCTCGTTCAGGAAGTAGGCGCCTTCACGCTTCAGGGCAGCAATCAATTGGTGCTTGGTGGATTCCTCCACTACCAATGCTTGCTCAGAAGCGCAGATTGTACCATAGTCAAACGTTTTGCTCTGCACGATGCGCTTGGCAGCAGCAGCAAAGTCCGCACTGTGGTGGATGTAGACCGGAACGTTACCAGGTCCCACACCGTAAGCAGGCTTACCGGAGCTGTATGCCGCGCGTACCATCGGCGTTCCGCCAGTCGCGAGAATCAAATTGGTCAGCTTGTGCTTCATCAGCTCGTTTGTCGCTGGAAGCGTAGGCTTGGTAACGCAATGGATCAAGCCTTCTGGTGCTCCAGCCGCTACTGCCGCCTGTGCCATCAGTCGCGCTGCTTCCAGCGTGCACTTGGCTGCCGACGGATGCGGGCTGAAGACAATCGCATTTCTCGCCTTGAGGGAGACCATCGATTTATAGATAACCGTGGACGTCGGATTGGTAGAAGGCACGATACCAGCTACGATACCGAATGGCTGCGCCACTTCCCATACCTTGTTTTCTTCGTCCTTACGGATGATGCCAACCGTTTTTACATCTTTCACAGATGCGTACACATCTTGAGCAGCAAACAGGTTTTTCATCCGTTTGTCCGCGATGTTACCAAAGCCTGTTTCTTCTACAGCCATAGCTGCGAGTCGATCTGCATGCTCCACGCCTGCTTTGGACAGGGCTTCGATGATTCTATCGACTTGTTCTTGGCTGTAAGTAGCGAACTTGGCCTGTGCTTCCTTCGCTTGTGCGAGGTAGGTACGCACTTCCTGTATGGAATACAGATCAGCGTCGAGTGTCATTAGGCTTTGTCACCTCCGCCTTGTTTCTCTTCCAACAGACGAATGAGATCTTCTTTCTTCGCCATGTTGATTTCGTTCGTTGTCAGCGGGAAGTCCGCATACGAACGAGCCATCTTGCGCAGATCATTGATAGACTGATCTTGCAATTTGGTCGCTGGCACTTGGGCCGGCTCTGCCTTAGCCTCTTCTTTTGCTTCCGGTTTCAGCAGGTTTTTAAGCATTTTTGGTACATTTTCGTCAGGACGTGGAATCACGTGTGAGTGCAGCAATCTTCCAACACGTCTCGCAGCGTCAGCGCCAGCATCTACTGCTGCCTGTACGGACGAGACATCTCCGATTACATACACGGTAACGATTCCTGCGTCCGCGCCTTCATAAGAGACAACTTTGACGTCAGCTGCTTTGGCAGCAGCGTCTGCGGCAGCGATGAGAGCAGGCAAGCCCAATGTCTCGATCATGCCGAGTGAATATGACGTAGCGCGCATTTACATTACCTCCCCTTCAAGAGGGAAATTCCCTATTATCGTTTGACAGGCTGTTGGGCGACACTTCTTACGGCATCGGCAAAAGCTTCGGCGGCTGCCGTGCATGCCGACTGGCTGCCAGTGAGTAGCGCTCCCCCAAAGTTCGTTTCTGTTGGTGGACCAAAAAATTGAACCATTTCTACATCTGCAGCCTTGAGGGCGGCATCAATACCATACATGGCTTCCAGCGGTGGTGCGATCAAGTAGGCAAGCGGTTCACCTTCTCTGATACCCGCCAGTTGGGACAAATAGCTGCCCGTCCGCGACACAACATGGGCGTAATACGCATGCGTCCCTTCATCATTCAAAGAGTAAAAGCATGCTCCGCTCTCCATAAATGCAACGGCTGCATCCAGTCCGCTCTGCACCTCCGATGGCGTCGCGCCTCCGATCATCCCGATGAACTCGCCGGACAACGGTCCAGACGCATGGCCTGAGCCTGCATAAAACGACTTGGCATACACAACTTCTACCGCTGCACTTTTGGTCGCTTCGTCAATGGCTGTATACCCCACATCGTCAATCGTTGAGGTCAAAAGCCCCAGACTTCGGATATGAGAAGGCAGGTTCAGCTTCTCCGCAAATTGAGGATCGACATTGGGAATCAGTCGGATCGCAAGCGGCGTCGCTCGAATTGGTTTTTCCATGCGTGTCACTCCTTTCAAGACAACTTCCCTTTTCAAAAGCAAAAAAAAGGTGCCTAAACACGAAAAAATAAGCCGTGTTCAAGGGCACCTTTGCCTTTTGATTATTCACTTGTGAGTAGAAGATTACACGCGATTTACGTGGTCTTTTACCTGTCTCTAATGTAGAACAAGGTACAGAAAAATGCAAGCGTTTTCGGCATTCCGTCACTTTTCCATATTCCGGTCATATTACGGACACACGCCCCCGTTAAATTTGTGTTGTAGCCGAGATGGGCAAGCCCACAAACAAGGCTCACCACAATCTAAAGACCCCCCAAGGAGGAATTTTACAATGAAAAAGAAAATGGCAATGACAGTTATGGCTTTGGCAGTATCTGCAATGGCAGGTTCCGCGTTTGCGGCAAATGAACCAGCGAAAACGACTGGTTCTTCTGCTCCACTGAAAATGGTGAACACAGATGGTACAGATGCTCTTCTAAAACCGATTTTTAGTCTGGAGGAAATGGCGAAAGAAAAAGGCATCTCCGTAGAAGAGTTGATCAAGCAGCTTGAAAAAGAAGGCAAACTGACGAAAGCAACAGCTACTAGCAACCCAGACGGCACCATTCAGGGCTTCGCAGTCATTTCTCTCGATCCTGAAAACAAGGACGGCGGAGCATTCATCGCCCTGGACCCTGCTATGAATCTGGAAGAAATGGCGAAAGAAAAGGGCATCTCCGTAGAAGAGTTGATCGAGCAGCTTAAAGAAGAAGGCAAACTGGCAACGAATGTTTCCACGACAACAACTATCAATCTGGAAGAAGTAGCGAAAGAAAAAGGCATCTCTGTGGAAGAGTTGATCAAGCAGCTTGAAAAAGAAGGCACGATCGCCACTGGTGAAGCAGCTTCCTTTACTCAACCTGCAATCAGTTTGGAGCAAATGGCAAAAGAGAAAGGAATCACCGTTGACGAATTGATCATACAGCTCGAAAAAGAAGGCAAGATCATAAAAGGTACAACAGTCTCAGTAGCTGCCATCAAAAAATAAGCGTTGCCTTTCAAGCACACACAAAAACCTCTGACAGGAAACTGCCAGAGGTTTAGTTACGCCCTGCTAAACAACTGAACAAGAGCATTTTTTACAAATGGTTACAGTCAAAATGATGTCTATCATTGCTATGATAAGTACAAATTGACTTGAGATAGATAGGAGGTGTTTCTTCGTGAAACGAATTCTACTCATCGAGGATGAAATGCCGATCGCCCGACTTGTCCAGGTCTACCTGGAACGGGCGGGCTATGAGGTAAAATGGAATGAGGGTAATCACGAGGCAATCCCGACTTTTTTCTCCTGGAAACCGGATCTTGTCCTGCTTGACCTGATGCTGCCCGATCACGACGGCTTAGATATACTCGATCAGATTCGCCAATACGGCAGTTGCCCGGTCATTATTATCACGGCGCGCGGTACCGTGCCGGACAAGCTCCAAGGACTGGCACAAGGGGCAGATGACTACATCGCCAAGCCATTTGATCCTGAAGAAGTGTTGGCCCGTGTACAAGCTGTGCTCCGCCGTTCCTCTTATATCACCGAAGCAGATACGATCAGACTCGGGACACTTTCCATAGATGTTACTGCACAAAATGCCTTGATCGGGAAAACACCCCTTGTCATGATGCCACGGGATTGGCAACTGCTCGTTTTCCTGGCGCGACATCCCAACCAATGCTTCAGTCGCGATCAATTGCTGGATCAAGTCTGGGGAATGGATTTTGAAGGAGGGGATCGTTCTGTGGATACTGCTGTGAAACGCTTGCGCAAAAGCTTACTGCCGTGGCCGACTTCTGAAGGGGAGATCAGCACGATCAGAGGAATGGGGTATAGCCTGCGTGTTTACTAAACGGTCTACTTCTACTAGAACGGCTGTGCCGCTCTTGCGTTACTGGACGTGGCGCTATGCCTTGATATTATCGGTCATTCTTTTTGGCATTGGCTTTTTTGGCATCTATTGGATTAACAAAGCAGCTACAGAACAGCAGTTTCAAGTATTGGAAGCAAGAACAGAGTTGCTCGCTGATTCGTATACCAAGGTGTTGCTTGCCAAGGACACCTCGACTTCTTCTGTAAAGATAGAGGATTTGGCACAAACAACTGTAGGTATCTCCAATCAGGCTGTCACTGCTGTGACTGTCCCTGCGTCTCCGGCTATTCCTGACACCGCAACACCCGCAGCCACTACCGCCATGATCGCATTTCGAGTCATGCCGACTGTTCCAAGCGATCACGTGGTACAGATTTACGATGATGCAGGCAAGACGTTCAAGAAGGAAATGGTGAATCAGACGATGACCGCTACCATTGCGCAGTTGCCTACTCCTGCCCAACCGGTGGACAAAACGAAAGAAATACGGGAGGTTGTTGCCACAAAGGGAGCTACCTGGCTGCGTGTGGGTGTCCCTTACTATGAACACAATACAGTTGCAGGCACCTATTACGTCAGTACCCCCCTTAACAATGATTTGGTTCACACTTATATCACGATCATGGTTTCCATCGGAATCATCACTTTGTGCGGTTGGGCCATCGTCTATGTCCTGTCTCGCTCGTTAACACAGCCCCTGCGGCAGTTGGCAATAGCGGCAGAGCAAATATCCAGCGGAAATTATACGCCTTCCTTGCCCAATTCCTCCAAAATCAAAGAAGCAGAAATCAGTCAGCTGGTTCATTCCTTTGACGAAATGGCGAAACGGCTTGGACAATTAGAGCGGATGCGCACCGACCTTTTGGCTGGTGTGTCCCATGAGCTACGTACCCCTGTCACCTCGATCCGCGGGATGATTCAAGCGGTCAAAGACGGCGTAGTGAAAGGTGCAGATGCGGATGAATTCATGCAAATCAGCATGGACGAAGCCAAGCGACTCCAGACAATGGTCAATGACCTGCTCGATTTTTCCTCCATGGAAGCAGGTGAGGTATTCGCCGAGAAGCAGTCCATACAGATCGACAGCACATTGGATCAGATAGTCGCACAGGTGCAAGCCTTGCCCTCATTTGCCAACGTATCTGTGACAGTTAATCCGACTGGACAAGATACTGTATGGATCGGTGATGAATCACATGTCAAACAAATTTTGCTCAATTTATTGGGGAACAGTGCTGCCGCAAATGCAACGCAAATCAACATCGGCGTCCATAATCCGAGTGACTTCCTCTCCATCGATATAACCGACAATGGAAAGGGAATTCCTGAGTCAGAGGTTCCCTTCATTTTCGAACGGTACTATCGCGGAGATAGCAAACGGAAAAAGAAGCAAGGCCTGGGGCTGGGCTTGACGATCTCCCGCCTATTGGCAAAAACACATGGCGGCAATGTCGAATTGGTTCAGACATCTCCAGAAGGAACAACCTTTCGACTTACACTCGCCCATCCAGACTCGTCCGCATGAAAATGAACAGAGGAAGCAGCACTGATGAATCGTGCCGCTTCCTCTTTTACGTATGGGCCCCCTCCGGCACATGCGTGCGGATGAGATCCATGAAAATGTCCAATGCTTTGGTATGAAACTCTTCAGACTTCGTGACAAGCGAAAAATCACGGGTAACCGGTGTCCCCGTCACCTTCAATGTACAGAGCGTGCCGAGCTTTCGTTCTTTGCGAATGGCCCAATAAGAAAGCAGGCTGATTCCCAAGCCAGCCTCCACTGACTCCTTGATCACCTGTGTACTGCCGAACTCCATTCGCTTGTGCGGTGTGAATTGTAGTTGGCGAAACATTTTTTCAGCCGCTTCCCTCGTGCCTGACCCTTCTTCCCGTACAATCCACGTTTCCTTCATCAGCTCGTCAATACTGACCTCCGACTGCCCGGCCAATCGATGCCCTGGGGAAGCAATCAAATACATACGATCATCAGCAAACGGCTCTACGCACATTTTTTCGTCCACATACTCGCCCTCAACAATCCCGACGTCGAGTTGTCGCTTCGCCACCAGTTCAGCAATGACGGTGGAATTGTGGATCGTAATCGTGGGGGTAATCATTGGGTAATACTGACGAAGACGGGCAATGACGTGAGGCAGCACATACTCTCCATACGTGTAGCTGGCGCCAATCGTCAAATGCCCGCTCGGTGTATTCATCAAATCATCCACAAGGCTCTGCATCCGCGTATACAAGCCCAAGATCTCCCGAGCGTGATGATAGACAATCTCCCCGGCTTTATTCAAGCGAACATATTTGTTGCTTCGCTCCAGGAGCTTTGTCCCTATCGTGCGCTCGAGCGCATGAATATACTGACTAACGGCAGGCTGCGTCATGTGGAGCTCTTCTGCAGCGCGAGAAAAGTTCTGTCTGTCTGCAACCGTCACGAACACAAGCAAATGCTGATCCAACTGCCTTCACTCTCCATTCCACCTTAATCATGTATTTCACTTATGATGATCATCGCAATGATTTATTTTTCTTATTATAACAGTTGCCGTATGCTGAGTTTGTAAAACTTTTCGAGGAGTGATGGCAATGGCAACTCAGATCAAAAGCAGCGTGCCATTGAATGAAAGCAATGCCAGCGTACAGCCCGCAAAAAACAACGAAAGCAAACCTGCATCCTTCTCGCTGTGGATAGCTGGAATCGCTTTTACTTTTTTCATCGCCCTGACAGGCTACGGCTTAGCAAAAATACCTGGCTTCCAACAGGTCGGCCCTCTCGCCTGTTCGATCCTGATCGCGGTCGCGTACCGGCATTTTCGTGGATATCCGGAGGCATTGCGATCAGGGATTCAATTTTCCGCCAAACGTTTACTTCGTCTGGCTATTATTTTGTACGGGCTCAAGCTCAATATCGACGTCGTCTTGAATCAAGGTCTCGGGCTTCTCGTCTATGACGCTGGTGTCATTATTTTTGCCATTGTGGTTACGATGCTGATAGCCAAATGGTTAAAAGCAGACTCTTCCCTCTCCCTCATGCTCGGAGTCGGTACAGGTGTCTGTGGAGCAGCGGCCATTGCAGCCGTCTCCCCTATCGTTGCTGCCAAGGATGAGGATACCGCTATTGGGGTAGGTATGATCGCACTCGTCGGAACCCTATTTGCCGTTGCCTACACGATCCTCCGTCCATTCCTTCCCCTGTCCGCGGTCGAATACGGCATGTGGTCAGGAATTAGTCTGCATGAAATTGCGCATGTCGCATTGGCTGCTGCACCAGCTGGTCAAGATGGGCTAGCGATTGCCCTGCTGGCAAAATTGGGGCGTGTACTCCTATTGGTTCCGCTCTGTTTTATCCTGATGGTTTGGATGAAACGCTCCGGGAAATTACAAAGTGGCACCAAGATCGAATTCCCTTGGTTCCTGATCGGATTCCTCGCCATGAGTGTTTTTGGAAGCTACGTTCTTGGCACATCCATTCCTGTCTCAGAAGCGTTCCATAATGGCATCGCCAATGTCACAACCTTCGTGCTCACCATGGCGATGGTCGGGCTCGGGCTCAATGTCAATCTGCGTGCACTACGGACAAAAGCAGCGCGCCCACTGATTGCCATGAGTATCACCTCGATTCTTTTGTCGGTGCTCTCCTTTGCATTGGTATAAAAACTGTGGATAACCAAACACCCGAATTCGAACTCGCCGATTTCTTGATGATCGGCGAGTTTTTTTGTGGATAAGGACAAAGATTATCCCCATATGTTGATAAAGATGTGTACATCTTTGCCGAGGGGGATCTATATGTCGAGAAAATGGTTGAGGAGACGACCGAATATCTTATTCATCATTGTGGATCAGGAACGATTTCCCCCTGTTTATGAAGATCCCGCGATACGTGAATGGAGGGAGGATACACTCCACGCCCATGCTTTTTTGCGAGAGCATGGGTTGGAATTCAAGCGTCATTACGTTGGCTCCACAGCTTGTTGCCCTAGCAGAGCTACCTTATTCACTGGTCAGTATCCCTCTTTGCACGGCGTCACCCAAACCAGCGGCGCTGCTAAACGCTCTGCCGACAGCGACATGTTCTGGCTCGATCGCAATACTGTCCCGACGATGGGAAATTATTTTCGCCAAGCGGGCTATCGTTGTTTCTATAAAGGCAAGTGGCATTTTTCCGATGCCGACATTTGGGTACCGGGTACCCATGTTCCTACCCCGAGCTATACCCTTGGAACAGGGGTCCCTGATCCCGATAAGGAACGCTTATACTTGCTTGCCGATCGGCTGGACGGCTATGGCTTCTCCAGTTGGATAGGCCCTGAACCGCACGGAATAGCGCCGCATAACTCCGGTTCGTCCGCGGCCATCGGAGTAAATGGTCGTGATGTGGTGTACAGCAGTGAAGTCATCGAGCTGCTCCATGCATTAGACCATGAGAAAGGCTCCGCGGAAAGCTACCATCCTTGGCTGATCGTGGCGTCTTTCGTCAATCCACATGATATCGCCATCTATGGGGATATCTCTGCGAGCTCACCGTTTTTTCGCTTCCATGTGGATAAGTCCGTTCCCACAGTTGCCCCGCCCCCTACTCAGTACGAATCACTTGCGACAAAGCCGCGCTGCCAAGCCAGTTATCAAGAGGTATATCCACAAGCGTTCCAACCCATTTCGGACCAAGCCCATTATCGACGACTGTACTATCAACTCCAAAAAAACGCCGATCGGGAAGTGATGCGTGTCCTTGAAGCTCTCGTCGCCAGCTCGTTTTATCCCGAGACACTGGTCGTATTCACATCCGATCACGGTGAATTGTTGGGTGCTCACGGCAAGCTGTATCAAAAATGGTACTGTGCCTATGAAGAGGCGATTCACATTCCCCTCATTATCCACAACCCGCTCCTTTTTCCACTCGCGACCTCCACAGAGCTGTTAACCAGTCATGTGGATATTCTTCCGACACTACTCGGGATGGCTGGAGCAGACATAGACAGGCTTCGTGAAGAGCTGACCTATACACATAGCGAGGTACACCCTCTAGTTGGTCGTGATCTTACTCCCATCATCTTGACCCACGAAACGGACACTATCCCCAGCGTGCCGATCTACTTCATGACGGACGACGATGTGACAAAAGGACAGCATCAGGTGAACGTACAACACCAACCCTATGACTCTGTCATTCCTCCGAAGCGGATAGAAACCGTCATCGCCTGCATGAATTCTGCCGGGCACAGCGCTTTATGGAAATACTCCCGCTATTTTGCCGGGGATGTATACAACCCTACGCTGACTGATTACGAATTGTACAATCTCACGACCGACCCTTTGGAAACACGGAATATGGTGATCCCCCTTTACAAAAACACACACTCGGAGCGCGTCCGCCTGAAAATGGAGCTGCTTTTAGAAGAACAGCGAGCCCAAAAACGACTGACCCCCTTTTCGCCCCTTTTCGCACAACTACTGTCTACGTAAAATTTCCCGGAACAACAGAAAAACCCCTCAAATTTTCGAGGGGCTTTTCGTCTTTCTTTTTCTCTTCCCTATTCCTGTTCGGTCAATGCTTTTTCCAATGCTGCCATCGCTTCCTGTTCATCGGCACCATCGGTGATCAGAGTAATTTCTTCCCCTTTTCCAATCGCTGCTGCCATAATGCCCATGATGCTCTTGCCATTTACATTTTTCTCATTTTTGATGATTTTAATTTCGCTGGAAAAAGACGTGGCCACCTTCACAAAGTTCGCAGCAGGACGTGCATGCAGGCCGTGCGCCAATTGAACCACTATTTTTTTCTCTACCATTCTGATTTACCTCCTTCCCTACACTCTCTCAAGCCATTCCTTCACGAACGCCTCTACTTGCGCAGAAGTGCTCATCTGCAAAATCGTATCGATCTGTTTCGCTGCGTCCTCTGCACTCAAACGACTCAGCTGTTGGCGCGCAGGCAAAATGCTCCCTGCACTCATACTAAATTCATCCAGACCCATTCCCAACAGAATCGGGATCGCGATTGGATCGCCCGCCATCTCCCCGCACATACCGACCCACTTGTTCTGCGCGTGCCCTGCTTTAATCACGTTGTGCAGCAAGCGCAAAACGGCAGGGTGATAAGGCTGGTAGAGATAAGCGACCTTCTCGTTCATACGGTCGGCTGCCATTGTGTATTGAATTAAATCATTGGTTCCAATGCTGAAAAAGTCAACCTCGCGTGCAAATTGATCGGCCATCAGTGCCGCAGCAGGGATCTCAATCATGATACCCACTTCGTACTGATCGGATACTACAATTCCGCGATTGACCAACGATTTTTTCTCTTCCTCCAAAATCGCTTTCGCCTGGCGGAACTCCTCTAGTGTCGCAATCATCGGAAACATGATTTTCAGATTGCCGTGTACACTTGCGCGCAATAGAGCACGCAGCTGCGTACGAAACAATTCTTGGTTGTCGAGACACAGCCGGATGGCGCGATGTCCAAGAAACGGGTTCATTTCTTCTGGCAAAGCCAAGTAAGAGAGATGCTTGTCCCCGCCAATGTCCAATGTACGAATAACCACCGGGCGGTCGCCCATATGCTCCAGCACGTGCTTGTACGCGAGGTATTGCTCCTCTTCCGTCGGGAAATCATTACGTCCCATGTACAGAAACTCCGTGCGGAACAGCCCGACACCTTCAGCTCCGTTGGCGACTGCCCCAGCGACATCTTCAGGGCTTCCGATATTGGCGGCAAGCTCGACATGATGATTGTCCAACGTGACCGTTTTATCGTTCACAAGCTTCGCCAATTCGGCTTTTTGCGCTTCGTAATCAGCCTGATTGCGTTTGTAGTCAGCGATCTCTTCTTCACTCGGGTCGATAATCGCGATTCCTTCATGCCCGTCGAGAATGATGAGCGTTGCTGGGTGAACTGCACGAGTAATCCCTTGTGTTCCGACAACAGCAGGAATCTCGAGAGAACGTGCCATAATCGCCGAATGCGAGGTTCGACCGCCAATGTCTGTGACGAAGCCTTTGACATAGCGACGGTCTAATTGAGCCGTATCAGAAGGCGTCAAATCATCTGCTACAATGATCACTTCTTCTGTCAGCTCACCAAGTCCTGCAAACGGTACACCGAGCAAGTAAGAAAGTACACGTTTGGTCACGTCACGAATATCTGCTGCCCTCTCTCGCATGTATTCGTTGTCCATTTGCTCAAAAAGTCCGATGAATGCTTGTGCGACATCATTCAGGGCACTTTCGGCGTTTGTCTTTTCACTCGTAATTTTATCTTTGACGGTATCGACCAGCTCCGGGTCTTCCAAGACGAGCAGATGAGCTTTGAAAATGTCTGCATGATCCGTCCCCATCTCCTGCTCCACGCGCAGAACGATGCCCTCCAAATCATTTTTCGCACGAGCCAACGCCTCTTGAAAGCGTTGGATTTCATTCGCCGGATCTTCAATCGCTACGGTATTGATCTGTAAATCGGGCGTTGTCAGTAAAAACGCCTTGCCAATGGCTATACCTGCTGAAGCTTTTACACCTGTGATCTTTTGGGACATCGTAACACCAGCCTCTCTCAATGGCTACCTGACCATTCCTTCAATCTGCGTGTCTGTTCGCGCACGATCTCCTCAAGCGGATGACCCGCCGGAATGCCGGTACAATCGTGTAATGTATTTTCCCATCCAAACTCTTTCAGGCTTGCTTGTATCCGCGCGGACTCCGCATCCTCGGGATAGTCGAATGCCAGTGCCGCTGCAATCGCTAGTCCCAAATATGCTGCATTCATCCCCTTTTCCATGCATTGGAGCGCAGGCCCGACCAAACGATCATGCTGCGACAGCTTGCGAATCGGCGAACGCGCCACCCTGACAATATCGTCAGAAAGTAGCGGGTTGGTGTATCTGCCGAGGATTTTTTCTACATACTGCCCATGAACTTGCGGATCAAATCCGTACTTGGCAGCAAGCAGTGCACCTGTCTCCTGAAGAGCCCCACGTGTCGCCTGAACAATCCGGTCGTCTCGCATCGCTTCATCAATCGTTTTCATCCCCAACTGATACCCCAGGTACGCGATGACCGCATGACCTGTGTTGACGGTAAACAGCTTTCTTTCGATGTACGGCGCCAGATCCTCCACATAGGTAACGCCCTCAATGGACGGAACTTCTCCAACCATCTGCGACGAATCTACCACCCATTCGAAAAACGGTTCCACCATAACCAGGAGCTTGTCAGCATGCTGTTGCAAAGGAACAATCCGGTCTACGGCTGCATTGGGGAATCCGATCCATTGTGCTGCCTGGGCTTGAACCGATTCCGTCAGATGCTCATACACATGCTCTTTCAGCTTCTCGCTGCCGCCGATCATATTTTCGCATGCAATCACATTCAGTGGCTTTGCATGAACAGTAAGTCTTTGGGTAATACCAGCTGCGATGGCCCCTGCAATGTGCGGAAGAATGTTAGGACCAACTGCCGTTGTTACCAAATCGGCAGTTGCGATCGCTTCAGCTACCGCCGCTACATCCTGACCATTTATCGCTCGAACTCCTTCCACGCCCGACTCCGGTTTTCCTGTTGTTGCTAGTTGCACGCGATACATTTTTCGCTCATTCAGCTCATCGACCAAAGCCGCATTGACATCCACAAACGCAATTTCATAACCAGCCTTTTGCAACAGTTGTCCGATAAAGCCTCGCCCAATGTTCCCTGCTCCAAAATGTACAGCTAGCATAGGGGATTACACCTCCTCGGAGAACATCGCGATGATTTCTTCCGCCGAAGCCGCGTTCACAATCCGCTTGACGTTTTCCTCCTCGGAGCAAAGAATTGCGATGTTCGAGAGCACCTCCAAATGCTCATCTCCAACAGCAGCAATGCCCACCAGCAAATAAGCTGTATTGCCCTCTCCAAAATCAACACCCTCAGGAACCTGAATGATAGAAATCCCAGTGGATTGAATCTCTGCCTTGGATTCGTTTGTTCCATGCGGGATGGCTACGCCGCTTCCGATGTATGTGGTCGCCAACTGCTCGCGCTCCTGCATTTTCTCTAGATACGCCTCCGTTACGTGGCCTGCACGCACAAGCAATTGTCCTGCCAGTCTGATCGCTTCTTCCTTATTGGCTACCTTTGCGTTCAACATGATTTTTTCTGCTGTCAGTATGTTTTTCATTTCGTTCTCTCCAATCCTATCTTTTTGAGGCAAAACGCATACATTTTGCCCGCTATATAATCAGCAATTTGCTGTGTTTCTCCTGTTTTCAAAACTGCTTGCATTTCTTCTTCAATCAAAAGGGAGCTGATCTCGCTGAGCACTTCCAGCCCTTCCTTCGGCACTTCTTTCGGCCCTAGAAGTAACAGAAGCATATCAATGGATATCACTTCTTCATCCATCGAGCGAAGAAGCACTGGCTCTCGTAATTGGTGAAAGGTAAAAGACGCCTTGTTCACTGCTTCATTTCTTCCGTGAAAAAGGGCCAAGGATGTTCCCGGAATCCCTAAACCGCCGAGCTTTTCCCGCTCAATCAGCTGCTTGACTACCGGTTCGACCTCCTCAATCGTTCCGCGCTCTTTTTGCCTCTTGATGATTTGGCTCAAAAGCTGGGCGATGTCCTGATCACGGTTATCCCATCTCATTCCCCACAGCCCATCGTAAAGCTCATTGGCATACGAAGTGTAGTATTGCATGGCCCTTAGTTGTTCGATGGACTGCTGTCCTGCGGGAATCGGTTGACTTTTCTCCTGATGGGATTGTTTTCGGCTCGTCGTGTGCAATTGATATTTAATTTTTTGGATATCGTCTGGCGGAAGCAGCGGGCTGACCACGACATATTCCGCTGGATCGAGCGGCAATGGAAGGGTGGAAATGATCAAGTCATAATCCGTTGCCGGAACCTCTTCCAAGTCAAACATGGACAAATTTTTCAAGCTGACGATTTCCGGTATTTCTTTTTTAATGCGCGTTGCCAAAATCTTGGAGGAGCCGATCCCACTTGAGCAGACTACCAATGCCCGGTACCACTGCTGCTCTTGGCGCGTTCTCTCCAATGCCGCACCAAGATGCATCACCAGGTATCCGATCTCTTCATCTGGAACCCGTAGCTCTGGCAGAATCGTATGGACCGCTTCACTTGTTACGGCAAACAGCTCTGGATAGTTTTGCTTGATCTGTTCGAGAATCGGATTGCGAATCTCCATCTTCCGCTGTAATCGGTACAACGCTGGCTCCAAATGCGTCAGCAGCCCATGGAACAGCGAGGCGTCATTACTAAGCGGAATGTCCAAGCGTTCTTCGCAGGCTTGAATGAAGCGTTTCGTAATGACCATGAGCTCCGTATTTTCGGGCCATACCTGGCCATCCGGAGAATGCCGCAGCTTGGCTCCCCGCAAATGCATCGTAATATAGCCGATCTCATCCGCCGGGATTTCCATTTGGAAAATTTGCTTCAGCCGCTCCATGATGTTGCTGGCAATTTCGTATTCAGGAGTTCCAATCAATTCACTAAGGGTATGCTCGTCAAAATGAATGCCTTCCCCTTTTTCAATCCGTTCCATGGCCAATGCCAAATGTGTGACCAATCCGAGGTAGGCGCTGTCTGCCAAAGGATAGGGAAGCTCCTCGTCCAGATGGCTCAATGCATTCTCGACCTTGATCAGCTTTTCCCGGTCAATCAAGCCAAGTAGCCGTTCCGCTATCGAGTCGATGTCTCGCAGTGCCTTGTTTTGAATATTTTCTTTGATAATCCCTATCAGCTCGTGATCATCCAGATGCTCGGCAATCAGTCGACTAATCGCTCGCCGCTTGGACGACTCTGTACCTTGCAGCTCTACGCCGTACCCTCTTTTTCGCAAGAGTGACAGATCATAACGGGCGAGCATGGTCTCCAAATCATCCAGGTCATGGCTGATGGTCGCGGTCGTCACTTTCAAATCGATCGCCAGCGAAATCAGCTTGACTGGCTCCGATGCCTCTAGGAGCGCGCATAGGATAATGGCCTTACGTTCCTGCGCGGTGTATTCCTTCGTCATGTGATGCAGGACAGTCATTCTGAGTGCACTCTTTTGGTCGTCGGTCCCCACCACTTCAAGTCCTGAGCCTGTTTTTCTGACTAACTCCAGTTCAAATTCTTCAAACAAGGAATCCAGTGCATCCAATTCCCTGTGAACGGTACGGCCGCTTACCCCAATCTGCTCGGCGATCGAACCAACGGTAACTCCTTTTTGTTCCTTCAATAAAATCTCGATAATGGATCGCTGTCGAGAGGATACATGCATGTCTTCGTTCCCTCCTAAACGCCAAAGAGGGAAGACGCTAGCTCTCACTAGCGTTGATTCCCATTACCCCAGGCGTTTGACCAACTTGTCATACTCGGGACTATTCAAGAAATTTTCAATGGAGATATGCTCCGCAGAAGGCGCTTTGACCTGCGCTCTCTCTGTTAAAGACTTGTGCGTAATGACGATATCAGCGTCACTTGGAATGTCGTTGATCGCCGTATTGATGACCGTAATCTCGGTCAGGCCCGCATCCTTGAACTTTTTGCGCAAGGACGCCGCTCCCATCGCACTGGAGCCCATACCCGCATCGCAAGAGAAGACGACTTTCTTCACGTCAGCAGCAGCAACCTCATGCTTCACGGGAGCTTCTACTACTTCTTGTTCCTGCGCTTTTTTGCCTTTCATCTCTTGCATTTTTTCTGTCGCTTTTTCCAGTTCATCTTCGTCTGTCTTCGCGCTCATTTTCAAGAGAGCAGATGCGATAAGGAAAGACACGACAGTCGCGGCCAACACACCAGCCAGTACCGGTAGCAATCCACCACGCGGTGCCATTGCAATCAAGGCGAAAATACTACCTGGAGACGGTGGCGCCACCAATCCTGCGCCAAGCAGCGTGAAGGTAAATACACCAGCCATCCCGCCACCAATGGCCGCCAGAATCAAGCGCGGATTCATCAGCACATACGGGAAGTAAATTTCGTGGATACCTCCGAAGAAGTGAATGATGACAGCACCCGGAGCCGATTGCTTGGCACTACCTCTGCCAGCAAGCCAGTATGCCAACAAAATTCCCAAACCTGGCCCCGGATTGGATTCAAGCAGGAAGAAAACCGATTGACCTATCTTCGCCGCTTCATCCAGACCGATTGGGCTCAAAATACCGTGGTTAATCGCGTTGTTCAGGAACAGAATCTTCGCCGGCTCGATGAAAATGCTGGCAAGCGGCAACAGTCCTGCACCTACAATGACTTCTACACCCGCTGCAAGCGCCTTGCTCAAGCCTACAACAACAGGCCCAATTGCCTTGAATGCCAAAAGCGTCAGTAACCCACCAACAATACCCGCGGAAAAGTTATTCACCAGCATTTCAAAGCCGGAACGAATTTTTCCTTCGAACAACTGGTCTACTTTTTTGATGACCCAACCGCCCAAAGGACCCATGATCATGGCTCCCAAGAACATCGGGATGTCTGCACCTACGACAACCCCCATCGTAGCGACGGCACCTACGACCCCGCCTCGAACATCATGGACCATTTTTCCGCCGGTATAACCGATCAGCAGTGGCAGTAAATACGTAATCATCGGTCCGACCAATTTGGCCAACTCTTCGTTAGGCCGCCAACCTGTCGGAATAAATAAAGCGGTAATCAATCCCCAAGCGATGAAAGCACCGATATTTGGCATGACCATCGCACTCAAGAATCGTCCAAACTTTTGTACCGAGACCCGTATTCCACCCGAAGCGTTTTTTGCTTCCACGCTCTCCATACTGCACCCTCCTTTACCCCTATTTATGAGATGTTGACATGATTGAAAAGATAATGTGTACACCTCAAATATAAAGCGTTTTCATAGGGGCTAACAACAAAATCAAAGCGCGAATTTGTCTGACTCGTTGTTGCCAAAACTTAATAGCCCACAGTAAAAAGACCTCTGCTCAGCTGCAGAAGCCTTCTCCTTACAAATTTTCCGATTCAACTTTGATCACTTTTCCAGTCTTCGTTATATCTGTTGGCTCCATGATCGCAGAAATCTCCTTTGTTTGATCAAAGGAATGCCCAGTTGCATGAACCGACATCCCGTCTCCCAATACGGCGAGCCAAATACCAGCCCACTTCCCAATGGCTGTTTTCCTCATGCTTGACTCTCTCCCTGCGCGAAAATTCGTGCCAAAGCACCCCTAGTTTGTCACGGATTTCCCTAAATATTCGCAGGTAGTCCACACAAAAAAAGACCGATGCGCACATGTGCACATCAGTCTTTGCTTGCTATACCGCTCGATTCCTAGCTGCGTGGTGGACGAGATTCGCCACTGCGTGGACGGGAGTCACCGCTGCGTGGACGAGAGTCACCACTGCGTGGACGAGAGTCGCCACTGCGCGGACGAGATTCGCCGCCGCGAGGACGATATTCGCCATTGCGTGGGCGAGATGGACGCTTTCCACCAAAACCGGAACCGGAACCAAAGCCACCTTTTCCTTTTGGAGGTAGCTTTTTCTTCCCTACACGAAGAGGAGCCTCTTCTGTCAGGCGAACAGGAGTCATATCTGGCTCTTTGGTCAACAGCTTGAGTGCTGCGGATACGAGTGTTACGGAATCGACATCCTCCAGCAATTGCTCTGCCAGCGTTTTATAAGCAGACAGATCGTCTCTTCCAGATGCTTCGAGAATTTTGTCTACCGTCATCTTTTGTTGACCTTCCAAAGCCTCAGCCATCGAAGGAACCGCACGACGCTCCATGCGACGGTTCGTTGTTCGCTCAATCAGACGCAGATGGTCGATTTCACGGGAAGTCACAAACGTGATTGCCAGACCTGTTTTACCAGCACGTCCCGTTCTACCGATACGGTGAACGTAGCTCTCGGAGTCTTGTGGAATATCAAAGTTAAATACATGCGTTACACCACTGATGTCCAAGCCACGTGCAGCCACGTCAGTCGCTACCAGCACTTCGATCGTACCTTCCTTGAACTTGCGGAGCACGCTGTCGCGTTTCGCTTGGTTCAAGTCACCGTGGATACCTTCTGCACCATAACCGCGCTTGGTCAGGGCTTCGGACAGCTCATCAACTCTGCGCTTGGTTCTACCGAAAATGATAGCCAGCTCAGGGGAGTGAATATCCAGCAAACGGCACAGTACATCGAACTTCTGCTTTTCAGCTACTTCCATGTATTCCTGTGCAATGTTTGGTACGGTTACTTCTTTTGCTTTCACTTGAATGATGGTTGGTTCGTTCATGAACTGCTGGGCGATTTCCTGAATTGCTCTCGGCATCGTTGCGGAGAACAGCAGGGTTTGACGACTTTCTGGAACCTCTTTCAAGATTTCCTTAATGTCGTCGATGAAACCCATGTTCAGCATTTCATCCGCTTCGTCCAAAACAACTACCTCGATGGCATCCAGACGAATCGTTCTTCTTCTCATGTGGTCCATGAAACGACCAGGTGTTGCTACGATGATTTGCGGGCGTTTTTTCAACGCCTTGATTTGACGCGTGATGTCTTGACCACCGTAGATTGGCAGGGCAGAGATGTTTTTAAATTGGGCAATTTTATTAATCTCTTCTGCAACCTGAACAGCCAGCTCACGAGTTGGGGTCAATACAACCCCTTGAATATTTCCGCTTGTTTCATCCATGCGTTCAATCAGCGGAATACCAAATGCAGCCGTTTTACCTGTACCTGTTTGTGCTTGACCGATCAGGTCACGACCTTGCAGTGCTACAGGGACCGTTTGATCCTGAATCGCTGTAGCTTCTTCGAAACCCATGTTGCTCAAAGCTCTAACAATGGAGTGGTGTAAGCCAAAATCATTAAAAGTCGCCAATGAATGTCAGTCTCCTTTATCAATACCTTCATCTATAAAATTCTCAAAAAAAAGGGCACTATTCCTTACGATCCGGAACATGCCCTTTTATCCCGATTGTACGTAGCGCCCTAAAGAACATAGCTGTAATCGTACCATGCAATGACCAAAAAAGCAAACAGCTTATATACCCAAATTGTTTGATTTTTTGGTGATGAATCTTGTAAAAATAACAAAGCAGCCCAGAATCAGGCTGCTTGTCTGTTATTCGACTATTTTACCCATTTGTTGTAAAGCTCATCAAACTTCCCTTGCAGTTTCATTTCATCCATCCACAGATCCAAGTAGTTAGCGAAAATCGTATCTCCACGGTGAATCATGTACGCTTTTTCACTCTTTGTGAACGGGTTGTCGGTCAGAGCAGCGTACAGACGGGAATCTGCTTTGGAATATACAAGCGCTTCCAGCGTATCCGTGATCATCACATCGTATTTACCGCTTGCTACCAGACCAGGAATGTCGAGGTTGTTTTGTTCAACCGTCACAGTTGCTTTTGTCAGGTGCTCACGAACGAATTTCTCGTTGGTGCCGCCTGGATTCACACCAATGCGCACCTCTGGCTTGTTGATGTCTGCTACACTCTTGTACTTGTCTTTGTCTTCTGCACGGATGAGTGGAGCTTTACCGAACATAATATAAGGATCGCTCATATGCGCTTTTTTCTGACGGTCTGTGTTGCGCGTAACGCCTCCGACAGCAATATCGAATTTATTTGCCAACAAATCATCCATCAGTGTCGGCCAAGAGGTTTGGACAAAACGCGCCTCTACTCCCAGGCTTTTTGCGAATTCCTTCATCGCATCGATATCGTAACCTTCGAATTGGTTTGTTTTCGGATTCAAATATGTAAACGGTTTGTAGTCACCTGGAGTACCTACGAGGATGTAGCCTCTCGCAATGATTTCGTCCAAACGAGACTCAAACTTCTTCACTTGTGGTTTTTTAGCAGCTTCAGCCGCTACAGTTTGGACAGGCTTAACCGCTGTTGCGGCAAAAGCACCTGTTCCTGATGTCATGAGCATAGTTGCAGCGAGTGTGCTCGCCAAGATTGTTTGTGTGATTTTTTTCATCTGGGTTCTCCTCCTGTTAAACGGTAATGAATTTAGTTATAGAAACAAACTCCATCATCCCCTAATGGCATCCCCCCTTTCAAAAAGAGGACTTACAACCTGATGAGCTGCTTCTTACACCGTAAACCTGCCGATTCCTTGCTGTAATTCTTCCGCCACTGCGTTCAAATGCTCGACAGACTTGCCAATTTCTTGGATGGCTTGAAGCTGCTCTTCGGTTGCCCTTGCCACTGTTTGCGCGTCGAGTGAAGCATGCTTTGCAATGGTATGCATTTCATCTACAGAAGCACTCACCTGTTGGGAGCCTGCTGACATTTGCTCAGATGCTGCGGATACTTCCAAAATGTGCGCGGCAACGTTCCGGGAAGATTCCAAAATATGCTCGAAGATTTCGCGAACCTCTTCGACCAGTTGGATACCTTGCTGTGCGTTTTGGTTCCCCTCGGTCATAACCTCTACTGCGTGATGAGTATCCTGCTGGATTTCCCCGATCAGCATTGCAATTTTCGATGCGGATTCCTCGGATTGGTTCGCCAGTTTTTTCACTTCACCAGCAACTACAGCAAACCCACGTCCATGCTCGCCAGCACGTGCTGCCTCAATCGAAGCGTTCAAGGCAAGCAAATTGATTTGCGAGGTCAACTGACTGATCGTATCGAGAATGCCTTCGATTTCTTTGGAGCGATTGTTGAGCTGCTCGATGGCTACAGTCGCCTTCGAAGTTCCCTCCCCAATGCTTCCCATCTGGCGAACTGCCTGCTCTACCACAGCAGTCCCTTGCTCAGCCTGCTCTGTTGCGATCTGGGCAGCCTCAGAAACATGTGCAGACGTCTCTGCGATTTTCACGATGCCTGCTGCCATGTCAGTCATCGACAATGCGACTTCCTGCGAGCTGGATGCCTGCGCCTCTGCTCCCTCAGAAATCTGTTCGATAGACAAGCCGATTTGGTTGATGTTTTCCGTTGCTTGTTTAATACCTTCGGATACTTCCTGACTAAAACGCTGAACTTGATCAGACGACAGTGATACGTCTTCGATCAAATTTTTCAAGTGTGATACCGTCTGGTTAAAGTCACGGGACAGAACCGCAATCTCGTCTTTTCCGTCAACCGTTACGGTCTCTTTCAAGTTACCCTGCGCCACTACATTTACTGCGTGATTCAGACGCTCAATTGGTTTCACCATGCGTACAGCCAAGAAATAAACGAGGACAACCCCAAGCCCCAATACGATGAGGGAAATAACCGTCAATCGGACTAACAGTTGATCGACAGGCGCATGCAGCTCAGCTACGGGTGCAGTGATGTATACCCCCCAGTTCAAATTGGTTGGCGCATAGGAAGCAAATCGCTCTGTATTCTCGTATTCGTATTGGGCGATTCCATGATTCCCTTGCTTGATATCTTCAAAAGCAGTCTGAAGTTGAAGAATCCCCATATTGAGAATGGATTCCTTCAGAATGTACTCGCTATTCGGATGATAAATAAATGTTCCTGTTTTGCTTACTAAAAAGGCGTAACCTAATTCGCCAAATTTCTCTTCAGACACCTTTTTTTGGATCTCATTGATTGGAATCGTAGAACCGATGTAACCGTATTGACGGTTGTCCTTCATCAATGGAACGACCAGTGTCACGATGTTATTCCCTGTCCGCTTCGAAACGACTGGCTCAGAGACAACAACCTTCCCTTCCCCTTTGCTGGCTTCCTTAATATGCGGACGATCTGAGATGTCGGTCACTTCACCCTTGAAATTGATCACTTTCTTACCGCTTAAGTCATGCGAAAAGAAGAACGTCTCAAACTCGGGGTTTTTCTTTTGGGCTTCTTGAATGAGTTTCAGGTCTTGTTCGACATTTTGATCTGCCGACATCAACCCTCCTATCGCTCTTACAATCTCAATTTTCTCTTGAAAGAAACCATCGATACGAATCGAGAGATTGCTAGCTGACAGCTCAGCTTCTTTGTCCAGACTGTTTGCCAAAAGGTTGGAAGCACTCCAATAGCTTGCACCGCAAACCGTACCCAAACTTATCACCAACAGCAGGCACAAAACGATAATTAGCTTATTCTTCAAACTATTTTTCATACCGAATCCCTTCTCCCTTCTCTTTTTTTCAACAAAAAAAAGACTGCCCACCGACAGCCCATCATGACTACGGTATGGCAACCCGGCTGTCCTAGCTGCGAAAGTCATTTAACCTTCGTCCTTAGACCCGTGGCTTTGCGTCCCTGCCTTTCAGCAAGTTTGCCTTTGTCATTCCTTGTTGTTTTTCAATTAAGTTCACTTTTTTTCAATCTCACCTTTCATTTCCCATAACTTTCTGCGAATAAACCTCAAAATGGAAAAAAAGCTGACAACCTTTTACAGCTGTCAGCTTTTTGTCACACTTTTTGATTAGCTTAATCCAATCACGTGGCCTTCCTCGTCTACATATAACGATTCCGCAGCCGGCTTTTTCGGGAGGCCTGGCATGGTAACCAAGCTTCCGGTCAGTGCCACGATGAAACCAGCTCCTGCTGATATGCGCACTTCGCTCACATGAATCGTGAAGTCTACAGGTGCCCCCAACAGATCAGCGCGATCCGTAAAAGAGTACGGTGTTTTCGCCATGCACACAGGCAGATGGGACATGCCCATTTCTTCTACCTTTTGCATCGTTTTTAATGCCAACGGCGAAAAGACAACTCCTGATCCACGGTATACTTCTTTCACGACAGTCTCAATCTTGTCTTTAATGCTGAGGCCTTCCTCATACAAGAATCGGAAGGACGAAGGCAGCTCTGCTGCTCGAATTACTTTTTCAGCCAGCTCGACACCGCCTGCTCCTCCTTCTGCCCACACTTTAGAGAGCGCTGCTTCGGCTCCAGCCGCTTGGCACAGCGCAATGACAGCATCAATCTCTGCTTGGGTATCTGTCGCAAAATGATTGATGGCCACCACTGCTGGCACACCGAACTTCTGTAAGTTTTCCAGATGTCGCTTGACGTTTTCGAAGCCTTTTTCCAGAGCAGACAAGTTCTCCACTGCCAAGTCAGGTACTTTTACCCCGCCGTTGTATTTCAACGAACGAACCGTAATGACCACGACAGCAGCCGATGGAGTCAGACCTGCTTTTCTGCACTTGATGTCAAAAAACTTCTCGGCCCCCAAGTCGGCACCAAATCCAGCCTCTGTTACGACGTAATCTGCCAGCTTCAAGGCCATTTTGGTTCCGATCACACTGCTGCACCCATGTGCGATATTGGCAAAAGGTCCACCGTGAATGATGACCGGGGTTCCCTCGATTGTCTGTACGAGATTGGGCTTGATAGCTTCCTTCAAGAGAACGCACATCGCATCAACCGCGTTGATTTCTTCTGCCCGTACAGGCTGATCATTGAAATCGTAGCCAATAATGATACGGTTCAACCGCTCGCGCAAGTCTGCTAGATTCTCACTCAAGCATAAGATCGCCATGATTTCCGACGCTGTCGTAATCATGAAGCCATCCTCACGCGTCATTCCATTGCCCTCACCCAGACCAACCACGATGTTTCGCAGTGCGCGGTCGTTCATGTCCATAGCTCGTTTCCAGACGATTTTCTTTGGATTGAGTCCGCGCGGATTGCCATGGAAAATATGATTGTCGATCATCGCTGCCAACAAGTTATGTGCAGCTGTAATCGCGTGAATGTCCCCTGTAAAATGCAGGTTAATTTCATCAGCAGGGAGAATTTGTGCCTGGCCGCTTCCAGTTGCGCCTCCTTTGATCCCCATGCAAGGACCCAAGGACGGCTCGCGAAGTGCTGCCATTGTTTTCTTCCCGAGATGATTTAAAGATTGTGACAGACCAATCGTCGTGAGCGTCTTGCCTGCTCCCGCCGGATTGGGGTTCATCGCTGTAACAAGAATCAGTTTGCCATCAGGGCGATCCTTCACTTGCTCCCATAGTTCATCTGATAGTTTGGCTTTATATTTTCCGTATAGCTCCAAATGCTGTTCTTCGATACCTGCACTTTTGGCAATTTCAACAATAGACTTCATTTTTGCCTCCCTGCCACACCAGAATGTAATGCACCAGTTACCAATCTTCTACATTCTGCATAATCATCCTTTCTCCTCTCCTCTTCGACACATTACGCAAAAGAAAAAGCCCACATTCCGACAAACGTTCAGAATGCAGGCTCTCTGTTATTTCCCGAAAATTTTTCCTGGATTCAAGATGCCGTTCGGGTCCAGCACATGCTTCATGGCTTGCATGACGTCCAGTGCTTCTCCATGTTCCTTGCGCTGGTATTTGATTTTCCCCACACCCACACCATGTTCCCCGGTGCAGGTTCCTCCCCGACTCAATGCGTACTCCACCAGATGGGCATTTACTTCCTCGGCAAGCGCAACTTCTTCGGGGTCATTCAGGTCGATCATTAGGATGGCGTGATAGTTCCCATCCCCGACATGCCCTGCAATCGCACCATCCAGCCCAGCGCGATCAATGGCTTGTCGGGCGTCCACAATGGCTCCTGCCAGCTCGGAAATCGGCAAGCAAACATCTGTCACCATCAGCTTTTTCCCGGGGGATTTGTGCAGGAAGGCATACGCCAGGTTATGACGTGCGTCCCAGAGCTGCGCCCTCGCTTTGGAATCGGTTTCAAAGAGAAACTGTGTGCAGCCATGTCCATCGGCGATGTTCTGCGCGAAGTCGATATCATACGCGAGCCCTTGTTCACTGCCGTGGAACTCGATAAACAGCGTCGGTGCTTCCGGGTAGCTCGTTTCTTTGTACAGATTCACTTGTTGGATGGAACGTTCATCAACCAGCTCGATTCGCGCTACTTGAATACCCGCTCCGAGAATATCTACGACGGTATCGACAGCATCCTGAACAGAAGGGAAGCTGGCACGCGCCGCCGTTGTCGCCTCAGGGATGCCGTAAACACGCAAGGTCAGCTCTGTGAATAAACCAAGCGTTCCCTCCGACCCGACAAACAGCCCAGTAAGATGGTAGCCTGAGGAGGACTTGACTGTCATGCTCCCTGTACGGATGATACGTCCGTCCGCCGTCACCACTTCCAGATCGCGAACCTGATCACGCATCACGCCATAGCGAACAGAAGTCGTTCCACTGGCGTTTGTAGCAGCCATCCCACCCAAAGTCGCGTCCGCGCCAGGATCAACGGAGAAAAACAATCCGTGCTTTTTCAACTCTTTATTGAGCTGGGTGCGAGTCACACCTGGCTGGACTCTCACGAGGAAATCCTTCGGTCGCACCTCCCGCACTTGGTTCATCAAGGAAAAATCCATGCTGATTCCGCCCGCATAAGGAATCGCATGGCCTTCCAGACTGCTTCCCATGCCAAACGGCGTTACCGCAATGCGCTTTTCGTTTGCCAGCTTCATGATTTGGCTGACTTCCTCTGCCGTCTGCGGAAACACGACCACATCTGGAAGATGCGGGGTATGGTACGATTCATCATGGCTGTGATGCTCCAGTATTGTGGGGTTGGTCGATACTCGTTCTTCCCCCAGCAATCCCACTAACGATTGCTTGTAATCCACGTTGGTTCCCCCTCCGTTACTTGCTCAAGTTAACAAGGAATAAGCTAATTTCAGGAATGTAGGTGAGATTGTTCCACCTGCTGATCCCATTTTTTGAATAATAGGAGAATTTATCTCACTTTACTAGATCCCCCTTCCACCGTCTACATTCATGACCTCGCCCGTGACAATTTTGGATAGATCAGAAGCCAAATAGAGAGCCGCCTGCGCGATATCCTCCGGTTGAATCAACATGCCCAATGGAACACTGCTGATGAAAATATCTTTTTTCCCGGCTTCTACTTCTGTTTCATCTCCATTGATAAACTTGCCCAGCATCGGCGTCTCTGCCGGCCCTGGATTGATGACATTGACCCGGATTTGAAAAGGAGCAAGCTCAATCGCCAATGCCTTGCTCAACATGATAGCTGCCCCCTTGGACGCGCAGTACGCATTCAGCCCCGGACGGGCTCTGATCCCGGCAATCGAAGCGATGTTGATGATGCTGCCTTTCCCCTTCTCCTTCATGTGGGGGACCGCATGCCTTGTCGTCAAAAAGATCGACTTCGTGTTCACAGACATGATGCGTTCCCATTGCTCCAAGGTCAGCTCCTCAATAGGGGTAAACGCTTGGGGTACACCCGCGCAATTGACCAGGACATCGATCGAGCCGTACGCTTCGAGCGTCTCCTTCACAAGTGCAGCGACGCTCGTATCGTCTGCCACATCTGTTTGTACCGCATGACCTTTCCCTTGTGGCAGCTCTTGGGCGACTGATACTGCCGCTTCTTTGTTCAAATCAGCCAGGATGACGTTGGCTCCCTCGTCTGCAAAAAGCCTCGCAATGGCCTTGCCCATTCCCGACCCGGCCCCTGTTACAATTGCCGTTTTTCCTTGCAAAAGCTGCCCGCTCATAGGTTGATCACCACCATTCGCTCTTCCGTCATCTCTTCGACTGCGTAACGCGGACCTTCCTTGCCCAGTCCGCTGTTTTTGATTCCGCCGTATGGCATGACGTCATTGCGATAGGTCGATACGTCGTTGATCACCACGCCACCGTACTCCAGCACGCGTGCTGCTTTCATCGCGACGTTTAAATCACGGGTAAAAATCCCTGCCTGTAAGCCGTACTCCGAATCGTTGGCTTGGGTAAAAGCATCTTCAAGGTCACTGTACGGAATGATCGTGACGACGGGCGCGAACACTTCCCGGCAAACCACCTTCATCTCTGGCCTTGTATCCACCAACACAGCCGGATAGAAAAGAGCACCCTCCCGTTTGACAGGCAAAAGCGATCTGGCCCCTTGGCTAATCGCTTCCTGTACCCATTCCTCTGTGCGGCTCGCTTCTTTTTCACTGATCATCGGTCCGACATCCGTCTCCGGGTCTTCCGGGTTCCCTACCTTCAACTGATGAACATGCGAGATATACAAGTCGCTGAACGCCTGCATAACTGATTCATGCACGTAAATGCGCTGAACAGCAATGCACGCCTGACCCGCATTGTGAAAGCTGCGGGAGGCTGTTTGGCGGGCCGCTAACTCCAAATCTGCATCGAGATGCACGATATTGGGAGAGTTGTTGCCTAGCTCCAGCGCAACTGGACGCATGCCACTTCGCTCCTTGATGCGGCGACCAACTTCTCCTGACCCGGTAAAGGTGTACATGGCGATGCGTTCTTCGTCCAGCAGCCATTCCCCTACCTGACTGCCTGCCCCTGTCACGATATTGACGTAGCCCTTTGGCATGCCCGCTTCCTCCAGGATCTCCACCAATAGAAAGGTTGCGATAGGCGTGACTGTAGCTGGCTTAACGACCAGCGTATTTCCTGCGGCTAGCGCTGGCGCGATCTTATGTGTACTGAGCAGCAAGGGATAGTTAAACGGCGTAATAGCGCCGATTACTCCTTTTGGCACCCGAATGGTAAAGCCCAGACGGTTTTCCGAACCTTCCGTTGCTTGCAGCGGAATCATTTCCCCGTGAATTCTCTTGGCTTCCTCTGCCGACAAGCGTAGTGTATTGATCGTCCGATCCAACTCATTCCTCGCGTCCTTGCGCGTTTTGCCCACTTCACGAATCAAGGATCGCTCCATCTCGTCCCGGCGTTCCTCCATGAGCTCAGAGGCTTTCAGCAAGATTTTGTATCGTTGAAAAGGTGTTAATTTGTCCGCCTTAAACGTCTCCCACGCAGCTTCCACCGCTTCTGTTACATGCTGCCGCTCAGCCTTGGCAATACGCGCGATGCACTCGCCCGTGTATTTGTGAAGGACGGGAATGTAGCTCTCGGTTTTCACCCATTCTCCACCGATGTACAAATCATACGATCTCGCTTCCATGTCCTCTTCCTCCCTTTTATTTATCTCGTTGTTTGATAGATGTGGCGAACGATTTCGTCTCCTAATTCTTTTGTGGTCGCCGTCCCCCCAAGATCAGGAGTGAGCACCTCGCCATCTTGCAGCACGTTTTCGATAGCGTTCATGATGACAGTACTGAGCTCTGGTAGATCGAGATGATCCATCATCATGGCGAGGCTCCATACTTGTGCGATCGGATTGGCGATTCCTTTGCCCGCGATATCCGGCGCAGAGCCGTGAATGGGCTCAAACATGGAAGGATACTTGCGCTCCGGATTGATATTCGCGGAAGGGGCCAAGCCCAACCCACCGACGATTGCCGCCCCGAGATCAGTCAAAATGTCTCCAAACAAGTTGCTCGCGACAACGACATCAAACGTTTCTGGTCGCGTGATGAAATAGGCAGCGAGTGCGTCGATATGATACAGATTGGTCTGGATACCCGGGTATTCCTGACTGACTTCCTTGACGATCTCATCCCAGAACGGCATGGAATGGTTGATGCCATTGGACTTCGTTGCTGCGGTCACGCTTTTTTTCGAACGCTTTTCCGCCAGTGCGTAAGCGTACTTGAGGATGCGCTCTGTGCCATACCGGGTAAATACGTTGTTTTGCACCGCCATTTCGTACGGTGTACCCTGGTGCATCCGCCCGCCCATATTGGAGTACTCACCCTCTGTATTCTCCCGCACCACGACGAAATCGAGATCGGCATGGTCCTTATAGCGAAGAGGACTTTCCAGACCTTTTAGCAGCTTGACCGGACGAAGGTTCACATACTGCTGGAATGCCCTGCGTATAGGCAAAATTAACTCCCACACAGAGACATGGTCAGGAACCTCGGGCGCACCGATTGCACCTAGCAGAATCAAATCATAGTCTTTTAAAATGTGGAGTCCATTCTCCGGCATCATTTTGCCGTGTTGGAGATAATAGCTACAGTTCCAATCCATGACATCACGGGCAAACCGAATGCCGCCGTGACTCTCTTCTATGGCTCCCAACACCTTCAGACCTTCTTCCATGACCTCGGGTCCGATTCCGTCTCCTGGAATTACTGCAATGGAATAGTGTAGCAACGGTCTCCCTCCTAAAAATCTAAATTTTTCGACTTTATACCACACTATCCACTTGCATGATTAATGCCAAGCTCCGTATCCTGCACCCTGACCGGATAAAAGTCTTCCATCCGTTCCACTCCACGCATCACTCGAATGGTGACATTGCAAGACAACGCAACAAAATGTTGCAACTACACATTGCAACATTTGTTCAGGCCAAGCTATATCGTTTCATCCATTATCGGGTACAGCCGAGATACATGCAAAAATGGGTCATAGCCTTACTTTTATTTCCAAATGATGATTTTATCGAATTCTCCTGCCATGCCACAAACTGCATTAGAAAGATGACAATTGCTGTAAGCTTGCGACCCAAAATTACTCGTATCTCGGCTGTCCCCCTAGATGTGCTACAGCTTTCCTTTGATGGAAAAGAAACAGCAACCATTCATAAATCCGGTTGCTGTTGTATCTCTCATTTTGGTTACTCAACATAACTATGTACAACATTGTGCTACTTTCAATTCATCACTTCTTCTTATCCATAAAGATCCGTCTTCTTTGATCATATAATCAATTTTATTACTCTTTAAAGCTTCTATCTGCTCTGAAGATGGTCCATCAGAAATTCTATAGTATTCGTTTCCAGTCCCCACATATAAAAATCCAAATACTAGCACCACAACTATTGCTGTTGCAGTCAAAGACACGGTTAATTTATTCTTCATAAATATCACCTTCTTTCAAAAAGGAGAATCAGGAATGATTATTCCTGATTCTCTTTTTTCTTACGTAATAGGTGGAAGATCTTGATCTACATAATCCTCTTCTTTACCTGTAAATCTTTCTAGTGTCCAGGTACTCTCTTTTTTAATGTTCGGTTTATTAATTTTTTTAAGCTTTCCGCTTTTGTATAACTCATCAATCGCAATTTTAACGTCAGAACGACTGCTATCACTGTCTATCCCCTCTTGTGCTGCTTTGTATCGTCCTTCTTCATTATTGTGCATATCCATTTTATATGTTAAAGATTTTTTGTTTTGATAGGAAGCACCATCTTCGTGTGCACTCGTCCACTTTTCTGCCCAACTATCATTCACTGCCCATACTATCCACATATTCCATAGTGCATGTCGAAAAGCATCTGATTCTTCATCAGTATCATTTCTACCGAAAGCTAGTTCTGTATAATTCCATGCCCCTTTCCCTGCCATAAGAGCTTTAAATCCTTTTGACGGCGATTGATCATACAACGCCTGCTCTTTTGGATTCAGTGTAACTACTCCATCAGCATAATCATAGAAATCATCCCAATCACCATCAGAGCTTGGAGCCAGGTTCTTTATATTTTTGTTATCCTTGTTGTATATTTCGCACAGTTCCAAAAAATGTTCATTAATTTCATCTTCAGTCGCTTTTGGGTGATCCTTTTCATATTGAGTCAACTCTTCTAAAATTTTTTCTGAAAATCTAAAGTCAACTTTCTCATAAGATTTTTCGTATTTCTTTTTCTCCTCGGCAATACTTTCAGCTATTTTCTCTGTACTTTTAGCAGATGCTGGCGTCAAGACTGACACTGGAGCAACTAATAATGAGAACACGACAAAAGGCACTAGTACTCTTTTAAATTTCTTCATAGCTTCTCTATCCCTCTTTTCATGTTTCTACATCTTTACGCTTCTGACTATAATGGGCATTGCCCGTTGTGAAAACTCCCTCCTCCTTAATGGTTTATCCAAATTGTAACATGGTTTCTAAAAATTACCTTACTTCCCTTTTACAGAAAATATAGAAAAACTGGAAAAATTATTTTCTCGATAGAATTACGTGTTATAGTATTATCCATAAATAGGAAATTGCATTGGGGGTTAATAGCTGTGGTTGTGGCGGAAATGAGATCGTCGTTTGGCTGCGTTTTGAAAAGGTATCGAGAAGAGGCGGGGCTGACTTTAGCGGAGTTATCTATAAAAACAGACATATCCTCTGGCACGATCAGTAAGATCGAAACAGACTCTCTCACTTTGCCAAATATGCGGAATGTAATTCGATTAGCTGAAACGCTAGATATATCTTTGTACGAGGCGGTTATGCCATATTTAGATAAGATTAAAAGGACTAAAACGTTTGAATTATTGCTGGAAACGGCGATTAATCAGGGGAATGCCGTTCTTACGCAAAAAATCGCATCTAAGCTATTAGAATGCCCTAAGAGCAACACGTTTCTTTCGTTAGATTATCTTTATCAATTGGCGGGAAACACGGAAAATATAGAATTTCGATTTTTAATATATGGTGTGATTTCTCAGTATTCGCGCGAACATGGTATTCCTGTATTTTTAGCCAGGTCGTTATATCAGAAATATCTTATTCAACGTGATAGCTTTAAAAAATTGGACGAGTCGTATATAGAAGGTATGGAGTTATTGCACTATATTTCGTATCTACACGTGGATGAAAGGGTTATGACTTACTATAAGTTGGGTTCGCATGCGTTATTTCGAGGATGTCATGAAGAGTGCATTCATCTATGTAAGAAAGGTATTAATGAAGATCATAAGCGAGATGAGCTGACAGCAAAAGCGTACCTAGCTATTATCATCGCTTACATTGAGTTAAGGGACTATATTCTTGCTAAAGTATATTTGGATGCGTATGAACAATTAGATTGTTTAAATGTACAGAAAGAATCTCAATATCTTCGAGCTATACTATACGCAAAGACTACGGATGATATTGAAAAGGCAGTACCATTATTATTAGATTGCTTGCACATGCGCCCGCAAAACGAAAAGTTACCAGTGGTAAATGATCTGCTGGATATTTATATAAGATTAGGTGATGAGTTGGGGGTCGTAGATATTTTTGAGTCAGAATCTTCATTTTTGCCGACTAACGTTGGTACACCGAACCAATGTACTCATCTAGGTTTATATTTTCGCGCAAAAGGGAATTTTTACATTGAAAAAGGTGATTTAGATATGGGGTGTGCCAGTTTATTAGAAAGTGCTATGTATTATAAGAAAATGATGAAATTGGAAGAAGCGATTAAAAGCATTGGGTATATATTTGAGTACTATACAGATAAAAAGGAAAATTTACCTTTCAGCATACTCCAAAAAATGGAAATATTGTATACTGTACATAATACCTAAACCCGCAAGGGGGTGATACTCGTGAAAAAGTTGATGATGTCTTTATGTATTTTATCCGCGTTATTTGTCGTACCAGTTGGGGTAGATACGTTAAGTAAAGAACCTCCGATTGCAAAACACTATCCTGACCCATGGTAAGCCTATTTGCTCCCGACTCCGGTCGGGTTTTTTTGTGTTCAAAGGGGTAGCGCCAATAGTTTGACCGATTTATACGCTTAGCATTAGCGGACATGTATTTTCGTCGTTCCTGATGACCTTAGCGGACGTAACTTGCCGTTTTCTGGCATGCTGATGACCGATAATGATGTTTAGCGGTCATTCGCTTAGAGTAATAGAAATCGGCTTTTTATACGGCTTAACGTCTTTAGCGTATATTTCCGTTAAAATGTTGGCGGTCGCCCTCAAAAAACATGCTTTTTGAAATTGCTCCAAATAGATGCAATCACCATTTTTTGTAAGTGTGTGACCCAGAATTACTCGTATCTCGGATGTACCCCATTATGACTCTTCCTGATTAATCGGTGCTCCAATCTGGTATTCTTCTATTTTGCGGTACAAGGTATTTCGCCCGATTTGCAGCATTTTGGCCGCTTTACTGACATTACCGCCACTTTTCTCGAGCGCCTTTTTGATTGCGATTCTCTCTGTTTCACGCAAGGAAGGAATAGCATGATCCGAAGACTCAGGCGGATCGGCTTCCATCAATCCCTCCAGCTGGATGTGATCGCAATCAATGATGTCCCCCTCTGCCAAAAACACCGCTTGAATCAGAACACCTTGCAGTTCCCGGATATTGCCCGGCCACGAATAAGCACGCAGCTTATCCTTTGCCTCCGTGGTTAGTATGTACGGTTGTTCTGTGTCGATCTGCTGCAATAGATGCTCCGCCACCTGGATGATATCACTGCGCTTTTTCAACGACGGCAAATGTATAGAGACTCCTTTGAGCCGGTAGTAGAGGTCAGCCCGAAAACGTCCCGCCTTGATCTCCTCTGACAGGTTTCGATGCGTAGCGGCTATGATCCGCGCATAAATTGGGCGGGATTGATTGCTCCCCACCGGGGTGACGACCTTTTCCTGCAAAACGCGCAAAAGTGCCGCTTGCGCACGCAAAGACATATCCCCGATCTCATCCAAAAAGATCGTGCCTCTTTTCGCCGCTTCAAACTTTCCGATTCTTCCTTCCCGATGTGCCCCCGTGAATGATCCGCTTTCATATCCAAATAATTCGCTCTCGATTAAATTTTCTGGAATCGAACTGCAGTTCACTGCGATAAAAGGCTCATGCGCGCGCGGCCCTGTCTCATGGACCATTTGAGCAAACAGCTCTTTTCCCGTACCGCTCTCCCCCAAAATGATCACAGGAAAATCTACCTGCGCCGCCTTTTGTCCGAGCATCTTTGCCTGCAAGAAGAGCGGGCATGAACCAGCTAAGCGTGGAAACGGCTTCAGCTGTACGTTGGGTGCCGCAGACCAAAAACGCGGGCGATGATCTTTCACATGACGGCCAGCACGTTCTTGCTCCGCACTTACTCTTGTTCCCAAGGCTTCCTTTCCGAGCTGCTGCTGCGAAGCCTCATTTAGGCCCACGATACGCTCGTCCCGATCCAAGCCGACGAGCGCCAGTTTCCCTCGACCATCTCCTGGGCGTGATAGAGTTGGTAAGGCAATCACGCGCTCCGCATCTGTTAACAAAAAGCGGTTTTGCAGAGCCTCTGCGATCATGCAAGCAATGGTTAGGGCAAACGGATGGGAATATTCTTTACGCGTACTAATGTCAATGATGCCTAATAGCTCACCCGCAGGTGAAAAAATAGGTGCCGCTGAGCATGTAAGAAAGCGATTTTCCAAGAAGTAGTGTTGCTCTCCCTGTACCTGAATCGGCTGTTGTGCAATCAGCGCTGTCCCAATCGCATTGGTTCCTTTGTAGTTTTCTGTCCAGTTCGCTCCGATTTGCAGCTGTACTTTTTGTGCCTGGTTGGCAAAGACTGGGTCCCCGATCGTTTGAATAATATTGCCTTCCCGGTCAGACAAGAGTGCGATGTGCTCTGTCGATAACAAAAAGGGAGCAAGCTTGTTAAAAAGCGGGAGACTCTCACGAATCAGAGGGTGATTATCCTGAATGATTTCTTTGATTCGTCGGGCAGAAATGATTTGATCATTGGTCTTCTCCGTAGCCTTGAGGTTCGATTCCTGACAGCGCTTCCAAGATTGCTGAACAATCGTCGACAACACGATTCCCTCCCCCAAAAATCATTCCCCCTCAGTATAACATGAGAGTCTTTGCTATAGAAAAAACCAGTCGAACCACGAGCACATTTGCCGTCTGGTTGCTAGCCGTCATCGGTCATTTTCCGACAGTATCCACCCTTTTGTCCCAATACGGAACATGGCATGATCCATTATGGAACAATTTCTACCCTGATCCACGCAGGAAAACGCTGTCATTTCGAGCTTTTTCACGTTGGTACGAGACTTGCTTTTAGAGAGGGCTGTAAAGAAATATGTGATAAATGAGGAGGCGCTCGCAATGATCTATGCTCAGCCCGGTCAAGCCGGTTCTAAGGTGACTTTCAAAAATCGTTATGAAAACTACATCGGGGGTAATTGGGTTCCGCCAGTAAAAGGTGAGTATTTCGAAAACGTATCACCTGTAACAGGCAAGGTCTTTTGCGAGGTAGCCCGCTCGACAGCCGAAGATATTGAGCTGGCACTGGACGCTGCCCATGAGGCAAAAGACGCGTGGGGTCGTACCTCTGTTGCACAGCGCGCAAATATGTTGTTAAAAATCGCGGATCGGATGGAAGCAAATCTGGAGATGCTGGCAAACGCAGAGACGTGGGAAAATGGCAAGCCCGTTCGTGAAACACTCGCGGCCGACATCCCGCTGGCAATTGACCATTTCCGTTACTTCGCCGGAGCGATCCGCGCGCAAGAAAGTACACTCGCCGAAATCGATAACGATACGGTCGCTTATCATTTCCATGAGCCACTCGGTGTCGTTGGTCAAATTATTCCCTGGAACTTCCCGCTCCTCATGGCTACTTGGAAGCTGGCTCCAGCCTTGGCAGCGGGCAACTGCGTCGTCCTCAAGCCAGCGGAGCAAACACCTGCTTCCATCTTGGTGCTGATGGAGCTGGTCGGCGACCTGCTCCCTCCTGGCGTCGTCAACGTCGTGAACGGCTTTGGTCTGGAAGCGGGTAAACCGCTCGCTTCAAGCAACCGCATCGCGAAAATCGCTTTTACAGGTGAAACGACGACAGGGCGCTTGATCATGCAATACGCTTCCCAAAATATCATTCCGGTGACGCTGGAGCTGGGCGGAAAATCGCCAAACATCTTCTTCTCGGATGTAGCTGCAAATGACGATGCCTTCTTTAACAAAGCCATTGAAGGATTCGTACTGTTTGCGCTCAACCAAGGCGAGGTTTGCACATGCCCATCCCGCGCGCTCATTCACGAAAGCATTTACGACCAATTCATGGAGCGTGCCCTGCAACGCGTAGCCAATATCAAGCAAGGAAATCCGCTCGATACAGATACAATGATCGGCGCACAGGCTTCCTTGGAGCAGGTAGAAAAAATCCTCTCCTACCTGGATATCGGCAAACAAGAAGGAGCCGAATGCCTGATTGGAGGCGCTCGTGCACAGCTTGCAGGTGAACTCGAGGGCGGCTACTACATCCAGCCAACTGTCTTTAAAGGCCACAACAAGATGCGTATCTTCCAAGAGGAAATCTTCGGTCCAGTCGTCTCCGTAACGACCTTCAAGGATACAGAAGAAGCGCTCGCTATGGCAAATGATACGCTGTATGGCTTGGGTGCTGGTGTATGGACACGCGACACGAACACAGCCTACCGCATGGGCCGCGAAATCCAGGCTGGTCGCGTATGGACCAACTGCTACCATGCTTACCCGGCTCACGCAGCGTTTGGCGGCTACAAAATGTCCGGCATTGGCCGCGAGACACACAAAATGATGCTGTCTCACTATCAACAAACGAAAAACCTGCTGGTCAGCTACAGCGATCAAGCTCTGGGCTTCTTTTGATCAATGAGCCAGCCAGAAAAAGTGCTCGCGACAGATGCTGCACTGACACTAATTGAACGGCTTCGCGCCAAACACGGTGACCTGATGTTTCACCAGTCTGGGGGCTGCTGCGATGGGAGCTCCCCCATGTGTTACCCGCTCGGTGAATTTCTCGTGGGTGAGCAGGACGTTCTGTTAGGCGAGATCGGTGGCTGCCCGTTCTACATGGGCAAAGCTCAGTATGAGTATTGGAAGCATACGCAGCTCATCATTGACGTCGTGAATGGGCGTGGCGGAATGTTTTCGCTGGAAGGACCTGAGGGGGTACGCTTCCTCACACGTTCACGGGTATTTCCAGACACGGAAATGGATTAAAAGGAAGACCGCTCCTGCCTTTTTACTGGCTGGAACGGTCTTTTTTGCTTGGATAGCTATCTCGTTTTTTTGCGAGAGGTACGATTTGCAGGAGCAGAGCTTGTCCTTTTGCCTGGTTTTGCATTCGGGCGGGCGGAACTGCGTTGTGCAGATACTGGCTTCTTGCTAGAGCCGCTAGACTTGCGATCAAAACCGCTTGCTGCACGGTTTCCTTCCTTCGGCTTATGTCCAGTACCGCCTGCTGCTCGGTTACCATCCTTTGGCTTGCGATCGAAGCCACCTGTTGCTCGGTTACCATCCTTTGGCTTGCGGTCAAAACCGCTTGCTGCTCGGTTACCGTTCTTTGGTTTGTACTCAAAGCCACCTGTTGTTGCTCGGCTTCCGTCCTTTGGCTTGCGCTCGAACCCGCCTGCTGTATGGTCTCTGCCCTTTGCCTTGCCCTCAAAGCGACCTTCTACACGTTCACGTTTCCCTGAATTACGCTCAGAACCGCCACCTTTTGCTTGGCGTCGTCCATCTCCATCACGACGCCCCCTAGAACCTTGCTCCCTTCCCTCAGCTGACTTTCCTTTCCCTCTTCCCTGCTTATCCCCTTGCCGATCTGCTTTCTCGGCTCGCTCCCTCTCAGGCTTTTGCTTTTTCTGATCGCCCGACTCTCCACGATCCATTTCACGCCGCTCCAGAGACAGATTGATCCCTTGTTCAATCTCTCTTAGCTGCCCCCAATCCTTCGCTGCTACCAAGGTAAAAGCGGTCCCTTTTTCCTTGGCTCGCCCCGTTCTGCCAATCCGGTGTATATAGCTGTCCACATCTTCCGGGATATCATAATTGAAAACGTGCGTGACTCCCTCGACATCAAGCCCACGCGCTGCCACATCAGTTGCGACCAAATACTGAATCCTAGCCTCGCGGAATCGCTTCATGACATCCTCGCGCTTCGCCTGTGACAAATCGCCGTGCAGCTCGTCAGACATATAATCGAGACCTTGCAGCTCCGCATTTAACTTACTGGCTCTGCGCTTTGTTCGGCAAAAGATCACGGCCAGAAACGGCCGTTGTTCATCCAGCAGACTGCACAGCGTAGCTTGCTTCGCACGATCTGTGGTCTCCACTGCAATTTGGCGAATATCATCTAACGTAATTCGCTTGCCCTGCACTTTGATGTTTTCCGGCTTTTGCATAAAGCGCTTCGCAAGAGATTGCACCTGCTCTGACATGGTGGCCGAAAACAGCAAGGTTTGTTTTTCAAAAGGCGTGTTTGCCATAATATCTTCTACCTCAGGCAAAAAACCCATATGAAGCATTTGGTCCGCCTCATCCAGGACAAACATCGAAACTTGCGATAAATCGATCGTCCCTCTTCGCAGATGATCCAGCAAACGGCCCGGTGTCGCGATGACCACATGTATTTTTCCTTTCAGCTTTCTCAGTTGCTGATTGACATCTTGTCCACCATAGACCGCGAGTACTTGGATATCTTCCAGCTTTTCCGTCAGCTTCTTTACCTCTGCCGTAATTTGCAAGGCAAGCTCCCGCGTAGGAGTGAGAATCAACGCCTGAACATGCGTCGCTTGTGGATCCGCGTTTTCCAAGATCGGCAGGACAAATGCGAGTGTCTTCCCGGTTCCCGTCTGTGCTTGCGCGATTACATCTTTTCCTTCCAGCACAACAGGAATTGCTTTTTCCTGAATCGGTGTAGGCTCGGTAATCCCGTTTGCTTGCAGAGCATCTATCAGTTCCTTATGTATTCCCAATCCCAAAAAATCAGCCAGTTTCGCCATCTCCATTCATAAATCAAATCCGTTATTATTTCGTACATACTGCCATGCCGATAAAGTACCGTATGCCATCACGAGGTATTTTTTCAAAGGTAACGCCTCTCTGATAGTACATATCCACGTCAGAATAGCGTACAAACAGCTCCGCGAACTCTTCCGGCGTTAGCTGATGAACATGGAAGGGCTCACTCGTCTCTTTGCCCCGCCCTCTGCCAAATGGACTGGAAAGCACGAGCGTACCACCTGGTTTCAGCATCCGATACAAGTTATCCATAAACAGCAAATCGTCTGCGACATGCTCAATGGTCTCAAAGCTCAAAATCGTATCAAACAACCCCAATTGCTCGGGAAGCGCTGGATCAAGCGCGTCACCCTGCTGATACGTAATCTTTTGATGGTTGTATTCCCGATTGGCATAAAAGATCGTCGCCTCATCGTTGTCGACACCGATCAGTTCTGTCAGCTCTCGTTTTCGATCCTTTGCGATCATATGACATCCGTAGCCGGTACCGCAAGCGATATCCAGCACTCGACCTTTTACATAAGGTGAGGCAAAATAATATCTGGCTATATGCTCCAGCAGCATGCCATTCGTAGGTTTTAACAGCTTGGGGATGATTCTCTCCCCTGTCCATTCCAGCAAAGCCATCACCAATTTTCTCTTATTCTTCCTCACATCTTACCTTATTTATCGGCTTGATCCTATCAGCTAGCATTTCCTGAACGGGGTTTATTAAGAAATTTGTAAGACATTTCATTACTGTTTTGTTAGAGCTGGGCGTTAAGATAGTACCATGAATGCATTCATAAGGTGGGACGAATCATGACCAAATATCAAGTCCTCGTAGTCGACGACGAGGAAGAAATCCGCGACGCAATCGAAATCTATCTCAAAAATGAATCCATGACCGTATTCAAGGCTAGCAATGGACAGGAAGCGCTGGACGTACTGGAACGCGAAGATATCCAGCTCATCCTGATGGACATCATGATGCCAAAAATGGACGGAATGACCGCCACCTTTCAAATTCGCCAGAAAAAAAACATCCCGATCATCATGCTGTCTGCAAAGTCAGAGGATACCGATAAAATCCTCGGGCTAAACATCGGTGCCGATGACTATGTGACGAAGCCTTTTAATCCCTTGGAGCTCATCGCCAGGGTCAAATCTCAGTTAAGACGTTTTACCAATCTGGGAAGCGCTCAAATAACAGAGGATGAGATTCAGGTACGCGGCTTGACCTTGAACAAGAGTACAAAAAATGTAGCAATTGACGGCAACGAGGTCAGGCTGACGGCTACCGAATACAAGATCCTGGAGCTGTTGATGGAAAACAAGGGCCGCGTTTTTTCTATAGAGGAAATTTATGAACGGGTCTGGAGAGAGCCTTATATGAACGCGGAAAACACGGTGGCTGTCCACGTGAGACGCATTCGGGAAAAAATAGAGATCAACCCGAAGGAACCTAAATATTTGAAGGTGGTATGGGGAATTGGATACAAAATCGAAAAATAAACGCTTTGCGGTGCCCGTGCTCGTTGTTATGATCGTGAGTATTTCGCTTGCTCTCCTAACGATGGCCGATCTGTACCATAAGCGCGAGAATCTCCAAGAGAATAATTATTTTCAAAGCTCAGGCTTCAATCGTGAATTAGAGACATTTGCCGAGTTGGTGAAAAAGGTTCATGTAGATTATACAGGCTACACTCCAGGAAAGCTCGACGAGAAGACGGAGAATCAGCTAAAAAAAGAGCATGAGGAAACCCTCCGATCGATTAAGGAAGATAACCAGTTCTTAGATCGGATAAAACAAGCAAAAAGTGAGGGGGACAACGAGAAAGTCGCCCAATTAACCGAAGAATATTCACAAAGCATGCAAGAAGACATCGCGAAAGCAACGTTGCATTATCAGGAGCAGGTGAACAACAGAATCGCCGAAAAAGATGCCGAGTACGAGGAACAAAAAAACAGCCTCACCTTGCGAAGCGGCTCCTTCAAATACTATGTCACCGATAAAAAGAACAACAAAGTTTACACCAATCTCGCGCAAGAACCTACAGAATGGGAACTGGCCCGATATGCGCGCTATACAATTAACCTCCCTAATACGAACGGGGATTTGGAAAGCATCAATCGCACTTATCAACTGAATCAACTTAGTGGTATCTTTTATGTCCCAAAAGAACCAGACGGATATAGTCAGATCCATACAGATGCCCTTTACTATGATTCCATTCGGGATCGGCTGATTGGCGAGTTAGTCCTGCTCGGGGGCACTCTGCTCATCCTCGCACTCTGCTACTGGTATTTGCCAGTTAGCAAAACGTTAGAAGTACCGATTGTAGTGAAAAGCCTGGCACTGGTCCGCTTTATCCCGTTGGATATTCGGATGGTACTGTCGTTCATACTTGGCATCACGTATCTCATTATGATCGCGAACATGCGCTTTTTCTTCTTGCCAATTGATGGGGAGCATTTCTTCACCCTTGCGTTCGTTTCGTTGTTTACTGCTTACCTGCTTCTACAATTTATGGAGGCATGGCTTATGTACAACCAACCTGAGAGATTTACGCATCAGTGGCAAAAGAGTATTTTCGCCAGACAACGTGTCCTTCTTCAAGAAAGCTATGCCAATCGCGGCATGTTCTTTAAAGCATCCACGTTGTTCATCCTGACTGTCATGTTCGGAATGAGTATCGGTTTCGGATTCGTCGCCTTAATCGAAAGTTCTGGTGGCTTACTGATTCTCAGCTTTTTGTATGGCATGTTTTACATGACCGTGGTTTTCCCATACGCGCTTAGACGCTTGGGACTGATGAACCGCATCATGCGAGGTGCCTCCGAAATGGCTGGCGGTAATCTGAACACTACGATCCAAAAGGTAAGAAAAGGGAAGTTATCTGATCTCGCGCACTCTCTCAACAACATAACAAAGGGACTCAAGCACGCGATGGAAGAGCAGATGAAGAGCGAGCGCATGAAATCCGAATTGATCACCAATGTTTCTCATGATTTAAAAACACCGCTGACGTCGATTATCAACTACGTTACCCTGCTCAAGCAGGAAGATTTGGCACCTGAGGACCGCAAGAACTACGTCGATGTCTTGGATCGCAAAGCAGATCGACTGCGGGTCCTCATCGATGACCTGTTTGACGCAGCCAAAATGTCCAGCGGCGCGGTTGAGCTGAATATCGAGCAAGTGAATGTAGCCTCCCTGCTCAACCAATCCATCGCTGAATTCAGTGACAAAATCGACCAATCGACGCTCACTTTCCGCGTAACGACGGAACAGCCGAAGATCGTCGCTCCTCTGGATGGCAAGAAAACATGGCGTGTATTCGAGAATCTGATCGGCAACGCCCTGAAGTATTCCATGCCGAACACGCGCGTCCTGATTCATTTGGCAGAGACAGAGGACGAGGTTATCCTGACGTTCAAAAATGTCTCCGCCTACGAAATCGACTTTGATGCACAGGAACTGTTTGAACGGTTCAAGCGCGCTGATCAATCCCGTCATACCGAAGGCTCTGGCCTCGGCTTGGCTATCGCAAAAAGCATCGTAGAGCTGCAAGGCGGCAGGCTGTCTATCGATATTGATGGCGATTACTTCAAAGTCACGGTCGTATTCCGCAAGCACGCGTAAGGATCAAATAGGAAAGCCAGTGCCCGATCGTCAGGCACTGGCTTTATTACGTGGTTTTCTCCCTGTTAGATGGCAAAGTTCCTTTCAAATAGGGCCTCAATACTGGCAGCCACTTCCTGCTCATCGGCCCCCTCCACCTCAAACATAATTTCATCTCCGGTCTTTGCCCCCAGAGCCATTACGCTGAGGATGCTTTTGCCATTAGCCTGCTTGTCATTGTAGATCATCTTGACTGACGAGCTGTATTGATTGAGCAGGTTCACCAAGACAGAAGCAGGGCGAGCATGGAGACCTCCACTCACGGCTACTTCCAGATTCATTCGGATCAATTTCACGCCTCCCTTCCTGTCCTTGTGCATGCAATCCTCTTACAAGAAAAACTTCTCGATGACTTCTGCCACCCCATGCCGATCATTCGTTTCCGTGACATGCCGAGCCAGCTGTTTCAAATCATCAGGAGCATTGCCCATCGCCACACCCATTCCGGCGAATTGGAGCATCTCTGCATCATTGTAGTTGTCTCCTACAGCAACGATCTCGTCAGGCTGAATCGCAAGCCTCTCACTCACTACCGCAAGACCACTTGCTTTGGAGATGCCCACAGGCAATATTTCCAAATTATTCGCACCTGATGCCGTCACGCGAATCCCCGAAAGCTCGGCTTTCTCAAGCTCTTGTCTTGCTTCCAACAGACGCTTCTCGTCTCCCGTGACGAATATTTTCGGAGCACACACCTCATGTTTTCGAACGTATCCGGCTATCAACCGCGAAGCCTGGATTTTGAGCGGGTATTGATTTTTCCAGAGCTGGCGCAGTGTCCAGGCATTTAACAGCGGAAACAAATCCGTCAACTTCCAGGTGCGATTCGTGACAGCATAAGCCTCATGCAGCAACATGACATCCAAGCCATGCGATACGAGTATATCTGTAATCCGCGCCGCTATCTCATGCGGAATACGCTGTACATACAGCACCTGATCTGTCTTGGGGTCTGCGACGTATGCGCCATCATGGGAAACAAGCGGTGCGCTGATCCGGAACTGCTGCGCCAACGATTTGGCCGATGGGTATGCCCTACCGGTTGCCAGTGTGACGTGGACTCCTTGCTGCACTAACTGGGTAATGGCACGCTCTGTTACTTTGGATAAGGTGTGGTTCGACATCAAAATCGTTCCGTCCACATCCAAGGCGAGGAGTTTGTATTTCACACGAGTTCCATCCTTATGTGACAGGCTTGAAAAACTGGGGCAGATGCTCTTTGTGCGCCTCCAGCATTTCATCGAGTATTTTTTTGGCGATCACATCAGACGGCACCAGCGGGTTAATATTCATCGCCAATAGCGCCGTATGGTAATCACCCGTTACAGCTGCCTCAGCTGCCACTCGCTCAAACGATTTGATTTGCTGTACGAGTCCACGCACAGGAACAGGCAAGTCACCAACAGCCAAAGGAATCGGCCCTTCTCTTGTAATCACGCAGTTCACTTCGACTGCCGAATCATCCGGAATGCTGGCAATCGCCCCGTTGTTGCGGACATTTACCGTCTGGATATCGCGCTTGTCGTTGTAAATGGAGTAAATCAGATTGCAAGCAGCCTCACTGTAATAGGCCCCGCCACGTTTCTCCAACTGCGGAGGCTTGATATCTAAGTCTGGATCTTCGTAGAGCGCAAATAGCTCCGCTTCCACCTGCTTGACCACTTCAGCCCGCGTCCCCTTCTGCTCCGCTTCTTCCAGCTCATGCTCAAGCATCGTGCGCGTCTGGTAGTAATAACGATGATACGGGCACGGGAGAATCCCCAATGCTTTGATGAAATCCTTATCCCAACCAAGGTCCAAAATATTTTGCATCGTAATGCCCGATTGGTCGCCCGTTATTTTATCCATTACCTGGGAAATGACATTTTCCCCATCCAGGTACACACCCAGTCCGAAGATCATATGATTCAAACCGGCAAAGTCAATATGAACCCGTGATTGCTCGACGCCTAAAACAGAGGCAACACCCATTTTCATCCCGATGGGAACATTGCATAGTCCAATGACCTTTTTGCGGTTGGTATACCGCAGCACTGCCTCTGTGACCATTCCAGCCGGATTCGTGAAGTTAATCAGCCAAGCATCTGGACATAGCTCTTCCATGTCACGACAAATGTCCATAATGACCGGAATGGTACGCAGGCCTTTGAACAAGCCTCCAGGTCCATTCGTTTCCTGACCGATCACCCCGTATTTCAAAGGAATCCGCTCATCCTTGATTCGCGCATCCAATAGACCCACGCGCATTTGTGTCGTAACAAAATCTGCGCCCGCAAGTGCTTTTCGCCGATCCTGCGTCAAATGGATCTCGATAGGCACCCCTGCCTTCTCTACCATCCTTTTTGCCAAGGCACCTACTGTTTGCAGCTTTTTCTCGCCCTCTGGAATATCCACCAGCCACAGCTCTCGCACGGGTAATTCATCGTAGCGCCTGATAAAGCCCTCCACCAGCTCAGGTGTATAGCTAGACCCTCCACCGATCGTTACAATTTTGATTCCGCTCATACTCCTGCCTCCTTGCCTGCATGGATTTGGCTGTACAGCTCGACAAACTCCGTTGCCAAATCCTTGACTGTAATTGCGTTCATCAAATGATCCTGGGCGTGAATCAAGAGCATGCTGATCTCAGTCTTTTCGCCCGCAATCTCCTTCTGGATAAGTGCCGTTTGATTTTGGTGTGCAAGACCGAGCTCTTCTCCCGCACGCTTCAGCGCATCTTCTGCTCCTGGCAAGTCTCTATTTTTAGCCAGAGCGATCGCTTCCATTGCCAGACTCCGTGCGTTTCCTCCGTGAAGTATTAGTTGAAAAATAACGTCTGTATGGTCCAAATCTATCTCCACCTATCCAAGTTCGCTAAAAGTCACGAGCTGTATTTTTTGATCACGAATGTACTGCTTTAACTCTGCTGCTGTTAAGATCTTCAATTCTGTGGTTCGTTGCTTTGCGTATGAACTGCCTGTCAGTACCGCTTCGTCCAAATAGGCAGGGTGCGTCATGATCTCAACCACAGGATAATCTGACATATCCTCTACGATCCTGACGAAGGATTGTACAGTTAGGTCGTCTCCATAAAAATGATGAGAAAAGCCTTCTGTCGTCAAAACACTCAACTGGTCCCGCTTCTCCTGTGTCCCGAACAGCCAGGGATAGCGAACTGGCACCCTATATTCCTCTGCCAGCTTCAGAACAATCGGCAAAACGGCTGGATGTGCATGTACATGGTGGTGGCTGTCGATATGCGTCAGCTTGAGCCCCGACGCAACAAACCTCCCCAATTGAGCCCGCAGCTCCCGCTCGATCTCCTCCGGTGCAGCAGAAATCAGATGGTCTTGCCCACGTCGGAAACGCCCCTCTCCATCCGTTAGCGATGGTACATCCTGACTAACTGGCGATCCGCATGTGAGTACCAGATGAATGCCTACTCCGAGCGTCGGATGTTCTTTGGCCAGCCCTACAGCGTGCTCGAACCCCTCCATATTGACCATCAAGGTCGCAGAAGTAACGACTCCTTCCCGATGTGCTTCGACGATGCCCAGATTGACGCCTTTGGAATACCCAAAATCGTCTGCATTCACAATCAATTTCATAGATAGCCTCTCCTCTAGCGTTTACATAGACACAGCATTACTATCGGAAGCAGTGCTGGCTTTTTCTTCGCTTACCTTTTGTTTATCCCACAGACGGAAGAACGGATAGTAGATCGCGAGCGCTATCACGAAGTTCACCGCTTGGAGAACCATACCCGATACCTTCCCACCAGTAGCCAAATATCCACTGATCAACAATGGTGTCGTCCATGGAACTGCTACCCCGCTTGGTTTTGCCACCCAACCGAATGACATGGCCAAATAGCTGATAATGACCAATACGACAGGCGCCAGAACAAATGGGATGATCAAAAGTGGATTCATAACAATTGGCATACCGAACGTGACAGGTTCATTGATGTTAAACAAACCAGGTCCAAGCGAAAGACGGCCAATGTTTTTCATCTGTTTACTGCGTGCCCGAAATACCATTAAGACGACGAGGGCTAACGTAGCACCCGATCCCCCAGCGAATATCCACATGTCAAAAAATTGCGTAGTGACGACGTTTGGCAATTCACCGTTTGGATTAGTCTGGAATGCGGCTCGGTTCTGGTCCATCAGCGTCAGCCAAATGGGACTCATAATGCCACCGACAATCGCCGCACCGTGCAAGCCAATGGCCCAGAGAATGTGAATAAGCAGCACGCATAAAATGGCCCCAATCAAGCTGCTGCCAACAGCGCTGAGTGGTCCGACGAGCAAATCCTTCACAATATTGTGAATACTTTCGAAGGACGTGTTTTCAAGGAGGATACGCAATAACCAAACCACCAAAAGCACCGCACCAGCTGGGATCAATGCCACAAAGGAACGGGAAACTGCGGGAGGCACTCCGTCTGGCATGGTAATGACAATTTTCTTTTGAATGATTTTGCGATAAATCTCTGTCGACAATATACCCAATAGCATCGCGACAAATAATCCCTGGCTGCCCATCAGTGTGAGAGGAATGACTCCGCCCACCTCTTGAGCTGCACTCGCTCCTTCCGGGGTGAACATGATTTTATATGGAGTAGCGAGCAAGAAGGATGCGACAGAAATGGCTCCTGCCGATAGCGGGTCGACCTTGTATTTCTCCGCCAGTCGGTAGGCGACGCCGAAGCTGACGATCAAGGCCATGACGTCAAACGTAGCACCTACGGGATACAGCAGCTTGGTCCGCCATTTTTCACCGAAAATCCCAATCATGAAATCGTCATAACCAGGTATAGGTATGAAGCCAATGATGAGGAACATTGAACCAATGATCAACAAAGGCAATGTAAGGATAATTCCGTCACGAATAGCCTGCAGATGCTTTTGCTCCGCAATTTTACCCGCTACCGGCATCATGCGGTTTTCCATAAATGAAACAAATCCGCCCACACGCATCCCCCTCCTACTGTTTTAGACGAAGCGCAAACTCAAGCACGTTTTTCCCGTTCAATGTACCGTAATCGACCGTGCTGATTACATCTACAGGAATTCCTCTGGATGCCGCTTCTTTTTTCATCTCTGTCAGCTTGTAACGAACTTGTGGTCCCAGCAAGAGCACTGCTGCTTGGTCAATATGATTTTTTACCTCATCTGCGGAAACTGCCCATATTTTAGCGTCCAACCCTTTTTCTCTGGCAGCCTCCTCCATTTTTTGAACCAACAAGCTTGTCGACATACCCGCTGCACAACACAATAAAATATTCATTGTACCCCCTCCTCTCAACGAGTGATGCCTTACTGAAAGAGCAAGTTTCGTGCCAAAACACCAAAAATGTATGCGCTTACCAAAATAACCGCATGGTCAGGCATATTTCGCTACCTCATCGCCCGTTACCCTCACTAGTGTTTTTATGTAAGCGCTGTAGTGTTTGATTTTTAATAGGGAAAAGTCAAAAAACAAAACACTGGTTACGCCAGTGTTTTGTTGTGTATGAAGAAATTCATGATAAAACAAACATCGTCTTCGCTGATTACTACCTCATACTTATCTTCCAGCGGCAATAATTCATGTCGGATTAAGCTGTACAGCTTGCGGTTCTCCAGCAAAAAACTGTCTTTTTGAATATACGCCACGGATTGCGTCCCTGCTTTCAAACGATCCACCAGGCAGCAGATGTGCAAGTAGGCCCCAATTCGTGTGTCAAAAACCAAATAATTGTTCAGTCGCTCCTCCATACGGCCGACACACATCCTCACGTCTGCGAGAATATCTTGTCCGTCTACCATTTGTAGATGCTCTCCTAGCGACTCTTGCATCTTCAAGTAAGCCTCTTCCAGATCGATCACTTGCTGGATATCAGACATCGCCTCTCCGTTCAAAACATCGTCCATGCTATGGTGGCGCAACTCGCGGTCGAGAATGTAATTGCTCACCACGAAGAGAATTTTTCTCTCCTCCTTGATTTTTCGAAGCTGACTGCGGGCTTGAGCCTTATCGATCAGTTGTAGCGGCACAAATTCCAACAGGCTCACATCGTACCTGAGCCTCGATTCCAGCAGCTTTTTCAAAAACAAGGCACTACCTTCCCCAGACAGGCAGGCAGCGACGATCGTCAGCGCCGGAATATGCTTTTGCACCTGCTCCTTCGGCTGCTCCTCCCGCTGGTAGAGCGAAATGCCTAAAACATCACGGTAAACATCCTCGAGTGAATGACCGAGCATGGCTTTTCGAGTGGCTTCAATTACATGCGGCGTGCTGACCATCGGAATGACCTTGACCGGAATGCCGATTTCCCGCTCAATAATCTCGCCAAAGCCGAGCAGTGACCCCATATCTACGAGCAACAGCAGTCCAGCCTTGCTTCCGATCTCTCTGGCTACTTTCAGTGCTTTTTCCAAAACACTCATGGAGTCTTCTTCAAGCGGCAGATCGATGGCTCTCGCATATTGTGTGACCAGCAATCGGTTCGTCACATCGACCATCGCTGTCGCACCACCGCTGCCGTGCGTAATAACGAGCACCCCGATTGTTTCCCGTTCTTCCTCCATGCTGACATCGTCGAGCACGAAAAACATGGTCAAATATCCAGCCTCACCAATCGGCAGATCCATGAGTATCGCTTCTTCTATCATGCGCACGCATTCTAGCGCCACAGCAAACTCTTTCTTGTATTTGATTCGGACGTGGTTGATTTGCGGATTCACGATCTGCTTGCCTTGTGCAAGGCGCTCCTTCGACGTCTGAATATGCAGCGCGAGACCAAAGATCACCTTCTGGCTCAAAATCTTCTCCAGCTTGGCCTCTGCGAAGCGAACGATCTCTTCCACGAGATGAATGATGAACGGGTCAATAATTCGGGCCATGTCACCCTTATTCACACGTTGATGGACGCCTTTGATAAAGGTTGTAAAGTAATTCTCGATGTCAAACTCCAATTCTTCTTCACTCACACCGAGGTTTTGTAGCTCGTATATTTTTTGCTCGATTTTTTCATAAACACTGTCCGTCGTATCCCCTGTTTCTCGTCCGATCCAGATGCCCTCTTTGGATGGCTGCACGACAAAGCAGTTGTGCTCCGTCCCAATGATTTCATCTAGCTCCTGTTTGTAATCCTTCACCAAAAGCAGCCCTTGCTTGACATGATGCGGCAGATCCTGAACCGATACGTGCAGCTGATTCTTTTTTAACGAAATGAATTCCGCATAGGCGCTGGCGCAGGTGAGCTGAATATCCGTTTTTAACTGTCCAATGTTATTCGGGCAGTGATAGCACAAGAATGCCTGTACAGCATTGGCCGATATCTGAATCTCTCTCCCCAACCGAAAAGCCTCTTCTTGAAAAATCTCCATCGTAATACGAAAGCGCTCTTCCAAGCCACGCTCCACTAAAGATGGCAGCTTGATGACCATGGGAATGCGCCTCATGAACGTTTTCAAGAGACTCGACTCCGGATTTTCTGTCGTGGCCATGACAATCTGCACCTGAGCCGTCCGCTCCATCTCTGTTTCCCCTACGCGGCGGAATATGCCTTTATCCATAAAGGTAAAAAAGATTTCCTGTCCTTCCGCCGGCAGTCGATGCACTTCATCGAGAAAGAGAATGCCACCGTCTGCCTTTTCCACAAGTCCTTTGCGATCCATCTCTGCTCCGGTGTACGCCCCTTTTTTGACTCCGAACAATTGACTGATTAAGAGCTGCGGGTTGTTGGCATAATCGGCACAGTTAAAAATCACGAAAGGAGCATGCTTTTCCAGTCGTCCAATATCAACGGCAAACTCGTGAATCATCCCGGCGAACCACGACTTCCCTACACCTGTTTCTCCCAAAATCAAGCAATGCATCCCTCTCGGCGGATACAAAACGGCCGCCTTTGCCTGCTCAATACGCGTGATCAGGCTCTTGTTGGTTTTCGCCAGCCTGTCCAGCGACGTCTCCGCCAAATAGAGCGAATCGTTTCCTTTCTTGGAAAAAAACAGCGTCGGACGCCCTTCTTCCTTCTCGATTCGTCCTTCCTTCCACAAACGGTTCAAATCACTGCTCACATTCGCTCGACTCAAACCAAGCCTCTCAGCCAAATCTGAAGCGCTTACTTTTTTATCAGGACCAGCGTCTACTAACGTCTGGAATATTAAATCTAATCGTTTCACTCTATCACCCGCCGTTGAATAGATAGAAAGTCACGAAATGCACAACCAATCCTTTTCATTTCCACGAATATTTGGAAAAACCTGCTTGCTGCTTTTTCCCTCTTTCCCCGTTTTTGTCCCGATGATTTATTTTTCCGTCTCCTTTCCCTGGTGTACGATATAATAGAGAAATAATGATTGACAGGAGATAGCAAATCCATGATGGTTTTCATCTTGTTTACCATATGGGCGTTAGGTCTGTTTGTGCTGTTCACAGACCCGAAACGAACGTCGATCCGCTGGGCTTGTGCGACTGCCTTTGTTGGGGCTGGGGGCTTTATCTCAGGCGTGATTGACGAGACGATCATGCCCTATTTTGCAGAATATCTGGCCGCACAGCCCGGGACCACGAACACCCTGATAATGGCGAGCCGCATCTCCTCCTTTATTTGCCAGGTGGGTTTGCCTTACACGTTTCTCATGTTTGCCGTACACTCAGCTGAATTTTTGTCTCGCAGAGTAAAGCTGACGATACAATATGCTGCGCTCATCCTGCCGCTTGGGATGCTTTGGATTACACCCGTTTATCCCGAGCTGCTTTTTAACTACTGGATTATGGTGGCATGGGTGATTCCGTTTTTTCTGTTCTCCTGTACGCTACTTGTCGTGCAGTACATGCGAGAAAAAGATCCACTCGTGAAAAAGAACAGCTTTTTCACGAACGTACTCATCATCATTCCGTTGTTTTTCGTCTTTATTTTCATCTATATCATGCGTATCCAAAACGATTACGAGGCTTGGCGCTACAACATGCTCGTGGTCACGATCCAGTTTATCCTGATCGTTGCCATCAGTCTGAAATACGGCTTCCTTGGCGTCCGTCTCCGCGTGGAGAAAAAACGTCTGGACAGTACCTTGCGCGCCTTGACTTCCGGTGCACAAATCATTAACCATACGATCAAAAATGAAGCAGGCAAAATATCGCTGTATGCCGACCGTATCGAGACATATGCGGATGAAACCAACCAGCCGTCCCTAAAAGAAGACGCGCTTGTGCTGATGCAATCCTCGCAGCATATGCTGGACATGATGAATCGGATTCAAAACCAGCTGCGGGACGTCGAGCTGCGCGAAGAACCATGTGACCCCAGCCAAATCATCGGGCAAGTCACACAAAATCTGACGCCCTACATCCTGAAACAGCAGGTAGAAGTCGTTAGTGAATTGGACGAAACACTTCGCTTGTATGGGGATGGCGTACAACTGCGCGAAGTCATCACCAACTTGTGCATGAATGCGCTAGAAGCCATGAAGTCGGGTGGCAAGCTCCATCTTCAGCTATTTATGTCCCACAAGCACCTGATCATCACTGTCGCAGACACAGGCACAGGCATCACAAAAGAGAACCTGCCTCACGTGCTCGATCCTTTTTTCTCGACAAAAAGGACAGGGCAAAACTTTGGTCTCGGGCTCTCCTACTGCTACAATGTCATGCAAAAGCATCAAGGCCAACTGGAAATCTACAGTGAGCAAGGCAAAGGAACTACCGTTTTCCTGTTCTTCCCGAAAAAGCGCGTCATCATAAACGACTCTGAATAGCGAAAGGACGCTCACAATCATGAATCCAATCAGGGTATTTTTAGTAGAGGATGATCCCGTCTGGCGCAAAGGTCTCATTGACTTCCTGAACAAAGAGCCGGATCTCACTGTAGTAGGGGAAGCCGGGTTCAAGGCAGAAGCAATCGAGCGCTTTTTGCCTGCCAAATCGGATGTCGTCCTGATGGACATTAACTTGACCGAGAACAATCTGGACGGGATCGAGACGGCAATCGAATTCATGGCCCTCCAGGCTGACAGTAAAATCATTATGCTCACCTCTCTGACAGACGAAGCAGTGATCGTGGAATCATTCTCAGCGGGTGCCGTCAATTACATCAGCAAATCGAACTTCAAGGAAATTCCCGACGCTATCCGTGCCGCTCACAACAGCCAATCTGCCATTCACCCTACGGCAGCTGCGGCACTGCGCAACGAATTTTTGCGTTTGAAAAACGATGAAAATCAAAAGCTCTTATCTCCCGCAGAACGGGACATCCTACAGCTAATCCACCAAGGTCATACGCAAACGCAGATTGAACAATCTCTCCACATCACGAAGCGTACGATCAAAAACCACATCAACCGAATCCTCAAAAAAATGGGCGTCAAAACAAGCAAGGAAGCGGCCGCAAAAGCCAGCCAGAAAAAGCTATTCTAGGTCTTATTACCAGGTACCAATGAATGTTGGTACTTTTTTTACATGCTCCACTCCTTACAATGAAAGCTATAGAGCAACTCACTTATCCCTTGTAAAGGTGTGGTCCACATGGCCCTTATTTATTCTTTCTTAAAATCGATTCTGATGCTGTGGTTTCGTCCTCGTGTGCTTGGGCTCTCCAAAATCGACTTGTCGAAGCCATCTCTTATCACTCCCAATCACGTCTCCTTGCTAGATGCGGTACTCCTATCCTTTTGCTTGCCGAAAGAAGCGACCTTTGTCGTCAACACGGAGATCGCCAAGCGGTTTGCGTTTTTCCTCCGCTTCCGCAAGCATATCGCGATCGATCCGCTCAACCCGTACTCCATCCGCCACATGCTCCGCGTTATTCGCAACGGACAGACGCTGGTGATTTTTCCAGAAGGCCGGATCACGACGACGGGCGGCATTATGAAAATCTACAGTGGTGTTGGCTATCTCGCTCTGCGAACTGGTGTAACGGTTTACCCAATCATTATTAACGGTCTGGAACGTTCGATCTTCTCGTATTTGAAAGGAAAGCTGAAGCTCTCCTGGTTCCCTGATGTGACCATGACAGTAGGCACTCCGTTCACGATCGAGCGCGATCCAAACCTGTCGATGCGCGAACAAAAAGCCACGGCCAATGATCGTATTCTGCGTACTCTCCAAGAAGGCTTGTTCGAGAGCCGAATGAAGCAAAACGTGAATCTGTTTGATGAAGTTCTCGAAGCAGCTCGCCTGAATGGTGCAAAGATGGAAATCGCCAAGGACCTGACGTCCGCGATCGACTACAAGACCTTGTTAATCGGCAGCTACTTACTCGGCAACAAATTACAGCCGATGCTCTTGGGAAAACCGGTTGTCGGTGTATTCCTTCCCAATTCAGTGGGTCATCTCGTAACGTTGCTATCGTTGTTCCGCATCGGAGCCACTCCAGCCATCCTGAACTTTTCGCTTGGTATTCGCTCCTTGCTTGATTGCTGTGAGACTGCCCATATCGATACGATCCTGACATCGCGTGTATTCATTGAAAAAGGAAAGCTGGAGCACATCATCGCAGGTCTTTCACCGAGCATGAAAATCATTTATCTCGAGGATTTGAAAGCATCCGCGACTGCTTTTGACAAAGTGTCTGCACTCTTCTCTTATTTGCGGAAGAAAAAAGCTTCAGCGACAAGTAACGAACTGATCCTCTTCACCTCCGGCAGTGAAAGTAAGCCAAAGGGTGTCATCCTGACGCATACGAATCTGTACGCGAATATTCAACAAGTGACTAGTGTGATTGACATTACGAGTCGCGACAAGTTTTTCAATGCCCTGCCTATGTTCCACAGCTTTGGACTTACTGCGGGAACACTTTTACCGGTCGTGAAGGGTATCCCGGTCTATCTGTATCCAAGCCCGTTGCATTACAAGGCGATTTCGGAATTGGTCTACGATCAAAACGCAACGATCCTCTTCGGAACCTCGACCTTTATGGCTGGTTACGGACGTATGGCCCATCCTTACAACTTCTACACCTTGCGCTACGTATTTGCAGGTGCAGAAAAGCTAAAGGACGATGTTCGCAAGCTGTGGATGGAAAAGTTCGGTGTGCGGATTTTTGAAGGCTATGGGGCAACGGAAACAGCTCCGATCCTGTCGCTCAACACCCCCCTGGCTAACAAACCAGGAACCGTCGGGCGTTTGATGCCAGGGATGTCCGCCAAGCTGGAACCAGTAGAAGGAATCGATGCTGGCGGAGAGCTTTTGGTGAAGGGTCCAAACGTCATGAAGGGTTATATGATTCACGGAAAAGGCTTTGTTCCCGCTGAGGAATGGTACCACACAGGTGATTTGGTTACCGCTGACAAGGACGGCTTTCTCAGCATTCAATCCCGCTTGAAGCGCTTCGCCAAAATCGGCGGCGAGATGGTTTCGCTCAATCTGGTTGAAGAACTGGCTATGCAATGCTTCGGACACTCCGGTTTTGCTGCAATCACAGTGAATGATCCGCGAAAAGGTGAGCGTGTCCTGCTATTTACCACAGATGAATCGGTTCAGCTGAGCCAATTACGCGTGTATTTAACGGAAAAACAATACTCGCCACTTCTCTTCCCAGGTACGATGCAAGTCATCAAGGCTCTACCACTTCTCGGTAGCGGAAAAACGGATTACGTGAGTCTGAAACAACTGGTCGAAACGGGAGGAAAATGATGTGAATATACGATTAAAACCACTACAAGCTCTGTACTTCACTCAATTTCTATCGGCCTTTGCCGACAACATGATTTTGTTTGTCATCGCGAATCTGCTGCGGGAGAACGGTTTTTCTCCCGCGATGCTTGCAATCGTATCGATTTCATTCTTTCTCCCTTACATTTTTCTCGCTCCATTAGTTGGACCTTTTGCCGACAAGCATGCCAAGTCAATCGTGCTGGTAATCGGCAACCTGATTAAAGCGCTTGGTGTCGTCTTGCTGTTTTTCATTGACCAGTCGAGTATCATCATGCTGATGTTGTGTTACTTCACAGTAGGAGTCGGAGCGGTCGTGTATTCTCCAGCCAAGTACGGAATTTTGCCGGAGCTGACTCGAAATGAAGATGAACTGTTTCACGCAAATGCACGCATCGAAGCCTATACGATCTTTGCGATTTTGACAGGAATCGGTGGTGGTGGAGCCATCGCGAACATGACGGCACCGCTTATCTCGTCAGGGATTTGTCTGCTGATCTATCTGCTGTCGCTAGGTATGACTTTCTTCATTCCGCACATGAGAGGGAATGCATCCATTCGCTATGGAGCAGAGGCACGACGCTTTTTCATCGACTTCCAGCACTTGATGAATCGTCCGGAAACGAGCTTTGCCCTGATTGGAACTGGAGCATTTTGGATGTCCTCAGCTGTCCTGCGCGTGGCCGTTCTGGCCTGGATTCCTCTCGCGCTAGGAATTAACCCGGAGAGCTTCTCTGTATCGCTGATTCTCGCAACGACATCCATTGGAATTATCGTGGGGGCTTTTCTCGCTCCGAAGCTCATTCCTTTGACACATTTCACTCGATCGCTGACATACGGATTCGGAATGTTTGTCATCATCGTGCTATTTCCTTGGACGAATCTCACCTTTGTTGCCATCAGTTTATTGCTTCTCGTAGGGTTCATGGGCGGCGTGTTCATTATCCCGATGAATACGGTCTTGCAGGACGAAGGCAAACGGATGGTCGGTTCAGGAAAAACGATTGGGATTCAAAACTTCATCGAGAATCTGCTGATGGCAGTAGGCTCCGGCATTTACTATCTGATCACCTATATCGGCATCTCCATCTCCGGTGCGATTGTTGGTCAAGGGCTACTGCTGCTCGGGTTCCTGTTGTACTTGGTGAAGTATCGCAGACGTATCGTGCGTTGACAGATTGGCGTGATAGAAAAAGAAAAAGCCGTGACGATATCGTCACGGCTTTCTGGCGTCTATCTATGTTATTTCTTTTGCTGGGTGTAAGTTGTCGGTGTACCCGATTTCTCCGCAGCCTTTCTCGCTTCGTTCAGCTGATGATAAAATTCACCTTTTGTTTTGAAGGTCGAAAACTTCGCTGCATTGATTTTTACTTTTGCAGACAGCTCGGTGATCTCTTCTTTGGTTACCGCGTCCTTGATGTTGATGGAAGCGATATTGGTGTATTTGCCATCCGCTGTTTTCGGAACGCTCAAAATGCCTGCATTGATCAGCTCTACTATGTCCTTGCGTACAGGTGCTGTGGTGTCCACACCTGTAATCTTCCAATTGTTTTGTACTTTTGGCTCGTAAACGCCCTTTTTCACTTCTTTCAGGTACGCAATCGCACGGTTACGGATCGTTCCACCTGTTTCACCAAACGCAGTATTGTCTTTGGAAGACCACAGCTGTTCGAACTTGCGTCCTTCCAACGCGCCACCTTTTGCCTGCAAAGCTTCCATCCGGTATGCGTTCATTCCGAGCTTCAAGGTATCTGTAGCCTTGATCGGTGTCTCATCGAGCTTGCGCAGGTTCGTGATGCGGCTACCGTATGGCTTGGTCAGGTCGATTTCGTATTTCACGCCACCGAAGAAATCGTTGGTGCTGTATTTGGAAGCGCGGCGTTTTGGATCAAAGCTGACTGTCACGTCGCCAGGGCGCGTGGAATTGAAGTAGCCCACAGCCCATTCCATATAGTCCTTCAAGTCTTTTCCGGTTACTTTGTATACGGTAATCTCGCCACCCGCGTATTGGTAGTTGTAGGCGATATCCTTTTTCTTGATCGGGCCGACATCCAGCTTGGCTTTGTCGTTGTCGATCTGGTGAGCAACCACGTCTGCTTTACTGTAGTAGAGCATCACTTCATGGAAAAAGTCAGACAGTGGCGTCTCCTGAATTTGGACCGTCGGGATACCCTCGATCTCGTTTTTCTCTACCAGGTTCATGCCTTTGAGCTCTGCTACGACGATGTTGGCATCTGCACGCGCGAACTCATGAAAAGGCTGGAGCTTGGTCTCCAGCGCTGCATCAGATACCGCTGGTGTGCCATCTGCGCCTTTTACAGGGACCGCAGTCGCTTCCTTGTCAGTCAGCACGAGCTTGCCGTCTTTCTTCTCAAAAGTCAGGTCAATGCGAGAGAGATGTGTACCGTATTTGTCCGGCTCTGTAATCAGAACGCCGTTGATCTCTTCTTTTTTCACGAGCTTGTGCATGTGCCCCGCAAAAATCGCAGTCAGTTCTGGAACAGCGTTCGCGATATCTGCTACGCCCGTACCCGGAATACCGTTTTCATTCTCGATGCCCATGTGCATGAGGCCGATCATGACGTCTACTTTGCCTTCCAGCTCTTTTACGGCTTTCTTGGTTTCTTCTACCGGGTTTTTGATCACGAGGCCATCCAGATGATCGGTTCCTTTTTCGAAATCGGTAATCATCGGTGTGTTCATCCCAATGACGCCGATTTTTATACCGCCACGCTCAATGATCGTGTACGCTGGCAAGAAACGCTCGCCATTTTCCTTGTAAATGTTCCCTGCCAAAACAGAGCCTTTGTATTGGCTACTGACCTTATCCAATACATCGAGTCCAAAATTAAATTCATGATTGCCAAATGCCCACGCGTCATAGTTCATTTCGTTCATCGCGACCATGACAGGAGACTGCGGTTGGTCGTTGAAAAGCTCTGCCGAGTTGTCCTGGATCGAATCGCCTGCGTCCAGCAAGACGGTGTTCGGATTTTCTTTGCGAATCTCTTTAATCATCGTGAACAACTGCGTCATGCTGCCATTTGGATTCGGGCCATCCAAAGCATAATCCCACGGCATGAATCGTCCATGAATGTCAGATGTACCCAGCAGCGTAATTTTGGTAGGTGTTGCTGCGGCCTTTACCGGTGCGGCGATCCCCATCATCGCACTGCCTAGCACCATGGATGTAAGTGCTACACTTAATAAACCCTTCGCTAGTTTTTTCATGTTTTCCCCTCTGTCTCTCTTAATCTGTCAATGCCCCTCGATAGTGTTGCTCTAATTGTCCTCCTGTTCTATTTTGCATGAAAATTCTGGGTGCTATCTAACTATAGCAGGCATGCGAAAGGAAAAATAGCAAAAAAAGCCGTGACGTACATGTCACGACTTGATCGCTGCATAGTTCTGCAAACACTCCAGAAAGAGTTCTCCGTACTTCTCAAATTTCGCCTCGCCTACTCCTTTGATCTGGAGCATGGCCTGTTTGTCAGTCGGGCAAACACTGCTCATTTCCTTCAAGGTACTGTCTGGGAAAATCACGTACGGCGGTACTTTTTGTCGCGTCGAGATTGCTTTACGCAACGCGCGTAGGTGCTCGAACAGCTCGTCATCCTCTGTCAGCTGCACAGGACGTATCGAGATTTTTTGCACAACGCGCTCTTCGCCCCGCAGAACTGGCAATGCCCGCTCCCCTAGCTTTACGATTGGATATTGGCTCTCCGTCACTTGCAAATACCCTTCGGCAATGAGGAGCTGGATCAAGTCTGCGATCTCTTTTTCCTTGTACTCCTTCATCAAACCATACGTCGGCAACTCATCGAAGGAAAACTGGGTGACCTTCTTGTTTTTGGAGCCTTTCAGTACCTGCGCGACGAGTGCGGCACCGAAGCGCTCTCTCATACGTTTGACGCAGGAGAAAATCTTTTGCGCTTCGAGCGTAATATCGGACAGCTCGGTCTCATCGGTGCAGTTCACGCAGCGTCCGCACGCGACAGCATCTACTTCGCCGAAGTATTGCACGATGTTTTGCTGCAAACAGCGCGGCGTCCGGCAATAGTCGATCATCGCGTACAGCTTTTTGTACTCCAGCTCCTTGCGTTCGTCCAGCAGTTGATTTTGCTCGATGAAAAATGTTTGCGTCTGGATATCCTGGGGCTGAAACAGTAGGATACACTCACTTGGCTCCCCATCGCGTCCCGCACGGCCTGCTTCCTGGTAATACGCCTCCAGGTTTTTCGGCATGTTGTAATGAATGACGTAACGCACATTGGACTTGTCGATGCCCATACCAAATGCATTGGTCGCGATCATCGTCCGGACATCATCGTACAGAAATGCTTCCTGGTTGGCCGCACGCTCCTCTTCCGTCAGTCCTGCATGGTATTTGGTCACAGCAAAGCCACGCTTGTCCAAATCTGCATGTAAGGCGTCCACGTCTTTTCTCGTTGCCGCATAAATAATCCCCGCCTGCTGCTTATTCGCCCGCAAGTACGCCTGGATGAATTCTCGACGGTTCTCCCCCTTGCGTACAGACAAGATGAGATTGTCTCTGCCAAACCCTGTGATAAAAAGGCGTTCGTCCTGTAATTCTAGCTGTCGCTTGATATCCTCGGTTACCTCCGGTGTCGCTGTGGCGGTCAAGGCTGCGACGAGCGGACGCTGTGGCAAGGATTGAAGAAAACGGGCAATTGCCAAATAGCTCGGACGGAAATCGTGCCCCCACTGCGAGACGCAATGCGCTTCGTCCACTGCCACAAACGAGATCGGAACATCTTGAATCAGGTTTTGGAACGCTTCGGATTCCAATCGCTCTGGAGCGATATACAGCAGCTTGTACTCTCCTCGGGCCGCCATACGGAGTCGGTCGCGAACCTCGCTATAATCTAGTGAGCTGTTAATTTGGGTGGCGGGAATGCCCATGCTGACCAGTACGTCGACCTGATCCTTCATCAGTGAGATGAGTGGGGAGATCACGATGGTTACGCCGTCCTGAAGCATCGCTGGGACTTGATAGCAGATGGATTTCCCGCCGCCGGTTGGCATGATGCCTACTGTGTCATGTCCGGCTAACAGGCTCGTGATGATTTTCTTCTGGCCTTCTCGGAATGATTCGTAGCCAAAGTACTTTCGTAAAATCTCTTGTGCTTTATTTAACAAAGAGAATCACCTTCTCTTTCGGCGGATTTTCAATGGGTTTCTTACTAGTGTAAACATAGGTATTGGGACAAAACAAGAGGGATTGGTTTGTTTGGGTCAACATGGTGGAGGGGAAGAAAAAGCACAGTTCTCTTCGACTCTGACACGCCCGCAAGGGGGATTCACTGGCCGTCTACATTTCAAAAAGGGGACCGTCGACCAAAGCCACCCTACGGGCGGACGTTTCTCAAGGGAGAAGTGTTCGACAAGCGTGGTCCCCTTTTTGAAGTTCCGACTGGGTAGGCGTTGTCAAGGTCTGCGAGCCCTGTGCTTTTTCTTCTCGCCAGCTTTCTTTGCTCACCCACACCTTTTTTAATAATAAAGAAAAAAGCACCACAGGGGTGCCTAATAAGTAGCCTAGGATGAAATGGACAAGATGAACCGCTTTTTTTGTAGAAGCCAAATGAACAAGTACACGATATACCCAATTATCCCGCCTGCTGTATTCAGGAGCAAATCATCGACATCGAACGTTCCTACGTTCATTACGAGTTGTGTCAGTTCAACACCGAGGCTTAGCATTAGGGATAGCAGGGTGACTCTGAACAGGGAACCGGCTTTTTTCGGAAACAGGAGTGGTAGCAGGAAGCCTAGCGGCATGAAGGCGATTACGTTGCCTACGAAGTTCACTGCACTGTGCCAGCTTTGGTAATTTCGTATCGATTTGATATAGTTCTCGATTTCATGAAAGGGCACCAAATTGCTCCGGTAGCGCAAGCGCTCTACAATCACAGACGGGTCGCTCCAAATGATTTTACACTGATCTATTAGCAAGCTGCTATCCAAACTGCCGAATTTAAGCAGCAGTACCTTCACGACGAGAAACAAGTAAAGGGCAAACACTGCATAACCTGCAATAACAAGCAGTTCTGTCGGTGTCTCCACTTTTTGCACGTTATCCATTGTCAAACCCTCTCTCCATCAGTTTTTTGAGCCGCTTCTGGTAACCTTCATGTAGTCAGGATAGACTTTTCGATTAAAATTTACAGAAACGAAAGGTAAAGAAAAAGTAAAGCTTTCTCAAATGCTTGAGATTGTACGTGGTAGCCAAACGGTAAAGGTCGTCCATTCGCTTGTGCTTTCGGCAGAAATGCTGCCTTGGTGCAGATCGATGATGCTTTTGGCGATAGCGAGACCAAGACCCGAGCCTCCTGTCTCTTTCGAACGTGAGCCCTCCACCCGAAAAAAGCGTTCAAACAAGCTCGGCACATATTCAGCCGGGATCGGCGCTCCGTTATTGGCAACAGAAATCGCGACACCTTCTCCTTGACAGAAGACACGTATGATAATTTCCGTACCATCTTGCCCGTATTTCACGGCGTTGGAAATGAGGTTTTCCAGAACGCGAACGAGCTTGTCAGTATCTCCTGCCATTTCGATTTTTTGATCGGGCGTATCTACGATTAAGCGCAGCCCTGCCTCATTCGCCACGAGTCGAAAGCCGACCGATACTTGCTCAACCAGTTCTACCAAGTCAAACTGCGTTCGCTTCAAATACGCCCCGCGATTGCGGACTTTCGTGTACTCAAATAGATCATTGACGAGCACGTTCATCTGTTTGGCCTTCTCATAGGCGATATGGGCGTAGTGCCTGAACTTCTCCTCGTCCTTGTGTTTGTTCTGCTCAATCAGCCCAAGGTAGCCAATGATGGAGGTCAACGGCGTTCGCAGATCGTGGGAAACGTTGGTGATCAGCTCGTCCTTCGATTGTTCCAGCCGCCGCTCCTCTTCCATTGCATCCAAGGCGCTTTTGACCAGAGCATGAATGCTATCGACCACTTGACCCAAGCTGCCGTTCGGACGAATGGAAATCTGGTGATGATAGTTACCTTTTGCAATGAAATGCAGCTCGTTTATGATTTGCTCCATCTGCTTTTGTTCCAGATACTTGCGGATACGAACGACCGACCACGCCGCAAACATACCGGTTGCCAACAAAACAATTGGGATTTTAAAAGAGTTGATATCGAAATTGACCCGCAACTTCCAAATGAACTCTCTGATTTCCGGAATGGTGTACAAATAGTTGTTAGCAAAAAAATCAGCCATTTGGAAAACAGCGTAGATGATCATGAGGCCAAGTAGCAAATCAAAAAGAATGCGAATAAAATCCTTGGCTCTAAGCTTCAATTTTATAGCCGACCCCCCAGACCGTCTGTATCACCTTCTCGCCATTGGTCGCCTTCTCCAGTTTTTCCCTCAGATTGCTGATGTGAACCATTACCGTTTTGTAGGAAACGAAATTCTCCATTTTCCAGCAGCGGTCAAAAATTTCTTCCGAGCTAAATACCCGATTCGGATGACTTGCCAGAAGATGCAGGACAGAAAATTCCAATGCCGTCAGCTTGATCGGGGTGCCTTCTTTGGTCTGAACGAAGTGGCTTTGCTTGTCGATAATCAGTGGCCCCGCCTCAATCACATGATCCTGTTTGCTTGCCTGCGTGTAGTTCGACCGTCGCAGGAGAGACTTGACCCGCGCAATCACTTCCAGCGGATTAAAAGGCTTCGCCACATAATCGTCTGCACCCGTCATCAAGCCCAGGATTTTGTCCATATCATTCGTTTTAGCACTCGCCATCAGGATGGGGATGGTCGAGTTTTTTCGTATGCGCTTGGTAACTTCCAGCCCATCCAAATTGGGCATCATGACGTCCAGAATGACGAGATCGATGGACTTCTGCTCCAGCTTCTCCATCGCTTCCAAACCGTCAAAAGCCTTTTCAATCTCATACCCTTCGTTGCTCAAATATATCGCCATCAGCTCTACAATCTCTTTGTCGTCATCTACAATCAAAATCCTCACAGACAAACACCTCCGAACGCGTTCGTAGTAGATATAGATAGCATTACTATAACAAGAATTGTTAAAGAAAAGGTAAAGCAAGTAAGACCAACCGTGCGAATGAGAGAGCAATATTTCAAACATCCCCTTGTGTTATAACTAACTTGAATTTCAATCAAGGGAGATGAAACCATGAATAATTTGAAAGAGAAAATTGCAGTGGTAACCGGAGCAAGCCGTGGGATTGGTCGTAGCATCGCATTACGTCTGGCGCAGGATGGCGCATTGGTCGCCGTACACTATGGAAGAAGACAGGAAGAAGCAGAAGCAGTCGTACGTGAGATTGAAAGAGCTGGAGGCCAAGCATTCGCAATCGGTACAGACTTGCGTACTCATGATGGCATTCGTGATTTCTATGCGAGATTGGACGAAACACTACAGAAACGTACAGGAGATCATCGTTTTGACATTCTCGTCAATAATGCTGGGATCGGACAAATCTTAACGTTGGAAGAGGCTACCGAAGAATCGTTTGACGAGGTCATGAACATCAATGTCAAAGCACCGTTTTTTATGATCCAACAAGCTTTACCCCGTTTAAGAGAGGAAGGCCGTATCATCAATCTCTCATCCTTTGTGACTCGTGCAGCTTCCCCAAGTGTGTTCACTTACAGCATATCGAAGGGGGCTATTAACACAATGACGCTAGCCTTGGCAAAACAACTGGGGAGCCGTCATATTACAGTAAACGCGATCCTGCCTGGCATTATTAACACCGATATGAATGCTGGTACGTTGCAAAATAATCCGGATGGACAGAAGTATGCCGCTGGACTTTCCACCTTCAACAGATGGGGAGAGCCTGATGATGTAGCGGATATTGCCTCCTTTCTCGCTTCCTCGGACAGCCGGTGGGTAACGGGACAGCTAATTGATGCCAGTGGTGGTTCGCATCTGTAATAGTTCTCAAAATAATAACCGATGGCCACAAGCACGGGACCATCGGTTTTATTCATGAAGATCCTATTCTTTTGGATGAATCATTTGTTCAGGGCGCACGACTTGATCGAATTGCTCTTCGGTCAGCAAATTGCTCTTGATTGCCGCTTCCTTGAGTGTGATGCCTTCTTTGTGAGCCAGCTTTGCAACTGCTGCCGCATTTTCATAGCCGATATGCGGGTTCAGCGCCGTCACCAGCATCAGCGAGTTATTCAGATTTTCTTTGATCACTGTCAGATCAGGTTCGATGCCTACTGCGCAATTGTCGTTGAAGGACTTCATCACGTCTGCCAACAATCTTGCGGATTGCAGGAAATTGTAGATGATCACTGGCTTAAACACGTTTAGCTCGAAGTTCCCCTGACTTGCAGCAAAGCCAATCGCAGCATCGTTGCCCATCACTTGGCATACGACCATCGTCATCGCTTCGCTTTGGGTCGGATTCACCTTGCCTGGCATGATGGAGCTGCCTGGCTCGTTTGCTGGAATGATAAGTTCACCGATTCCGCAACGTGGGCCGCTCGCCAGCCACCTCACGTCATTGGCGATTTTCATCAGATCCGCAGCCAGTGCTTTGAGGGCACCATGTACATGAACGAGCTCGTCATGGCTGGTCAGCGCGTGAAACTTGTTTTCCGCAGTTACGAATTGGTGCTTGGTTTCTGTGCTGATTTCTGCCGCGACCATTTCACCGAAACGCGGATGCGCATTGATTCCTGTTCCTACTGCCGTGCCGCCAATCGCTAGCTCACGAAGGTACTCCTTGCTCTCTTTAATCATCTTTTCGGATTTTTCCAGCATGCGTACCCAACCACTGAATTCTTGGCCCAGCGTCAGCGGAGTCGCGTCCTGCAAATGCGTGCGACCGATTTTGATGATCTCCATATAGGCTTCGCTTTTTTCTTTCAGCGTTGCCTTTAACAGCTGGAGTGCAGGCAGTACTTGCTCCTCAATAGCGACCAGTCCAGCCATGTGCATCGCTGTCGGGAATGTATCATTGGAGCTCTGCGATTTATTCACATCATCGTTGGCGTGGATGCGTGCCGAGCTGCCTTTCGCTTCGAGCAATTGATTCGCGCGATGAGCAATGACTTCATTGACGTTCATGTTGGATTGCGTGCCGCTGCCCGTTTGCCAGACAACCAGTGGGAAATGCCCATCCCATTTTCCTTGGATCACTTCATCTGCTGCCGCCACAATCGCTTCTGCCTTTTCATTGTCGAGCTTGCCCAGCTTTTGATTCGCCAGCGCAGCGCTTTTTTTCAGGATGGCAAACATGCGAATCAGTGGAAGTGGCATTTTTTCTTCGCCGATTTCGAAGTTTTGGAAGCTGCGTTGTGTTTGGGCGCCCCACAGCTTATCCGCCGGGACCTTGATTTCTCCAATCGTATCCTTTTCAATTCTGAATTCCATCTCGCATCCTCCTTGTTATCAAGCGTTTTCTTATGTAAAAAAGGATAAGGCAGTTCTTCTTCATTAAAATGATAATGATTTTCATTCTTGTTAGCAAGGGATGAAGTGTTTTTTCGGGAAAAGCCAAAAATATTGTTGTCTTCAAACGGTTGGGGTCGGGGGAAGCCCTGCCACATGTCTTCCAGTCGCCTGTATCCTCTCTTCGTTCGGGCGGTCTCCTTCCAGACATGTGACAGTGCTTTCGTACAGCTTATGTGTAGTAGGAGCTTTTACAACGTTTGGTAAGCGATTCAAAGAGACTTCATGAACTTCCTTTCAAGAAGTAACCAAAAAGCCGCGTAGAAGAAGCGCATTTCCAGTCCAAGCGCCTCTGGAGCCCGACCTAGCGTAGACTGGAAATGCGCTTCTTCCTTCACGACAGCCACTTGAATAATGAAATGAAAAAGACGAAAGCTACATTAGCCTCCGTCTTCTAGTATTCCATATTATCTGCTTTCTACTTCTACCGAAATAACATGATCGACAGCCTTCAACAGGCTGTAAATGTCCGTTGTATACGTATTTTCCGACGCTGTAATCATCATTTCCAGCTTTTGCAGACTATTGTCCAAGTCCTTGACCTTCACCCGCTTCACTTGCAGTTCAAGGTGCTTAATCTGCTTGAACACCAAATCCAAATTGCCCCCGCCTTCGACCACAATCTTGATCGACAAATCTCTTTGTCTGAGTGATTCTGGACCAACCAAGCGAAGGATGACCGGGAACAAATTAATCGCCAAAATAATGAGGATCGTCGCAGTTACTGCCTCAAAATAAAATCCTGCACCTACTGCAATCCCAAGTCCAGAAGCCGCCCAGACCATCGATGCTGTGGTCAAACCTGAAATGACATCATTACTCCGGCGTAGAATAACACCAGCCCCAAGGAAACCTACACCGCTCACAATTTGAGCAGCCAAGCGCAACGGGTCCATATTCGTGTGTCCGGGCAAGGAGAACCGATGAACGGATTCAATCGAGACAATCGTAATGAGACAGCTCGCAACCGAAATAACCATGCTGGTTTTTACACCCAGTGGCTTGTGCTTGAGCTGCCGATCCATACCAATCATCAAGCCTAGAAATAATGCAACTCCTAGTTTTAGCAAAAAATCATACGTCGTGAATACCGAGAGTGACATGAGTCTCTCCCCCCATCTGCATTGATGTCAGGTTATCTTCCATCGCCTATGATAAGAAGTATATCTGGTCTTTTACTTAGTGTAAACGGGGCTTTCATTCTTCATGCAAAAAGCGGAAAACCCCCACTCCAGGGATTTTCCGCTTATCTGTTTCCTTATGAATGGCTGCGAATCATGCGTTTCTGTAACGACAGCAGACGTCCAAAAAGGAAAATGGCACCGGCAGCCAATCCCGTAATCAGACCAATCCAGTATCCGAATGCGGCAAGCGAAGTGAATTTCGCCAGAATGTATCCCAAAGGCAAGCCAATCACCCAATAAGATATCAGCGCAACGATAAAGGTAATGGTCACATCCTTGTACCCGCGCAGTACCCCTTGAATAGGGGCCGCGATGGCATCAGAGATCAGGAAAAGGATCGAGTACATCAAGAAATGCTGGGCAAGCTCCAACACCTCGATGTCGGTCGTGTAAAAACCAGCAACCTGCTCGCTAAACATCAGCAAGCTGATTCCGAACAAAAGGGCGATAACAACAGCGATGCCTATACCCAAATAACTGTACTGCTTCGCGTCCCGGAACCTCTTGGCTCCTACCTCAAAGCCGACGACAATCGTCAACGCCATGGATATGCTCAATGGCACCATGTACAGGAAGGATGCGAAGTTCATCGCTGCCTGATGCGCAGCAATCGTTATCGTGCTGTATTCACTCATGAACAAAGTGACGGCCGCAAAAATGCTAACCTCGCAGAAGATCGAAAATCCGATAGGAAGCCCCAGCTTCAGCAGCTCTTTCCATGCTTTCATCGAGATCCGATGAAATTTGGAGAACAAACCGAACTCAACGAATGGGTGCACGCGATTCACGACAAATAGAGTAATCAGAAAAATACACCAGTATGTGATGCCAGATGCAAGCCCGGCACCGATTCCACCCAGTCGAGGCAATCCGAAGTTACCAAAGATAAGAGCGTAGTTCAACAAGACATTAATCGGCAACGAAAGCAGGGTAATGAACATCGTTACCCTTGTCTGTCCTAATGCGTCGATAAAGCAGCGGAGCACCGTATAAAGAAACATCGGAATAATTCCAAGAGCGATGGCATGCAGGAAGCCGCGAGCAATCGTACGCACCTGTGACTCCAATTGCATCCAGTTTAGGATCGGATCGAGCACCAAACCACCGACGATGATGACACCAACCGCAATCCCCACACTCAAATACAAGGCTTGCATAACCGTGTAAGACACCTGATCTTGTTTCCTTGCACCAACCATCTGTGCAACCATCGGCATGACAGCCATCAGAATCCCCGTCAAGCCTGCTTGAACAGGTGTCCATAGACTAGCCCCAATCGCTACCCCCGCCAAATCTGTCGGACTGGCGTGTCCAGACATGATGGTATCGGCGAACGTCATCGAAAACAGCGCAAGTTGTGAGATCAAGATCGGAAGCAAAACAGCCAAAAACTGTCGCCATTTTTCTTTTAGCGAATAGGTTTCATTCATTTTTCATTTCCTTCTAACCTTATAAGATGGACTTATCGTTCAAATTATAAGTATAGCAAAACAAGTAGGAATCGGCAAAATAGTGACTGCACTTAGACAAACAAAAGCCCAGGCAGTTCACCCGGGCTTTACTACATTATTCAGCCAGCTTCCATACATCGGCTTTCCCTGGCTCTTCGCCCTTGGTCCACCACTTTGCCTTATAAATCTTGTCTTCGTAGTTCACTTCCGCTCCACCATCATACGCTTTGCTGGAATCCCACGACAGTACGACATCGCTTACCAACTTCCACGCATCGGAACGGTCTGGCTTTTCACCAGTTACCCACCATTTTGCTACGTATTCCAGTCCCTCATACAAGACGCGGTTGCCCTGTACATACACAGCAGAGGAATCCCACTCAGCGATTTCACCTGGTATTTCAGGCTTTTTCTCCTTTGTGCTTGCAGCAAAAGGCGCGCTCTCTTCGGAAATATTTCCTGCTGCATCAACTGCCTTAATCGTATACGTATAAGATGTTCCCGCCGTTAATCCTTTATCGACAAAGGAAGGCTTCTCAACTGTTCCTACGTGGGAGCCATCACGGTAAATCTCGTATTTCACCACACCCACATTGTCACGGGAAGGACTCCACATGAGATCAATTTCTGTCTCTGTTGGATGGTGAGTCATGATTCCTGCTGGTGCTGTCGGTGCTTCTGTATCCACGATATCTTCAGCTTTTGTGCGAACGGTAAGTGCTTTGCTCGCGTTAGACTCTTTCCCTTTGCCATCGACTGCCACAATGGTATAGCTGTAAGCCGTAGCAGGCGTCAAATCTTTGTCGATGTAAGCTGTTTCTTTTGTTGAAGCGATGAATTTGCCATCGCGATACACATCGTATTGTTTGATTCCCTCAGATGCGACGGATTTTGTCCAGCTAAGGTCAATGCTTGTAGCTGTTTGTGATACGGAAGTCACATTGTCTGGAACGGTAGGCTTTTCTACGATACCTGTTCCAGGATTAATCAGATTCACATCGATGGCCTGGTAAAAAGCCATGCCTGTATCAGCAATTTCCCAAACAGCCAAAATAATGTGGTAACCGCTACGATCTGTCGGTACATTGCACGTTTGCGTTAACGTGAATGGCGGTCTTTTCCCTCCGTCCTGGAACGAGCAGAACAGTTCCAAATCCGCTCGGGTAAGTGGCTTGTTAGGATTCCAGCCTTTTTTCGTGATGTAATATTTCCACTCCGCTGTACTATGCGGGGCTGTTAGATTCCAAGTAAACGCATTTTGTCCACCCTGCAAGGTAACCTTGGTCCAGCGATCTGCTGTTTGTGCATAAAGCTCAGGATAGCGGCCTCCACCGGTAAATTCACCATCGGCAGGACCAGATTGCGGAAACCCGCCAATACCCTCTACGCTTTGCGGCTCCCACTGGATTTGACCGCAGCCTTTGTTTTGCCCCGTCTTACACAAGTAAGAACGACTCGCTGGCGATTCGATGTACCCGTGAGCCGAGGCTTTCTCAGCGAACACGAGAGTAGCTGCGCCCGCCACCAGCATCATTGCCAGCATGAATAAAAGCGACAGCCCTTTACTGAACAGATTGTTTCTCAACCCTACGTTATCCATTTATTTATCTCCTCTTTTCTGGATTAGGATCGAATACCATGTTACAGAAAAATTTTCCAGTATTACAGATTCTGAATACCTAAACCAAAACCTGCCAAATACCCTAATTCCAGTAAGGAAATAGGAGATTATTCAGGAATGTATACCTATGCATGAAAATTTATATGCTTCATTCGGGACTTTTTGATCAAAAAAAATTGCCTGCCGAAAATAATTTTCAGCAAGCAACTTTTATTACATCAAGAGCAACGGAACTATTTTCCCGTCATTTACATCGATCAACCCCATATCCGTTAGCTTCAAGGCTGGACTGACTGGTAAGGAATGCGTGCTGATCGACATGATCGGGTTGTAATGATTGTAACCGAGCGACTCCATGGCACGGCGAAGCTGTTCGACTTCCTTTGCCGTCTTTTCCAATGGTTCCTCTGTCAAAATACCTCCGACCGGCAAATGAAGGCTCGCGATCACTTTGCCATCCTCTACCACGTAAAAGCCGCCCTGGTTGCGGATGACTTCATTGGCTGCGACCATCATATCGTGCGGATTATGGCCGACAACCAAGAGATTGTGGTTGTCATGCGAGTAGCTGGTGGCTACCGCACCTCGCTTGATCGTATCGCCGCTGATCAAGCCGTAACCTCGATTGCCGTTTATCCCATAGCGTTCAAAGACGGCAATCAAGCCGTACGGGCTCTCCTCCCACAAGAGTTGCCCTTCCCGTACCTCAGCGATCCCACGGTGATCCTCAGTAAATGTAGAACCGTTTTGAACGAGCATGACCCGACATGGATAGCGATTGTCCGGCACATCTACTGTGACGCGGAAGTCTTGCTCTGTAAGTGGCGATAGCTTGATGCTCTCATAAAAATGTGCAGGAAACTGCTTCGCTTTGACTACTTGTCGGTACTCTTCCTTGGCGTCATAAGCTTTCTTCCCCTTTTTGTAGACGCGCTCGATCTTGAGTTCATGCAGGTCAGACAGCAGCAGGAAGTCCGCTATTTTGCCGGGAGCAATCGCCCCTCGATCCGTCATGTTCATACGTCTGGCAGGGGTAAATGTACTTGCGTAGATCGCGCGTTCTGGCTGCATGCCCATTTGAATGGCTTTTTTCACGATATGGTTCAAATGTCCGCGATTGACCAAGGAATCAGTCATCACATCATCCGTCACAAAGCAAAAATGCTCGGAAACATCTTCTTTGATCAAATAGTCCATGACTTCATCCGTCATCGATTTTTCTTGAATCTCCAGAAACATGCCCGCTGCAATTCTCGCTTCCATGCCCTCACGCGTCTGATGCGTATGATCAGAGTCCACTCCCGCATAAATAACACGATGCAGATCCAAATCGAGCAATTTCGGAACGTGCCCCTCGATGACGAGCTTTGGATACGTCTTGCGGATATGCTCCAGGATGCGATTGGTCTTGCAGTCAGGGTCCTTGATGATGTCTACGTAATTCATGATTTCGCCGAGGCAAATGATCTCTTCGGAGCGCAAGAGCTCGTCCATATCTGCAATCTCGACAGACCCACCTGTCGTTTCCATCGAGGTAGCTGGTACAGAGCTCGGGATCGCGTACAGCATATCAACGACACAATCACGGCTCGCACGAATCATTTCTTTGATCCCTTCGATTCCGAAAACATTGGCCATCTCATGCGGCTCCGGTACGATCGTCGTCACTCCGTTTTGAATCAAGCCAAAGGAAAACGTCTCCGGCGTCACCATCGTGCTCTCAATATGCAAGTGAATATCGACCAGACCAGGAATCATGTAGCGGCCTTGTCCGTCCACGATCTCGGCAGCTTCAAATGTTTCTGTACTGCGCTCACCAATATAGAAGAATCGTTCATCCAAAACAGCGACGTTTCCTTTGATGAACTTTTTAAAATAGCTGTTAAACACTTGGACGTCTTGAATCAACAAATCGACCTTCACGATAATAACCTCCTGTCTTTAGTCCACGAGCACCACTTTGTCTTTTGGAAACAGCAGATTGACGTTTAGGCCAGTCTTGTACGGCGTCTCCATCTCTTGATTGACCGTGAAGTCGCCCAGCTCTGTTTCCACGACATATTGATAGCTGCGTCCCAAAAACGTGCTTACCTTTACCGTCCCACGCAAACGGTTCATTCCCGGCTCGGTGCTCTCTTCTGTTGTCACGAGAAGGTCATCTGGTCGCATTGCGCATTTTTTGCCGGACGGATTTGCCGTACCCGGATTTTTGGACGCGGTAAAATGATGGTCACCGACACGCAAGCCAATTTCTCCGTTCTGCTCGGTGCGCTCTGCGAAATCGATGAAGTTGGTAAAACCAATAAAGCGAGCGATAAATTCGGTCTTCGGATATTTGAAAATCGTGGCTGGATCGTCAAGCTGCTCGATCACACCCTTGTTCATAATCGCCACCTGATCAGAAATGGAGAAGCACTCCTCCTGGTCATGCGATACATACACAGTCGTAATTCCCAACTCCTGCTGAATGCGACGGATTTCTACGCGCATGTTGATCCGCAGGTTGGCATCGAGGTTACTGAGCGGCTCATCGAACAGCAGCAAGTCAGGCTGAATCACCAATGCACGCGCAATTGCCACGCGCTGTCTTTGACCACCGGATAGCTCCTTCGGGAAACGCTTTTCGTAGCCGCCGAGGCTCACGACTTCGAGGATTTGCTGTACCCGGGTCTTTACCTCTGTTTCATTGACCTTGCGCAGGCGCAAACCGAACGCCACGTTATCGAAAACAGAAAGATGCGGAAACAGTGCATAGCTCTGAAACACAAACCCGAAGTTGCGCTTGTTGACCGGAACGCGCGTATAATCTTTTCCTTCAAACATGAATCGTCCATCTTTTGCTTCCAGAAAACCCGCAATCAGACGCAGCGTCGTCGTCTTTCCGCAGCCGCTCGGACCGAGCAAAGAGATGAGCTGTCCTTTTTCGATATTGAGATTGAAGTTTTGCAAAATATATTGATTGTCATAGGCAACCGATACGTTTTCCAGCGTGAGCAATGCCATGAGTTGATGCCTCCGTTATCGTTTTGTAAAGTAGGAAAGCCCCATCAGACGTTCAATGATGAACATGAGAATAGCCGTAAAAATCATGAGCAGCACGGAAATCGCGGCGATCGTCGGATCGAAGTTGTTTTCTACGTACGTCAGCATCTGGATCGGCAGCGTGCTTACCCCTGGTCCCGTCATGAAAACAGAGATATCTACGTTGTTGAACGACTCCAGAAAAGCGATCAGAATCGCAGCAATAATCCCGGAGCGAATATTCGGCAAGACGACTTTGAAAAAGGTTTCGAGGCGACCTGCCCCAAGGCTTAACGCCGCTTCTTCAATGGCGAAGTCAAAGTTGGACAAGGAAGATGCAATAACGCGAATGATAAACGGAAGCATCAGCACCGTATGACCGACGAGAAGTCCCGCATAAATCGGCAAATTATATACAACAATGACGTATTTCAGCATGGCAAAGCCCATCACGATACCCGGAATCAGGACAGGTGAGATGAAAACGCCATTCAAGATGCCTTTGCCGCGAAAATCAAAGCGACTGAGCGCATAGGCTGCCGGAATCCCCAACAAGAGCGCAAAGAAATTGCCCAGCAAGGAAACGAACATCGACGTCTTGAACGTCGTCATGAACATTTCTACATTGAATATGTTTTCGTACCACCGCAAGGAAAAACCCTCCGGAGGAAACTTCAAGACGCTCCCCGGCTCAAACGACGTAAAGGAAATGATAATGAGCGGCCCTAGCAAAAACAGAAAGACGAGAGAGGTAAACAGGGCCAACCCGCGATTTTTCTCCTGCATAGCTTCTACCCCTTCGGATTTAATTTCGTCGCCAGCTTGTTCATGAAGTAGATGACGACAAATGTAATGACAATCATGATCGTGGCAATGACGGATGCCAAATGCCAGTCATTCAGCGTAATCGCATTTTGATACAGGAACGTGGAGATGACCCGCTGTTTTCCACCTAGCAGGGCAGGCGTGGTGTAGGCGGTCAAGCTTCCGACAAACACGAGAATGCTACCGATGATGAGTCCCGGTACACTAAGCGGCACAATGACTTTCCAGAAGGCAGTCAACTTGGAAGCACCCAAGCTTTCCGCCGCCTTCAGCAAGTCTGGGTCGATGTTTTCCATCACCCCTACCAGCGTAATAATGATCAGCGGCAGGAACAGATGAATCAAACCAATCATCATCGCAGTCGGCGTATACAATATTTCCAACGGCTTATCGATGAGCCCGATTGCAAGCAGCGAGCTGTTCAATAAGCCCTTTTTTCCGAGAATAATCATCCAAGAGAACGACCGCACGACAGAGCTGGTCAGCAAAGGAAAAATCGCCAATGCCAGCAGGATGCCTTTTTTGCGTGGGCCGAGCTTGGAAATGTAGTACGCGGCAGGAAAACCGATCAGAACACACGCAATCGTTGTGACCAGACTGACCTGCAACGTTGTCAGCATAATTTTCAGGAAGTACGCATCGGTAAGAAATTGGAGATAGCCTTGGATCGTAAAGCTACCCTCTTGATAAAAGGTGGACGCAATCGTCATCACGATCGGAATGACCATGAACAGCGTCAAAAACAGCACACCCGGCAACAGCAATAAATAAAGACCCGTTTTTCTCATCTGATTAACTCCTGTTCACGGTATCGTCAGGCTTTCAATGCGCCGAGAAAACGCGCAAAGAACGCATCTGCATCTACGTCCAGACAGACGTTTATGTTCGGTTCTTTTTTCAGGCGGTTTTGAAAGTCGCAAACCGTTTGCCCATCACACAACTCACTTCTCGTTTCGATATCTACATATAACTTCTGCGTCTTCACCAGCTTCGGATCGAGTGCGACCGCGACAGCCAACGGATCATGCATAGCGCACGCATAGATGCCATTTCGCTGAAAATAGCGATGAAGGTAATCAGACGTACTCTGTCTCACGTACTCGCCCATCGGGGTATCTCCTAGCCCGCGAATATGCTCCTCGTTCAGCAGCACTCTTCGCGTTACATCCAGCCCAACCAGCGTCAATTGTGGGAATCCAGCATGAAATACGACCTTCGCTGCCTCTGGATCAACGTACATGTTGTACTCCGCAACTGGCGTCACATTGCCATGCTCGCGGACCACTCCACCCATGAAAATGACTTCCTTGACGTGTTGAACAAGCTCCGGACATTTTTTCACCGCCAAAGCCAAATTGGTCAGCGGCCCCGTCATGACGAGCGTAATTTCTCCAGAATGAGCGAGTACGTTTTCTACGATGAAATCAGGGGCAAAGCCAGCAGTCGGTTCCTTGTAAATCGGAACTCCGGCAAGGGCACCGCCCAAACCATCCTCACCATGTACGGCATGCTCGAAAAACAACGGCCGCAACAACGGTTCAGACGCTCCACAGATGACAGGGATTTGCTCGCCGACTTGCAGGAAATCAAGAATTTTGCACGTGTTTTCCGTGGCTTTTCGCAGCGACACGTTGCCATTCACCGTAGTAATGCCAACTAAATCGAATTGCCCGCTTTTCACAGCGAGAATAATGCCAAGCGCATCGTCAATGCCCGTATCGACGTCAAGAATGATCTTTTTCACAAGTGGTCCTCCTCACGTTCATACAAATTCCTATACGTTGAAAAACGAGGGTATATCCGAATTGTCTATACCCTCGCCTATTGTTTTTCTATCGTACGTTATTGCGTGATTTCACGATTCCAACGGTCAATCCATGCTTTGGAGTGCTCGTTTACGAATTTCATGTCCAGCTTTTTCAGCTTGCTTACGGTTTCTTCCCCGTACGTTACACCTTTTGCTTCTTCTTCTGTCAGTTGAACGGTCTTGTTTACAGGGGAATCGATTTTCGCTTTTGCTGTTTTCTCCTGAACCTCTTTGCTCAGTTGATAGTTGATGAAGTCTTCTGCGAGTGCTTTGTTCTTCGAGCCTTTTACGATGTTAACCGTATTCATAACCGCATATCCGCCGCTTGCAGGTTGTACGAAAACAGCTTCTGGAACAGCGGCTTTGATGTCTTTGAAGTACATTTCCATAATCGGTCCTACGCCGATTTCTTCTTGTCCAAACATGTTCACGTATTCGGAGGTCTTATCGTAGAACTTCACGACACTTTTGTTGACTTCTTTCATTTTTGCGAAGGCTTGATCCTCGTTAAATTCCTTGCTGCCCGCAACCGCAGAAGCACTGTCGAGAACCATTGGGCCAGTTGTGGACGTAATGCTTGGCAGTGTCAGCTTGCCTGTCAGCTCTGGGTTCCACAGATCTTTCCAATCCTTGATCTCGGTTTTTACGAGCTTTGGATTGTAGGCAATCCCGAATTGACCAATCGTGTATGCCGGACCGTACTCCTCGCCCAGTGGCGCTTTGGCGATGTCGTAGATTTGATCCAGGTTCGGGATGCGGCTGCGGTCGATTTTTTCAAATGCGCCACTCTCAATCCCTTGCTGTGCATAGTAGTCAGAGAGGTAGATCAAGTCTACATCGGAGCTTCCTTGGCGGACCTTGTTCAGACGCTCTGCGTTGTTCCCTATTTCCAGCACGATTTTCACGTTATGTTCTTTTTCAAACGGCTCATATACTTCTTTGCGGAAAAAGTCTTCGGAGAAGCCCCATGTGGAGATGACCAGCTTTTGTGGCTCGCCCTTGGCTTCGCCGCCAGCTCCCCCCGCTTTTGGTTGATCATTGCTGCCACAGCCAGCGAGTGCCAGTGACATCATAGAAAAAGACAGGATTCCAGCAAGTAATTTCTTCATCGTAATTCTCCTCCAGTTGGGTTCATTTGATGACAAAATATGGTGATACAATAAAAAGAAAAGTACCCTTGATTAGAACGTATCATTCTAAACAAGAGCACTTTTCTTCGTAAACAAAGAGAAGTGACACCCGTTTTTACGCAAAGTCTACGGTCTCCCCTTAAGATAGATCAAAAGAGAAAATCCGAACGATTGCGTCAGGTATTCAGTTCTGATTCAGCTAAAACAACATTCGTGATCGCCCACTGCGTAGGCGCATCATAGTCCCTGAGCACGGCTACCAACAGCAACCCCATCTCTTCTTCCAGTCGTTCTCTCAGTCTCTTCTTATAAAGAAGGGACATGCGAAAATCGACTTCGAGCTTGAGGGCCGGTGCTTCTCCTTCCAACGCTTGTGAGCGCGGAGAGCGGCGATGCTTAGCTTGGAACGTAATCATCTGATTTTCAATCGTGACTCGGAGCAAAGTCGTTCCAAATCCGAACAACTCTTTTGCTATCTCATTATAGATGGCAGACAGCTTTTTTCTAGTTTCATTGGAGTCCACGAGAGTCATGTCATCACCTGCGATAGCTGGCATCGGGTTCATTCGCTCTCATTATACATATGATTTTTTCATTCTTCAATAGAATATTCGTATTTAGATCAATTTCACATTTTTCCACCAAGTCATTCGTTTGCAAAAACTGTTGACACCGAAAAAATCAGTCGTTATAATCCAACTATCCAAATAAGAATTAACAACAATGTTTGGAATGATAATTTCATAGCACATTCTCTTATGAAGAGAGGTTGAGGGACTGGCCCTATGACACCTCGGCAACCTATCACAAACGATACGGTGCCAAATCCAGCGGAATTATTCCGACAGATAAGAGAGGTATTGTTGCAGTGTGGTTACATACTTGCAGTTTTCGCCTCTTCTGTCGGAAGAGGCTTTTTTCTTTTCCATCTTACATCCAGAGAAAAGGGGTATTTTCATGAAAAAAACTGGTCTACTGCTCACTACACTACTGCTCGCTGCATCGCTCGTAACGGCTTGCGGGGGCAAACAAGAAGCTGCGCCTGCTAACGGCGGCACTGCTGCTGAACAAACCTCACTCAAAGTGGGGGTCACTGGCGGCCCACACGAAGAGATTCTCAACAAAGTAAAAGAAGTCGCCAAAGGCAAAGGGCTCGACGTCGAAGTCATCGTTTTCAACGATTACGTACAGCCAAACCAAGCTCTCGATAAAGGAAATCTCGATGTAAACAGCTTCCAAACCATCCCGTTCTTGGCGAAGTTCAATCAAGATCACAAAACAAAGATCGTCGAGGTCGGAAAAACCGTGACGTACCCGATGGGCCTGTACTCCACCAAGCACAAAAAAGTCGAGGACATCCCGGCAGGCGGCGTTGTCGGCATTCAAAATGACCCGACCAACCGAGCACGCGCCTTGCTGCTCTATCAGGCAGCTGGCTTGATTAAGCTCAAGGATGGCGTGGGTGACAACGCAACACCACTGGACATCGTGGAAAATCCGAAAAATTTGCAATTCAAAGAGCTGGAGGCTGCTTTCCTGGCACGCTCGCTGAGCAACGTAGAGGTTGCTTCGATTAACACGAACTTCGCGATGGAAGCTGGCTACTCCCCGAAAAAAGACGCGATCTTCGCTGAGACGGCTGACTCTCCATACGTAAACATCTTGGCAGTCAACGAAACCAACAAAGACAACCCAGCCGTCAAAAAGCTGGTGGACATCTACCGCTCGGAAGAAGTGAAAAAATTCATCGACGAACGCTTTGAAGGAGCTGTACTGCCGTCCTGGTAAGATCGACGCCAGGAACATCAAGAACAACAAGGAGAACTCGTTATGATACAGCTAACCGATATTCATAAGTCGTATCAAGTAGGAAACAAGCAGGTAGAAGCATTGAAGGGCGTATCCCTGCAGGTGGAAAAAGGGCAAATCTACGGGGTGATCGGCTTTAGCGGAGCGGGGAAAAGTACCCTGCTCCGTACCATCAACCTGTTGGAGAAGCCGACCAGCGGTTCTGTGATCGTCAATGGCCAGAACATGCTGACCCTCAAGGAAAAAGAGCTGCGGCAAGCTCGCAAAAAGATCGGGATTATTTTTCAACACTTCAACCTGCTCTCTTCCTATAATGTCTTTGACAATGTAGCGGAAATCTTGCGGATGAATCGCGTCCCCAAAGATGTCATAAAGCGCAAGGTAGAAGACCTTCTCGGCTTGGTTGGCTTGTCTGATAAAGCAAACGCTTATCCTTCTCAGCTATCCGGTGGACAAAAGCAACGGGTGGGCATCGCTCGTGCACTTGCGACCGACCCGGAAATCCTGCTCTGTGACGAAGCGACTTCCGCTCTCGATCCGCAAACAACCGAATCCATTCTGGAGCTATTGCTCGACATCAATCGAAAGTTCAACCTGACCATCGTGCTGATTACCCATGAAATGCAGGTCATCAAGAAAATCTGCGACCAAGTAGCCATCATGGAAAACGGCGTCGTCATCGAGCAAGGCTCTGTTCTGGATGTGTTCAGCAATCCGCAAGAGCAAACGACCCGTAATTTTATCAAAACGGTTTTTGATGATCAGGTACCACAGGAGATTTTGTCCAAGATAAAAGAATCCGGACCCGTTTCCAAAATTGTTCGCGTTGCTTTTCGCGGAGATGCCGCTCTCGATCCTGTTCTAGGCACCTTGTCCGCACGCTTTCCGATCAGCACCAATCTGTTATACGGCTCGATTACGACCATTAAGGGAACGGCGCTCGGCATTTTGCTTTTGCACATTTCTGGTGAAGACCAGCCCATTCAAGATGGCATTCGCTTCTTGCGCGAATCCGTCTACCGCGTAGATATTGTGTCACCAGAGGAGGTGCGGACCTAATGGAGCGTTTGATTGAAATGATTCCGGTATTCGGGCAATCCCTGCAAGAGACCGTCATCATGGTTGGGTTTTCCTTGTTCATTGCGACACTGATCGGGATTCCGCTCGGGATTTTGTTGGTCATCACACAGGCGAACCACCTTTTTCCGAATAAAATCATTTATCACACCCTGAATACGCTCATCAACATTGTGCGTTCGTTGCCTTTTATTATCCTGATGGTTGCAATCATTCCTTTTACAGAGTTGATCGTGGGCACTTCGATTGGGATTGAAGGAGCCATTGTGCCGCTCATCGTCTATACAGCTCCTTATATCTCACGCCTGATGGAAACGGCCCTGCATGACGTAGATCGCGGCGTGATCGAAGCGTACCAAGCGATGGGCGCATCCCGGACGCAGATTATTTTTCGCATCATGCTGCGTGAAGCACGGCCTGGCATCGTCCTCTGCCTGACGATCGCGACCATTGGGTTGATCGGTGCTACTGCAATGGCGGGCGCAGTTGGTGCCGGCGGACTGGGCGACCTCGCCTTGCGCTACGGCTACCAGCAATGGGACATTGAAGTCATGATCATTACCGTCATTATCCTCGTCGTCTTGGTCCAGCTCATTCAATCGTTGGGTAACTGGGCAGCCCGAAAACTGAAAAAGAGCGCGTAAATCGAAGAACCCCTGACGAGATCGCTTGTCAGGGGCTTTTTTGTAGGTATTTAAACCGATCGTCACTGAAAGTGCATTGGATTTTCGCTAGATATTCATGTAGACTTATATGTACAAGTCATTCAAATGAGAGGTGCTACCTAAATAACATGAAAAAACTCATCATGATGTTGGTTGCCGTAATGCTCGTACTCGCTCCGGCCGGAGGATTCATTGATCACGCCGACGCGAAAGGCTATAAGTCCGGGAAAAAATCTTTTAACTCTAATACGGCTCCCACCAATACACAAACACCCAACAAAGCCGATTCAAACGTAAACGCATCAACCAATAAAGGTACGACAACAACTCCTGCTGCTACCGCAAGCAAAAGCGGCGGATTCATGAAAGGTCTCATGATTGGTGGTCTGGCTGGTTTGCTGTTCGGATCCCTATTCGGTGACATGGGTATGCTGGGCTCCATCCTTGGCTTCATGATCAACCTGATGGCGATCCTCGCAGTGATTATCCTGATCCGCAAAGCGTTCGTCTACTTCAAAAACAAGCGTGAGAAAGAACAGGAACTGAACGCATGGAAAAGATAACTTTTTCTGAACAAGATATTATTAATGCGATTTGCATTCATGCAGCTTTCAAAAAGCAGTTGAAGCCACAAGACATCTCCGTCGAGCTGATGTGGGACGAGGAGTATGGCTTCTCTGCTGAAGTACACTGGATGGATCGCCAACAAATCTTCGTCGAGATTAACATGATTGAGGCGATTCGCTACTACCTGGAGACCCAAATGCAGCGCAACCCTTATTCTGCCGGTATCGAGCTGGTATTGGACGACGATGAAGGGATTATCGCTCACATCACCTACTAACACTGGATAATTATTTGTTAACCCAAGGCCAATTTGTTCACACATGTGAGCAGGTTGGCTTTTTCATATTGAATTTGACCTCGTTCCGTTATATACTTTATCTTAGTGAAAATGATTATCATTGTCTTTGTTTACACATACATGTACATACTTTCCTAAAAAGGAGTTGGCCCATTGTGGAGCGCTTATACACGCAAAAGCTGGACATCGGATACGGTGAGCTTTCCATTGTCAAAGACTTGAACATCAGCATTCCTTCTGGAAAAATTACTGCTCTGGTTGGTGCAAATGGTTCTGGTAAATCGACGATCCTCAAAACTCTCGCGCGGATTATGAAACCAACCGGCGGACAAGTATTTTTGGACGGAAAGTCGATCCATCAGCAATCGACCAAGGAAGTCGCCAAGCAACTCGCGATTTTGCCGCAAAACCCAACCGCACCCGATGGCTTGACCGTGTCTGAGCTCGTTACCTATGGCCGCTTCCCCCACCAAAAAGGCTTCGGCTCTTTGACCAAGGAAGACAAGGAGATCATAAACTGGGCTATCTCCATGACCGGCATGGCAGATTTCCATGATCGTCCGGTTGACCAGCTATCTGGCGGTCAGCGCCAGCGCGCCTGGATTGCGATGGCACTGGCGCAAGGAACAGATATCCTGTTCCTGGATGAGCCTACGACCTTCCTGGATATGGCTCACCAGCTGGAGGTTCTCAAGCTCCTGCAAAAGCTGAATGACGAAGAAAATCGTACGATCGTCATGGTCGTCCACGATTTGAACCACGCAACCCGTTATGCACAGCACATGGTTGCCATCTCTCGGGGTACGGTCGTCGCTGAGGGGAGCCCTGCTGAAGTCATGACGCCTGAGATGCTGCGCAAGGTATTCAACATCGAAGCAGACATCCTGACTGATCCTCGCACGGGTGTACCGCTCTGCCTCCCATATGAGCTATGTCATTCTGTGGATCAAAAACAAGCAAACGAAAACACGACCCAACCCGTTTACACGGAAGAGCGCAAGCTGGTTGGAGTCAGATAACGGTTAGATTCCGCTAGCAAAAAGCCGGTTTTCACCACGTTTTTGGTGTAACCGGCTTTTTGCTATACCGACTATTTATCTTTCCTCGTTACAGTAGCGGGGCGTTTCCTCTGGTATCGACATGGCACTCCAATTGGTTGCATGGGAATTGGGAGAAGATATGAGCAAAGGGGTCCAGTTGATCTTGGAATACGATCCCCAGCCACCGTTTGACTCGGGTTCACCAAAGAAGGCACCTGGTTTATTGGTTGAACAAATAAGAGGGATGTTACAGGAGTTTGCCAAGCGGGAGCCCCGAGTATAAATGAAACAGCACGTTCTATAAAATGAAAAGGCGACAGCCCCGGGAATGTTTTACTCCCTTGGGCTGTCGCCACTTTCCTTTCTAGCCTCTTACCACTTCACTTCTTTCAGAACTTCTTCTGCCATGCCAGCGGTGGATTCCAATCCGCCACCAGACAAGTACCAGTTGCTAGAATCCAGGTAAATGATGTTGCCAGTTTTGAATGCTTTCGTGTTCCTAATCAGGTCGTTTTCTACCGTTTGCTGTGTAGAAGTGGACACTTCTTTATTCTTGGAAATCGCGTTACCACGATCAATTACGAACAGGTAGTCTGGATCTTTTTCTGCGATATATTCAAAGGAAACGCTTTGACCATGATTTTCTACAGAAATGTTTTTGTCTACAGGCGTAAATCCAAATTCACCGTGCAGGATACCAAAACGGGAACCAGCGCCGTAAGCGTTCAGCTTGCCTTCGTTAACCATAACGATCAGAGCAGTTTTACCGCTTGCCGTTGCTTTTGCATTCAATTCTTTGATAGATGCATCGATTTTGCCCAGCTCTTCTTCTACTTGCGCTTCTTTACCGAAGATGGTACCCAATGTTTTCATGTTCTCTTTGAAAGATTCCATGTACTTCGCATTGTCTACACCCATGAAGATGGTTGGAGCAATTTTGTTCAGCTCTTCGTAAGCATCTTGTTGACGACCAGAAATGAAGATGACATCCGGTTTCAATGCATTGATTTTTTCAAAGTCTGGCTCTTTCAAACCACCAACGTTTGTGTATTTCGCATCTTTGAACTTTTCCAGGTACGCAGGAATGCTAGTAGACTGTGCAACCCCCGCTACTTCAACACCCAATTTGTCCAAGGAATCCAGAACACCGAAGTCAAATGCTACAACCGTTTTTGAATTCTTTTTCAGTTTTGCTTCACCTAATTTATGCTTGATCGTAACTTCTTCGGATGTTTGTGCCGCTTCAGGTGCTTTGGTTGCGTCCGTCGCAGATGTTGCAGGAGCAGCGTTATTGGAGCCGCATGCAGCCGTGAATACAGCCAACAGTACTGCCATAAATAGCATGAGTATTTTTTTGTTCACTTCTCTCACCTCTATATAGAATGTAAAAGTATATAAAATTATTGACAGCTTGCTGATGAAACCCCCGGCAGGCCATCAAAATTTTAACGATGGGAAGATGGGGCTTACGCGAAATAGACACAGATTTTATTTTCTTCAATGTCTTCAATACGGATATCCATGTCATAGACATCTTTCAAGATCGGTTGGGTGATGATCTCGTCTGTAGTGCCTTCCTTCACGACCTTTCCATCCTTGAGAGCGACGATATAATCCGAATAGACGGAAGCAAAGTTGATATCGTGAATGACAATGACAACCGTTTTGCCCTTTTCGTCTACCAGACGTCGTAGCACTTTCATGATCTGGACGGAGTGCTTCATATCCAAATTGTTTAGCGGCTCATCCAAGAGGACGTATTCCGTATTTTGAGCGACAACCATCGCGATGTAAGCGCGTTGACGCTGACCGCCACTCAACTGGTCGAGGTACTTGTGTTGAATGTCCGTGAGCTCCAAATACTGGATAGCCCCGTCTACATACTTCCAATCCTCTTTTGTCAAATTGCCTTGTGAATACGGGAAGCGACCAAAGCTGACCAGCTCACGAATCGTCAACCGCACCGTTATGTGGTTCGATTGCTTGAGAATCGAGATTTTCTTTGCCAGCTCACTGCTCTTTGTCTGCCCAATCTCCTGACCCTCAATGAAAACCTCACCTTGATCCTTGGTCAATAGGCGACTAATCATCGACAGCAGCGTGCTCTTTCCGGCTCCATTGGGCCCGATAAAGGACGTGATTTTCCCTTTGGCAATCTTCACAGAGACGTTTTCCACGACATTTTTGCTACCATACTGTTTTGTGACATTCCGGACTTCTATCACGCTTTATTCTCCTTTAACAGAAGATAGATGAAGTAAACCCCACCAATAAAGTTGACGATGACACTAAGCGTCGTGGAGAACGCAAGTACACGCTCCACAATCAACAAACCGCCAACCAGTGCAATCACACTGATTAAAGCCGAGCCCACCAGCAAGTATTTATGCTGATAGGTTTTCATAAACTGATGGGCGAGATTCGCTACCAACAGTCCAAGGAAGGTAATTGGTCCAACAAGCGCTGTCGCGATCGATACGAGAATGGCAATGATGACGAGGAACCGTTTGATGACAAAATCGTACGGAATCCCCAAATTGATCGCCTGATCTCGACCGAGTGATAACACATCCAAGTACTTGATGTATCGCCAAAAGTAAATCATGATTCCGATGACCAGAGCAAAGCTCGTAATCAACAGGTCTGTTTTTACATTGTTGAAGCTGGCGAACATTCGGTCTTGCACAACCAGAAACTCATTCGGATCAATCAACACTTGCATGAACGTGGACAAACTGCTGAACAATGTGCCCAAGATCAATCCGATGAGAAGCAGGAAGTAAATGTTTTGCCCTTCCCTCTTAAACAGGAATTTGTAGAGCAAGCCTGCGAAAAGCACCATCCCACCTGTCGAAATCAGAAAGTTCACGTTGTTGTTCATCAAGGTGAAATGGGTAGAGCCAAAAACAAAGATCACAAATGTTTGGATGAACATATAGAGCGAATCAAGGCCGATGATGCTAGGCGTCAAGATTCGGTTGTTCGTGATGGTCTGGAAGATCATCGTTGAGAAGGCGATGATGCAACCGGTTAAAATAATGGCAAGAATTTTCTTAGCCCGCCGAGGAAGGACGTAATCCCAGTTGCCACCGGCGTCAATCATCATAAAAATGGCTATCAAAGCAATGGCCACAATCGACAGGGCAGCTATCTTCGCTTTCATTGTTCATATGCCTTTCTTCTCATGAGTAAGTACACGAATATCCCGCTGCCTATGACCCCAACCATTAAGCCGATGGAAATCTCGTATGGGAAGATGATGAGGCGTCCCAGGATATCACAAGCAAGTACAAACACCGCGCCAAGCAAAGCGGTATGAGATAAGCTTTTTTTCAGGTTATCTCCCAGGTAGATCGTAACCAGGTTGGGAATGATCAGCCCCAAAAACGGGATTGTCCCTACTGTGAGAATAACTACCGAAGTCACACAAGCGACAATGACCAGTCCAATGTTGACGACATGCTTGTAGTTCAACCCGAGGTTGATGGCAAACTCTTCACCCATTCCGGCAATAGTGAACTTGTTCGCATACAAGTAAGCGATAATCACTAGCGGAATGCTTATGTACAAAAGTTCGTAGCTGCCTTTCATAATGGTGGAGAAATCTCCATGCAACCAAGCAGACATGTTTTGCATCAGGTCATGCTTATAAGCGAAAAACGTCGTGATGGATCCGACGATGTTTCCAAACATCAGTCCCACTAACGGGATGAAAATGGAGTCTTTAAATTTGATTCGTTCGAGAATCTTCATAAAGACAAAGGTTCCCAAGAGAGCAAATGCAAAAGCAACGAGTAGCTTCACCCAAGAGCTCGCATCAGCGAATACCAAGAGTGAAACCAATATTCCGAAGCGAACGGAGTCCTCTGTCCCTGCTGTCGTCGGAGAAACGAACTTGTTTCGGGTCAGCTGCTGCATGATCAATCCGGCGATACTCATGCTGACCCCTGCGATGATAATACTAATCAAACGCGGAATTCGGCTAATCCACAGCACTTGCACTTTGTCATCTGTGAGATTAAACAGATCCCACGGGGATATATCTTTCACGCCAATAAAAAGTGAAACGAACGATAGCAAAATAAGTGCTACAACCAAATATCTCTTTTTCATCGCGTCCCTACTCTTCTTACTTTTTCATGGAGTAATGTTCCGTATTGACTCGAGCATTTACCGGAGAGAATAATTCTCATAATCATTAATAAAGAGATTCATTCTCAATTAGAACTACCTTAGTTATATTAGCACTTCTTTATCGGAAGGGGAAGCTTTTTTTCATTAGTCGGCTAATTTCTTCCTCAACCTGTCAAAATACCGCCACAACAAGAAAACCGCCAGGGCAAAAACCCTGACGGTCCTGATTATTTGGATGTGTATGAGCCTGTTACGTTTTGAACGAGTCGATCTCCGCTCCCGTCACTCTCAATCAGCACATTTCCTTCGACTGTATCAATGACGATATCACCGCTTTGGTCCGATATCGTAACATCACCCTTATGCTTCCTAATATACATATCACCGGATTGATCGTGAATCGCTACGTTTCCACCCGTATTTTCCATGACGATCTCACCTGAATCGTCTTCGATCAGTTTGAGGGCTGACGCGTCCTTGATCTTAATATCACCGGACTGGTCACGAATCTCTACCTCTCCGTTCGTATTCGTTAATCGAATATCACCTGAGTCATCCTCAATCGTGAGCTTTCCTGTTAGATTCGTCATGTCAATATCTCCTGACCCATCGGTAAGGGCTATCGGCAGCTTGGCAGGAACGATTACCGTTATCGTCATATCCACATAGTTAAAACCGATATCTGTGTTCACTTCGGATCGTAGTGTTGCGGCGTTATTCCCATCCTTTTCGAGTGTAAGGATGATTTCTTCGGGTTTAACATTTTTCGATTTGATTTCAGCCTCTACATGAATCGCGGTTGCTTTTTCATCACCTTTGACGACCAAATCGCCCGAATCGGTCACAATATTCAACGCCTCGATGGACTCCGCAGGCAATTCAAGCTGTCTTTTTTCTTCTTCAATTTTGATCACGTTATTGTTGATCGTGCAGCCGGCCACGCCGATTCCCACAGCAATTAGGCCAACCCCTATCCACCGTTTCATTTGTTTCATCTGTTTCCCCTCGATACCTGGTTATTTTTACAAGATAAGTTCTTTTAACATCGTAGCAAAACAGCGTAGAAGAGAAATCAGGCTACAGGGTTGTTCTCTCGTCAGTCCGCAGACGGATATTCCATTGTAGAGATCCCGTCTTTTCCCTACACTACAAGTAAGCATATTTCTCTAATTGAGTTGTCGCGGAGGGTAAAACAATGGACTTAAATCGAATCCAACTTGTGACGGATGCTTTTCCGTGCTTTTCCCTTGTTCCGGAAGCCGCATGGCGCCATCCTGACATAACAGTGGAACGCTTTTCTCCCCAACTTACGATGCAGCAGGGTCATCTGTTTGCCCATGCCGCTTTTGTATTGTCAGGCAAGGTCCGCATCTATATCATCAGCGAGTCAGGACGTGAGGTCACGTTATATCGGGTACAACGCGGGGGAGTCTGCGTCCTCATGATGGCCAGTATTTTAGGTGAGACGGGCTATGAAGCATCCGCACAGCTAGAAGAGGAAACTGAGCTGCTGCTTTTGCCTGTAGAAGTTTTCAAAGACTGGATGGATCACTTTAAGGACTTGCGTCAGTTTATTTACCGGAACATGATCAACCGAATGGTCTCCGTCACATCTCTGGTCGAGGATATTGCGTTTAAACCGATCAACGCCCGCATCGCCGAATTATTGCTCCGTCGTACCACAGATTCTCACAATCATCTTTCCATCACCCATGAAGCGATTGCCATAGAACTCGGAACTGCCCGAGAGGTAATCAGTCGGTCACTCAAGGAGTTTGAAAAAGCCGGGTGGCTTCAGTTAGGCCGAGGCCGAATCACAGCTATTCGCCGTGATGCCCTCCAGGAAAAACTTTTTCCTAGTGATTGGTGAGATTGGTGAGTAAGTTACAGAAGCAACCATTTTCTCTCTCTACAATAAAGTCGTAGTGACTACCTATGAAAAGGGAGAGGATGTTTAATGTCAAAAGCACGTTCGTATTATGAATCAGCAAATTTGTCGCATATCCCAGAATTGATGAAATTGGCGCCAGACGCTGCCGCTTCTTATTTTTCTTTCGAGCGGCAAATCTACCAGCAATCCCACCAGCTTCCGGTCAAAACGAAAGAGTTGATTGCCATTGTGGTCGCTCACGTGACTGGCTGCCCTTATTGCATCGATGTTCACGTCAAAAAGTATAAAGAACTGGGCGGCACCATGGAGGAAATTATGGAGGCTCTACTCGTTGCCGCAGTGACACGTTCCGGTGCTATCTTAAGTCATGGGGTCAATGCCTTGCTCGCCTATCATGATGCTCCTGGCAAGCCAGATTGCTTTTGCTAACCGAATACATGACCCATCTGGGAAAGCTAAACAAACGAATCCAGTTTCATCAAAAGCTGGAATTCGTTTGTTTTTTTGTATGTTTGTACACTTTTTATGATCAAATGATTGCGACATTTTTCCTATAAGTGTTATGGTAAATGTAGACTGCTCACTTACTAAGGTTAACTAACCGTTTCGAAACAGGAGGCTTTATGGCTCGTATACTGATAGCAGACGACTCGCTTGTAGTACGAGATTACATGAAAATCATTTTGGAACGGGCGGGCCATCAAGTCATTGCAGAAGCGACGAATGGATTGGACGCCTATCAAAAATATACGGACCATCTCCCCGATGTGGTGACGATGGATATCAATATGCCAGGAATGAATGGCATAGAGACTGTCAAAAAAATCATCGGCACCTTCCCCGACGCCAACATCATTATGGTCAGCACCAACGGATTAAAGCCGCTCGTTTTTGAAGCAATCAACGCTGGAGCGCGCCATTACATTCTAAAACCGATCGATGAAGAACGGCTTTTGGCTTCCATTACGAATTCTCTTTAGTCGATCAAACAAAAAACTGAGGCACTGTCGCCTCAGTTTTTCTATGGATCTAGTGAATTTCTTCCAACGGGATTCGGAAGGTAAAGCGTGTCCCTTTTCCTTTTTGGGTATGAACCTGGAGGGTTCCTCCCAACTGCTCAACCTCTTGTTTGACAATGGACAGGCCAATTCCTCTGCCCGATACGAGACTTGCATGTTCTTGTACCGTGACATCCTCAGCCAATGCCAGCTTCAGCTTTTCCCTATCTCCGCCACGCCCATCATCACGAATCGTGACGCACAGGGAAGTATCCTCTTGCCAAATGCGGCACTGAATCTTGCCGCTGCGTTCTTTTCCGCATGCTAATCGTTCTTGCTCTTCTTCCATTCCATGATCAATGGCATTGTTGAATACGTGAACCAGGCTCCTCGCAAAATTCTCGAATCGCTCCGGATCGACCAGTACTTCTTCCACATCCCATTCGACCGGATCGATGGTCTTATTCAAACGGATAGCGAGCTCGCTTACATAGTCTTCATAACGGGACAACATGTCCTTCATGGGACGATAACGCAGCTTGCGGATGCGGTGGAGCAGCTCCTGCTGAGCTTCCCCCTGTACCAGACTGGTAATCTCGTGCTCGAAGCTTTCCCATCGCTCTTTTGCAATGGTGTGCACATGCTCGTTATGATCCAGGAATCCGACCCCGAGCTTGTGCTGCATGATCGACAAATCCTGTTGCATCGCAGCTTGAACCTCTGCGAATGACTGCTGGGCACGCACATCCTCGTCGGACAGGCGTTCCTCGGACTTTGCCCATTGAATCAACCACGACTCCAAATCATGCAGCTTTTGTGGTGTATGAATCAGGTGTAATTGGCTGAAGTCACCTTTAAACTGATGAATCTGAGCGACCAATTTGAATAACTTCTCGGATTCCGCCATCGCTCCTCCGAGGATCTGCTTCCACCCCTCCTCAACGAAAGCGTTAAAAGCTCGCAGTACCTTTTGGAAGAGCGGAAGACTAATCGCTACCGTTACGACCATATTCAACCTTTGCCATTCTCGCTCCATCTTTGATTTGAGCGCCCGCTGCTCACTCATATCAGTCAGAATCAGCATCAAGCCCTCTGGCGAATCTCGCCGATCTTCATAAATCGGCTTACATGCCAGCTTCAACGGCATTTGATTGATCTGGACTTCCGTAGGAAAGAGGCTGAGATACAGCTCTTTTTGCCCTTGGTCTTTTGCTTCAAAGTACTTTTCCAAAAGAGATTCAATGAACACGCTGTCCTCTGGACGATCTGGGTATAGTAGCTCTGCAACCGAAACTCCAGCCAGTTCTCTCCCAAAAATCCGCAGACATTCCCGACTGTATTCAGAATGGACCAGCAGGTTCTTGGAAAAAGAAAGGAAGCCTTGTCCCGCATTGTTTAACAGATTTTTATTCGCCTGCAAAAGTGCCTGAATCTCATTGGTACGCTCTGTCACAATCTTTTCCAAGGATTGATTCCATTGCTCCAATTGATGATACAGTCTCGCATTTTCAATAAAGATTGCAATTTGCGAGAAGATCAGCCTGAGCGGCTCTGAGCGTTTTTCGTTGAAAACATGTGTCGTCTCGTTGTTCTCCAAATAAATGACACCGATCATTTTCCCTTGCTGCCATAGCGGGGAGCATAGAATCGATTTCGGCTGGTGCTTCGCAATGTACGTATCACGGAAAAAGACGCCTTCAACCGAAGCGTTGTGGAGCACCAGCATCTCTTCTGTACGAATCGTGTAATTCACGACAGCGACAGAGAGCATCCCACTATGCTCATACGGGACAGACTGCATAATCTCCACGTCCAAATCGACAGAGCCTGCCGCTTCGATGAGCCAGTCACCATCTTTTTTCAGCAGGAGGATTCCTTTCTCCGCACCTGCATTGCTCATCACCGTACGCAGCATCGTCGCCAACAGCATTTCCAAGCGGAGCTCGCTAGCTATCGTTTGCGACGCTTTGATAACACTCATTAAATCGACGAGGTCTGCTGTCTGGTCAGTCGTAGCAATCTCAGCGGAAGCCCCCAAGCTTCTAACCCGTTGCAAAAGATAAGGATACCGTTCCCCAATCTCTCGTGCCTTGGCGACCGCTCCCCATAGCATGTAAACCTCGTGGGCCTCCGTCATGTACGCCTTCGCAATCGTTTCCATTCCAAGTGCCAAGTAATGCTGGGCAGCCAATTCATTTGCCATTGCCTCGTTTTGCAAGAAAACATCCTTTTTGGCAAGTTGAACCGCCTGTTCATAAAAAGGACCCGCTTCTTGTTTATGCTCTGTGACACGGAGCCACTCAGCATGCATCAGCAACCACTTGTGCTGAAAATTTTCCGGGCATTCGTTTGCCCACGTCTTCATCTTTTTGAGATTTGCTTTGATTTTTTTCCCATACCTCGATTTTTCCTGTCCGTTGGCGTTCTCATAGAGCCCCGTCAATGCCAGTGTTTGCATAAAAACTTGCTGGCTGACAAGTACTTGTCCGCTGACTGAATCCATCCATTGCTCCGCTTCAGCCAGCAGCTGGGCTGCCTCCAGGTGGTTCCCGTACATGAGGTGAACCATCGATTTATAGTAGTGGTACATGTACCGTTTGTAGCTGTTTCCTTCTTTTTGCAGGTTGCTTACATAGGCAACTTCATCAAAGCCATCATGGCAAAACGCCGTTCGTTCATTGTCCGTCCACCTTGTAAAAGTATGCAGCGCCTGGCGCAATAACAGGAGCCGGTCATCGTGATCAACGACCTTGATTTGTTGAATCATATCGCTGTATTCCTCGATTTGCTGCTCCAATTCTTCTACTGGCACACCACAATAGAGCATGGCCTCCAAAAGCCCATGGGCATTGTAGGCAGCATAAATGTTTCCTCCGCCGTCCAAGCCGAGCTGAATCGCTTTTTTCAGCAGAGGGATGTTCGTCCGCGCATGCTCGCACCAGTGATTGATCAGTAGGGCAAACGCGCCATACGCCTTCGTCATGGCAATCGGATCGGCGAAGCTGTCTGCTACACGGCAAGCCAATTGTCCAAATTCATAAGCCTCTCGATAATTTCCGAATTGAGCAGCTTGTACGATCCCGTAACCGGTATAACCATTTGCCGAAGCGACTGCGTTTCCGTGCACGAGTGACAGATGAAGGGCACGCAAAATCGTTAAAGCAAACCAATTGAGATTGACATAGTAAGCAGATGGACCAGCGTAGCTGATGATGCTCATCGCCATCTGATAATTTTCATCGGGAACATCCGGCAAATACAGCAACTCATCTATTTTTCTGCCATTGAGGCGTCGCTTGATATGAAACATTTCCATAATGATATCGAGCTTGCCAGGCTTTTTCGGAATCGGTACGCCCAATAACCCCAAGGCTTCGCTTGCGATTTCCATGACACGCGGAAATTCAGCCAGTCGTGTATACATGCGAATTTCCATTTCCAAAATGCGAACGCGTTCCCGGTCTGTTTTGGCATGCTGCATCCCGCGTTCAAACAATTGTTTTGCCTCATCCAATTGGTTACAGAGGTACGTCGTCTCCGCAGACAACGCACACAGCTCCATGGTCAGATCATGATTGTGCTGCCAGCCCTCTTCCCCCACCAGCTCGAGACCGCGCTGGAAATACTGCAAGGCTGACTCAAATGCCGCAGAGGATTTCGCTTTTTGTCCAGCGAGCAAATGACAGTGCGCTACATGCATGCGCTCCGCTTGATCTTCCAGTATCTCTTTGCCCCGATACATATGATCGCAAATTTCGAACAGGAAGCCAGATTCGCTCCCTTGGGACATTTCCCACATCATTCTGCCCAGCTTGACGTGGATCTGTCCGCGCTCTGCCTCTGCTAACAACGAATAGGCGGCCTGTTGAATTCGATCATGCACAAAACGGAAACGAATCCTCATCTGAGACGCCACTTCTTCTTCCACGAGCGCAGCGTATGTCAGATATTCCGCTCCTTCAATCGGATAGATGAGACCTTCCTCAATCGCAGGCGATATATGCTGAATGGCTTCTGACTCCGTTTGATTCCGTGACTTGGCTATCAAATGAAGCAAAAACGAATTGCCCAGACAAGCAGCATAAGCGAGCTGCTGCTGAGTAGAATCAGGCAGTCTTCTCATTTTTTCTACGAGAAGATCGGCCACATTTTCCGTTGTACCCAGCTTTTCTATTTCGACCAAATCCCATTGCCAGTTCCGCTCTTCTCTTCCATACCACAACAAGTTCCGATCATACAGCGTCTTAATGAATTCCCTTACATAAAACGGATTCCCGGCTGTTTTTTGCATAATAATCGTAACCAGCGGCTTTGTCATGTCCGTATCGCTATGCAATGTATCTGCTACTAACGCATTGAATTCGTGTTCTCGAAGCGGCAATAACGTGAATTGGCGCAAAATGCGGCTCTTGATACCTGTCTCTGTCAAAATGGCAATCAACGGATTCATCATACTGCCATCATGCTCACGATAAGCGCAAATCAATAGAAAATGACTGATCTGCCTATCTGCAATCAACTCTCGGATCAGGAAAAGCGAAGAAGAATCCGCCCACTGCAAATCATCCAGGAACAAGACGAGTGGATGCTCTGGACGCGCCCAAATCCGAATAAAGCGTTGCATCACCCATTGAAAACGATTTTTTGCTTCTGCTGCAGGCAGCTCAGGTACGGCAGGCTGCTTGCCGATCACTGCTTCAAGCTGTGGAATGACATCCACGATCACTTGACCAAGGCCTTGCATGGCGTCGAGGATCATCTCTCGCCAAGCAAGCAGCTCGCGTTCGTGGCCTGCCAATAACTGCTTGATCAAATCCTGAAAGATTTGAATGAGGGCCGAATACGGAACGGCCTGATTATATTGATCGAACTTTCCTGAAACAAGACGTCCCCGGCCTCTCAAAAACGCTTTTTGCGCTTCCAGCACGAGGGCAGACTTACCCACACCGGGAGATCCACTGAGAAGAACCATTCTCGTAGCGCCGTTCGTGACTTGCTCAAATGCATCGATGAGCATCTGGATTTCTTGCTCACGTCCATACAGCCTCTCTGGAATCCGCAAGTGATCAGCACGATCTTCTAAAGCAAGCGGAAAAGGCGTAATTAAACCGTTTTGTTCAAGCTGGTCATAGCAGCGCTGCAGGTCTGCCAGTAAGCCAGACATGCTAAAGTAGCGATCCTCTGTATTTTTTGACAGACACTTCATCACAATGTCCGATAGAATCTCTGGAACGGATGGTTTTACACTAGAGGGAGCGAGCGGCTTTCTCGCCATATGAGCATGTATGAGTTCAAGCATGTCCGAAGTTAAAAAGGGCAGCTTTCCAGTCAATAACTCGTAGAGCGTGACACCAAAAGAATAAATATCGGAACGGTAATCGACGGTGCGATTCATTCTCCCCGTCTGCTCCGGCGACACGTAGCGAAGATTTCCTTTCCATTCTTTTGGATTCATCACACTTTGGTATTCTTGGTGGGATTTCGTCGCCAACCCAAAGCTACCAAGCTTTACCTCATAGGTTTCAGGATGAACCAGGATATGATCGGAATTTACATCCTTATGAATGATTCCGTGCTGATGGATTTCCTTCAAACAGGAAGCCATGCGGACTGCAAGGAATAGCATCTCCTTCAGTGACAGTCCTTTCATTTTCATGAGCAAGGAGAGCGGCACTCCCCCGAAATCTTCCGTAATCATTACCGTCTCACGGTTGTGATTAACCAGTTCGATGATCGTTTCCACTGCATGGGATTCCAATGATTGAAGAATGCGATATTCATGCTTCAGTTTCCACAGAGATTCCTTATGGGAAGGCCCTTCCATCGGTACTTTGAATAAGACAGGGAGATTGTCGTTATTTCTGTAACCCCGATAAATTCCCAATTTTGAATGAGTGGAAAGAAACTCTGCCACCCTATAACCTGGAACCACGATCATGCCGCTCATACTATCCACTCCATCTTTAGGTAGAACATCCTATCTTTCTAATTGTTGACCCGGAACAAATAATCTATATTTAATCTATATTCTGTCTTAATATAATCTCTTTTTACTATTTTTCAAGGAGGTATAGTTTTGTCAAATCTAAGTCGCAGTGTAAGCAACCCGCACAATAACGAAGTGGTCACCTTTTTAAAGACAACGGAAGAAACGAATGGCGAATATTTGTTATTTCGTACCGATCTCCCACCGGATAATGGGATTTTTCTACACTATCATACAAAACTTGTCGAAACCTTTGAAGGTGTAATTGGAAATTTAGAGGTAACCATCGATGGAAAAAAAGTAATCCTGAAGCCGGGAGAGAAGCTAAACATACCGACGGACAAGGTTCATGGGTTCCACAATCCCTCTAACGAATTCGTCAGCTTCCATGTCGAAATCCGTCCGGCAGGTACTTTTGAAGCATTTGTCCGCTGTGGATACGGGCTCGACACAGACGGGCGCAGCTTTTATTTGCCGTTTATCAAGCAAAATATCCCGAAAAATATTCTCCTCTTGGGAACGATCTTTCAGATGGGGGGGTTTTACCTCCCGATCATTCCGCGCTTCCTGCAAAAAGGCATGTTTGCTGTGCTCGCTGCATTGGCTCGTTGGACAGGCTCTGATAAGTCGCTGGAAAAGTACTACAAAACCTCTCCAGAAGCACCAGTCTCCCATTCCAAGGTCGAGCAAACAGCGCAAAAGACGTTACAGGGATAAAATGAGAAAAGACACCATAGGGATTACTCCAGCTCTGGTGTCCTCCACGCTTCTTATATCCATCTATTGCAGGATCAGGTAACTACTTCACCGTAGCAGAGCATAGAGCTGCTCTTGCACGTTGTTTTGGCACATGCCTCCATGATAACAAATGATGCTAGTAATTTCCAAGTTCTCAAACTTTTTTAATGAGTTTACTGCCATTTCCATATCGAGAGTGTTTTGCGGAATTGGTCCTCGCAGTGCTTCGTTCATGTACACCATAGCATCGCCTGCTATTAAGGTCTTGCTATCTTGTACATATAAGCTGATATGCCCCGGCGTATGTCCGGGAGTATGAATGATGCGGATTCCCCCACAATACGGCAGAATCTCTGCGTCTGCCAGTGTCTTGTGCACCATTGCCTTGGGCGGATTTTCGCAAAGCCATTGCAAGTACTCGCGCTCCTTTTCAGGCAACATCGCAAGTAAAGGAGCCATGTTTTTGGGGTCTGCTTTGAGGAGTGGGCGTGTGCCTTCGATGTACGGCTGATCCAGCTCGTGAGCGTATATTTCAACCTGTCCGCCAAGCTCACGAACGATTTCTGGAAGACTGCCGATATGATCAAGGTCCTGATGTGTCAAAATGATAGCCTGTAAACGCTCAGGTGGTATGCCAGCGCGGCTCATTTCCTGACGAATGATCTCCCATGAACCCGGCATTCCTGTATCTACCAATACCGCTCGGTCCTCATCCCAAAGCAAGGTGGGGTAGATCACCATCGGCTTGCCAAATGCCTCTCCTTGTAGCGGAATCATTTTCACACCTGTGTTCGCTTTCATACCCTATTCCTCCTCACACCTTTTTATCGCACAACTACTTTTTATCACGGAGTGAGGAGTTTTTTCAACAGTAAAATATTTTATTATATCACAAATAAAAATATTTGTCAATACATGATCTAGGCGTCTTCTTGTACAAAAAAGACCCCCAAAATACGCGGTCGCTCCTACCCGAGCAGACCGCGTTGGCCTTCTATTATCTTAGGGTGTCGTTGTCTTAACAGGCGGTCCACCCGTAGATGCATCTTGGCTTCGCTCCCTAATAACACCATGGACAGGTTGGATGTCAGGCTCGTCCACCATCAACCGATAAACCGGCACGAACACAGCCGGTGGGCGAGTCGGTTCTGGCTGTGTTTCAGGTGGCTGTACGTGCGTACTCGTACCTCCCCAAACCATATAGCCTCCCCACGCTCCGGCACCTAGCAAGACAACTGCGCTGGATATCACCGTAGCTTTGTGCCGAAACAGCTTCACGAGCGGATTGGCTGTTTCGCTGCGCACCTCGTCCAAAAGCTTGCGGAAATCAGCATTTCGGATCGCATACCACCGTTTTCGCCATTCTTTATCCCGCAATCTCTTGCCTTTCTCTTCAAGGAAAAAGACCTTCAATGCTTGTCTGTATGCAGGCAGCAAATACTTCCCTTCGAAAAACATCCGCTGGCTCATCGTCCATTGGATAAAAGACAATGTAACGGCTTCCCCACCATTTTGCTGAACATATCCTAGCAATTCTGCAAACTGGAATCCTTCCTGACCAAAATGATCTTCCCTGTAAAAGACCAGTGGGACCTGTGGGAACTCGTCTGCATGGAGCGGTTTACTCAACATATTCTGGATCATTCTTTGTTGCACAGAAATCGCTTCCCGATCCCATTTTCGGAAAAACTCTGCCGGATGTTGCGTGCTTCTCTCTTCATGCAGCTTCGCCAGATTCATGAGCATTTCTTGCTTGTGGCGACTCTCCATATCCAGCGTTCCGAAAAAGCTCTGTGGCTTCTCCTCTAAGAGGGCGATGAGAACCTGGAAATCATCCTTGGATAGCGTGTCTAGTGCGACGAGCTTCATCAAGGACTTGTCCAGCTCGTCCAACAGCTCATCTGCATAGCCGCGTGCCCCATCGATGTTTTCAAAGAACTGGTGGATGGTAATGGCGGCAGCTAACTTTTGACGTTCCCGTGCAAAGAGACGCAAAACTTTTTCTGTTGTCGTAGCAATAAAGACGGCATTGCGTATCGCTTGCGGTTCTGTTTCTGACCAAAACCGGATTTCCTTTAGCATCTGGTCCAAGCTGGTCACGGCGGATACCCGCTCAATCATATAATCCTCAAAAAGCGGCTTCACCAACTGCGGATAGCCGAAAATCGTCCGCATCATGAAGCCAAACAGCTCCCGGTTGCTGGACAAATGCTTGTACACCTCTGCCACGTAGCTACTCTGTCTTGCGGTCTTGGCCTTCATCAACACGTCCATCAGGAAGCGGATCAAATCCATTTGCAGGCGTTCCTGCTTGGTGACCCGGTAGGATTCAATTATTTGCTTAATCGTCTCGCCGTCGGGCAGCCGTTTGGACGAAAGCGCCTCTATTTCAATCCGCATCAGCATTTCCTGAAGCTCGATCAGCCGTTTCTTGCGGGTCAAGCTACTGTGCCCCAAATAGCTGTTCAACGCCTGCCAAACGCCCGCCCGCTTGCTCTCATACACGGACGTTCGTCCCTTTTCAATTAAATACAGTGCGCACAGCTCATAGTACGTGCGAAGGTTCAAGGCTAGTGCATGGTCTGCTCCAGCCAGCACATCCTCACAAAAATCGTGGAAGGCATCCAGAAGCCGTGGCTCATTGACATACTCCCAGGCAAAGTCGAGGTATTCGTGTCCTCCGTCCTGCAAATCGACGTTTTGAACGCGACCAAGGGAGAAGTCGAACAAAAAGTCTTTGTCGCTGTGCCCCCCGCCTGGGCGTATGCTTCCTTTTTCTACGAACGTGACGTGGATATGCTTCTTGCTCTGCGGCTCATTGCTAAAAGTGAGAAAACCAAAATGTCTGCGCATCTCATAAGGCAGACAACTGTACAAAATCTCCAACAAGTGAGCAGCACTCTTGGATGAGACACTAATATCCACATCCAGGCTGATGAACACCTTCTTTTTCGCTGCGAGCGAGGACATCACCGCAAAGAGGAGCTGTTTGAATAAACGCTCATCGACGCCCAACTGTCCAAGTAGCTGCTTTCGGTCTTGCGACAAGCCTTTTTCTGAAGGGATGTCATCGACGGTTGGAAGCTCCTTGCCCGCTGCATCGTCGTGACGATCTGCAAAAGTACGGACTCCGAAGATCTTGCTCGGATTCTTGATAAACTCATCTCGACGCTCTACCGGAATGACATAGTTGTGGCTGAAAAATGTATTGCGCTGCCCAGTAAAGTCCGCTCCGACAAATACACTTCTACCGAGAACCATCTCTCCTGATTCGGCTTGGAAGCTAACAAGCGCCTCCGGAAAGAGAGACAGATTGCTTTCCGCCCGCTCTTGAAGCTGTCGCGGCGCATCGTACACGCAAAACGGATGGAGCGTCTTCTTGATGAATTGGTTATCCAGCCCTGGCGTTTTGGCGACAGTATCGTATCCTTCGTTCGAACGGAAAACCCCTTGTCGCCCGCGGGTGTAGTACTGCTGCAAAATGGGCTGACGGTTGCTCACTACCGCTCCCTCCCCTCGATGTAATCAAGCTGGTGCATCAACCAAATAAACGGTTCGTCGACGCGAATCGGCGTCACGACACCACTTACCCTTTGATTGACTGGATTGCTCCCCAGCGCAGATACAGCGAAATAGGCCGTATTCGTAAAGTAAACATCCAACGCGTCTTTAAACGGTCTATCTACCTTTTCAATGAATCGGCGGATTTCTCCATCGATGTTCTCAAATTCAGCCGTATTTAAATATTGTTCATGGACAAAATTGCGGAAAACATTGCTGTTGGACTTGATGTATTCACCATCGTCTTCTTTGATCAGATGCAGCATGTCGCTCTTCGTCAACACGACAGCAGTTGGAATATGGGTCTTGCTCTGCTCCTGATAGCCGATGAAGTTCTCAAACAGCGTAATGACAACCTCACGCGGCTCGTCGTACCTTGCCGTGAATTCCCCTGGCTCATCCCCAGCTTGCAGCATGACCCGATCGCGAATGGTCTTGATTTGCAGCGGATCGATCAGAAACAGGATGCCGGACGAATTTTTCACATGCGACGCATACAGCTCCAAATACTCGCGGTCGACCATTCCCTCGCCTGCTACGTCGAAAAACACCAGGATCAATGGTGCCTTGTCGCTATCCTTGAAAATGAATTGGAAGATGAATGGCTCCTGACGCTTTTCTTTTTGCGTGGAATCAAGCAACTGTCCGCGCTCAAACAAGGGTGCCTCATAGTTCTCTCGAAACTTGCGGCTAATCTGCGCATTGAGCGGCATACACGCGGCATCAAAGTGATTCGCTGTCGTGTTTTGCAAGGTATGGATCAGTGAGGTCATGTATACGGACTTACCGACCTGAGACGCCCCGACAATCGAAATAATGTTACTCGGCGCTTTCCCTGCCGTAATCGGTAGCTCGTTGTGGCATTTCGGGCACAGTCTGCGCTTGGAAACCATGCCATACCGGTCAGTCACGCCTGCAAGGACGTTATCGACGTACAAATGGTTTTCCGACGGGATGGATTCCGGATCGATCACCGCTTCCAGCTCGTCGATAGCATCCAGTCCGAATTTATCCCGATACGCATTGAGAATCTCATCCTCCTGCAACGCGTAGTCTTCGTCGTCCTGGCGATGATGCGTGGCACGAAAGACAACTTGGTCCGGTCCGTATTTGGCGAAGCAATAAGGGCAGACAATATCGTAAAAAGGAAGCCGTTCCTTGACCTGCGGCTTCTTCTCAAACATGTTTTTCAAAAACGACAGCATGGCGCATCCCCTCCTATTCAGGAATCAGTTCGTACATTTCTCCGTATTTTTTCCCGTCCGTAAAAAACAGGCGGACGACGTCTTTTTTCCTGACCTCGATCTCCGGCATCAGATTGACACCGGGCTCAAGATCACGAATGAAATTGTATCGGGTACCGTCATCCTTGTGGGCGGGAGGAGAGCCTTCTTTTTTTACGTAGCAGAGTACGTCCCGCGCGATCGGAATCTCTGAAAAAATGCGAATCTGCAACGATTGATATTTGCTGAACCAGCTTCCGCCCCGTTTGAACGAGTAGTAGATTTTGGCCTTTCCTGTGCTGACGTGGATCACATGGGCATCCCCGTCTGGCATGAGCAGTAGTGGCTTGCCATTTTCCAATCGGCAAGGAAAGATGCGGTATGTGTACCTGCCGATGCCGTCTGTTTTTTCCCGTAGCCCTTTGTGGACTTTGTATTCCTCTCGGGTATACAGCTTGAACTGACGATCATCCAGCTCGCTTATGTCAAAAGGGGCGCCAAACTGCGACTTGTGTACGTACACGCACGGAATATCCTGCGCCCAATGCCAATTGAGCACGTATTCGCTCCCTTGATGCTGGCAGGTGACGTCCTTGATGAAGATTTCTGTTGTTTCCTCCCGATTAATCATGATTCATCATGCTCCCTTTACTCAAACCGCTTGCTGCTTTGGTTCCCGCCGTCCAACGCGCGAGGGTTTTGTCTGTTGTTCAGTCTGCGCTTTGCAAAAGACGATCCGCCACTCGTAGAAGCTGGCACAAAGAGAGTGAACAATGTCAGGATGACGGCGAGCAAGGAGCACGCCAGCAAACGTACCACCATATCGAGCAAGTCGATCGACGACAGACCCATTTCCAAAACGAGTCCAGCTAACAGTCCTGATACCGCCCCGCCAATCGTGAAGCTTTTGGCCAGATGGCGATTGTCAAAAATCAGACCCAGCCCCAAGCCGAGCAAAGCACCGAGGATTAGAACACTGACTACACGGGTAATGGCGTAAAACACGCTATCTTCTGTCGCTCCAGTCCGCTCGGAAACAATATTGCGGTCTGTTCGGCTCATATCGTAAATCTGACCAAAGATTCCTGTCATTTGGTCAGCGTGTTCAACATTGAAGTAGCTACCGCCAGTCTCAGCAGCAATCTTTTGAAGCAGCGCCGTTCCGTCTGCATCAATTTGGCTCATGCCTACCGTATGGACAATCACTTGGTTTTGCTTGTAGGGCGCAAGGGCGGCAGGGACATCCAGATCACTATAGCCGTCTGACATCAGCACGACCGTACTGTTCGCCATTTGATTGGCTTGCAGCTGGTCCAGCCCCGCTTGCAGTGCCAAGTCGATCCGGGTGCCTCCATCCGTGCGCGGAAATTGGAGTAGCTTCTTCACAACCTCATCCTTCACAGACTGGCTACTTAGCTCGGTGAGGGGTTGCAGCACATTCGTTTGATCGTGAAACGTGACCACTGCTATTTTCATATCACTATCCATGCGCTGCACCATGTCCGCTGCTGCTTTGAACAATTGGTTATCCGGGTCAGACGACTGCATGCTGCCTGACGTATCCAGAACCATGACAATATTGTTGGCACCACTGGCCGGTTGAAACGATGACCCGTACAGCAGCTGAAGCAAGAGCGCCGCTACGCCCACCATCAAAAATGTGCTGGGCACGAGCATTTTCCAGGAAAAGCCCAGATAGCGCTGCTTCCAGCCGACTCCATTCAGTCGTGGCGAGATCATTTCCGCAATGAGGCACATCAATCCTACGAAAAAAGCATATTGACCAAAATAAAGTCCCATTAACAACCATTGCGGTATTTCTCCGGACAGCTTACCGAGCATGACTTCCCCGACCAAAAATCCGATCACGCCACCTACCAGACTACACACCAGCATGAGTAAGCTTACTCTTCTCTGACTCATGACGACTCATCTCCTCCCACGCGGCGAAAGACAAACCCGCTATCCTCATAGGAAGCATGGTATTTCTTGTTATTGCGGTAAAACATCAACTCTTCCATGCCGAATCCACCCATCAGGTTCATTTTTTCTATCCCGCTTTTTTGTTCCTCGTGGATGCAGCCCAGCTTGTAGGTTCGTGTGTTCTCATCCTTGTGCAGGGCATACTGGACGAAGTCGTTGTGAATATCGGCAAACAAGTACTTCTCCTCATAGCGATGCTTTTGCAAGAAATGGAACACTTCGATGTGAACCGCTGCCCGCTCCTCCAGCACCAATGCCAGATCGAGGAATAAATCCTCCTTCGTCAGCACGGTTCGGTTATCATAAGCAGCCCCGACGTTGGCACGAGCCAGCAGCTCCGCCTCAAAAGATAAAGCAAATGGCGCACGAGTGAGAATCTCGTTCCGGCAAAACTGACACAGCCTCTCCACGAGTCCGGCGAGTCGATTCCCGCTGAGCAGAGCGCCGCTGCCAATATACCGTTGTTCCATGTAAAAATCACTGCCGCGTGAAGCTTCCAATGACCGGATCGTTTCATGGACAACCGATTCGTAATATTCGTCCACGTTTTTGCCCAAGTAATCAGTTGCTTCTCGAACGCTCGTCTGGGCGATTTCCCGGAGTTGCTTATGCAAAGCTTCCAACTGCTCGACTTGCTCACCTAACTGCCGGTGAATCTGCTCTGCCTGTTTCTCATAGCTCACAAGGATGGAGAGCATCATCTCCCAATCCAGCAACTCCAGCTTTTTGCCATAAACAGCGTCCAGCAAATGGCGAATGAAGGTCCGCACACGCTCCTTATCCCGTGTGAAAAACCCTCCTACGCGAATGTCCTGCCGATCCACCCGCTCTTGGTAGAGATCGACCAGCTCGGCTTTCATCTGTTCAATTTGTCGAGATGTCTCGCGAATGCCTGTGCGCAGCTCATCCAGCAGGTTTGCTCCATTGGCGTGTTCGGCTGTGAGATAGTAAGCCGCATACAGCCCAAGCCGTTCATCCTCGATGACTGCTTTCTGAATCAAATCAGCCAAGGACTCCTGAGACAGCATGTGCTCCAGACGTTTACGCGCCCCAGAAACGACATTCGCCTCAAAAAAGGCTTGGCTGCTGCCGTCAAACAAAGCCAGCTCTGCTTCGCGCATATTCATATTGCAAAGCTCGCTGTAGCTGATGCCAGAGGTCATGAGCCCCGTCATTTCATCCAAGATGTGATCCTCAGGAAGAATGCCAGCCAATTTTCGCTGCAAATCATTCGCAGTCAATCCGAGCTTCTCTCTCGCTTTTGTTTTCGGCAAAACCTCGCCGTCCTGGAGTCGCTCCCAATAGCGGTCAAATACTGCGGACAGCACCGTCAGTGCAATAGCATGAGTCGGTCGCTTTACTTTGGATAGGCCAGCAGACGCGAACTTGGTCTGCCCGTGTTCAACCGAGATGCTGCGCATAAATTGCAGCTTGTTATAACCGTCATTGCTTTCATGGAACTCCGGCTCTACCTTTTTGTTGTTCAAGAGCACCAGCTTGCTGATCAGCTCGTAATTTTCCTGCATGCCGCCTTCGATAAACAAGCCATGCTCTGTCTTGTCACTCAATAGGTACGCCAGCGAAAACAACGGCGCGTTCACATGCTCCACAGGTAGCTTCACGAGATCCTCTGTTACCAAAAGATTCGCTCGATAGCTGTAGTCGCTCCGCTGATAACGATTGACCTCTTCCAAAAAGCTGATCGAGAGCGCTGTCGAGAACCCGAATGCTTCCCCGTTGTTCTTTTCCTGTAACAGGACGTACAGGTCGACGGATACGTTTTTAAACAGCTCATTGAGGTAGCTCTTGAGTAGCAGTGTCAGCTCTGGCAAAAGGATCGTGGCAGGGTCATCCGCCCTTGCCACGACGGCAATATTGACTTGCTGAAAAGCAGTGAACAACTTGCCCATTTCGGCTACACGTACGCTTGCCAGCTTCATTACCTTGTTCAGTTCCATGGTGACAGCTTCATCGAGTAAAAAACGCTCGTGGATCGAGGTACGCATCTTTTTCTTGTCGTCATCTGCCTGTGGCAAGCGGCAGCCAATTACTTGCGGATGCTCCCACGTTTTGTCCTGATACGCATGGACATAAAGAACACCGTGACCATTTTGCCAACTGCGTTCGTTGTGGGCACGAACAGCTTGCAGTGCCTCTACGCTCTTATCCCCGAGAAAAAGGAAGAGCACGGGGTTTTGAATGCTTCGCTGTCCGTTTCCGCTATCCAGTTGTCTTTCCAATTCCGTAACGTATTGGGTCGCGAACTCTCCTATCAAATCCCTCATGCTTCCTCCTCGGTTATCAAACGATCCTCATTGTTTATTGCAGCGTCTTGCGCATATCGTTTACTTTTGACCAAACCTTTTTGTAGAACTGGAACAGCTCTTCACCGTTTACGTATTCGTCGCGATCGTATTCCAGATCGTTTTTCGCTTCTTGGAAAGCAGTTGCGATTTCTTCGAGTTTTGCCAGCAGCTGCTGCGTATCCTCTGCGGAAGTCATCGCGTCACTGCGCTTTGCAGCCTTGCGCTGGATGGTTGCCATGCTCTTGTGATCCAATGCGCGGAATTTTTCATAGATAGCGAATTCGAAGTGCTTGTTGACCTTCATCAGGTTGATGAATGGCTCCCACGCATCTTCTTCCTCATCCTTGTCGTAGACGTACAGCGCACCGCGCTTGCAGATGGTGCCTGTGTAAAGGGCTTCGATGAATCGGGTCACCAGCTCTTCTTCGTCCTTGATAGCACCTACGATCTGCTCCAGCTCCTGGATTTTGGCCTCTATTTCTTCGTATTTGCGCACTTCTTGTTCGATCAGACGAATCTGCTCCGGATAGCGAATCAGGTTTTCTTTTGCCATCTCTTCATTGATACTGCCGAACACGTCACGCGTAAATTCTTGCTCCAGACCCTCTTTCATGAAGCCTTTGAGCTCAACCAATGCACGCTTGATCTCGCCAGGGCTCAGCTTGGTCGCGTCTCCTTGCGCTTGGTGCTTAGCCAGGAAGGTGGCAAGCGAGAACGGTTTCGTCACGATGGATTCATAACGGTTGCTGGTCTGGCTGTCGCTGCCTTTTTCACGGATGACCCCGTAGCGCACCGCACGGTCAAACAGTTCGCGTACTTTGGCGTTGTACGCTTTGATCCGCCCGTTTTGGTACGTATCTCCCCACGATTTTTCCGGAATAGGGGATGGGAGGTACGCCCAGTTGTTCTTTTCAGTTTGAACGAGGTGGCGTCCGATACCCTCTCTGTCCAGAATTGTACGTTCGTAGCTTTCCTCGTAGACCTTCAACGGTGTGTAAGCGAACAGTGGAACACCGTTTTTCGTATTCAGCCAGAAGATGCGGTTTTTGACTTCGCTTTCTTTGACGGTGAAGCGCGATCCACTAATCGCTGTATTTTGATAGTTTTTAATCCCCTTCAAGATCGATGGTGCTTTCAGTGGCACGGATACAAAGCCCCAGGAAGGGAAATGCATATTGCCGAGATTGTTGCTCAGATGGAAGACCGGAATCGCCTCTTCATCCAGCTTGCTCGCAATCTTGCGCTCTACGATGCGATCGAGTGTCTCGTCCTGGCCGTATTTGATCACGAGGAATTCTTCCATCGACTTGGTGATCACCTCACCGAACTTCTCAGAGAGGAATTCGGAAATCGAGCTGACGATATCCAGCTCCTGCTCTTTGACCCACTGATCGGAGTGTCGCAGCAGCTCGCTGGTGAAATCGCGGATCATGTCATCTGCATCTTTTTGCTCCAGGATGTTGCTGACGACCTTGGAGATATCCGGCACACTGACAATGTTCCAGTAGTACGTTTTGTTGCCAGTGCGGTCGCTCTCTTCTCCACCGTTGATCAGGATGTCGCCGTTTTGCTCGAAAATTTGATTGAGTGCGTTCAAAATCTCAGTAAATACGCTATAAATGCGGTTGTTTTCTGCATTCAACAAACGGTGCAGCTCTTCGTAGAATTCGATCATTTGTTCCAGCTTTTCCTGATCAGCCAGGAGCTGGTATTCGTTGATCTTCGCTTCGATATAGCTGTTTTTCTTCTTCTCCTTGGAGATGAAAGCACTGCGGGCATCACCCAGTTTTTCGTTCGCATTTTCGCGCGCACCCTCGATCTCAGGCGGGAAGCTTTCCAAATTCGCCTTGAGGCTCTCGATGTAGGAAAGGATCATTTTCATCAGGCAGTAGCCTTTGTCCGAATGAATCAAACGGGACGCATAGAATGGTCCTTGCTGCGGGTGCAGGAATACACGCGTGATCATTTCGCCAAAAACAGAGATCATGTCGCCTGGCATCTGCTTTTTGGACTTGATGTACGCTTCGCGCGCTTTGGCGAGATAGCCTTGCTCCAGCTCGTGGTCGATGCTCACGACTTGTTGGGTAATAACGTTGCTGTAGTTCAAACGCTCGCTGTTTTCATAGCCTGGCAACGGTTCAGGAACGCGCTCCTCGAACTTGCGGGAAATCGAGTCGATGTCGATTCCGAGCTTGCGGGCGAATTTCTCTGTATCTTCTTGCGTTGGTGCTACCGTGAACATTTTTTCCATCTTTTTAAACAAGCGATATGCTAGGTACGTTGTCATCTCTTCGATCGGCAAGACAGCAGAGGAAGCACCGATGACGTTGTACTGGTAGTTGGCTGCGTACGCTTTTGGCATCTGGTTGATGTTCGTACGGATGTTGCTGATATAGTCGTGGATCGCAAACTCTTCACCCGAGCGCTTTTCTTCGCTCGCCATGAAGTTCGTAATGTTCTCCGCGGTCACGTTCATGCAGTAATCGTAGGCGTTTTCCAATGCTTTGCCTTCCAGATTGGTCGCAGAAATCAAATGGCACAGGTTGAATGGCGGCATCGGCGATTGTACGGTGAGCACGTTGCCGTATTGCTGGCGGAAACGCTCGTTTCGCTCGTCCGCATTCATCCAGTAGTCCAGCTCTTTTAAAGCCGCATAACCATTTTTCATGATGTAGTCACGTGTGTGCGAGCTGAGACTCTTGTTCGACAGGTTGACGTCAGGCGTGAACAGGTAGCCTAGCGTATTCACCTTGTCTACTCCCGCACTTCCGAAGTCGCGCTCCAAAATGCCGCGAACGATATAGGCGATGTCGAGGAAGCAACCGCTCCCCGTTCCCCCGGACAAACCACTCAAGAGGAATACAGTCAGCTTTTTGTTCGTGCCCTCACACAGCATCTTGACCTTTTTCTCAATGGTTTGGACGACTTGCGTAATTTTCGTAAAGAGGAGAAGTCGCCCTGCCTGGCGTACACCGGATGCGCCGCTGATTCCGTCCGTAATTGTCAGCTCTGGTGAGAGCCAGTCCGTGATGTACGGCTCTAGAATGCTGCGATTCTGCAACACACCGCCGATCTCAGGATTGGACAGGAGTACGAACTCCGTCACTGGGTCGAGTCCGATGCCTTTGTACTTTTTGTTGCGGTCATGCTCATTCGTTTCAAACGCGATGAATTCAATATTGTCCGGCTTTTCCTTGCGCTTCTTGGAAAGCTGGTCTACCGGCAGCTTGAAGCGTCTGTTCACTTGGTATTTCAGGCGCAAAAGCGCATCAATTCCTGTACCGCCTAGACCGATGACGAGCATCGGGTTATCAATGGTATCTACACGAATCTTGTCACTGACGATTCCCCCGCCGAGGGATACGTCCAATTGTTGAATGTGTTCTCTCACAACTGCTTTCATATTCGACTCACTCCTAGACGATGTAATCTACATATAAGGACTTGTTCACATTCGTTAACGAAATTTTGATGCGATCGTTTTTCTTCAGCTCTTTGCCTTTGCTTGCATCGAGGACACGTCCTGCCTTTTCGATCCGGCAGCTCGAACGGTTTTCGATGATCAGCGTATCGTTTTTCCCTGGTAAAAAGATGACCTTCTCTGTCTCCGCAAACTCAGGGGCGAGCTGCATGAGCTGGTGCAGCTTCACTTTTCCTTTGAACGCGTTCAGTTTCTTGTACTGCGGATTGGACTTTTCGCCTGTATCCTCATCCACGATCTCGATGGCGATTTGGCCCGCGAAGCCCTTATTCGCCTTGCGATAGATCGACAGTGCGTACAATCCAGCACCGATCAACAGGAGGAGAACCAAGATACCTCCTACTACGGTCAGCCATGGAAATGGTTTCGATTCTGCCGCAGGATCAGTGGTTGTGCTCGGCTTGCTCGTTCCAGAGCCTGCCGTTTTCGCAGCATCTACAAGGAGCGGCTTTGTCTCCCGGTAAAAGCTGGTGTCTTCTGCCTTGACTTTTATTTCGTAGGTATGGTCTGCCGGGATTGTGAAGCTGCCTTCGAACCCGCTGCCCGTATTGTTCAGGATGACCTCGTTTGTCTTATTGTCCGTCTTGTCATTGACGATCAGTGTCGCCTTCATTTGCTTGTACAGATCAGGACTCGCTACCTTCTGTCCGTTTGAAACAAGTGCAGCCTTGATCGGTACGACATCGCCAGCCTTGTAGCTCTTCGCTGTGACTGGCTCCATCTCCAATTGCAGATCGTAGTTGAAGATGAGGTTAATATCGATTTTTTCCTTCGGGACACCTTTTACCTGTAGCTTCCAATCACCCTGCTGTGGCTTGACCAGCTTGATCATCGTGTACGCATTGGACTTCGACAGTCTGACCTGGTTGGAAGGGATTTTTACTTCCTTGCCTGCTGGGTCATACAGCTTCACTTCTACTGCTTTTTGCGACATGATCGAGATGTTGGCTTCCATGACGCTGCCATTCGGGATGGGGATCGGAATCTCCTGAGCTTGGCCGTTTGCGACGAAGCTTTTAACCGGGACAACCTTCAGCTTCAGGTGATTCGCAAAGATTTCACTCAAGATTTGCGGGAGCTTGTCCGCTGTGCTCGTTTCAAAAAATTTACCATTTGTCTCCGCAGCAATCTGCTGTAGTGTCGTGCGGTTAAGCTGACCGTCTGCGTTCAAGCCAATCGTGTAGACCGGATAGCCTTTGTCTTTGGCCTCTTTCACTGCTTGCTGCAGCTCTTGATCAGACTTTGCCTGGGTACGGCTTGATGCCTTGTTCAAAAAATTGTTTCCGTCTGCCAGCAGCACGATGATCGGCGCATTGTTTGGATTGCGTCCCGCATCAAGGATTTTTACTGCTTCCGTTACCCCGACAGCGATATCGGTGTAGGCTCCTTTTTGCAAGCTGTCGATGAAGGCTTTGATATCGTTCTTGTCTTCTTCGGAATTAATCTCAAGCAGTGCTTTTTCCCGCTCGATCTTGTCGGTATAGGCGACAACACCAACCTTGTTCGCTTGGATCGACGTCATGTCGACGAACATTTTCATTGCTTCGTTGCTGACTTTGTTCTTATCGCTCTGGGTCATGGAGTTGCTGACGTCCACGACCAGGACAGCGTCCATATTGTTTCCGCTCGTTTGGGCAAAACCTGGGTGAGTAACAGAGAGGACACTGACCAAGAGCAGGGCAAGACATGCTACGTATCGATATAACATTCGGAATCGTATTATTTGCATAAGAGCTCCTTTTCTTGTTCGTTACAAAGAATTTGTGAAGTGTTGCAAAGAAAGTAAGACTATGACACTATTTCAAGAAGTAGAAGACAGATGATAAAAAAGTACTAGAATGATTGCCCCTTACTCGTAATACGATACGACATGATTCTTTGTTACAGATTTCGACAACTTCGTTAGGAGAAATTTTATGTTAACTTACTTTCTTTTGTTTGCGGCTTTTTTGCTGCTAGCGGTCCGATTCCTCAAGCTGCTACGACTGAAACGGCGCAATCTCTCCAACGCCGAAATCGATCAGCATCTTCATGCCTTACTGAATGAGAAGAGGGATTCACCATGAGAAAACGAATCGGCGTCCACTTTCGCAAAACCCGTAAAACCACTCATACTTATGAAAGAATCCAAGCGTGCACGCGATGCCATACGTACCATGTCCTGTGGGAAACGCATTGCGAGAGTTGCGGGAGAGCCTACACACCGATCCGCCAGGTATCCCATACGGTGACACGCCGCTATGTGCAGACGCGCTTTTTGCTCTTGGGCTTGTTCGTCTGTCTAGCTCTCCTTTCTGCGGATACCCTTTTGCAATTGGCTCTCGCAGGTGGTATTGGCTGTGTGTTGTTCGTCTTGTTTTTCGTGATACAGAAAAAATACGGCATCTATGAAAGAGACGTACAATTCCAACACTTTTTAACACGGGAAATAGAGACGCTCAAGAAATCACTCCTCCGTCATTTGGAGGAAGTGGGCAACGACGTCAAAGAAGGACATCTCAAGGAAGCTTATGAAAAAACGAGAGAGATCGGGCATTTCGTCGATTCCGATACGATCAAGATACGCAAAATCATGTTCCTCAATCATTACGTCCTGCGCAAAGACATGGAGCTAGAGCTCGAAACGCTCATCCCGTCTATGTACGACAAGGACTTCATGGAATATGTGCGCGAGGTCATCAAGGTCCAGCCTTCACTCGTCAAAAAATCCGTGCTTACTTATGTTAGACGTTATAAAAATCAAATATTGTTGCTGGAAAATGGGGATCAGCTCATCGGTCAAGTGGCAGGTGCGGCGCTCCGCATGAAGTCTTATGTGGACGAGTATCAGGATCTGATTATCGAATTCATCGATTTTTTGCCTCGCGAGCGCCTTCTGCGATTGGCAAAAATGGTACAAACCCATAGGGATGAAGGCTGGGAACAACTATATCATTCTACCAAAAACAGGGTGGATACGCATTACGCGTTTGACCCGGATTTCAAAGGCTTACTGTGAAGGAGGAGCCTTTTATGTTGCCTATCTCTCCCTATCATAGGTCCCTGTGGGTCCGTAATATTTTTCGCGGACTCTTTGCCTTGGGTTTGATCGCTGTTCTGTTCAAGCTCGGATTCGGGTACAAGCAGATTACGTTGTATAAACAAGCAAAGGCGTTTTATGAACAAAAGAACCTGCTGCAAGCCGAGGAAACCTTTTCTCGTGCGCAGGATATGGCCGTCCTGTCCTACGGGGATGACGAATGGAACTCTATCATGTTCCAACTTACTTCGATCCGCACTGAGCTGGAGGGGCTTCAACAGCAATCCCGGGCGGCCATTTTGGAAAAGAAGGTCGCAGAAATCGGTGCGGTCTATGATCAATATCAAGCTGTCAAAAAGAATTACCAGAATCAAAAGGACGTACCAGCAATGTTTTTCCAGCAATTGTCCGCACGCTTGGGTATGGATAAGAGCTTTTCCGATTATTACTTGAATGCCTTGCAAACAGCGAAGGCTCAGGCACAATCGAATCTCGAAAAGGAAACCTACCAGGACGAATCTTTCATCGAAACACTCCTTGCCGTTCCAGATGAATACTACGGCGGTAAAAAGAAGAAGCAGGCTGAGCTCACGGCCTTGTTCCAAAACTATGAAAAGACGAAGCTGCGGAAATTGATCGCTTCTGCTCCTTTTGAAGAAGTCATCACCAAAACGGCTACAAGCATACGCCATTACGAAAAGCTGGGTATCGAGACAGATTGGTTAGTGGGTCAGTTGGAAAAGTATGCGCTAGCTGAAATCAAGGAAGTCATTCGTTCAAAGGATTTGAGTGCCTTCGTTGACATGGCAGCCGCCTATCGCAAAATCGAGGATGTGCTTTCCAGTGATTCACCTGTCCTCGATTCGATCACCCGCTATCTGGAAGGCAAGCTCAAGCAGGCAGAACAATACATCAAGTCGTTTGAGTTCACCAAAGCGCGTGAATTATACGAACAGTTGAATCCGCTCCAGGATACGGCTACACTCCTGTCCGATCTGAATAAACTCTGGTTGGAATACGATCCAGCACGTTTATTGCAATTGAGATATCCAGACAGAACGTTCACCGACATACTCTCCGGCACAGATCGCTGGGGAGCAAAGCTTTACGCATTCGGACTCTCTGAGGCAGATCATCGTCTTTACTTCGCAGCGAAAATGCCGAATGACTCGGTCCTCTATCTGGATCAGTCACTGGATGTCGACTTAAAAACGGCAAAGGCTAAGATCGACGATAAGCTCGGAAGTAAAGAAAAGCCTATGATTATCGTAAGTGCTTCCGGCAAGGAGCGTGCTAACGCCTACACGGCACTCTCTCCAAATTTGACAAAAGAGTCACTCGAGAAGCGCTTTTCGGTCGAGGCAGATGAACTCAGCGTAGAAGACTCCGAGCATGTGATCCTAAAAAATGCGGTGGGGAAAGGGGAAAACGAAATCGCTTTGTTCAAGCTCGAGGGCAATGGCTTGGCTTACATCGAAAAGCTGGCTGATTTGGAGCAGAGCTCCGAAGAAACGACCGAGGGAACTGGGTCAGGAGAAGCGCCTTCCCCTGCTGACAGCTCGACAGAAGCGACGGATCAACCTTCCCCTGCCACTCAAAAAACCGATGTTTTTGCAGGTCCCGGTGAAGAATATGAGAAGATCGGTCAGGTAGCAGCAGATGGTTCCTTCCAAGTCATCGCAGATCTGAATGGCTGGTACCAGATTGTGTTTGATGGAAAAGAAGGCTGGATACGCGCTACCGAATCAACGCCGTAATCAGTCCGCTTGAATAAGGGGCTCCTCTCGCGATCATGGCACACACCCTTGATCTGCGTCAGGAGCTTTTCCTCATTTTTCGCATTGCGCCAGGTGTCTGATTATTCTATAATTTATTGTTGTTTTATAGACAGATGAGGAGTGAGAAGAGATGTTTGGAATCGTTCATTATGAAGCATTTCTGATGACCGCAATCATGTTGAACCTGATACCCGGCTCAGACACAATGTACATCATCACCCGCAGCATTTCGCAAGGAAAACAGGCAGGTATTCTTTCGGTTCTCGGCATTTTGACAGGCTCACTCATTCACACGCTCTTGGCTGCTTTCGGCTTGTCGCTCCTTTTGGCGCAATCCATCGTGCTTTTTAACATCGTCAAAATATTGGGGGTCGCCTATCTCGTTTATTTGGGCATTCGCATGCTCATGACGAAGGAATCACCAGCTTTTGACGCAGCCGATTCCAAGAAGCTAAAGGGTGAAAAGGTCTATCTGCAAGCGATCCTGACGAGTGTCACGAATCCAAAGGTCGCCCTATTTTTTATCGCCTTCCTCCCGCAATTTGTTAGCGCGACGGAAGCCGGACCACTCCCTTTCCTTATTCTCGGCCTCACTTTTACCGTTACGGGTGGCATCTGGTGTAGTCTCCTCGCCCTGTTTGCTTCCTTCGCTACGCAAAAATTGCGTAATAATCAGAAGTTCTCTGTCATTCTCAACAAGCTGACGGGGATTGTTTTTATCGGGATGGGGTTGAATCTGTTGCGGGCGAAAGCGAATCCTTAGGAGGTTGTCTATGAAAAAGATTTTTTCTGTACTTGCACTCATTCTTTGCTTTGCTTTTTTCCCTGTTCAAATAATTGAGGCGCATCCAGGCAGAACAGATGCAAATGGTGGACACACCTGTAGAACAAACTGTGAAAAATGGGGATTACAATATGGGGAATATCACTATCACAACGGTGGCGGTGGTTCTTCCAACAGCCAAGTAAAAAAATCGGCCCCTCCAAAACCAGTGGCCCCCCGTACACAACCAAACATACTCCCTTCGAAAACAATTGTAGCTGTAGACAATGCTACCGTTTATTCTGCTCCATCCCTTGACTCTGTCATTGCTGCAACCCTTTGGTATGGCTTTGAAATCAAAGCATCCGGTACACAGTCGGAATTTATTGCCATGGATCAAGGCTACATTTCCAAAACAGTGGTCACTTCGTATACACCGACTACTCCTAAGACTGTCAAAATTCAAGGAGAGAAAGGCTACTTCTTCTCGACCCCTTCCACAGAAAGTCCAGGCAGGGGCTACGCTATCAAAGATGCACTTGTTCAAGTAGTCGGTGAACGTGGAGATTGGTATTACGGCTCCACCGTTGATGCAAATGGGAAGGCTTTAGTTGGATTTGTTTCGAAAAGCGTCGCCTATTAACCATAGAATAAAGACCAAAAAAGCCAGAAAAGAGATTCTTTCTCCTCTGGCTTTTTTCATGTTCAGAAATTGTATAGTTCGAAAGATTATGATACCTCTAGGCATTTTTTCACAATTGGAACAGCGGGTGAATCTGTTGTTCTCGACTAGCAAGACTTGTACAACGAAGGATGCCCTTGCCGAACATAGTTAACGAAAAATTGGGACAAGGGGGGAAAGATGAATTGAGTTAACGGTGCGAAAAGGGAGTTGAAGAATGTGCGAGTGCTGTTAAGTGCCGGGTTTATCCTGGCAGGCTTATTCCTCCTTTTCTATCCTCAATGGGAAACGGCGGTATCTGCACAAAAGCAGGAACAGCTCATCGAAGCGTTCGAACAACTGAGCAACGTCAGCGAGCAAATAGAAACAGCTACATCTGTGGACCCACCAGCTCCTCAGATACAAGGGCCGCTCGCTATGTTGGAAGGTGCCAGAGGCGTGATTCGGATTCCCAAAATTGATCTGGAAATGATGATTTTTGAAGGCGCGGACAAGCATGCCTTGAGTAAAGGTGTTGGCCTGATCGAGCCAGACAAGGAATTCGGCGTGAACAATGTTGGACTGGCAGGTCATCGCGGGATTACTCACGGTAAGCAATTCAATCGCTTGGACGAACTAGCACCTAACGATGAGATTGAGATCAAGACGAAAACGGCAACCTACCAATTCGTTGTCGTGAAAGCCTTTATCGTAGATCGTACACAAGTAGAAGTTCTAGAGGATCAAAAGAAGCCATTGATCACCTTAGTCACATGCACCCCTGTTGGAGCAAAGGATCCAAAGGACAGACTGATCGTTCAAGCTGAATGGAAACAAACGACTTCATCTCAGCCCTAACACGTCCTACTGAAAGACGGAATGAGCTAGTTTTATTTAGTACAGGAGGAGCATATGCAAAGGAAATCTTGGATCGTTGTGGTGGCACTTTTGCTCATCATCCAAAACTTTTTCGGTTTCACGACAACCACGTATGCCCAAACACAAGGTGAGGTTGTCGTAGAGAATAGTGGGGAGCCGGGAACGGGCAACCCTACTGATCCGGGCACTGGAACTCCTACCGATCCGGGAACGGGCAACCCTACTGATCCGGGCACTGGAACTCCTACCGATCCAGGAACGGGCAACCCTACCGATCCGGGCACTGGAACTCCTACCGATCCGGGAACGGGCAACCCTACTGATCCGGGCACAGGTAACCCTACTGATCCGGGCACAGGTAACCCTACCGATCCGGGCACAGGGACTCCTACCGATCCGGGCACAGGGACTCCTACCGATCCGGGTACAGGAACTCCTACCGATCCAGGTACAGGGACCCCTACCGATCCGGGTACAGGAACCCCTACCGATCCAGGTACAGGAACTCCTACCGATCCGGGTACAGGAACCCCTACCGATCCAGGTACAGGAACTCCGACTACGCCACCTGTTGAACCACCAGTTCCTCTACCAGAGGTTCCGGTACCAGTTCCAGACCCTGAAGACAACATCATCAAAGACAACATCATCACCAGCGTAGTCATGAAGGACAAAGACGGAAACAACATTGAAGACATCCGCCCCGATCAGGGCTCGCGTGTTCAAGTTGATTTCACCTGGAAAATCCCTGCCGGACATCCTTACTTAGAAGGTGCCACCTTTACCTTCCCCCTCCCAGATAAGTTTCGAACCGATCGCGTTTTGACCGGAGATCTGAACGGAGGCTACGGTACCTATGAAGTGACAACCGATGGCACCGTCACCTTCACTTTCAGTGATGCCATCAATGATGGCGCTGAGATCAATGACGGAACATTCTTTGTGTGGCGGGAATTCGATGAGAAAAAGTTTGAGGGCGGCACGAGACAGGAAATCGATTTCAAATTCGATGGCATCGCCCCGATTTCTGTCCATTTCAAAGGCAAAAACAACAATGAAATCGAGAAGAACGGAAAAGCAAACAAGGGAATGAATCCTAGCTATCTCGACTGGACCGTCGATTTTAACTTAGGTGAAAATCCGATTAAAGGCGCTGTCTTTACGGATGAGCTTCCAAGCGGTCTGGATATCGACATGAGCTCGATTAAGGTCTTTCCATTAGACGTTCAGTTGAATGGCTCTGTTAAACCAAAGGCTGAGGTAACTACCTTCACTCCTGAGAAATTGACAGAAGGAAATGGGTTCAAAATGAACTTTGGCGACATCGACGGTGTTTATCGCGTCACGTACAAGACCAACGTCAACGGTACGACAGATACAACCTACACGAATAAAGCCACTGTCACAGGAACGAACCTTCCAAAGGATTTAATCGATTCCGCAAATGTCTCTGTCCGATTTAGCCAGCCTCTGAACAAAAAAGCGATTGACTATGATTACACCAAACAGACGATCACCTGGGCTATTCAGTACAACTACAATGAAAAACTGATCAAGCAAGGTGATGCATGGCTCGAGGATCGCTTTGATACCAGTCATCAAGAGCTCGTGAATTATTCTTTTACCGTTCATAAAATGACCATCGACGACAACGGAAACGGAACAAAAGACGGGGCTGCCATCACAGGGTACAACGTAACCGAGTCGGCTACCGGCTTCCGCTTGGAGTTTGATCATGACGTATCGGCTGCTTACGAAATCACCTACAAAACCAAAGCTAAAAATCGGGTCCACCAAGACAGCTACCTCGTGAAAAATGAAGTAGAGATCTACGACGGAACCAAAAAAGATGCATCCAAAGAGATCACGCAAGCAATCTTCTGGAAAAACGCCAAAAAAGAAAAAGTTGATTACCTGAATAAAACGATCGAATGGACGCTGAGTCTAAACGAGGACAATCAGGTGATGGATGAAGTCGTCATTACTGACAGTTATGCGGGTCAAGGGCTGACTCTTCTTCCTGACAAAGTAAAAATCAACGATTGGACAAAGGATTTGGAAGAAGGTCCTGACAAAGACTACACCATCTCTCCGAATCCAAAGTTCGAGGATGGATTCAAGATCACCTTCCACAAACCAGTCACAAACGCCCTTGTGATTACGTACCTGACGAAGTTCGATCCTACTTCCAAGGACCGTCCATCCGCGTACAAAAACAAGGCTGAACTGAACTGGAAGGAAAACGGGAAACCACAAGACCCTATCACGAAATCCGCTACTGTTAAACCAGACAGCTACACCAGCAATAACGGCAACAAAACAGGTAAATACGACGCCCGCACAAAAGAAATCACGTGGACAATCGATGTGAACTATAACCTTCACAAGATTAACAACGCGATCATTCGGGATTTTTATACCGGAGAACAAACTTTTGTGAAGGACTCGTTACGCGTGCATAAGTTGCTGCTTACAGGTGGAGCAGACGGTGTGAAAGTGGTCGAAGGACCAGTTGTTCCTATCAAATTCGACTCATTAACCAACGGTTTTGAGCTGCATCTTGGCGAGATCGACTCGGCCTATCGCATCACGTACACAACCAGTTTGGCTGATCTGCCTGTCGGAGAAGTGTACGAAAACAATGCCACTATGCATGATAGTGACATAACTGGCACTCCACTCTATAAAGGCAAGACGACCGTCAGACCGACATACGGTGGGCAGTACGTCCTCAAAACAGGCGCACAAGGTACAGGAGCAGATTCAGAGTATGCAACATGGACAGTAAAAATCAATCCGAGCCAGTCATACATTTCGGCAGGTGCTGCATTGACCGATACGCTGTCTGGCAATCAAATTCTGATGAAAGACTCCTTCAAGCTCTTTACGACAACTGTCTCTGAATCCGGTGCCCTGACTATCGGAAAAGAAGTGACCTCTGAGAACTACACATTAGAAGTAGTCGGCAACACCTTTAAACTGACTTTTAAAAACGACCTGCACACTGCCTACATCCTGGAGTACCGCTCCTTTATCAATGCTGATCATGGAGAGGTAATCAAAAACGAAGCCTCTTTTGCAGGGAAAACAGTTGTAGGTAAAGGTAAAGACGGGCAAGAAGGTGTCAAAGTCAGCTTGTCCGGTGCTGGTGGCGGAGCCGGCACGCCTGGTAAAGGCGACTTGAAAATCATTAAAACAGACGCAGATACGAAAAAAGCATTGGCAGGCGCCACGTTTGGTCTGTACGACAAGGCAGGGAAAACCTTGCTGGAAACAGTCGTGACCGATGAAAATGGCATTGCTACCTTCAAAGGCTACAAATTTAAAGCGTACAAGTTAAAAGAATTATCCGCTCCTGTTGGCTACGTCATCGCAGACGAGTACAGAAACGGAAAAGACATTACGTTAAAAGCTCCTGCAGGTGCTGACCCTGCTATTCCAGTTACGATCGAAATAACCATCGACAACAAGCTGCTCCGTCAAGGATTTGAGTTAACCAAAGTTGACGCGGAGAATGCTGGAAAAGCACTGGAAGGCGCTGTCTTCAATCTGCAGGTTGAAAAGGGCGGAGCATTCGAAACGATCGCGGAGCTGACAACCGTCTCTGACGGAAAAATCTCCAAAGGCGATCTGGCAGAAGGAAACTATCAGCTAGTCGAAACGAAAGCTCCGAAGGGATACAAGCTGGATGCGACTCCGATTTCATTCAAAATCGCCTCCAACCAGACAGAAATTGTAACCCTTGCGAAAAAGAACGCCAAAAATATCGGGTCCGTTCAATTGTTGAAAGTGGACCACTACACCAAAGAGCCACTTCCTGGCGTAACCTTTGAGCTTCAAGATGCTGACGGGAAAGTACTGCAAAGTGGACTCACAACGGATAAGAACGGTATCCTTCTCCTCGAAAACCTGAAAGCAGGATTCTACCAGCTCGTGGAAACAAAAGCCCTTGCTGATTATGAGCTTGCTGAACCACTGAAATTCGAAGTGACAGAGGAAGGCATTGCCTCTCTTACGTTGACCAACAGATTGAACCCAGGGTCTGTGAAACTGACCAAGGTAAGAACGGGATACCCAAATCATAAGCTCAAAGGAGCTGAATTTACGCTCCGAGATGAAAATGGTCAGGTAGCCAAAGATATGAATGGTCAGGAGCTTACCAAGCTGACAACAGATGGCAACGGAGAGCTGATTGTCGAAGGACTGAATCCGGGAAAATATGAGTTTATCGAGACGAAAGCACCTGCTGGTTATGTAAAAAGCAGCAAGCCAATCGAATTCGAGATTAAAAGAAACCAAGTAGCTGGCGACCATGTGTTGGTCACTGTCGAAAATGACGCGACCTCCGGTGGTGGAGGCGGCGGCGGTGGTGGCGGTGGAGGCGGAACTCCTGAGCCAAAACCTGAACCGGAGCCCGAAAAGCCAGAGCCGAAGCCAGAGCCTGAACCAGAACCAAAACCAGAGCCCGAACCGGAAAAACCAGAGAAGCCAGAGAAGCCAGAGAAGCCGGATAGACCAGACAAACCGGATAAACCAGACAAACCAGGTAAACCTGGCAAACCGGATCAACCTGGCAAACCAGACCAACCTGGTAACCCAGACCAACCTGGAAACCCAGACCAACCTGGTAACCCAGACCAGCCTGGTAACCCAGACCAATCCGAAAACCCAGACCAACCTGGTAACTCGGATCAACCTGGCACTCCTGATGCAAACAACAACACTTCAGGAGAGTTGAATCAAACAGGAAATACGACCAAACCGAACGATTCGGGAGCTGCTAATAACGCCAACGTCCTGGAAACCAGCAACGAATCTCCATCAACAGGTAAAGTATTGCCTCAAACTGGCGAGCAAGCGAACCCACTCCCTATCGTTGCAGGTATCGTTTCGATCTTGATCGGTATTTCGATCATGTATCGCAGAAATAAGAAGGCATAGTTCATCTAAAGAAAGGACCGAGTCCAGGGATCTTCCCGGCTTGGTCCTCTTTTTTCCTCTACTCTAGCAATTGCCGGAGAAGCGGTTCACTTTTATACAAAATCTCCAAATGTGTAGCCTCTACGTAATAACGCTCCCCTTCTAGTGCAAATACACTGTTCGCCATGACACTCCCATCCCCAGCATCACTATTGATCGAGCCCACTACTCTTCCATCGACCCATTTATCGGGAGATAGCGAAGGGACTGTTCGCAGGTAATGAATCGTTTCATGTCCGATGCCAGCTACCAGCGTGACGCGAATATTGCGGGCTGTGATAATCCCCATCGTTGCGTTCAAATTGTCCATGTATTGATTTTTCACGACCATCTGTTCATAAGGCACAAAGGCTTCTACTCCCTGTTTTTTCTCCAACAAATAATCGCCATATGCTGCTGACGGAGTAAGGTCAAGGAGACTGGGAAAGTGTCTGTGAATAGCTTGTATGCGATGAAAAGGGATGCTTTGCTCCAAATAGGCCAGATATACACTCATGTATAGCTCCACGACATTTCTTTTGCCAGAAACGGAGCGCGGCAGCTTCCCTCCCGCCCAATAGCTGTAGGCAACAGGCGATCCTGCGTTAGGAGTCGCAAAAATGAGCAGCTGATCCACATCGTTTTGATAAAATTCACCCTGGACATAGGCTCTAGCAACAAGGCCCCCCATGCTATGGCAAATGAGATTGACACAAGGGGCACCAGTCGTTTGCTTCGCTCGCTCGATGACAGGCAGTAAAAAGCGCTCGGCTGAAATATCGATCTGCCTTCGCCAATCATAAAAAGCTACAAACAATTGTTCATTGAGGGGGTAACCCATTTTTCCAAGCAAACGGATAAATGGCTCGTAAGCCGTTCGAGCAAACCCGAAGCCCCAGTCACCAGTACCCGGAATAATTTGATCACTCATCGACCCAAACAGCCCCGGAACAAAAACAATCGGTGCCTTTGGCGCAAGAAAAGAACTCATGCTTGCACTCCTTTCCCTCTCTTTTGTCCCATGACCAGAAGGAAAACAACATATGCTTTTGCCTATGCCAGTGAAGCTTGGGAGGTTCCCTTGCTTCGATGAGTCTCATCATTTTTCACCGAAATGGAGCGAATCGTTACAATAATCTTCCCACTTGAGCGTAACAAAGCGATATAATAAAGCGTCTAACGAATTGGCTAATGTAGTAAGCAAATCTATACTTGTCGGAGGATTGGCAAAAATGAAGGTACGCAAGTGGTTTATGCTTTTGCTAATGTTCGTACTATGTATTCCAACGATGGGGATATCCGTGCAGGCTGCGCAGACATCCTCTGGCATCAGCATCTATTTGGACGGGCAACAAATCAAAAGTGACGTCGCTCCGTACATTGTTCCAAAAGCAGATGTAACGATGGTTCCAATGCGGGTGATCGGTGAAAATCTGGGAGCCGAAGTAAATTGGGAGCCAAAGTCTCAAACCGCAACGATCAGTAAGCAAGATACCTTGTTGTCGCTGACGGTTAATCAAAAGAACGCTCGCGTGAACAACAACAGCATCCCACTCGATGCTTCCGTTCAGAACAAACAAGGGAGAATTATGGTTCCGCTGCGTTTTGTCTCTGAGCAGTTGGGCCTTGCGGTAAACTGGGAAGACAAAACAAGAACCATTCGCCTGCAAAGCGGCAACGTCGCTACCATGACTCCGCCACCACAGGATATATTGAGTGAAAACGGCGCGATGGAACCAGGCATACCTGTCGTAACAAATGGAAATTTGCGCGGGGTATGGATATCTACAGTCTACAACTTGGACTGGCCTTCTTCCGGTTCATACGGAAATCCAGCAAAGCAGCAACAAGAATACATACAGCTGCTCGATGAGCTGCAAGCCATGGGAATGAACGCTGCTTTCGTGCAAGTTCGCCCATCTGGAGATGCACTGTATCCTTCTACACTCACTCCATGGTCGAGATTTTTGACGGGAACTCCAGGGAAAGATCCTGGCTACGACCCGCTTGCCTTTATGGTACAAGAAACGCATAGACGCGGGATGCAATTCCATGCTTGGTTCAACCCGTTCCGTGCCACTACAGATGCAAAAACAGACCAATTGCCAGCGAATCACGTGATCAAGCAGCATCCTGACTGGATTGTGAATGCCAACAAAAAGCTGTACATCAATCCGGGTGTTCCGGCGGCACGTCAGCAAATTATTAATGAAGTAATGGAAGTCGTACAACGCTATGACATCGATGGTGTCCATTTGGATGATTATTTCTATCCTTCCAATGTCGCCTTTGCAGACGATGCAGCATTCAAGGCTTACAACAGCAAAAAAATCGTGTCCAAAGCAGACTGGCGCCGCGATAATATCAATCAGTTTGTTCAACAAATGAATCAGTCTATCAAGAGCGTCAAGCCTCACGTTCAGTTCGGGATCAGTCCATTCGGTGTATGGCGCAACAGCAACGTCGATCCGACCGGCTCCGATACAAAAGCTGGCGTTACTGCTTATGACCACATGTTTGCCGATGTGCGCACGTGGATTCAACAAGGCTGGATTGATTATGTGACTCCGCAAATTTATTGGAGCTTTTCCTTCGCCCCTGCCCAATACGACAAGCTCGTTACTTGGTGGGCAAACGAAGTACAAGGCACGAACGTCAAGCTCTACATCGGTCATTCGCCATACAAGCTGGGAACGGCCGAAGCTGGCTGGCAGAGTGCCCAGGAGATTATCAACCAGTTGAATTTCAACGCGATGGTTCCTCAGGTTCAAGGCAGCATTTTCTTTAGTGCCAAGGACTTGCGGAAAAATCCATTGGGTCTGCTCCCGGCTCTTAGCAGCTATTACAACCGCTAAATAAATTACCCCCGAATACTTGTAGCAGAGCATACTTGCTACATGTGTTTCGGGGGTTTTTCTTCTACGTTGTTATTTTTTACTGTCGACAAGCCTTTCCAAACGTTTGTACTGTATACACCCTCCGGATGTAAAGGATGTCTCCACCCCTTCCGAAGTTGTGCCCAAACGCATAGATCCCCTTAGCGTATGGCTGCAGAATCGAAACGGTTTTATCTCCTACCGCTGCTTGTACCTTAGGTTTTGCCTCAGCTATTTTCTTGTCCCATTCGGCAATCCGCTCATCCGCCTTGTCTTCTCATAAATCAGGGCTCATCGCCAGTACTTTTTCTAGCGATGTTCCGTCGCCCACGCTTTCGATACCATCCAGCTTCCCTTTAACATACGGGTTTCCCATAGCATGGTCCGTGATACCCTTTACAATCCGGCATAAAAAAATGCCGCGAAGCATGTTCGCGACATTGGTAGCTTTATTTTTTCGGCATCATGGCATTTACAAACTCGCTGATGTTTCCTTTGGTCAATACATCCCCAGTCGCGACTACTTCGTACTGCATCTTCTTGCCAGCGTACTCCATCACCCACATGATGCTCTTGTCAGTCCGGTCTTTTTTGGCTTCCTCTGAATAGAGCACCTCGATTTGTCCTACTTTGACTACCTCTTTTTTCTGTTGATCCAGATTGGCTACATAGGTTGTACTTCCTTCTACTCCCTCATAATTTGTGATGTTCAAATTAATATAGCTTTCTCCAGATTGATATGTCGTATACAGATACTCCAATTCATTTGTCCACGCCAACGGCTGCATGACGTATTCTTTGTTCTCTTTTTCCGCCTGTTGATACAAAGTAGTTTTGTCATATTCGTTCTTGATGCCAAACTCGAGTCGGGCATCCAAAAAAGCATGGCGTCCTGGTAAAGTTTCTGGCAAGAATATCTGATCTCCCACTTTCTGTTTAACATCAGCCAAAGTCTTATAATCAAATGGAGCCGTCATCGTCACGATTTGTTTTTGAGGATTGTGAGGAACGATGTAGACAGCTGCGGCAGTTCCTGGCTCCATATTATCCTCGATTTCCCAACGTTTATTTAAGAAGGCATCCATTTCTTGATCTGGCTCTTTTACTGTTTTGGCGCCTGATTCTTTTACATCTTTCTCTTGATACAGCACCTCACCTTGCGGGCTCTTCAACTGATAGAATTGAACAGCAGCATACCCCGACGAAATACTTGCGATTAATCCGATTGCAACCAAAATGCTCACCTTATACTTCACAAAAAATCTCTCCTTCTCTCGTTTGATTTTTGTCATTACTTGATGGCTAATATCAATCTCCTGCGGGATGCGCGGGTCGTTAAACAGGTCCTTAATACTCTCGTGCGATTTGTTTCGACTCATCGTGAGCTGACCCTCCCTTCCCTAAAGGAGAATAAGCGGATCGGAACTTCGATGCAGTACGCTCGAATTTTTTGCGCAGACTCGCAGCGTTTTTGTTCATGATCAAGGAAATTTCCTCGTACGTCTTTTCTTCCACGCCTCGCAGCAAGAGAAGCGTTCTTTCCTCTACCGAGAGTGTCTGCATGGCAAGAAATACATCCTCACTGAAATAAACATTTTCAATATGCCGCTCGATGTCTGATTGAGACTCTTTGTCCTGCATCAAAAATGGCAACAATTTTGTCCATTTCCTTTTTCTGATGAGATCGATGCAGTGGTGATAGGCTATTTTATAAAGCCAAGCTGCGAACGGCATAATTGGACTGTATTTTTTCAAGTTGCGATAAGCCTTGAAGAAGACCTCCTGTGTGGCATCTTCCGCTTCGCATCGATTCCCCAAGATGTGATAGCAGTAGTGAAATATCGGCGTTTGGTAGCTTTTCATAATGATAGCGTAGCGGTCATCCGCTCCCTGAATGATCTCATCCACGAGTTCTTCTATCTGTTTCGTGTCCACTCTCTCCCTCCTTCCAACTGGTATAACGCACCATAACACCCTGTATGTGACATCGCACGCAAAAAAATGCCGCGAAGCATGTTCGCGACATTTGAAGACCTTATTTTTTGCCGAGCTCCGGCTTGTCCTGGTAAAAGAAATTCGGCGTATGGATTGTGTTGTCGTACAGACTATGGAAAATGTGTGAAGCTGTACCCGAGATCGGTGGAACCAGCCATGTCCAGTCACCCGTAACGGGTCGACCACATTTCTCTTCTCTTTCCTCAAATCGTTTGAATTGCTGGCTTGCCGTATGGTGATCGACAATCGATACTCCTTTTTCCTTGAAGGAATGCAGGACGGCTACGTTCAGCTCGATAAGTGCTTTATCTCTCCAAAGTGTCACTTCCCTGCTCGTATCGAGCCCTATGACCTCTGCGACCTTTGGCAGCATGTTATATCGCTCTTGGTCGGCGAAATTGCGCGCACCGATCTCCGTTCCCATGTACCAGCCGTTAAATGGCGCAGCCAAATAGTCGATACCGCCAATCTCCATGCGCATATTCGAAACAATAGGAACCCCGTACCATTGCAATTCCATATCAGCAAAGCCCGGCAAATCGGGATGTACGATCGGCACCTCCAAGACCAGCTCCTGAGGAATCTCAAAAAACTGGGGAGTCCGATCTCCAATTTGCACGACAAGCGGCAAAACGTCGTAGTTTGTGCCTTTCCCTTGCCATCCCAGGCTCTCACATAGCTTCGTCAACGAAAGCGAAATCGGGTCACCCAGTATGCCGTACTCTGTCTCGTATCCCGCGTAGCGAATCAGTTGGTCATTCCAGATACGCATGGGAGCTCTGCCTACTACAGCAGGTGCAAAAACGGTGATGGTCGGGCGTATTTTCCCGCCATTGGTGGCAAAGTCGATGTGCCGGAGCATGGCCTGCGCCATCTCCTCTTCTGTTTCGACATGCCGCTCATCTATCACCACTAACGATTCCCAAAAGAATCGCCCAATACATCGATTGCTGTTGCGCCAGGCCATTTTCGCTCCGTGACGAAGCTCCTCGGCCGTATGCTCATAGTATCCCTGCTGGTGAATCAGCTGTCGTACTTCTTGCAGCCGTTGCTCGGTTTCGTCCGTCGTCTTGTCCAGTTCACGATAGCATGTCCGGATAAATTGCTCTGCCGCTTCCATCAGTTGAATTGGTTCCATATTACCCTCTTTTCACGCTGAAGGGTGTCACTTCGCTGCTATTTTCTTCATCGTAGAATTTTGTTACCTACATTATAAAATTACTCGGGCTTGATTACCAATCATGTAGGCATATGGACACATATCTGTAAGAAACATGGATGGATGGCAAACCAGATAAAATGGTAGGCGGAAGGGCGTAAGATTTATTACATACAAAACGGTCATGACCGTTTTGTTGACCGCAAGCGGTCGCATCCACCTTTATGAAAAACACCGAGACGTTTTTCACAGAAAAAAGACAGGTGCATTCACACCTGCCAATTCCCCTAAACAGTCATATGGTTCCACATCTCCGACTTACTCAACGAAACAGCATCTGCGCCACCCTTCAACGCTTCGTTGACCTGTTCCATATTCCAAATCAACCCGCCCAATATAATCGGCTGCGACAAATGCTCCTTGATATACGAAATAATAGACGGCGCTATCCCCGGCATGATTTCAATCGCATCCGGCTGGTTTTCCAAGACGTTTTTGATAGTCGTCGTGAGAGAGGTCGAATCGATCAAAAAGACTCGCTGGATCGTCAGCATCCCTTCCTTTTTGGCCGCGCGAATCATTGGACCTTTGGTAGTGACAATGCCTGTTGGTTGGATATAGGTGGACAAAAAACGAAAAGCCTCCTTGTCATTGGACAAGCCATTCATGAGGTCTGTGTGCAAAAAAATCGGCTTGCTCGACTGACGGATGGTTTCGGCTTCCTCCATCAGCTTGGTCAGCTTTCCGTACATCAAAAGGATCGCGCAAGCTCTAGACGCCATCGCCTCTCCCAAGCGATCCTGTTCGGTTGCTGCAATAACCGGATTCGTTTTCAAAATCGTTTGCATGTCCATGTTATTTGCCTCCTGCCCTCAGTAGCCGTTCTACACTTACCTCTGCGCAGCCAAGCTGCTTTGTCTCTACAACCCAATGACCCGCAAAGCCATTGTCTTTTAAAAGAGACAGGATAGGCTCGAACGGGATCGTTCCTTCCCCTACTGCCAAATGATCGTCGAGCTTGCCAAAGTTATCACTCAGGTGCAGAGCGGACAAATAAGGAAGCACCTTCTGCAAGGCATCGATCGCATACCCCGGACGAATCAAATGGGCATGGCCCACGTCGTACACGATCCCCACGCGAGAGGAGTTTACATGACGGCATATACGCACGAGATCCTCGACGTTCCACCCTAGCACTTTTGGATAAGGGGGTACATTCTCGACCGTCAGTATGGTTCTACTCTCTGCGGACAGCTCGGAGGTCAACACGTGGAGTGCCTGACTCACATTTTCCACACCTCTGGCACGCTCTGTTTCCGCGAGTCGATCTTCTACCTCCCCTGCATGCATCACGACGTGCGTGCAGTCGAGAAAGCTGGCAATCTCTAGGCAGCGCTTCATCGTGTCCAACGTTTGATCCCGGGTTGGTCCTGCATCCGCCGCCAGATTGCAGCCACTAATCGGCGCATGAATCGACCAGGCAATCCCTCTCTCGTTTCCCTGTTGCTTCAACTCTTTCAGCTGCTCCCAGGACCAGTCCAAGAGGTCGACATGATTCTCTTCACACATAATCTCGATGCCCTTCCAGTCTTTTTGCAAAAGCTGAACAATCGCATCACGCAAGGACAGATCAAATAACGCATAGGTGGATACGGCAAACGAGCCTTTGTCTCTCATGATTCATGACCCTCCCTCTTATTTCACGCCGGAGTGGATGAAGCTGTTGATAAACTGCCGCTGGAACAACAAAAATGCCAGCAACAACGGAAAAATCACCATGACCGTTGCTGCACTTACCTCGGCCCACTGCGCCCCCGTCTCAAACGATTGGGCAAAAATCGCCAGACCGACCGTCAATGGACGATTTTCCACGGAATTCGTAATAATCAGCGGCCACATGAAGTTGTTCCAATGGTAGCTCACCGAGACCAAACCAAAAGCAATGTAGGTCGGCTTCGCTAGTGGAACGTACACCCGCCACAAAATCTGGAACCAGGAGCAGCCTTCCATCCGTGCCGCCTCCTCCAGCTCGTTCGGGATTGTCTTGAAGGTTTGTCGCAACAGAAAGACCCCGAAGGCCGAAGCGAAGTACGGCAGCATTATGCCGATTTTGGTATCCAGCAAAGACAAGTCACGCAGGACGTTATAGTTGGGGAAAATCAAAATATCCGCCGGGACCATGAGCTGGACCAGGAACAGGACAAACAACACATCCTTTCCCCAAAATTGCAGCTTCGCAAAGGCATAGGCTGCCAGTGTAGCCGTAATCATTTGCGCCACCAAAATACCGGTCACGATCAAAAAGGTATTGATGTAGTACTGATCAAAGGGTGCTGCGTCCCACACCTTCGCAAAGTTATCGAGTGTAAAATCTGTACTGAACGACCACGAAGTCGCCAGCTCCCTCGGGCGAAAGGAAGTCCAGACCGCCCAGAGCAAAGGAAACAACCAGAGAACGGCCAAGCCGTACATTCCAACCGTTGTGATTTTGCGAAGCATCTGCCATCCCCCCTAGTTGTAATGAATCTTTTTATCCATACCAAAAAACTGAAAAGCAGCGACTAGCAGCAACAGCACGACCATGACAATCGTCAATGCCGAAGCCATTCCTTGATCCCAGAAGGAAAACGCCGTCTCGTATATGTAGTACAGCAAGAGATTGCTGGCATTATCCGGCCCACCTTTGGTCATGATCACCAAATGGTCTACCAACTTGAAAGAGTTGGTGAAGGCGATAATACTGACAAACATCGTCGTTGGCATAAGCAGTGGAAAGGTAATGCGGCGAAAAACCGTCCACGACGATGCCCCTTCCATGGAGGCGGATTCGTATAGCTCCTGTGAAATGTTTTGCAGCCCAGCCAAATAGAAGATCATGAAATAGCCCGCTTCCTTCCAAATGACCATGAAGATCATCGCCCACATCACATTTTTCTGATCGCCGAGCCAGTTCATGTCGCCTTTTCCGAACCACTCCATCACATGACTAAGCGCTCCGTACTCCGGTGTGTAAATAAACAGCCAGATGTTCGCCACGGCAATCATCGGAACAACTGTCGGGTAAAAATAAGCCGTGCGGATAAAGCTCTTCCCTCGTAATGCCTTGTTGGCGAACAAAGCCATAGCCAGCGCGAGAGCCACACTCGTCGGCACTGTTCCGATGGCAAACCAGATATTATTGGTCAACACCTTCCAAAACACTTCATCTTCCAGCATTTGTTTATAATTATCTATCCCGTTAAAAAACGGCTCTGGAGAACCCAGATCCGCTTGATGAAAACTGAGTATGAACGTTTGTATAACCGGATAGAAGGTAAACAGCAGCAGGAAGATGAGGGAGGGAAGGAGCAAGAGCCAGGCGTACATGTTCACTTTCCATTTTGCGCGTAGTTCCCCCATTGTCGCTCCCCCATTGCCTTGCTTGATTATTTGTTGAACGGCGCCAGCATCTTGTCCGCTTCTTCCTGCGCTTTTTTCAATGCTTCGGCAGGTTCAGATTGACCAGTGATCACGGATTGCAGTGTGTCGTTCAAGAGCTTTGTCACTTTGCCGTTATTGTGCGTAGACAGCTCAGCATGTCCGTATTCCAGCTGGTCACGCGCTACTGCTGCTGCCGGGAAGTCCTTAACGTATTGCTTCATCGTCTCTTCTTCGTATGCAGATTTGCGTGTAGCAACATAGCCAGTATCGACACTCCACTGAGCAGCGCGCTTAGATTCGGTCATGAAGCGAATAAACTTCCATGCCGCTGCCTGTTTCTTTTCATCCGTTCCTTTGAACATGTAGAAGTTGCCGCCACCTGTCGGGCTGCCGTAGTTCTTTTTCGCTGGCAAAAACGCTACGCCAAAATCAAACTTCGCGCTTTTCTTCACGTTCGTCAGATTCCCTGTCGTATGGAACATCATCGCCGTTTTGCCTTCCAAGAAATCAGAAGGCACAGTCGCCCACTCGTTGACGCCTTCAGGCATGACTTGATGTTTTTTGGACAAATCTACCCAAAATTGCAGAGCTTCTACATTTTCTGGCGTATCCAAGAACACTTTTTTCCCATCTTCGGACATCAAGTTCTTGCCGTTTTGCAGAGCCAGCGCTTGGAACATCCAATACGTAAAGCTCGAGGAAGGAATCTCGACGCCGTAGCGCCCGTCCTTTTTCAATTTGGCCGCGTACGAAACCAGCTCGTCCCATGATGTCGGTGGTTTTTCCGGATCAAGACCGACTTCCTTGAACGCGTCTTTGTTGTAATAGAGCACGATGGTGCTGCGCTGGAACGGTATGCTGTATGTCTTGCCATCTACTTGAGAGTTCGCCAGGAAGCCTGGGAAGAAATCATTTACGTATTCGCTGCCGCCATCCTTGGCAATGAGGTCGTCCAACGGAAGGATTGCATCCATATCCATCATCGTATGCAGCTCAGTAGAGAGCATCACTGCTACGTCGGGAGGAGTCTTGCCCTGTACAGCCGCCTGCACTTTTGTCGTTGTATCCTGATAACTGCCCGTATAGACTGGCTTGACTTTGATATCTGGATTTTCTTTGTTAAATTCTTCTGCCATTCCGTCCACGATCTTGGTCAAAGGACCGCCAACCGCAACTGGATAATAGAAGGACAGCTCTGTTTTGCCAGACGAATTGGCTCCTTGCGCCGCGTTGTTCGTAGACGAAGAATTGCCACTGGAGCAACCCGTGATCAGACTCATACTCATGACGACCGCAAATAAGCTTTTGACAACTTTACGCATCGCAGTAGCTCTCCCTTTTCTTTTCTCAATTGGTCGTAACCGCTAGATTTTTTCCGGTTTCTCTATCAAACACGTTCACCTGAGCTGGATCAAAACGAACATGCATGGTTTCGCCTCTTTTGCAGTGCCATTGCCCGTTCCATTTGGCCTTCCACAGCTTGTCTCCCACGGTGAATTCCACAATGGTCTCAGAACCGAGAATCTCTACTCCTTGTACGGTGACAGGGAACTGGAAGGAAGCATCGACAGATTGCCCTTCAAGGGCGGGTTGAAGTGACTCTGGACGCAAACCGAGAACGACCGGGGTCTGGTCCTTGATACTGTGAAACATAGGAAGCGGCAAAAACTGCTGACCTGCCAGCTCAATCCCTGCCTGATCGCCTGCCCGCCAAATGGCAGGAACCGTATTCATCGGGGGTGCCCCCGTAAACTCCGCCACGAACAAATTGGCTGGATGATTGTAGACATCGAGCGGTTTTCCGACTTGCTGAACCTCGCCGTCACGCAGGACCATCATGCGGTCTGCCATTGTCATCGCTTCCACCTGATCATGCGTAACGTAAATCATCGTGATGCCCAGCTCTTGCTGCAAGCGACGAATTTCCGTGCGCATGTGCCCGCGCAGCTTGGCATCCAGATTGGACAAAGGCTCGTCCATGAGGCAGATAGGGTGCTGACTGACGATGGCCCGTCCGAGTGCAACACGCTGTCGTTGTCCCCCGGATAATTCCTTCGGCTTGCGTTGCAACAGATGCGCGATGCCCAGCATCTCTGCTACACGCTCCAACCGCTTGCCCTGCTCTGCTTTGTCTACCTTTCGCACCTGCAAACCAAATAAAATATTATCTTTTACCGTCAAATGCGGATAAAGTGCGTAATTTTGAAAGACCATGGAGATGTTTCGCCCACTCGGAGGGACTTGATTCATCGGCTTGCCGCCAATCAACAGCTCTCCCGTGCTGATCTCCTCCAGCCCGGCAATCATGCGCAGTGTGGTTGATTTCCCACAACCAGAAGGCCCTACCAGCACGAAAAACTCTCCTGGCAGAATACGAGCACTCACTTCATTGACTACCTTCTGGCCCCCAAACATCTTGGAAATGCGCCGCAATTCCACTTCAGCCACGACTTTCCCCCCTGAATCTCTCGCTGTTTTTTACGTATCCCTCGACTCTACCAATTGCTTACTAAGGTAATATTTGGGTATTGTAAAGTTTTTGTGCATAGTCGGTAATAATTCCCCCGACTCCCGCCTCGGTTGCCCGCTTCATATCTGCTTCCTCGTTGACTGTATACACGGTCAAAATGATTCCCCGATGCTTGGCGAAGCGGATTAGCTCTGGCGTGACAATCTGATGGTTGATATAGTATTGGGCATTCAGTTGAACCGCGTCTGTTATCTGCTTTTCGGCGTACTGTTCCAGCTGTTCCTTCGGCTTGGTCCCGCTCAAGGTAAAACCGAGTCCCAGTTCCGGATTGAGCTTGGCGAAACGCTCCAATACTTCAGAGCTGAAGCTGCTGACAATCACATCTTCAACCATGTCGTGCTCCTTGATGACCTTCGCCATTTCCTTTTCGTACCCAATCCCCTTTGCTTCCAGAATGACCACCGCTTTGCCCTTGGCCGCTTCCAGCAATTCATCCATGGTAGGAATGACAGCATCGGTAATTTCAGGCTGGTACCAGGAAGGATTTGCTGGATCGAGCTTGTTCGCATTCAATTCGCGCAGTTCCTTCAGCGTGAAATCCTTTACCTTCCCGGTCCCGTTAGTGGTACGCTCCAGATCAAAATCGTGGATCAGGACAAGGTGGCCATCCTTTGTTTTGTGGACGTCTGTCTCGATGATTTCCACACCCAGCTTCATTGCTTCTTCAAAGGCGTACATCGTGTTTTCCGGTTTTAAGGAAGGGATACCTCGATGCGCCATGACCATCGGAGGTTGCGTGATGCTTTTCTCTGGGTAAGCAGCAAGCAGCTCATGCACCTCTTTTGGATCGTGTGAGACAACCCCCGCCACTCCCATCTCGATCATTTCACTCGCTTGGCTCTTGTTCGCCCGATCAATTGCCCACACGGACAACCCGCGATTGCGGAAGTAACGAATGACATCCTCCGTCATGGCAGTTTGCGAGAGAACGATCACATTGGAACGACTGCTCCTGGCTGAGCGCACGAGCTCCTTTTGCTTCTTTTCGTTCAGCTTGCCGTCGATATACACGAGGGCACCACGGTATTCATTGTTTTTCTCCCGCATCTCTTGGACAATTTCCGGTCGGGAAGACACAATGTGCACATCAGTGAGATTCTCTTTCTGGAGCAGGCGATCGACCTCGGCTACCAATTTCTTGTCCTCGATATGAATCACCGGGATCGCTTTGCCCTTGATCTGCTCCAGTACCTCGTCCAGCGATGTGCCGTCCTGAGTGACGACTCCGTTCTTCCCGGATTTTTTCACCGGAATAAAAATGGAAGACGCTTCTGCATCCAGAATCGTATCGAGCTCGGACTTCTTGTCGTACATGGCAATCACCGTCGGCGGAAGGACAATTCCCGTCTTAGGTTCAGGTACAATCAGCACGTCGTCTTTTAGATCAGAGACCGGAATCTTGTCTTTTTGGGCATTCGGTCCAAATAACAGCTCACCAGGGGTTGGCTTGGGCTGATCAACAAAATCTTTGGAAGCATCATTCGTATCCTTTTCTGTCAGGCGTTCCATCGAGTGTCCGCCAGCGACTCCCGGATGAGAGATGACTCCCGGAACCTTCGCATCCATATAAGCCATCGAATCCACCACATTGTACGCAGGGTCCATCAAAATGACGTGGTCGCCGCCATTGGCTAAATAAATGCTGCCTGTCGCCCAATCCGTCGGCAATAGCTCAGGGACGTCCTCCATGGAATCGAACAATTCAAAATCTGGCGTGACGCCATGGCGTTCCACGATTCCGTCTGCATAGCGGGAAATGACAATCGTCTGGTAAGGCTCAATCATGGTGCCTTCCGGAAACGCATGCATTCCTTCATTTCCGCCACGCTTTTCCTCGTCACCGATCATGTATCCACTCAAATCAATCGAATCGTTTGAGATATTGGTGATTTCGATAAACTCGCCTGTGCTTTCATCAAAAAGAGGATCATTGACAACTTCTGTGATGAGCAGGGTTTTGCTCACCGCGCTTTGCGCCATTACGGACGGCATACTGCCTGTCACCAGACTTGCTGCCATTAGTGACCACAACCACTTTTTGCTGCTTCTTCCCAACTCCATCTCCCTTGCCTCCTCGTTTTCCTACTCGACTTGCACCATGGCTTCCATCGTCGGAAGGATGTAATCTGGCTGAATCTCTGTGGCTTCCAGTTCGCGGCTGGTCGTCACACCCGTCATGACCAGCGCCGTTTTCATGCCGCTGTTTTTCCCAAGTAAAATATCTGTCTCCAAACGATCGCCTACCATGACGCATCTTTCCGGCTGTACTTGAAGCTGTTGAAAAACCTGCTCGGCGTAGTACCGAGACGGCTTGCCAGTCATCGCCCAGACAGAGGCTCCACCAGCCGTTTCAATCGCTCTCGCCAACGCCCATGTATCAGGAATGGCCCCCCCTGGCACCGGACATACCGGATCGGGGTTCGCTACGATCAGGTGGGCTCCCTTTCGTACAGCGTCAGCAGCCTGTTGCAGCTTTTCATACGTAAATCCACGGTCCATTCCAACCAATACATGCGTAGCCTCCTCCGCATCTTGCACCTGCTTTATATGAAAGCTCGCAATCTCTTCCTCCAATGCAGGCTCTCCAACGATCAGGACACGCGCTTGCTCCGCATTTTCTTGAAGATACAATCCCGCTGCGTAGGCAGCCGTCATGATTTCTTCCCGCCCGGCAGTTAATCCGAGCTTCTGGAGGCGAGTTTGACAAGCTGTTCTTGTCTGTACCGTCGTATTGGTCAAAAACATGATTTTCTTTTGCTTCTCCCGCAGCGTGGCAAGTGTCTTTTCCACCCCAGGAAGCAGTTCATTCCCGAGGAAAATCGTTCCATCCAAATCAAAAAAATACGCTTCGTACCTATCTGTATCTAGCAAATCCCCTGCTCGCTCCTTTCATTCGAAAACACAAAAAGCCCTCATACACGGCAATAGCACAAAGAAACAAACCGATCGAACGGTCTTTTTCAAATCTATTGCTGTACGAGGGCTTTCTCCACGTCTCGACCCACTTACAGACGTTATTCATTTGGTTGATAGCTCGATCATAACAGGTCATTGTTAAGGGATTGTTGAGCTATTTTTGGGTTTATGTGAACAACACCAAAACTAACCATTGGTAGTTAGCCAAAAAAAGATTGCAAACTGTCTAAGAAAGAGTAAAATTCTTTGTGGATGATAATGATATTCATTATCGGAATATAATCTTATAATTATACACTTATATCATATGAAGGGATGTCTTTTCATGATACAAAAATGGAGTTATCCACTCGCGGCAGTTGTTCTCGGCTCTTCCTTGCTCGCTGCTTGCGGAAACGCACAAACACAAACCGAAGAGAAAAAACCAGAAGCCACGCAGCCTGACAAGCCTGCCGCTGCTGATCAGTCCGCGACAGCGAGCACTACTCCTTCTCCTGAGCTGCAAGCCTCTATTGATCAATACCGAAAATGGGTCGTTGACCAAACCGACCAATTCGTAAAAGCAACAGAGAGCTTTACCAACGCCGTCAAAGCAGGCGATATGGAGAAAGCGAAAAAGGAGTATGCTCCAGCCCGTGCTTACTTTGAGAAAATCGAGCCTATCGCTGAATCTCTCGGCGATTTTGACCCTTGGATCGATGCCCGCGAAGGCGATGTGCCTGATAACGAATGGCGCGGCTATCACAAATTGGAAAAAGCTCTCTGGGAAACCAAATCGGTTGCTGACCAAGGTAAAGTGGCGGATCAACTGCTGCAAGATGTGAAGCAGCTCCGCGTGAAGGTAGAGAGCGTCGAAATCGATGTGCCTATGCTGGTAACGGGTTCGGTAGAGCTCTTGAATGAGGTATCGTCGAGCAAGGTCACTGGTGAGGAAGAACGCTATTCCCACACAGATTTGTACGATTTCGCTGCGAACGTGGAAGGCGCTCACGAAATTTACAAAGTATTGAAGCCTGCTGTTACGGAAAAAGACGCTGCTCTTGCAACTGAAATTGAAGCTCGCTTTGCTGATTTGGACAAAGCCCTCGCACCATACCGCAAAGGCGACGGCTATGTGCTATACACGGAATTGAAGCAAGACCAAGTGAAAAAGCTGAGTCAGTCCCTCGATGCATTGGCTGAGCCTTTATCCAAAATGGGTAAGATCGTAGGAGGCTAACAAGATGAATGACAAGCATCTCGAAAACACCACAGCGAACAAATTCACACGTCGAGAAGCTCTGAAGTTGGCTGGTGTCGGGGGGATCGGACTGCTGTTAGGAGCGACTGGGGTTAATACCCTTATGCCCTCCTCTCCTAAAAATGAGCAGACGAGTGCCACTCCGACCGGTGCAGATGAGGTCATTCCCTTTTATGGCAAGCATCAGTCCGGGATCATTACACCTATGCAGGATTTTATCTGCATGGGTGCTTTTGATTTGACTACGACCTCGCTAGGGGATGTCCGCAGCTTGTTTCAAAGCTGGACGCAGGCAGCAGCACGCATGACTGCCGGCAAAAACGTCGATGAGGAGAGCGATCACGCCCTTCTTCCTCCTGTCGACACGGGAGAAGCCATGGGCCTTCGCCCAATGAAATTGACGATCACATTTGGGCTTGGCGCTTCTTTCTTTGACGAGCGCTTTGGTCTGGCATCCAAACGCCCAGCTCCTTTGGTTGATTTACCTCGCTTCAACAGCGATGAAATGCGAAAAGAATGGTCTGGTGGCGATATTGTCGTGCAGGTCTGTGCCAACGATCCACAGGTCGCCTTCCATGCCCTGCGGAATTTGGCCCGGATCGCTCGAGGCAAAGCTGTCCTCCACTGGCTCCAGGAAGGCTTCCAGCGTACCAGTGCATCTGACCCGACTGGCTCCACACCACGAAATCTGCTGGGCTTCAAGGATGGCACGAACAATCCGCCGGTGAACGATCCTGCTACCGCAAATGAAGTCGTCTGGGCTAACACGGCTGAAAGTCCCGCGTGGATGGCAGGCGGCAGCTACATGGTCATGCGTCGAATCCGCATGAGGATCGAAGTCTGGGATCGCTCCACCCTCACCGATCAGGAGAATACATTTGGTCGTCACCGTTTAACCGGTGCTCCTCTTGGCAAAGCAAATGAGTTCGACGAGCTAGAGCTGGATCGAAAGGATGCCAAGGGTAAACCCGTTATTCCTGTGAATTCCCATACCGCCCTGGCCCATATGGAGGGCAAAGTGAAAATTTTGCGGCGCGGATACTCTTATTCAAGTGGAATGGACCTTAAGACTGGTCAGCTCGATGCTGGGCTGTTGTTCATTTGCTTCAATCGTGATCCACGCAAGCAATTCATTCCGATGCAACAAAAGCTCGCATCTGTCGACCGACTCAATGAATATATCACCCATGTCGGCAGTGGTTTGTACGCCTGTCTACCTGGTGCAAGTGAGGGCGGATACATCGGGGACAAGCTATTTTAACCAACTACCTGGGATGGAGTGAACACCTTGAAACGCTACCTGTTTATCCTTTGTACATGCATGCTGCTATGGACATCTGCTCTGTCTGCCGCTTTAGCCGCGCCGCTGGTGCCAGAGCAGCTCAAGCAAATGATCGCCCTCTCTAGCGATGCCTTGATTAGCAGTGGGGATAACAACTGGGAAGAAGCAGCTAAAGCGATCAGCGGTATGAAGAGCGTCTGGGAGGGCAATTCGGAAGAAACCTCGGCAGATGCACAAGCTTTGACGCAAGCAATCGCGGAAGCAGAAAAAGCCCTTGCTCAAGCAAAGGCGAATCCCGACACTGCAAAAGCAGCCATCTCCACTTTGGCAAAAGCAACAGATCGTTACGTTTCGTCCAAAGAAGAAGGCGGTCAGCCAAAAGAACGCGCACACAAGCAAATTGCGGCATTGCTACCGCTCTTGCAAAACAGCATGACAGCCATCACGGAAGGCGATCTGACAAAAGCCAAGCAATCATACAACAGCTTCGTCGCCGGCTGGTACAAGGCAGAGGGTCTTGTTCGAACGGAAGATGCCGCCGTCTACGGGGATATGGAAATCAAAATCAGCGGTGCGCGCATTGCCCTGAACACAGAACCACCCGATCCTAAAAAGAGCGCAGAGAAAGTACAGGCACTCATTACTACCGTGGACAATTATTTGTCAGGAAAGGCAGTCAAACAGGACGCTGCGAGTCCTTCTTCCGAGCAGCCCACCATCTCGTCTCTACTGGCACTCCTTGCATCGGTAGAAACCGATATCGCCAATCACGACGCAAACGCTGCTTCGGACAAAATGGAGACCTTTATCACCTCTTGGCCCTCTGTAGAAGGCGTAGTCATGACCAAATCGCCTGCTACCTACAGCAGTATCGAAGCCAAGATGGTCGCCGTCCCGACACTCATCCTGTCAAATCCCCCGCAATGGGAAAAGGCGTCCGCTAATCTTGCGGAAATGAAGACAGAGCTTGCGCCATTTGCGACAGCGTCCTCATACACCGCGTGGGATGCGGGACTCATCTTGTTCCGCGAAGGACTCGAGGCTATCTTGATCATCGTCTCTCTCCTTACTGTCCTGAACAAGTCAGGCAATGCCGACAAGCGCAAATGGATCTGGTCTGGGTCAATTGCCGGGATCGTAGTTTCCGCTATTCTTGCCGTCATCCTCAGTGTCGTCTTCTCCAACCTGTCCACAGGCAACTCGCGAGAAACGATTGAGGGAGTAACCGGACTGGTTGCCGTCTTCTTTATGGTGACGATCGGTGCCTGGTTGCATAAGAAGTCCAATTTGCAGGCATGGAATCAATTTGTCGAGAAATCTATCGGCTCCTCTTTAGCAACAGGAGCTCTGTGGTCACTCTCATTTACCGCGTTTCTCGCTGTCGCCCGCGAAGGGGCAGAAACGATTATCTTTTATATGGGAATGGCCGCTACAATCTCCATGACAGACCTAATGATCGGCATTTTGAGTGCGCTTGTCGTCTTGGCCGTGATTGGCTTTGTCATCATCAAGCTCAGTGCACGCATTCCGGTGCGTCCGTTCTTTTTTGTTGCCAGCCTATTGCTCTACTACATGGCATTTAAATTCGTCGGCGTCAGCATCCACGCTTTGCAGGTGACGGGAAGCTTATCTGCACACAGCAGCGATTACTTGTTGTACGCACCGACTCTCGGCATTTACGCGAGCTGGGAAACGACGATCCCGCAATTGATCGTACTCGTGATCGTTCTTTTCAATTTGTTCCTGTATTCTCGAAAAAAAGCCGCCACTCCTATTCCACGAGTGAATTAAAAAGAGAAAACCTGAAAAACGCAGCTCCATCACGAGGGCTGCGTTTTCTTATAAACCCCGCTATTATTTTTGACAATCATTCTTTCTCGCAAGTTCACATTTTTTCTGGTATCCTTAAATTTTTATGGAGGAAGTTATGTTACCATATTACAGGTGTAACCTTCTTTTTACATTTTCCGTCATTAGAAGGTACAAGATTCGATATTAGGATAGGGGTTAGATATGGGGGCAACATCAAATTCTGTTAAAGTTGACGTCAAAACAACGCCACGCGTTCGACAAAATATGGTCTACCTATTAGTGAAGCAGCTTCGTCCACATCAATGGACGAAAAACTTGCTTGTCTTTGCTGCCTTGCTATTTTCCTTGCACAAAGTAAGTCCGGATGTCATTGGAAAATCAGTGCTGGCCTTCCTGCTGTTTTGTTTTGTATCCGGCTGTGTGTATATCCTCAATGATTTTGTCGATATCAAAAATGACCGAAATCACCCGGAAAAACAGTTCCGGCCCATGGCTTCTGGTGCATTGCCGCCAGCCCTCGCATTAGCATTCGGTGTGTTTTTGTTATTAGGATCCCTGTTTAGTGCTTATTACTTTGACCGATTATTCGCGCTCGTACTGCTGGTTTACTTTGTGCTCAACGTCGCTTATTCGCTGAAGCTGAAGCATGTGGTCATTCTGGACGTCATGATTATCTCTGCCGGTTTTGTTTTGCGTGCCATCGGTGGAAGTCTGATGATCCAAACACCGTTCACGCCGTGGTTTCTGCTCTGCACGATGCTGCTCGCGCTGTTTTTGGCCATCAGCAAACGTCGCCACGAGTTGATCTTGTTGCAGCAAGATAAAGGAACGCATCGCAAAGTGCTCGACAGTTATTCGTCCGAGTTGTTGAATCAGTTGAATACGATTGTGACGACCATGACAATCATCAGCTATTCCTTGTTCACTTTTACATCGGGACGCACGATTCACTTGATGTGGACCATTCCGCTCGTGATCTTTGGTATTTTCCGTTACCTGTATTTGATCACCGTTGCAGGCCAGGGCGGCAGTCCGGAAAAAGTTTTGTTGCAGGACAAGCCGATTCTCATTACGGTATTCCTGTATGTCGTCATGGTGGCCGGGATTATTTACGTATTTGAATTGAAATAAGTTACTTGCACAGATAGGTTGTGGATCAGACTATGCCATCAATTGTTCTCATCATCATTTCTGTGATCCTCAGTGCGTGTGGACAAGTCGCGATGAAGATGGGCGCATCCTCGCTCACCAGCAACAATGACATGCTGCTACTGAAGTTCCTGCACTATTTCACGAACCTGCCGATTATGGTGGGACTTGCGCTTTACGGACTTTCTGCGTTTATCTGGATTGCTGCGCTCGAAAAGGTGCAGCTCTCCTATGCTTATCCCATGGCAGCACTCGGATACGTGTTGGTAGCTGCGCTGTCCTTCTTGATCTTCAACGAACCGTTGTCCCTTACACGTATTGCCGGTCTGGCGATTATCGTCGTAGGCGTCGTCGTCATTTCTCAATCGTAATCATCACGTAGAGGAGTTTTCTCATGTTATATGCGCTAGCGCCGTTTATCGGCTGGCTCGTGTCCGGAATAACCAAATTTTTGATTAATTACCTCCGTTTTGGGTCCCGGGCCAAAGAAATGGTCGGGAACGGCGGATTTCCCAGCACGCACACAACTGTCATGGTCACGACTGTGTTTTTGATTGGTTTGCAGGAGGGCTTTACTCATCCTGCATTCGGGCTGGGTGTGGCTGTGACATTTATTGTGATCATCGATGCGACTGGCTTGCGCAGAGCGGTAGGAAAACATGCAGAGGCACTTAACAAGCTCGCAAAGGAACATCCGGACGTGTTTCCCACCAAGCCTTTGCGTGAAAGCATGGGACATACCAGATGGGAAATTGCCGGGGGTCTGGTGCTCGGGGTGCTGCTTGCGACCGTATTGCATCTGCTGGCAGCGAACCTCCCTAACCTCATTGGCTAGTAGATTCGTAGACAGGAGATTATGTTCATGAATAACCGTACAGCTACGTACTCGTTCCTGCTCGGGACGGCTTTGCTATTGTTTATGGCTACGATTGTGCTTAGCACATCGGTTTTATTTTTGTTCGGCGTATCCGTGACGGCCGCCAGCTTTTGGATTGGCCTCTTTGCGGCTTTGGCTGCGATGGGCGCGATGGTGTCGGTCTTCGTAAGTTCACGTCGTCGGGCCTGGTTTTTCTCCGTGTTGGCTGGACTGGCGATTGTTTCAGGCATCAGCTACTTCATCAGCGCCAATACGTTTGATCTCTCTTTTGACGGACAAACATATCATCAAGAAGCAATCGTGAAGCTAACCAACGGCTGGAATCCGGTTCATGACCAGCCCATCCTCAAGCCTCCTGGTTCAAAAGAAGTGGATGAGATGGATAATAAAGAGGTTCTCTCGGCCTTTCACCTGTGGATCAATCATTACGCCAAAGGTCCATGGATGCTCGATGCGGTCATGTATAAACTTACTGGTCAGATTGAGGTTAGCAAAATATTCAACCTGTTGTTAATTGCATCGTCCTTTTTCCTGACACTCGCTGCCATCCGAACTGCTTTCCCTGAGAGAAAAGGGGCGGCAATTGCCTTCGCGCTTCTCGCAGCGTTCAATCCCACCGTGATTACGCAATCGACTTCCTTCTATATTGACGGACAGCTTGGTTCACTCGTGCTGATCCTCTGTGCTCTCGGGTATCTGCTGTATAAGCGCTACCATGCCTGGACGCTACTGGCACTATGCGCAGCGCTCATGCTGCTGGCTCAGATCAAATTCACGGCATTGGGGTATGCCGGATTGCTCGGCTTGGCTATTCTCGTGCTCTTCTTTTTCTATGATCGCCGTCAGCACATCAAAAGCATGCTCGTATGGCTTTCGATTAGTCTGGTTATCACCGTAGGGGTTGTCGGGTTCAATCCGTATGTCACCAACACGCTAACGAAGGGACATCCGTTTTATCCGTTGGCGGGCAAAGGTGCCGTTGATATCATGACCTCGAACAGCCCGCATGGCTTCAAAGACAATTCCCGCATAGAAAATCTGGCTATCTCCTTATTTTCCAAATCGGAGAATATTGCAACACCCCATAGCCCTACATGGAAGGTGCCATTTACGGTCACATGGAAAGAGCTCGCCGTGTTCTACTCTCCTGACGTGCGTGTAGCTGGCTTCGGGCCGCTTTTCGGAGGAGCTATGATTGTCACATTGCTGCTTCTCGTCGCGTTGCTTTTGGGGACTCATCGAAAAAAAGCGGCTCCTTTCTTGTGGATCAGTCTGGCGCTCTTCGTAACCGTGCTGATTAATCCGGAAAGCTGGTGGGCGCGCTATGTTCCACAGCTTTGGTTGATTCCACTCTTGATTGCGCTGGCAGTCTTGGATGTTCAGAAGGGCTTTTTCCGCAATGCGGGCAAGGTTCTGGTCGTCATTTTACTCGCCAATATGGTGATGGTAAATGCTTCTCATATCATTGGGCAGTCTGGCGCCAATACATTAGTGAAAAAGCAGCTTGAAGAGATCAAAGCAAGCAACAAAACGCTGGTCGTAGACTTCCACCATTTCAATGCAGTGAAAGTACGTCTGCAAGAAGCGGGCATTCCTTTCGTCGAGCAAAAGCTGGATAAAGGTGAAGATGTCAAAGGCTTTATGACTACGCGTGCGGTTTATCTTTTGAAATAAAAGATAGAAGGGGCGTCTCTCAGTCGGGAAATCGACTTTTGAGACAGCCCCTTTTTCTTATTAGCAGTATGTAGTGGACGATACACCTGTTTGCATAAATGTAAGAATTTTCATAATAACAATTGGAAAACTGTGGTAGAGTTTACTTGTGTTGATTATCCAGAAGGGAGTGTGCATCATGCCTGTTGAAACATTCAAAGCAACTGCACATCTACAGAAGGGAATGGTTGTGAAGGCCAGTTCCAGAAATTTCGAGATAACCATCGATGAACCGAAAAGCTTGGGAGGTACGGATACCGGCATGAACCCGGTTGAACTGGTACTCTCCGCATTAGGCGCCTGCCAATCTATCGTTGCCAGAGTATATGCCAGGAAGTTTAACGTTCAACTCGACGATTTTTGGGTGGAAGTCGAAGGCGATCTCGATACGGATGGCTTCATGAACAAGTCTGATGTCCGACGTGGGTATTCTGAAATCCGATACACCTTTCATATCAAAACTGATGCTCCTAGAGAGCAAGTCGAGTCTTTTGTGGAATTTTTAGAACAGACATGCCCGGTTGGAGATACGATTGCGAATCCTGTCACTCTTAAATTAAACGGTATTGTTATTGAAAAACCGAGCGAGATAAAGGCGAATGATTAAATAAGCTTATGATCAATTAAATCAGTCTCAGGTTGGTTATTTTCGTTTTTTGGCTTTAGTAAAATAGGGGGGAAGAGAGAAGAGATGAAGGAGTGACATGATGCCTTTACTCCCCCCTAAAACTTTAACTAATTTCCCGATCGGAGCTATAAAAAATCCCGCAATAGTCAAACAGATAGACGCAACTGGACTCGAGGAGCTATACATCGACGTGAATGTCCTCGGAAACCTGATCATTTGTTTTGACGCAAAATCCGATGCTACAGTGGTTTCGGCAGGTGAAGAGCACCTTCTTCCTGCGCGTATCGAACGGGTTGATCGTACTCTTGTTATTGAAGGTCGTAATATCGGGACATACTTTCGCCATAGACAGAAGCAAAAAATCCTTTCAGAGGTTCATGTTCCCATACAAACAAAGGTCAGTGCCTCATTTACCGGGGGCGTTATGATTTTAAATGGTGGAGAAGGGGATGTAGCGATACAAGGTCAATTCGGAGAAGTTGCCGGAATCACACACTCCAAAAACATTAACATTCAAATGCGTGGCGGTGACGTCTCCCTCAATGAGTTATCAGGAAATGCTTCGATTCACCTTTCTATTGGGAGTGCAACTTTGGGTTGGACAGAACTACGAGGAACTGAGCAAATCAATATCCAATGCGGATTTGGTGGGGTTGATTTACTGTTCCCTCCTCACATTACCCCTGTTGCAGAATCTGGCGGACCCTTCAAAGGGAAGAAAATTACTACTCTTCCGGGTACAATTATCCATGCAAGGGTTGGTTTCGGTGGATTAGATCTTTTAAATTGGGCTTAGAAGAATCGGATAATAACCTCCCATTCACTTCAAAAAAGCCGGTTAACGCTTAAAGCGTAACCAGCTTTTTTACCCTACTTTTATGGATCTTACATAAACACAAAGTAAATAACTGCTGCCAGCACCAGACGGTAAATCGCAAAAGGTGTCAGCTTGATGCGATTAATCAGCTTCAAGAAGAATCGGATCGACAGGAGCGCAAACACAAACGCGCTAATAAAACCGATGACGAAAAACGGAATGCTGTCCATTGTAATCGCATCCCAACGCTTCAACAGCGACAAAAAGCTCGCGCCCGCCATGATCGGCACCGCCATAATAAACGTGAAGTCTGCTGCCGCCCGATGGCTCATGCCCAACAGTACGCCCCCCGAGATCGTGGAACCCGAACGGGAAAAGCCAGGCCACAGCGAGAAGCATTGAATAAGTCCGACTAGAAATGCTTGCTTGTACGTAATCTGATCAACCGACTCGATCTTGGGACGTCTTGGTCGGAACCAATCCGCAGCAAGCATGAGCAGAGCTCCCAGAACGAGTCCGATTACCACGGTCTTCGTCGAGAACAAATACTCATCGATGTAGTCGTCAAACAGAACGCCGAGAATCCCCGCAGGAATCAAACCGACAATGACCGTAACCAAATTCAGTCGAGGTCCTGCCTGAACCTCACGCTTACCCGCCAGTCTGTTGAGGCCGAGCAAGCTCATGAACCGATCCCACATCAAAACCACGACAGCCAAAATCGAGCCGAGCTGAATGACAATTTTGAAGGTGTTGGCCACTTCAGGTGAGAACAAATCTTTCGTATGGAACAAAAAGTCATCCACGATGATCATGTGACCCGTAGAGGAAACAGGGGCAAACTCAGTCAAACCTTCTACTAGCCCCAGCACAATCGCAACAAAAGCTTCCCAGAGACCCAAAAATTCCACGCTCCTATGAATGATGTCCAAAATCAATAGGCAGCAGCCACCCTGTAAAAGAGCAGACTACCGCTTCTAGCATTATAACGTTCATCTCCGGTACAAAGTTACATCCTGATCGAAAAACATTCTAGTAAATTCCGGATAGATTGTCCCCACAGTGATAGCCATCTTGCTTTTCGTATTTCATTTTATCTTTCCAAGATGTGAATAAGGCCGCGTAGGAAGAAGCGAATTTCCAGTCAAGCGCCTCTGGAGCCCAGCCTAGCTTCGGAATAAATGGCGGGGAATTTAAGCTTCACTTATGAATGACATCCTCGAAACTTCTACGTTTGAAGCGCTCCCGCCATTTATTCCGAAGCGGACAGTCAATTCCCCCTTGCGGGGCGTAGGCCGAAGCGTAGACTGGAAATTCGCTTCTTCCCCCACCCCAACCCCCTACCGATTCACATACTGCAACGTCCCATCCCCCATGTCACCAAGTCGCCAAAGCGCAATTTTCTCAATACCCGCTTTCTTTGCAACCGAAACCCATTGAGACAGCGTTTCTTCATCCGCATACCAGACTGTGTGCTTTTTGCCGTCTTCACCGATATAGTCAAAGTACAGACTGCCGCTCGCTTTATCCCGCTTGGGTGGCTCGATACTCGACACAGCAAAGTCTGCTGCCTGCTTTTCCGTCACTGCCGTCACTTTGCCATCACTAGCCCAGTCAAATCCGCCTACAGATAGGGCCATAACCTTGTCACCCGGCACTTTTTGCATGCGATGGGCAAGCTCCTCAATAAATGCATGATCAGCTTTGGGCCCTGGCTCTGTATTCGTACCGTACAAATTATAAGCCATCATGACGTAAGTAGGACCCTTTGGCAATGCCAACTCTTCAATCGGCGCGCGCGGCTCCAATACGATGCGAAGTGACTTTCCCTCCTGCTCCATATGCTGATACAGGGTATGGATAAAAGTAAGGAAGTTGTCCCAGTCTTTCTCGTTAATTCTCTCATAATCGATTTCTAAACCATGAAAGCCATTCTGGATCACGGCATTCTTGATCTCCATAATGTGCTTGGTACGGCTTGCATCTGTCGCCATGAGTCGGCTGACAATCGACGGGTCCTTTTGAACCTGCGTACCATTACTGTTAAGACGATCATTCACAATGGTCAAATCGAGATCGACATAGCTACCCTGCTTCGATACTTCCTTGATCTCAGGCATCGCCTTGGTCATGCGATCAGTAAAGTGCAGCTTGTCATTTTCATCAAAATACGCCGCGAAGACCTGCACACTGGACAAGCCATCCGTTATCCTGCGGAAATCCTCCAAACCGGATTCCCACTGCCAGTCTACCACCCAGGCAGACAATTCGGTCGTGTTGTTAGCCGCATCTACGCTCTCTAAGCTTGCGGTATCATTCCATTTCATCATGTACCATACGAGGATGACACACACTACTATCAGAAGAGCCGTCAAAATGATCGATCGTTTCTTGATGTTTGACACCTTACACAGATCCCCCTTGTTTCGGATTTAAAAGGTGTCGATGACCCAGTCCATTGTGGCAGAAATAGCTTTCTTGGTCGAACGAAAGACTCCTGCAAGCCCTGTCTGCACATTACTGAACAGCATCTGTTGCTCACCATTTGGTTGTTCCAGGGATGCAATCTGTACGTCCGCAAACACCCCGTCGTAAATGTCGTCCTTTTTGTTCACATCACTATAGGCCGCTTCCAATGCAACACCACCGCTACTAATGGTTGGGTCGATCTGTTGCTTGTCCAAGAGTATTGTATTGTTCACGGAAACACTGAGACGGTCGCCTTGAACAGTCATTTCGATTGGACGCGTATTTTTAATGTTGATCGGGTATTTTTCCAGCTTGGGAGCACCAGACTCGCCTTGCTCTCTCGTATAAACAGAGGCACGGTCGAAGGTCAAATCCTCGGGATTCCAAATCACTTGGCTCAATTCCGTCTTGAAAAGCTCCTGTACTTCGCCTTTTTCCTTCTTCTGCTCGACGCGCAGCTCATTATCATGCAGGACGACCCGTACAAAGCTGCCTTTTTCCCGATCATAGCGCAAATATATGGACTGTTTCCCAATTACATTCCCTTCCAGCTTGGCAGAAAGCTTGATATCCTTCTGGCTGTCGCTGTTTTTTAAATATAACATGCCAGAACCAGCAGCTGGAGAGGTCAAGACGATCTGATCCTCCATAAATTGCGCGGTGCCACCGAGACGGTCCCACTCTTTGGCTTGCTCTTCATCGCCGCGAACGAAGCGAATCTTCTCGCCGGTGTCTTTTTGGATGCGCATCAACAAATGGTTGGTGTACCAGTACGGCTCTGGCTGCACGCGGGTCAGGTTGTACAGATCGCCCTCGCTGTCGTTGTAGGCGGTTCCTTCCCGGTTAAAGTGCATCGTAAAATACTTTTTGATATTCGCGTCGTTCGCATCCGCTACCAAGCGATTCATCCCGCCATACAGGGTGTTCGCATGCATGATCATATAGGCACCCGGGACAAAGCCCAATTGATTCATATACGTATCATTCATCAGCTTGTAGTCTTCGTTGATTCTCGCTTCCATCTTGCTTCTGTCTTCTATCGGGATCATATTGCTGTCACGGATAAAGTCCATCAAGTAGTGATTATAATAGCCTACCTTTGTTTTATTCGATAACTCACTCTCATCCTTCACCCCGATGAAATTGCCCTGATCATCAAACACATTGATATACGTCAACCGATAGCCGTTGGAACCGAGCTCCCAGAAGCCATTTTCCATCATTTTTTTCATGTCTTCCGGCTGCAGGAATTTGTTCTCGCTGTTTCCCATCTTGTTGCCGTAAGACAATGCCGTTGCTTTGAAGTTGTACTTCTCCAAAAGCGGCTGGGCAAACAAGCTGGAATCGTTGCGGCCATCTTCAAAGGCTAAGAACAGTGCCTTCTCAGGAAGTGGCTTCTTTTTCTTGTAAAAGTCCAAAATATCTTGTTGCGAGATCGTTTGATAGCCCTGGTCATACAACGCCTGCAGCTGCTCGTCCAATTGCTCCTTGGCTACTAATTTCGGTGTACCCGTACGACCTACGCCAAAATAGGAGATGGCGATAAAGCCTTTGTCATTCGTCCAGCTCGCTTTATTCGGCTCCTCATACTTCTTCCAATCAAATACGGCATTATATAACATGACACCCAGGACGACTAAGATAGCTACCTGGCTCAGCGTTTTGATGAATTTATTACGATCCTTTTTCCGATAGTCCAAGACATCGCTCGTCGTTTTCCCCATAACTCCTGACACCCTCACTCCCTTTGTCTTTCCCTCTTAAAATGGCAGCCCAAAGCCTTTTTTGTTCTTCTTTCGGGCTTCCTTTTTCAATCTCGCTTCGACGTCCTGCGGCGTTTCTCGCGTACCCCACGTAGATTTCCAGAATGTCACCCAAGCCACAGGCATCTGCCACAACAGCACCAGCTCATAAAACACACAAAAGACAATTCCGAAAACCCATAGCTTGCTTCTGCGGAAAAACAGATGGGCCAAGCTCATTAAGAGCGCCATCAGCAGCAAGCCCATTAAAAACGTGCCCGGGAAAACGTGATGAACGAGCGGGACGTATATGAGGTTGTATAGTACGATGACGGGAGCAGCGATAGGAACAATCAGACCAATGTAAAAGAAGATCGCCATAAAAGGCTCCTTGCGCCAAATAAAGCCGCTGGCACGCAAAGATTCCCTCAACCACGAACGCTTCCAGCGCATCTGCTGCTTCAAAAATACATTCATGTCAGATGGCACAATCGTCGAGCAAATCGCAGAATCCTGATAGCCTGTCCGATGTGTTCGCAAAATAAAGTTGGTCATGCTTCGGTCATCGCCAAAAGTGGCAGGCTGTCCAAGAAACTTCTGATTCAGCCATGCTTCGGAATGCTGCAAAATCAATTCCTTGCGATAACAAGACAACGGCCCAGACAAGCAAGTAACACTGTCAAACCACGACTCAGCCGCTTTCATGATGCGAAAGGCAATGTAGTAACGAACGGTTTGCAGCTTGGTGATCGCGTTGGTGAACTTGTTTTCCACATCTGTACGCCCTGCAACACCACCCATTTTCGGGTCTTGGAAGGGCTGTACGAGGTTGCGAATCGCAGTCGGTTCCAAAAAGCTGTCTGAATCAACAAAGACAACCAAATCGTGCTTGGCCATTTCCACACCTTTGACCAAAGCGACCCGTTTCCCGCCGTTTTCAGAGAGAATATGCATCTTCACGCGCTCGCGGGTCATATAGCGCTCGGCCTCGTTATGAATCATATCGATGACCTTTTGAATCTCTTCTGCTGATCGGTCTGTCGAGCGGTCGTCTACCACGATGACCTCCAGCTTATCAATCGGGTAGTTCTGATTCACACAACTCAAAATCGTCCGGTGAATCCACTGCTCTTCGTTGAAGCACGGAATAATGATGCTCACACCCGGCGTATAGTCCGGATTGACGGGAACCCCCCGATAAAGAGCACCGAATAAATACCGTGTCAGCAAAAAGGCAGCGGCAATCAAGCTGTACAAATACAAGTACATGTTGTATTTGAAATAAATCACGCTCTCCGCGCGCATGAGCACGATAAAAGCCGCAGCGAAAAACAGGAACGTACTTGCAATATAAATGGCGTATCCCCAGCGTTTTTTGCGAAAATAGTCAGTCAGCGGTTTGGAAAACTCGAAGGCGAGCATGAACTTCTGACTCCCGTCCTCCTCCTGGGTAAACGAGCGAACAACCGTTGCATCCAGCTTCACCGTTGACTCATAGCCTTCTGGCATTGTACCTGGCGGGATTGTGCAATGGATCATAAACACTTGTCCCACCTGGATGTCTTCCCTCTCCGAATCTAGTTCAACTAATAGTCCAGTCGAAGAAATGTCGACGGCTCTGGCCTTGATTCCGTCCTTGATCCGCTGTTTTTTGGTCAATAGCGTCACCGGGAAATCCGCCATATAGCGCAGACTCAGCATCCGAATGCGATTCAGGTATTCCGGGTCCTCCAGCTTTCCTGACTCATCCGAATCTTTAGCACCGCGGCGGTCCACTTGGACACGAATTTTCTCCGGGTCGGGCACATTCGATAGCACGCGCCTCTCTGTTTTGGAAACCGTCAGTACTTCTTCGATTTTCTCTTTCTTTCTCCGCTTTATTTTCTCGATCAACTGTTTCATCACTGCCGCTCTCTCCCCTCCACTGCTTTATAAGCTCCAGTAATGAAATCCACTGTTTACAAAGTCAGCTTTGGAATAAATCTCTTTTATATCAATCATGATTTTTGCCGCATTCTTGCCGTACATCGTGGCAAAATCAGCGACTTCCATCTGGGCAAAGGGAGCATGCGGGACCGCTACAACCACAATGTCCAAGTCGTGGAGAGCCTTCATCTCTGACAGCTCGATGCCGTATTCCTCGAATGCCTCCCGCGGATTCACCATCGGGTCCACGACTAACGGATTCATGCCGTATTCTTTCAATTCTCCAATGATATCCGTCACCTTTGTATTTCGAATATCTGCGCAGTCTTCTTTGTAGGACAGACCTAATATGCCGATCCGTACATTTTGAAGATCGAGCTTCGCGCGAACGGCCATCTTAATGATTTGTTGGGCGACATATTTCCCCATGCCATCATTAATGTGTCTAGCTGCCAAAATGATGCGGGAGCGATAGCCGCTGTCTTCTGCTTTGTACGTTAAATAGTAAGGGTCGATACCAATGCAATGTCCTCCGACCAACCCCGGTGTAAAAGGGAGGAAGTTCCATTTGGTTCCTGCCGCTTGCAATACTGCTTTTGTCGGAATATCCATCTGATTGAACAGCATCGCCAGCTCATTCATAAACGCAATATTGACATCCCGCTGGGCATTTTCAATAACTTTTGCCGCTTCCGCTACCTTGATGCTTTCCGCTCGATAAACGCCCGCCTTGATCACGAGCTCGTAGACGCTTGCTACGATTCCCAGTGTTTCTTCATCCATCCCCGATACGATCTTGACGATGTTTTCCAGACGATTTACTTTGTCTCCCGGGTTGATGCGTTCTGGTGAATAGCCGATCTTGAAGTCTATACCACAACGCATACCCGATTCCGTCTCCAAGATCGGCAAGCAGACATCTTCGGTTGCCCCAGGATAAACAGTTGATTCAAAGACAACGACTGACCCTTTTTTCAACTGTCTGCCCACGATGCGGGACGCGCTTTCTACATATTTCAGGTCTGGAACATTGCCACTTTTGACCGGGGTAGGCACGGCCACGATAAAAAATCGCGCTTCCTGCAATCTATTTTCATCTGAAGTGAATTCAATAGCAGCTTCACTCGTCAGCTCCTGATCCACGCCTGCATCATGAAAGTTTCCCTTTTGATAGGCTGCTACCTTCTCTTTGTTTACATCAAATCCAATCACAGAAGCACGTTTGGAAAGTGCCATCGCTATCGGCAAGCCTACGTACCCAAGACCGACGACAGCAATCTTTTCCTTCCTCTCCACAATCCCTTCGTACAAATTCATAAGCTGGCTCCCTCTCCCTGTTTTATTTTGGGCTTTATTGGCCAAACATCTCTGTCATGGGTACAAGTGTGTATCCTTTGCTTCTTAGCTGGTCAATTACGCTAGGCAACGCCTCTATTGTGTGAATATCATCGAGCATATGTAGTAGAATCACGCTTCCGCTCCGCGTCTGCTCCATAATGTCTTTGACGATATCGTCTGCACTTCGTTTCTTGTCGTAATCGGACGGCGTCACATCATAAATCGTAATATCCTTGTAGCCCGTTGCCGCAATCGCCTTGAGTGTCTGTTCGTCGAACGCCCCGGTTGGCGGTCTGAAATACATCGTCGGCTTCTGCTGAATTGCTTCGGTAATGATCTGATGGGCTTTGACAATCTCTTTTTGCAATTCTTCCGGCGCAATTTTGGTATTCACCGGATGAGAATAGGTGTGATTGGCTACGTCGTGTCCCGCTTCCGCAATCGCTCTCGCCAAGTTTGGATTTCGCTCTACACCATCTGCGCGAAGGAAAAACGAAGCCTTTACTCCTTTTTTGTCCAAAATATCGAGAATCTTCGTAACCGTTTGATCCGTACCCCAATCATCGAAGGATAAGGCGACCATCTTTTTGTCTGTTTCTTTTCGGTAGATGAGATTTGGCTTGGCTTCGTCATACGCCGCATTCATTTTGGCTGCATCAAAACCTGGAATTTCTTTCAGCGGCTTACGCTCCTGGCCTAGTGCAATCAACTTATGTAATGGGACAAATCTGTATCCGACATCAGTAGCTGCCTCTGCGAGAAGACGGATGTTTTCGATTACAGACTTGTTCTCTTCTGTATCCATCTCAATGATGCCGCCGCGATTCATATATTTTCGTAAATAGTGTCTCTTGTCAGCTTCCGTCTCTTTTTGCCAATTGTGCAGAAACAGACTGGAGGACACGACGGCTTCCTGTCCATTGTGAGCAGCTACCAAACGGAGATCGTCGTTGTATTCACCCGACTTCGTTCTGACATACCGCGGTGTTTTGCCCGTTTCTCTTTGAATGACCTCATTGGTCAACTCGATGTCTTGGTACATTTTCTCGTAAGGTTGGCCCTGCAACTCCGATTTGTTCAACGTATTGTTTTCGATCTCGTGACCTCTGGCGACAATTTCTCGGGCAATGTCAGGCTCCTCAGCTACTCTCATTCCTGGCATGAAAAAAGCTGCCTTGATGTGGTACTTGTCCAACTCATCTAGCAATCTTTTCATTGTGTCCTTATCCGCCATCCCATTAAAAGTAAGAGCAAGCTGTCTTTGCGTCGTGTAGACCATCGACACTGCCTTGCTCTTTTCCCCTTGGTAACGCTCGATTTTTTCAGGTTTGGCTGGCGCAGGCCCGTTATCTGCACCATTTTCATTCCCCTGAAACGGTGAACAGCCTGCCAACAATGCCACGATCGCTACCAGGGAGATCCAGTGAAATAACCGGAACCCACTGGCCCCTTTCCAATGACTAATCATGATTGTCCCCTTTTCATGTAAGAAATGCCCTTTACGCATAAAAAAACGACTATTTCATCTGCGCAACAAGCCAAGTGTAATCAAACACTCCTCCGCAAAAATGAACATAGTCTGCCTCCACACGCTAGACTAACATAACCTTCTAAACCAAACAACTTTATGAAGCGGTTTCATATATGAAAATTTATGGAAATCGGAAAAGTCGCCTACAAGACGCTATTTTCAAAAAAAGACGAGCCTCATCGGGCCCGTCGTTCGCTGTTACAGCTTGATCGCGATTAATTTTAGTTCCGTTAATTCCTCGACCGCGTACTTGATACCTTCGCGGCCAAAACCACTGTCTTTCACACCGCCATATGGCATGTTGTCTACGCGGAAGGTCGGGATGTCGTTGATCATCACGCCTCCGACCTCCAGCTCTTCCGCTGCCCGCATAGCTGCGTGAATGTCACTCGTATAGATGCCTGCCTGCAAGCCGAATCGGGAGTCGTTTACCGCTTCAATCGCTTCGTCCATCGTCTCAAACGGTGTAACGACTACGATTGGACCGAATACCTCTTGGCAAGAAACGGAAACATTCGCACCCACATTGGTCAGAATCGTAGGGGCAAAGAGGTTGTCACTGACAGGCTTCCCGCCAGTAACTACGTGTGCGCCTGCTTCTACTGCTTCCTGTACCCATGCTCCCATGCGTTCATGATCCTTGGCGGAGATCACGGAGGACATGTCTGTCGCTTCGGTCAGCGGATCACCTAGCACGAGCTTTTCTGTGCCAGTCTTAAACTTCTCCAGGAATTCTTTGTACTTGCTCTGGTGTATATAGACGCGTTGCAGCGAGATGCACACTTGACCACTAAAGGAAAAGGCACCCGTCACGCAACGATCAATCAATGCTTGCGTAATTTCCACGTTGTGGTCGATGATCACTGCGGAGTTGGAGCCAAGCTCCAAGGTCACGCGCTTGAGTCCCGCTTTGTTTTTCATGGCGATTCCAACCGCAGGGCTTCCCGTAAACGTAATCGCGGCAATTCGGCTGTCACTGACCAGCTTTTCGCCTACGACTGCGCCTTTTCCAGGCAAAATGTTGAGCGCTCCTGCTGGCAAGCCTGCCTCTGCAAAAATATCAGCCAGGATCAGCGAGCTAAGCGGCGTCTGACTCGCTGGCTTCAGCACGACGGTATTTCCTGCGGCAATGGCAGGCCCGACCTTGTGTGCCACGAGATTGAATGGAAAGTTAAAAGGCGTGATCGCGCCGACTACGCCAATCGGCTTGCGTACTGTAAAAGCAAGACGACCTTCACCACCCGGTGCTGCATCGAGCGGCACCGTCTCTCCGTGAATGCGCTTCGCTTCTTCCGCCGCGAACTTGTAGGTCTGGATTGTCCGAGCGATTTCTACACGACCCGTGCGAAGTGGCTTGGCGGCTTCCTGTGCGAGGATGACCGCCAATTCCTCCTTGCGTGCTTCCATAATCGCAGCAGCCTTCTCTAGTATCAAAGCTCGCTGACTAGCTGGCATTTTTGCCATGACTTTGGCAGCAGCTTTTGCCGCCTTAATCGCCTCGTCGACGTCATGATCATCTGCCTGAGCGATTTCAGCCAGCAGCTCCCCGGAATAAGGGGAGTAGAGCGGCGCGTATTCTTTTGCTTCTTTCCATTGTCCGTTGATGTAGAGATGCTTTTTCATGAGTATGGAGACCCCCCTCGGGCGTTTTAGTTCGTCACGTATTGGCTTTTCAGTACATCCGTCATAATGTCCAGCGCCTCTTCCAGTTGCTCGTCTGTAATAACCAGTGGAGACAGGAAGCGCAGTACGTTGCTGTGGACGCCAGCAGAAAGCACGATGACGCCAGACTCGTAGCAGCCTTTGGTCAAGCCAGCAACGAGCTCCTTCGCCGGTTGTTTGGTTGTCGGATCGATAAATTCTACGGCGCACATTGCACCCAGTCCGCGCACCTCTGCGATTACAGGGAACTCTTTTTGCAACGCGTAAAAATGCGCTTTGATCTTGTCCCCGATCACCTGTGCACGGCCAGACAGGTCTTCGCGCTCCATTTTCTCAATGACTGCCAACGCCGCTACGCAGCCAAGCGGGCTTCCTCCATAGGTACCGCCGATCTCACCCGGGTTTGGCGCGTCCATGATTTCTGCGCGTCCCGTAACCGCAGAGATGGGCAAGCCTGCCGCGATGGATTTGGACATGGTGATGATATCTGGCTCGATACCGAAATGAGTAGATGCAAACATGGCGCCAGTACGACCGAAGCCTGTTTGAATTTCATCGGAAATAAATAGGATTTGATGCTTTTTACAAATGTTATAGACACCTTGAACGAAGGACACAGGCGGAACAATAAAGCCGCCTTCTCCCTGAATCGGTTCCATAATTACGGCAGCCACTTCTTCCGGTGCAACCTCAGTCAAGAGGAAGTCCTCGAACTGACGCACGCAGAATTGCGCGTACTCATCATCTGTCATGGATTCCGGCTTATTCAGTGGATACGGGAATTGCGCTTTATACGTAGCGGGAGCGAATGGACCCATCTGGAATTTGTACGGCTTCACTTTGGAAGTCAGTGACATGCCGAGAAGCGTACGACCATGGAAACCGCGGCTAAAAGAAATGATGCCTGGACGTCCTGTGTATTTGCGGGCGATTTTCACCGCGTTCTCTACTGCTTCTGCTCCGCTGTTTGCGAGCATCGTCTTCTTTTCAAAGCTGCCTGGGGTGATTTGCGTCAGCTTCTCAGCCAAGGCCACATATGGCTCATACATCCCTACATGGAAGCAAGGATGAATGTATTTGTCGAGTTGCGCTTTCAGTGCCTCAACTACTTCCGGCGGGCAGTGTCCGGCGTTCAGTGTCCCGATCGCTCCGGCAAAATCGATGTACGTATTGCCATCTACATCCGTAACCAATGCACCTGAAGCTGACTCTACAAAAACAGGGGTGTTGTTGCCGACACCTTTTGGAACGAACTGCTTTCTTTTTTCAATCAGGGCCGCTCCCTTAGGACCTGGCACACCTGCAGCTACGTTTACAAATTGACGTTGTTTGGACATATGGTTTCCTCTCCTCGTTCGAGATGGTATTGGTTGGATTGCTTGCTTGTAAACTCAACTACGATATGTAGCAATACCTATGCCAAACGCCAGAGCATGATGAAATCACGTTTCCCACACTACGTGTATATCAAATTATTCATTTTTGAATCAAAAACACCAGAATGCTCGATTCATTTTTGAATAAAATATTCATTTTTGAATCACTTGGAACGAATCCGATACTTTTGCAGCTTCCGTACGACAGAGGGCTGGCTAATGCCGAGAAACTCCGCGATTTCTCCCGTGGTCCGGCAGTGCTCGGATGCATAGCGCAGCCATTTTTCCTCTACCTGCTCCAGTGCCTCCCGAAGCGACATCTTGGAAGTAGCCAGACTCGGCTCCATGGCTGCCTGCTCTTCCCCTGCCAACCTGATTTCTGCAGGTAGATGCGAAGAAGTGATCACCTCTTCGTCCGCTGTGACCACCATTCTCTCCAAGACGTTCTCCAGCTCGCGCACATTGCCGGGCCACTCGTGCTGCATCAAGGCATGTGTGACAGCAGGGTCCAGACGCTTGTCCATTCCGTAGCGTTCATTGAGCGAGCGCACGACGCGCTTCAGGAGAGCTGCGATATCCTCTGGCCGATTTCGCAACGGCGGGACGTGGATCGGGACAACATTCAGGCGAAAATACAGGTCCTGCCGAAACTTCCCTTCCTTCACCATCTTCTCCAAATCGCGATTGGTGGCGGCAATCAAACGAAAATCCACGTCGCGGTACTGTGTGCTCCCAACGCGTTGCAGCCGTTTTTCTTGAATCACCTTCAACAGCTTGGCCTGCAACGTCAGCGGCAGTTCCCCCAGCTCATCCAAGAGGAGAGTCCCTTGGTTCGCCATCTCGATAATCCCTTGCTTGCCCTGCTTGGCGGCTCCTGTAAACGAACCAGCCTCATAGCCAAACAGCTCGGATTCCAGCAAGCCCTCCGGGATCGAGCCACAGTTGATCTCCACGAATTGTCCACCCGCACGACGACTATTGCGATGAATCTCTTTTGCGATCACATTTTTCCCGACCCCCGATTCCCCGAGGATCAGGACAGTTGAATCGACAGCCGCCACTTTTTTGATGAGACGCTCAATGGCTTGCATCGGCTGACTCACTGCCACGAAGCCCTCCTGATGCTTTTCGCGCAGCTCCTCAATCTCCGTTTCAAACTGCTTGAGCTGCTCTGTCAGACCTTCGTAGCGCCGTTTCAATTCCATAATTTCAGTCAGGTCATGGGAATAGCTGATGACCGAATGCATGCTGCCATCCTCGTTCCAGACGGGAAATGCCGTCACCATCAGCTTTCGACCGCCGGGTATTTCCTGCATGATCGTCTGCGGCGTCTTGGCATCCATGACTTTTCGCGTGACAGATGGAGAAAAGACTTTCCTTTTTTCCAGTTCGATGACGTTCTTGCCCAAGAGCTCCTCCTTCCCGATGCCGTACACTTCATAGGACGAATCGCCAACCAGCCGAATGTACCCCTCATGGTCCGTGATTAACAAATGATCGCGAGACGTTTCAACAATGGCTTCCAATACGCGGCTCATCCACTTCTGTGTGCTCTCTTCTTTCTTCATTTCTTCGCCGCCTCTCACACGCCGTTATGTCCGATCTGTGTTTATTTTTTCATTATAGAAAACAGCAAGAACAACGACAACCTATGAAAAATATGTAAAAATGGCGATAATAACAAGCCCTGCAAGATAGAAAGGATGGTAGGAATGACGCCCACAGTCGGAGACATCTACTGTGTTTTTGTCGAGAAGCTCCAAAAGTACACAGCCTGCCAGGTCACATCGATAAAAGAGTCTGGCTCGAGTAAATCCAACCTCATCAGTATCCTCGAGCTGGACTGGAGCAGCGATACATTGCCTGATGAATCAGAGCTGTACCAGATGAAGCCCTTATATTGCGACTACTTCTTCTGGAACAACAAGCTCGATCACATGTATGTTGATCCAGCAGTGCCCAAAGGCTACATAAAAGTAGGGAATGTACCCCCTCTCGTGACAGAAGAGACGAGGAGTTACGGCAGTTGGGATGTCGGAGGGAGCCTGTACCGTCAACACAAGTGGAATCAAATTCCCGAGGAACGTCGCAAGCAGTTTAAACAGGCCGCAAAGGATGACCAGATGATTTCGCTGGGCGGAACGAGCCTACGCCGATCTAACAACGTCATTCATGCTGACATCCTGCGAAGCCTGACGGACATCTCAGAATTGGAAAAGCTCCCTTGCCTGACAAGAATCTATGCAGAGGAGCCGACCGATTCCTTGCTTACCTTTGTCAAAAGCAATCCGTTTATTCTGGAGCTTCACCTGGAAAAAGCCAATGGCTCCTCTCTAGATCTGACAGGAAGCCATCTCAGTAAATTCTCTCTCCAAAACGCGGACGGGCTGGAGTCACTCCATCTGAACGATTGTCTAAGAGATCTCATACTGGGCAAGGACATTTCATCCAACCTGTTCATAGATGCCGAGCAGGATGGGCATTGGCTGACCGCCACATTCTCAGATTCGCTGCCGCTTCACCGTGGACTCGACCAGCTAGGGGGTCTCAATCTGCATGATGTAGTGGAGCTGGACTTGCAGCCACTCGTCCAACGCTATCCTTCGCTTCAGAACATCCGTCTGCGGGGCAAGCCTGGTACCCTCAGCAATCTGGGCAGTATCAAGCACTTGAAGGAGCTACTGACGTTTACGACCTACGATCTGTTTGGCTTCTCCGGAGATGAGTTCCCTTCGCCAGATCAATGTCCCAAGCTCTCCAGTCTCTGGATGACAAGCCTCCCAGCGGAAGCGGCTAAGACCATTAAAGCCGCCTACAAAAAAGAAGTGAAAAACGGGCTGGATTTGTCCATCACCAAACCGCGCAAGCCCGAATGGCTGGCCAATAATTTGACCAATCCGTTTCGCGATTGGGATGGCAGGGAGCACATCTCAACAACCCACGCCAACAAAGCCGCCAGTCTGTATAAAAAAATGAACACCGCGATCAGCGCGCTCGAAAAGCAAAGCAGCGAAGACGCGACAAATGCGGTAGAAATACAAACTGCTTTGCGTGCATTGGTCAAAGAGTACACAGAGACTTTCAACAAAATGGATCGCCGGACTGGCTTTATTGAAACGGTTGAGCGGGAAGAAATTTTCGTTGTGCTCGATGAGCTGCTTCAGTCGGCAAAACAAAATTTGGCTACTGCGGGTGTAGAAGTAGATGTGGACGAGCTTTTTACTATTTTTGATCAGACACGTGATTTTTGAGTGAGAAAAAAGACGCCGCCTCTCCTACAGGAAGGCGGCTTTTGGTGCTTAGCCATTCTTTTTGATTACCCACGTACTCATGCAACGCTGTCCGGCTACATTCACCGTTTTGATTGGCTCCCGGAACACGCCTTGCAGTTTTTCCGTCATGCCTACCATCGTCCGTTCATTTACGAGAAAACGAGTGCTTCCATCCGGCAACAAATAACGTTCGTTTCCTAGTGGCTGTACAGCATCCTCAATCCCGATCGAGGAAGCAAGGCGCATGAATAGAATGCCTCCTGGCTTCAGTACCCGCCACAGCTCCTCTAGCATCTGGCGAAAATGCTCTTCGTTTTCAGCAAAATGTAGAACGGCATTACTGATGATGAAATCGAAGCTTTCTTTTTCAAAGCTCATGCTCTCAATCGGCTCCACACGAGCGTGCTCCGCTGACCAGCTCGGCGCCAGTTGCGATGCCATTCGCTGTACAGCCTCGATGGCTTTTACCGATTGGTCAACGGCGTACACCGAATAACCATTTCGCAAAAAGTAGACCAAATTCCGCCCCGAACCGCAACCGGCATCGAGTATCTGCATTTCCTTCGTAACCCTTCCCTTTAACAACTGATCAAACAAGTAAATATCCATATCGCCAAACTGCTCGGCCAGATTCATCTCTATCACAGCCTTTATCCGATTTTTCTTCAGTGTATCAATTCGCTCGTCATCTTCCAACGATGCTCATCTGGAACGGATTTACAAAATGATAGTTGACACCCGATGACTACAAGTGTAATCTTTAAAACAGAATCAACGACTACAAATGTAATCGAGGGAGGTGTCTTACATGGACGAGCAACCGCGAATCTCGGATGCCGAGTGGGAAATTATGAAGGTCATCTGGGCAAAGTCACCCGCTACAGCAGCCAATGTCATCCACGCCCTGCGAGACAACAAAACGTGGAAAGACAACACAATCAAAACCTTGCTCAGCCGCCTGTCGCAAAAGGGTATTCTCACCTATGAGCAGGTCAATCGCGTCTACTATTATTCCCCTGTGCTCACTGAGGAAGAATGCAAGCGCCAAGAGCGCCAATCCTTTTTGCAGCGCGTGTACGGCGGGGCCTTAAAGCCCATGCTGGTTCACTTTTTAAAAGAGGAAAAACTATCCTCCCAAGAGATTGACGAGCTGAAAAAAATCCTTTCCGAAAAGGAGAAATAAGCTGGTGGATTGGCAATGGCTCACACTCACCCTCAATCAAGCATTTACGTGGACACTGTATAACTCCCTCGAGGCTAGTCTTCTTGTGCTCCTGATCTTGCTCTGCCAGCAGCTCGGCAAAAAGCATTTCTCCATCCGCTGGCACCACGCCGTATGGTTCCTGCTTCTCTGGAAGCTCGCGGTTCCTTGGTCGATAGACAGCTCGATCAGTTTGTATAACTGGCTGCCTCCTTCGCCTTGGACATCCATGCAGGAAGCGCCCCCGCCTACAGAACCGATTGTTCTCGCTGCTGAGGCTTTACATCGGCAAGAATCTGCCCTCCAACCAGACGCCTCTCTAGCAAACGAAGCGAGCTTTTCCTGGATCAGCCTGCTTTCCCTCATCTGGATCGGCGGTGTCGCCATCTTCGCTATCACCATGACTCGCAGTATATATCGATTGCTTTCTCAGCTAAAAAACGATGGGTTCGTACAGGATAAAGCTGTTTTGCGCGTCTTTTCCCACTGCCAAAAGCAGATGGGCATCTCCAAATCCATTCCCCTGCGCATGAGTCATCAGATGACGAGCCCAGCCTTGATGGGAATCTGGCGACCGCAAATTTGGCTGCCGGCAAATCTTTTAGACAAGCTCAATGAGCATGAGCTGCGTCACATCTTTTTACATGAGCTGGCGCATTGGAAAAGACGAGATATTCCTGTGAACAGCATCATGAGCGTGCTGCTGATCCTCAACTGGTTCAACCCGCTGTTATGGTACGCCGCTTCTCGCATGCGTCAGGATCAGGAAATGGCTTGTGATGCCTTGGCTTTGACTTATTTACAGGAGACAGAGGTACCCCGCTACGGATACACCATGATCAAAATGCTCGAGCTGTATGTCGACGCCAAACAAATTCACTTCACAGCCGGGTTCTCCAGCTCCAAAAAACAAGTAAAAAGGAGAATAGAAATGATTCGTCACTTTCAAAAACGGGCGTATACGTGGACCTTATCTGGTATCGTGGTCGTCTTGGCTCTAGGCGTCTTTACTTTGACGGATGCAAAAAAAGCACTAGGGAACGAACAGACCTTCGTCGTCCCCGCAGAAGGTACAATCAAAAGCCCTATGGATCAAACAATCGGCTTGCAAATCTTAAACGACCTGAATACGCCCGTTCAAGCAGCCGCCTCAGGTAAGGTAATCAAAGCTGAATACGATACAAAAACAGGGAAAGGCAATCAGGTCATTCTGGAGCATGAAGGCGGGTATCAAACCATTTACTCTCATTTGGAAAAGCTGGAGGTCACCGCTGGCGCTACTGTGACCCAAGGCCAGCTCATTGGGCTGTTAGGAAGTACGGGACGTAGCACTGGACCGCACCTTGCTTTCCAAGTTCTTGAAAATGGTATGCCCGTTGATCCGATGAAACTACTGGAAAATTCGAAAACACAGCAGTAACCTCATGATGAAACCCATCAGGTTACGAGCATCTGATGGGTTTTCATCGTTTTTAATCGCTTCTCCTTTTTCCTTATAACCCAAAATGCTGCTTTGCCAGCTTTTTAAACCGTTCCTCATCAATTGTCTCTTTCGTCATAACACCATCGACCCATTGCGTAAAAGAACTGTTCGTCAACGTAACATTGCCTCTCTCCGTCAGCTGCGTAAGTAAAGGGCTTTTGTTGAAGGGAGATTGTTCATGATCAGCGATAATCGTTTGAATCTCGTTTAATTCCGTTTCATCCGTCACCAGCTTCTGCGAATCAAACGTATAGCCAATCCTCCAGTCCGTATCCTTGTGCCGCAGCTTCATTTCGAGTACATAATCGCCATACTCCGTCTGCTCTTTCTTAATCCGAAATTCACCATTGCGCGAAGACACAGTCTCCCCGGTTAACGGAACAGGCTTCAACGGCAGGTTCGAACCGAAGCCCGTGTCGAGCAAATACGTTTGCCCCTCATGTGTAAGCAAAATCGTGGCATGCGTCCGGCCAATCGTGTAATACTCGCCAACGTTATGCTTGTAAACAACTCCGCGAATCAGATGGGCGTCAAAGCCATTTTCCAGCAAAAAGAAATACAGCATCGGATTGAGTTCGTAGCAAAGACCGCCTTCGTTTCTGATCAGTATCTTCTCCATGATGGACTGTCTGGAGATTACACTCGTTCGCTCATCTATAACGCACAGGTTTTCAAAAGGAATCGCCAATGCTGTCAGATCAAGGAGGCGATTCAATGTATCGAAGGTAATCGTTTCATTTTCTGGCATGCCGATTCTTTTCCGAAATAAGGCATTCAGCTCACTCATGCTTCTTCCTCCCACATCGTTTCTCCCATAAGTTTACACCAAGTTCATGCCCGATTCCTTAAATACCGAGCAGCTTTAGCTTCCGATACAAAGTGCGGAGCCCAATCCCGAGTTCTTCCGCTACCCGCTGCTTTCCTTTCAAATCACTGCCGTGCTTTTGAAGGGAAGCGCGAATGGCGTCCGCCTGTGCATCGGCGACCCTCGCTTTGATAGCTGGATCTGAATGCGAAGGTGCCACTGGAGGACGAGCACGAAGGCGCGGAGGCAAGCTGTCCGCAGTCAGAACTGTGTCTTGCTCCATGTTCATGGCGTACTCGATGGCGTTTTCCAGCTCCCGTACATTGCCCGGCCAGTGATAGTGTGTGAGCAGGTTGATCGCCTCTCGTGCTATTCCGAAGAAGGTGCGTCCTGCTTGTTCTCCGTACTTTTCCATAAATGAAACAGCCAAAAGCTCGATGTCTTCCATGCGCTCTGCGAGTGACGGCACGTGTATCGGAATGACGTTCAACCGATAGTACAAGTCGGCACGAAACGCTTTCTTCTCCACGAGCTCCTCCAGGTTCTGATTCGTCGCCGCGATGATTCGTACCTTGATAGGAAACGACCGCGTGCCGCCGATCCGTTCCACGACCTTTTCCTGCAAGACGCGCAGCAGCTTTGCCTGCAACGAGAGCGGCATATCGCCGATTTCATCCAGAAAAAGCGTACCTCCCTCTGCCATTTCGAACCGCCCCGGCTTTCCTCCCTTTTTGGCTCCGGTAAACGCGCCGTCCTCGTAACCGAACAATTCGCTTTCGAACAGATTTTCCGGAATGCTGGCACAATTGATGGCGACAAACGGGTAGTAAGCCCGGGTGCTTGCCTCGTGAATCGCTTTTGCCAGATGCCCTTTGCCTGTCCCTGTTTCGCCGGTAATCAGTACCGTGGAGTTGCTGTTACCGATTTTCATCGCCATTTCTTTGACCTGCTTGATGGCTGGGCTGTTTCCCACGATTTGAGCAAGGCTATCCGCTTTGCCGGGCGAACGGCTCCCTTGATGATCCATCAAACGCGGAACGGTTAGCGATTCCCTCTGCACGCGAAGCACGCCGCCGATGAGCTGATTGTTGACGATGATCGGCGTGGCCTCGGTCGAAGCGTCCAGCTTGTCAACGAGACAGTTGGCGATCGGCAAAGAATGCGTGGCCATCCCGGATAATGACGGCAACAGCATCCGAGAAACCTCCGCTGGCAGCAGGTCATGCTGGGACAGCAATCTACGTGCGCTGGCGTTCGTGTGAATGACATTGCCACTTCGGTCAAAGGTGAAATACGCATCGGCGACGGTATCGAGCGCCCCCTTCAACAGCCGCATGGAGTCATCAGACGATTCGGTCTGTCTCGTCGCATGGGACTGTACAATCGCTGTAATCATCTCGCTGACTTCTGTCAGGATTTGCTGGTATCTCTCTGTATGCTTGGACAGGCGATTTTGACCTTCCTTCGTAAAGGATGTAAGGGAAACGACCCCGATTGCATGATTGGCTACCTTAATCGAAGAGAGCAGCTCGACTTTGGCGGGGCAGCTGTCGAGAAAACGGCATCCTTTGCACATTTCCATGGAGCCGGGTTTGTCTACCACATACTGTCCTTTTGCCAACACGAATTCAATCGAGGGCACATGCACGTTTTCCCCTTTTTGTTTCAAGTAGCGCTCCGTACTCACGACCAAGTGGCCGCGCTCGTTAATCACCGCTGCATCCACGTTCAATATATCTGAAATGCTTGTAATGACCTTTTCGATGGCTGGTTTGCACAGATCCAACGAAACCATGGATACCCTCCCTGCTTATTGTCCTTACTCTCTATTTTATGAAATATTTAGACAGTTCACAAATATTTTGCCACTGATGTTTGCCAATCATGACAACTCATTGCCATTTTTGTCACTGTCATGACGGTACGAAACACAGCCGGAGCCTCGTTTTTTGCGATCCAGTAAGGAGCATGTTACCCAGCGGGATTCACTCCGCACTTGGCACAGTGATTGCAATATAAACTTTTCATCTAGGGGGAGTGATCAACCATGGTAAACACGAACGAGGTATTCCATCTGCAAGGAAAGGTAGCCTTGGTGACAGGTGCTGCTTCCGGTATCGGACTTGCCACAGCGAAACGACTGGCCCAATTTGGAGTAAACGTCATGCTGCTTGACATCAACGAGGATCTCGGGGAAAGGGCGGCACAAGAAATCGTAGCAGAGGGCGGGTCAGCCCGTTATTTTACATGCAATGTAGTTTCCCAACAGGATTGTCGTGAAGTAACGCAGGCGATCGAGGAAGCGTACGGTCGCATCGATATTTTATTCAACAATGCAGGCGTGATCAGAAGAAAGACGGTCGTCGAGCTGGAAGAGGACGATTGGGATCTGGTCGTGGATGTCTCCTTGAAGGGGGCTTACAACCTCTCCAAATTCGTCATCCCTGTCATGGCGAAAACAGGCGGGGGCAGCATCATCAACACTGGCTCTGGCTGGGGCATCAAGGGCGGTGACAAGGCGGCGGCCTACTGCGCGGCAAAAGCAGGTGTCGTCAATCTGACACGGGCAATGGCAATTGACCACGGTCCGCAAAACATCCGAGTAAATTGCGTGTCACCAGGCGATACCGACACACCTCTGTTGCGTGAAGAAGCGCGTCAACTAGAAAAGGATGAAGGAGCATTCCTCGCCTCCTCCGCCGAAGGACGTCCGTTGGAGCGTCTCGGTACTCCGCAAGATATTGCCAATGCTGTCCTGTTCTTTGCCAGCGATCTGTCATCCTGGGTGACGGGTTCCGTACTGGTCGTCGACGGCGGAGGTTTGGCTTAATTTTTCGTTATTCCGACTGAATATTCGAACGAAGAGATGGAGGAACCTGAGATGAGCGTACAGCGTTATGCCCACCCGTATATTCCGAATTCTGCACCTGAAGTCAAAGAGAAAATGCTTACTGAAATCGGCTTTTCCAGCATTGCGGATATCTATGCCGACATTCCCGAGGAGCTGCGCCTAAAAGATAAAATGAACATCCCGAAAGCTTTGACGGAATACGAGCTGGAGCGCCACGTCAATCAGCTGATGAGCAAAAACCAAACCACGAAAGAAAATATCAGCTTCCTCGGCGCAGGCTGCTGGCCGCATTTTGTTCCGGCTGTCTGTGATGAAATCAACTCCCGCGCAGAGTTTGTGACCGCCTATGCTGGTGAGCCTTATGAAGACAAAGGCCGCTTTCAAGCGTTGTTCGAGTACCAAAGCCTCGTAGCTGAGCTAGTCGATATGGATGTCGTGAACGTTCCGACTTTTGACTGGGCACAGGCTGCTTCTACTGCTCTGCGCATGGCAGCACGTATCACCAAACGCACCGAGCTGTTGGTCTCGAAAAATATCCATCCCGACAAGCTCATGATCATCAAAAACTATACGTCCCCTGATCTTACCGTCACCTTGATCGATTTTGAGAACGAAACAGGCAGACTTGACCTGAATGATCTAAAAGCAAAGCTCAGTGTAGATACAGCAGCGGTTTATTTCGAAAACCCGACCTTCCTCGGCTCTGTGGAAGTAAACGGACAGATAATCGCAGACTTGGCCCATGCAGCCGGTGCCATTTGCGTAGTCGGCGTCGATCCCATCTCTCTTGGCGTAATGGAAGCTCCGGCGAATTACGGCGCGGACATCGTGTGCGGAGATTTGCAGCCGCTTGGCGTACACATGCATTACGGAGGTGGGCAATCCGGCTTTATTGCGACGCATGACGATCCGACCTACGTCATGGAATATCCGTCCCGCTTGTTTGGAATCGCTCCGACAGAGGTCGAAGGCGAATACGGCTTCGGAGATGTCGCGTACGACCGCACCTCTTTTGCCAAACGTGAAAAAGGCAAGGAATCCGTCGGAACGCAAACCGCGCTATGGGGTATTACCGCAGGAGTGTACTTGGCGACGATGGGACCTGTCGGCATGGAAGAAGTCGGGCAAGGCATCATGCAGCGCTCCCAATACGCCGCCAAACAGCTCTCTTCCATTCCCGGAGTCGAGGCCAAATTCGCCGCTCCTTTCTTCAAGGAGTTCGTGATCGACTTCTCCCAAACAGGCAAAACCGTCAAAGACATCAACGCTGCGCTTCTCGCCAAAGGAATTTTCGGCGGAGTTGATTTGACTGAACACTACCCGGAATTGGGTCAATGTGCGCTTTACTGCGTCACAGAGGTTCATACCCAGGAGGATATTGATACACTCGTCACCGCTATAAAAAACATCGTGTAAAAGGAGGAAACCGCCCATGAAAACATCCGAAGGAACCATCGACAAAATGAAACGGATTCCGAGAGACCATAAGGTACGCCGTTTCCATCAAGCAAAGTGGGATGAGCCTGTCATTTTCGAGCTGAGCCAGCCCTGTGAGCGTGGCGTCGAGGTACCACCCGTCGAGCCACAAATCGTAGAGACCGTAGGCGATGGCATCTCTCAGCTGCCAGACAGCCTGCGCCGAAAAAAACGGCCAAACCTTCCCGAGATCAGTCAGTACCGCGTGATCCGTCATTACTCCCGCATTTCGCAGGAGGTTCTGGGTTCGGATTTTAACGTAGAGATCGGGCAAGGCACCTGCACGATGAAATACTCCCCGAAAATCAATGAACGCTTCGTGCGCTCGCCGAAAATGGCGGAGCTGCATCCGTTGCAAGACGAGTCCACTGTCCAAGGGATGCTGGAGATGACGTATCAGCTCGATCTGTACCTGCGAGAGATTTCGGGAATGGACAAATTCTCGTTCCAACCGGGCAGTGGCACACAGGCGTTGTTTACCCAAGCCTCTATCGTGCGCAAATACCACGAATCTCGCGGCGAGGGAGAGCTGCGCAACGAGTTTATTACCACCCATTTTTCCCACCCGTCCCAAGCCGCAACGGCCGCAGTCAAAGGCTTCAAAATCATTTATGTACCTGCTGACGAAAACGGCTACCCTGATCTGGAAGCGCTAAAGGGCCTCGTCTCAGAGCGAACCGCTGCCTTTGCCGTAGCGAATCCAGAGGATACAGGCATTTACAACTCTCGCATCAAGGAGTTCACAGATGTCGTCCACGCCGCAGGGGGACTGTGCTGCTACGACCAAGCAAACGCGAACGGCTTGCTCGGCATTACCCGCGCGCTGGAAGCTGGCTTTGACATGTGCTTCTTCAACCTGCACAAAACCTTCTCCGTCCCACACGCTTGCGGCGGACCTGCCACAGGCGCCATCGGTGTCACTGCCGAGCTTGCGCCATTCCTGCCAGGACCGATCGTAGATTTCGACGGAGAGCGTTACTTCTATAAGCATGACTTGAAAAACAGCATCGGGAAAGTCCGCAGCTTTTACGGGGTACCACCAGCTGTCTTGCGCTCTTACGCTTGGGTCCGTGCTCTTGGTGCTGACGGCTTGAAAGAAGTTGCCGAGATCGCTTGCCTCAACAACAACTATCTCTATCACAAAATCCTGCAAATCCGCGGTGCGAGCGCTCCGTATATACAAGGCAGACGCCTGGAGCAGGTTCGCTACAGCTGGCAGCAGCTAAAAGAAGACACGGGCGTCACGACATACGATGTTCAGCGCCGGATGGTCGACTTTGCCCACCATTACTGGACCAGTCACCACCCGTACGTCGTGCCAGAACCGTTTACGCTGGAACCGACAGAGTCCTATTCCATGGCAGAGCTCGACGAATACGTTGCGGCACTGACCCATATTTCACAGGAAGCTTATGAAAACCCGGAGATTGTCAAAACAGCGCCGCACAATAGTACAGGTCACCGTGTGTTAGAGTCTGTGCTCGATGATCCGGATCAATGGTGCATTACATGGAGAGCTTATTTGAAAAAGACGGCACAAGGATAAAAAGAAAGAAACGCCAGCACGGGATACGACACGTGCTGGCGTTCTTTTTGTTAAGGAAGTTCTTTTAGAACTGGTTCGGGAACTGCTTAATGATGCCTGCTGTCAGCACATCCGCCAATGAGATGATATGATCCTCTCCTTGATCAAACGCAGCAATATCCGCTTGCCAGTCTTTTCTCAATCTCGCCTGGAGATTATCAGTGAGCAGCTTCAGATGCACGTACATCATCTCTTTTAGTTCTTTCTCGTTCCAATTGGGGTTGGCGCTACTTAAGAACTTGGCGATATCATCCGCATTCCGGTGCCAGTCCTTATCCAGCTTTGCCACAGTAGCCTGATCGCCTTTTTTAGCTGCGTCAATGATTTTGCCGCCTATCGTAATATGCTCGGTCAGCAATTCGGTAAGCTTTTTACCTGCTTCCTCTCCGTAATACGGCTTGATTGCGTTCCCGATGTCCACCTGGTTTTTCAAGAGACGTGCCTGTACGGCGTCTTTGTCTTCCAGCCCTGCCAAGGCGCTTACCATATAGGTGTGGTCCCACAGCAAGTGGTCAATCCAGAGTCTGCGCATATCGCCCTGTAGCTTTACTTCTTTCGGCCTTATACAATTTGCCTGCTTTACATTTCCTTGCGATTCCTTGGCTGCTGCCATTCCCGGCACACCAAGTAATGCCACGCAAATCATCAACACGGTAACTTTCCTAAGCATTGGAGTCATCTATTCCTTCTCCTTTTTGATAAGTATTAAATCCCGCTGTTATTTTGAGCAAATTTGGCTTTTTCATGCGTCCAACATATCAGCCCTGCAAATTGACACTTGTCGGAAGCATCCTTATAGTTGTCTTATCAACAGTTGCCCTGACTGCCTGACCTAGGAGGTTTCGCAATGAGATTGGATGAGTATATTGGCGTCATCGTGAAACGAACGGATTTAAAACTGAACAACTATTATCAAAAAGTATGCAATCCGTATAACATCACCATCGATCAGTGGATGATATTTGTCGTGCTATGGGAAGAAGAAGGTCTGACCCAGAACGAGTTGGCAGAACGCACCTATAAAGATAAAACGAATATCGCGCGGATGCTTTTCCTCCTCGAAGAAAGAGGGTTCATTCATCGCGAAACAGATAAAAAGGATCGCCGCTCCCTTCGCGTTTATTTGACGGAAAAAGGGCGACTTTTAAAAGATGAAGTCCTTCCTCCCTCCATTGAAGCGTATAAGAAAACCATTGCAGGATTGACCGAAGAAGAAGTGAACCAATTCCGAAGAACCCTCAATATCATTTATGAGAACGTAAAAAACTTGTAAAAACAAAAACCATTGCAGGATGTCATTTTTTGTATATAATTAGTTGTTGTAGCAACAGTATTTATAACAACTTTCAAAGCGAAATATATACAAAAAAGGAGTGAAAATAATGAGCACAGAAGGGATCTGGAGCACGCATTACCGAGCGTTGACGATTGGGATTATTCTCGTGGTAACTGCTACAGCATTTGAAGGCTTGGCTGTCACGACAATCGCCCCCGGTCTTTCCCGAGAGCTACAAGGTGAGGATCTTTATGGGTGGGTATTCAGTGCTTATTTGTTGGCTCAGCTGATTGGAACTGTGGTTACAGGTCAATTCGTCGATAGAAAAGGGCCTGCCCAGCCTTTTATTGTCACGATCGTGCTCTTTGCCCTTGGCATTGTAGTTGCTGCAATTGCGCCAGATATGCTTACTTTACTGCTTGGGCGAGTGATGCAAGGCTTCGGAGCCGGTGCCTTGGTCAATTGCGTGTATACCATGATTACTTTGCGCTACCCTGATTCTCTTCGCCCTCAGATTCTTGCTGTCTTCTCCAGCGCTTATATTCTTCCAGGCCTGTTCGGACCGTATGTCGCCGGGATTATTGCTGAACAGTTGTCGTGGAGATATGTCTTCTGGTTGATCCTTCCCTTTATCTTTCTGTCTGCACTCTTAACGACTCCCTCTTTCCGAGGCTTACAGCCGCCAAAAGCAAGCGCGGCAAACAATCGTAGTCTTCTTCTGCCTTTTTTCTTGGCTATAGGGACTGGTGCCTTGCTTTTTGGACTCGGCAAAATTCCCTCGATCTACGGTTTTTTGCTATCCATCGCGGGTTTGCTTGCCCTCAGTGTCCCGTTGTATAAGCTGATGCCTAAAGGAACGCTCGTCGCACGCCCAGGCTTACCTGCCGTCATGGCGTCTCGAGGTCTATTTGTCGCTGCCTATTATGGCACACAAACGTATCTCGTCCTTGGACTCACTTCGATTTTAGGATTAACCGCCGACAAAGCTGGTTTAGCTGTTGCCTCCGCAGCAATCAGTTGGTCGCTGGCAGCCAATGTACAGGCGAAGCTGGATAAAAAAGACCAAGGGGCCGGTCGAAAAAAACGAATGATCATCGGTCTCGTTATTATGCTCATCGGCGTCGCTTGTACCGTACCGCTGACGTTAATTCAGCAGGATCTTTTCGGTATCGTAGTTGCGATTTTTAGCCAGATCATTATGGGCTTCGGAATCGGTTTGGCTCACCCGACAAGTGGTGCTATTGCGTTTTCTCTTGCAAAATCTGGTGAGGAAGGGAAAGTATCTGCTGAACTATCTATCGCGGATACGTTCACGCCTGCGATTGTTATTGGGATGGGAGGAGCCATCGTGTCTGTGATGACTGCCTTTGCGTTTTCACTTTCTGTTGGTATTACCGTTTCCCTGCTCCTTCAGACGTTTATCGTCATACTGGGGCTGGTATCTGCTGCCCGACTGGCGACACGTTCCGTGCCTGTTCAGGAAAAAGGGGACACCTCGGGGTAATCTCACGAAAATGAGAAACTCGATTTTCAACGCTAAGGAAATCGAGTTTTTCATACTGATAGCATCACTAGGCGTCCTCTCCCCCGACATCTCTACTCAGTCTCCTGCTTATACAGGTTCTGTAATTCCTCGAGTCTTTTATCTGTCTTATGGAATCGTCTTTCCAGCCGATCCTGAACTAATCTAGGCAGTTCATTTTTCAAAATGTGTACAATATAAAACAAGGTTCCAATCATGACGAACATACTCAACATCAAGGTGATTTGTGGAGTAATGACAAAAAAGCACACACCGCCTATCAAAATCGTCAGTAGAATGTATCCAAACCATCTCCCCATGGTTCACTCCCCCTTTATGATTCATCAATTACCCATATTTTACCAAGACATAAAATCACTTGTCCTTAAAAAAAGGGCGCCCTCCAGTAGTGATATCTACGTGAGGACACCCTGCTAATTCCAATCAACTTCCGTGTAACCTTTACCCAATAATCTTGGTCTTCTTCGCATTCTCCATCGACTTTTCAATGATTCCGCTCAACGGACGCTTCAGTGCAAGCGCCACAAACAGGCTGATACCGATAAAGCCGAATAGGACGAGTATATCGCGGATCACCGTTTCCCAGAGGATGCCGCCCACCCCTTCACGTAACAGACTGATCGCATACGTGAAGGGCATGTATGGGTTCAGCGCTTGGAAAAATGGCGCGGTCATGCTAATCGGGAACGTACCGCCCGAGCTGGAAAATTGGAAAACCATGAAGATGATCGCTATACCTTTGCCCACGTTGCCGAAGACGGACACGAGCGTGTACGTAATCGTGACGAACACCAGGCTAACCAGCATACCGAACAATACAAACGGAGCTTTATCCGCTACAAAGGCCCCGAGGATGTAAATATCACCGAGCGTGACGAACAGCGCCTGAAACAGCCCGATTGTCACAAACGTTCCCAAGCGGGCAAGATACAACTGATACGGCTTGTACACTCCGCCTGGATTTTCCGGATTCGGCTTCAGCAGGGAAATCAACAAGGTCGCACCTACCCAGAGAGACAGCACACCGTAAAACGGCGACATGGCCGAACCATAATTCGGAATCGGGTATAGGCGATTTTCCTTGATTTGCACGGGACTTGCGAGGAATTCGCTCTCTTTTTTAATGTCGCCGCGCAATAGCTTGGCAAGGTCGGCGAAATTGTTGTTCGCTTCGACTTCTCTCAGCTTATCGGCGGCCTTCCCAATGGCACTCTCCAGCTTAGGCAAATCATCGCGAACCAATGCGGCAACTCTATGGACTCCTGTCTCCACCTCCGGGAGCTTGTAGCGCACAAAATCAGCCAGCTTGGTCAAATCCGCCTCCGCTTTAGGCAAATCGTTCTGGACAAATGCCGCTGCCTCGTTGAGCTTTTTCTCGATGGCAGGAAGATTGCTCTTCAGGAATGGCGCTGCTACGCGAATGGCATTTGCAAAAGCATCCGACTTGCTTCTGAGTGTTGTTGCAAGCTCGTGGACGTGTGAGCGTATTTGCGGCATCTCCTGCTGGATTCGCTTCAATTCTGCCAACCCCAGCTCCAATCCTGTCTTTGTTTCTTTGAGAATCGCTTCGACATCCGGAAGTTTTTCTTGGGCCTTATGCAGTAGATCGGCAGATTCTCCTGTGATCACCTTCAGCCTGTCAATGCCCTCAGATATTTTCGGAACGATTTCGCTATCGTAACGAGACAGGATGTCTCCCAATTCCGCGCTAGTGTTTTTCGAGAGCTGATTCAGACTCTCCACCAAATCTTTCGCAGGCTGCTTGCCGTTTTCAATCGCGCTTGCAATCATGCCGAGAATCTCGATTTGCCGGTTCATTCTGCTCTCAATCGTGCGCAGCCTCTCTGCGAAATGACTCAATAGCTGCCCAGGAAGATAACTGTTTACTTTCTCTACAAGCGATGCGGTATGCCCCAAAACATTTGCAGCTCTGGATAGCCTGTCTTTCACGGCATTTACCTCACTGGCAGTAGGCAGGCGATCCGGATTGATTTGCAACAGCCTGTCTGTGAGTTGTGTGAGCGCATCCGATGCTTGCTGGGCAAGGATGAGATTTTGCTTGATCAGCGGTGCAATCGTTTCAAAAGCACCGTCATGCTTCGTAAAAAAGTCATTGAGCTGATCGGCAACAGACGCGCCCTTATCAGTTAGATCCGCGATACGCGGCAACGCTTGTTGTGCAGCCGAAACGATCTCAATGGCTCGACTCGCTTTTTCTGTGGCCGTCGTCACTGCGTTTGCGACCTTATCAAAATTTTGATCCAGCTCTTCAATTCGTCCAACGGCTTGCTCAATCACAGGCAGCTTGTCTTCCATCGCGATAATGACAGACGCCGCCTCATTGATTTTCGGCCAGTTTTGCTGAACCTTGAGGACGGCCTGCCCTGCTTGATTAATCTCAGGGATTCTTTTTTCCACTTCCAGAATGATCTGCGCTTTCTCGTGAATCTCGGGAAGTTTCTTCTCAATCTCCAATACTTTTTGCCCTGCGGCATGAATCTCAGGCAGGCTTTTTTCCAATTGGAAAACGCCACTCTCGATTTTACGGATGGTCGGCAATTGCTCTTCAATTTTAATGCCGATCTCTGTAAGCTTCGTGAGCAAGGCTTCACTGACGCTTTCCGTAAAACTCTCGTTGATCTGCTTGGCAATCGCCGAAACGCCCGATGAAGTGATTTTGGGTGCGACGGCGTTCACTTTTTCATTGACCGTATAGATCACTTCGGGCTTGTTCAGGTTGCCATGAACAATTCCCGTGATTCTTGCGGAAAAGTCAGCCGGGATCAGGATGCTGGCATAGTAATCGCCCCACTCCACACCCCTTCTGGCTTCTTCTTTATCCACAAAGGTCCACCCTAGTTTCTGGTTGTTATGCAAGCTCTTTATGAGCTCCTCTCCGATGTTGACCTTTTTATCCTCAACCGAAGCTCCCTGATCCTCGCTCGTCACCGCTACCTTGACCCCTTGCGTATTGGCGTAAGGGTCCCATACCGATTTGATGTTGATCCAATCGTATAAACAAGGAATGAGAATGATGGCGATGATCAGAAAAATCCCAGTCGGGACCTTGAAAATGTTAATCCAGTCTGTTTTGTATATCTTCCAAATAGACCGCATGTATGTACCACCTAGTAGGACAGAATGGATGAAGCATGACACTTACATGACAGTTTACCATGAAAGGAAATCGTCGGGAATGAGCTGTCAGTAGTAGGATGATCAGCTGCACGCCAATTTATGAAGGACTAAAGCGATGGCTTCCTCAATGCGCTGGATTTACGATGTCAAAGCTCCAATCCACATTTTCATACCTTTTTATTAGCTTAGTGCCTATAATCGTTACCGGTTGATTCTCTCTTCCTGCTCCTTTTGGGAAATTGTGTATGGTGATCTTTCTTGTATGTGGACGCTTACTGTCCTTGGAGCGATCGCCTTTCTCCATTTTGACAATGCCTAATCCAACGGCATCCATTCGATAGTACTCTACAGTGTCCTTGTGGTAGGTGATCTCTGCCTCAATGATACCGACGTACCCGGATGTACCGGTTTCTGGATCAGGATCGGGCTCGATGCGAAACGACTTCAAGACAAACGTATTCCCTTCATTTGTAAAGGTTACAGGCTGCTCGTTGAGTTTTGCTGGTGTAAAAGTCATGAGCAAATCGGATGGTTCTGCCTTCTCGATGTAGACAGTACGATACGTCAGCTTTTTGTTTGGTTCAATCGGACCGTAAAACTCCCATCCGCCCCGTTTGTATCCATCACAACCTTGCCTGTCTCATCGACGATTTCCCACATGACTGTTGCATTCGTTCTGATGGAATCCCGCACTTCTTGGGCAGTGACCTTGTCAGGGTAAAGCGAATTGTGAACCTTCATTCTTGCTTCGGCTTTCGACTCCATACGCGCCTTCTCTTGCTCACTCATCTTAGAAGAGAGGATCAGCTTTGATTCTATTGGTGTCAGCACTAATCTATCAGCTACCAAGATAAACCCTTGCGGAGAGGTGTATGTTTTCTTAATCGGAATCGTTTGTGTGGCCGATTTGCTTTTTTCCAGCGAGACGGGAATTTTCATATGCCAGCTTCCATAGATGGGATTTACCTTCTCTTCGTCTTCTGTAGATGAATCGTCGCGCAAATCCACTCTGTTTACTTTCAGGTTGAGAATCAAATCATTTGGAACATTCTCCGGCAGATACAACGTCTCGAAGTCGTATGAATTCTGCACTTCCGTTCCGATGTACTTCCCGTTTTTGTCAGACAGAAAAATCCGGTTGTCCTTGTTTTCAAACTCAATCGAAGCTTCTAGCTCCTTCTGTTGGTCCGTGAAAAATCGAATCGACACATACATCTTTAATGGATCGACCAAAATCTCATCCACCAGCACGGTAATGCCTTGATCCGTGACTGTTTGATTCACTTTTTGAGAAAAGCCCAGATCGCCTCCACGCTGCATTTCTGCGATAAACGACTCGGAAAAAATTGACGTGACATAGTTAGCGAGCGTGGGGGATGATACGACACCTACTGTCAGGACAAGCAGCAGTATGGCTGCGGTAATGCTTGCTCGTTTCCATAGACGACTAGGCCATTTTTTTCGACGTAACGATTTTTGTTGTTGCTCTTCTACCTGTAAAATTTCCCCCATGACTTTTTCGGTGAAATGATCCGAGGCAGATACGATCGGCCAAGGTTTACTCAAGTCGGCATCCACTTCGTCGACTTCCTGAAGCAGCATGGACTGACAATGCCCACAACCAGCGATATGATCCTGAAGCTCTCTTCCTTCTTCATATGAAAGCTCTCGGTCGACTTGATTGATCAGTCTGATACAATCAGCACATTTCATGAAGTTCCCCCCTTTTCCCCATGAGCTCACGGAGCTTTTTCTTCGCGCGGTACAGGTGAACTTGCACGGTAGTTACCGGAACTTGCATCGTCTCAGCAATTTCTTGATAGCTCAGCTCTTCAAAATATCGTAGAGTAAGCACGATCCGGTAATGGGAAGCGAGTTCTCCCATGACAGCGAATACTTCGTTTTGTTTTTCACGAGCCAGGTAAAACGACTCCGGGTTTTCATCATTGGTGTGGGCCTTCATGGATTCTTGAAAAGGCACGATCGGATTCTTCTTCTGTGCCGTCCGCCATGCTTGCAGACAACAGTTGATTGCGATTTTATTTAACCAAGCTGAAAACGGACGGCTCGCATCATATTGCTGCAAGCTTTTATACGCATTGACGAAAGCAGTCTGTGCGAAATCCTCTGCATCCTCTGGGGAATTGCCCATCCGTACGAGTAACGAGCACACCCTGTTTTTGTACTTGTTCACAAGGTGGGCAAAGGCATGCGGGTCGCCTCCCAAGACTTGCTTCACCCACTCTTGATCCTCCTCCATGAATTGTCGCTCCCTTCTATTTCTATCACCGGACATTCCGTTCACTTCTACTGTCCAGCAACCATTCTACTTTTACTATGAAAAGATCGGTTTTTTTCTTACAAGGATTGGATAAATATTTTCAGGACAGGAAAAAAGCCCAACCATCACTGGTCAGGCTCTTCTTAGTAAATTGGTATTCACGGTCCGTTCCTTTAAAAAGTAACGTTATCTTTTGGAATTGACGGCTTCGTTTGAATGATGGATGTGCGTAAGCAGAAGTTGGCTACTTTGGAGAAGCCCACTAAATTCCTTAGGATCGAGCCTACTATTATTTAACAAAGCTTCTGGCAGTTTACAGGATTGCTCTTTTAGAGATTGTCCTTTTTCTGTCAAGCGAATCACGACAACTCGCTCATCCTCTTTCGAACGGTCTCGTGTGACCAATTTTGCTTCTTGCATTCGTTTCAGGAGTGGGGTTAACGTGCCTGAATCTAGGTAAAGCTGTTCTCCAAGCTCTTTTACTGTACAGTCGCCATACTCCCATAAAACGAGCAGAACAAGATACTGTGGATAGGTTACGCCCATTTCTTCCAGATAGGGGCGATACATACGAGTAATTTCACGGGACAGTGCGTATACGGTAAAACAAAGCTGATTCTTTAGTTGTAGAAATTCATCGTTATTCATGGATAAAATCCGCTCCGATATAGCATATTTTGAAAGAATCATAACGTTCAGGGTAAGTAATGTCAAATTTAATAGCGCGAAATTAAATAGCTATAATTGTTGACAAGAATTCAAGTGAGTAGTAAATTAAATTGCGTACAATATAATCGTTAACAATTAAAGGAGAGAGTATTCATGCAACCAATTTACACAACTTCTGTAACTGCTTCCGGCGGACGAAACGGAGTAGTGAAATCGTCCGATGGCGTACTTGATCTTGAAATTCGCACTCCAAAGGAAATGGGTGGACCTGGCGGTGCTTACACCAATCCTGAACAACTTTTTGCAGCTGGATATTCCGCTTGCTTCGATGGAGCACTGAACCTCGTTGCCCGTACAAAACGGATCAAGCTGGAGAGTACGACGGTTACGGCTAACGTTTCGTTTGGAAAAGATGCGGAGGGCGGATTCCAATTACACACGGTTCTGGAGGTTAAAGTAAACGGCGTTGACCGAGACACAGCAAAGGAATTGGTAGAAGAGGCTCACCAAGTATGTCCGTATTCAAGAGCAACTCGCAACGGTAACATGCATGTTGAATTGAGAGTCATCTAAACAAAAAGGGCCCGTAAGTAGGATGCTTCGGGTTTGTAGCTTCTTACAGAAACAGCGCTTGACAGAGACCGGGCATTCCCGATATTTTTCTGTCTGATAAATTGCATGCAATTTAATTTATAAAAATTAAATTTGTGGTGATTACTTTTTCCGCTACAAAACCGAATACAAGAATAGTTCAACTCATGTACAAAAAAGTAAGGGAGAATTTATTCATGAACAAGAGTAAAGCATTACTTTCTGGTATTGCGCTCACATTACTGGTTGGCGGTTACAGTGTTAATACCTTCTTACACGCAGATGCTTCTCAACAAACAAAACAAGGAAAGTTGGAAAAGAAAATGGAAAATAAAGTAGTAGTGCTCGAGGCCGAAGCTCAAAAATTCGCAGACGCAACAGCTAACCCTCCATATTTATTCGATCTTGGACCAGTAGAGGGGAGAAAGGCCGTGGATCAGGTTCAGTCTGGTCCTGTTAAGAAATTACCTGTTGATATTCAAGACCTTACCATTAACGGAGGGCCAAAAGGGACTGTGTCCATCAGGATTGTGAAGCCGCAGAACGCCCCTCAAAACCTCCCCGTAATTTTGTACACGCATGGAGCTGGCTGGGTATTCGGAAACGAGCATACGCACGACCGATTGATACGTGAACTTGCAGTTGGTTCCCAATCTGCAGTCGTGTTTACCAACTATAGCCTCTCGCCGGAAGCAAAGTATCCTGTTGCGATCGAAGAAGTTTACACAGCATTGGAGTGGGTATCGAAGAATGGAAAACAGCACGGCATGAACCCTGAAAAACTTGCCGTAGCAGGGGATAGTGTTGGCGGAAACATGACAGCAGCTATTACTCTCATGGCGAAAGAACGAAAAGGTCCACAAATTAACAAGCAACTGCTATTCTATCCCGTAACAGACGCGTCATTTGATACTCCTTCTTATCATCAGTTTGCCAAGAATTACTTCCTTCGTCGTGACGCCATGCAATGGTTCTGGGATCAATATACAACCGATCCGAAACAAAGAGCGGAAATCACTGCTTCCCCTTTGCGTGCAACGACAGAACAGTTGAAAGGACTTCCCGAGGCATTAATTATCACAGCGGAAGCAGATGTATTGCGGGATGAAGGGGAGGCTTATGGAAATAAACTTCGTGATGCTGGTGTACCTGTAACAACGGTACGTTTCCAAGGAATCATCCACGATTTCGTCATGCTTAATGATTTGGCAAATACGGAAGCAGCGCGTGGAGCCATGACATTGGCTAACGCATGGCTTAAACAAGAGTAAAAAGGAAATGTGGACATTGAAAAAAACCTAGGCTGCTAATATCCCCTTTGAATAGACAGTGTAAAAACTCCGCCCAAAAAACGGTGGGTGGTACACTCTACTTGGAGGGGATTTCTTATGGGTAGAAAAGGAGCGGTTCGAGAAAAAACAAACCAGTGTACCTCGGTAGAATACCGGATCACACTGGCTACTTAGGCTTTTTTTACTTTCTCTTCTCTTGACGCACCAAATACAAGAAGTACGGAACACCGATGACGGCCGTCACGATACCCGCGGGAATCTCGAACGGAGGATTCAGTCCCCTCCCCAATGCATCTGCAATGACGAGAATCAACGCTCCCAGAACCGCCGCACCTGGCAACAGATAACGATGCTGATGACCGAACAGCTTTCTCGCCATATGCGGCGCAATTAATCCCACAAAGCCGATCGAGCCAATCGCTGCTACACATGCGCCTGCCAACGCAACGGCGAGCAGCAAGAGCATATAGCGTGTTCGCACGACATTCAGTCCAAGCCCGGTGGAGCTCCCTTCATCCAGACTAATAATGTCCAGCTTTCGATGCAGGGCAAAGCTAATCGGAATGAATACGAGCAGCCACGGCAGCAAAGCGTAAATTTCATCCCAGCCTTTCCCCCACAAGCTCCCTGCCAGCCAGACAAGAGAATCATTGGCTTGCATCGGATACTTTACCATGATGAATTCCGTCAACGCTTGGCAGATCGCCCCTACTCCCATTCCAACCAAGGCAAACGTAGTTGGCTGTGCACCGCTTTTCCGAGCGAAATAGATGAGGGCAATCGCTACCGCTAGTGCTCCCAAAAACGCGACAATCGGGAGGAGAAGTGGTGAAGCGGTCGGAAACAAAATGATGACCACAACTGCGAACAAGCCCGCACCTTTGGTTACCCCTACGACATCCGGTGATGCCAGCGGATTCCGGATCATTCCTTGCAAAATCACACCAGCGATCGCGAAGCCCGCTCCAGCAAGAATCGCGAGCAACGCCCGCGGCAATCGATAGTTTTCAATCATAAACGTAAGCGATGAAGCTTCGCCCATAATCACTCGAATGAGTTGATCAGGGCCGATAAAGATCGGACCGATCCCCATGCTAAGCAATGCTGCCACTAAGACTAAGGCACCGAGGCCCATCAGGAGCAGGGTGTTTTTTCGCGTAGTCATACTATTTCCCTCCCCTTTTTTCTCGCCAAGTACAGAAAGAACGGGGTTCCCAGGAGAGCCGTTACAATTCCTACGGGAGACTCAAACGGATAGGAAATCAAGCGAGCCAGGATATCGGAAAAGGTGACCAAGACAGCGCCACCAAGCGCAGACACAGGGATAACGACGCGATAGTCCGTACCCACGAGCCTCCTTGCGATATGCGGAATCATCAGTCCGACGAACCCAACAGCTCCGGCGACAGCAACAGAGGCGCCTGCCAAAATAACGACCACAACATAAGACAGCAGACGGACGCGGGCGATTTTTTGTCCCAACCCCATCGCGACTTCCTCCCCCAGTCGAAACACAGACAAAGAGCCAGACAGCCAGATCGCCAGCAGGAGTCCCCCCATCGACCATGGCAAAATCAATTGCACATCCGTCCAGGCCGCTCCGCTAATGGAGCCAGACAACCAGTACAATACATTCGATATGTGTTCGTTAAAAATAATAATTCCCTTCGTAATGGAGGTGAGCAGCAGGTGGATGGCCATTCCTACCAAAGCGATCTTGAGATTGGTCATCCCGCGGGAAGCTGCAAAACCAAAGACCACAAGTCCCCCGAGAATCGCCCCAGCAAATGCAAAATAAATGAGGTTGGCTTTCCCGATATCCGGTAAAAACACAATCGCAAGTACGACCACCAGACAAGCCCCCGCATTCACGCCAAACACTTGCGGGGATGCCAGCGGATTGCGGGTAACGGCCTGCATCACGGCGCCTGCCACAGCCAAATTCGCCCCAATGATGGCTCCCAGCACGGCTCTTGGAACGCGGATGGTTTGGAAAATCAAGAGCTCCTTGGAGAATTCGCCCGATAACCAATGCGTTACTAATGAGCGAATCTGCAGCGAAGCTACTCCGGTAAACAAGCTCAGCAACAAACCGATCAGCAAGAGGATTACCAAGCCGATCGCAAGGAGGACAAAGGTACTTTTTCGTTGTCGTGTCGTTGTTTTCTGCAATACAAGCCACCTCGATCTACTACCACGTGCAGGAACACGGAAAAGACCAGATCAGCGATCGGTCTTTTCCAGAATTTGCATCGTATGTTATTTTTCCTTGCTATATAAGAGGTTCACTGCCTCTTCCACAATGCGTTCTGCGGATTTCAGTCCGCGATAGCGCGTCCAGAGGTCACGATTTACTTTGTGTACTTCGTGATTTTTGACTGCGGTGATATTGTTCCAGAGCGGATTTTGCTTCCATTCGTTCAGCAGCGCGTCGTCAGCCTCCGCCAGGAAAATCACATCTGGGTCCCACTGCACCATTTGCTCCAGACTGATTTTTACCGTTGGCTCTGGCGCGTCTTGAATTGCATTTTTGATTCCAATCATTTCGAGCAATTCGCCATCAAACGATTTCGCACCATGTGCAGACAGAGAATCTGCGCGGAATACTCCCAGCATGACTTTGCGGGAATCGCCAGCTTGTACCTTCTTTTTAAACTCTGCGATGATCTCCTTGTGCTTGATCAGGCGCTGCTCTGCTTCTTTTTGCTTGTTCAGCGCTTCCCCTATCGTGACAAACGAGCTCAGGTTTTCCTGATACGTCGAGTTGCGGCTTTTCAAAATGATCGTCGGTGCGATTTTTTGCAAATCCTTGTAAATGTCCTTGTGGCGATTCAAATCACCAATAATCAAATCCGGCTGCAACGAGCTGATGACCTCCAGACTTGGCTGCTGGCGAGTCCCCACAGGGGTATACTCGATTTTTTTGCCGATCAATCCTTCTACGTCCTTATCCTTCTCCTGCGCGATTCCTACAGGCGTCACTCCCAGCTCCCATAGTCCGTCTACAAAGGAGTACTCCAGCGCGACGACTCTTTTCGGGTCTCCGGTAATTTCCGTTTCGCCCAACTCGTGTTTCACGATGCGCTTTTGTGCAGTTTTCGCGTTATCTTGACCTGCTGCTGGCTGTTTTTGCTCTGCGCTGCCGCACCCAGTCAGTAAGACCGTAGCTGCCAGTGTAAGCGTCCAAAGCATATAGCCGAGACGTTTCATTCCGTTTGTTCGCTTCATCTTTTGTCCCTCACTCGTTGTGATTGATAATGATTATTATTACCGATAAAATGCGTTTTTTATTGTAACAATCCGCTGCCGCAAATGAAACATTATGTTTATTAAACCTTTTACCGTAATAAAGATGATTAACGTCATTTTGTTCATGCCCTGCCATTACGAAAAAAGCCGTTACGTCTGAACCATCGACGTAAACAGCTTTTCGCCACAATGCTATTTGTTGTTTGACGTATGACTCACTTCAGTCGTCGAGCACAGCTTCTCTAATGCTTCCTTGGCAGGAGCATGATTTTCCGCCATTGCCAATGCCGTCTGATAAGCGGTCACAGCCTCCTCCACTTGATCCAAACCTTCGTAGCAAAGCCCTTTGTAGTACCAGGCGTGAAAACTTCCCGATCCCTTCAAGGTCAGATGCCGAATGTTGCTCTCCCCTAGCTCCAAGCAGTGATCAAACGTCATCAAAGCACGTTTATAGTCCTTTTTCAAATACTGAATGATCCCTTTGTACAAATGCAAATCAACATAGTCCGGATACATCTCGATTGCCTTTTCAATTCCTGGCCAGGCTCCCTCAGCACTGCCGATCGCGATCAACGTAGAGTATTTGAGCTTATAAAGAAGCGAAGGAGGCATCATATGGTTTTCGAGAAACCCGATAATAGACAGATTCACGAACTTGAACGTTTTCTCATGCTCCTGGATACGTGAGAACTCACTGGCAAGATGATACTCAATCCATGGGGAGTGGTCCTCTTTTTCCAATTCCTTCATAAGCAGCCCAATATTGCGCTCGAACTTGTTCTTTCTGCCAGTACATTCATTCATGTAGCCGTAATGGTATATCCGTACAGGCAAGATTTGAATGTGGAGATCTTCGGTCAGATTGGGAAGAACCTCTTCTACGTTGAGCGTTTCATGGATGGGAAAATGGAAGCGAAAACCGATGCCATTGCGAAACAAACGTGAGTGAGCGATATGAAAAGCATCGTCTTCATTTATTTCATCTCCAATGTAATTAATTAGATGGATATAAAAAAGAGAATCTTCTTGACCACGAAGCAACTCCTTCAAGCTCTTGCTATCTTCCTTATTCATTTCCTCATCGGCATCCATCCACAAAATCCAGTCGCCCGTTGCTTTTTCCAGTCCAAAGTTTCGGGCTTCTGCGAAGTTATCCTGCCACTCATACGAATGCACGACCGCTCCGAATGACTTGCATATCTCTACGGTGTTGTCCGTACTCCCCGTGTCTACAATAATCATTTCATCCACAAGATCTTTCACGCTTTCCAAGCACTTGTGAAGGCATTCTTCTTCGTTTTTTACAATCATACATAGGGAAATTTTGGGCGACTCAGACATGCTGCTCATCTCCTTTTACACACATCACTGAGATCGTAGTCTATCCCCCCTTTACTCTATGAGTGGACTGCTTCTTTCAGAACGCCGCCATTCCCTTGGCTTTCGAACCTTTTGCTGGAGCCGCGCATAGGTAGTCGTAGGCAGATATCACAAAGAAAGCAGGGATCGTATCCATGCATGACTCATGTCCTTTGTGCAACAGCGCTCAGGTTGCGCTTTTCCACCAGTACGCTACCTTCTCGCTCCTAACGTGCAAAGATTGTGATCTCGTTTTTCAACCTCACCTCGATCAAGTCAACGTGACACAGCTGGTTGCAGACACTTATGACGCGAGTTGGGTCTCCATGCGGGATCAATACGCCAAAAATACATTTACGGAACACGCGATCTTCCATACATTGCTGCTCGATATGTGGTTTTCGGAAAAAGGGAAGCTGCTCGAAATTGGTCCAGGAACAGGAGAGTTGTTATTCCTAGCTCGTGAGGCTGGGTGGGAGGTTGTTGGGGTAGAGCCGTCACATCAATCATGCGCATACGCCCAAGATCGGTATGGGTTACAACTGGTTCATTCGTTATGGCACTCCTCTGTTCTCGCCCCCGAACACATGGGTACGTTTGATGCCATCGTTTTTTGTCACGTCTTTGAGCATATTTCGCATCCGAAGCAATACCTTGAAGAATTGAAGGGGTTTCTTAAACCAGGAGGAAAGATCATTTTTAGCGTGCCGAACAAAAACTCGTTCACCAATAAACTGTTTGGGGTGTATTCTCCGCTGTATACCGAGAATGACCACCTCTTTCATTACTCGCGTGATAATCTGATCTCACTGCTTCATCAAGGCGGTTGGGAGATTCTCTCCATCTTTTCTCGGGAAGAAACAAATCGCTTGGAAAACCATTTGCGCAAGACCACGCAAACACCTTTACCGATCCAGGACATCATGCAGCTAGCCGTGAACCTCCAGTCGACCTTCCAAGGCCATGAAATCTTCTGCATTGCAACACGACAAGCGCAGGAGGTGCAGCACATAGATGACCAGAGCCAAACTAACTCTTTCCATGATTGTGAAAAATGAAGGTAATCGCTATTTAAGACGAGCGCTGGAAGCACATAAAGACTTTATTGATGCAGCCGTCATCATCGACGATGGCAGTATCGATCATACCGCAGATCTCTGTAGAGAGATTCTCAAGGGCGTTCCTCTTCATCTGGTTCAAAACGCTACCTCTCAGTTTTCCAACGAGGTGGCCTTGCGCAAACAACAATGGCAAGAAACGATCCAGACTGATCCAGGATGGATTTTGAATCTGGACGCCGATGAATTCATGGATAGCTCCTTCCCCTCGAAAGTCTCCGAGATTTTGGAACAGCAGACATATGAGGCGATCTACTTTCGTTTGTACGATATGTGGAGTGACACGCATTATCGCGAGGATGTGTATTGGAAAGCCCACCATTACTATCGTCCCTTTATGGTCAAGTACCGCCCTGACTTCCCCTATATATGGAGGGAAACCCCTCAGCATTGCGGCAGATTTCCTCTCTCGATCAACCAGTTCTCTTACCTGTGCCATCCATCCCGCGTGAAGCATTTTGGCTGGGCCCGACTCGAAGACAGACAAAGCAAATACAACCGTTATCAGCTCCTCGACCCCGATGCCAAATATGGCTGGAAGGAACAGTATGAATCCATCTTGGATCAACATCCCAATCTGTTGGAATGGGTGGAATGAAGATGATCGTTCGCGATATTGAAAAAGCCTTGCAGCAGTCCAATTGTAATCACTGGCGGTACAACTCACTCACGTTGAGCAAGCAGGCCCTCGTACATACATGCCGACATATTAACCAAGAAAATGAGGAGTGCCAGGTGCTTCAGTTGGGTGGGGGTGACTCCGCTCTGTTTTGGAAATCACTTGGCGAGCTTGAGCTGCTCCGGGTCAAAACAATTATTGTGGAGCATCATCCGATTCGCGCAAAAGAAATCAAGGAGAGTCTAGGGGATGTACCGCATGTTACTTTAGTGACCAGCTCTTTGAAGCAACTATCCGAAGAGGAATGGAACAAGGTCTTCGACAATCCAGCAGAGAGCAAGAGCTTGTGGCCCATCTTCGGACAGTGTGTTCTCGAGAATCAATTTGATCATTTTTCCATACAAAATGCCTTTTACGCCGACTTGGACCAACTACCGCTTTCCAGTCAATCAATAAATGTCATGGTTGTTGACGGTCCGCATGGCAACGGCCGCTCTCTTGCCTATCCACTATTTGTTGATACGCTCAAGCCGGATGCGCTTATTCTCGTAGATGATTTTGATCACTATCCCTTTCTGGCTCATCTCGGAAAAATCTATCACTACGAAGAACTTTTTCGAGAGATAGCTGGAAATCGTCGCTGGGTATTGGTAAGGCTCCAGGGAACCAAAAATATAACTAAGTCCATGAGGTGATGAGTTTGTCCCAATCAATACGATTAAGTTGTCATATTAAGATCGCGGATACATAACATGTACTGCGAGGAAGTTTCCATTTCTTCACTACCAATCACGCGATCCTATGACGATCCTGTATACAAAGCCATACAAACAAAGGATGTGGATAACGATGTCAATGCCCACGGTCCCCAATATAACACCGGAAATCATATTGAAACGAAACGAAGTATTAAATTTGCTTCTCACCTCCATTGCGCTGGAGGAAATCGGACTTTCTCACATTATTAATACAGAGGGGGAAAAGATCCAAAGGATCGTGAAGGAGCAATCCCTCTCGCTCAATGATGCGCTTGCCTTAAACAACAGCGTAGAACGAATGCTGCGCAATGTCATTAAGACCGAGATGCTCCTACAATTCAGGCTGGAGGATATTATCAAACTGGAGCAGATGCATAATCATGAGCAACATCACGATGACTTACCTGACACCCCTGACATCCCCGACCTTTCTTGCTTCAAAGAATAACCCTTACTACTTACACTGCTTTTCATGGGATCCTAATTTTATTGAAGAGGGATGATGATGACCTTACAAGATAAAGTTCCTTCATATGATGTGCCTACACGCGAAGAAGCTCTGAGTCATTTGCTGCAATCGATTGCCCTAGAGGAAGAAGCCTTGTCCAGATTGCTAAACGCCGAAGCTGACAAAGCCCTTGCTTTCGTTGGCAAAAATCTGGACTTCCCCAACAACCCCTCTAATGATGAGATCATTACCTTTAATCGCACAGTCATTTCGATTCTGGATTCGGTGCTCATGGCTGAGTGGCTTTTGTTAAAAAAGCTGAACGCAGCCATTCACATGTACCCTGTGGCGCTTAAATCAAATTTTGAGATGGAAGCATCCAATTTCGGGGATGAATTGGATGACGACTTCACCATCGACTATTAACGATTGATCATTTCAGGAATTCGAGGTCTTGCCATGAAGAACAAAGGTATCGATGACCAAACCGTTCTAAAGCTGACCTATTCCATCCTCCAGTTGGTCAAAGGATTGGAATCTCGCTTTCATCATGCCAAAGATTATGAGCTCATGCTGATTGGCTACCAAATATCAACGATGATCAATCTGCTCGTCAGACTGCATACCCACATACATAATAAGCAGATTGCTCACAGCTTCCTTTTTGAATCGCATCCCCCCCTCCATCCCACTAGTGAAATGCATACTCCTGTCCTTGCTGCGATAGCCCAGTTATCGGAATGGGTAAAGACATGGAGGTTTCCACATAAACAAATCACCACCTTGATAGAAAATCATCTGCGGCAATTACAAGCTTTTTACTCGATAGAACCGGAAGAGGATTCCCCCTACGACGAGCCGATGCAAGTGGAGCTTGAAGGAGATATTCGAGACGACGAACCTGTACAGCTTGACGTTCCACCTGTGCCTACCCCAACCCCTCCATTGCTCGCAAACAAAGCACGCATCGATACAGCCAAAAACCGAAAATCAGCACGTCAAAAACCCCCATTATTAGCACAGGCTGCGTCCGTCCCTACTCCCGATAAAAACAAAAGCAAAACCAAGCGTCCCAAGCCTGTAACAAACGTGGCAAAAGTGCGTGGCAAGAAAAAAATGCTCGCTAAGCGAGTGTCTGCACCTACAAAGCCTCCCTTTGTACCGAACTCCGTAAAGGTACGTATCGGCAATGTCACCAAGGTCATCCACATATGAACCTGAATCTAATGAAGGAGTAAGGGATATGGCTCGTTTGGAATTGATCGAAGTGGCCGGCAACAGTTATGTGGTCTCCGGTAAATACGGGATCGGTGTCTATTTGGATAGGTCCAGCAAAACTGCTGTTTGTATTGATAGCGGCCCGAATACCACTGTGATCGAAAAAGTATGCGCGAGAATCAGCGATCGAGGGTATCAAATCCTTGCCGTTGTTCATACACATGGTCACGCTGTTAACCACGGTGGCAATCCCTATTTGATAAAAAGGTTCCCCAATCTACGCATCTATGCGACACATCTAGCATCCTATATCATCGAAAATCCGCATCTCGAGCCTTTGGTTTTCGACGCAGGTGGAGGGTCTGATACGAAGCCTGATGAAAACAAAGAGAATACACGTGCGCTCGTAACGGATTATCTTCCCTCCACCGATGGTATCTTTCACGTCCATACCATTCCATTCAAAATCGTCTCCTTACCTGGACATTCGCCGGGAATGGTCGGCATTATTACCCCTGATCATGTCCTTTACTGCGGCGATGCCTTGTTTGGTCCCAAAACATTGAACAAGCAGGATCTCCTTTTTTTTGACGATCTGAAGGCTGCCAGAAGAAGCTTCAAGAAGCTTTCGATGATGAAATTGAATGCTTATGTGCTGTACCATGGCGGACCTTACAAGACAGTCACAGGGCTAATTAACAGGCATCTCACCCTTATGAAAGACACCTCTACTTTTCTTGAAGCATGGATTCATGAGCAGCCAAGCACTCTCGAACAAGTAGTCCAAAAGGTCATGAAAAAGTATGCGTTTGAAGATGACTTGCACCGCTACGGTTTGACTACCTCGATTATCCGCTCTTATTTAAAAGAACTACAGCAAGAGAACCGAATTGTCGCAAAGGTGGACAATGGTTTACTGCTATTCAGCAAACCCGCGCCAAACACTTGAACAAAGGCTGTATATGGGGGTGTACCATGGGTAAAAAACGTATTTTAATCGGGAGTCCCATTCAACAATTCCCGATTATTTTGGAGGAATTCCTTCAATCCCTCACGGAGTTGATTACCAAAAATGAACTGATCCATTACCTGTTCATTGACGATAACAAAGACCCACTTTCCAGTACACTCTTGGCTGATTTCGAGAAGGAGAACAAACGAACCGTCATCCTCAAAAACACAGATGATGATACGTATGTCCGAAATGAAATGACCCATTATTGGACGGAACGGAATATTTGGAAGGTAGCGCAAATGAAAGATACGATTATCTCCTATGCGCTCAAAGAGAGTTTTGATTACTTGTTTTTGATCGATTCCGATCTCGTTTTACATCCTCACACCCTGCAACAGCTGCTTCAAGCCAATAAAGATATTATCTCCAACATTTACTGGACACGCTGGCAGCCTGATTCGATTGAGCTTCCTCAAGTTTGGCTGATGGATCAATACACGTTAACACGCGAGGGCGCTTCCGAATCAGCGGAGAACCAAAACTTTTTGGAGATGCTGCGTAAACCGGGTGTGTATGAGGTAGGAGGCCTCGGTGCATGCACATTAATCCACCGAAAGGTCTTGGAGGCAGGCGTCAGCTTTAAACGAATTGCGAACTTGTCGTTCTGGGGAGAAGATCGGCATTTTTGCGTTCGGGCTGTAGCTATGGGCTTTTCTTTGCATGTGGATACCCATCTTCCCGGATACCACATCTACCGTCAGTCGGATCTGGCAGGAGTGAACGATTATCGCAAAAAAAATGGCATGACAGCGAGGAAAGCGAATCAGATTTCAATCAGTTTATGCATGATTGTCAAAAATGAAGAAGACGCTCTGGAGCGTTGCCTCTCCACCGTTGCGGATCTCGTCGATGAAATCATTATCGTCGACACGGGTTCAACAGACCGCACGAAAGAAATTGCGTCCAACTATGGCTGTACCATTTATGATTTCGAGTGGATTGATGATTTTTCAGCCGCACGCAACTATGCGTTCAGCAAGGCAACCTGCCCCTATATTTTGTGGTTGGATGCAGACGATATCCTTCTGGAAAAAGACCGTCAGCTCTTCCGCGAGTTGAGGTTTACATTGAATTACAGCATCGACAGTGTCACGATGAACTACAACCTTTCTGTAGACAGCAATGGGAATGTGGCATACAGCATTCGCCGCAATCGCCTCGTAAAACGCGACCGCAGGTTTCGCTGGATCGGACCCGTCCATGAGTATTTGGAAGTGAGCGGTAACGTCATCAACAGTGACATATCCATCACGCATAACAAGCAGAAGGAATACACGGACCGCAATCTACAAATCTATCGACGCAGGGATGCCAAAGGGGAAGAATTCTCGCCACGGGACTTGTACTATTATGCGAATGAATTACGCGACAATCAGTATCATGAAGAAGCCATTACTTTTTACACGAAGTTCCTGAACACCCAACAAGGCTGGGTAGAGGACAACATTAACGCTTGCCTGAAGTTGGCGAGTTGCTATTCCCACCTCTATGAGAGACAAAATGTTCTGTCGTCGCTATACCGTACGTTCAACTACGATCGCCCACGGGCGGAAGCGTGCTGCCAGATTGGAGCCTTTCACGTCGATGATAAAAATTGGCTGCTCGCCATTTTTTGGTATGATCTCGCAACAAAAGTAGAACGACCTGCTGAAAAGCTCGCACACATCGACCATGTTTCCTGGACCTGGCTACCTCATCTGCAACTCTGCTTATGCTATTCTCAAATGGGGGACAACGAGAAATCACGTCACCACAATGATATTGCCTACTTATACAACCCAACTCACCCTAGCATTCTCTACAACAAAAAGTACTTTGAGTCTCTGACCTGACTCCCCTCGTGATCATGAAAAAGTTACCCACCCTGTGGGTGAATGTATACATGCCATAAGTAATGGTGGTCTATTTTTTGATGAGCACGGTGCTTACCAGTTAACACAAAGGTCAATCTGGAAATCAGATTGGCTTTTTTCCGTTTCTATACAGCCAGGCACGCGCACAGATAAAGCCTCATAGCATAGTAATAAGTTTTTGAATGTAACAGGAAGGATGAATGCCATGTCTCAAGCCAATATTCCCAATATTACTCCCACCATTACTGTAACGAGAGACGATGCTATCAATCTCCTCCTTACTTCCATCGCCATCGAAGAGCTCAGCCTCGGGCATATTATTCATGCAGAAGCAGAAAAAATGCAATATGCCATTGGTACACTACCAGGCTTGACTGTTCCTGCTTCGGTAAGCGATCTCCTTCTGGTGAATGCAAGCGTTCGCCAAACCTTGCAAGACGTTACGAAAAAAGAAATGCTCTTGCAATCGAAACTGGACAACATCCTGTCTGTTTCATCCAGCAGCACAGGTGGCATATCGGGGGCTACAGGGGCCACGGGGGTTGGTGTGACAGGTGCCACCGGGGATACAGGTGCGACGGGGATTACTGGACCGACTGGCGTGACGGGTGCCACCGGAGAAACTGGCGCTACCGGGGCCACGGGCGCGACTGGACCTGCTTTCACCACTGAAAACTTCTCAGCCTTTTTATCAACTGTAACCCTTGGAGAATCTTCCCAATTAGTTAACTGGTCAATAGCCAGCCCCTATTATGGCAGCCCAAGTTTCAATCCGCTAACTGGCACTTATACAGTACCAGAGACTGGAACTTACGCCATCAAAGCAACCATTAACTATGAAACAAGCGAAGCCATTACCGTTAGTTTAGGCCCGGAAATCACCCCTGCAATTGAAGTACAGAGAATCACCCCTACTGCAACAAATCTCATTATCGGTGATTTTCCTGTTCTCAACGTAAACATTGCGCTCGTACTCATATTAAGAACCATCCTGGGGGCGGGAACCGTCACACTCGCGGGTGACGTTCAACTCAATGCAGGCGATACAGTCGGTTTGTTCTATGTGGCCAATGGATTGACCATTAACCTCAACTTAGGTGGAGGCGGCGAGGGCATCGTCTGGTCCATTCACCGTCTCACCTAACAAGACCTTTCCTTTACGAAAAAAGCTGACTGCACTCTACCATGCAGTCAGCTTTTTCCTTTCCGTTACATTCCCAGCTTACACCTTTTTCACAAATTCCGATTTCAATTTCATTGGACCAAAACCATCGATTTTGCAGTCGATATCATGATCTCCGTCAATCAAACGGATATTTTTCACTTTTGTCCCGATTTTCACGACCAAAGAAGTCCCTTTAACCTTGAGGTCTTTAATAACGGTTACGGTGTCGCCATCGTTCAAGACATTTCCATTCGCGTCCTTGATGACTCTGTTATCTTCACCGTTGTCGCTGTCTGCTTGCAACGTCCACTCATGGCTGCATTCCGGGCATACCAAGGAGCTTCCATCTTCGTACGTGTATTCTGAATGACATTTTGGGCAATTTGGCAATTGACTCATTTTTGATATAACCTCCATTCGATACTGTCCATTCTACCATAACTACCAAAAAATACTTGCCATCTAACCAGTAAGCCCTTCGTCCCGTGCTTTTTTAACGGCCTCTTCGCGATTCTTAACACCCAATTTTGCATAAATCACTGTGGTACAATTGCGAACCGTTCCTTCTGAAAGAAAGATTTTCTCCGCGATTGTTTTCATGCGAAGCCCCTCTACTAACGAGGTCAGTATGCTTCTTTCCCGTTCCGTCATCCCATAGGGACACTCGCGTCCTTGCTTTTGGCGAAGTCCATTCAGCTCTTCTTGCTGCAAGCGCATTTCTTTGAAAAGGACATCCGCAATCTTATGGTTAATCAACGCTTCACCCTGATGAACCACTCGTATCGCCTCTACCAGCTCGATCGGACTAACCGATTTTAACAAGTAGCCATTCGCGCCTCTCCCTAGCGTTTCTGCCGCAAGAGCTGTTTCTTCGAAGGTCGTCAACATAATGACACGCATATCCGGCCACCGCTCACGTATCGCTTGTATTGTCTTCGCCCCGTCCATGACAGGCATTTGAACGTCCAAAAGTACGACGTCGGGCTTTTCTTTAGGAATGATGTCCAGTGCCATCAAGCCGTTCTCTGCGACCCCGACCACCTGCAAATCTTGCTGATTCTGTAAAACGAGTTGCAAGCTTTCCCTCACAAAGGGCTGATCATCGACGATCAGGATACGTATGCCTGCACTTGGTACAGCCTGCATAGCTGGCAGACTACAAATGACCGTCACACCTCCTTCGTCCATACAATGGATCGATAATCGTCCCTGAAGTGCTTCCAGCCTTTCCTTCATCGATTGCAAACCAAAGCCGAATTCGATTGTCCCATTTCCTTGCCCATTATCTTCGACCTGCAACCGGATCTGGGCTTCTTCAAAGTAAAGCCCCACTTGAATTTGTGATGCTTTTCCGTGTCGAACAGCATTGGTCAGTGTTTCTTGCAAGCAACGGTACAAAGTCAGCTTTAAGGAACGGCTCAACGCATACTCAGCGCCGTACATACGCAGCTTGACGGACACTCCTGTAGCCACTTGAAATTGCTCGATCAATTCAACGAAGGCGGACTCCATCGTCGTAGCAGATTCATAGCCATTCTGAGCCCACTTGTGGAAAATCCCTCTGGACTCGTCCAAACCTTGTCGGGCCATCCGCAAAAGCATGTCCAGCCGACTAGCCTCCGCATCTGGTATTTTAGACCGAAGCATCTCCATACCCATAATAAGCGATGTCATCGTGTGTCCGATCGTGTCATGCAGCTCTCTGGACATTTTGTTCCGTTCTTCCAGTAGCGTGATTTCCTCCACCCGGGAAGTGTATTGCTCCAATATTTGGTTCTGATGTTGAATGATCAGGCCTTGCTTGTGCATACGGCTAAGCAATTGAAAGGCAAACCCAAGCGCATATGCCGCGAAATGGTACACAATTAGATCACTTACGACTATTGGCTTGAAATCAAACCCAATTGCCTCGCCCACAAGAAACGGAATCACCGGAATCGCCAAAATCGCCAATGGTCCCGTCCAGCGATAAGAACGTTCCACACTGTGATACCCGATGAGAAAAGCGATGGGGATAAACTGCCATCTTACTCCTTCAAAAAAGAAGTTCAAGGCAATGCACAAGCTTCCACTCAAAATAATCTCAGCGAACAAATATAGGTTACGAGAGTATCGACGCAAACAACTGGGGACGACAAGCACGAAGAACAAAACGATCAATGTAATCGCTAGCGGATAAGGCAATTGATCGTGATGGCTGACAAAACCGAGAATAATCGTCAATCCCCACATAAAGTGGATGGTGAAGATCATCCAGTCGACCCATAACCATCGTTTAACAAAAGCAAGCAATTGGCACACCTCATCTACATCCAAACTTTCTCTCCATTATAGTATCAGATGACGATCAGCTACTATCACGATAAACAATGACATTCTGTTACTTCTCACCGTGACACTCATCGTCCTATACTCATCCCTGTCGCTGGCTTACAACAATTGACTGACGCAAAACGCGAAAGGTGATGAAACATGACATTATTTGCTTTACGAAAATGGTTTGCCGTTCTGCTCGTATCCTGCCTCATGCTGATACAGCCCCTATCTGTGGTCAATGCTCGCTCCCCTCTTACTGCTCTTTCCATCGAACAAGTAGTTGATCCCGTCATGAAAAATGAAATGAACAACTTGCATATCCCGGGCGCAGCCATTGTCATTACCCAGGGAGACCGCATCATTTTTAAAAAAGGCTATGGTTTTGCCGACGTCGAACAGCAAATCCCCGTTGATCCTGAGCGTACGGTGTTTCGAATCGGTTCCGTGACCAAGTCGTTTACTGCTACTGCAGCGATGCAGCTCGTAGAAAAAGGCAAGCTTTCCTTACGCGAAGATTTGAATACCGTCCTAAAAGACTACAAAATTACGAATAATCGTTACGGCCCGATCACACTTCACCACCTGCTCACACATACAGCCGGTATAGATGAAAAAATTTATAAAAGAGACAACCACGAGAGTGTAATACCGGAATTCTCGACCGAGCCCGTAAATGAAACGCTTCAGATGCAAGAGACGATTTTCACGCCAGGCAGTAAATTTCAATACAGTAATGCGGGCACCGGATTGTTGGGAAGTATAATTGAACAAGCTTCCGGTCAATCTTTGCATGACTATATGAGGGAGAATATCTTCCGCCCGCTAGGTATGGATTCCGCCGAATTGTATCTCCCAGAGGACAGAAGCAAGCTGGCTAAAAGCTATTATTACGACGGAAACAGCTATCAAACGATTCCTTACTCGGGGATTATTTTCCCAGGGAGTGGTGCCGCTAATATGACACCAGTCGACTTCGCCCCCTATATGATCGCCCATCTTTCTGGCGGCAGCTATAACGGCACATCTCTACTCAAACCAGAAACTGTCCAGAGCATGCATGCCCAGCAATTCGCAGCCCATAAGCGCATGTACGGGATCGGCTACGGCTTTTTTAAAGGAGAGACGAAAAACGGCATTCCTACCCTATGGGCAAACGGTGGGATTGATGGCTTTATCTCGAAAATGGTGCTGATTCCCTCAGAATCAATCGGCATCTTTGTTGCGGTGAACGCCACGCATCCGGGCTTGGAGCTGCACGGCAAGGTCGTTAATGCGTTTACCGACAAGCTTCTGACAGAGCAAGTCCGCAAGCCCCTAACTCCTGTTGATGGTACCATAGACGAAATGAAAAAGCTGGAAGGCCAATATCTGCTTACCCTGACTCCCGAGAATGGCTGGGGCAAAGGGCTTCGGCTACTCAGTAGCTACCCTTACACAGTGAAAGCATTGGATGGCCAGACGATATCCGTGACTGGTATGTTCCAGAATGAAGGACAGCAATCCCTTGAGAAAAAGTTTGTGCAGGTAGACGATCATTTCTTTCAAGAGATCGATGGTGAGGAACAGCTATATTTTCACGAGGAACAAGGGAAATTTTATATGACAGGACCGATGAACTTTTCGCTCCCTCGAATCTCCTTCATCGAAAGTCCGCCTGTTCTCCTGGCTCTATATGTGATTCCCGGAATCGTGTTTATCCTTCTTTCGCTCGTCTGGATCGCTCGTTTCGGGCTACGCAAATGGCGCAAACAATCGCACGCTATTTCGAAAATCGTTCCGATTATGGCTCTGCTTCATAGCTTGTTTTTTATCATCCAATTCACCTATGCAAACACAGAGCTTGTCTATGGCTACCCGGCCTTCTACCAATTCGTCGTCGCATCCCTACCGATTGTTTCGTTGGTCGCCGCCGCTTATTTACTCCTGCGAATCGGAACAGCCAAGGAGCGCGATCGCTGGAAGGTAGTGAATAGCGCAGCAGCGATACTTTCCATCCTCTATACTGGCTATTTATTTTACTGGAACTTTCTTTCGATTCATTACTCATAGGACTCCGAGTTCGGGACTAATAGAAAAATGACTAGCAGCGATTTCTGCTAGTCATTTCTTTTTCGTTCCTCACTCATATCGCAACGCGTCAATCGGATGGAGCCTAGCTGCCTTATGAGCCGGATAGAGCCCAAAGAAAATACCGATGACACTGGAAAACCCAAAAGCGATTGCGATACTTTCCCACGATAATAACGGTGGCACATCGACATATTTCGAGGCAAACATGGCTGTCCCGATGCCGAGCAGCACGCCAATCGTTCCACCAATCAGGCAGACGATCAGCGACTCGATCAAAAACTGCAGCATAATATCTCCGTAACGGGCCCCTAACGCTTTGCGAATGCCGATTTCCCGCGTCCGCTCCGTGACGGATACGAGCATGATGTTCATGACGCCAATCCCACCGACAAACAGCGCAATCCCGGCTGCGACACTAAAAATCGTGGTGAGCGTGCCGGAAAAGGAATCCATCTCCCCCAGTGCATTCTCGATACTATCGATTTGGTAGTAGTTTTCACGATCGTGCCTGCGGTTTAAGTATTTCTCTGTTTGACTCTTGGCTGCTTCCATCGTTTCCTTCGACTTGGCTTTTACGGTTATCGTATGAACGTACTCGTACCCGTCCATATTGTGCAGAAAGGTAATCGGCACATAGGCACCCTCGGATCGACCAGCGTCAATCATCAGCTTGGCTTCCCTTACCACGCCAATAACGACGAAAGATGCTGCTTGGTAAGTCAAACGCTTGCCAATCGGGTCTTCACGTCCGAAAAGCCCTGCCGCTAACTTTTCGGTTAAAATGATAACCGGCTTCCCCTCTTTTACTTCCTTCGCAGTAAAATATCTGCCTGCAACTAGTTTCAAGTTGGGTTGAACCTTTAACAGATCCTCATTTGTTCCTTGTATACTTGCGTCCTTCCCCTTTTTCGGGCCTCGAATCGTTCCAAAATAATTTGTGAACGGCACGGCCTCTTCAATGTAGGGCGATTGTTGGGGAAGTGCATAAGCATCCTCCACTGTCAAATCAGTAATCTTGCTTCCTTGGTCCCACCAAACAGTAACGCTGAAATTAGTAGCACCCAGCTTCTCCAACTGATCGGTATAGGCCTGCTGACTGCCGTTTCCTAGTGTAAACACAGCAATAACAGACATGATTCCGATGATGATCCCAGACATCGTCAAGGTAGCTCGGAGCTTATTTGTCCCAATCCCTTCCAGAGCCGTACGAAAGCTTTCAAGTAAATTCACGTGAGGATCACCTCCTCGGACGCAGTAGCAAACAAGCGCTCCTCCACTCGCTCATCTCGGATGATATGACCATCTCGAAACGTAATGACGCGCTCGGCATGCTGGGCGATATCGGCCTCGTGCGTGACGAGCAGAATCGTTACCCCTTGCGCATGCAACTCCTGAAAAATCGCCATGATCTCGATGCTGGAACGACTGTCCAGATTCCCTGTCGGCTCGTCAGCAAGTAAAATCGCAGGCTGGTTGACCAAAGCTCTGGCAATTGCTACCCGCTGTCTTTGACCGCCGGACAGCTGCGTTGGTTTATGATCCATCCGCTGGGCAAGTCCGACACGCTGCAACGCCGCTTTCGCTCTTTTTTTGCGTTCTGTCATGCTGACGCCCGCATACATCATCGGCAACTCTACGTTTCGCAGCGAAGTAGCACGTGGCAACAGATGAAACGATTGAAAGACAAAGCCGATTTTTTGATTGCGTACCTGCGCCAGCCCACTATCCTTCAACTGCGTAACATCAATTCCATCCAAGACATACGATCCCGTAGTTGGCCGATCCAGACAACCCAGCATGTTCATAAACGTCGATTTTCCGGAACCAGAAGGTCCCACGATCGCCACGAATTCACCTTGAGCTACGTGGATATTGACATTTTGCAAAGCAAACAGCTCCAGCTCATCCGTCTTGTACTGTTTAGTTAACCCCTCAATGTTCAGCATATGTATCCTCCTTTACCCCGCAAACTCTTCGGGAGATGCTTGGAAGATCACTTCATTTTCTTGCAAGGTTTCCGGTGGATTCGCTACCAATTCTTCACTGCCATCCAATCCGCTTTCAATTTGGATAAACAATTCACTTTCAATTCCAGTCGTCACTTTTTTCTTCTTGGCCTTGCCATTTTCCGCTACCCAGACAAAAGAAGATCCATCTTGGTCCGTCACGACTGCCTCAATGGGAACTTGCATGGCGTTTGCTGCTTTTTGCAGGACGATGTTCACATCCACGTGAAAACCTGGCTTCAAATACTCCCTCGTCTCATTTATATGGACAGCGACGGGCACTCCCGTACTCTCTCCACCCGGCTCTTTGCTGGTTACAGCCATAGGAGATATGCGCAACACCTTACCTTGCAACTGTTCTCCGCCTAAGGAAATGCCTGAGACAACCGCATCCTGTCCGATTTTGATTTTACGCAAGTCAGATTCTCCAACTGCTGCTTCGACCATAACATCATTGGTATCTCCAACCGTGAGAATTTCCTCGCCTTTACTTAGGTACTTCCCTTGTTTCACCTTCATGGAGAGCACCGTCCCCTCAATCGGAGACACGATGCTGCTTTGCACACGTTGCTTTTCATATTTTGCTTTTTCCAAATTTAGCTTTTGAATTTGCGCCTCGTAGGAGCGAATCTCTGCCTTGTCTGGCCCTTTTTGCTTCAAAAGTAAATCTTGCTTCGCGACCCTTACTCTTGATTCTGCGGTCTGTAGCTTTTGCTTCGCCTCCTCTACAGCCTGTTGGGTAGACACACCTGCGGTAAACAGCGATTGCGTTCGCTGGTAATCTTTTAATGCCGTTTGGTATTCGCGTTCATGCTGGGCAAGCTGCTCTTGCATTTTCGTGACTTCCTCAGGTTCCACACCTTTGGAGAGCTTTGCGATATTCGCTTCCTGAATGGTGATCTGTGCCTCGATATCCATGATTTCATTGCTGACATCGGACATGTCGATATTGCCAATCACCTGCCCTTTCGTCACTTTGTCTCCCTCCTTGATGGAGAAATTCCGCAATTCGCCTGCATAGTTAGCGAACAATGTATGTTCATTTCGTACTTTGACCATGCCCGACGTCAAAATCGTGCTTTCCAAATCGGCCGTTACCACCGTTGATAACATGACAGGAGTGCCATTCTTCTTTTCTCCCGAAGAAGCTGCATAGCCACCGAACCCAGCCACAAGCACGCCCACGCCCACACCCAGCCAGATCCACAAACGTTTTTTCATATTCCTTACCTCCCCAAAAACTTTAAACCCCGATCATTTTTAGCCAATCAAAAAACCCCACTTTTTCTATTACAGGTTCCACCCTGGCTCGTCACCCGATCAGGATAAGGAAAACTTATAAAAGAAAAAGTGGGGTAATCCTTAAATTTTTTTAAAGTGAGGGAGTCTGTTCGTAAGGTAAGCGTACTTCAAAAATCGTCCGGATCAAATTGCTCTCGGCAGAAATCGTCCCTTCGTGGCGCTCGACGATATTTTTGGCGATAAATAGCCCGAGACCTGTGCTTCCGTTTTGATGGCTTCGGGCCTTGTCACCTGTATAAAACACCTCGAAAAGATGCGGCAGATCTTCCGGGGGAATCTCGTGACCATAATTGATAATCTGCACAACGACCTCGTCACCCGCAAGAAAACCGTTGATATCAACAAACTGCCCATCGTGCCCGTAACGGATGGCATTCGTCATGATGTTCCCGAAAACGCGTGCCAAGAGCTCGCCATCCCCGCAAACCATCAATCGTGAGGCCACATTCATTCTCGTTTTCAACTGATTTTTCTCCAAGGAAGGATATAGCTCTTCGTTTAACTGCATGAGCAGTTCACTCAGGTCAATCAGGTTCTGTTGGATGGTGAGCATGCCGTAGTTCATTCTCGTAATCTCGAAGAGCTCATCGATCAGCTTTTCCAAACGCTGCGACTTGGTAAAAGCAATATTCGTGTAATGTCGGGCTTGTTCCACCGTTAACTGCTCGTCCCGCAAAATGATGTCCAAATACCCTAAAACAGAAGTCAGTGGCGTCCGCAAGTCATGCGCCAGGTTTAAAACCAACTGATCTTTGCTGCTTTCGGCAAAATCTCCTCTTTGTACGGCTTCTTGCAACTTTTCACCCGCCAGATTGATGTCCTTGGCAATATCTCCAAACTCATCGTTTGACGGTATTTGAACATGATGGGTAAAGTCGCCGTTTGCAAGATGATGAATTCCTCTGGAAATCTCCTGAAAGTAGACGGCATACCGTTTGGTTAGCAAGAAGAAAAACAGTATGGCTAGTGGAACAAAAATAATCAGAAAGAAGTAAATGTCCCCTATTTCTCGCATAAACTGGCGAATCGGCGCTAAAATGCTTTCCATCTTCACCTGTGATCGATAGTAAAACTGTAGCGCTTTAAAGATCACATAGGTAACCGAACCAGATAGCAGCAGACTTAGGCCCAGAAGCTTGACCATTTGGAACCGAAAGCTCCGTATCATCTTAGCCATGAAAGGAGTACCCTACTCCCCAAACCGTTTTGATCCACTTGTTTTTCGTTTTTTCTTCTCCCAGCTTCTTTCGCAAGGTGCGAATGTGCACCATGACTGTATTGCTGCCTTCATAGTACGCTTCGCCCCACACCATCTCGAAAATATTGTCCGCACTAAACACCTTCTTTGGATATCTGGCCAGCAGGTAGAGAATATCAAACTCTTTCGGTGTTAACTCAATCGTTTCTCCGTACAGGCTCACAGTTCGCTCCTCTGGATAAATGACAAGTCCACCTGCCTCTAAGACCTTGTTACTCGCTACTGCTACTGCTGGTTGATTCAGCTGCTTAAAGCGTCGCAGCTGGGCATTCACACGAGCGACCAATTCCATTGGATTGAATGGCTTGGTCATATAATCATCTGCGCCCATCACCAATCCCGAAATTTTATCCAGATCGGACGTCTTGGCACTCAAAAAGATAATCGGCATATTGTGCTGTTCACGAATGAGACGGGTGACCTCGTAGCCATCCAGTCCAGGCATCATAATATCGAGAATCGCCAAATCAATCGAATGCGTCTGCACAGCTTGGAGTGCTGCCTTTCCATCCGCGGCGATAATTGTGTGGTAACCTTCTTTTTTCACATGTAAGGCAACGAGCTCCGCAATCTCCGCTTCGTCGTCGGCGATCAATATGGTGACGTGCTTCATCGTTTTCCCATCCCTCGTATACATTTCCTACCATTATAGCAGGTATAAAAAGACTTTTCTGTTATCTAACCATGATATCATTCATACAATTATGGGTAATAATTACTTTCAGTTTGTTTTGACTTTACGGACTTTTCTATATTACTATATTCATGTCCATATCATATCTAACATAAATATACTTGGGGGTAATTTATGAAAAAACTAATGTTTGCTGTGGTTTCTGGTTTGTTGGCACTTACGGTAAGTGCGTGTGGCACTGGCACAGATCAGGCTGCCTCAACATCTGGGCAATCCGGTGCAAAAAAGTACGTGTTTGGTACAGATGCAACATACCCACCCTTTGAGTTTGAAAAAGACGGAAAATACGTAGGAATTGACATCGACCTGATCAATGCAATCGCCAAAGAAGAGGGCTTTGAGGTAGAAATTAAGCCGATGGACTTCAAAGGAATCATTCCGGCTGTTCAAGCGAAGCAATTGGACGGTGCCATTGCGGGGATCAGCATCAATGATAAGCGCAAAGAAATTTTAGATTTCTCTGAACCATACTATCAAGCAGGTCTTTCCTTGGTCGTACGTGAGGACAACACAACGATCAATGGAGAGGCAGATTTGGCTGGAAAAACGATTGCGATCAAAAAAGGCACGACTGGCGCGACCTTTGCTGATGAGCTCGGGCAAAAGTACGGCGCGACTGTCAAATACTTCGACGATAGCCCTTCCATGTTCCAAGAGGTTCAAAACGGCAATGCTGATGTAACCATCGAGGACTATCCGGTTATCTCTTATAAAATTACGGTAGACCCTGCTTCCAAGCTGAAAATTGTAGGCGATCGTCTCAATGGAGACCACTACGGCATCGCGGTTTTAAAAGGGAACAAAGAGCTGCAAGACAAACTCAACTCCGGTCTGAAGAAGCTGAAAGAGAACGGGAAATACGACGAAATCATCAACACATACTTGAGCACGAAAAAGTAAAAGGCGCAAGACGCGCCTTTTTTTCACCTTAGAAAGAATGGAGTTGTCCAAATGAGCAGTAGTTGGGATGTCATTGCCGACGCACTTCCTGTCTTGGCCCAAGGCTCTGTGGTCACGTTAAAAATAACGATCATTTCCCTGTTTTTCGCTCTCTTAATCGGATTACTTTTTGGTTTAATGAGCACCAGCCGTTCCAAAATACTCCGCGGCATTGCAACCGCTTACGTTGACTTTCTCCGCGGCACACCGCTGTTGGTTCAAATCTTCTTTATTTATTTTGGATTGCCGCCTGTCCTGGATATCAAAATTCCAGAGACAACCGCAGGTATTCTAGCACTCAGCCTCAACGCCGGAGCGTACCTGGCTGAAATTTTTCGCGGAGGGATTCTCTCTATCGATAAAGGACAGATGGAAGCTGCTCGCTCCCTCGGACTATCCCACGGAAAAGCCATGCGCCTGGTTATCTTGCCTCAGGCTGTTCGCCGCATGATTCCTGCTTTCGTCAACCAATTCATCGTGACGCTAAAAGACACCTCGCTCTTAACGGTCATTGGTATCCGTGAGCTGATGAACAGTGGTGAGATTATCATTTCTAGTAACTTCCGCTCATTCGAAATTTGGGCTGTAGTAGCGGTCTTCTATTTCCTGATGATTTACATCCTCAGTCTGCTGTCCCGTTCCCTTGAGAGGAGGTTTGCAAAATGATTCATGTAGAGAATTTGAAAAAGAGCTTTGGCTCGTTGGAAGTCTTAAAAGACATCTCGACTACCATTAAAGAGCGTGAAGTTGTCTGTGTCATCGGTCCCTCCGGCTCGGGAAAAAGTACGTTTCTGCGCTGCCTGAACCAGTTGGAGGAGGTAACTTCTGGCAAAGTCACCATTGAGGGCATGGAGGTTACTTCCCCCAAAGTCAACATCAACAAGCTGCGAGAGCGTGTCGGCATGGTGTTTCAGCGGTTCAATCTCTTCCCGCATCTCACTGTTTTGGAAAACATCATGCTCGCACCCAAGCACGTCAAAAATTCAGAGCGCCAGCAAAATGAACAAAAGGCACTGCAACTCCTCAAAAAAGTAGATTTGGCGGACAAGCGAGACGTGTACCCTGATCGGTTATCTGGTGGTCAACAGCAGCGCGTAGCCATTACCCGTGCGCTCGCCATGGACCCTCACATCATGCTGTTCGACGAGCCTACCTCTGCACTCGACCCAGAAATGGTCGGAGAGGTTCTTCAGGTGATGAAGGATTTGGCCAAAGAAGGAATGACAATGGTCGTGGTTACACATGAGATGGGCTTTGCCCGTGAAGTAGCCGATCGCGTGATTTTCATGGATGGGGGATACATCGTCGAAGAAGGCACACCTGCCGAGATTTTTGACAATCCCCAGCATGAGAGAACCAGGGCATTTCTCAGTAAAGTGCTATAGACAAGCAACGGGCATGATGCGATTTTTTCATCCATCATGCCCACTTGGTTTTCCTATAAAACTACCTTACACATACTCATGTGCTAGCATCAAAAACACGCTGGACGTCCACGTAAAGGCCCGGTCCCTTAGTCCATCCCCTGTCAGCGCATCGAAGTTTTCCGCCATGCCACTGCGCGCTGCCATTCGGCAAAAACGTCTGGCAATCTCCTGAGAAAACGCGACTTCACCTGCTCGCCGCAATCCATCGACCAAAAGCATCGTCACTGGCGCCCAAATCGGGCCTAACCAGTAGCCATCAGCGCGGTAGAAGGAGCTGGTTGGACTCTCTGTAGCCAGTCCATTCTCTGTCAAAAACCGCTCCTGCAAGTCCACAATCAGCTTGGCCCGGATGTCCTGCGGCAGCTTTTCGCCTAGCACGAGAGGCATATAACGGATCAAGCTGTCTCCTTGTGTAGGCTTGTCGCTACCGGAGTGGGTCGCGAAGAAGTTATCGCCATTCCAGTGCTTCTCCAGCAGTCGTTGCAGCGTCATTTCGGCCTTTTCCTGCCACCTCGCTGCCTCTTCGGGACGGCCTAACCTATTCGCCAAATCCGCCAGCACATCCATTTGCAGAATCAAATACGCAGGCAAATCCGGGCTTTCAATCGGCGCCCCATCGAGGAAAATCGTGCTGTTGTCCCAGCCGCAGTCATAGCCGTGATTGTACTGCGGAATCCCGTCCTGATCATCATCGCGGTAACGGAACCACCAATTGGTCCAGCGACAAAGCGGCTCGTACACCTCTTCCAGCATCTCGTTTGTAATGGCGTCGTTCCGATCCAGCATCCAGCGCAGCGTCCAGCCGTGAATCGGAGGCTTGCAGCAATTCCATAACGCATACCGATCATTGATAAAATCAGGGAAGACACCACTCTCATCCTGCCTGTCGATAAAAATCATGAGCTGATCCCACGCCAGCGGCAAGTTTGCTCGCGTCAGTGCCATCGCATTGAAGCAATGATCCCAGCTCCAGATATTCGTCATCCAGTTTTTGGACATGTACATCGCGGCTCGTGGCAGGTAGCCTTCAGGTCTCACCACACAAGACCAGGTGATGTACGCCGCGAGTTCTCGTGCTTCATTCAAGCCTTCACGATGCTCCTCAGATACAGAGAGTGTCCGTTCCACCCACTCGTCGTACTCTTTTTTTACCTGTGTCCATCCATCGGCAAAGGCAGGGTAGCTACGCTCCTTCCATACCGTGTGGAACTCCTCCAATACGCCTTCCAGTACACCCGTTTCCTCGTCGGGAAGAAAGGTTACGCCCACTTGCTGTTCACGTGATGCCTTCGTAGGGCTTACCACAAGTGATCCCGCAATCGGAGTCACTCGCAAGCGAATTTCCGTGGAAAAGTGATTGATTTCCCAGCATCCAGCTCCAGCTTGAATCGCATAATCTGCTGCCGTCGATTCGAGCACCAGTCGCAAACCAATGCCTTGACCACGTACCTGCACCAGCTGCGGCTCGCTCATGCACAGCTTTACTTCGCCTTTATCCCCGTAAAGTCGCAGCAAGGTTGGCGTAGCCTCCGTCTTAAATGGAACTGCCACACCATCGGCCACCATTTCGATTCGAAAAATCGCGCCATCGTGGTTGTCTCCTCCACGAATATTGCGCAAATATAGTCCTTCTTTTCGCTTGGCGTTACCTAGTCGCGAGAGTACGAGATACGACCCGTATCGGCTAAAAGGAACCATTCCTAAATCAAACAGCATATGTCTCACCTCGAGGTTGCTTGGTCGATCGTTTTCGATCGCGCTTTTCCAACAAACGACTCATTCTCGCGTTCATCCACCAGACAGGCAGGCTCGCCCCCAATAAGATCGGCAAAACAGGAATCGCCAGCAAGAGAATTAAGAGAAGGAGCAAGCCTCCCAGCGTGACGAGCGAATGCAACGGAAAGGCCGCGACTAGCCAAAACGATTGCTTGAGTATCCTCTTCACGTCTGCATCCTCCCGAACAAGCAGGGAAAAAGCGTGGCAAGTGGTAGCCGCATGCAAGAATCCAATTCCCGCAAAAACAGCTGCGATCGAGAGCCCCCACAGAGAGCCCATGCGAAGGAAAAACACCACATCGACCCACAGGATTGCCCCCGTTAGCACCGTCCCTGCACCAAGCCATTGGCTCCTCCAGAAATAGTGGCGAAAAGCATGCCAGAAGGCAGATGGAAGCCCGCGGTCATTCCACTTGCCGCTAAGTACGTCGTGTAGAGCCGCTGTCGCTGGAAAGATTCCAAAAACGATGCCTCCCAAGAGCGTGCACGCCACCCACATGAGATGCGCTGCCGCCATCCGCAACAATCGCTCACCAAATTGATGAAATGACCATGCCCAGCCTTCCCACTTCGCCCGATTCCCCACTGTGGCACTCCCTCCTTATTTGATAGCTTCTTACTTAATAGCAACACCAGCTGAATTGTCTACGATATATCGTTGTGCGAGGAAAAAGAGGAGTAACGGCGGAAGCGAGATCAGGAGCGTTACCGCCATCAGCCCTGTAGCCTCTACTTCATACATCCCTTTAAATTGCGCCAGTCCCAGCGTCAGCGTGTACTGACTTTGGTCATTCAAGAAAATGAGTGGACCCAAATAGTCGTTCCATGTGCCCAAGATGTTGAATACACTCACCAAAATCAGAGCAGGCATCATCAACGGCATAATAATCCGGGCGTAAATCTGAAATGAACCCGCACCATCAATACGCGCCGCTTCATCCAGCTCACGAGGAATGGTCAAAATAAACTGTCGCATGAGGAAAATATAAAACGCTGATCCAAAGAACGAAGGCACAATCAACGGCTTGAGTGTGTTGATCCAGCCCAGATAGTTGAACTCCATGTACAGCGGAATCATTGTCACTTCCCACGGAATCATCATCGTCGCCAGAACGACCATAAACAGGAAGTCTCTTCCTTTAAACGTGAACCGGGCAAAGCCGTACGCGACCAGCGAAGACGATATCAACTGCCCAATCGTAGTCAGGATCGTCACCGTCAACGAGTTTTCCAAATACAGATTAAACGGCTGCGACATCCACGCATTCCCGAAGTTCTCCCAATGCAGCACATCCGGAATCCATTTGGGTGGATACTGCAAAATCTCAGCGTCCGATTTGAGCGCAGTAGAGATCATCCAGTAAAACGGTGCGAGAAACAGGAAAGAGAAAAAGATCAAGCTCGCATAAGCGATTGTCTTGCGTATCAAGCTTCTTCCCCTCCCCTGCGGTTGTCGCCCTCGTAATACACCCATTTGCCGGACGTTTTAAATACGAGGAAGGTCAATACCAAAATGATCGCAAACATAAACCAGGAGTTCGCCGAAGCATACCCCATCTTGAAGTATTTGAAGGCGTTGTCATACGCGTACATGGCATAGAAGTACGTGGATTGCAACGGTCCTCCTCCTGTGAGCAAGAGTGCTAGACTCAGCTGCTGGAACGCACTAATGATCGTCATAATCAGGTTAAACAAAATCGTAGGGCTGACCATCGGTAGTGTAATGCGGAAAAATTTTTGCACCGCCCCTGCCCCATCAATCGAAGCCGCTTCATACAAGCTCTCCGGGATGCTTTTGAGCCCCGCCAGGAAAATCAATACCATGGAGCCTTGCCCCCACAGACTGGCGATTACCATGGCAACGAGTGCCCACGACGTATCGTTTAGCCAATCTGGACCTGTAATCCCAACCAGACTGAGCAAATAGTTGAAAATACCGTATTCCCCGTCGTATACCCACGCCCAGATCATCGCCAGCGCCACACCGGAAATCACGCTCGGTAAGTAAAACACTGTGCGGAAAAAACCGCTGCCTTTTACCTTCTGATTCAGCATCATCGCCAAAAACAACGCGATGAACAAATTCAACGGGACAAACAACAGCGCAAATTTAATCGTGACCCAGAGCGATTGCCAAAACAATGGATCATCCGTAAACATATTGATGTAATTATCCAAGCCGACGAACGTAACCTCACCAACGACAGGCCAATCAAAAAAGCTCATGACGAGCGAAAACAGCATCGGTCCCAGCGTAAAAGCGAGAAAGCCGAGAATCCAAGGCAAGATAAAAAGATAGGGCGTAAGAAACGCCCTTCCCTTAAGTTTTTTCGGTTGAACGGTCATGGCAGGCTGTTTGTGTGTCACAACACTCTCTGTATTCAATTTCCTGACCCCTTCCCGTTATTTCAAGAATTTCTGGGAGTCTTTGACTGCCTTATTCAGTAATTCCTCGGCGTTTTGTCCCATCATGATCGCATTGACCGCTGCGGAAAGGTTCCGGTTGATTTCGTTCCAATGCGGATTCAACAGGAAGGCTGGCGTGTCAGTCGATTGCTCCAATGTCTTATAGAACGGCGCGTAGAGCTGGTCCTGATCGAGCTTCTTCTCTTGTACGACACTAATACGCACAGGCAAATCAGATGTACGCATCTTGATCGCATCGCTGGAAACGAAGAACTTCAAAAACTCCCATGCCAGTTCTTTGTTTTTGGAATCCTTGGCGATCGATACAGAGGAGGTTGCAATGACTCCCTTGCCAGGCTTACCAGGGAATTGCGGCATCACGACCGTACCAAAGTCGACATTCGCCTTCTTGTACGACTCGAGCGACCATACGCCGTTGTCATACATCGCGAGCTTGCTAGCTTTGAACAAGTCGTTGCCGCTTTGCTGGTTTTTGCCTCCGACGAGCAAAGCGCTCTTGTCCTTCGCCAAATCACTGAAAATTTGCAGGGCCTCTGCTGTTTCCTTACTGTTCATGTAGCCTTCGATGGCTTTTCCATCGGGGCTGATGAAGCTGCTGCCGTTGCTCCACACGAACTGCTGCAAATCGTACGTATCCGGCTCCGAACGAACAGCGAAGCCGTACTGCTTCTTGTCGCGAACGGTCAGCTGTTTGGCTGCCGATTTGAAATCCTCCCACGTCCAGTCGTCTGTCGGAAGTGGTACATTTGCTTCGTTAAATAGCTTTTTGTTGTAGAAGACGACCCGCGTCGAGAAGCCCGCTGGGAGTCCGAACAATTTTCCATCGAATCGATTATAGTTTAAGAGGCCTTGGTAAAAGTCGTCGATTGCCACTGATGGGTCCTTCTTTACGTACTCATCCAATGGCTCGAGCGAGGCGTTATACGTGGGGAAATCCCACATGTACATGACATCCGGCGGATTTTTGGCTCCGAATGCCGCTACCAGCTTCTGATCAAAACCATCTGCATATGCCTCGACTTGTACCTTCACACCCGGATTTTTCTGTTCGAATTGTTTCGCGATATCTTGTTGGATCTTCAGCATTTGGTCCGTATCCCATGTCGCGAAACGCAATGTAACCGTTTCCTTTTTATCAGACGACGCTGGCGTTGTCGTACCTGTGCTACTAGACGTCCCGTCTGATCCTGCTGGCTGGGCTTGTGAACAACCAGCTACGACGGCCAAAAGAAGTGCCATGCCAGTTGCCATCCATTTTGACGCAACCTTTTTCATCTGTGATCCCCCCTAGATTTGCCCATCATTTTTCTTTATTTTAATGAAGGGGAAAAAACGGTGAAACCGCTAATTGTTCGCAATAGTGCGTGAATTTGTTTCCTTTTTTTCGTTCTGATCAGGTTTGCGCGGTGGAGTGGACGATTGTTCGACTGGACTCCTCCTTTTGTTTGAAACGGTAGTGGCTCGGGGTCATCCCCGTGTATTTTTTAAACCATTTGCTAAAGTATTTTGCGTCAGGAAGGCCGACACGCTCAGCTACCTCCTGAATGGACAGAGCTGTCTCATCCAGCATTCCCCGGGCCATTTTTACCCGGCGCTTGTCGAGAAACTCCCCAAAGCTCTCGCCCACTCCCTTTTTAAACATCACGCTAAAATGACTGCGGCTCAGTCCCACCTGTGAAGCTACCTCACTAACGGTCAATGGCGTATCCAGACGATCGAGTGCGTAATGAACAGCCTGCTTGATCGGTTCCTGCCACGGGTCTTGAATGACGCCGTACTTGCGCGCCCGCTCCGTGCGCTGGTAGAGCATCCGTACCGTCTGAATCCACGGTTCGAGGCCAGCAAACGGGCTTGCTGTCTCCCAGCTCTTCACCTTTCCAGCCAGCTTCCATTCCACGAGCAAGGATTCTACCTGTCTGCCAGTACTTGCGGGTGTCAGCAAAAAACGAATATCGCTACATACAAGCCATTCCCATTCGCCTTCCAGCTCACTTGCTACCCATGCCCGCTCCTGTTCCTCCCGGTTCGCACTGCCCATCCCTTCCAAGATCCATACACGCATAGAATCGTTCATCCACGACCAATGTGTTTGCAGGAGGGAGGACAAGCTTTGCTCGAAATCCCGGCTCAAGCCAGTCAACCACGCACCGAATTCCCGCTTCCATTCATCAGGGCGTTCACGAACGTTTTCAGGTCGCGCACTCTCGCCTGCCAGCTCAGTCCGCAGCTTTTCCAACAACGTACCCCATTCCTCATCCTGGAACTCGGTCTTCAACAAATATCCCGACACGCCTAGAGAGATTCCCTGCTGGGCAAAAGAAAAATCGCGGTGACAGCTGAGCAGAAGCACCTTTGTTTGTGGTGCGTGCTCCTTCACCCGCCTGCAAAGCTCCAGCCCATCCATTTCTGGCATAACGATGTCCGTAATCACCAGCTCGGGCTGTACTTGCAGGAAAGTCTCCCAGCCTTTCCGACCATTCGGTGCATCCGCTACCACTTCCATCCCGTAGCGACTCCACGGCACCATTGCCTTTAGTCCTCTTCGCACCAGCACTTCATCATCCACAATCATTACCTTGATGCTCATCAGGAATTTCCTCCCTTTTCGGCCATGTGATTTGAATTGTGGTTCCTTCTCCTCTGACAGATGAAATCTTCATGCCGTGCTCCATACGGAAATGAAGCTTGAACTTCTGATCGACGTTGTACACGCCGAGCCCTCGTTTGCTAGAACGCTCCAGATCAGGATCGAGAAGTTTGGCCAATCGCTGGGGCACAATTCCTGCGCCGTCATCTTGCAACAGTAGCGTCACAAGCCCTTCTTTTTCACTGACACTGATCCGGATCGTTCCGTGCCCGTCTTCGAATGCGTGGAAAAAGATATTTTCCAAAAGCGGCTGAAGAGTCATTCGCGGGATTAAATAACGGCGGCAAGCCTCTACTCCGGTCCGTTCAAATTGAAAAACAGGTCCGTACCGCAGCTCTTGGATTTGCAGAAAATGCTCGACGGTTTGCAGCTCCTTTTCCAACGGGACGAGCTCCTGTGTGATGTCGAGATTACCCTCTAGCACTTTGATGAGATGATAGAGCATATTGCCGATTTCATTGGCACCAGATAATCTGGCTTTCCACTGGATCGAATTGAGTGTATTGAACAACAGATGCGGATTGATTTGGTAGTGAACGGCCCGCAGCTCTGCTTCCTTTTTCAACTGCTCGGTTCGACTCACCTCGGCGATTAGCGTCTGAATCCGCCTCACCATTTGGTTAAAGCTCACTCCTAACCGCCCCAGCTCGTCTTCCGTGTCTACTTCTGCGCGCGTCTGTAGCTCGCCTGTTCCGACCAGCCGCATTGTTTCTTGCAGTCGCTTGATTTTGCCTGTAATTCGTCTGGAAAATAAATACGCCAAAAGAAGGGCCAACACTGCCGAAAGAATCAGCGCTGCGATAAAGAAGGATTGAATCACTTCCGCAGAGCGGTTCATTTGTTCGTACGGTAAGCGCACCTGAATCATCCAGTTGTTGGACTCCAGCGGTTTGTTCCAGACGATATCGCTCTCTTGCTGGACGAACGTACCCGCAGTCTGGTAAATCAGCTCGCCATTTTTGGCTGTGATCGTCACATGCGCACTCATGTCCTTTTCCAGCTGGGAAAACAGTTGAAACAGCTTGCCTGCTTTCATCTCGATCAAAATCCGGCTTTCCTTCAACACGCCATAACCACTGAGAACGGGAACGACCAGGCCAAGAACCTTCTCTTGATTCCGCAGCTCCGCCTCATCCTGAAACCCGACATAATGCCTGGGTGTGTAAAAGCCAATCCATCGCTCCTCATCCAGCTTGGCGGGCAGTGCTCTCCACCACGATTCCCGCATCAGATCCTGGCCATTGATGACATTTTCCCCGAAAAAATAACCGGAGGGCGTCACGATAAAAATACCTTTTGTATCAAGGTTTCGGTGCGCCCCCAGGTATCGCTCGAAATTTTTTTGTTCCAGAAAGCCTGTGTAGGTCTTCGGTTGTTCCTCGCGCATGACGACCAATGTCGGGTCTGACACGTACGTATTGATGTCATAGGCCATGTATCTCATTTGGCTCAGGTAGTTGTCGATCTGGATTTGCAGCTGTGTCGCGATATACTCGCCTGACTTGCTAAATTGCTCGCGAACGACCATCGATGATTTCCAATACGCCATACTCCCCAGAGTAATCAGCGGAATAATGGCTGCAATCAGCATAAAAGCGAGCAGCTTGGCATGAATGCTTCTGCGCGGGAAGAGCGACCATGACTTCATGTGACAAACCACCACCGTATTTTGATTAGTTGTACTATTCGATCTTTAGCTAGATTGTACAACGTTTCGGCGATGCCTTCGAGAGCAATCAGCGGTTAGTTACACAAATTCAAATTCCGCTTATACAGATGAACCGGAGAAATCGTATCCTTCGAAAAAGGCGTTAGCCTCATCTGGAACTGGAACGCCTCTGGACGCAAGGCATGCTGCTCGGATTGCTTAGGTCCGCAGCTATTGCTACCCAGCCCGTTTTGTCGATAATCGAGATGCAGTGTGACATACTCTCGTTTTACGAGATCTGTCGTGTGCTTTGCTTGCTCCAGATCGTCCGTATCATAGCGAAGTGCGCTAAATTCCAAGGTCGGTTGACCCGTCGCGAAAAGTCCAATGCCACGCTGATCCGTGATCGACATCCATTTGACGTCCGTGCGATTGCCATTTTCCTGCGGGAACACGTACGACGTGTACAGCTCATCCACACTCGCCTGATACACCCCGATGCGATTAGCTTCCTTGCTGTCGATATACGCCTCTCCCGGGCCGCGACCATACCACGAGACGCACTCCATATCTTTGGCGACCAATAGCTTCAAGCCGATTCGCGGCAGCATCGCTGGCGGGGTACCTTTGGGTGTGCCTTGAACCTCTACCTGCACTTCGCCATTTCCGAACACAGTATACGTGTAGCGACATGCAAAACCCCAGTCGTATACAGGCGGAGCAATCCGCACATCGCAGGTAATGACCACACGATCTTCTCGATCCTGCTGGATGCTTACATGCTCCACCCGGTTTTGCAAACGATCGAGGTACACCTTGCGCCACTCTTCCACTACGTACATGTCATTGTCAATCGGAGCACGCCAAAATGTGAGGCGAGGTCCTTCCACCAACAGCTCCTTGCCTGCAAACACCCAGCTCGTCGGCACACCGCTCACTTTGTCAAAAACGAACTGAAAATCTGCTCCTGTAAGGGTCACGTCCGTTTTCGTTTCTTTCATATCTACTCTGCCGAACACAGGCTGATAGGAAGCGCCCATAACCTTTTGGGCAGCGGTCACTGGCAAGGCAAATTGTGCCCAAGCCAGCTCATGTCCAGCCTGTACCCAGCTCTCATCTTGGCCCAGAACAAAGGAGAGCGTCAGCCAGTAGTCGGTTCGATCCTGCACCTGCGCAGGCAAGGTATACGGAACAGCTACATTGGTACGACTTCCTGCTTCCGTATGTGGTAGCGACAGCGTGCCGCTCTGCACCACTTGTCCATCTGCTGTCACACGCCAAACCATTCTCACGTGCGCAAGCGTGCGGAAATCATAGCGATTCGTAATGGTGACGAGCCCGCTTTCTAGATCAGTGGCTTCTACGACGATCGGCTCTATCACTTTTTTGTATTCGAGCAGCCCTGGCGATGGGGTGCGATCCGGACGAATCAGTCCATCGATGACGAAGTTGCCATTTGTCGGGTAGTCCCCGAAGTCGCCTCCGTAGGCAAAATACTCTCGCCCATCCGGTGTATATTGGCGCAAGCCGTGATCAATCCATTCCCACACAAAGCCGCCCTGCAAGCGTTGATATTTGTCAAACACATTGGCGTAGTCGCGCAAGCCACCGGGTCCATTCCCCATGGCATGAGCATACTCGCACATGATATGCGGCTTTTGCAGATGTTCATTTTCACCATGCTGGATCATTTTTTCAACCGAGGAGTACATAGTGGAAAATACGTCGCACACTTCTGCTTCGCGATCCTCCTCGTAGTGGATGAGACGAGTCGGGTCCGCTTGTCGGCACCAAGCGGCCATTGCCCGGAAATTGCAGCCAAAACCGGATTCGTTGCCAAGCGACCACATGATGATCGACGGATGGTTTTTGTCGCGCTCCACCATGCGCTCCATTCGCTCTACGTATGTCTGCTCCCACTCTGGATCATCGCTCAGTTGACTAATGTTGCCGGTTAACTGGAAGCCATGCGTCTCCAAATCGGTTTCGTCCATGACATACAATCCGTACTGGTCGCACAAATCGTAAAAACGCGGATCATTCGGATAATGCGCGGTACGAACGGCGTTGATGTTGTGACGCTTCATCATGAGCACATCTTCACGCATCGTTTCATACGGGACAGCACGCCCGAGATCGGGATGATGATCATGGCGATTCACGCCGTTCAGGCGAATCGCTACACCGTTCACATAGAAGTTGTTTCCTTTTACTTCGATACGTCGGAAGCCGACGCGAATCGGGATGACTTCTGTCTTTTCGCCCGACTCCTGCTCAATCGCAAGCAGCAGGTGATACAGGTTCGGCTCCTCCGCCGACCATTTTTTCGGCTCCTGCACCGGAAGCTCCAAGACCACGACCTTTTCCTGTCCGGCTGCCAGCTCGCCTGCTTCGGTGTTAGTTAGCGAAGCGATAAGCGTGCAGGATTGATCCAGCAGCTTTGCGGTCACACTCACCCCGTCATAGGCAGCTTCGGAACTGTTTTCTACATGGACACGTACGCGCAGCACACCATGGCGGAATTCCTCATCCAGATCAGTCACGACTGCCAGATCTCTCACATGCAGCTTCGGTCTGGCAATCAGGGAAACATCCCGAAAAATTCCGCTCAAGTACCACATATCCTGATCCTCTACATATGTACCGTCCGACCATTGGTACACTTGAACAGCTAAGCGATTCCTGCCTTCCTGCAACAGCTCCGTCACCTCAAACTCAGATGGCAAGCGGCTTCCTTGGCTATAGCCGACTTCCTTTCCGTTCAGCCACACATGAAAAGCGCTGTCGACCCCTTCAAACCGCAGGATCACCTGCTGATTTTTCCACCCAGGCGCAACCGTAAACTCTCGTATATAGCAGCCTGTCGGGTTATCTGACGGCACATGCGGCGGATCGACTGGAAACGGATAGTACAAGTCCGTGTAATGCGGTTTCCCGTACCCTTGGAGCTGCCAATGCCCCGGCACCTGAATTCGCGCCCACTCCGTCGCATCGTAATCGGCGGCAAAAAAGTTTTCCGGCACACGCAGTGGTGATTCTGCGTAAACAAACTGCCAATGCCCATTCAACAATTGAAACCACGGTGTTGCCCCTCTTTCATACGTCAGTGCTCCCGATTCTTCCGGGTAAGACAAAAAGTAAGCCCGCGCCGCCAAGCGGTTTCGCTCTAGCAGCTGATGATTTGCCCAGTCATACCGTTGATGCATCGATGTACACTCCTCTTTTTACAATTTCACGGTTCCTTGTTCCCTGTTCGTTGCTTGCAGGGCCAAGGCGCCAGCACCGAGCATTCCTGCATCTGCACCGAGCTCGGCCAAGACGATCTTTGTCTGTTGGTGTACGACATCCATGGCGTACTTTTGTACACTCGCTTGAACGGGGGCCAGTAAAAGCTCCCCAGCCCGGCAGACGCCACCGCCGATCACTACCAGTTGTGGGTTGCACACGTTCACCAACACAGACAGAGCCCAGCCCGTTACTTCACACGCTTCGTTCCATGCGCAGGTCGCCACCGCATCACCTTGTTCCACTGCCGTAGCCACCTGCTCAGCCGTAATCCGCTCAAGCTGCCCATCGCACAGAGTAAACAGAGGAGAGGCTTTTGCTTGCCGCGGATTTGCATCGAGCTCCTTGTCCAAGCGTTCACGGGCCAATCTGGCAATACCTGTAGCAGATGCGACCGTCTCCACACAACCGAGCTTGCCGCAATTGCATGGAGCAGTAAGCCCTGGATAACGCACATGACCAATCTCTCCCGCGAATCCGTGACTGCCCCGAACTAGCTTTCCTTCGTTTACAATCCCTGCCCCCACCCCTGTACCAAGCGGCACGAAAATGAGGTGATTTACCTCCCGCCCCGCACCGAATGTGGCTTCTCCGAGCGCAGCTGTCCGTAAATCGTTTTCAAAAAAAAGCGGCAGCTCCACCAGCTTCGCGAGCGGTGTCCGCAAGTCTGCCTTATGCAATTGAAAGTTGGGCGAGTGAACCGATATCCCATTTTCCGCATCAAAAGGACCAGGAAATCCGATCCCTACTGACTCTATGGGAACGGGTGATTGATCCCGCAGTTCTTTAATCAAGGCAGCCATTCGCTCGATCAAGATGGGCAAGTTGTTATGGACTTTGGTCTCCTTGGCAGCCCGGAGGAGAATTCGCCCATTCTCGTCCATGACCGCACCTTTCATTGTCGTACCACCGACATCGAGGCCAATTACATGGCGCATGCTACTCCTCCCTTCTAAACCAGCTATTTTACTCGACTCGCTCCACATGCATCGGTTGACTTCTCAACCTCTGCACATCGTCGGGCGCGATCATACCCGCTCCAAACGACCGTGTATTCGCGGCGCCGCATGCCATCCCCAGCCAAATTGCATCTGGCCAAGCCAAGCCTCGCAGCCTTCCGACAAGGACACCCGCAAGCATGGAATCACCGCAACCCACTGTATTTTTCACTTCGGATTCCGCCAAAGGGATCGCGGAAATACGCCACGTCTCCTTTCCATCGCCAAACCACGCGCCCTCCTCCCCTAACGAAAGAAGGACTCGCTGAGCACCGCGCTCACGTAGCTCTCGTATCGCTCTGCACCGTGCCTCCTCGCTATCCAGCAAAAATCCGAGAATCGCTTCCGCTTCCGGTCGATTGGGCTTGATGAGCGCGGGGGTTGCTTTTAATCCTTCCAGCAGGGCCGGGCCGCTCGTATCGAGCACGCATGCAGTTCCTTTCCCGGCGACACCTCGGATGAGCGCAGCGTATGTTTCTGTTGGAACGCCACCTGGCAAGCTTCCGGAAAAAACCATGTACTGGGCCTGATCCGCCAGCCCGATCAAACGCGTTTGCAAGCGACCGATCTCTTCTTCACTGGGTGCAGGACCTTGCTCTAGCACTTCTGTCACCGTTCTCTCCTGTTCGTCGAGAAAAGCGAGACACAATCGGGATTCTCCGCTCGTTTCAATAAAGGAGGACGTAATCCCCTCACGTTCGCAGCCTTCCACAATGAACCTCCCGTTGTGACCAGCGACAAAACCGCTGGCGACAACATCCTGCCCCAATGCTTTCGCTACACGCGCTACATTTAGCCCTTTTCCACCGGGCAAGCTCAGTACATCCCCCGTGCGATGCAGCTCTCCTGCACGAAAATGCGAGAGTCGATACGTCTTATCAATGGCCGCGTTCAGTGTTACCGTTACGAGCATGCTATCTCACCTGCACAGTGACGAGCGGTTGCCCCATTTTTTGTTTGAACAAATTGATCACTTCTACCGGGGTTGGATCGACGCCGCGAATCAGAGCAGCATACAACGACACGAAGTCTGCCAAGTACACGATCGAATACAAGCGAGCCATTCGGGACACGCCGTGGGAATGAACTACCCTTACCCCACCAGCGCGCTCACGCAAAATGTCAGCACTGATTTCTACACGTTGGGTCGTCTTCTCGCTGTCCTCCTGATCGCGAATGAGTGTAAAATGAACGCCCTTCAGCAGCGCGGACGGCGAATCCCACCCCACAGCCTCGTCGTGGTGAAGGCTCGGTATGGCGTTCCAAAATGCCATCAGCTTGCTGTTTTCCCCGAGCTGGTTTTTCCAACGCCATGCAGGAGCATCGAAAAACGGTAGCGTTCCGTACACGACAGGTATCAATCCATCCATCTCGATGGCGATTTGTTTGGCTGCATTTTTCTCGATCGGAGAATCGGTTCCATAGATGTGCTTCCATTCCTCGAACAGAGCAATCGTCTCTTCGACCTCCACACGCTTGTCGCAAATCAGCCCGAGCTTCGTCAGGATGGCGAGTATCGGCAAGAAAATGTAGCCCAATACGATTCGCGGCATCATTCCACCTGGCACGAGCAAGCACACATGATTGTGTTTCCGAGCCATCTCCAATACTTTTCCGCCTGCCGTAATGACAGCGATCTGTGCTCCTTTGGCAATAGCCGCTTCGTAGCCGCTGACAACTTCTTCTGTATTGCCGGAGTGGCTAACGACAATGACAAGCGTTTTCGCATCCACAAAAGCCGGAATGGTGTAGCCTTGATTTAACTGAAGCGGCACTTGCAACTCGTCAAACAAATACGACTTGATCAAATTGACGCTCGCAGCCGAACCGCCACCAGTGCCAAGCACGACAATATTTTCGATTTTAACAGAAATATCCGATACATCTAAACTATCAGATAATTTTAGGCCTGTTTTAAACTGTTCATCGTAGCTTTCCGTATCTTGCAGGGCAGAAATCGTGTCCAGTTCGCGCAACGCTTTGGCATCATCGAGGTTTATACGCATGTAAAATCGTCCCTTCCTATTCTTTTTGGATTAACGTATATTCGCTTTTCCGATACAACCACACATCTCCATCTTGGCGAGTGCGACTTCTTTGACCGCCTGCTTGGCCTGCTTCATATAGGTACGCGGGTCGTTTTCCTGCGGGTTGTTGTCAAAAACGCCCTTGATCGCTTGCGAAAACGCGATACGCAGCTCTGTCGCTACGTTCATTTTTGCCATGCCGAGCTGAACCGCCCGCTTCACCTGCTCTTCGGGAATTCCCGAGCCACCGTGCAACACTAGTGGCACAGAAACACGACGGGCAATCTCCTCGATGCGAGCAAAATCAATGCGCGGCTCCCCCTTGTAAATCCCGTGAGCCGTACCAATCGCCGGTGCCAACGTATCCACGCCAGTCAACTCGATAAATCTCTCGCACTCGATCGGGTCAGCCAGTGCAGCATCTGCATCATCGACGACAAGATCGTCCTCCACGCCCCCAACCTTGCCGAGCTCTGCCTCCACATTGACACCGCGCTCCCGAGCCAGCTCCACTACACGCCGCGTCATCTCCGCATTTTCCGCAAAAGGATGCATCGACGCATCGATCATGACCGATGTGTAACCCGCTTCGATACATCGGATAATCAGTTCCTCCTCATGACAATGATCCAAATGCAAGGCAATCGGCACCCGGGCCTCCTCTGAGGCTACCCGGGCAATTGCTGCTACATACTCCGGTCCGAGATGCCGGACCGTACCGACTGTAGTCTGTAAAATGAGCGGTGCGTTTGCTTCGCAAGCCGCCTCCACTACTGCTTGGAGCATTTCCATCGTGTGTACGTTGAATGCCCCCACACAATATCCCTGCTCCCTTGCTGTGCGCAGCATCTGTGTCGATGATACCAACGCCATATCGATCCCTCCGCTTCCTTTCTGAACTGGTAGTTTACTTGGTCACAACCTGCAAGCTCGCCAGCTCCAGGTTGATGCCCAGCTCCGCATACTTACTGACAAGATGCTGTGCCGCCGCATCCGTAATAATCCGATCGACATCGGACACCCCGGCGAATTTTGCCAAATGCGTCTCTCCGAACTTGCTATGGTCGGCGAGCACATAGACTTTTCTGGCGCGTTCCATCATGACTTGGTTAATTTGCGCTTCGGCCAGATTGAGCGTCGTCAGTCCATTTTCCGGATGAATTCCATCTGCTCCGATAAAGCATTTGAATACAGAAAGTCCTCGCAAATTGTCCGCTGCGACAGAACCAACGAGCGCAAAGGATTTGTGGCGCATCTCTCCACCGATCAAGATGACGTGATGCTTACCTTGACTGTTCAGCTCCATCGCGATGTTGACCGCATTCGTCACGACCGTCAGATCATTCAGGCCGCGCAGCAGCTTGGCGAGCTCCATCATCGTGGTCCCTGCCCCGAGAATAACCGTGTCCCCCGGCTGTATGTGCGACAGCGCTTGATGGGCAATCGCTTGCTTCTCTTCACTTCTCTCTTCCAGCTTCTCTGTAAAACTGCGCTCCAATGGCAAGAAATTCGTAATCGTCGCGCCTCCATGAATGCGCGTCAGCAGACCATCGTTTTCGAGCTTGATCAAATCTTTTCGGATCGTTACTTCCGACACATCCAGCGCCAGACTCAATTGGCTGACGGTTACGCTCTGTTCTGCTTTCAATTGTTCGAGGATCTTGCTGTGCCGTTCGGCTGCCAGCATATGACTTCACTTCCTTACGATATTAAAATATATAGTTTCGTTTTATTTCTAATTGCCTTTCGTTTACTTTCATTTTGATCTTAGCACTGTAGAAAAACGAATGTCAAACAATTTATGAAATTTTCCGAAAATAAAACCAGCTTGCTCTGGTTCTCGACCCAAACAGACTGGTTGGTTGCCTCTTTACCCGATATCTCGACTTTCCAGCATGAGATCAATAAACTTCTTATGCGCCCGTGAGAGCCACTTGTTTTTATGGTAGGCAATTTGCGCATAGAACAACAGCTCTTCCTCGCACGCTATCATTTTCACTTTTTGCTCATTCAACAAGGCTTCGACGCTAATATACGGCATCAAGCTCACGCCTAGCCCGTTCGCCACACTCTGCTTGATCGCTTCCATACTGGAGAATTCCAGGTGATGCTTCGGCTTGATCTCTCTTTTTTCCAGGAAGCGTTGAAAAAACCTACGCAGAGCACAATGCTCTCCGCTGAAAATCATACATTCCTCGCCAGCATCCTCTATTTTTTCAAACGAATGATCGCGCCCACCGATAAAAACCAGTCGCTCGGTAGAGAACAGCTCCACGACCAGATTCGGATCATCGAGCTTTGGCTCCAGCGTGATCACGATATCCAATAGACCATCATGTAGCTTTTCCCGCAGTCGACTACAGTCGTCCATTACAAATGAAATATTCACCCCCGGGTAGCTCGCTCTGTACTTGGACAAAATGTCACCCAGCCGATAGATCGTAATCGTCTCCGAGGCTCCGATGCGTAACTCGCCTTGCAGTGATTGCTCATTTGCCGATATATCCTTGATCTTGGCATAGGAAACCAGCAGCTCCTCGACATACGTGTACAGCTCGCGGCCATAGGCGGTTAGCTGAATTTTCTTTCCCAGTCGATCAAACAGAGGGACACCCATTCCTTCTTCCAGCTGTTGAATATGGGATGTAATCGTCGCCTGTGAATATTGCAGCGCTTGTGCCGCCTTCGTAAAGCTGTTGAAATCGACGACTGCCTTAAAGGTTTGAAACTGGCGAATCTCCATCCCCACTCCCCCTTGCCTGCATGTTTTATCATTAGAAATCCTGAAGATCATCTTCAGAACTTTCATTTTTACTAATAACTAATGATAGCATATGATTCTTGGTAAGTACCGGTATGGCTTGAACGATTCAAACAGAGGGGCTGATTTTCGATGAAAAAAGTGTGCTTGTTATTACCGAATGGCTTTGAGGCAGTAGAGGCTAGCGTATTTACAGACGTAATCGGCTGGAACAAGGAAGAGGGCGACGGAACAACGGAGCTGGTGACGGTGGGCACGCGCAAGGAGTTGAAATGCACGTGGAATTTTACTGTGATTCCCGAAATGGTGATCGAGGATGCGGATGTAAATGACTTCGATGCACTGGCACTGCCTGGCGGTTTTGAGCAGGCGGGGTTTTATGAAGATGCTTATCGCGAGGACGTTCTCGCTTTCATACGTGAATTTGAAAAGCAAGGCAAAGTGATCGCCTCCATCTGTGTAGGCGCATTGCCTCTCGGGAAAAGCGGGATTTTGCAAGGACGAAAGGCAACGACTTACAACCTGAACAACCAGTTGCGGCAAAAGCAACTAGCTGCGATGGGTGCCAATGTCATCCCTGACCAATCCATCGTGGTCGACAACAATATTATCACCTCGTACAATCCATCGACCGCTTTTGATGTGGCATTCACCTTGCTGGAGTCGCTGACATCCCGCGAAAACACCGACAATGTGAAACGCTTGATGGGGTTTCTTGTATAATAAAACCGGCATTCTGCCCAGTGCTCTTGGGTAAATGCCGGTTTCTTTCTGCTATTTAACGAACAAGCTTGCCAGCGCTCACTGTGTCTATATGAATGAGAATATCAAATGTTTGCCCAAGCGCAGTTGTTACAAGGTTTGGTGTGTTTGGATTAGCAGAACCGCGTCCGTTCAAAAACGGCCGTTCTTCCTCTAACCATTTTTGGGTGAGACCTGTAGCATTCCGTAAATCAACAAAGTATTGATCCTTTGAGACTTGATCCAGGGTGTGATTGGATGTTTTTGGATCACTCGATTCAATGGTAACTGGAACAATTTTATTTTCAAGGTTATACGCGTTGAAATCGCCTTTCCCGAATGAGGTTCCAATCGTTACATATTTCTTACCATAATGGTCCAGTAAATGCTGACCGGCGAGCTTCGGGTATACATCCGGCACTATATTGCTCTTTGCGATGTGCCCATTGTGCCCCCATACGATTGTTTTTCCTAGCTGTTCATGAGCCCACTTCGCATTCTCAAACATCGCGATATCATGCCTCAAAAATACTTCTGATGGATTCTCCGAGAAGTCGAAATACATGCCAGTAAATTGCTCAATGACCTTGGCGTGTTGCTTGATCTTTGCAAACTCCTCGGATTGGCCGTTCAGACTGCTTTTGTTTTGTTCCAATATTTTTGTGATTTCTTTCGCTTGCTCATGATGTTTTTTCTGAATGGCATCTGGCAAAGATGTATAGGTTTCCAGATCCTTCGTAACTTCGGCAAGTTCCTTCATTTTTTTATCCACACGGGGCAGCAGGTCAGGCTTATATTCTTTTATATACTGTCTGATCTCATCGTATACATTTTCGCTGACGTTTTGTACATCCATCCCGACCACCCGCAGTTTCTCTTCGTTCTCGGGATCGGCATTGTACTCACGCATCCATTCCAGCATGTCTACGATTTCTTGTGTTTGAAATAGGGGCATTAGATATTCACTCGGATTCCCTTCTCCTGTGAGAACGTAATGATCAAGTTCCAATGCGTTGCCCCAGTTTTCTTCTAATACAAGGGTGGTAAAGCCCATTTCCATGACGAGAAATTCAACAAACCGGTGTTTCATCGTAAAAATTTCACGACTGCCATGATTGGCCTCACCTAAACCTACGATTGAAGCAGAACCGATCATGTCGCGCAGCGGCTCAATATCTTCAAGATCAGTCCCAGGCTCAGCGCTATTCAATTCAAAAGATTTCAGCTCTAACCATTCTTTTGGACTTAGATTTTTTGCCTTCTTCCCTTGTTGTTCGCTGTCCATCTCGGTTAATGGAGCTGCATACGTGGCATGGGCGCCTGTTAAAAGTAGACCACAAATCGATACCGCGACGACGCTACTTCTGTAAAAGTTCATTTCTCTCTCCTCCTAAAATCTTCGTTTGCCCAAAGTATGGTCCGGGCACTGCCTGTACAACAAGTAACGTTTTGTCATAAATTTCAAACGCCCAGCTGCCAACGGTTTCTCCCTCCCCCATATGACAATTTGTCATCAAAAAAAGCACCGGATCTTGAAGATCGGTACTTTTGAAATAGCATTTCCAATGTCATATGCTACAATCGGGGATAAGAATAGGCCATCCATCGCACCCTACCTTCTAAAGGAGTGGTGAATCATGGATAATAAAAAGCGTTCCTCTGAGCACGATCCAACGATTGCGCCAAGTATGTACGGTCATGATCCATTAGAAGAAAAAGCGACAGAAAAAGAAGTGGAAAAAGGGGATTACACAAAGGTAACGCGGCTATTCTTGGATCGAACGCCGGAAGAGTAAAGACGGGATTTCTCCCGTCTTTTTGTCATCTATAGAAATGATTTGTGGCGCATCTCTCCACCGATCAAGATGACGTGATGCTTACCTTGACTGTTCAGCTCCATCGCGATGTTGACCGCATTCGTCACGACCGTCAGATCATTCAGGCCGCGCAGCAGCTTGGCGAGCTCCATCATCGTGGTCCCTGCCCCGAGAATAACCGTGTCCCCCGGCTGTATGTGCGACAGCGCTTGATGGGCAATCGCTTGCTTCTCTTCACTTCTCTCTTCCAGCTTCTCTGTAAAACTGCGCTCCAATGGCAAGAAATTCGTAATCGTCGCGCCTCCATGAATGCGCGTCAGCAGACCATCGTTTTCGAGCTTGATCAAATCTTTTCGGATCGTTACTTCCGACACATCCAGCGCCAGACTCAATTGGCTGACGGTTACGCTCTGTTCTGCTTTCAATTGTTCGAGGATCTTGCTGTGCCGTTCGGCTGCCAGCATATGACTTCACTTCCTTACGATATTAAAATATATAGTTTCGTTTTATTTCTAATTGCCTTTCGTTTACTTTCATTTTGATCTTAGCACTGTAGAAAAACGAATGTCAAACAATTTATGAAATTTTCCGAAAATAAAACCAGCTTGCTCTGGTTCTCGACCCAAACAGACTGGTTGGTTGCCTCTTTACCCGATATCTCGACTTTCCAGCATGAGATCAATAAACTTCTTATGCGCCCGTGAGAGCCACTTGTTTTTATGGTAGGCAATTTGCGCATAGAACAACAGCTCTTCCTCGCACGCTATCATTTTCACTTTTTGCTCATTCAACAAGGCTTCGACGCTAATATACGGCATCAAGCTCACGCCTAGCCCGTTCGCCACACTCTGCTTGATCGCTTCCATACTGGAGAACTCCAGGTGATGCTTCGGCTTGATCTCTCTTTTTTCCAGGAAGCGTTGAAAAAACCTACGCAGAGCACAATGCTCCCCGCTGAAAATCATACATTCCTCGCCAGCATCCTCTATTTTTTCAAACGAATGATCGCGCCCCCCGATAAAAACCAAACGTTCCGTAGAGAACGGCTCCACGACCAGATTCGGATCATCGAGCTTTGGCTCCAGCGTGATCACGATATCCAATAGACCATCATGCAGCTTTTCCCGCAGGCGGCTGCAGTCGTCCATTACAAATGAAATATTCACACCCGGGTAGCTCTCTCTGTACTTGGACAAAATGTCACCCAGCCGATAGATCGTAATCGTCTCCGAGGCTCCGATGCGTAACTCGCCTTGCAGTGATTGCTCATTCGCCGATATGTCCTTGATCTTGGCATAAGAAACCAGCAGCTCCTCGACATACGTGTACAGCTCGCGGCCATAGGCGGTTAACTGAATTTTCTTTCCCAGTCGATCAAACAGAGGAACACCCATTCCTTCTTCCAGCTGTTGAATATGGGATGTAATCGTCGCCTGTGAATATTGCAGTGCTTGTGCGGCCTTCGTAAAGCTGTTGAAATCGACGACTGCCTTGAAGGTTTGAAACTGGCGAATCTCCATCCTCGCTCCCCCTTACCCGCATGTTTTATTATTAGGAATCCTGAAGATCATCTTCAGAACTTTCATTTTTACTAATAACTAATGATAGCATATGATTCTTGGTAAGTACCGGTACGGCTTGAACGATTCGAACAGAGGGGCTGATTTTCGATGAAAAAAGTGTGCTTGTTATTACCGAATGGCTTTGAGGCAGTAGAGGCTAGCGTGTTTACAGACGTAATCGGCTGGAACAAGGAAGAGGGGGACGGAACAACGGAGCTGGTGACGGTGGGCACGCGCAAGGAGTTGAAATGCACGTGGAATTTTACTGTGATTCCCGAAATGGTGATCGAGGATGTGAATGTAAACGACTTTGATGCGCTGGCACTGCCTGGCGGTTTTGAGCATGCAGGCTTTTATGAAGATGCTTATCGCGAGGACGTTCTCGCTTTCATACGTGAATTTGAAAAGCAAGGCAAAATGATTGCCTCCATCTGCGTGGGTGCTCTGCCCCTCGGGAAAAGCGGGATTTTGCAAGGACGAAACGCAACGACCTACAACCTGAATAACCAACTGAGACAAAAGCAGCTGGCAGCGATGGGTGCCACTGTTATCCCTGACCAATCCATCGTCATCGACAACAATATCATCACCTCGTACAATCCATCGACCGCTTTTGATGTGGCATTCACCTTGCTAGAGTCGCTGACATCCCGCGAAAACACCGACAATGTTAAACGCTTGATGGGGTTTCTTGTATAATAAAACCGGCATTTTGCCCAGTGCTCTTGGGTAAATGCCGGTTTCTTTCTGCTATTTAACGAACAAGCTCGCCAGCGCTCACTGTGTCTATATGAATGAGAATATCAAATGCTTGCCCAAGCGAAGTTGTTATAGAGTTTGGTTTGCTTGGATCAGCAGAACCGAATCCAATCAAAAACGGCCGTTCTTCCTCTAACCATTTTTGGGTGAGACCTGTAGCATTCCGTAAATCAACAAAGTATTGATCCTTTGAGACTTGATCCAGAGTATGATTGAATGTTTTTGGATCATTCGATTGAATGGTAGCTGGAACAATTTTATTTTCAATGTTAAACGCGTTATAATCGCCTTTCCCAAATGAAGTTCCAATCGTTACATATTCCTTTCCATAATGCTCCAGTAAATACTGACCGGCGAGCTTCGGGTATACCTCTTGCAACATATTGTTCTTTGCGATGTGCCCATTGTGACCCCATACGATTGTTTTTCCCAGCTGTTCATGAGCCCACTTCGCATTCTCAAACATCGCGATATCATGCTTCAAAAATAAATCAGATGGATTCTCCGAGAAGTTGAAATACATGCCAGTAAATTGCTCAATGACCTTGGCGTGTTGCTTAATCCTTGCGAACTCCTTGGATTGGCCGTTCAGACTGCTTTTGTTTTGTTCCAATATTTCTGTGATTTCTTTCGCTTGCTCCTGATGTTTTTTCTGAATGGCCACTGGCAAAGCTGAATAGGTTTCCAGGTCCTTCGTAACTTCGGCAAGTTCCTTCATTTTATTATTCACACGGGGCAGCAGGTCAGGCTTATATTTTTTTATATACTGGCTGATCTCATCGTATACATTTTCGCTGACATTTTGTACATCCATTCCGACCACCCGCAGTTTCTCTTCGTTCTCGGGATCGGCATTGTACTCACGCATCCATTCCAGCATGTCTACGATTTCTTTTGTTTGAAATATAGGCATTAGGAATTTACTCGGATTCCCTTCTCCTGTGAGAACGTAATGATCAAGTTTCAATGCGTTGCCCCAGTTTTCTTCTAATACAAGGGTGGTAAAGCCCATTTCCATGACGAGAAATTCAACAAACCGGTGTTTCATCGTATAAATTTCACGACTTCCATGATTTGCCTCACCTAAACCTACGATTGAAGCAGAACCGATCATTTGGCGCAGCGGTTCAATATCTTTAAGATCAGTCCCAGGCTCAGCGCTATTCAATTGAAAAGAGTTCAGCTCTAACCATTCTTTTGGACTTAGATTTTCTGCCTTCTTCCCTTGTTGTTGTTCGCTGTCCGTCTCGGTTAATGGAGCTGTATTCGTGCATCCTGTTATGAGTAAACCACAAATCGATACCGCGACGATGCTACTTCTGTAAAAGGCCGTCAAGTTCATTTCTCTTTCCTCCAAACAACTTTGTATGCTCAAAGTATGGCCCGGGCACTGCCTGTACAACAAGTAACGTTTTGTCATAAGGTTCAGACGCCCTGTTACCAACGGTTTCTCCCTACCCCATATGACAATTTGTCATCAAAAAAGCACCGGATCTTGAAGATCGGTACTTTTGAAATAGCATTTCCAATGTCATATGCTGCAATCGGGGATAAGAATAAGCCATCCATCACACCCTACTGGCAAAAGGAGTGGTGAATCATGGAGAAAAAGCGAGGTTCTGCCGAGCACGAGCCCACAGTAGCGCCAAGCATGTACGGTCATGATCCTTTGGAAGAAAAGGCGACGGAAAAAGAAGTGGAAAAAGGGGATTACACAAAGGTCACGCGGCTGTTCCTGGATCGAACGCCGGAAGAGTAAAGACGGGATTTCTCCCGTCTTTTTGTCATCTATAGGATACTCTCGGTTCGTGCCAATTCAATTGCTTCTTCCCGGTTGCTGACACCGAGCTTCGAGTAAAGAGTGGAACAGTAATTCCGTACCGTTCCCTCCGATAAATATAGTTTGGTGGCAATCGACTTGTAACGAAGCCCATCCGATAAAAGCTGTAAAATCTCCCTTTCCCGTTTCGTTAATCCATACGGATCATTCGGGCTGTACTTCTCTAATTGCTCACGTTGGCGCTTCATCTCTTCAAATACGCGTGTAGCGATCGACTGATCAAGCCACGTTCCCCCGCTATAGATGAGCTTCAGTGCTTCCATCATCTCTTTTGGACGAGTAGACTTCAGCATATATCCTTCCGCCCCGTGCTCCAACGCTGATGCTGCCTGTACCGAATCCTCGAACGTTGTCATGACCACAATCTTCATGTTCGGCCAACGTTCTTTCATTTGAAGGAAGGTCTCCAGTCCGTTCATCCCTTGCATGTGCACGTCCATTAACACGATATCCGGCTGGTGTCGCTCACACTGTTCTAAAGCTTCTTGCCCATCACTCGCTGTACCCACAACGAGAAAGTTGTCCTGCTGGCTTAAGATTTGCTGTAAGCTGTCGGCAATCATCACCTGGTCATCGACAATAAGCAGACGGATACTTCCCTGTCCAGCTTCTGCCTGTATGGGAACATTACAAATGACAACGGTCCCTTGCCCTGATTGTGAATGAACGGACAGCGTACCTTGCTGTTGCTCAAGCCGTTCTTTTATTCCCTTTAGTTCTAAGCCGAATTCGATGGATTCTAGGCCGTTGCCATTCTCTTCGATTTGTAAACGGAGTTGCTGACTTTCGAAATACAGATCAACAGCTATCACACTTGCTTGTCCGTGACGAACCGCATTTGTAAGCAATTCTTGCAGGCAACGATATAAAGAAATGCTCATTTTTTGCATAACGAGCGTCTCACTGCCGATCACACGGAAGTTGACCGTTACACCTGTTGACTTCATAAATTCTTCCGTCAGTTCCAGGAGTGACTCACTTAAAGACTGGTTGAACCGAGCATGAGCATGAGAGAGCTGATGCAAATGCTTTCTGATATCATCCAGGCTGCCCTGTGCTATGGAGACAAGTTTATCAACTCGTTCGACCTGTGAATCAGGAACCGAGGATCGGAGCGACTCAACGCCAACAATCAGAGAGGTTAGCGAATGGCCAATCGTGTCATGTAACTCATGTGACAGCCGATTACGTTCCTCGATCAGTGTCAGCTCCTCGATTTGCTTAATATGCTGCTCCAATAATTGCTTCTGTTCTTGAATGATGCGGCCTTGCTTATGAGACTCAATTAATATGCTAAATGCCATACCAATCGCAAAACCAAAGCTGCAACTAAACATGAACTCGTACGGGAGACGATTGGTAATCAACCCGTTCAAAACCGGAAAAATAATCCCGCTAGTGATTCCCGTCCACATAAACGTTCGGCGACTACTGGCCACACCAATAATGATTACTAGTAAAACGAAAGGCCAAGTCCATCCAGGTGCTACAAAGGCCACAAATAGATAAAAAAAGCCTGTCATTACGACTTCGACTGCTAGATACCAATCTTTTTTTCTATATTGAACGATCAATGGAATGGCATAAACCAAAAGGGCACTAAGGATGATGACTCCGAACGGAACGGCTATCGTAGTCGGATACTTAACATCTGCGATGACGATGATACCTAGCCAAATCGTTCGCAAGGCAAGAATCACCCAATTGTACCAGAACCATTTTTTTATGTTGAATAACATTTGTCATGTACTCCTGCTCATTTGAATGGTAAGGAATTTCCCGAATGTTTCTGACTCATCATGCATCATTATTTCCCGATTCGTCAAGCAGAATGAGCCGTGTCATATAGCTCCTATGACATTTTATCATGCCGCAAATATGATCGGTTAGCACGATGTCATACATAGATAGAACGGTATTGTCACTATGTGATTTTACAGCCCTGAGAATAAGGTGGATGTGTAAAGACAACACATTTCAACTTACAGGAGCGATGAGAAATGAAACCATTCCCTATGCAAAAAGGAGCGTCCCTTACGTTATCTGCATTATTGATAGGAACGCTGATACTTCCTACTTACGGTTGTGCGGAAGCAAGTGTGGACCAAGCAATCACGCAACAAAAGGAAACGGATCATGCCAAAATAAAAGAAGCGATTGATAAAGCTGCTGCCAGCGAAAACATTCCAGGTGTCCTCTTTGCAGTAAAGAAGGGAAATGATTTCTGGTCGTATGCTTCCGGAGAAGCGAATATAGAAAGTAAGAAACCGATGGAAGCTGACTTTTCATTTCGAATCGGGAGTTTAACGAAAACGTTCGTCGGTGTAGTGACCCTGCAACTAGCTGAGGAAAAGAAGCTAAGCCTCGATGACTCGTTGGAAAAATGGCTCCCAGGTGTCGTCCAAGGAAACGGATATGACGGTAACAAAATTACGATTCGTCAGTTATTAAATCATTCGAGTGGAGTGGCAGACTACTTAGATGATGAACTCAAGGAAAGTATAATCCAGAACTCCACTCAAACGTTTACAGCAGAACAACTCATTTCTCGCGCATTAAAGCATACACCGACCACGGGTGGCTATTCGAATACGAATACAGTGCTGATGAAACTCGTTATCCAAAAGGTCACAGGAGAAACGGTTGCCGAACAAATCAAGAAACGAGTGATTGAGCCGCTTCAACTAACAGAAACGTTTTTCCCGGATCACTCACAATCCATTCCGAAAAACAGTCCGAATGGATACTTTAACAATGCCGGTACATTAATGGATATAACTGACCTTAACCCTTCGTTTGCAGACGCAGCAGGGGCTATGATCTCGACTACGAAAGATTTAACAACGTTCTTTAGCGCTTTATTGGGCGGAAAATTGTTAACACCTGAGATGCAGAAAGAAATGTTAACCACTGTTTCTAATCCATACGGAAAATTCGGACTCGGTATTCAGGAAGTAACATTGCCGGATGGCACTACCATATGGGGCCATCAAGGCGGCATTCCTGGATTCACCAACTTCGCAGGTGGAACAAAAGACGGCAAGCACGTGATCGCGATGAGTATCAATGCATTAGGAGATACTGTTTCTCATATGGAGAACATCCAGATGACTGAATTCTCGGGACAAGCCAAGCAACCATCCACCCCGGATCAAGCAGCTCAAAAACATGGGAAAGAAATGAAGGACTTCATTGATCAGAAAGCAAAAGTTGAGGGAGTCCCTGGAATAATCGCTGCTGGGTTAAGAGACGGAGAATACTGGTCTTATGCAGCGGGTGTAGCCAACCTCGATCATAAAAATCCGATGGAACCAGACTTTACTTTCCGTATTGGCAGTGTCACAAAGGCGTTTGTTGCTACCCTTGTCTTACAGTTGGCTCAGGAGAAAAAGCTGAATCTGGATGACTCGGTAGAAAAATGGCTCCCAGGTGTGGTAAAGGGTAATGGGTATGACGGCAACAAAATCACGATTCGTCATTTATTGAACCAAACGAGCGGGATTGCAAGCTATACGAGTACAGACATGCGGTACGCTACCTCATTCCCTCAATATACCGTTAATGACCTTGTACGTATGGGACTGGCTAAGCCGCCAGTATTTCAACCAGGGGCAGGCTTTGACTATTCGAATACAAATACCGTACTAGCTGGTCTTATTATTCAAAAGGTGACAGGAGAAACGTACGATGTGCAGATGAAGAAACGGATCCTCGACCCGCTTCAGATGACAAATACATCCTTTAGTGGTAGTAATCCAAAAATCCCGGGCAAGCATGCCACAGGCTATAGCATGAATCGGGAAGGGAAACTGTTTGATTTCACAGAGTATAATCCTTCATTCGCGAATGCTGCGGGGGAAATGATTTCGACAGGGAAAGATTTGACCACCTTTTTTAGTGCGCTTTTGGGTGGGAAATTATTAAATGACGAGATGATGAAGCAGATGACAACAGGTGTGGAATCGCCTTTTGGCAAATATGGATTGGGAATTTACGGGGTGACACTGCCGAGCGGAAAGACCTATTGGGTTCATGGAGGCGGCATTCATGGGTTTGAAACGTTAGCGGGTGGTACCTTAGGCGGGAAGGATATTATGGTGACGAACATCAATGCCGTCGGTCCAGAACCTGTCGTCGCTAATCAAGCCATGTTCGAAAAGGAATTTAGCCGTTAAGTTAAGAAGGAAAATTGATAGAAGGCTTTTGCCTTGGGAACTCCAAGAGCAATAAGCCTTTTTCCTATTCAATTATTATCTATAAATTTATTTGTGATTATGCTACTAAAACATAATTTGTTTTATCGATACTCGACCTTAGAATAGCAACTGTATCCCAATCAAAAAATATGTAACTAAACTTCGCATATGTTTGGGCTGGCCCAAGATTGCACCCGTATCCATCGGTAATCCGATCAGGAAAATGTCCCATGCGTTCGCGCAGGTGTGAGTTATAACGTAAATTGAGACTGTTTATAAGATAGTTTGAGACTGTTTATCTCGGACATTCCGTCGCGGGCAGAGGAAACGGTCGGGGCCGAGATGGCAGCAAGCTGGCACCAGAATAGGAAATTTCCAGTGCCAGCTTGCTGGTGTTCTTAATGTGATGAAGAGCCAATGAGTTGCTCGGCAATGCTTTTGGAAAGAGTCAACGTATTAATTTCAGAAGGCATCGCATTGATATTAAGGGTTTGTACATAATCCCCGCCGCGAGTTCCACCTGTGAACGTTGCGAATCCTGGAACGTTGCCGCCATGCCCCCAAATCGTAATACCATTCGTCAGCTTTGTTCCAACGATCCCCAAGCCGTATTCACCTGCTGGAGTTTCAACCCCAGTTAACATCTGATCTAAAGTAGCTGGTTTTAATAACTTGCCACTAAGTATAGCACTGAAGAATGTATTCATATCATCCGCTGTGGAGATCATAGATCCCGCAGCATCTGCCCAAGAGGGATTCATTTCGGTTCTGTCTATGAATTGACCGTCGAGTACGAAGTATCCTCGTGCATGTTCACCTGGAATAAACGAGTAGTCGTCGGGTACATAAGTGCTCGTTAGGTTAAGGGGAGCTATGAAACGTTTCCTAATATGTTCCCCGTATGTTTCTCCAGTAGCCTTCTTAATAATCATCCCTGCCAGTACCGTATTCGTATTGGAATAAACCCATTTCTCTCCAGGCTTAGAGGTTGCCTTCATGTTCAGTGCAGTACGAACTAATTCGTCAGCAGTAAAGGAATGTAACGGGTTTGGGAGAAATTTATCGAGAAAATCCTTGTGGTCTGAATAGTCAGGAATACCGCTTGTTTGGTTTAATAGTTGCCGAATCGTGATATGATCCCCTTCATATTCAGTACCCTTAACAACATCAGGCAGCCATTTTTCTATCGTGTCATCCAGGTTCAGTTTTTGTTCATCAACAAGCTGAAGAACGACCATTGCAGTAAACGTCTTTGTTAGACTACCGATCCGGAAAGTAAAGTTCGTCTTAACCGGGTCAGTACCGTAAATGCTTGCTTCACCGGAAGCATATGCCCATTTTGATCCTTTGTTTGAGGAAGCTACAATTATGCCCGGTATATTTTGATGGTTAGCAGCTTCATCGATAAGTTGCTTGGCTTTGGTCTGCGAAGCTTGACTGTAAGTAGTAACGAGGGGATCCGCCTGCTTTGCAAAACCAGTTCCTTGTAATGGCAGTAATAGAGTCGCGGTAATCATTGTCGATACAGTGAGCATAGAAATTTTGTTCATTTCGTTTCTCCTTTTGATTAAAGAATCGTATTATTCATTCATTCGTTGCGAAGCGATTTGTCTCCCCGAGTATTGCAAAGTAATTGTCATACTGCCAAGATGCCATTATGTCACCATGATGCGTTTTTACTGTCATATGACAGCTTATCGCCCGATTAGGACGGGATTATGATGGTATCATTAGGGAATGGAAGTCCGGATCAATCACAGCCACCGAATGTATGAAGCGCCTTAACCTAAAATCCAATACCTTTTATCGACGTGTAAAGGAATATGAAAATCAGATAGATCCTATGAGGAGAGGAACACATGGCATCTATTGAACGTACTGCCTACCCGCGATTTAAAAGAAACCCTACTTCAAAAGAGCTCCATGAAGTATATACACCCACATCAAGAAATGCAGTTCGCTCATTCAGTAGCCCGTGGATCAGCCCCGGTTATGAGCCTACTGGTCATGATGAAGTCTTTTCAACGCCTTGGGTACTTCCCACGTCCAAAAGATATACCGCCTATCATAGTTAAGTAATCATTAATGAAAAAGGGGAACCTACCCTCAAACGTATATCGAAAAAGGAAGGTTCTCCAACTCTAAAAGCGCTGGAATCTACGATTACAAGAAAGAAATATTCTTGACATCCTCTGTAATGTTGAACACTGGACTCAATGGACGAGGCATTTTGGACCTTTATCTGGCTCGGCTGTACCCCATATAATTACTGGACAAAATCCCCAGTCTACACTCGCTGTCACAGAAGCAGTAATAAGCAGATTAGGTGAATAATACACGTGAGGCTGATAGACGAAACACATATCAGCCTTTTCTTTACACGAAAGGAGGGCTACTTACAGTGGCAACAGAAAATATGACCCGTCACTATGAACAGGCACAGGCTACTCGCAAAGGGTCAACTCTCGCCTTGTACGCTCTGACTCTTGGAGCATTTGCGATCGGGATGACAGAGTTCATCATTATGGGACTGCTTTCCGAGGTAGCCACCAGTCTGAACGTCTCCATCCCGATGGCTGGATTCCTGATTACCGGATATGCATTGGGTGTCGCTATCGGCGCTCCCATCATTACGATGGCTACCCACAGAATGCCGCGCAAAGCACTTTTGCTATTTCTTATGATTTTATTTATCGCGGGAAATGCGCTAGCCGCTCTCGCACCAAACTATACGGTTTTGATGTTGGCTCGCATCCTGGCTGCTCTTACTCACGGATCGTTCTTCGGTGTGGGTTCGGTCATTGCCGCTGAGCTGGTTCCCAAGGAAAAACGCGCGGGTGCCATCGCGATCATGTTTACCGGACTGACACTCGCCAATATTTTGGGTGTACCGATTGGAACGTTTCTCGGGCAAGCGTACGGCTGGCGCTCTACCTTCTGGGCAATCACGATGATTGGGATCATTGCGTTGATCGGAATCGTTATGCTCGTTCCGAAGGTCACCAGTGCAACATCTAGTCTGCGGCAAGAGCTCGGCGTGCTCAAACGCCCAGCGGTTCATATCGCGCTTTTGATGACCGTATTCGGATTTGGTGGCGTATTTACTGCGTTTACGTACATTTCACCAATCCTGGTGGATATCACGGGCTTTTCCCCCAGCTCTGTTTCGTACATCCTCGTCCTGTTCGGCGTAGGGATTACGATCGGGAATATTTACGGAGGAAAATTGGCAGACCGCAAGCTGTTTCCTTCCTTGCTCGGGATACTTGTCGCACTGGCGCTCGTTCTCGCCGTGTTCAGCTTTACGGATCAACATAAGCTCCTCACCCTAATGACCGTATTCCTTTTGGGGATTGCCGCATTTGGTACGGTTCCTGGCTTGCAGCTCCACATGCTGAACACAGCCAAGGAAGCACCTACGCTCGCTTCGACACTGAACATCGCGGCCTTCAATCTGGGAAATGCGCTTGGTGCCTATATCGGGGGCGTTGTGATCGATTTTAACTTTGCAGGAGGTCTTTCTGCCGTTCCTTGGGTCGCTTCACTCGTGACGGTCATCGGAATTTTGTTTACGATATGGGGAGCGCAACACCAGAAACGTCACAGGTAAGAAAGGATAGCCAACATGGTGGACTTTGAATGGTACCGTAGCTTTATCACAGGTGGTTCCGCTCATCGAAGCTTTGGAAGAAACCACGCAAACGCTCAAATCGAACGCGGCCACATCTTTACCCGTGATTCGGATCGGGTCGGCGCATGAGTTTTTCCGGGAGAAGCTAGCTCCGCACATCGGAAGCTTCCAAATGCGCGTCATCGCCTATCTCGGTGTCGCTTCCAAGATACTCGAATTCCTGCTGGAGGAAAAAGTAGACCTCATCGTCATGTCGCAAAAGCTTTCCGCGCCAGGCGTCGAATATATTCCGTACATGCAAGAGGAATTTGCTTTGGTGGCACCTCCCGATTTCAGGGAACCAACGTTTAACGACAAGGATTCTTTAGAAGCATGGTTATGCTCCCAGCCATGGATCAGCTATGATTTGGATTTGCCGATCATCCGCCGTTTTTGGCGCGAGCATTTCCAAAAGCATCCACAAACGCATCCGACACACGTCGTACCCGATTTGCACGGTGTACTGAAGGCTATTGAGCACGGCGCAGGCATCAGCCTGTTGCCTACGTTCATGCTGGATGACCATTTATCCAGAAACAAAGTAAAGATCATGTACCCGTCCTATACGGTTCATAATGACCTATACTTGGCCTACCAGGTGAAAAACCGGAAGCTGCCTCATCTGAAGACATTGATTGAAGCGTTGAAAAAGGCGGTTTAGTCTACACTTTCGTCCAAGCTAGAAAACAAGGCTGTCGTCCTTTCCTGGATAACAGCTTTGTTTTTATCTCTTTTTTTCAGACAAACGAAACGCTTGCTTTTTTATCAATTGAGTAGTAAAGTGATAATAAGCTCAGCGAAGGGAGGCAAACTAACATGCGTAATAACACCATCGGCTCATTAATCTGGTTACGCTTGATGCGGTTTACCACCCAAAGCAACCAGCTATCAAATGAGTTTCTCAAACGCTTCGATTTAACAACAGCGCAATTCGATGTCCTGATGCAAATAAGCGTCTACCAGCCTCTCACCCAGTCGGAGTTAGCTGAGAAGGTAACCGTTACACAGGGTGGTATTTCTCGAATGCTCGCAAGACTTGAAAAAGAGGGCTACATTGTACGCAAGCAGGATTGGAAAACGAAAACGATCAGCCTTACCGAAAAAGGGGAAGCCGTACTGGAACAAGCCTTTCCTGAACAACTAGCGTTTCAGTCGTCATTCTTTGATGAGGTACTAAGTGAAGAAGAACAAAAAACGCTTTACTCCCTAATGACACGCGTCCATAAGCATAGCCAAAAAAAGGAATTACCGCCTGAGTAATTTTTTTTAATCAATCACTTGATTAGTCAAGTTAAACAAGGAGGAACTACCATGCACACCATTCCAGGCCATCACCATGTATCTATGTTAACCAAACATGCTCCATCGAATAATCACTTTTACCAAAACGTATTGGGACTGCGCAGAGTGAAGAAAACCGTCAACCAAGACGATCCTTCGATGTATCACCTGTTTTATGGAGATTTGACAGGCAGTGCCGGAACAGAATTGTCGTTTTTTGAAATGCCGATGGTAGGAAAAACCGTACGCGGCACGAACGCGATCACTCGAATCGGACTGCTCGTTCCGTCACTGGAGAGCTTGACCTTTTGGAAAAAGCGCTTCGAGCAACTAAATGTTCACCATGGCGACATTACCAAGTACGCTGGCCGCGATACCTTACATTTTGAAGACCCGGAAGGCCTGCGTCTGATCCTGATCAATAACAACGGCGAAGGAGTTCCATCGAATTGGGCTCCATGGGACGAATCCGTGGTCGAAGAAAAGCATCGCATCTTGGGAATCGGCACGGTTGAGATTACCGTCCGCTCCTTGGACAAATTAGCCAGTCTGTTAACAGACACATTCGGTTATACCGAAGTATCACGCTCAGAACAAGAAGCCATTTATCAATCTGTCCCAGGGAAATCCTTTGGAGAAATTGTCATCAAACAGGAAGACGGCTCACCTGAAAAACCCGGTCGAGGAAGCGTTCATCACTTGGCGATTCGTGTGAGCAACGATGAGGAGCTGCATTACTGGGATAACGCCGTTCGGCAACGCGGCTTCCGTTCAACAGGGATTATTGATCGATTCTATTTCAAGAGCTTGTATTTCCGAGAATCAAACGGCATCTTGTTCGAAATTGCAACAGACGGTCCTGGCTTCACAGCAGATTCAACCGTCGAGGAGCTCGGAAAAGCTTTGGACTTACCTCCATTCCTCGAGGAACGCCGTGCAGAAATTGAAGCGAAATTGACACCGATAGACTAAAAGGAGTGAATCAACATGGAACAATATCGTATCGACGCCAAAAAGGGACTTGAATTCGGCTTATATTCGATTGGCGACCATGTCCCGAATCCACACACTGGCTCCAAGATTTCTCCTGAACAGCGAATCAAGGAACTAATCGAGGCAAGCAAGTTGGCAGATGAAGCAGGCCTTGATGTATTCGCTGTCGGCGAAAGCCACCAGACGTATTTTACGACGCAGGCGCATACCGTCATTCTGGGTGCGATCGCACAAGCTACGAAGAACATTAAGATCGCTAGCTCCGCCACTGTATTGAGCACATCCGATCCGGTCCGCGTGTACGAGGATTTTGCTACCTTGGATCTGATCTCCAATGGCCGGGCAGAAATTGTTGCCGGACGCGGTTCCCGAGTAGGAGCATATAGCCTCCTCGGCTACGATGTGCGCGACTATGAGGAATTGTTTGAAGAAAAAATGGACCTTCTTCTCAAGCTAAATAACGAAGATCGCGTTACGTGGGAAGGGCAGTTCCGTGCACCGCTACAAAATGCAACGATCCTGCCGCAGCCTTTACAAGGACGTCTGCCCATCTGGCGTGCTGTAGGGGGACCACCTGCAAGTGCGATTAAAGCCGGTCAAGCTGGCGTGCCTATGATGCTGACCACACTCGGAGGTCCTGCCATCAACTTCAAAGGCTCCGTCGATGCTTACCAGGAGGCTGCGAAGCAAAATGGTTTTGACCCAGCGACTCTGCCAGTAGCGACAACCAGTTTGTTTTATACAGCTGACAAAACTTCGGATGCGCTTCGCGAGTTCTATCCGCATCTAAATGGCGGGTTTATCGCATTGCGTGGCGGTGGCTATCCGAAGCAACAGTTTGCACAGTCTGTCGATTATCGTGATGCATTAATGGTAGGCAGCCCTGACGTCATCATCGAAAAAATGCTTTACCAATACGAAATGTACGGACAACAACGCTTCATGGCGCAAATTGATTTCGGCGGTGTACCTTTTGATAAAATTGCGAAAAACATTGAACTGATCGCAACGGAAATCTTGCCAGAAGTGAAAAAGCATACCACCACCAAATCGTAACAAAAAGCCTATGAAAATCATCGTCTTCAGTGACGGTTATCTCAAATTAGAGACACTTGATACGGCTTGCTGACCGAAAGCTTCCAAGACGCGGATCTTCTTCTCCCAAGGAAAGAAGGTCTGCCTTTTTTATTTTTTCCATGATAGTTAAAATTATCCTCATTAGATTATAATCATGAAGCAACAGATGAATCACACGTAAAAGGTGGCGTGACGACTTGTGAATATTTGGAGGATACTGGACATTGATCCTACCGAAGATATTTCGACGATAAAAAAAGCCTATGCGAAAAAGCTAAAGCTGCACCACCCGGAAGATGATCCGGAGGGCTACCAACAACTGCGAGAAGCATACGATCTGGCTATTAAAATGGCAAAGAAGGGTCAGGGAAAACCAAAGGCAGAAGTGACATCCATAGCCGATGCAGAAACCCCTGTACAACCGGAAGAGGATACTCCCATTCTCACTGTTCCACGTCGGCTGTCCTTTCAACATATTGACGCCGCACCAGATCGCAATGATCCGGTTGAACAGACAGACACTTTCATAGAAGAGGATACTCCCATTCTCACTGTTCCACGTCGACTGTCCTTTCAACATATTGACGCCGCACCAGATCGCAATGATCCGGTTGAACAACTAGACACTTTCATAGAAGAGGATACTTCCATTCTCACTGTTCCACGTCGGCTGTCCTTTCAACATATTGACGCCGCACCAGATCGTAATGATCCGGTTGAACAGATAGACACTTTCATAGAAGAGGATACTTCCATTCTCACTGTTCAACGTCGGCTGTCCTTTCAGCATATTGACGCCACACCAGATCGCAATGATCCAATTGCACAGCTAGACAGTTTTATGGAGCAAGTAAAAGCTTTGTACGACGATTTCCCTTCCAGAATTAATCCTGAAAATTGGACAAAGCTGCTCCGTTCTGACTTAGTGTGGAATATAGATCTGAGAAGAATCGTCAGTGATCGCCTGTTTCACTTTCTACACGAGCACCACCATTTGCCCAAAAGCGTCTGGTTAATACTAGAGGATGGCTTTCAATGGCGGGAGCTTATTCAAGAGCCTTTTTATATGGACAAGCACTCGAAAAATTTTTGCCAATACTATCTGAAGCAGCTAGACGAGCCAGGATTGCGTTTTGATACTTTGCTTGCAGCTCCCCATCTCAATCGTGATCTATTTTTGTCTTACCGCGATGCAGCTTATCAAGCCTTGAAAGAAAATCAACTGGAGCAAGCAAGCAACTCACTTAACGCGGCTATTGCCTTATTTGCGGATGACCCCGAATTGCTTCGCCTTCAGGGAGAGTATTGCCAGCGAGTCGGTGACACGGCTGGTGCACTCGACGCTTATTCCCGAATCATTAGCATTCAGCCAGACGATATCGACAGCTACCTGGCTCGAGCCTACATATGGTACCACAAACAACATGTCACCGAGGCTCAGAAGGAATGCGAGTACATCTTGTCTCAACTCCCAACCCATCCAGAAGCATTGAGCCTGCTCGGAAAGTGTCAACTGAAGCTGGGTAATGAAGCTCAGGCAAAAGTCACATTTGAACAGCTGCTCGCAGCCAGTCCACTCGATTACGAGGCGCTCATTTTGCTCACCCAGATTCGTGGAAACATGCTGAAACAAGTCAAGAAGCTGCCAGCCAAAGAACGAAAGCATGCCCTGCAGCAATTGACTTCGGAGCTGGGAGAACGGAAAGACTTGAATAAACAAATAAGGCCAGCCATTCATTTTCAAGTAGCCATAGCTACAGTGACACTTGCTCTCATCATGCTTTTTCAATCTCTTCTATACAACGCATATGTAGATCATACGAAGTCCACTCCTATTTCTAATGCAGAGCTTCATCAGAATGGACTGGTCAAATTATCATCACCAGAGGATTTAAAACAGATTGGACCCAACCAATTCGTTCAGGCCAAGTTAACGAATCTCCGTAGTCTGAACATCTATCAGTATACGAAAACAGATAAAGACGGAAATAGCTACACGGCATACGAAAATTATTTGACGCTTAATGAAACCGGAGACATAGGAAAAATTAATCCTTCAGGCTACGTAAAAATCGGCTACTTGGGCGATACACCCATCCTCGTCATTACGAAGTATAGTACGATCGAGATTGAAAAAACCGGAATATTAGAATTTGAAATGGGCCAGGTAATGGATATACCGCCTAAGGTATTGACGGACACAAAGAAAATGTTACAGGATTTGGAACTGACTTCATTGTTCGATTTCAACAAGCTCAATCAGAATCAAATGATTGAGGTAAAGTATTTGACGATCCCGACGATCCCGAGCCCGAGCCCGCCGTTAGAGATTTATTTCTATGGGCTGATTCTCTTGGTCTTGTGTCGGTTCTTCTTTGGTTCACTGTACAAGCTGTATATCATCACTCGAGTCTATTAACAAGGAGTGAACTTTTCATACATGTTCACATTCAAGCGTAAAAAGGAAAAACAATTTCACTTCTTTACCGGCAGTATGAATTCAGCTATTGCGATTGGGTCAGATACAGTCTACATCGAAATAAAAGATAACTATAGCAAACGGGGAATAAGAGACGCCGCAAGTCAGAAAGAGAGACTATCGTGGATGCTAAAAGAAGGCGAGCGGAAAGAATTTGCCCGGCTTCACCATTTCTTATCAGCCTTATCAGAGTCAGGACGAGTTGAATATATCAACTCTCTGGAACCAGATCCGGATCGCGTCGGCAAGGCAAAGATTGTTCATTACTATCTGCGAAGACTCCCAGCTGAAGGGATCGCCGCCTATGATTATGCCTGGGCCTCCTACTTGAGTGGTACGAGATGGGAAGGCGGCTATATCAGCAAAGAGGAAGCTCGGCAGTTTAAGCTACAGGCTGTGAGACAAGCGCAGCAAGCCTATAACAACTGGAGCGAGTTTATCACAGCATATATCGCCGGTTATCAATTTATGACTACGCAAACATCGCTGGATCACCTGCGCCAAAATGATTGGAATTTTTCACGCTCCCTTGTTTCCAAACACTGCATGCTATCTAAATCTAACTGGCATACCGACTTTTCAAATTTTAGCTAATAAATAAAAGCTCTTCCCATTTTGGGTGAAGAGCTTTTTTACTTTCGTCCTACTTCTGCTTCTGCCCCACCAGCCCAAAGAAAAACATATCCACCCATTGCTCCATACTTAGCGTTACTCGCTCACGATCCGATGCTTCCCAATGACGTCCCAGCTCATTTTTGTACATCGTAAAGTACATCATCATCATTTCTTCTGTCAGATCACCCTGAATATAACCTTCCTGCTTCCCAAGCGCGACAAACTTCGTAAAAAAATGCCTGATTTTTTGCTCGTATTCACTTTCGATTCGTTGCAGCAAACCACTTAGTTCAGAAAAGGGGGCGTTCTGAAGCTCGTCCGTGAGGGTATGCAAATTCTTGGATTCCAACAGCATGATGTCCTTTGTCTTTTCAGGAAAAGAACTCCCCGAATCGAGAATTCTCTCGTACTGCTCCAACTGCTTGTCCATCCAGTTCATTAGCATGTCCGCGTAGAGCTGTTCTTTTGTCCCAAAGTAGTTATAAATGGTCGCCGGAGAAACCTTCGCGTTCTGCGCAATTTCATTTACGCTGACTTTTTGGAAGCCATGCTTGGAGAACAATTGAAAAGCGGCGCTGTATATTTGATCGATTTTGTTCTGTTTTCGTCGTTCGAATCCATTCATCTTCTCCACCTCTTTCTGTAGTGTAGCTCAGGTTTTAGAGCAATTCAATGAATTCACTACAAAACGATTGAAATGGACTGACTTTGATAGTTATAATTGTTTTGTAGTGAATGAGTATATTTACTACATATTTCGAGGGGTAGGAGTGAATTTATCATGAAACAAATACGGATTCCCACTTTTCTGCATGATGTCTTCGGTGAAAAGCAGAGCATTGGCTCGATCGCAGCCATCCTGCTGTTCGGCGGAGTCCTGACCACTGCTCTCTATTTGCGATTCCCAGAACTCACGGAGAGCTTGCCCATTTGGCGCAGCACGCTGGCACTGTTGCTTGTATTCGATATATTTTCTGGCTGCCTAGCTAATTTTACGATCTCAACCAGCAATTTTTATGCCGCACGTAAAAAAAATCGCATCGTCTTCATTGGCATTCACGTCCATATCATCCTGGTTGCCCTTCTCTTACAACAAAACCTCGCGTATTCCATAGGGGTATGGGCTTATACGATTGTAGGAGCTTTTGCTGTGAATGCTCTTTTTGGAAATCGTTCGCAGCTGTTTGTTGCAGGCATTCTCCTGTCTGTTGGTCTTGGCTGGATACCATTGCTGCCGGGGATGCATCCGTTTCTGTTGATCACCTGCTTATTCTTTATGGTAAAAGTCTTATTTAGCTTCGCTGTCAATCATTATGGGAAAGTAATCGATGACACAGGTACAGAAAAATGAAGACTTCCTACCGCCTTTCCAAACTCACAAAGTCGGATAAACCCGCATTCGTATCACTCATGAGCAGGGCATTTTCGCGTGATCCTTTCTTTTTGCACGTATTTGGGGATTCAGAGCTCGATCATACAGCAAGAAAAAGCGTTACAGCCTTTCTATCTTTTCTGTTTGATAAAAGCTTTCTGTTTCACGAGGAAGTGTGGGGCATTTTTGACGAGGACAGCTTGCTAGGCACTTACGTCGTCGAGAAACCACAAACAAACAAGCATTCGAATATAAAAGGGGGGCTCCTATTAATCGGTAGATTGATCCCGTTAGTATTTCAACTTTCTGGAAAAACACTGATACTCCTTAATTCCTATATGCGCATCACACGTTCTGCCGCTCCTCCATGGAATCATCACTACCTCATTATGATTGGCGTAAAACCGGAGGCTCAAGGCAAGGGAGTCGGCAAAACCCTGATGCAACACCTGTTTCAAACCATAAAGGAGGACCACGAATCGCAGGGAATCGCACTGGATACGGAAAAGGAAGGGAATGTGGGTTTGTATCAAAAGCTCGGATTTACGTTACAAGAACAAACCAAAATCGATGATGTCCCTGTGTATTGTATGGTCTATCAAAAAAATCGATAGAATGACGGATACATGCTGCCGCCACTTCGCAATATGTTACAATTATTGTAAGAAATATGTACATCGATGGAAGCGAGTTGATCTTATGAAAAAGAAAGTGATCCTGGCCGGCGGCACTGGCTTTATCGGCAAGTATCTGACAGACAAATTCAATCAACTTGGCTACGAGGTCATGATCATCGCTAGAACTTCCCCTCATATCACATGGGACAATCACGCGAAAATCGTAGAAGCTTTGGAAGATTCCGAGCTGCTCATCAACCTGGCGGGCAAATCCGTCAACTGTCGTTACCATGAGAAGAACAAGAAAGAAATCCTGAAATCTCGGACAGAGACCACTCACATACTCGGCAATGCTGTTTTGGCTTGCAAAAACCCGCCTTCGCTCTGGCTCAATTCCAGTACTGCCACCATCTATAGGCATGCAGAGGATCGTCCCATGACAGAAGCGAGCGGGGAGATTGGAACAGGCTTTTCCGTTGATGTCGCCAAGGAGTGGGAATCTGCCTTCTTTTCCTTTGATTTGCCGAATACGAGACAAGTAGCCTTACGCATGGCGATCGTGCTGGGCGAAAACGGCGGGGTTATCGATCCATACAAAAATCTCGTTCGCTTTGGACTCGGGGGTGTACAAGGGTCTGGCAATCAGCGTTTTAGCTGGATTCATGTCGAAGATATCTTCCAGATCATTCTCTTTTTGAAAGAGCGAACGGACTTAAGCGGCGTATTCAATTGTTCTTCTCCCCATCCCGTCACAAACCGTGAATTCATGCAGCATTTTCGCAGCGTGATGAATCGGAGCTTCGGACTTCCTTCTCCCAAATGGATGCTGGAAATGGGGGCCATGATGATCGGAACGGAAACAGAGCTGGTGTTAAAAAGCCGCTGGGTCATTCCAGAAAGACTTGAGCGTGAAGGATATCAGTTCCGTTTTGCCCATATCGATAAGACGTTGCAGGATATCGTGAAATGACCGACAAGCCTTCTAGGAACTATGTTCTTCACGCAAAAAGCAAGCAGTTTTACTGGGAAGGGGACGGGCAGCTTTCCATTAAAACATTTCGTAATGGAAGGGCACATTACAAGACGAGTAAAGGCTTTTTTGCTGTAGATGAGGGTAGGTATCTCTTGCTGAACGAAGGGGAATACACCATTTCCATTGACGAAGATGAGGATGTGGAATCGCTTTGTATTTTCTTCCGGCATGGTTTTGGCGAGGAGATTTTAAGCACGTTCGTGGATTCAACCGACCTCCTTCTCAGTGATCCGTATAAGGAAACGGCTTCGATCGGTTTCTTTGAAAAAACCTATCATACGAGCCATACACTGGCATTTCAGTTAGCGGCTTTGAACGAGCGTCTCACCATCCTTGATCCGGAATCCATTGGTTATGAAGAACAATTTCACCAGATTATGCAGACCCTATTGCTCGGGCATCTCGATGTAAGAAAAGAAATGGACGCTTTGCACGCGCTTCGGCAATCAACGCGCGAGGAGCTATATCGAAGAATCAGTACCGCCCACGATTATATACGGGCTTTTTATGATCAACCAATCAGGCTCGATGAGATCGCACAGATTGCTTGTTTATCCCCCAACCATTTATTGCGAGCGTACGCCCAAGTGTATGGAAAAACGCCCCACCAGCATATTTCGGAATACAGGATACAACGAGCCAAGCAGCTGTTAGCCAAACTGGACTTCAGTATGACCGACATCGCCTTTGAGGTTGGATTCAGTAACCCTGTTTCCTTTAGCAAAATGTTTAAGCAGCATGTCGGGATTTCTCCTCTGTCATTCAGAAAAAAAGTGATTTTGGATAAGAAATAATCATTGGATTCGTTTATGCTGATAAGGAAACGCGAACAAAAGGGGGACTTTATCATGCAAACGAACCTGATTCAAAAAGTAGGGCAAATCGGCATCCCTGTCAAAAACCTAGAAAAGGCCGTCCATTTTTACAAAGAGCAACTCGGGCTCCCTCTTTTGTTTCAGACAGGCAATATGGCGTTCTTTGAATGTAACGGACTTCGCCTCATGCTGAGCCTACCGGAAAAAGAACAATTTGCACACGCCAGCTCCGTCCTTTACTTTCAAGTGGATGACATTCAAACCGCTTTTGAAGATTTTAAAAAAAGGGACGTTACGTTTATCGACGAGCCACATCTCGTAGCCAAAATAGGGCAAACGGAAACGTGGATGACCTTCTTCAAAGACACAGAAGAGAATACACATGCCTTCGTGAGTGAAGTACAAGGAGAGACCGTTTCATTCTGAACGGTCTCTTTTTTCTTAACAAGAAGAAAAGCCTCCGAATGCTCGGAGGGGAGTTTCCTATCTAGCCTTTCACCGTAGCAATCGGCGCCACTTCGGCCACAATCTCAGCCATCCCATGATCCACATGCGACTGAATCACCGGAGTAATATCTTTATAGGCATACGGCGCCTCTTTTTTCAGCTCTTCTTCCCATTTCTTCAAAATATCGCTCCGTCCACGCAAGTCCGCCCGCTTCGGATCAATCGGATTGATCACACGGAAGTTAGCGAGAAACTCGCGAAATCGGTCATCGTCCACTTTCACAGCATCCCCGCGAGAGAGCGCACGACCTGCGCCATGGCTTGCGCTATACAAGCTGTCCCGATTGCCTAGCCCCGCCAAAATAAAGCTGTGCGAGCCCATGGAACCAGGGATAAACACAGGTTCGCCCGTATACTGAAACGGCGTGCCCATCATTTGTTCAGCCGATTTCGCCGTACACGACCCTTTTCGATGCAAAAATCCGCCCACCTGCTCCAGCTGTTCTTCCCACAAATAATTATGTGGCGCATCGTACAACAGCCTGTGTTCAAAATCGCCCAACACATCGGAAATCGATTTGTACATCATTAGCCCCAGCATCAATCGATTGGCAAATGCAAAGTTTGCCGCATTGTGCAGGAGACTCCAAAACATTTTCCACTGTGGAAGGGAACGCTCCGAAAGAGGCAGTGGATACATGCCGTTATCTGGATGCTTCAAGGACGTCGGGTACATCTTTTTCAGCATCTCTTTGATCCATGCCCCGCTGTGATAACCAATGGAAACAGATCCAGTATGAATCATGAGAACGACTTGCCCTTCTTTCAGCCCCCATTGACTGGCGATAGAGCCCTGATGCACTTTTTTGACCACCTGAATCTCAAAAAAATGATTCCCGCCGCCAAGTGAACCGATTTGTGCATCCCGGGAAAGCTCGGCAGGACCGAGAAAGTCATCGAGGCCAATCGTCGATTCCGCGATAAAGGACCCCATTTTATTGACATGGTTCAAATCGAGCTCCTGCTGCTTCTCGTTGTAGTAACGCCAAATTCCCTCGCCATTCGCTTCCTTGTGGCTGTCCAGTATGCCGATCAGGCCTTCCTTGAACATTTTTTCGCGCATATTCCGCGTCATGGGAATATTGCGGCCCCCTTCGAAAAAAACATGGCGCACATTCCGTTCAATCGCATCCAGATTTGTACGAATCTGTTCCTCGTGCAAATCCGTGACATACAGACGCATCCCGCAGTTAATGTCGTTGCCAATCGCTTGCGGCAGTACAAACCCACGTGTAAACAGCGTCGTGCCTACAGGGATGCCACTTCCTTTGTGAAAATCGGGCGTAATGGCTACTTCCAAAACCCCGGTATTGGGATCGTCAAAATAATCGGGTGAATGCTTTTGAAGCGTTTCAATTGTTTCATTCACCTCTAAAAGTCGATGAAGCTCCTCTACCGCATTGTTTTCTACTTTTACTTCCTGATTGATGAAATATTTGATCGGCGTGTTGCTCAAAAGAAGACCACCTTTATTTGTTTTATAGGAACGTATGTTCTTTGTTTTTCAATAGAAAAAGCCGCTTTCATGCTCATTCCTTCCTTCCTGGATGAAAAAATGCAGCATGGTATCGCAGCCTTTACGCTTGGGGCTATTCAGTTATCGTAGGGGCGTTATCCGCAATCTATGAGAAACGGAGTTGGCTCACCCTTAAACAGCGCAATTGCGTAAAAGGCATACCTATGGAGTTGGATTTTATCGCTACATTGTTTGTTTCAGGCTTGATTACGTATGCGAACATGTTTAATCCTCCTCCTTTCGTTTCTTGCTCACGATCTTACCATTGGATAAATTTTACTGTCAAGCCCCCGAATTATCGAGGGCCCTTGTGATCTTTTCCTTTTACATCGAATCTAATTCGCCTTCCATAAACTTGATCAGATACACCTCCGGCTGCTCAAGGAACTCCGTAAAGCTGCACAAGTCCGCATACTCCTTATGCTCCTCATCATAGCAGCCGATGCTCCCTTTTTTCTTCGGATTCCACACGAGATGCAGATGGGAGTAGTTGTCGATTTCGGCAGACAAACGCAGCAGCTTTTGCCGTCCGATTTTCATTTCAATCGTATCGGTCAATGTGAAAAAGTCGATGTACTCAATGCTATAATCATTGTCCGCCAGCTCAAGACGCAGCTCTTCTCTGGTAAGAAAGCCCATCAGTTCGTCAGTCAGTTTATATTTTTGCAGCTCGTACTTTTTGTTCTCCACATCATGCAGCTCGGCAGGTTCCATCGATTTCAAATACGCAGCCAACTCCGTATTTTTATTGCTGACCGCGATGGTATAAGGCCGCTCGCCACCCTTTTCCGCAACCATAACGTCCGCACCGCGTTCAACCAAATACTTAACCATGGCGACATTCCCCAAGCGCGTAGCCACTGTTAATGGGGTCGCTTGATACGGATACACCATATTCGGTTTGTTGTAATTGATGTCCACCCCATGATCGAGCAAGTAGGCCGTGGTCGTAAGGTCATGATCCGACACGGCTTCACGCAATACATCACCGCCATGCAGTCTTATATCCAGTCCCAGCTCTTGAATGAGCGGGATGTTCTTTTTGTTGCCATAGTAAGCCTCTGAATAAGCGCCTGAGCGCACCTGATTGACCATGTCCAGCTTGGCTCCTTGCGCTGCAACATAGCGAACGAGCTCTTCCTTGCCATAACGTACGGCCTTCAAAAAAGCCGGTTTATTTTTGACATTCAGATTAACGCCATGCTCTACCAGCAGCTTAACAACTTCTAGTTTCTCCGATACAAGTGCCAGATCCAACGGACTTATCGTCGTATATTCGCTTAGCACGATGCCCTTTTCTATATCCCAGCCTGCCGCAATCGCATCTTGCAAAGCCGGGACATTTCCTTGATAAATATGCATCGCGATTTCTGGCAGCTCTTCGAAACTCCCGATATCTTTCAACTTGATCATCGATTATCCTCTCCTGACCTATGTCTTATGAAAAATATAGAAAATAAATTGGCAAAAAACAACAAATTTCTACTATATTCTCCTTGATTAGATTGAAAATACAGTTTGTTTTGTCGATTTTTGACGAATTTACCCGATAAAAAGCTTTTTCTCAATAAAAGGAATAGTCTTACGAGAAGAGAAATACTTATGCAAATCGTCTTATACATATTTTTTAAGGAGAGTGGACTGATGAAGAAGATGCGTACTCTCGCTTCTCTTACGCTTGCAGCAGCACTCATGCTGAGTGGCCTTCCTTACAATGCACTGGCAGCGGCGGAGTTTAGTGAACAGGATTGGGAAAAAGTAAACGAGTATACCAATGCGGAAGTAGAGATTGGCTCCGAAATCTCGAAAATCTCCCCCCTGCTGAACACCAGTTCTAACAAAAACGTCAGTGTCATTATTGAACTGCAAAGTGAACCTTCGATCACGGCTAAACACAGTGAAGATTCAGAATCTTCCGTTAGATCGTTGCGAGCGAAAGTAGAGGATGAACAAGCCTCCTTCCTCGATGAAGCAAAAGACAACAAGGTCAAATTGAAGGTAAAGCGCAAGTTTGAGCATGTATTCAACGGAATGGAAGTAACGGTGTCAGCCGACGAGCTGGAAGAGCTGGCTGCACTGCCACAGGTGAAACGCATTTATCAAAATACGTATTATGAGCTTCCCGAAATTGATGCCGTCAGCGAGAAAGCATCGTCCACCAAATGGGATCAGGCCCCTCTCCAACAAATTGGCGTGCTCGATATGTGGAAGGAAGGTTTGACAGGGAAAGGATTGAAGGTCGGCGTCATCGATACGGGTGTCGATTACAAGCACCCTGATCTCAAGGATGCTTATAAAGGCGGATATGACTCCTTCGACAATGACAAAGATCCTTATGAACAAGCGCCAATCCCTGTGGAAGAGGACCGCGATGGAAAAGGATATGAAGGCTCCAGCCATGGAACTCACGTATCCGGCACGATCGTAGGACGCGCCAAAAACAAAACCTCAGATGTACAGGTAAAAGGGGTTGCCTACGGTGCAGACCTCTACGTCTACCGCGTATTGGGCCGAGGCGGCGGTAGCTCCGCTCAGGTCATCGACGGTATCGAAAAAGCGGTGAAAGACGGCATGGACGTCATTAACCTGTCGCTTGGCTCCGCTTTGGAAAAGGACTCTGACTCCCCAGATGCCATCGCTGTGAATAACGCGGTGCTGTCTGGTGTGATTACGGTTGTATCGGGTGGGAATTCGGCCGACGATGAGCGCGGCAGACATTTCTACACGGCTGGCTCCCCTTCTGGTGCGAGGCTGCCGATCACAGTTGCAGCGGTAGACTCCCCTACCGTGCAATATGACGGCTCAGCAACCTCTTCCTTCGGAGCCAATTACGAATTCCCTGTGATGGCATGGCAAGTCAGAAAGGATAACTTCGCCTCCATCATTGGAACCAAACCGCTGCCAGTCGTCTATGCCAACCTTGGCTCTCGCAGCGATTTTGAAAAGGCAAATGTAAAAGGCAAAGTCGCTCTCGTTTCCCGCGGTTCTCTCGGCTTCACGGAAAAAATCGAAAACGCCCGAAAAGCTGGTGCTGTCGCTATCGTGGTCTTTAACGGTAACGACATCGACGGGGATGGCGTAGCTGACCTGGATATCCGTGATCGCGAGGGCTACGTCAGCACGATTCTGGGTGACCAGATCGAAGCAATCCCTACCTTTGACATGAAGGGTCTGGAAGGCCGTACACTGGCAAAAGAGCTGCTGGCTAACCCTGAAAAAGCGAAAACACTGACGTTCACGTTCTCAGAAAAATACCCAAGCACAAATGACCCGGGCGACCGCATCGCCGGCTTTAGCTCACGCGGTCCAATCATGGGCGACGATTACAGCATCAAGCCGAATCTGGCTGCGCCAGGTGTAGCCGTTCTTTCCAGCTATCCATCTTGGAGCAAGCTGATCCCTGACGCCAAGTACGACAAGGCATACGCTCGTCTAAACGGTACAAGCATGGCGGCTCCGCACGTTTCCGGTCTTGCCCTGCTGATGAAACAGGCACATCCGGACTGGACACCTGCCGATATCAAGGCAGCGCTCGCGAATACCTCAAAACCACTTTACAGCCCAGATGGCACACTGTACGATGTGTACTCCCAAGGTGCAGGCCGCGTAAACGGCCATGCCGCGTCGAAAACACCTGCTGTTCTGACAACAGTAGAGCAGCTCACCATTTTGGGCGAAGATTTTGAACCGAAGACCATTCCGTATTATGCGGATAACGTTTCCTTTGGCTTGCTGAAGGCTGGTAGCAATACCGTTACGAAAACACTCCAGCTGAAAAACCTGTCCAAAAAGGATGTTTCTTACGATGCAAAAGTGATCATGCATCCATCCGTCACGACAGATCCGTACAAGCCAGGCTCCAAAACGCCAGATGTGGATGACATCGATGTGGAAATCTCCGACAATTCCATCTCCGCTAAAAAAGGCGATGCGACCACATTTGAGCTCAACCTGTCCGTTGACTCCGATGCAAAAGACGGCGTGTATGAAGGGGAAGTCCTGCTGACAGCCAAAGGAAACCCTGACCTGCGCCTGCCGTTTGCTGTACACGTGGGAGACAAGCGTGAGGATACCAACTTTGGTTTCGACAACCTGAAGCTCTCCGATACGACAATCACGCCTGATGGCGATGGCAATGAGGATTCGTTCACACTCGAAGCCGAGCTGCAAGCCAAAGACGTGAACCAGATCTCTGTTGAAGCATGGAACTTGGACGATAAATACGTCGGTACGCTCGCATCCGTGTTCAACAATTACGCGTTGATCGCGCCAGGCCCTATCACCTTCTCTAATCTCGATGGTACCTACTACGATGGTGGCCAAGTAGCGAAGAAGCTCGATCCAGGCAAATACAAGCTGAAGCTCGTCGGTCGAGTCGTTGACCAAAGCAAGCCGAAGGGTGAACAGATTGTAAAAGAATACGAGGCTTGGAAATCCTTCATGATTAAGGCCTCTGATAAAAACGCGGTTTTGTCTAAGGTAGTGGAAGAAGCCGAGGAGCAATTCGAGTTTGAGGTTGCGAACATTACAGAGCTGGATCAACCAGTGCTTGCCCTGCCGGAAGAGAGCAATGATGTGACTTATCAGGTGACGAAGAGCTCTGATGAGACGCTTATCGACGATGAGGGGATTTTGAAGGAGCTGCCTGCCGAAGGTGAAGAGACCGTTACTCTGTATGTGACGATTACTTCTAAGGAAGATGAGTCGGTTACGCGGACTGTGAAGGTGGATGTGACATTAGAGGCGGTAGTAGAGTAGTGTTGGTTTAACGTTTTTAGATAGATGAATGAAAGGCTCCGCCACACATCATGGCGGAGCCTTATCATTTTGCCAACTATACCGGCCATTACAGCTTGTTCAAAATTTCCTCTTTGATAAAGGTTCTGATCTCTTCGCCGCTCTCCAGGGTGAGGACGTGTTGTGCTGTTTCCTGTAGCGACTTGTAATCCAGCTTTTTCAGCAAATCGCGAACCCGGAGAACGGAAGTGGCACTCATGCTGAATTCATCCAGTCCCAACCCCAGCAGAATCGGGATCGCCAATTCCTCCCCGGCCATTTCTCCGCACATGCCGACCCATTTGCCTTCCTGATGGGCCGCCTTGATTACCTGATTCACCAGCCGTAAAATGGCGGGATGGTACGGATCGTACAAGTAGGCGACCTGCTCGTTCATTCTGTCCGCTGCCATCACATACTGAATCAAATCATTGGTCCCGATGCTGAAGAAATCGGCTTCCTTGGCGAGCTGGTCTGCGATCATCGCGGCAGCTGGCACCTCGATCATGATTCCTACTTCCAAATGATCGTTAAACAAAATGCTTTGGTTGCTCAGCTCTGCCTTCACTTCGTCCAGGATCTGGTTCGCTCGACGCAGCTCAGCTATAGTGGCGATCATTGGATACATGATTTTGATATTGCCGTATATACTTGCCCGGAGCAAAGCTCGTAACTGCGTCTTAAACAGTTCCACGCGGTCCAGGCAAAGCCGGATGGCTCGATAGCCTAGAAACGGATTCAATTCTTTCGGCAGATCGAGGTAGGAAAGCTCCTTGTCCCCGCCGATGTCCAATGTTCGAATGACAACTGGTCGATCCTTGCCCATGGTTTCTGCAACTGCTTTGTAAGCCGCAAACTGCTCTTCTTCCGTAGGGAACTGCTCCCGCCCCATATAGAGAAATTCGGTACGAAACAGTCCGATCCCCTCGGCGCCATTTTCAACGGCCTGCACGGCGTCCCGCGGATTCCCGATGTTGGCTGCCAATTCCACGCGGTGCCCATCGGCGGTAACACTTTCTTCATGAACCAGACGAGCCCAGTCCTCTTTTTGTTTCCAATATGCCTGCTGCTTGGCTTCATAGGCTGCGACGACAGCTTCGTCCGGTCGAATGTGTACCTCGCCCTCAAGGCCGTCGACGATGACCAGATCCCCGGTTTGCAGCTGCTCTGTAATGTCCGACATGCCTACCACCGCCGGGATTTCCATGGTGCGTGCCATGATGGCGGAGTGAGACGTGCGGCCGCCTATATTCGTTGCAAATCCTTTTACCTTTTCCCTGTCCAACTGTGCCGTATCGGATGGCGTCAGATCGTGTACAACCAGCACCACCGGCTCAGCGAAATCCGCTTGCAACTGATCGTGTATGCCGAGCAGATTCTTCAGCAGACGCTGGCTGACATCGCGCAAATCCGCCGCCCGCTCCCGCATGTACTCGTCATCCATGCTCTCAAAAATGGCGACAAAGCTGTCACGAACCTCCTCCAGAGCTGCTTCTGCATTCACTCTTTCGCATTCCAGCTTCTCCTCAATGGCACCAATAAACTCCGGGTCCTGCAAAAAAAGCTGGTGGGCTTCAAAGATTCTCGCTTCTTCTTCGCCCATCTCGTGGCGGACCTTCTTCTTGACTTGCTCGAGCTCCAGATCTGCCGCTCTCACACTTTCCCGAAATCGCGCAAGTTCTGCGGCCACCTCATCTTGGTCAAGGATACGTCGTTCATACTGAACCATCTCTTCCTTTTGTACAACAGCTCGTCCAATCACGATTCCGGGAGCTGCAGCGATCCCTTTTTGCAGCATTACAATCGCTCCTTATCGAAGCCGCACCCCCTGGTGTCCAGAGGGGGCTTCCTGTCATGTTACCCGTGAACTGACATGAGCAATTTGCCAAGCTCCTCCATTGCTTGCTCTGCCTGTTCTTGTTCTCCAGTGATTTCAAGGGTGATTTGCTCCCCCATCTTCGCACCCAGTGTCATCAAGCCCATGATGCTTTTACCATTGATCTTTTTCGTGCCCTTGATCACGTTTACCTCACAAGGAAACGAGGTAGCCTTTTGTACGAATAACGTTGCCGGACGGGCGTGCAGTCCAGTCGGATTTTGAATGGTGAAAGTTTTGGTCAACATCTGGTTCCAGCTCCTTTTACTCTACCGCATCTTTTTTCAGAACTTTTAGCATGAGTGCCGTAACCATTGTTCCGGCAAGAATGGAAACAAGGTAAAGCGGCCAGTTGCCGATTACCGGCAAAACGAATATTCCGCCATGAGGGGCTGGCAATGTGCACCCAAACAGCATCGATAACCCGCCAGCTACGGCAGAGCCAACTACGAGAGAAGGAATGACGCGTGTCGGATCAGCCGCCGCAAACGGGATCGCCCCCTCCGTAATGAAGGATGCTCCCAGGACGTACGCGGTTTTACCCGCCTGCCGCTCTTCCATGGTAAATTTCTTCTTGAACAAAGTAGTCGCCAAAGCGATTCCGAGCGGTGGAGTCATCCCTGCCGCCATAATGGCTGCGTGAGGGGTATAGTTTCCCTCAGCAATCATCGCAATCCCGAACGTAAATGCTGCTTTGTTGACAGGGCCACCCATGTCAAAGGCCATCATTGAACCCAAAATCACACCAAGGATGACGGCGTTACCAGTGCCCATGTTTTTCAACCAGTCACCCAGCGCCGTATTGGCGGCAGCGATTGGGTCAGATACTACGTACACCATGACAAAGCCTGTAAGCAAAATCCCAAACAGCGGATACAACAGCATCGGCTTGATACCTTCTAACGATTCGGGTAGTCCAGCCAACACTTTTTTCAATCCGACCACAATATATCCGGCCAGGAACCCTGCGATGATTCCTCCGAGGAACCCCGAGCCGGAAGTAGCCGCCAACAAGCCTCCTACCATACCGGGAGCAAAACCAGGACGGTCAGCGATGCTCTTGGCGATAAACCCGGCCAATACCGGGATCATCAGCTTGAACGCAGTTCCTCCACCGATATCCATCAGGACTTTAGCCAGCGGATGGAAGGACGGATCGTTTGGATCAAACGCCTTGATCCCAAACATAAAGCTTAGCGCAATGATAATCCCGCCACCCACGACAAACGGGAGCATGTTGGATACACCGTTCATCAGGTGCTTGTAAAAAGCAGGCTGCTTCGCTTTTTTCTCCGCCTTTGCTTCTTGGATATCCTCCTGATAGCTGGTCCCGCCTCCGCGGTAAATGCTTCCCTTTTGCTCTACTGCGCGCTGAAGCAGTTCTTCGGTATTGCGTATCCCTTCCGCAACCGGCACTTCAATCACGATCTTGCCAGCAAAGCGTTCCATCTCCACTTGCTTGTCAGCAGCTACAATCACCGCTGTCGCTTCCTCAATATCCTGCAAAGAAAGCTTGTTTTTCACACCCCCGGAACCGTTCGTCTCTACCTTGATGGCAATCCCCAGCTCTGCTGCTTTTTTCTTCAGCGCATCGGCGGCCATGTACGTATGGGCGATCCCGGTCGGGCAAGCGGTTACCGCAACTACTTTTATCGGCTGTTTCTTTGAGGTCTCTTGTCTTTCCTGTTGCTCTTCTAGCTCCTTGCTCTCTACAACGCTTTCATTTTCGCCCTGGATTTCTTTTTCTTTGCGCGTGATAATCTCGAGAACCTGTTCCTTGGTTTCTGCGCGCGTCAGCTCCTGACGAAATGCTTCATCCATGAGCATCTGAGAAAGCAATGCCAATGTTTCGAGATGGGCCTGGTTGGCGTTCTCAGTAGCCGCAATCATGAAGAAAAGATGTGCTTTTTGGTTATCCAACGAGTCAAAATCAACGCCCTCTTTGGAAAAACCGTACGCAATGCTAGGTGTTTTGACCGCTGCTGTCTTGGCATGCGGGATGGCGATTCCTTCTCCAATTCCGGTGGAGCCTTGTGCCTCGCGGGCGAGAATGGCCTGCTTCATCTCTTCCTTGCTGTTGAGCCGTCCAGCTTCGTCCAATTTTTCAATCAACTCATCTAAGACCGCTTCCTTGGAGGAAGCAGACAGAGGGAAAAGAATCGTTTCAGCTTTTAGCAAATCGACAATGCGAATCTCGTTATTCATCGTTGAACCCCCTTTATCAAATGGCGGTTATTGTGATTTCCGGAAGAAATGCTTTTATCTTTTCATGTGTACAGAAGTCTTCCGACAGGGCAGTCGTGCTCCCCGCGGCGACGGCAAAACGAAACGACGCTTCCGTATCCATTCCCTGCCTATAGCCATAAAGGAATCCGGCAACCATCGAGTCTCCGGCACCGATCGAATTGACTGGTTTGCGCTGCGGAATCTGGGCGACATAGGCCGCTTGCCGATTGACAAATACAGCACCCTGACCAGCCATCGACACGATGACGTTCTGTGCGCCCATTTGCAAAGACTTACGCGCCATCTCGATCGCCTCTGCTGGTGTGGCAATCGTCACCCCAAACAGTTCCCCCAGCTCATGATGATTGGGCTTGATGAGAAACGGCTCTTCCGACAAACCGGTTTCAAGCGCTTTTCCCTTTGCGTCGAGGAAAATACGGACGCCCTTGCCACGCAGCCGCTTCATGATCGTCTGATACATGTCAGACGGCAAGCTTTTCGGCACGCTTCCCGCGAGTACCAGATAATCGCCGCTCTGCAAGCTGTCGATCTGTTGCATCAGCCTTTGGAGCGCTTCCTCCGGGATGTCCGGTGAGACTCCGCTGATATCCGTTTCGGTCTGCGCCTTTATTTTTAAATTGATTCTGGAATCCTGTCCGATTTGAATCAAGTCATGAGAGATGTCGGCTTGCTCGATCTGCTGTTGAATAAACGCTCCCGTAAACCCACCGACAAACCCCAGCGCCGTGCTGTTTTCCCCGAGTATGCGGAGAACCTTTGATACATTTATGCCTTTTCCGCCAGCGACCTTCCACTCTTTTTGGGCCTGATGAATAGTTCCTTGCGACAGAGCAGTAATCCACAAGTGGTAGTCAATCGATGGGTTCAGGGTTACTGTGTAAATCATGCTTTCACCACTTTAAGAGTTGATAATCTGCCGTAAACTTGTTGTTCCTCTTCGCTCAAACCGTCATCCGTGATTACCGTGATGCCTTGCAGGTCTCCCACTTTGGCAAAGGTGACCCTGGAAAACTTGTCAGAGTCGGTCAAGACAAATCGCTCGTCAGAAAATTGCAAGGCCAGTTGCTTGACGTATGCCTCATCCGGGTCAGGTGTGGTCAGACCGTGATGTTGGTCAATGCCGTTGGTCCCGAGAAAGCATTTGTCGAATCGGTATTGACTGAGCGCAGTGATCGCATCACGCCCCACCATCGACAGTGTAGCCGCTTTCAATTCTCCGCCCAGCAGGATCGTCCTGATGTTTCGCTTGATAAGCTGAAGGGCAATGTCCACCCCGTTGGTAACGACCATGATATTTTCGTAAGGTAAATAGGGCAGCATCTGATACGTCGTAGTTCCCGCATCGATGAAAATAGAGTCGTGTGGTTTTATCAAACTGGCGGCATATTTGGCGATCGCCAGTTTCTCCCGCTCATGTTTGACCGACTTTTCCAGAATCGTCGGCTCTTCGATTTTGCTCTGTAGCACAGACGCCCCTCCGTGCACGCGTTTAAGCAAGCGCTGTTCTTCCAATTCGCTTAAATCTCGCCGAATCGTCGATTCCGATGCCCCAGTCGCTTCCACAAGCTCATGAATGCGCACAATATCTTTTTCTTTCACTAAAGCTACTATCAGTTGATGACGTTCAGGGGTTAGCATCGTGATCCTCCCTTCTCCTAGTTGCACCAGGATTGATTTTGATTATACATTCAAACTCAATCAAAAACAATCATTAATAGTCATAATCAGTCAGTGATCGTTCACTCCTTCGGATAACAGACAAAGCCACCCCAACTCATCGGAGTGGCTTCCATATGAATCTATGCCTAAACTTAGCTTGCCGAATGAACGCGGCCGCGACTTACTCTGCCTTCATTTTTTCAAGGACAGGCGCTATCGATTTCTCCTTGATGTGGGGGAAATCACTGATGATCCAGTGAGGAACGACATATACATGATTGTTTTTGACTGCTTTTAACTGCTGCCATAAAGTGCTGTTAGTTAACTCTTGGAATCTCTTATCGGATTCTTCGTTTGGACCCTTGGCTGGATTTCCAACCTGAATGAAAATATGATCTGGATTCAACTCCGGCAATTTTTCCATAGAAATAACTTCAAACTTTTTCATAGCTTCCACTTGAGGGAGCGGCTTCAATCCCAAATCGCGGGCAATCGTCGCGGCAAACAGCTGATTCGGACCATGAACCCGATATTCTTTTGCCATGGCATAGGGCTTGATGCCAAGAGAGTAACGTGAGTCAGCCAGCCGATAATCAAGCACTGCAATTTTCTTCGGCTCCCCTTTTATGGTGGTTTTTCCGGAATAGTGTTCAATGACCCGCTGTGCGGATGATTGATTGTTACCGGCAGTAGACATTTGTTCCTGGCTAGCACCGCAGCCGATGAGGAACAAGCAGTTTACCAGAATGAAAGAAAGAACCTCCAATCCAAAAACGGATCGAAGGTTCACTGTAAGATTGCCATTAACTAATTAACTATAAGCCAGTTCCTTCTCGCTTAGACCCAGCGCCTCGTCAGTCGAACGTTGAATCTCGTGGAGAAGCTCTTGGTTTTGCATGAGTGACACGCCATAAGAAGGAATCATTTCTTTGATTTTCGGTTCCCACTCTGCCATACGTTGTGGGAAGCATTTTTCTAATACCTCAAGCATAACCTGAACAGCTGTAGAAGCACCTGGAGATGCGCCGAGCAATGCAGCTACGGAGCCATCAGCAGCACTAACCACTTCTGTACCAAATTGAAGGGTACCTTTTCCTGCTGGTGTATCCTTGATAACTTGCACGCGTTGGCCCGCTACCACGATACCCCAATCCTCGCTTTTCGCATTCGGAATGAACTCCCGTAGTTCTTCCATACGTTTTTCATGCGATAGCATAACTTGCTCGATCAGGTATTTGGTCAATGCCATTTCTTTTACGCCTGCCGCCAACATCGTGATGACGTTGTTCGGCTTTACGGAAGTGATCAAATCCATATTGGACCCTGTTTTTAAGAACTTTGGAGAGAATCCCGCAAAAGGTCCAAACAGCAAGGATTTTTTGTTGTCGATGTATCTGGTATCCAGATGCGGTACCGACATTGGAGGAGCGCCGACCTTTGCTTTACCGTACACTTTTGCATGGTGCTGCTCAACCACTTCCTGATTTTTACAAACCATGAACAATCCACTTACCGGGAAACCACCGATATGTTTGGACTCTGGAATACCGGTTTTTTGGAGCAGATGCAAGCTTCCGCCGCCACCGCCGATAAAGACGAATTTGGCAATATGCTCTTCGATGTTACCAGTGCCCATATTGTACACTTTCAATTTCCACATGCCGTCGCTCGTACGTTTGATATCCTCAACAGCATGATTGTAGTTAATCGCGACGTCTTTCGTCTTCAAGTATTCAAACAACATACGTGTCAAAGCACCAAAATTGACATCCGTACCAGAGTCGATTTTGGTTGCAGCTATTGGTTCATTCGATGCGCGGCCTTCCATGATAAGCGGAATCCATTCCTTCAGTTTTTCAGGGTCATCGGAGTATTCCATACCTTGAAAGAGAGGATTGTTTGCCAGCGCTTCAAAACGCTTCTTCAAAAAGCTTACATTCTTTTCACCTTGCACCATACTCATATGAGGTATTGGCATGATGAAGTCTTGCGGATTTTGGATGAGATTGTTTTTTACAAGGTAAGCCCAGAATTGTCTGGACAGCTGAAAATGTTCATTGATTTTAATCGCTTTGCTAATATCTATAGACCCGTCAGCTTTCTCGGATGTATAGTTCAGCTCACAGAGTGCCGCGTGGCCAGTACCCGCATTATTCCATTCGTTCGAGCTTTCTTCGCCTGCTTTTGCGAGTTTCTCAAAAACTTTGATTTCCAACTCCGGTGCCAATTCTTTTAGTAATGCTCCCAGAGTTGCGCTCATGACACCTGCACCAATCAAAATAACGTCTGTTTTTTGCTGTATGGAGCTCATATTACCCTTCCTTATCTACTGTTTTTGTAAAAAAGAAGTAGTAGCTCCTTGCCCCGTTGCAAGACGCTACGAAAACATCTTACCTTTCACAACTATAACTATATCATAGAAATTATTTATTGATTCAATTATCTATTATAATTAGAGGATTAATAACTATTTAATGTTGGTAAAACAGGGAGGATTCCGCAAACGGTACCTGACGAACCCATAAAAACCATTGTCTTATCTCAATTTCTTGCAGGGATGAAGGGTTTGGTTTGTTATTACCAGTGAGGAGATTAGCATATAAATTCCGTTGTGACCATGGTATATACTGGAAATATCTCATATCTAAGGAGAGATGGAGATGAACTCTTTGACCCACCTGACAAACAACATTCCGTGGCAGCGTCTGACGACAGCCTATGGCAGAGGAACGGACATTCCGCAGCTTATACAGACCGGGCAATATGAGGAATTGGCCAATCTAATCGAGCACCAAAGCACCTTGTGGCAGACCACACCGTGGGTGCTGCTGATACTCCTGCAGAAGCTTTCCAAACAAAAACCAGAGCAAGTCTCTTTGCAGGAAATTCAGTTGTACATGGCTGTAGCTTCTGCTATAAACGTGGACGAAATGGATTTACAAAATGCGGTTGAGACCATGAACGAGCTATTGGACGAAAAGTACTTATGGCCAGAGGACGAGGAAGACGATGAATTATGGTGGGAAGAAGAGGAGCCGCGGGGCTACGAGCAGGAAGCATTTTTCAGCTATTATTCCTTCAGTTATTTGCTGCTAAAAGACGCCATTCCCGTTTTCACTGCGATTATGGAAGAGAATGAGAAGCTCGCTCCCGCTATTCAAGAGCTGCTGCTTATGCTCCAGTCAGAAGGGGAACGTGCTGTCGAATAGGCATCGGTGTCTCCTATGATAGTCCGTACCCACCCACGTCTCCTTATGACGGGGTGGGTATTCCCAACTGCTGTACGTAATATCGATGGGCAACTTCTGCAATGCGATCCTGGTCTTCCCAGAAGCTCTGATCAAGCTTATCCAGCCGTTCTGCCTCTTCCTCGGTAAGAAACTGTGGAATGTCCCAGAGTTGGGTGAGGCGGTTGTCTTCTGACAAATGCTCGATGCAGGCATATCCAGACTGGACGATTTCGAGTGCATGGACTGCCCCGATGGCTTGTAAAGCCCGTACTGCGTAGATATATGCCTCTTCTCCCCAGTTGCAAAAAAACTGCAAAAACCCGCCGTTATATACATCAGCTTCCAACAACCATAAGGCGGCAATCTCTTGTTCCTGTGAGGTCAGTGTGTTCCAGCCAGAAGCATTCTTTTTCTGTACAAAGGCTGCAGCAAAATCGAACCATACATCATGGATATCCATCTTACTCAATCCCCTTCTAGATCAGCTATGCACAAACAACACGAAATAAATTAATCTTATATGAATATATAATCGTTTGGTAGATGGTGGTAGCTCCGCGTGGCTGGCATCTAAGAAAAAGAATCGTTTAGGAGGTTTGCAATGGATCAGGTACTTATCGAACAATTGAATCGCTGGCATGAAGAAGACGAACAGCAGCGAATTGTGGACTTGCTGTTAACCGTTCCCGAGGAGGAACGAGAGTATGAGGCAATCAGCCGACTGGGCAGAGCTTATAACAACCTGGGGCTATATGAAGAAGCGCTCAACCAATTGAAGAAAATTGCTGAAGCAGGTCAACAAGACCCAGTCTGGCACTTTCGAGTAGGTTATGCCCTCTATTATTTGAAAAGATATGAAGAGGCGACTCAGGCATTCCGCACCTCAGACAAATTAGAAACCGGCAATCAGAATACTGAATCATGGCTAAAGTGGAGCTTGCAAAAAGCGGAAAAGCAGCAAAGACAGGAGCTTCGGATGGCAGCCAAAAGGGCAGCGGCTGTTGAGGGTTCAGCATCGGAGGAAGTCCCTTTTTCGAACATGTCACTTGAAGACTTTTGGGACGACAGCGAGTACGCGAAAAAGTCATATCAATCCGCGCCACCCACGGATGAACTGATCGCATCGATCGAGGAAGAGCTAGGATACAAGCTCCCTGCCTCCTATCTCGCACTCATGAAGCAGCAGAATGGCGGCATTCCGAAGAACACGTGCTTCCCAACAGAGGACCCTACCTCCTGGGCTGAGGATCACATTGCCATTACGGGTATTTTAGGCATTGGCCGTGAGAAAAGCTATTCGCTCTGCGGGGATCTCGGCAGTCAATTTATGATTGAAGACTGGGGCTATCCCGACATTGGAGTGGTCATCTGCGACTGTCCTTCAGCAGGTCATGACGTAGTGATGCTAGATTATCGGGCATGCGGGAGAGATGGTGAACCCGAAGTCATTCACGTCGATCAGGAAAGCGATTATGAAATTACTTTCCTGGCTGAAAATTTCGAGGAGTTTATCAGAGGCTTGGTGAGCGAAGAAGAATACGATACCTCCGAGGAGGACAAGGAAGTGGCGCTTTATAAAGTAGCCCACGGGAAATTCTCTTCCTTGCTGGAGGAGCTGTGCACGCCCGTATCGGAAGTGGAACAAATCGATCAGAAAATACGCAGCATTTGTACACGGATTGTAGAGGAAAAAGGCTTTTTTTCTTTCCATGCGGATGAACTCTCGTATCTGATGTATGATGTGCAGTTTTGGCTTTACACGAAGTCATATCCCGATACCACTCGCGAACAGTACCTGGCTGTCTATGAGAAAATGATCGCCTTTGGCGGAGAATTCGGGCAAGGCGGATATGCTCCAGGATGGATCAGCGAATGGCTGGATCGTCGCAAGGAGGAAGGTCGGATCGTACAGGAAAATGGACACATCCGGTTTACAGATCAGTTCGCAGCACAAGTGATTCAACAGCTTCGAGAAGCCTAAAAAGCATGCAAGCAACAAAGAGCCCACGTCGTCGCGGGCTCTTCTTTTATTCAATTGACTGCTAGGCCTTACTACTCATGGAAATCGAGTCCCGATCTGACTTCTTTCACATACTCTGCCCGAATGACGAAATCTCCGAAGTGTTCGCCTTCTTCGCGTTCCTTCGCATACCGATTTAAAATTGGCCGCAGTTCATTCAGTATTTCTGCTTCTCCGATGTTTTCACGATACAGCTTGTTCAATCGATTGCCGGAGAAACCGCCGCCCAAATACATGTTGTATTTACCGACAGCCTTCCCAATAAAAGAAATTTCTGCGAGTGCAGGTCTTGCGCATCCATTTGGGCACCCTGTCATGCGAATGACGATCTCCTCATCGCGCAAACCCGCCTCATCCAAGATCAACTCGATCTCATCCAGCAGTGTAGGCAAATAGCGTTCTGCCTCAGCCATCGCGAGTCCGCAAGTCGGCAACGAAACACAAGCCATGGAGTTTCTCCGGAGTGCAGAATAGGTAGCTCCATCGGTGAGCCCGTATGCTTGAATGATCTGTTCAATTTCTGGCTTCCTTTCACTGGTGACATTCCCAATGAGGAGATTTTGATTCGGCGTCAGGCGGAAGTCACCTGTATGCACCTTGGCAATCTCCCGCAGGCCGGACTTCAGGAGGTAGTTGTCCTCGTCTTTTACACGGCCATTCTGAATGAAAAGGGTAAAATGCCAGTTATCGTCGCTCCCTTTTACCCAACCGTAGCGATCGCCATTATGCTCAAAGTGATAAGGTCGTACCTGCTCCAATTCCCAGCCCAGTCGCTGCTCCAGTTCATGGATAAACCATTCGATTCCGCGGTCGTCGATCGTATATTTGAAGCGAGCATGCTTCCGCACCGCACGATCTCCATAATCTCTCTGGATCATGACCGTTTTCTCGGCGACTTCCAGTACTTGTTCCGGTGTAACGAAGCCGATCACCCGCGCCACCTGCGGATACGTCTTCGGATCACCGTGGGTCATTCCCATTCCACCCCCGACCGCTACGTTGAAGCCCAGCAGTCGACCTTCCTCATGAATGGCGATAAAGCCCAAATCCTGCGAAAAAACGTCAACATCGTTGGCAGGCGGGACGGCGATGCCGATTTTAAACTTGCGCGGCAAATAGACAGGCCCATAGATCGGTTCTTGCTCTACCCCATCCCGACTGTCGACGACTTTTTCTTCATCCAACCAGATTTCATGATAGGCGCGAGTCCGGGGATCCAGATGATTGCTTATTTTTTTGGCCCATTCGTACACCTCTTGATGAACTTCCGACTCGTACGGGTTCGGGTTGCACATGACGTTGCGGTTGACGTCCCCACAAGCAGCTAGTGTACTTAGCAAGGCTTCGTTTACTTCTTGAATCACCTGCTTCATATTCCACTTAATCACGCCATGCAGTTGAAAAGACTGACGAGTCGTCAGGCGAATCGTTCCATTCGCAAACTGCTGGGCGATATCGTCCATCATCAGCCATTGTTCTGGTGTGACAACGCCACCAGCGGCACGCACGCGGACCATGAATTGATAGGCCGGCTCCAGCTTCTGTTTGCTCCGTTCGTTGCGAAGATCCCGATCGTCCTGCATGTAGCTGCCATGAAATTTCATCAGGCGGTTATCATCCTCAGGAATGGACCCAGAGATCCTGTCTTCCAGCGTTTCCGCCAGGCTTCCCCGCAAATAATCGCTTTTGCGTTTAATATCCTCTACGTCGCTGTGAGGAGCACTGTTTGGCGAAAGCAAATGATTTTCTGACATGGTTCCTATCTCCCCTCTCATTCTTTCACGAAAATCAGTAGACATCTCGCTGATAGCGTTTTTCCTGCTGCAACCGTTTCAAGTACGCAACGGCCTCCTCTGAATCAAGTCCACCCTCTTGTTGGAGAATGGTGACCAGAGCTGCGTGAACGTCATGCGCCATCTTCTTCTCATCTCCGCATACGTATACGTGCGCCCCATCCTGTAGCCATTGATAAAGCTCCTTACTCTTCTCAAGCATCCGGTGCTGAACATACACTTTTTCGCTCGTATCTCGAGAGAACGCGACATCCATATGCGTCAGTACGCCCTGTTTGAGCCAACGCTGCCATTCGAGCTGATAGAGAAAATCTGTGGAGAAATGCTGGTCGCCAAAGAAAAGCCATGTCTTGCCCGTCGCCCCAAGCTCCTCCCGTTCTCCCAAAAACGCACGGAATGGAGCGACACCCGTTCCGGGACCAATCATGATCAACGGGGTGTCCGGGTTGGCTGGAAGCTTAAAGTTGGGGTTATGCTGCACAAATACTGGCAGCGTACCCCCCGCCTCCAAACGATCCGCGATATAGCCCGAACAAACGCCGTATCGATCTCGACCATGAGCCTGATAGTGAACATTGCGAATTGTCAGATGAACTTCGTCTGGGTAGGACTTCAAACTGCTTGAGATCGAATAGAGACGAGGCGGCAGCTTTCTAAGGATGGAAACAAATTCTTTGGAAGACACGCCCTTCAAATCGTAGTCCTCCACCAGGTCTAGCAAATCCCGATTTCGAACATACTCGCGAAGCTTTTGCTCCTGTCCTTCCGCAAGCAGTTCCCGCAACCCGTTTCCTGATGATAGCTTTACGGCTTGTTCCAAGAGAGGCTTGGTGAGAACCGTGATTTCAAAATGACTGGATAAGGCCTCTTCCAACGTGCGCTCTTCCCCGCTTTTATGAATGGGAACGAATTCTTCCGGCTTCCAGCCCATCGCGTCTATCAGCTCACGGACAAGGTCAGGATGATTTTTAGGATAGATCCCCAAACAGTCACCCGGTTCATACTCGAGACTGGAACCCTCAAGGGAGATTTCCAGGTGGCGAGTTTCCTTATCTGATCCCCGTCCGTTCAGATTCAAGTTCTCCAAGACCACAGCCTGAAAGGGATTCGACCGTGAATATTCGGTCTGTGACGCTGACCCGATCACTGGGCCGTCCACGATTGCGCTTGCCGCAGCAACCTGAGTTGCCGAAGTTTCACTGAGAGAAGCCAGGACCTGATTCATCCATTCGGAGGCGTGCTCGTCGTAATCCACATCGCAATCAACCCGGGGAGTAAGACGCTTGCCGCCTAGCTCTTCCAACCGCTTGTCGAACTCCTTGCCAGTTTGGCAGAACCATTCATAAGAGGTATCGCCTAATGCCAGCACGGAAAAACGCAGGCCCTCCAATTGCGGTGCTCTTTTGCTGTGTAAGAATTCGTGGAAGGAAATGGCGTTGTCCGGTGGTTCACCATCCCCGTGTGTGCTTACCACAACAAGCAGGTTTTCAACCTTTTTCAACGCATTCGTCTTGAAGTCGCTCATAGAAGAAAGAGTTACGTGGAAGCCGTGCTCCTGAAGCTTTCCGGTCAGCACCTTGGCAAGCTTTTGGCTGTTCCCGGACTGAGACCCGAAAAGCACTGTCACCTCTTTGGAAATGACTGGCCCATTCGTAGCTGAAGTGGCTTGAAACCCAGCAGCTATCGGTGCTTCCACTTTGTGAAGAGCTGCAAGATATCCGCTCAGCCAAACCTTTTGCACCTCCGAAAGCGTGGGCAGCAACTGATTTAGGAGCTCTACTTGTTCCTGACTAAAAGGACTGTCTGTCACCTTAAGTACCAACGATATGCACCTCACACGAGAAAAAATTAATTCCGAGTAATCTTATATGATTATTTACTTTAAGCTACCACAGTGAGTAGAACCCGAGCAATTGGAATTCGTTATTGTCATCATAAGTTTTACTAATCGTTGAAAAACAACAAAGAACCCCGATCCTACGATAAGGAATCGGGGTATTTTTCACTCAAATTCTTGCTATTCAACTTGTTGCGTACATGAAAAGTTACCTTTGTCCCTGTACCTAGCGTACTTTCGATATGAAGCCCTGTTCCAAAGTGCCGTTTTAACCGCTGATCGGTATTGATCAACCCGACTCCTGACCTGCTATCTGCTTTTCTTTCTAACAGTCGTTGTATTTGATCTTCGTCCATTCCGATCCCATCGTCTTCAACGGTTATTTCCACATGCGTTTCCTGAACAGAAATCCGAATCGTAATTTCCCCCCCACGAATGCGGTTCATCACACCATGTTTGATCGCATTTTCAACGAGAGGCTGGATCGTAAGAAAGGGGATTTTTACATCCTCACAGTCATCTATCTCCCAAACAACTTGCAGTCTTTCTTCAAACCGAACCTTTTCAATATACAAGTAAGAGCGCACCAGACTTAGCTCCGTTTCGATCGGAACAAGCCCGTCCATATCTTCAAATTTGAATTTATTCCTCAAAAAATTGCTAAACTCGTAAAGCAAATCGCGCATCTTATCCAAATTAATGTCACTTAAAGCTGTTACCGCGCTCAACGCATTAAATAAAAAATGAGGCTGGATTTGCGCTTGCAGCCATGCAGCTTCTAATCGCAGTTGTTCCCGGACGGAATGTTTAATCGTAGTGAGCGCCTCGATCCGCGATTTTATTTCCATTCCCTCTATTGGTTTGGTCACGTAATCGTTTGCTCCCGCTAAAAAACCACTTTGAATATCTTTTGGTTGGCTTCTCGCAGTAAGGAGCAAAACAGGGAGCTCTGTGAGTGTAAACCGCTCGCGGATCATTCTTGTCAGCTCATAACCGGACATCTGCGGCATCATAATATCGGAGATGAGCAGATCCCATTCCCCTGTATCCAATATGGCTAATGCTTCCTTCCCACTGGTCACCATTGTTACCTCATATTCGTCTGGAGGTAGTATGGCTTCCAGCACCTGAAGGTTAACAGGGTCATCATCCACAATTAACAGGCGCGGACGATCGCGATTTACTTCCAATAAAGTTGTTGGTTTCGTAGCCCAAGAGCTCTCCGCTTTTTCCTGAATCGGCATAGGTTGTACGACTGACGGTTCGAATGACCGAGAAACAGCTACCTCTTCCTCCGCTTCCATATGTGCCAATTGTAACGAAAAGGTAAATGTCGAGCCTTCCCCTAAAACGGAGGACACATCCAACGTACCTCCATGGAGCTCAACCAGCTGCTTGCTTATACTAAGACCCAACCCAAAGCCACCTTCAATCATGGTCTCGCTCGTGCTGGCTTGTTCATACGGGTGGAACAGGCGCTTTTTCATGTCCTCGTCCATTCCGATTCCTGTATCATGAATCTCAATAAAAGCTCTTCCGTCCTTGGCAAACGCTTGAATGGAAACGATCCCTTCATTCGTATATTTCATAGCATTGTGAAGTAAATTGAAAACGATTTGAATCACCCGGTTCTCATCCGCGTGTACGGGCGGAAAATCTTCTGGGATTTGATTTACGATTTTTACAGACTTCACGTCTGCGTTAAATTGCAGCATATCAAGTACCCCGGTCACGATGGGCTGAATCCATATGGCTTTTTTCTGTAAGCGCGGGTTGCCTTCCTGTAAACTCATCACATCAATCAAATCATTTAATATCAAGGTCAGCCGTCTTCCTACAGATAAAACCGTTTCAAGCTCTTTGATACTCCTTTCCTGCAACAAATGTCGCTCCCGATTCAAAACGGATTGTGACATGTTCAGAATGCTATGGAGTGGATTTTTAAATTCATGTGAAGTGTTGGCCAGAAATTGATCCTTATGGTCATTCATTCTTTGCAAGGTTGCAGCAATTTCTTTTGTGTTGGCATGCATGATGAAATAACCCTTAAACCATACCGTTGCTAAGCACCCCATCGAAATAATCAGATCAAATGGATAGTAGACAAGACTCATACCGCTTTCCCGCCAGATTAACGACCAAACAAAATGGTGAAGCAACGCAAGAAATGAAAAAAGCAGTAAAAGATTGCCCTTGATGTCTTTGATCAATTTCCTAAGGATGGTTATCAACGTGATCACTGCAGCAATACCGGCCACCAGAAAATAAACTGGAAATAACATCGTCACCTGATCAGGGTCTAAAAACAACGTAATGCCAGCAATCCCAAAATTCATCACCCTGTATACAGGATACACCCTGCTCCAATAAGGAAGTTCGCGATGATTCATACACTCCAACAAAGCATAGGCCCCAATGACGAGGGCGAAATTCGCTAATCGAAAATCCCACTCAATGCCGATGTAAAATAATTGGTGGAACAGCTTCTCATCATTGCTTAACACGCTAGTAAGCGCTATACAAAATGTCAGCAAAGAAAAATACAGCAGATTCTTTTTCTTATCTCCCAGTAAAAATAAAATAAACGCATAAGCAGAATGTATGAGAAATATCATGGCTGCCAGAAGCTGGGTAGAAACGGAGACTTTTATTTCCTTTGCTATGGCTTCTTCTGAACCAAATTTAATGGATCGAACAATGCCGCTGCTTCGACCATCCACATAATTTGCCGCCTGAATGACGATGTCGATTACGCCGTTTTCGTCTGCCGTAAAGGTTGAAGAATAAGGAAGATTCTTCGCAATATATTCATCCTCCGACTCCCCCACCTGCCCGGATTTCGCAAGCAAACGACCGTTTACATATAATTCCGATGCCGTGCGCACGCTGGGTACACGAAGGCTATAATTCAGGTCCTTGTCTGGATTTACATACAGCCGCAAGCGATAAGAACCAAATCCATAGGGAGTTGACTTGTCTGTATGTAAAGCTTCATTCCATCTTCCCGGAACCTGAATAAGCGATGGCCCCTTCTCGTTTACACCTTGTTGCCGTCTGCCATCCATCAGCCATTGAGAGGGATAAAACTCCCACTCTCCATCTAGCAAGAGAGTGTCGCCACTTTCTGCATTCCAATCACGCAAATCGAATTGCCCATTCTTAATGTCCGCTTGTTGATCACGAAACGATTCCATCCACAAAATCCGCGCACCGGATAGGATGATAAGTAATAACCCGAGTAATAGTAGGATATGGCTCTTTTTTATTTGGTATTTGGGTGAATGATTTGCCAAGAAGTATTCCTCTCCTAGTCAGTTTCTTCTCTGACATTCAAATAGAATCTTTCCATAATTTAGCATACAGATTATGACCGAGAAATACAGTTGCCATAGAAAAAGCTACGTTTATCTGAAAGACAACGTAGCTTATCAATAGAAGATATCACTCTATGTAGTGGCTATCAGGAATTCTTCTCCGCTTGGCAACGAAAGACCATCGGTGCGGCCGTTAAAGTAGCGCTGGTTAAGTTCTGCCGAGGATACATGCTGGACTTTTCGGAAACCAGCTTCGCGGGCCAATGACAGCATCTCCGGCGGTGTGAAAAAGCTGATGAAAGGCGTGCCGCTTGACCTCGCTCCCTTTTCTGCCTCTTCAACTTCGGGACGTTTCTTCGTTTCTGTAAAGGTAAAGGGCAGCAAAAACGTCATAGCCAGCGTGGAGCCTGGAGCAAGCGTCGCTACTTGGCGCAGCGTAGCCAAAATCGCATCCTTCGTAAGGTACTGGGTGACGCCAGTGGATGCTACCACCGCTGGACGGCTAGCATCAAAACCGGAGTCCTTTAGTTGCTCCCACCAGGACCAGCCTGCCTCGAAGTCAACAGGTACGAGTCGTAACCACTCGGGGATGCCAAAGCCCAGCTCGTTCAAGCGTTGCTTCTTCCAACCCTGCGTGTCTGGCTGATCGACCTCGAAAATCCGCATCTGAGAGGCGATTTCCGGTCGTCGCTGAGCAAAGGTGTCGAGGCCAGCGCCGAGGATAACGTATTGGGTGACGCCTTGTCCGAGCTGTTCGGTGACCAAATCTTCAATAAAGCGAGCACGAGCCACGATAGATGCTCGAAACCCGCTGGTGCTCTTTGGGTCCATGTCGGGACGTTGGCGCCAGTCGTCCTCCGGAGCCACCAGTCGCAGACCGATCTCGTCTTCTAGTACATGCGGTGGAGAATCGATCTGTGCGTGCAACGCCCGCCACAACGCGACCCGCACCGCCGTGTGGTCTGGCACCGTAGTTTGCTTATCATGCATGGCTACTCTCTCTCCTATCGATTCGTTTCCTTCTCGTTTTCGATACAAAATGACTTCATTTTAATATGCTCCCATTTAATAGGACCATCCTGACAAATAGCAATTCAATACTTCCAGACCACTCTCCTCCCAAGACTTAGCTTCATGAACGTATCGACAAAAATGTAAAAAGGAGTACGCCACAGCATGCTCCTTTTGTTGATTCCCTTATCATTTTTCTCTCTTCTTCCCCACCGGAATACTCTGGGCAAAACGAAACACATTATGCGGATCGTACTTTCGTTTCACCTGCTTCAATCTGGCAAAGTTCACACCATAATACGCCTCAGGCCAGTTCTTGATCTGCAAATCAGGGAAGTTCACATAATCTCCTACGACAAAGGGACGTAGCGCTCTACGGAACCTTTTCACCCACTGGATACTCCGCTGCTGCTCGCTGTCGTTCCTCCATCGCGCCGACAGCTCATAGATCGTCTCTGCCTTCCGATGAGGATAGGCCGTTGCTATCGGGGATACCCGGCTCACCGCGCTTCCTGCACCACCCAAGCTCTGACTCCACACGGTAGAATGCCTATTGGGTGCCTTCGACAGGAAATTGCGGATGATCCTTACTCCTTGGCGAGGCAAAGGATTAAAACCAAAAGCCCCGGTTATTTTAAACTTCGGCTCCAGATTCAGATCCGCTGCGGCAAAAAATTTGGTTGCTTCGATGAAAGGCACTGTCCGCACCATCACCTTCACTGGAGTTCCCGCTTGTAGCAAAGGTATGATCAATCGCCGTAGCTCCTTTGCGCCGCCCAGCAATTGCCCGGTAGACACGATGGTTCCCACTTGCCTAGCAGCCACCTCGATGGTTGAGGTTAGGCGGTTTGTGACAGACGGTGCCCAGCGCTGCCAAGTCGGGAATACCTTCTCCAGATCGCGCCATTTCCAGGTAATGCTGTAGATGGAGACATCCTGGATAGGGTGAACCCGAAACGTAAAGTCTGTCGCAATGCCAAAGTTCCCTCCCCCACCACCTTGTGATGCCCAGAGCAGATCGGAATGCTTCTTCTTATTTGCGATGATCGTCTTCGCCCCACGCCGTCCCGATGCTACCGCCATCTTCACCTGTTTCAGGCTATCGCAGGTAAGGCCATATTTACGCGACAAAAGTCCAATCCCACCACCCGTGGTAAGGCCCGCAACGCCCACGTCAGGCGCAGTCCCAGCCGGGAGTGCCACGCGCTCATTCCACAGCTTCCTGTACACCCGGGCAAGCGGATTTCCTGACTGTACGTGGGCCACCATTTTCTTGCGATCCACCTTTACCTTATTCATCTCGCTCACATCAATGATAATTCCGCCATTTACAGCTGAAAAAGCCTCATAGCTGTGCCGTCCGCTCCGCGCTCGCAGCCGTACGCCCCGCTCACGAGCCCATTTGACTGCGTTGATCACATCCTGCGTTCGTCTGCAAAAAACGATGACCCGTGGAAACTTGGAAAAGCGCCTGTTGAACTCCATTCTGGCCGCATTGTAAGACCGGTCACCCGGCAACACGATCCTTCCGGTCAATCGGGTACCTGCTTTTTTCCGTTTTTGTGCCATCGAATGTTCACCAACCTCGTCCATGGAGTAAGCTTTTCTCATCTGCTTATTCCTATGTGGGGACACTAGACCTGGTAACGGCACATGCCTTGTAGGGGGGCGGGTACAAAATAACGGCTTTAAACGCCCTTATCCGCTTGATCCAGCTTCCTTGAACACTCTCAGGCATAGTTCGCATCATAAACTATAAGCTTCTTAAATAGTCTTTCGTCCCTGTTAATTCTGACCATCTGGCTGAAAGAAACTTCGCATAGTTTAAAGGAGCGATTCCATAGGTCCCTAAAGAATGACCATCATTAATCTCTACCAGCTTCATATTCCCATCTCGATCAATTCCAAAATCTAAACCATAGGCAGCTGGCGCATCAATATAATCCTTAACCGCACTTTTTATAATACGTAGATCTAATTTTGAATCCCAGGCACCTTTATACTGCCTGCAATCAAGTATTTCTCCATATCGTATAAAGCAACGCCATTCCGTCACAAAATCAACGATTTCCGAACACCAAATCTTCGTATCCTCATCCTGTTCAATCAATCCTATAAAATCTTTATATTCTTTTACCACTTTTCCAGCAAATTTTTTTGTTATGTCTTTCGGTTTTACAAAAACGTTCCAATCCTGTTTATTCTCAAAAAGCTGTTGAATAGTTGTAGTCCATATTTTCCTGCCAAAATAACTAGATAAGGAATCTGGATAATCTATCTCTCCTTGGCTTCTTTCTATCCCCAATATTTCAAGACGTTTTCTCACGTTGCCAATACCGCCAACTACTATGTCTTCTGGATTCTTTTCTTTTATTTCATGAACATCATGGAACTTGATGATCTCCCATCCTAATGAAGTGAAACCTTCAAAAGCAATAAATGCATTTACATTGTAGAATTCTCCACTTTTGTTTGCCTGTATATACGCTCTCATCTATATCACTCCATCATTTCAAACGGGTTTTTCTTTCTCCATCGCCTGCTTGAGCCATCCATCGATTCGATCCTTAGGCAGCAGGATGTTTCCTCCATAAGCATTATTCTTATGAAAGCCCCAATCTCCATATACGAGCATATGGTACTGACTATCTATTCGCTTTACGAGTCCCCATACGCCGATATTCCCCTGCGAACCAGCACTAATAAATAGCCAGTTCTCGTAGTTGAATATGTAACGATCTCCAAACATATCAAAACTCTCTAAATAACCTTCTCTTCCATCTCTTTCTGGAAATCTCTCATTGTAATCCTTAATCATCCATACATCTAAAATCTTTACGCACAGCCAAGCTGTAAACTCATTCCGCTCAATGACACGTTCAATGGAACACTGTACAAAAGAAGATTGTTCAATCTCTTCGGGATGAGAATCCCAGCCATTAAAACTGGAAAGTACCGGCGTGTACATGATCCAAAAGGGTTCTCCCATCCTCATATGAAAAGGATGGGAGACCTTCACCGTTCTAACCTGACCGCGCTCAGGCGGGCGATTGGAACGCAGCCAATGTCGCTCATCCAACAGGGGAACTTCGTTTTCAAAATCTGACCATTCCATAATGTCATTTTCGAAGCCAGCAATATCAAACAGCTCACTTTCCATCCTAATGCGCTCTGATACGCCTTTGCATACTCCGCACGTTAAAGCAACGAGCTTTTGCTCCATTTGCTTCACCCCTTCATCTTGCCAATCCAGTCTCTATTAAATAGCGTTGCTTTATGCTAAACGAGACTCGCCTATTAGATCTTTTAACTGTTCATCAGTTCCCGTGTTCTCGATTGGTGTATATACCCTCATCACGAAGTCACCACTTTCGGGCACGGCAAAAGAATGGTAACGAAAACTCAACAGGCCAGCTTTAGGATGCTGTATCACTTTTTCCCCTTTCGAGGTCCCGGATACATCATGTCTTCGCCACCACACTCTAAACTCCTCACTCTGTTCACTCAATTTGTCAACTAATTCCCGATACCACGAATCATTCATGTACAAGGCGTATCGGCTTCTAAAATGAGCCAACAGCATCGTGGCGACGTTTTCCCAATTCACAATGCGAGCCTCGTTATCCTTCATCATGAAGACCCTCCAAAGTATATTTCTCTCGATCTCTGCTATCTGATTAAAGTCGCCACAAAGCGTACTTGACATTTTGTTCCACGCTGTTACGTTCCAGTGTCTATCGATGACATAGGCAGGGTAGCTCCCCATCCTGTCGAGAATTTGTTGCAGGGCTGGAGAATTTGATTCGCCTACTGTGACGTATGGATCTACAGAACAATTTGCCAATACAAACAAATGATTGCGTTCGTCATGGCTGAGTTGGAGCGTCCGCACCAAGCTCTCCAGCACTTGTTCCGACACCTGAATATCCCTCCCCTGCTCCAGTGCCGTGTACCAAGGCAAAGAAATCCCTGACAGAGTCGCCACTTCTTCCCGCCTAAGACCAGGCGTACGACGACGTGCATTTTCAACAGGTATTCCCGCCTCTTGCGGGGAAAGGCGGGAACGACGGGTCCGGAGAAAATCAGCTAGCTCCCTTCGCCTTCTTTCATCATTCATACGATCATACACCTCAATATCCTACTAGGATTTATACTACTTTTCCGAATCGTACTGTAAATACTGAGCTGTTTGTCAATTTATGAAGCTGATTATAATCGACTCATCACCTACAGAGAAGGAGAACGATCTTATGGGAAATCTTGAACTTTGCAGTAGTTTGAAAGGCAAGCGTGTTATCCTGCTCGGAGGAACTTCTGGAATGGGATTTGCGACAGCGGAAGCCGCTGCGCGGGAAGGGGCCTATGTTGTTGTAGTATCCAGTCGAAAAGAGAGAGTGGACGATGCTGTCTCGCGTCTCCCCCATGGTACAGAAGGATATGTGGTTGATCTATCAAATGAGGAGCAGATTCGCGTATTTTTCAGCCGTATTGGTGAATTCGATCACTTGGTTTTCACCGCTGGAGAGCCATTTCAGCCCGAAAATCTCAACACGGTAGACATGGACAAGGCACGCCAATTCTTTACCATCAGGTACTGGGGTGCAGTTATGGCAGCGAAATATGGCTCAGAGAAAATCAGGCAGAATGGTTCCATGATTTTTGTTTCCGGCACCGCTTCAGTTCGGCCTCCAAAAGGATTGATGATCGCAGCCAGCATTTGTGGTGCTATCGAGTCCATGACAAGGGCGCTAGCCGTCGAACTGAGTCCACTTCGTGTCAACGCCATACGTTTCGGATTCATGCGTACTGAGTTATGGGACAATATTCCTGAGAAAGAACGAAACACCATGTACGAGACTGTCGGGAAATCCCTCCCCGTTGGCCGAGTGGGCGAACCCGAGGACGCGGCCGAAGCGTTTCTCTATTTAATGCGTGAGAAATACTCCACCGGTCAGGTCATCGTCGTAGATGGCGGTTCTACACTGGTATGACAACGAATCCAATCAGCTTTCATCGGCGAAATGCCCTCTTATCGAGGGCATTTTCCATGTCGGTCATCCCTCCCTTATGATATGGCTCACTGGGTTGTCTGTAACAACAGCGCTTGAAAAAAAGAGTCTCCGGTTTGGAGACCTCTTTTCGCTTCCCATACTTTTCTCGGGTCCAATTATTCGCTTCTCAAAATGTGCTCGATTCGCTTTTCTGGCACGACCCAAATCGCGGCAACGAGTACGTAAAAGAAGCCGGATACCCATGGACCCACATACGCGGTCAATATCGCGAGCAAATAGAGAACAGGAGATATTTTCACCTTCCAGTCCCTGCCCATTGACTTTACGAATGCAGAATCTCCAGAATGCTGGCTAATGATTGCTAGCTGAAGCATTCTGTAAGAAATCGCTGCAAGCAGAAGGATAATCCCGTACAATGCCATCGGAGTGGGCGCAAACTGGCTTTCCCCCATCCACGCGGTCGTGAATGGAATAAGGGATAGCCAGAAGAGCAATTTCAAATTCAGCCACATGAGCCGCCCGTTCATTGTGCGAACCATATGCAGCAGATGATGATGGTTGTTCCAGTAAATGCCGACATAAACGAAACTGAAGATATAACTAAGAACTTTTGGGCCTAGTTCGATTAACGAATGCCAGTCGTGGCCTTCTGGTACTTTGAATTCCAGTACCATAATCGTAATGATAATTGCCAGCACGCCATCGCTAAACGCTTCCATCCGGTTTGCTCTCATTTGGTGATCACCTATTTCCCGCTTCTCGCGCTGAATTCATCGAATAGATATCCATAGTTTATTCTAACTTTTCTTCATACTGTCAAGCACAACCTTTCCCTCATTCGGGATCGTTTTAACGGACCTAATGGCGATCCATTTATTATGGGAACTAGAACATTTACATATTATGTATCTCTTTTGCCAAAATATATCTATTGATGTAAGATTGTAGAATAAACGTATAAGTGAGAAATTTGTCGATGGAGGTAATAGAATGTCATTTTCTGGCACATTTACGAATTGGCTTAAAAACACACAAGCATCCTTGCGAGACCAGGTAAAGAAGTTTCAGAATCGTGACTTCATGGATGCAGTCGTTGCCGGATGCGCATTGGTTGCCGCCGCTGATGGACACATTGAATCCTCTGAAAAGCAAAAGATGGCCTCTTATATCAATCGAAGTGAAGAATTGAAAGTTTTTGATATGAACGATGTAATTAGCCGCTTCAACCATTTTGTCAGTGGATTTGAATTTGACCACGGCGTCGGGAAGATGGAAGCACTCAAGGCAATCGGCAAATTAAAAAATAACCCAGAAGCAGCGCGAATTCTTATCGGCGTCTGTTGCGCAATCGGTGCCGCTGACGGTGATTTTGACGAAAAAGAGAAAATAATCGTTCGGGAAATCTGCCAAACCGTTAATTTGAATCCAGCTGATTTCCAGTTGTAACAAGCGAGATTGCCTCGGGCCAAGGGGGCAGTCTTGTTTTTTATCAATGGCGAGTTGGGATGAAGAGGGGAGCCGTTTCTTTTATGAGGCATTTTGATTACTTGCTCGAGAACGAAAAAGAAGAATTATTCAGTGTACACCCCCTTCCTATCAATCGAAACACCGAGAAGGAAGTGCTAGCCCACGCGTTGGGAGCTACACTCTACATGCCCGCCATACGAACCACCATCTCTCATGATGTAATGACGCAAAAGCACGAGGGCTTGGTCTCCATGGTCATCTGCCTGGAAGACGCTATCGGCGATCATGAGGTTTCCGAGGCAGAGCAATCGCTGATTCGGCAGGTCCGTGATATTTCCAGTCGTCTACGAAACGGCTTGATCCAGCAGGACGATATACCGATCATGTTCGTGCGTGTCCGGGATGTCCACCAAATGAACCGACTTGTGGAAGAACTGCAAGAGGATTTGATCAGCCTGACTGGGTTTGTGTTCCCGAAGTTTACAAGCCGCAACGCTGAGGAGTATCTAGAAGCGCTGCAATCGTGCAACCGATACGTTCCTTTCCCTGTGTACGGCATGCCGATTCTGGAGTCCGCCGACATTATTTACAGAGAATCCCGAACAGCCGAGCTGCTGTCTATCAAAAAAATTTTGGACAAATACCGGCACCTCGTCCTGAACGTGCGCATGGGAGCAACCGATTTTTCCAGCCTGTTCGGATTGCGCCGTGGACCAGATGTGTCTATTTATGAGATTTCCACGATTCGCGATTGCATCGGCGACATTGTGAACATGTTTACACGACAGGGCAGTGAATACGTCGTATCTGGTCCAGTCTGGGAGTATTTCAGCAACGGCGAAAGGTTGCTCAAACCACAGCTCCGCCAGTCTCCATTTGAACAAAAGCTGGGCGGCGCATCAGGGCGCAGACTTCGCCAGCAATTGTTGAATCAATGGCAAGATGGGCTGATCAAAGAAGTATTGCTGGACAAGGAAAACGGCCTGACTGGCAAAACGATCATCCACCCAAGCCATATCAAAATTGTCCACTCACTTGCCGTGATTACACGCGAAGAGTACGAGGACGCCAGGGCAATCCTGCAAAGCCAAACAAACGGAGTAACGAAAAGTCACTACGCTAACAAGATGAATGAAATCAAACCTCATACGAGCTGGGCGAAAAAAATAATGATCAAATCAAAAGTGTACGGGGTGTTCCATGAGCATAACAACTTTATCAACCTGCTCGCTCGAACAGCAAATATCCAGTTTCAATATTCTCGGTGATTTAAATATCACCATCCACGTTCGACAAAATCCGTACCATCTTCCATTGGAAGCACTATTCCAAATGGCTGCCCGAATCAATAAGAAACGGAGCTTCCTGTTTGTCAGCAAGGTTCTGGGAAAGCATTTGCCCGTGCAGCCGTCAGCGTCTGTGCTAAGCGGTATGGCATTGGCGGCACGTCTCCTTGAAGAGTTTTATTCTTATGAAGTCAGTGATCTTCCGGAGATCGTGCAAGGTATCATTCAGCAGGAGAAGAGCGAAGAGATTCTTCACAAACTGCTACAACATCCCCTCGAATTACCCGAGCCCTTGTTGTTCATCGGATTTGCCGAGACTGCCACTGCGCTTGGACACAGCATGTTCAGCGCTTTTGGCAGCAAGGCAGAATACATCCATACAACAAGAGAGCTGATCAAAGAGATTCCGTCCACGATTGCTTTTGAAGAAGAGCATTCTCACGCAGTAGCCCATCATTTTTATCCTTTGGATAAAAACTTGCTACATTCTGCGTGTCCTATCGTATTAGTAGATGATGAGATTACAACAGGCAAAACAGCGCTTAACATCATTCGCGAGATTCAGCAGCATTTTCCGAGAAAGCAATACATCGTTGCTTCCTTATTGGATTGGCGCTCGCCTGACGATCACCGCAAGTTTCTGGAGCTTGAAGCCGAGCTGGGTATCGAGATCACAGCCATCTCGCTAATTAAGGGAGAGATTGAGGTGAACGGCGTTCTTGGCGAACTGCAGGCTGAGTCGACGAAGCCTGCCTTTGTCCAACCAGAAGCTGAGCCGACTGTCATCACGCTGGAGACTGCTGCGCTAACCAAACTGTCCTTTTCTTCCATCGATCAGACAGGCTTTGTGAATACCTTGCCGTATTTACAACAAACTGGACGCTTTGGCATGAATTCGGAGCAACAGCGTCAATTGCATGACACGCTTCGCGAGCTGGGCCAGTTTTTGCAGCAATATCGTAAGGGTACGACCTTGTGTATGGGAACAGGCGAGTTTATGTACGTGCCGATGATGATCGCCGCTTCTATGGGCGATGGGGTTTGGTATCAATCAACGACGAGAAGCCCGATTCATCCGGCAACAAAGGAAACATATGCCGTTCAAAATGCATTTGCGTACGAAAGTCCGGATGATCCCACTGTTCGCAACTTTATGTACAATATCCCGGAGCAACAGTATGACGAGCTGTTCCTGTTCCTTGAACGCGGGACAAGCGTGGAGCGGCTCAATAGTCTTTATGCGGCCTTGGCCCAACTGCCGATTCCGAACAAGTATCTCGTAATGTTTCGCTAACTGCAGAGAGGGGTAAACCGAATGGAGCAAGGCTCATTATACACAGCAGAACTCATGCAGCCGATTAAAATGGGGAGCTACCCTGCAGAGGATGTTACATTCCTGTTGAAAGAAATCAGCGGATTGATGGAAGAAACCAACACGGAGGACCGGGAAGAATTGATTCAGGCGGGGACACATTACTCCGAGATGCTGCCTGTTGAGTATCAGCCCTCCGCCGAGTACATCTCATTGTTTCATCAGGCCTTGCAGACGACAGCACGAAAAGTGGCGCTGGCGTCAGGAGTAGTGGCTGAATCCATCCTTGCACGCAAAGGCAAGGGGGTTGTGCTTGCCTCGCTTGCAAGAGCAGGAACGCCGATCGGTGTTTTGATCCGCCGCTATTTGAGACAAATTCACCAGCTGGATACGCCGCATTACAGCATCTCCATCATTCGCGGCAAAGGTATTGACGAGAATGCCCTGCGCTATATTCTCGAGCATCATCCAGGCAAAGGAATTCAGTTCGTAGATGGTTGGACAGGCAAGGGCGCTATTACATCGGTCTTGCACGAGTCGATCTCCCGCTTTAACCAGAAATTCCATACGCGGCTTGATGCCGATTTGGCTGTTCTCGCTGACCCAGGGCATTGCGTGCAGACGTTTGGCACTCGCGAAGACTTTTTGATTCCGAGCGCTTGCCTGAACTCGACCGTGTCCGGTTTGATCAGTCGTACCGTGCACCGTGACGACCTCATTGCGGCTGGTGAATTTCACGGAGCCAAATTTTATCGGGAATGGGCTGACGAAGATGTTTCCAACCTGTTCGTCAATACGATTTCGGCGTATTTTACGGATATTGCCGACGAGGCAAAGGCAAAAGCAGCTGAATTGATCAGCCACGAGGACGACCACGTGCCGACCTGGAAGGGAATGCGCGATATTGGGCGGATTCAGCAAGAGCTGCAAATTGATGATGTGAATCTAATTAAACCGGGAGTTGGCGAAACAACACGCGTGCTTTTGCGCAGAGTTCCCTGGAAAATCCTTGTCGATTCAGTCGAAAATCCTAACCTTGCTCATATCATCATGCTCGCCAAGGATCGTGGTGTATTCGTGGAGGAACGTTCGGATATGAGCTATTCCTGCTGTGGTATTATCCGATCGATGGGAGGGGAAAAACAATGATTTTTGCAAGTGACCTGGACCAGACCCTCCTATACGGGAAACGATTTCTCACGGACGAAATGCAGTCGTTTCAGGTAGTCGAAGTGCTTGAAGGCGAACCAATCTCGCACATGTCTGACAGGGCAATCCAACTTCTTCATGAAGTTCATCAACAGTCTCTGTTTATACCCGTGACAACAAGAACGATTGAGCAGTATCAGCGAATTTTGATTTTCCAGAATGAGCTTTTACCTCGCTATGCAATTACCAGCAACGGCGGCAATGTAATCCGTGACGGACGAATAGACGAGCAGTGGAGTCGTCAGGTACATAGCCGAATGGTCAACGAATGCGCGCCGTTTCCCGACATGCTAGCCGGCTTCGCCCAGATCAGCAATGACAGTTGGGTGATTCGGGAGAGAATGGCAGAGGATCTGTTCTTCTACAGCATCATTGATCGAGAAAAAATGCCTGTCGACGAACTGCGCGACTTCGAGCGCTGGGTGACGCAACAAAACTGGAGCATGTCCATTCAGGGCCGAAAGCTCTACCTCGTGCCCCAGGCGGTCAACAAGCGCGATGCGACCTTGTACGTGTGCGAGCTGGAGCAGGATGAGCAGCTGATTGCAGCTGGTGATTCGCTACTGGACCTTCCTCTGCTGGAAGCAGCGCAACTGGCGATCGTTCCTCCGCATGGGGAGATTTATCAGATTCGTAATCACGGTGGCGCTGTGGGCAACTTCCACTTTACGCAGGCGGCGGGAATCAGCGCTGCAGAAGAGATTTTGCAAACCGTTCTGTCATGGTATCGCCAACTGGTCAAAGCAACATAAAACGAGTGGAGAACCTGCGGCACTTTGATCCTGAGAAATGAAAAAACACTCCCACTCATAAAAAGACACAAAACTGATGTAATTTGTTGTTTTTTGCAAAAAAATGTAGATTTTATTGGATAGCAATGGAATAATCGAATTGTAATCTGCAAAATACTGGGGTATAGCCCGGACAGAGTAGGAGGGTGACATGTCAGTTATCAGTTTGCAAAAAGGGCAAAAAATTGACCTGACCAAAGGAAATGCCGGCTTGAGCAAAGTGCTGGTTGGACTTGGCTGGGACCCGGTAAAAAAATCCGGCGGACTACTTGGTGGACTGTTTGGTGGTGGACAAGCCAACATCGATTGCGATGCGTCCGTAATCATGCTAAACGAAAATGGAAAATTTACAAAAGAAACAAATCTCGTCTATTTCGGAAATAAGCGAAGCGGTTGCGGAAGCGTCAATCACTCGGGGGACAATCTTACCGGTGAAGGGGAAGGCGACGATGAGCAGATATCTGTCGAGCTTTCACGTGTCCCTTCCGATGTTCACAAGCTGATTTTCGTGGTCAATATCTACGATTGTGTCAGTCGTCGTCAGGATTTCGGAATGATTGGCAACGCATATATCCGCATCATGAATCCATCTTCTCGTCAGGAACTGTGCAAATTCAATCTGACGGAGAATTACTCAGGGAAAACCTCACTGATCGTGGGTGAACTGTATCGTCACTCAGGTGAATGGAAGTTTGCTGCTATTGGTGAAGGAACAACCGATACGTCGATTTCCCAGCTAGTCAGACGCTACACATAGCACCTATCAGATTATCCTTACTACAATAAAAAATCCAAACTTCGGGAGGAATAACACATGGCAGTATCTTTGCAAAAAGGACAAAAGGTTGATTTGACAAAAACGAACCCTGGCTTGACCCAAATCAAGGTAGGTCTTGGCTGGGATACCAACAAGTATGATGGCGGCGGCGAATTCGACCTGGATGTGTCCGTATTCCTGCTGAACGACCAAGGCAAAGTGGAAGACGACAAACATTTCGTATTTTTCAACAATCCGTCCAGCCCTGACGGCTCCGTTGTTCACTCCGGTGACAACCGCACTGGTGATGGCGACGGCGATGACGAAGTGATCGAAATCGACTTGTCCAAAGTTTCCGCGAATATCCAAAAGGTTGCTTTCACCATCACGATCTACGATGCGGCTACCCGCAACCAAAACTTTGGTCAAGTTTCCAATGCGTATGCGCGTGTACTGAGCGCAGGCACTGGCGAAGAACTCATTCGCTACGACCTTGGAGAAGATTTCTCCATTGAAACCGCTGTTGTAGTTGGCGAACTGTATCGTCACGGCAGTGAGTGGAAATTCAGCGCAATCGGATCAGGCTACAAAGACGGTCTTGCTGGTCTGGCGCGTGATTTTGGTGTTAACATCGGCTAATTAACCAGTACGATTCATGGAAAGGATGAACTTGCCATGTCAGTAATCAGCTTATCCAAAGGTCAAAAAATTGATCTGACGAAAGGCAATCCGAATCTGACCAAACTGATCGTTGGACTCGGTTGGGATACGAACAAATATAATGGTGGATTTGATTTTGACCTCGATGCAGCGGCGTTTTTGCTCCACGCAGACGGCAAAGCAACCAACATTCAGCACTTTGTTTTCTATAACAACCTACAAGGCGGAAACGGTTCCGTTATTCATACTGGTGACAATCTGACGGGTGAAGGCGATGGCGATGATGAGCAGATCAAGATCGACCTGACCAAAGTACCGTCCGAGATTGAAAAAATCGCCATTACGATTACGATTCACGATGCAGAAAATAGACGCCAAAATTTTGGACAAGTCTCCAACGCATTCGTTCGTGTCGTTGATGAAAATACGAACCAAGAAGTTCTTCGTTACGACTTGGGCGAGGATTTCTCCGTTGAAACTGCTATCGTCGTATGCGAATTGTATCGCTATCAGGGTGAGTGGAAGTTTGCTGCGGTGGGCAGTGGTTTTTCCGGCGGCCTCCAAGCGCTTTGCAATAACTTCGGATTACAAGCAGGTTAATTCGTACCAGCCAAAGGATGCTAGTTTGATAGTAGGGACTAGCATCCTTCCTTCATTTTTTCGGCAAGACGCAACCAAGGCAACGCCACGGACTTGGCGGAACCGAGTTTTCTGAAATAGGTGATAGTGATGACGATGATGGTTGTTAAGGGACAAAAGGTTGATGTAACGAAGCAGTTTCCAGGGCTGACCAAGGTGATTGTCGGTCTTGGCTGGCATACCGGCAGCGAACTTGACCTGGATGCATCCGCATTTCAGTTGGGCGCAACCGGGAAAGTGAATCGTGAGGAGGATTTCATATTCTACGGAAATCCTAAATCAACGAACGGAGCTGTCTCCCTGCGGGACGGCACTGGAGATAAACAGCAATTCGAACTGGAACTTTCCGCAATTCCGCTTAACGTAGAAAAGATCGCCTTTACGATTACCATTTACGACGCCATTTCACGTGGCCAAACGTTTCGACAGGTTTCCGATCTTTATTTGCGAATCTTGCATCCTGTCACATTTGCTGAAATGATCCGGTTTCCATTAGTTGATTTTTCTACAGAAAATTCGATCGTGACAGGTGAATTATACCGCTACAATGGCGAATGGAAGTTTAATGCGATTGGAAGCGGCTTTAACGGTGGACTAACTGCCTTATGCGGTAATTTCGGCGTAGAGGTGGCACAGGAGCAATCCTCTTCACCACAACCGTCTCCAACCATTCCGGCGCCACCTCCAAAAGTTGAGCAACCACCGGCACCGCCGATCAATCTATCCAAGGTTGAGCTGACGAAAAAAGGTGAAACGATCAGCTTGCGAAAGTCAAGCGGGGCGTTGGGGCAAATCAGTGTGAACCTAAACTGGAATAGAAAAGTCAAGAAATCAAGCGGTTTTTTGGGCTTTAATAAATCCGATGGCATCGACCTTGATCTTGGATGTTTGTATGAGATGTCAGACGGGAATAAAGGTTGTATCCAAGCGCTGGGCCGGCATTTTGGTGAATATCTCCATTTCCCGTTTATCGAGCTGGACGGAGATGACCGTACAGGATCCAGAACTGATGGGGAAAATCTCCGCATTAACGGCAACCATGTGAGGGAGTTTAATCGTGTGCTGATCTATGCCTATATCTATGAAGGTGTAGCGAAATGGGCCGAAACGGATGGCGTTGTCACGATCAAACAGGCCGACAACCCGGAAATTGTGGTCCGCATGGACGTGCACGACCCTCGGAATATTATGTGTGCCATTGCCATGATAGAGAGAAAAGGAGATACCTTTGAGATCAAGCGTCTCGTTGAATATTTCAACGGACATAAACCGATGGATCGCTACTACGGTTGGAACATGCGTTGGTCCGCAGGCAGCAAATAACCTAGGAGGACGAAGAAATGGAGTTTTTGAATGGGCTGATTGAAACCTATTCAAGTTTTTTTTCATGGGAGGTTTTGCAGGGGGTACTGACCAATCCTGCTAACTGGACAATTATTCTCTCATTGGTCATCCTGGAAGGATTACTTTCAGCTGACAATGCACTGGTATTAGCAGTAATGGTAAATCATTTGCCAGAAAAGCAAAAGAAACGCGCATTGTTTTACGGCTTGCTCGGCGCCTATTTATTCCGTTTCCTGGCAATCGGTTTAGGCGTTTTCCTGGTCAAGATGACCGCGATCAAAGTAATGGGTGCACTCTACCTGCTCAAGATTGCAGCAGACCACTTCTTTGGCCATAATGAAAAAGCGCAAAAAGCAATTGATTTGCTGCTCTATCTGGGAATGGCAGCGTGCTTGTACTTTATCCCAATCCCGGTTGTACAAATTCTCGGTGGATTGCTCATCGTCTGGCTGCTCTATCGCTTATTCAAGTCTGGTGGGGAAGAAGAAAACGAGACCGAGAACAAAGGAAAAGGCTTCTGGCAAACTGTACTTGCAGTTGAAATGATGGATATTGCCTTCTCCATCGACTCCGTTTTAGCTGCATTTGGTGTCAGCAACCAAGTCTGGGTTCTGTTCCTGGGCGGAATTCTAGGTGTTCTGATGATGCGGGGGGTTGCTCAAATCTTCCTGAAACTGATCGAGCGAATTCCGGAATTCGAAACAACCGCATTCGTACTTATTGCGCTCATCTCCGTGAAAATGTTCTTGGGCGCAGCAGGCATCCACATCGAGTCATACCTCTTCTTCGGCGTTCTGGTTCTCACCTTCCTTGGTACCTTCATCGTGCATAAGATGAAAAAAGGAAAACATGGGGAACAAGAAGACTCGAAGGAAAACGTTGCGTAAATAGCATGAGGTAAAGGAAAGCGAGGTCGAACAGACACTCGCTTTTCTTTTCGAATAAAGGAGGGCAACCAATGAGAAAACGGATTTGGTTCAATCGAACGTTCGCTACGGCTTATCCAATCGTCGAAATGATTCGCAATAACCCGGATAACTTCACTTTCGAGATTTATGTGACTCACCCAAAGCGTCATAGTGTGATGCTACAAATCGCCGACTATGCTGAACTGGAGCCCACGCTGGATGTGCCAGAATACATCGACTATTGCCTGTCGTTTTGTAAAAAACACCGGATCGACGTATTTCTCCCCAACTATCGATTGGTGGAAATCTCCAGGCATATCAAAGAGTTTGAGCGGCAGGGCACGCAGGTTATGATTGCTCAGGAACATCAGTTGCTGGAGGATATTTCGGATAAGGGGAAGCTGTTTCAACTGTTTCAGGACGTACCGGAAGTACCGTTACCCGCTTATGCGATTGTGAATACAGCTGAACAATTCCAAATCGCATATGAACAACTGAAACAAGACGGAAACAAGGTTTGCTTCAAGCCCGCCCGAGGCGAAGGCGGAGCAGGCTTTTATATTGTGGAGGAGCAGCTTGATCCGATTGACCGACTGTTTCGATCAACCCACCAGCAAATCACGATAGAAGAAGTAGTCCGCACACTGTCCACACGGGAGACGTTTGAGGATATAATGGTCATGGAGTATTTGGACTCGTATGAGTACAGCATCGATTGCCTCGCCTATGAAGGGCAGTTGCTGGCAGCGGTGCCCCGCAAGAAAGTAGAAGGGCGTATTCGCGAGCTTGAGGACAACGATGAACTGCTACGAATTGCCGAAGCCGTGCAGCAGCGATTGCAGCTTTCCTATTTGTTTAATGTGCAAATCAAATACAAGGAAGGTATCCCCAAGCTGCTGGAAATCAATCCGCGAGCTTCCGGTGGCATGTATATCTCTTGCCGGTCCGGAGTGAATTTTCCTTACTTGGCACTGAAACTGCTTTTGACTGGAAAGGCGGACGTTCCTGTTCCAAAGCTTGATATTTTAATGACCCACGTTGAACGAGAGAGAGACTTGACGAGGGTATTGTAAAATATAGGAAAAACCAAAATTTATCAAGGGAGAAACCCTCCCTGCCCATGTGTGGGGAAAGTACAAAAAACGTTGCCTAGTATATTATGAAGGGGTAGGGTTTCGTTGAAAACAGCGAGTGAGATACTTTCGATAATCAGGAATGACAGTTTCTTAGAGAATGTCTTCCATAAAGATGTTGATTGGGATGCTAAATTAGACGCTAGGGATGCTGTTGAATTTGATGTAGCCTGGATTTCTAGTTACAAAACAGTTGATGAAATTGCCCCCTCTGAAAATACCGTGATCAGAGAAATTAGGGAATTTGTGTTCAAAGAAACTTTTCGGATAACCCAGAATTCGGAAGTAGCAGGGTATGCATCGGACGACTTTGGCCTCATTTCCAAGGCGTTTGAAAACAAGATCAATATTGAGTTTATTAATAAACTATGGGATTCCTACCTGCAAGGGGAATTCCCGATTTCTAGTATATGTGAATGAATCTTCATACATAGCGATTATGAGAGTAGTCGAAAAAGACCGGAGAAGCATATAAAATATGCACTCCGGTCTTTTTGGATTAGGAAAGAGAGTTCCCTTTACTTTTTGGTTGCTGCTTCAATATCTTTGTACGCCCAATGGGTTGGAGGTACATCCGGCCAGCTTTGTCCAGTTACCGGACTTAACTGTTCATGGTTCAGCAAACGATTGATAATAGTGACTGTTTCTGCTCGAGTCAATGTCTTTTGGGGATGGAATGTACCATCTGGATAGCCGGCTAAGTAGCCATCTTTACTTACTGCCGCAATAATCTGAGTTGCCCAGTGATCTGCTGGTACATCGTAGAAGTTGTTCGGCATACCGTCTCCATTTAATCCCAAATACTTGTATACAATGGTCGCCATTTCCGCGCGCGTGATTCCGCCTCCCGGATTGAACGTGCCATTCGCATAACCGTTCATCAGACCTGCTTCATTCTCTCTTCTAATCGCATCTGCCGCCCAATGCTGGTCGGCTACGTCCATAAACATTCCGCTTGCGGATGTAGTCTTGACCATTCCTGTGTTTACAAGAATCATGGCCATTTCTGCACGAGTCACTTGGCGATTTGGATCGAAGTTTCCGGTTGGATAGCCGTTCATGTAGCCTGTTTGGTCGTTTTTCTCTTTTGCTGGCTCACTTGGCTTCGATTCTACATTACTGGAGCCGCCTCCAGTAAAGAACGGATTTTGAACTTGATTCGTGTTTTTTCGGTCTTTTTTCCGTTCTTTATCCCGGTCTCTGTCCCGTTTATCGACAGATTCTAAATCTCTTCTTGCTTTTTTAAGCTCAGCCAGTGCTTCGTCTACCTCGTCTTGGGTTGCGTCAGGATCTTCTAGTACGTCTTTTGCTCGCTTCAATGCTTTTTCGAGCTTTCTCCAACTTGAAGATGTATAGTCATCTTCATCCAAATCTTCATCGTCGATTTCTTCTACTTTTGCTTGCAGCTTTGATTTGTCGACTGTAGGTGTAGGCTCAAGAATCAACCGCCTGCAGGCATTCTACTTGCACTAGCGCTAACAAAAGCATGAGCGCCAGTGGGACGCTTCCACCAATTTTGTAGCTTCGCAATTTTTTATAGCTCTTTCTTCCTCTCCCCTCGGATTCTGGATATTTTGTTGAAACTATCTATTTTTCAATAGACTTCATCCAATATGTCATCTTAACAGGGACACCTCTACATAACCTCTACAGCTTCCCTAGTCTACCTTGATATATTCTTTTTAAGAGGTGTCCTGAATATCTTGTCGAAGAGTATTCATTATGAAAAAATTGATATTCTTCGGATTTGGGAACTAACAATCTTCTTACTACTATTCATTGAGGGTAATCATTAATATGAAAACAGTCGCCTGGAAATGGACGAAAATGATCGTTGTTGCTCTACTAGTGGTAACAGCCGTTCGCTTACTCTGGATGAGTTTCCTTACCACCTTTGACTACGCTGAAAAACCAGTGGCTGTACAAGGTGTGCTTGATTTACGCGGATGGGAATTCTCGGAATACCAAACATTACGGTTGGATGGGGAGTGGGAGTTCTTCCCTTCTCAGTTCATAGAGGGAAACGGCCTAAAGAAACCTGAGGGACAGACATACCTTCAAGTACCCAATAAGTGGGATGAGGCATTTGTTCATGAGCAGGGTGTATCGGACTCTTTCCACTTCGGCACGTATCGACTACGCATCTTGCTTGATCCGGAACAGGAACACACACTTGGTTTCAGGATCAATGAGCTTCGAACTGCCTCGACCGTCTATGCCAATGGGAAATTAGTGGCCCAGGTGGGACAACCGGCAACCAGCAACATAGAGCATCAAGCACGCAATATTCCCTATACTATCAAACTGACACCAGAGCAAGGCCAAGTAGAGTTGCTTATCCATGTTTCCAATGATGTCGGGGCAGGAGGAATTACAAAACCGATTCGCTTCGGTACGATAGAAGCTGTACAGATGCGGACGATCCTCTCCATCAGTTTGCAGTTATTATTACTCGTCGTGTTTCTGATCCATAGTTTATATGCCTTGCTCCTGTACTTCTTGGGTGCCAGAAATAAAGGCTTGGTATATTTCTCATTGGTCATGGTTTGTGGAATATTTACCGTGGTGACAGCCGATGACAAGTTATTATTTGTCTGGTTGCAGTTCGATTATGATTGGACAGTTAAGTTGACGTATCTCGTCTATGTTGGTGCAGTCGCCTTCATCCCTCCCTTGTTTCATCATCTGCTTCCTGCTTATCTAAACAGAAGGATTTTACAAGGTTTCAGTGGCTTGTGCAGCTTATACGCCATCTTCATCCTCCTTGTACCTGCTGGAACTATCTTAGCGATGATCAGAATGCTCTCTATCGTGCTGCTCCTATCCGTCATTATTTCTGCTTACATACTCTGGAAGGCCATTCGGGACAAGGAAGACATTATATTTCTCCTGCTAGCTTGCTTGTTTGTAGGGGTGAATGTGATCTGGACGATCGCTTATGGCATATTAGGATTGGAATTTATTCACTACCCCTTCAACCTGATCTTTGCCGTACTTGCTTTTGCAGCATATTGGTTTAGACGATTTTTCCGGGCAACGACTGAGACGAAACATCTTGCTGAGAAATTGCGGCAAGAGGATAAGCGCAAGGACGAATTTTTGGTGAATACTTCCCATGAACTGAGAAATCCATTACATGGCATCATCAATATCACACAAGCGATTATCGAGGATACAAACAATCCCCTTCATGAAGAACACAAAAAGCGTCTGGATATTCTCCTGCATGTCAGCAGACGTCTGACACTCATGCTAGATGATTTGCTGGATGTAACCCGATTAAAGGAGAACAGCATTCGCCTGCATGAGAAAAAATTAAACCTGCAGTCTATCTTCGCTGGTGTTTTCGATATGGCGAAACTAATGCTTGACGGAAAACCGATTGCTTTAAAAGTGGAAATAGACGATTCGTTTCCTGCTGTTCGGGGAGATGAAAACCGGCTGATTCAAATTCTTTTTAATTTGGTGCATAATGCCATTAAATTTACAGATGAGGGAACTATCACGATTCGCGCGACAACGTCTAACGGATTTGCGCAGATCCAAGTAGAGGATACTGGGGTCGGTATCGAGGAAAAGGCTCTACAAACTATTTTTCAACCTTATGAACAAGCGGAACTGAATGCAATCAGAGCAAGTGGCGGATTCGGACTTGGCTTACATATTTCCAAACAATTGGTTGAGCTGCACGGCGGTACTCTATCGGTTCAGTCCACCCAGGGAAAAGGCTCTGCCTTTACTTTTACACTCCCACTAGCTACAGATTCCGTTCCCTTAGAAGAAAGCAGCGCTCAGACATTCATGCAGACTTCACTAGAAATGGCCGCTGCAACGACTGATCGAATCACTACATCGACAGAAACCGTTTCTTCTATGAATAGAAGAGCAAGAATTATCGTTGTAGATGACGACAGTATTAACCTGAACATCCTTAGCAAAATGCTTGAATCAGATCAATACGAAGTAAGCACGGCAACCAGCGCTCAGCAAGCCCTGTCCATACTGGAACGTAACCCGGTCGATCTGGTCATCTCAGACGTCATGATGCCTCACGTATCCGGCTATGAATTAACACGCATCATCCGGGAACGATTCTCTGTTTTAGAACTGCCTGTCCTGCTCTTGACCGCGCGCAGTCGTTCCGAGGATATTATAGCCGGCTTACAAGCAGGGGCGAACGACTATGTTAAGAAACCCGTCGATGCTTGGGAATTAAAAGCAAGGGTAAAAGCCTTAACAGAATTTAAAATATCCTTCGATGAACGTTTGCGTATGGAAGGAGCATGGTTACAATCACAAATTGAACCTCATTTTTTGTTTAACGCATTAAATTCAATTGCCGCCTTGGGACTCCAGGACTTCACGAAAATGCAGACACTGCTTGAGGAGTTTAGCAACTATTTGCGTTTGAGCTTTGACTTTCATAATTCTGAACCCGTTATTTCGCTTCACGATGAACTTGATCTTGTTCGATCTTATTTGTATATCGAGAAGCAACGATTTGGCGATCGCTTGCAAGTGGAATGGGATCTGGACCCTGATCTCGATTTTTGTTTACCACCCTTATCCATACAACCGCTAGTCGAAAATGCCATCAAACACGGCTTAATGCAACGCACAAGTGGGGGAACTGTCTGGATTCACATCAAAGACAAAGAGGAGTATTTCGAAATCTCAATCCAAGACGATGGGGAAGGCATAGCAGAGGAAGATCTGAATCAACTATTCAGCCAAACAAGGCATGGCAAGAAAAAAGCAAGCGTAGGTCTGCGAAATATTGAACGGCGACTAAGACAACTATATAACCAGGGATTAACGATTAATAGCTCACCTGAACAAGGTACGATCGTCACTTTTGGAATCACCAAATAAGGAATAAGCCACTTGGTTTATTCCTTATTTTTCTGCTTCCAAAGTTGATACCATTCTGTAATTGCCGGATTAGGCTGTTCTTGCAATTCGTTCCATAACACACTCGTTAAATGATCGTATTGCTTATGAACCGAAGAGTGCCTACCCATGTCAGCAAATATTTTCATAAGGAAAAAACAGGCTTCTTCCTCGAGCGGATAACGCTGACAAATGTCCAAACATAGCGTGATGGCTTTGTCCCATTCATCATTGGCGTAATACCAATCCACCATTTTCAAAGCGGTTTGCACCCATTGCAGTTGTAATCTTTGACGCTCGCTTTCTGCCCATATGTAATTATGCTCTTGCAAGTAATCTCCCTTACACAGAGCTATGGCTTGTTCATACTCGTCAATCGTCTCCGCAGATAAAGATAAGTCAGAGCGAAAAAAACGCTCAAACTGATCTACATCTAAGATGGTTTGTTCTAGTTTTACCTTATACCCTTCTGATGTATTGCTGATTTGAAAATATTTGCTAAATGGCGCCAAGGTTTTGCGAATATGATAGATAGCCGTATACAATTGATGATTGGCTTTTTCCGATTCAAGCTCTGGCCAAAGCAACTCAATGATCGCCGTTTTATTAACCGTAGTTCCCCTGTGTTGAACCAAATATAAGAACAACTGCTGCACCTTGGCAGTTCGCCAACGAAGTGGGATTTCCTGGCCTCCATCTACAAACGTTACTTGTTGAAACAGACTCATTTGTAAATTCTCCGATTTCTGAGGGGAGAAGGTCTTATGTTCCTCCATCATCGATTGAATTCGTTTCATGGTATTTTGCAGACGTTTCTTGCCAACCGGCTTTAATACATAGTCAAGGGCGTTCAGCTCAAATGCTTTAATCGCATATCTCTCATATGCGGTGACGAAGACAATTTGTAATTGAGGTTTCACTTCCAAAAGCTGTTCGGCTAACTCGATACCGTTTAGCTTTGGTGTTTGAATATCCAAAAAGACAATATCAATCTCATTTTTTTCAATCTCTCGTTTGCCGATCATCGGATCCGTAAACTTGCCAACAATTTCAAAATCGCCGATATTTAATAACTGATGCTCCAAATAATTTAATGCCAACTCTTCATCGTCGATTAAGATCGCTTTCATACTGTTCCCCACTTTAATATTCTATCTATTCTCTAAACTATTCCCTCCCTGAAAATTTACTCAAACATTCCCGCTCCACTACTTAGGTTACTACTCAACTTACCTTTAACTCTGCTCCCCTTGTATCGTTAGATTTTCATTTAGCCGCTCTTTATAAGACTCGCCCCATACTTTCATTGACATAATGATCGGTTCGAGAGTCCTTCCGAAATCAGTAAGGGAGTATTCCACTCTTGGAGGAACCTCTTTATATATTTCGCGATGAATGATGCCATCCCGTTCAAGCTCTCTTAACTGCAAGGTGAGCATAAACTGCGTGATTCCCGGATTGAGGCGCCTGAATTCATTGAATCTTTTCGTTCCGTTCAGGAGCTGATAGAGAATGATCCCCTTCCACTTTCCACCGATAACATCCAGCGTTGTTTCAACCGGACATGCTTGCATATCTGGACTCACTCCATATTTCTTTCTTCGGTCTCCCATCAGCTTATCCCCCAATGGTTTGATTTTTAATACTATACCATAAAAATATGCGTACTTACTTAAAGTAATTGAATCGTTTTACAATGCAACTGTACAACATTTCCTATTTGAGAGGATGGATACCCATGAATACTCACCAAAAGATGAAAGCTGTCGGTGCTTACCGATACCTCCCTATATCCAATCCAGAAAGCCTTATTGATCTGCACTTGGATAAACCGGAGCCTACAGGCCGTGATTTGCTTGTACGTGTAAAAGCAATCTCCGTCAACCCTGCAGATGTAGGCGTCCGCGAAAGTCATAACTACGAAGCCGATTCACCGAAAATTCTTGGTTGGGATGCTGCTGGAATCGTAGAACAAGTTGGTCCTGACTGCCAGTTGTTTAAACCTGGGGACAAGATCTATTATGCGGGCAGTGTGTCTCGACCAGGCAGTAACAGTGAATTTCACTTAGTTGATGAACGAATTGTGGGAAATATGCCGCGAAGCTTGGATTTCGCTGCCGCCGCCGCATTACCGCTTACCTCGATAACTGCATGGGAGGGCCTTTTTGATCGCTTAGGAATTAGCGTAAATAATACAGGTGAAAACAAAAGCATACTGATTATCGGTGCAGCCGGAGGAGTTGGCTCGATTGCTATTCAACTTGCAAAATTAGCAGGTTTGACCGTTATCGGTACTGCTTCACGTCCAGAGTCAATTCAATGGGCTAAAGGTCTCGGCGCGGATTTTATCATAAACCACAACAACCCTTTTCTCCCTCAACTCAAGGAAGTTGGTATTGACGCCGTCGATTATATCCTTTGCTTGAATGATACGGTTCAACATCTTGAAAATATGGCGGAAGTCATTGTCCCCCAAGGTAAAATTTGCGCTATCGTTCCTGCAAATAAAACTACCTGGGCAGGGAGCTTGAAAATGGACTTGCTGTTTTCTAAAAGTGTAACGTTTGTATGGGAGTTCATGTTTACACGGTCCTTGCTTCAAACCAATGACATGATCAAACAACACGAATTGTTGAATGAACTGGCGGATTTAATCGATGATGGAAAAATAAAGAGTACGCTGACTGAACGACTGGAGCCCATCAATGCAGCAAACCTGCGTCTCGCGCATGAGAAGTTGGAATCTGGGCGGACCATTGGAAAAATCGTTTTAGAAAACTTCTGATACGATGAAAGCGAAGTAGGGACGTTTGGTTCCAAAATGCGATGATGTGAATAGACAACTCAAAGGCCCCTTGCTACTATGGGGCTTTTTTGAGTACAACGGTATGTGCTTTGAAGCAAATACTCCCCACATTCTGTAAAAACCTGCCTTTAGTTGTGAGACGGCTCAGCTTAACGGGTCTATCGGCGAATTTATTAGGAGAACCTGACAGACTCCAACCCTCTGAGCAAGCATCGTCGGGAAATTTAGCCTTTTCACATTTACATATCCATAAAAATAGATATAATAATCCATATGGAACCTTTATTGATTTATAAAGCTTTGTCTAACGAGACTCGTAGTCAAATTATGCAATGGTTAAAGAATCCAGAGGAATTCTTTGATGAAAAGCTCTATTTACAACAAGGCCTCAATTTTCGGATTGGTGTATGCGTGGGAGATATTCAGGCAAAATCGGGACTTGCACAATCTGTTATCTCGAGTTATTTGTTGACTATGCAAAAAGCTGGTTTGCTAGAATCTGAGCGAATTGGGAAGTGGACGTACTATCGTCGGAACGAAAAGATAATACAGGAATTTTCCGAGTACATCAAAACGAAACTATAAACGGAAAGGAGCTCTTTTTTTGTTTGTTTATATCTATAATTCTGTATATATGAATATAATCGGAGGCTTACATTTAACATGAAACAGGTTAACCCTTTGCTTATTATGATTCTGGCTTTAGGCGTATTCGGCATTATTACAACGGAAATGGGAATTATAGGTGTTTTACCCCAGGTCACTCAAAAATTCAATATTTCGACTGCGCAGGCCGGATGGCTTGTAAGTATATTTGCGTTAGTTGTTGCCATTTCAGGTCCATTCCTGACATTACTCGTTTCTGGTATTAATCGTAAAGTCATTTTATTAACCGCTGTGCTTATTTTTGCGATTTCAAATATTGTTTATGCCTTCACAACTAGGTTCGATGTGATGCTAGTTTTCCGTATTCTCCCTGCTATTTTTCATCCCGTCTTTTTCTCGATTGCCCTTGTGACCGCAGCCAAACTTGTCCCTCCGGAAAAAAGCAGCAAAGCGGTCACAAAGGTTTTCGCCGGAATAACGGTCGGATTTGCTTTTGGCGTGCCTTTGACTTCTTATCTCGCGGACAAGATATCGTTAGAAGCTGCTTTCCTATTTGGAGCTGTTGTAAGCATGATTGCCTTTGTAGGAATACTAGCTTGGCTTCCTTCCATGCCTGTTACGGAAAAAATGTCTTACGACCAGCAGCTTGGTATATTACGCAAACCTCAATTGTGGTTAACGATCGCGACCGTTATTTTTATCTTTGCAGCTATGTTTTCTGTGTACAGCTACTTTGCTGAATATTTAGGACAAGTAACACATATGAACGGGGCATGGATTAGTATCATGTTGATGGCCTTTGGAATCATCATGATTTTCGGAAATTTTTTATTTGGGGGCTTTTTGCATAAAAGCATTACAAAGACCGTTATCTTGTATCCTCTGCTCTATGTGGTCATTTACTTATTCACTTATTATTTAGGTTCTTCTTTCTTTCCAATGGCTGTTATCGTATTCCTTTGGGGGACAGTGCATTCCGGAGGGCTTATTGTCAGTCAAGCATGGTTAACGATTGAGGCAAAAGAAGCTCCCGAATTCGGCAACAGCTTGTTTGTCTCATTTTCCAATCTTGGAATTACTGTAGGGACTTTTATCGGCGGTTGGTTTATTTCTCACTTGGGCATACATCAACTCATGTGGAGCGGCATTACGTTTTCACTTCTAGCTTTCTTATTGATCATGGTAAAAATAAAAATTTCCAAATCGAACGCAGAGGAAGTAAACGTACGTTAAACGAACGGAATCGATCGATCAATATAATGTGGCAGTCTAGAACATTGTTTCCGTGTTCAGGACTGCCACTATGTTGTTAGCTCGTCTTCGATGCCCTTATTTATGATAGGGCTCAGCTTAACGAGGGTGTATCAGCGAAAAATCCGTCACACACTTGGCTACCGCATGAAAACCCAGTCAATTTTGACAAATAAAGTGAGTGAATGGTAGATTCTTCTTATATTAAATTCTTTCATTTGGGTGGGCTTATGAGAAAAAAATTACAAATATACATATCGTCTACTTATTACGATCTTATTGAAGAAAGACACACCGCTGTTGAAGCCGTACTTCAAGCCGGTCATATCCCTGCTGGAATCGAGCAATTTTTCAAGGAAAGTCCAATGAAAATGAGGAAGAGATGGATAGACGAGTCCGATGTATATATCCTGATTCTCGGAGGATTCTATGGTTTAACACTTCCTGATGAATCCATGAGCTATACGCATTGGGAATATGAGTATGCCGGAGAAGCGGGCAAACCTAGATTTGCTTTTGTTGTCACAGATGAAGCATTAAGACAAAAGCCATACGACTTCGCAGCAATTGAATACTATCAGGAGTTTCAAGAGTTTAAGCAATCGGTCATGGAACAAGTTCCTACCTATTATGTTGAAGATGTACGGCACATTAAAATGGTACTTCGTGATCAATTGCCGGAGTATGCAGCAAGAGACGATTTGTATGGCTGGTTTTCCGGCAAGGATGTCCCGGACGTTCAAAAGCTGTTGAAAGAGAATGCAAGATTAAAGGCGGAGTTAGAGAAAAAGAAATGAAAGAGGGGCTGGCACAACCAGTCCCTTTCTTCCGTCTTCCATTAATATTCTCCTTGAATGACAATATTGCGGGTTTTTGGGGTAGTGGATATAATTACCGATCAACCTGCTAACGAGACGATACGGTACACCATGAATAGGGACTTAGATTAGATTTCAAGCAATTCCGCTATCGTTTCACCGAGCACTCTTCTCTCGACCTCTTTGCTCGGTGCACAACGTTGAACTGCGATTTTTGCCAAGTAAGGATCGCCGTATGGATGGTCCGAACTAAACAACGTTCTGTCAGGAAGCTCTTTCATCGCAAGGCTCAAGGCAAAAACCGTATATACCGCTGAGGTATCCAAATAAGCATTGTCTATGTCCTTCGTTAAGTTGATTGTATCCAACCAGTTCAAGCCACCCAAATGTCCGAAAATGACTGGCACATTCGGATTCTTTTGAACAAGATAGGCAAGGTCCCGAATATCTACCATTTTTAATGGTTCGAACGTATGAACCCAAATCGGAAGGCCACGCCACTCGTTCGCAGCCTTGAATACGGGGTCGAGCAATCCGATCTGGCCTGACCCCAACGTAAATTCACCAAACCCTCTCAACCCGTTGTTGACGATTTTGGTTTCCACCCATTCCATCGTTTCCGTCTCGGAAAAACCGAGCGGTATGCTTCCGAAACCGATAAAGCGATCGGGATATTGCCGCACCGTCCGAATCAATTCGTCCATTGCCTTTATACGTGCCTCTGAGCTATTTATCCGATTGGCCAATATGTTTGACAATTTTCCCATCTCTTCAACAAACTCAGAATACGACTCGTTTTTTTCCGGATGAACAAGCGTCGAGAACAAAACTGTTTTATCGATGTTCGATTCGTCCATGATATTCAAGTGAGATTCTACCGACGAATGAACGTGTGAGTGGCTGTCAATAATCATTCGGAGCCCCCCTTATTTGATTTTGTTTTTCGTTCTGCAAACACTTCTGCAGCAACGGTCAGAATCGAATTTAAAGCTACAGGAAAACCAGCGTAAATTAACATTTGCATCATGCACTCCACAATCTCTTCTTCCGTCCATCCAAGGTTTAAAGCTCCGTTAATATAAAACCTCAACTGCTGCGTATTTCCCATCGCCGTCAGACCTGCCACTGTAGCGAGAAGCCTAGATTTCAAATCGAGACCTGGACGGGAAAATATTTGGCCGTAATTGAATTCTACAGCGAGCTGTCCCAAATCTGGGGCCACTGTGTCTTTAAAACTGTCAACAATGCTCTGGTAATGCTCGCTATCTATTTTTTTCAAAATTTCCATTCCTTTATTATAGGTATCATCATGAATTTGCATTTGTATTTTTCACCCTTTCAATTTTCGTATCGTTTACATTTTTTATGCCCGCCGATGTACTCATTCCGACAAAGACCATGATCAATCCAACCACGCAAACACCGGACCACTGCCAGTTGCTCCATGCCCACACTCCCACATAGGACCCAAGTGCACCCCCTATAAAGGTGAAAACCATATACAACCCGTTCAATCTGCTTCTAGCGGTAGCAGAAAGTTCGAATATTTTTGCTTGACAGGCAACCTGATTTGCTTGTGTGGAAACCGTTAGCAACAATGCGCTGCCAATCAATCCCGGCAGCCAATAAGCGGCAACCGCGGAGATCAGGAACGAAGTCATAGCTGCAAGCATGCAAATTTTATTGGCGAGTGCTGCCCCTTTCCTGTCAATGATCAGTCCAATCAATGGAGTGGCGACAGCGCCTCCGATTCCGACCAACCCAACCAATCCAACAACGGCACTGCCGTATTCGTACGGGGGTGATTGAAGCAAGAATCCTATAGTAGTAAAAAAGACACTAAACGATCCAAACACCATACCTTGACTCAAACAGGCACTCTGGAGTGCTTTTTGCTTCACGAACAGAGGCCCCAACGAAAGCAACAACTGGCGGTATGGTAATGCTGTCTCACCTTGGCTTTGGGGAAGCCGAAACCGAATAAGGAGAGTAAGCAACAACATGAAGCCAAAGGAAATCCAATACATCACTCTCCAGCCCCATATGCTATCAACAATGCCGCTAACTATCCTCGCCCCCAATATTCCGCAGACAAGACCGATCGCCACCGTCCCTAGTAACTTCCCCCGATTGCGATCATTTGCCATACTGGCAGCTAAAGGAACGATAAGCTGCGGTATAATCGTCGTTATGCCTATCGCAAAATGACTTGCGATTAACCACGTTAAAGAACTAGATAGTGCGGCCGATAAGAGCGACAATGAAACCGCCAACAACAAGAAAACAATCATTCGACGTCTTTCAAACATGTCTCCCAATGGCACTAACAGGAGGTTCCCGATTGCATAGCCTACCTGGGTAAGAGTCGTCACACCTCCTATCTCTGCTACGGTTGAGTCGAATGTTTTCGCCATATCGACTAGTAAGGTCTGGTTTAAATAAACGTTTGCCACGGTAAACCCGCAGGTTATTACCATAAGAGCGATCAGACCTTTCGATGGACCAGATCTGATTAAGTCCTCCAGAATGATCACCTCCTTGTCTTTATTCGTAAACCTTACAGCTGTAAGATTAAAGTACGAACAAACCTACAAATAGAAGCCTATTAATCATAGTATTAAAAGTAACAGGATTAGGCGGAGGGATTAGATGAACAGCGATAAGGACAAACGAAAAGAATTGGGGTTGTTTTTAAAATCGCGGCGTTCCCGGCTTTCTCCAGAGCAATTTGGCTTGTCCAAAGGTCCAAGAAGGAAGGTCCAAGGCTTACGGAGAGAAGAATTAGCGCAGATTGCTGGGATCGGGCTTACATGGTATACGTGGCTGGAGCAGGGAAAAGACATTCAAGTGTCGACCCAGGTGCTTGATAGTCTTGTGACGGTAATGAAGCTCGATACTGAGGAGCGAAATCATTTGTTTATGCTCGCCCACGGGCAACTGCCTGTTGAACAAACAACCTCATTTGAAGCAGGAATTACAAAGATCATGCAAAACTTCATGAACGATTTCGAAATGTGTCCGGCTTATGCAACGGATCAGCGGTGGGACATATTGATGTGGAATAAAGCTGCACAGTTGGTGTTCGGGGATTTTGAAAAAATGAATAAGAAAGAACGTAACGCAGTTTGGCGATGTTTCGCGTCAACCGACTATCGAAAACTTATGGGCGATTGGGAAAGCCACGCCAAACGTCTTCTAGGGCAATTTCGTTCTACCAGTACACCGTTCGTCGGAGAGGACTGGTTTAAAGAGCTCGTCGGCGAACTGATGGAACTCAGTCCTGAATTCAGAGAATGGTGGCCGCGTTACGATATACAGGGTACTCCCATCGGGACAAAACAGATCAATCATCCGACTGCGGGTACGATGACGATGGAGCATATGACATTTCGGGTGTACGATGCCCCCGAGTTGAAATTAACCATTTATCGCCCTTTGAAAGAGAACGATTCAATAAAAAAATTGAACCTCTTGATGAATGGTGGGTAAAATCTTGCCTCACCAAAAGATCGGTGAGGACATCCAATTTGGTACATTGTAACAATTTATTCAAGTTTCACACAAAAAAGTCTAATTTTTGTAAACTCTTATACCGATACACTGAAATATAAAGATAAATAAACAAATCTGGATGGAGAGAATTCATTATGGCTGGAGTGGACATTAAAAAAGGGTTTCAGTGGAAAATCGGTCAAAAATTATTTGCGGTTTTTCTCATTTTGGTTTTGGTCCCAAGTATTCTGATTGGCTACTTCTCGTATCGTTCAGCTACTCAAACATTAGATGTTCAACTACTCAATTCAGCTAATAAACAGGTCGAAAACCTCAGCACGATTATTGATCGTGTAGTTGTGCCCATCATGAAAGACACAGATGTTCTGGCAAGATCACTGCCTCAAAGCGTTTATCAAGACATGATAAAGGATGAAAAGACGAATTTGGCGTCAAATCAACAGGTGCAATCGACCCTTAAGCAGTTTAAAGCTGTGCATACCGATGATACCGAAGTGATTGGACTTGCCACCGAAGATGGACGCTTTGCGATGGAGCCGCAAAGTCCATTATCAAAAGAGTATGATGCTCGCACGCGAGAATGGTACACAAAAGCGATGGAACAGAAGGGTCAAGTGATTATTTCCAAACCCTATGTATCAGCCGCCTCTAAAAATATTGTGGTATCGGTAGCAAAAACTACGGACGATGGCCATGGAGTTGCCGTAGTAAATTTATCGTTGAAAAAGTATGTGACTGATACCGTTAATGCGGCAAAAGTAGGGACGCAAGGTTTCGCGTTTATCCTGGATGAGAGTCAGAAGGTTATTACCCATCCAACCATTGCTGCTGGAGAAGTGCCCCAAGATGACAGCTACAAATCATTTTATGAACAGCAATCGGGAGTACTGTCAGCCCAAATCGACGGAAAACCTTCCCGGATCGTCTTTACCACGAACAAGATAACCGGCTGGAAAATCGCCGGCGTGCTTTATGACAGCGAACTGGACGAGCTGAAGAAGCCAATTATTACACAAACAGTTGGGATGATTATCAGCTCCGTTTTATTGTCGCTTGTCATTTTGTACGTGATCAACCGGATTTTTGTACACCCGTTAAAACAAATGACGCGTTTATCCAAGCAATTGGCAGCAGGGAACCTTACAGAGACCCACATTACTGTGAAAAACAGAGATGAGTTGGGAGATTTGGCGCAAGCCTTCAACTCTCTTGCCCTCCAATTGCGCCAACTCATCGAAGACCTGCTGAAAAATGCGCAAAATCTTAATCAAGTCACGGACGTGTTAAATTCGGAAGTGACTGAGGTAGCCAATGCCTCCTCAAAAATCGCTGAAATGAACAGCCGGGTTACCAAGGGTTCGATGGATCAGGCCCAGGGAATTTCGGAGATATCCCGGACGATGCAAGAAAGCGTGCTTGCTGTGAGCAATTTTGCTGAAGTAGCTTCAGAAATCGGGGAAATTACGGAACAAACGCATCAGAGAGCAAAAGAAGGAACTTCGATTGTCTCAGATTCACTGAATCAAATGAGGACGATCAATTCCGCTGTTTTGCACTCTTCCAATCTCGTGGAAACACTCATGCAAAAAACAATGGAAATTGATAATTTTGCCACTGTCATTAATGAAATCGCCAATCAAACCAATCTCTTGTCTCTCAACGCCAGCATAGAAGCAGCGCGTGCGGGAGAACATGGCAGAGGTTTTGCCGTTGTTGCTGAAGAAGTGAAAAAGCTTGCCGTACAATCCGCTGATTCTGCTACACAAATTACCAATCTGATTTTGGAGATCAATAAAGAAACCCGAAAATCTGTGGAATCGTTGACGATGGTGCAGCAGGAAGTTGAAGACGGATTGACTCTAAGCTCCAAAGTGGAAACCCTGCTTTCCGATATCATTGAAGATATGGCTAAAATCAATGATGAAATACAAAATCTCAGCAGCATTTCGGAAGAGGTTGCAGCGGGTTCCGAGGAAGTGAGCGCATCGGTTGAAGATCTTTCGAATATTGCCAATTCCAACTCCAGAGATTCCAGCGATACTCTGTCCAATATTGAAAAACAACAAGAATCTTTGCATGAATTAATGGAACAAGTGAAAATTGTCCTGGATACCGCACAACAAATCAGGAATAATGTGCAAAACTATAAACTTCGTTAGCAACAAATTTTATATATAAAGGTGGAGTGAAAAACATGAAAAAAAATATCATCACTTCTATCACATCTCTGGCTCTTGTTGCCGGGCTGTCTTTGACTGCTTTTGCAGCTACAACGGCTACTGTACCAGCACCACCTGCCAAGCAGGAATCCAAACCTGCGGTTGCCGCCAATCCGGCACCAAAAAATGTACTGTTTCAATACTCAACGATCAATGCACTCATGCTTGGACAGTTTGAAGGGGACTTGACTTTGAAAGACCTGAAGCTGCGAGGCGATATGGGGCTTGGTACCATCAATGATCTCGATGGAGAGATGATTCAGATGGGTACAAAATTCTACCAGATCGACAGCACCGGAAAATTATCGGAGCTGCCAGAAAGTGTGAAAACTCCATTTGCGGTTACTACACATTTCGAGCCGAAAGAAAAAACTACATTAACCAATGTGCAAGATTACAATCAATTAACAAAAATGCTTGAGGAGAAATTTGAAAACAAGAACGTCTTTTATGCCGTAAAGCTGACCGGTACCTTTAAGATGGTAAAGGCTAGAACAGTTCCAAAACAAACCAGACCTTATCCGCAGCTGACTGAAGTAACCAAAAAACAATCCGAGTTTGAATTTAAAAATGTTAAGGGAACCCTGATTGGCTTCTATACGCCAAATTATGCAGCAGCCCTGAATGTTCCCGGATTCCATCTCCACTTCATCACAGAGGATAAAACAAGTGGCGGACACGTATTAAATCTGCAATTTGACAACGCGAATTTGGAAATTTCTCCGATCCATGAGTTTGATGTACAATTGCCGCACACAGATGATTTTGCCCACTCTGATCTGACACAAGTTACTACTAGCCAAGTACACCAAGCTGAGTCAGAAAGAAAATAAAGCAGCCTCATGCGAGAAATTTAGCGAGGACATGAAAAAGCTGGCCTATTAT
>NZ_JABSVA010000040.1:0-436 GCF_013284365.1 Brevibacillus sp. RS1.1
GTATTCAGTTTTGAAGGAACAATCCTTCAACGTTCCTCGGTAGCTCAGTTGGTAGAGCAATCGGCTGTTAACCGATCGGTCGGCGGTTCGAGTCCGTCCCGAGGAGCCATATATGCTCCTGTAGCTCAGTCGGTAGAGCGTTTCCATGGTAAGGAAGAGGTCGCAGGTTCGATTCCTGTCGGGAGCACCAGATGTAATCTTATGATCTTGGCCCGTTGGTGAAGCGGTTTAACACAGCAGCCTTTCACGCTGTCATACAGGGGTTCGAATCCCCTACGGGTCACTTAGAAAAATCCCTACATCTTGTGGGTGATTTGGAGGCTTAGCTCAGCTGGGAGAGCATCTGCCTTACAAGCAGAGGGTCGGCGGTTCGATCCCGTCAGCCTCCACCACTACTATCAAAGGGCAAGGAAGGTCAGCTAAAAGCGCCACGTCT
>NZ_JABSVA010000041.1:0-425 GCF_013284365.1 Brevibacillus sp. RS1.1
CTTAGCAACCATGCGTATTCAGTTTTGAAGGAATAAACCTTCAGCGTTCCTCGGTAGCTCAGTTGGTAGAGCAATCGGCTGTTAACCGATCGGTCGGCGGTTCGAGTCCGTCCCGAGGAGCCATATGGATGGATGTCCGAGCGGCCGAAGGAGCACGATTGGAAATCGTGTAGGCGGTGTCGAACCGTCTCGTGGGTTCAAATCCCACTCCATCCGCCATCTTGGCCCGTTGGTGAAGCGGTTTAACACAGCAGCCTTTCACGCTGTCATACAGGGGTTCGAATCCCCTACGGGTCACCTAGAAAATCCCTACATGTTTGTAGGTGATTTGGAGGCTTAGCTCAGCTGGGAGAGCATCTGCCTTACAAGCAGAGGGTCGGCGGTTCGATCCCGTCAGCCTCCACCATTTATATCAAAGGACAAGA
>NZ_JABSVA010000042.1:0-416 GCF_013284365.1 Brevibacillus sp. RS1.1
AAAGGAAGAAGATCAATCAGGCTAGGTAACGGGTCAGCGCGTCACTCCGCGAATCCGGTACCGAAATTTAAATGAGTGACTGCGCTCGGAGATGCTCATGTATCGCTGTTTTCGGACGGGGGTTCGAATCCCCCCGCCTCCACCAAATACATAAAGTCAAGCCACCTGATGAGGGTGGCTTTTTGTTTGCAGGAGATAATTGTTATTCTTATTAGATTAAGAAGTTATTGGATACATCAGAGGACTACACTGATAGACTCAGTTTGTCACTAAATGGGGTTGATTTTTGTTGTTTAATGAGATTCTTGGTGTTGCTATAATTTTTATGTAAACTTAGATAAAAACAAGGAATTAGAGTAAACTTAGATAAAAACAAGGAATTAGAGTAAACTTAGATAAAAACAGCGAATTAGAGT
>NZ_JABSVA010000043.1:0-397 GCF_013284365.1 Brevibacillus sp. RS1.1
TCTGAGCGTTTTCTCCTGTTTCCTCGCCAACACTACAGCAACAACTCAAGGTCTCTAAATATGCAGCTGCGGTGAGGAGAAGAATATTTCCAGACTAAGCTCAGTGCTCCGTCCCGCTGAGGGTTGGGACTGCCCGCTCCGAAGGAATTAGCGGGGAAATGCAAAAGTGGTAGCCGCTTCGTCGCGCGGGCACGGTTGCATTTCTTTTGCCCGCTAATCCCTTCTCCGCTCGGTAGGACTCCACAAGTCGCAACGTCTGGAAATATTCTTCTCTGGCGTAACTGAATACGTTCTTCATTCTTTGAGGTCCTTTAAACCCCGTTTAAGCACGAAAAGCTCGTAGAGGAAACAGGAGAAAACAGCGAAGATCTTTGGTACACCGACCGAGACGGAATGC
>NZ_JABSVA010000044.1:0-339 GCF_013284365.1 Brevibacillus sp. RS1.1
GGGAGCATCAACTCCCTGACGTATATAGATCTTTGAAGTGCCGCAGCTTTTGGCCTTTGAAGTAGTACGTCTTTTTTTGTGGCTTACAAGGGCCTATAGCTCAGTTGGTTAGAGCGCACGCCTGATAAGCGTGAGGTCGGCTGTTCGAGTCAGCCTAGGCCCACCACTAAATATTACCCGTATGGGGCTGTAGCTCAGTTGGGAGAGCGCCTGCCTTGCAAGCAGGAGGTCATCGGTTCGATCCCGTTCAGCTCCACCATTTTCCAAAAATTAATGCTTGAATGTGATCAAGAAGACGTGCTACATTATTCTTCGTCACTTTTGAGAAATAGCCAAATT
>NZ_JABSVA010000045.1:0-309 GCF_013284365.1 Brevibacillus sp. RS1.1
GATTTGACTATTTCTCAAAAGTGACGAAAAATAATGTACCACATCTTCCTGTTCACTTTCAAGTGCTTTTTTAAAACTTTTTTTGGTGGAGCTGAACGGGATCGAACCGATGACCTCCTGCTTGCAAGGCAGGCGCTCTCCCAACTGAGCTACAGCCCCATACTAGGGGAAATATATGGTGGGCCTAGGCTGACTCGAACAGCCGACCTCACGCTTATCAGGCGTGCGCTCTAACCAACTGAGCTATAGGCCCGCAAAGGAGTTATACTCCTTCAAAACTGAACAGCGAATGTTGCGTTACGGTCGTAT
>NZ_JABSVA010000046.1:0-270 GCF_013284365.1 Brevibacillus sp. RS1.1
TACCAATCACAGATTATTTTCTTTCCGGTTTTGAGGGAGTATAACCCTCACTTATATAGTGTGATGGGGCTGTAGCTCAGTTGGGAGAGCGCCTGCCTTGCAAGCAGGAGGTCATCGGTTCGATCCCGTTCAGCTCCACCAAAAGAATAGATATGCTCCTTGAAAACTGGATATTGCATGAAATTGCTAAGGATATTTGAAAGTGATGTTTTTTGGTACGTCTGCTAAAGTCACCAACATCCTGTTGGAACGCAGACATAACCACATCCT